>CBDBED010000001.1:0-701183 GCA_965204245.1 Dehalococcoidia bacterium
GTGGAGCAAAGGCTGGCCGTTGCTCTCGCTGCCAAAGGACTAACAGGCTACGTCCCGAATGACCGAACCCTAGCAGGTTCGCCCGATTTTTCCTATCACGACGAGAAGGTCGCGGTATTTGTAAACGGCTGTTTCTGGCATCGATGTCCTTACTGTAGTCCGAATTTTCCTAAATCAAACCAGGACTATTGGTCCGCTAAATTTGACCGCAATCGACTTCGTGACAGGCAAAACAGGAAGGACCTACGCTCAATGGGCTGGTCGCCGATCGTAGTGTGGGAATGCAAGGTTGCTAAGAGTGTCAGTCGGGTCGTTTTACGTATCCAGAAGGCGCTAGAGTCTTCTAGTGGATAGGCTTACGACAGTTTCCTTATTCAGCGGGTGTGGAGGGAGCGATTTAGGTGCCAAGAGGGCAGGCGCCGATATCGTGTTCGCTAACGACATTAGCAAGAATTCCGTGGCGACATACCTGAAGTATCAGCATCTGCTAACGGTCCCCGGCGCTCAGGTAGTCGGCGGCGACATATCTCAGGTGAGAAGTGTTCCCGAATGCGATCTGATGATCGGTTGTTATCCATGCCAGAGCTTTACAATGGGAGGACCGCGGGACCCAGAATCCGACCAAAGCAGCCAACTTTTCAAAGAGTTCAAGAGATGTCTAATTCAGTGTAACGCAAAATTCTTTGTAGTAGAAAACGTCGGTGGTATCGCGTGGCTAAGACGGGGAGCATTCCTACGTGAACACATTGAGGCCTTCGAGTCTGCGGGGCGAGGGTACGTAGTCAACTGGAGTCTCCTTAATGCTCGCGATTACGGAGTGCCGGCAGATAGGAAGAGGATATTCCTAGTCGGGGTCAGAAGGGACCTCGGACTAAGTTACCGCTTTCCTTCCAAGACTCATGGAGAAGCCGAGAAGAACCTGCGTCCGTGGAAATCGCACGGTGAGGCTATTGCCGACTTATGGCCAGGTTCGCCAGAAGAATACTATGATAGGAATGATGAACCGTTCCCTTGGTGGTATATGTCCCGAAACCGGAAGCGTCCATGGGACGCCCCCAGCTACACTATCTCAGCAAATTGGAGGCACGTCCCGCTCCATCCAGCGTCTCCTACGATGCGAATGATTGACTCCAACCTGGCCGACGGTTGGAAGCAGACATGGATTTTTGCTGGCGACTATGAACATTTGGAGGGGCACACAGAACGTCCCATCCTTGAAAATCCGCGCCGACTTTCTTGGCGTGAATGTGGGGCTCTGCAAACTTTTCCGGATGGTTTTGAACCCGTAGGGTCTCCTCAATCCAAGTACAAACAAATAGGAAATGCGGTCCCACCGCGACTCATGGAAGCAATAGTTCAAGGAATCACGACAGGTACCGGTTTGACGTTTAATCAGTGTACTAATCCTTGACCATTCCTGTGATGATGCCTTAACAGGCTGCGCAAGAATAGTTTAGCCGGCTCGGCATGGTCAGTCGTTCGTGACGAGGTCTGGGAGCGGAAAGAGTTGGACTTGGCCCTTTACAGGCGGATTGAGAATGGTCTTACGTGGAGGCCCGCCGGCCCACTCGGTCACCCTGTCAGGTTAGCAGTCCGCACCAAGTTGTAGGCATTGAACACCAGGCGTCTCGCCATCTCAGTACGCTCCACTACCGGGTAAGGCGAGGATCGGTCTTGCTCCTTACGGACTCCAAAGGCATTTTGCTCTCGTTGAAAGGCTCTACTCGGCTCCGCCCCGTCCGCTTGGATGCTGAAAGGGGAAGAAGTCGTGCTATGCCATACGCATCCTTGCCTGAACCAGGACCTTCTCTGTAGGAATCCCGAAATGCTCCGCCACCTCCCAGGCCTGGGTGAGGCCGGCGTCCATCACCTCGTCCACATCCATGAGAAGGGCCCGCGCACAGTCCTCTGCCTCTCGCTCGTACTTGTAGGCCAACGCAGTGTGGGAACGTATCCAGAGGTGATTGCCCGGATGGAGCAGCTTGTGGCCCACGGCATGGCCGATCACCCACCGCCGCCACTCGGGCTCCAACCTCTCGGCAACGCATATGGCATCGTCCACCTGCAACTCCCTGTGCTGATCCAATGGCCATAGGAACACATCCAGCCCCATCATGTTGGCCAGCGCCTCAGCATCGACCCTGCCACTGAGGCCCAGCTTGCGCCGTAGTTCCAAGGCCTTCCTCTGCGCCCGGTTCATCCCTCCGACCGGCTCCTAGTGCGGCGGTCACGCACGTACCTGATGAAGTCCATGACCGAGTCCACGTCCTCTTGGGGCAGACCCTCCAGTGAGTCCATGAAGGAGACGTTTCTCTCCTTGAGAAGCTCAGCCTCCACCGCCCTGACGCCTAAGAGCCAGTCGATGCTGACGTGCAGCAGGGACGCCAGCTCGACCAAGTGTTCCGAACTGGGCTTGAGGCCCCCCGACTCCCAGTAATAGACGGAATGGGGGTTCACCCCGATGTGACCGGCGACCTCCGCCTGCGTGAGACGCTCCCGCTGACGCGCTTCCCTGATGCGGTTGCCCAAGTCTTTCCACTTGTTCTCCCTGTCCGGCGGCATCAGCGGGACCTCCTGCCTTGGGTTTGCCACGTGCGATGTTGCCATCTGAACGCATTGTAGCACATATCATCTGATAGTGACGCACATTCGTTTGACAAATAGATTAAGTGAGGGATACAATAACCCTAACCTACGGACACTATCACGTTGAGAGGAGCACCGCAACCATGCCTCGTCGCAGACGACCTCCAATGCGCCTCAACCCGGAAGCCCTATGGGACCGGCTCGCCCTCCTAGAACAGTCGCAGGCCTGGCTGGCACAAGAAGCGGGCATCAGCCCCTCCTACCTGTCCATGCTCATTAGTGGGGAGCGTGCTCCCTCCGGCCGGGTCAGGCACAGGATCCTGAACGTCCTTCAGATGGGGGACGTCCATGAACTGTTCACGATGGAGGCGCCGGATGATGCTTCGTAGCTCCTCTCCTCGCGTGCGGGACGGGTCCGAGAGGCTCACCCTCATGGAGCGTCCCTTGATCTACCAGGACGGCGTCCTACCCGACGATTTCGTGAGACGCCTCTCCCGTTTCCGCCAAGCCATCGGCCTCTCTTGGAACGGGCTTGCCGAGGCGTTGGGTGTGGACCCCAAGCAGGTGCTCCGCTGGCGCCACGGCGTGGAACCCTGCGGTGGGGCCATGCTGGCCATTGTGCGGCTGGCCAGTCAGGTGCCGGGGGGAATCCAACTCATCATGGGAGACGATTTCTCTTCATCCCTATGGAGGCCATGAGGTCATGCCCCGCCAGCGCATACACTACCGTCGCACCGTTCCCAGCTTCCCCGATGATTTCCCCCGCACGCTGGAGCGCCTGAAGGAGTCTTCCGGGCTGTCATGGAGCGAGCTTGCCCGCCGGCTCGGGACAAGCCCCCTCACTATCAGGAGATGGAGGGCTGGGGCGCGTCCCGACTCTCAGCACCTTCTTGGCGTGCTGGATATCGCACATGACTTGGGCTTAGGCCATCTGTTTCCTCTGGGCAGGGACCGCCAGTTCGGGTAGCTTCAGGAGCCTCAAGAATCACGCGGGCCGAGGGAACGGACCCGACGACCCGAGCATCGCTGTGATTGTGGACATCGGATTCAAAGAATGCTCCCCGTCGGTCCCGGGAATCGATAGTCCGGCGGGCCCCAATCGACCTGCGGATTGGCTTCCATGAGGTCCACGAAGATCGGCACCAGGACCGCCAGGATTCTGGTGCCGTCCCGGACCTGCTCCCGGTTCCTGCCTATCTTCCATGCAGCCCCTCCATGCATGATCTGGTTGCGGGCAACGTACAGCCGGTCGAAGATGATGTTCAACACTTCTCTGGTATTGCCTTTCGCAATGGCCCTTAGTCCATTGTCTCGGTCCACCTCAAATGTGGATTTCCAGTAATCGGAGCCCATGCCGAAAACACTTAACCAGAAACGCCAATAGACCCACTGATTTTCCAACAGCATCCTTACTGGGCCATTGAATTTCTCAATAATGATGTCGCGAATCACATTCCCTTTATCGATAGAGAGAATGGTGTCGAAGTAGTCATCGAATAGGTGCCGCTCCTTCATATCGCTGGCCCCACGTCCACCCCTACCGTAAGCGGCGTTGAAAGCAATCCAATAGAAGATGAAGGCGGCGTCGGGATCGTCGGATTCGGTTTTCGCTCTTGCAAGCCAGCTCTTGGCTCGACGTAATCGTAGCTCCAGGTTCTCTGAACCTACCGAAGGGTTTTCCATCGTTGTGCCTCCTTGATGTAACGCGAGCAGTGTTCTGACGGGCGTTCTGTAGACACCCCGCGGCTTTCCACTGACCCGGCATACCCGGGCAGGGAGACCGTGGCAGAGCGACGTACTTCAAGTGCGTCAACTTCCCTCGCTAACTGGGCTTGGACCGCCGATGTGACCCGAACAAGATAGTCCGTGCATCGGTTCATCTCGCACAGGAGCTTTACCGTACTTCCCATTCGGCATGTCTGCCAGCCCGCGCCCTCCAAGCTAGTGACTTGTGAACAGGTTCACGCGTGAACCACCCCACAGGCGGTGCCCCTGAAGGTCCCGGTCGTCCACACTGAATGTCAGGGTCGATTTCTTCTGCCTGTAGTCACTGGAGCAACGCTTTGGCAAACACGGGGAAACAGGAAGACTCGAAGAGTTCGCGGATCGTTGGGCCGGAACCGAGAATAGGAGGCATTCAATGGACTCCTGCGCCGGACGCCGAAGACCGGCTCCGCCGCCTCTTCACCCTGCTGGCCAGCCACATGGAGGAGGCTGATGTGAAGCCTGCCAACCATCTGCCCTTACCCGTTCCTCCTTCCACCGAGGGCAGAGATGAATAAAGAGGCCCGTCCTTCCTGTCCCCGTGCAGCATATGCTCTTCGCACAACTCCATCAGGAGCGGACCACACCGGGATTCCGGTTGTAGTGGGGGTTAATGTGCACGTTCTGCCCCCAGAAAACGTTGCCGGAACGCTCCAGCCTCTCGACAAGGCCGCTCTTGAATTCTCGGGAACTGGGATTGTTGAAAGTCCCGTCGGCACTCAGATACCAGTTAGTCTCAGCATAGGTTAGCTTGGTAACGCCCTGCTCTCGCATTAACCGTATGAGGGAGGCAACATGCCTCCCTTGCAGCACGTACCCGTATCTCCCCCAGGGAGCAAAGACCTCTCTACGAACCAGTTCGTCAACTGAAAATCCCCTCAGGAACTCCCTGATATCCCTCTCCATCTCTCTCCCTTTCTCAGGCCCTCACCTATCCCACGGCTTTTTGACGCCAGACCACCAGACCGGTATCATCCGTACCAAGAGGTTGGCCCGGCGATGCTGTAACACCCCGGGCCGTGGCGCCACCTGGGTTCAGCAGGCGATGCGACGGTATTGTACTACTCGCAGACCCGCTCCCGTCAGGAGGCGGGTTTCTTTTGTTTTTACTGAGGACCACTCATAGGAGGCGACCATGCCGGGAACCAAGGTGCAGAGGCAGAAGTCGGGGGGCAAGCGGGCTGCGATCTACGCCCGCGTTTCCGATAAGAGCCAGGCCGAGGAGGACAAGACCTCCATCGCCGAGCAGACCAGCGAGATGGAGGCCCACTGCGAACGCAAGGGGTTGACGGTGGTGGCCCGCTACCAGGAGGTGGGCCAAGGCTGGTCCAAGAAGCGCCCCGAGTTCCAGCGGATGCTGGCCGATGCCAAGCAGGGGCGTTTCGACACCATCGTCTGCTGGAAGTCGGATCGCCTCAGCCGGGGGATGTATCCCGCGGCCGCCCTGATGGAGGTGGTGGAGGCCCACCACATCAATCTGGAAGCGGTCATGGACTCCATCGACATGAAGACCTTCGGCCTCATGGCCGCCATCGGCAAGATCGAGTTGGACAACTTCCGGGAGCGGGCCTCCATGGGTAAGAGGGGCACCGCCAAGCAGGGACGGATACCTATCAGCAACGTCCCCTACGGGTACCGCGTCGGGGAGAACGGCAGGCCGGAGATTGTGGAAGAGGAGGCCGAGGTGGTCCGACGCATCTTCAACTGGTGCGTCCACGAGGGCCTGGGGGCCCGGGTGATCGGCCAGAGGCTCATGGCCGAGGACATCCCCTTGGGCAGGGAGGGCAAGCGGTGGTGGGACGGCCAGATTCACCGCATCCTCACCAACGAGACCTACAAGGGCACCTGGTGGTATGGCCGGGCCCGCTACGTCTCCACCGAGGACGGCATCAAGGTCTACGACCAATCCCCGGACTCCTGGATAGGCGTCCCCTTCCCGGCCATCATCGACGAGGAGACATGGGAACGGTGCCAAATCATGCGGACGAAGCGCAAGACCTACTCCGGGCGCAACACCAAGATATTCTACCTGTTGCAGCACCTGGTCCGTTGCACCGAGTGCGGGATGCTCATGGGCTGCATGGCTACCAGGAAGCGGACGGTAAAGCACGGCGACAAGGTGTACAAGTACGATATGGAGGTGCCCCGCCGTTACTACAAGTGCTATGGCGTACAGCACTTCAAGACCGGCTGCCGGGAGCACACCATGATACGGGCGGAGCGGCTAGAGGAGTTGATCTGGGGCGAGGTCAAGAAGGTGTTGGAGGAGCCCGCGGTCATAGTCGCCGGCATCGAGTCCATTGGGAAGGGGGACGAGGGTGGCCTGAGCGAGGAGGCAGCTAGGGTGGAGCGGGATTTGGAAAAGGTGCAGTTGGAGGAGGACCGGGCCATCCGGCTGTATGTGGCGGGGAAGATAACCGAGGAACAACTGGACCACCAGCGCAAGTTCATCACCGAGCGTTTGGAGAGCCTGCGGGAGAAGCTCAGCGACTGTAGGGCTAGGGAGTCGGCCCAAGCGGGGCAGCGGGCCTTGGTGGAACGGGTGGTTGAATGGGGAGAGCGAATCGGAGAGGGGTTGGATCACCTGTCCGAGGACAAGCGGCGGGATGTGCTGCGCTTGCTGCTGGACGAAGTCACTATCGACAGAGAGAACAGGGTCAATCTCACGCTGGCAATCCCAACGGAGGATTTGGCGTCGATTGCGCCGCCGGTATCAAGTTCTCCGAATAGAACTCGTCGACGCTCTCGATGATGGCCTCCATGAGCTTGCCTGTGGGGGAGTCGTCGGAGTGCTCGGTGATGGAGACGACCTTGATGCCCTTGCGTCTAAGCATGGACTTGAAGGCGACTGCGTGCTCCCTCTTTCTGGTGAAGCGCGAGAACTTCCATACCAAGATGACCTCGAAGGGGGCTTTGACGCGGGAGCCCTCGTCGATCATCTTGCGGAACTCGGGACGGTCGGCGACCCGTCCGCTTTCGGCCTCGTCGATGAACTCACGCGCCACCACGTAGCCGTTGGCCTTGGCGTAGTCCCTCAGAGCGCGCATCTGAGCGGCCACGGAGAGGTCCACGTCCTGTCGATCACTTGAGACATGTGCATAGAGGGCCGCGGCTGTGAGGGGCTGGTGTTTCACGTGAGTATTCCTCCCACGGTAGATTGGACGGAAACAAAGAGCATGACGGGTAGTACCATCCAGTGCATCCTGGACCGCCGTTTACGTCATTGCTTTAAGGTTGGCACTCGTGTAATGAGGGCGGAATTGATTCGCGTTGTGAACTGCCTACTTACGGCCAAGACGCCGCTGGCATTTGCGCAAGTCTTCGAGAATCTGATCCCGAAGTTCTTCTAGCTTGGGTTCAGCTTCTATTACTTCCCATTGCTGGATGCGATTGGTACTGTTGGCGACCACTCCCGCGCGAACCAACACCCTCCCGGTAACGCCAGCGCGTATGCTTCGCTCACTTGCTTCACCAAACAAACTCTGAATCTGCCGGGGGGTCATAGGGCGTCCCTCTCGGTCCAGCTTGCCTTCGTCCAATAGTCCGAGGAGCGCCAACACCGATTGGAGCTCGGCCTTGAGGTTCTCCTCTTGGTGCAGGTTATCCCTGAACTGTCGCCGCTCCTCCGCTGGTGTCATATTCGGTAAGACCATCGACTCGTCCCTCCTTCCTTCTAACACACACACAATTTTTCTTGCTTTCCTGAGTATAACTCGTGGACTGAAAAGATGGCAATTGTCTTGAGCCGTAGACTTCGCCGCTGGTCTGGATATGTTGCACGGCTCAAGGATATGCAAGCGGGGACAAGGTCACGCTTCGCCCGGAGTGATGGGCGATCCTTTATGGTGCCCCGGTATGGCTTGGGCAAGGCAGGATCAGGTGATCAGTGAGTAACACAAAAAGAAAAACTCTCTCACGCCCGCGGCATTTTTATTCGACAGACGGGTTTTTAGAACACATATACGCTTCAAAAGTTGGGTGTATACCCTGGCTCGACAAGCCGGCACACAAGGCGAGTTCGCCGTGGGGGGGCGGAAACTCTGCTCCGTGGGCTGAAGAGGTCTCTGATGCCCTTCCTTGCGAGGGGGACTGGGGCCGGAGCACTCTAGCCTACGCCACTGATCGTCCCAGGGCAGTTGTCCGTGACTGGACCGTGAAGCGCTGAAGGCCAATTCCGGCCCTCATCGCCCGTCGCCCGGATAAAGTCTGAGAGCGGTCCTCTCCTGCCGGTGCTGCGCCCCGAAACGCCCGCTGACGGACGCCTCCTGAGTTTTGGCTGGCAGTCTCGCCGTTCCATCCGCGGAATGTCCCACTGGCACTTTTCTGGCTTCCGCAGCTCGCTTGACGCTCCGAAGCAGCGCGTAGCGATTGATGCTGCCCCCTCCCGCTTCTCGTGCTGGGGGCGCTGCTGGTGTTCGAATCGAGTAACCCGTGCAGTCTTGGTACATCCCATGTGCCTTGCCGCGAGTGGGGTCTCAGGATCGGAAATGTCTTGAGGCAAACAGCACACCACGTCATGCCGACGCAGGGTGGGAGGCACTGAGCCCTGAGCTTTCGATCATCTGGAGAGAAATTGAGGGAAATCGAGAGCACACACAAAAAGTAAGAGTCACGCGCGCCATTTCTCTATTAAGACGGTGAAATCAGAACAACGTTGACTATAGCCGTTCTGATCAAAGCCGTCAAACGCGACCCCATTGACCCTCCAAGATGGGGTTGTGTAGCAGTGGGAAGGGCTGTACACCAGATAATGAAAGCCTCAGAAAAGACGTTTGTCTGTCGTGTCCACGCACTATCGCGTGGCCTTCAGATCGGTGCCGGAGGGGATGAGCAACAGGAAGGGACATCGTCCGGTCAAGGCGACCGGCGCGGGTACTGGGGAGAGGCGGGACACCAGAGGCCAGTCGGCCTCGGAGCAGCCGTCCCCCTCGTATTCTGTGGAGGATCTGGCTGCCAGGGACCGGGGGATGCGGATTCTGGCCCGCATGTTGGCGCGTGCCCATCTGCGCCGCCATGGAATCCCGGTGTCCGACGTGACGGAGTCTGCAACCCAAGTCGATGATGGTGCTGTTGAGGTCGTACCAATCTCCAACGAACAACCGGGGATGCACGGATGAACCATGAGAAACGGAAAGCACCTGCGGAGCATGCCAACGTGGGCATTGGAGAGAGACAGCCTCGGATCAGTGAAAGTAACCTAACGCTTGTAGATTCCCAGCCCGCCATAGCCCAAGCGTATGCTCTGCACTAAGCCCCCTACATTTGCCGTCATGTGTCCATTCCTGCACTCTGATAGAATCACCTTGCCGTCCGTCCTCACTTGGACGTCTACAATCTCATGGCCGAGGCGCATAGTCGCTGGTGATATTGGAGATAAGGGTCTGAGATCCTTAAGCTTGCTGTTCTCCGACTTACAGGAGAGCAGTAATGCGAGGCCAAGAGAGTGCTGGCAGTCTTGCCGCAGTTCAGGGAGGAGAATGCAAAAATGGAAGAGTGGTCCCCAGTGGAGTTTCCGAAGGAACCGGATGAAGCCATCGCCTATCCCGACCCGTTTGACGACGTTTTGGAGCCTGCGTCATGACTCTCGGCACTGACGGAAACGTTGCTACCATTCTTCAGGACTTCGGCGGCGATCCTCAAAGAGCCGAGGGCTTGGCCTCGTTCCTGGGATTCGAGCCAGTCCCGAACCCGGAGGATCGGCTGGCTGGCGCTCTTTCCGGTGGACTGAAGCAGTTTCTGAGGGGCCGGGGCGATGGAGGCTTCGGTGTAAGCGAACTCTACCGCGTCGGAGGCCGCAAAGCAGACCCAGCAGAGGCTGGTCTGTGGATCGGCGTACTCTCCGACTGGGGATATCGGTCCTCAGACAGGGACCGCTCACGGCGGCGCATCACCCGCGCCTTGGTGGAACACGTCCCCGATAGGCGGTCGCTCGCCCTGCTGGTTCCTCCCCCTACCGACACACGCCACGAAGCGGAACTTGTCTTTCCTCGCACCCAAGTCGGCTCCTCCAATGGGGCTGTAACCAGCATCCGCGCCCACTTGGACCTAGACAATCCCACCCGGTTCCACCGGGACCTGCTACGGGGATTGCGTATCACTCCCGGCGCGAATCTTCTGGAAGTCTCCAGGCTGTGGCAGCAGCAATTCAGCGTTGAGCGCGTCACCACGACGTTCTACCGGGAGTACACCACCGTCCGGAACCGGATAGCCGACGCGCTGCTGGATCACAACCCGGACCATCCTGTAATCGAGTCCCTCAGCAAGGAGGAGGCTCGCGCTTGGGCCACTCGGCAAATGGGCCGCGTGCTCTTTCTCTGGTTCATTCAGGCCAAGCGCTGGCTGGGGGAACCCGGAGGGAGGGGTTCACTAACTTACTTGCTGAACCTTTGGGACAAGCGAGCGGAGACGAAAGAGGGCGAATACTATCGCGGCATCCTTGCCCCCATGTTCTTTGATGCGATGGCGACGGGAAGCAGCAGCCGGGGGGAGCACCCGATTCTAGGCTTCGTACCCTATCTAAACGGCGGCCTGTTCCGCCGGAACGCTCTGGAGGATCGCATCGACGATGCCGGAGATGTGTCCCTGCCAGATGAGGTGTTCGACCCCGATTCCGACGATGAAGAAGGTGAGCAGCAAACGCTCCTTGGTCTGCTCTCCCGCTACAGGTTCACCACCAGAGAGTCAACGCCGGACGACCAGTCCGTTGACCCCGATCCTGAATTGCTGGGACGGGTCTTCGAGAACCTCTACCAGAGCGATGAGCGTCGCAACACAGGCACTTATTACACCCCGCGAGAGGTTGTCCACTTCATGTGCCGCCAAGTGCTGGACGGTTACTTGCGAGACGAGACCGGCGTCGACCAGAGTATGCTGGACACCCTTCGCCAAGAGGCTGTCGGCTCTAGGGATGAACACCAGCCCCTCGCCAACATCCCCACCGACGCCTTCATTGATGCGTTGGAGACCGTCAAAGTGTGTGACCCGGCTGTCGGTTCTGGGGCGTTCCTCTTGGGGATCGTCCAAGAGGTGGTAGCTCTGCGGCGTGGGATCCTCTTTTCCCAGCGGCGCTATGTCGAACCCGATGTGCTCTACCGGACGGTAAGCGATTGGAAGCGTCGCATCATTGAGAACAGTTTGTACGGAGTGGACATCAACCCGGAGGCCGTGGAAATATGCCGCCTGCGCCTCTGGCTTTCAATGGTGCTGGACATGGATGAGCCTCCGCCGGCTAACTCCGATTGGGCACTGCCCAATTTGGATTTCCGGATAGTAGCGGGGGACTCGCTGGTAGACAGGGTGGCTGGCGTCGCATTCGTCGGTTCATGGCCGCCCACCGACGTGACAGTGGGGTTGGAGTTGCGGCAGGAAATTGAGCGTCTTGTCTCGAACATCCGCAGCCGACGCCAAGAGTTCGACCGCGTCCACCGCAATCCCCAGCGCCTCCGGGAACTGCGGGATATCATCGCTAGGGACCAGCGCAATATCGTCCACCTGCACTTGGAAGGGGCGCTTAAGAAGGCCGAGGCGGACTTCGAAGCCCTGAAAAAGAGCGAGAAGCCCAGCAAGACCGCGCTGCGCAAAGCTCAAGGCATCGTAGACCGGATACGTCCCCTGCTGGACAGCCTGGAGGAGTCGGATTTCGCCCTCGTGCAGAAGCCCTTCCTCTGGCCTGTTGCATTCCCCGATGTCCTGCGTCAGGGCGACCCCGACGCAGGCTTTCACATCGTGCTCGCCAATCCGCCGTATGTGCGCCAAGAGAAGCTGGATGCTGAGGACCAAAGGTCTTATGAGGAAGCCTTCCAGGAAGTGCATACAGGCATGGCGGACCTCCTAGTCTACTTCTACGCCCGCGCCCTACAGATACTGAGACCTGGCGGCTGGCTCTCCTTCATCACCAGCAACAAGTTCATGCGGGCTGGTTACGGTGAAGGGATACGAGAGCACCTGTCTGCCTCGCTGCGCATCCATCGGGTCATCGACTTCGGCGACCTTCCCCTATTCGAGGCTAACAGCAAGCCCATCGCGGCCTATCCAGCCGTGGTGGTGGGCAGTCGTTCCGATGATATTGATGAACACGCGCTGACAGTCGCGGACCTGGCCGGTCCCGTCCACAGGGAACTCTCCGACGCCAGCCTGAAAGTCAACACCGAGAACGTGCGCAGCGTACTGGAAGACCTAGACGGGCTGCTAGCGAGGTCTGAAATAGGGAACTTCCCTCAGATGATGCTGAAGAAAGACGGGTGGGTACTGGAAGACCCTGCTCTGGTACACGTCTTCGAACGCCTCATGAACCAAGGCACACCCCTAGGCGAGTTCGTGAAGGGTCGTATCTACTACGGCGTTAAGACTGGGCTCAACGAAGCGTTTGTCATAGACCAGGCCAAGCGAGACGAGTTGATAGAGGAAGACCCGAATAGCGCGGAGCTTATCAAACCGTGGCTTCGGGGAAGGGACATCAAGCGGTGGAGAACAGAGTCTGCGGGACAATATGTTTTAGCTATGCAAAACAGCGGTGATACTGGGGCAAACAACCCATGGGCTGAGGCCAAATCCGAGGAAGCGGCCAAGGATATTCTCCGAGAGACGTATCCAGCCATCCATGATCACCTGAGTTGGTTTGAGCAAAAGCTCCGCATTCGACAAGACCAAGGGAGATACTGGTGGGAACTTCGCGCCTGCGCTTACTACCACGAGTTCGCCCACCCGAAGATTATCTTCAACCGCTTCATCAATTCAGCCACGTTCGCCTACGATGTGACAGGCGCCTACCACAATGACGCCTGTTATATGGTGATACCGCCAAGTTCATCAGTTGCAGCGATAGTGAACTCTTCTCTTGGATGGTGGCTTCTGTCACATCTCTGTACGGCACTTCAGAATGGCTACATCCAAGTGTTTGTGCAGTTCCTTGAGAAACTTCCAATTCCTCCTCTCTCAGAAGACATCGAACAGCTTCTTTCCCAACATGTACGCGCGTTGGCATCAGGAATAGATGACCCAAGGATCGAAGCGGAGATTGACTCCATAGTCTTCCATCTCTATGGCCTATCGGCTCCTGAGCGGAAGCTGGTTCTGGACTGGCTGGGTGAACGGCGGGAGGCCCTAGGCGCGGAGATGCCTCCGGACTGGCGGAAGATTAACACACTGCGGGCTACGGCGGGCGCGTGGCGGGGTAGCGTGGACGGGGATAAGCTGATCAAGGACATACGAGCCAGCCGTGATATACACACGCGGCCGGTGCCGAAGCTGTAGCTATCAACGCCATGGAGTATCTCGTGGACACAGACTGGGTAATCGACTACCTGCACAAGGCCGATAGGACCGTCAGGAGGCTGGAGGAACTCCTCCCTGAAGGCGTCGGTTTGAGCATCCTCTCACTGGCCGAACTCTATGACGGCTTGGCCGGGTCCGATAACCCTGACGCCGACGAGGAGTCTTTGCGTCTGTTTTTGGAGACAGTCGAGGTAGTCCCGTTGAACGATACTGCGTGCCGAGTCTTCGGCATAGAGCGAGCGAGGCTGAGGGAAGAGGGCAATATCATAGGAGACATGGACATCCTGATAGGAGCCACAGCCATAAGCCACAACCTTACGCTGCTCACCAACAACAGACGGCACTTCGAGCGGATGCAGGGGTTGAGCATCGTTTCCGTCTAGGGAGATGGGTCTCTCGTGGCACTGACGGGGATATATCGAGAGAACAAGGAATATGGAAGGACAATTAGAAGACGCTCATGGTAACTGGAATCACTCCGGGGACTCTTGAAAGGAAAATCTATTTCTACCGTGTAGACAGCGGGACTGATGAAGGAGGTCAACCGCTACCCTTTGACCCGTCGCCCGCGTTGGATGCCATAGATTCCCTGCCCTTCACGAATGATGCTCACGGTAGGTACGAGTTTGACGCCGATGGCAATGCCTTGAGCGTCAGAAGGCACGGTACTGCTTCCGACCTAACGTTGCAGTTCGGTCGCGTCCGTCGCAATGGGCTGCCGCAGCTCGAGCAGGCAGGCAATATAAGCGACCTAGTTTTAGATGCCGATGCGGGGCTCCTAGAAGCCATCCACGTAGTGTTCTTCCCGGACAACATCGTAGGAGCCGAATACAATCACTTCGGCCCCAGGGTGTCCAGGCTCGGCAGTTTCTTACATGATAAGTCTGGCAAAGCCGTTCCAAGGGCCACTTTCAGTGCGATTCTTAGAGGAGACGCAGCCAAACAGCTAGACCGACTCTCCGATCTGCGGGTGCTGGAAATCAGCGTTCTTCCTTCGTTTGTCAATGTTGTCCGGCAGTCACACGTGTCCTTGGCTGATGCACTGGCCGCCAATGGGCGCGTTCTGGAGAATCCCAAAGTTCTTCAAGTCATCCTCAAACCTCAATCGCAAGCCTCCACTGGCTTCCTGGCCAACATGATAGGAGGCCTTAAGGAGCTAGTAAGCAACGGCAACGTGCGAGAGGGAGCCGACCGCTTGCAAGTACACGGTAAGTGCCAAGATACGGACCGAGTGGAAACAATCGACTTGCTGAAAGACCAGTTGATTTCCACAAAAGCAATTGTCCGTATGAATCCAAGAAGCAGGGCACTCGTCCCTGCGGCAGCATTTCAGGCAATCCGAGAGGCGTATCATGATTTGCGCGATGAACTGACGGCGGCTCCGAGTGTGTCTTGATGAAGTTCTGGGAGAGGCACTTCTTGGGCGTTGATGCACTCATAGCCGTGGGGTTCGCCGCAGCATTGGCAATCTGGTACTTGGCTTTTGAAGGAGCGTGCTATATAGAGGAACTCCTGCAAGGAAACAGAACCAACATCTATAGAACTTTGGCGGGCATTTCGGGAACACTGTTGGGTCTTTCTATAGCTTCTGCCTCCTTTACTCTAAATGCAGTCTCTTCTCCGCGTCTAGCAGTGCTACGGAATAGCCGACACTATCCGACTCTTTGGAGGACCCTCTTTCAAACCACCTGGTTCTTGGGAGCACTCACGCTCGCTGCATTAGTCTGCATGATATGGGATCGCGATGATGCTCCTACCACTTGGCTTGTGATCCCTCTTATGCTCTTCATTTGTTTGTCGATTCTTCGGTTAGCGCGGGTGATTTGGATATTGCAGCAAGTTATTGGCGTTGTCGCTAAGCCTTCACAGGATTCAAGGTCGGCCTCATGACAGATGACGCTAGTATTCTCCCTATAGCCAACGAACCAACCACTGGTTCGATGCGAGAGCATCTTGTGGGGGCTCTGGCTCGCGTCATCCCACAGGACATCCGCATAGCGACGGCCTACTTGACCCCGGATGGGTTTCTTGACCTGAAAGACGGCATGGAAGGCGCTACCGACGTTCGCCTGCTACTCGGGGAACGGCCCTTCATGAACCGACGCGGACCGGGAGACGTGCTGTCGCAACCCGGCGACTACGACGAGCTTCAAGGCCCGGCCGAATCGGTAGACTGGTACACCTTCCTTGAAGGCGGCTACCCCTGGCTGTTGCTAACCCACGAGGAGCGCCGGGAGTTGCTGGCGCGAGGTGTCACACCAGAAGCGGCAGCGTTCGATCTATCGGCATGGCAGCGAGTCACTACCTTAGCCAACTTTCTTAGAAAGGACAGTGTCGAGGTCAGACGATTTCTGGGGTCTGATAAGGGCAAAATCCTTCCTGACAAAGTGCTAGACCACCGCTCGCCCAGAAACCGGCTTCACGCCAAGGCGTACCTCTTTTCCGGCGAGATGGGACGGTATTCCGCCGTCGGCTCCAGCAACCTCACGAAGAGTGGCCTATCCGAGAACTCCGAACTGAACTTGGCTTCCTTCGATCACGAGCTAACGGCCCAACTTGAAGGGTGGTTCGACAAGAAGTGGGAACTGGGGCAGGACTGCAAGTCTCAGTTCATCCAGCGCTTGGAAGAGTGCGTTCTGTTCGGCAGGCGCTACACGCCGTGGCAAGTCATGATCAAGTCGCTCCACGCGGCCTACGGCCGCTTCCTGGACATGGGGCTGTCGGAAGAAGTGATGGGAAGGCTGGCCGGCTTCCAGCAGCAGGCCGTCCAACGCTGCGTCGCATTGCTGCGGCGCCACTGGGGAGCCATGCTGTGCGACTCGGTGGGCCTTGGCAAGACTTACGAAGGGCTGGGTATCCTCCGGGAGTTCGCCAACCAGCGGAGCGATGACCCACAACGGGGGATAGCCTCGACACGGGCGTTGATCGTGTGCCCCTCTCAGCTTCAGGATAACTGGAGTTCCGACAGGTTCGCCGAGTGGGGAATTATCGCCACCACGGTCACCATGGAGTCCCTGCCCAGCCTAGTAGACATCGAGGAGGAGCCATCACCCGTTCAACGGCAGCGGCTCCGGGCCGAACTGAAGCGTTACCAGGATCAATACGACATCATCTTGGTGGACGAGTCCCACAACTTCCGCAACCCAAGGACGAAGCGCTACCGCGCCCTCATGGAGATCATCCGAGGCGGCAAGCCGGACACCAGGGTAGTGCTCATGACGGCCACGCCCATCAACAACTCGGTGTGGGACCTGTATCACCAACTCATGCTCATCACGAGGGGAGACGACACATGGTATGCAGGGCGAGGGCCGATACCCAACCTGAAGGTAGCGTTCCAGGCGATCGAGAAGGGTGAATCCGGGTCCGGCCTGCTTGATACCATGATGCTCTCCCTCGTTCGTCGTACCCGGCATGACATCCGGTCCATGCAGGAGACTGGGGAGACCATGGAGGTCAACGGGCAGCCACTGCGCTTCCCGGAGCACGAAATACCGAAGGCGGTGGACTACAGCCTGCAAGGCCTGTACGGAAATATCTACCGCGACATCCTCGACGCCATTGAGCATCTCAACTTCGCCGTCTATCGTCTGGACGAATACGGTGTTGAGACGGGGGAGAAGGAGACCAGCGCACGGCTGAGGCAGCGCAACGCCAACTTCGTCGGCATAATGCGTACCATCCTCTTGAAGCGCATGGAGAGTTCCCTGGCTGCGCTCACATCCACGGTGAGAAGTCTCGTGGACTATCTCAATCTCTTCCTGTCGAGGCTGGAGCAGGGATACGTCTTGACGCCCAAGCAGGCGTACAAGCTACGTGGCGTGCTGGGAGGGTCCTTGCCAGACCACGACCAGGACCTAGAGGACATGGACCCCAGGGCAATGGCAGCACTGCAACAGGAACTCGCCGCACCTGAGGACCTGGACCTTCGCGGAAGGTTGCAGGCGGACGTGGAGTTCGACCGGGACAGGCTCCAGACATTGCTCACTCGGCTTCAATGGCTGGAGGAGATGCTGGCGGATCAGGGCGATCCCAAAGGACAAGCTGTACGCAAGCTGCTCCAAGGGCTTCCAAAAGAGGACGACCACGGGCAACCTACCAAAGTTGCCTTGTTCACAACGTATAAGGACACCGCCCAACACCTGTTCAAGCAGTTCGGTGGAAATCTGGATTCTCTGAAGAGCGACGTTCGCGTTCAGAGTAACTTGGACGACGCACGGTGGATGTCGCTGCTCACCGGGGGAGATGACCAGAATCGGCGGCGCGCAGTGCTCGAGCGTTTCGCGCCGCTGGCAGCCCACCGCGAGACAGAAGCACTGGACGACCCAGCCCTGCTGAGGAAGATAGAGCCTCTGAGGGCGCAGGGCATCGAGTTGTTGATAGCCACTGACGTACTTTCGGAGGGCCAGAACCTCCAGGACGCCCAGTTCGTGGTCAACTACGATCTACCGTGGAACCCGGTGCGAATGATCCAGCGGGCAGGTCGTATCGACCGCCTGTTCTCTCCCCATGACAAGGTGTACATCTACAACCTGATGCCCGAGGACGGCTTGGAGGACCTGCTGAATCTGGTTCAGAACCTTACCAAGAAGATTGAGACCATTGAGGATGCCGTTGCCTTGGACGCGTCGGTGCTCGGCGAGCAGATCGAGGCAAGAGAACTGGATAAGGTAATGAAGCTGCAGGCCGGTGGGGTCCAGGCGGACCAGGTATATCGAGAGGGAGAGCGAAGTCAGGGACTGGACGAGGGCGCGGAGTTGCTGAACAGATACCTGGATATGATGAAGGAATTCGCCACAGAGGATGTGAGGGACATTCCCAGCGGTGTCTACAGCTTGAAGAAGGGCATGGCCAATGGCGTCTACATCATGCTGAAGATGCCGGAGGAGGCATCGGGCGAAGTGTTCTGGCGTTTCTATCCACAGGGCAACCTGGCCCAGTCCGTGACATCGCCAAACGATGTCCTCTCCATTGTGGAGGCCAGCAGAGACGAGCACCGCTTTGACCTCCCACCCGACGAGAACCCGTTTATACACTTGAAGGAGCCTCTGACGGCCGCCGTAGACCAGATCGGCCAGGCATACTTGGACGCCATTTCAGCAGTTACGTCTGACAGTTTCACGAGACGCATCAGGCAGTTCCTCAATCGTGACGACCTACTGCAATCTCAGCCTGGCCTGTTCAGCTTCTTCAACGAATGGATTGAAATGCCGTTGCCATCGGACGCCACAAGACGCGTGGGTATGCGGGACCCAGTTAGAGTCATGAATCAGCTTGCGCCCACTCGGGCAGAGCTTGGCCAAGTGGTTCAGGGGTTGACCGCGCTGCGAGAGGCTGTCCAAGCCGAGGGCCTCGACCGCCCCATCGCACGACCCGAAACCAAGAAGCCATCGATCGAGGACTTGGAATTGGTGGCTTGGGAGCTTGTCGTCGGGACAGACGGACTGCCTCACTTACCCTAAGAGTCTTAGGAGAGGCCCCAGCGTCTGTCGGGGAAGTCGAGTCTCTGACGGAGCCTCAACCTGACGGTCAGGTCATCTGCGCCTCGAACCACGAGTCCCTCCTCGGTACCATACTCAGTTGACGGTATGAACTCCTTCCTCAACCTCGCCCGGTGCCATCCCGGCCTCTGTGCCCGCTCTCCCTCCACCGGTGTCTACGCACCTCGGGAGGCACGGTTTCCGCTCCCCCTGTGCAGTCCCTAAAAAGGGTGCTATAGCGGGACACGGGAAACTGCTCCATGGAACCGGGAGATACCGGCAAACCATGGTCGTCGAGCCATTATGACACGGGGGCTCGGCTCTCCGCAGGCGTATCTCGTGGAAGGCCATCCAACCAGTGGGAAAGTAGGGACTCCTCATCCTAGGGAATTCGGGAATCGAGGAAGAGTTGGCTGTCCCGGAGGATTCCGGGACCCTACCTGAAGGCTGAGAGCCTGAAAAGTGGGGGTCAAGACTGTGTCCGTGGGATCAGGCTCGCCCTTCGTCGGCTCAAGCCCTGCAGGCCCGACAGGGTGACCGGCCTCCCGGGCAGCACCCGGCGAAGTACTGCTGTTGGAACGCCAGTCGTCGGGTACGATGATTATGAGGTCAACACCAACCCTAGGTGAAACGACGTGTACCAAGAAGATCGAGTTGTGTGCATCAATTGCCTCAAAGGTGAGGGGTTGGTGGTGCGGGGGTGAAACTCGGAGTTCCATTGGAGTACACTTGGAGTCCTTCGAGGGTGGGGACCGCTTGCGGATTGCGCGACAGTTGCGGTGTGAGGCACCAAGGGCCTTGTGGAAGCAGCTATCCCAGACCCCCTACTCAAACGCCTAGCCGGAGTTCGAACCTGCCTCACCCTCCTTGGTGACTACAATTGTAGCGACCTCGAATCAAGACTCGCATCGCCCAGAACTTGCCCAATTATTGGCTAGAAGTATGAGAAAAATCACCAACATGGGGGATTAAGCCCAGTGGCGAAGAAGTTATTGGTGCTCAGTTGCTCTCAGTCGAAAACACCACACGATCAGCAATTGCCAGCCCTTGAGGTCTACAATGGACCCTACTATAAGGTCCTCCGTAAGTTCCTACGAGAATACGAGTGGCCCTCAGGGCTTTCTATAAGCACTCTTTCCGCAAAGCACGGTCTGTTCGGGGTGATCAAGGACATCGAACACTACGATCAACGAATGGACGAGTGCACTGCCAACCAATGGGCACAGGCATGCCGGGATGTCATAGACAAATGGGCACCCAGTCATGAGAGCGTCCACGTGGCCCTGGGCAGAGAATATGCGCCTGCCATTGATTCTGCCTTGGAGTCCACTGACCTGCATCAAGACCACTTCCTCGGAGGCATCGGCTTGAAGCAGAAGAGGTTGAAGAACCTCCTTTACGAACAGGGGGCAAAACTGCGGACCCGCAGGCAACCTCAACGGCACCGAGGGACCGTCAATTACTTCGTTCCGGATTGGGACGACCTGTTAGACCCAGGCTTTGATTTTGAGGCCGACGGGTTCTCCGGACCGACGCGGGAATCCCGGATGGACAAACACTGCCAAGTCCTTATGAAGCCGACACAGATGTGCGACGGTATATTGGTGAGCCTAGCGCAGCGGCAGACCTCAAAAGGACCTCTCAAAAGACTAGAAGGAACGGAACTCGACTCCCTGAGCCCAAAACCTCTACGAGAATTCTATGGCCTTACCGAAAACCAGTTAATATTTGGGGATTGCGGTGCGTTCAGCTATGTCGAACAGCCCGAACCTGCGATATCCAGCGAACAAGCCGCCTGCTTGTACGACCTGTATGGGTTCGATTTAGGTGCGTCCGTTGATCATATCCCCTTTGGAAACCTCTCCGCCGAAGAGAGACACCGGCGGGTAGAAGTCACTCGCAACAACGCTCAGCACTTCATTGATATCTGCCGAAGGAGGGGCATGCCATTCACGCCTGTCGGCTCCATCCAAGGAATTAGCCCCGCCCAGTACGCCGAACAAGTCGGGAACTACTCAGAGATGGGTTACGGGCACCTGGCTATCGGTGGCCTCGTACCGCTGGGTGACCAACAGATCATCGAAATCGTTGAGAGAGTGACCTCGGCCGCCCAGAAACTCCCGAAGAGACCTTGGATCCACCTCTTTGGCGTATACCGGCCTAGACTTCAAACCCGATTCAGAACTCTCGGAGTGGACAGCTTCGACAGTGCCTCCTACTTCCGAAAGGCTTGGCTACGCTCCGACCAAAACTACTTCAGCCAAGACGGAACGTGGTACGCTGCTATCAGAGTACCCATGACCAGCGATCCTAGGACTAGGAGACGCCTCCGAGATCAAAACTTAGACCTAGAAGAGTTGGAGCGTGAGGAACGCCAAGCCCTGTCGATGCTCAATCGCTTTGACAGAGGACTAGAAACCTTGGAAGAGGTCCTAGATGCAATAATGCACTACGACAGCCATCTCCAACGAGCGAGCGACGGCAAATCCATGAGAGAGAAATACCGCCGCACCCTCGAAGACAAACCATGGCGGAAATGCGGCTGCACATTCTGCAAACAGCTGGGCATTCACATAGCAGTCTTCAGGGGCGGCAACAGAAACAAACGAAGAGGTGCCCACAATACCGCGCTCCTTTACCAAAGCATCAAAAGGACACAATGATAACCCTAGACGAGTTTATTGACTTGGTAGGAAACCTGACTTACCGACTGAACGAGGAACAGGAAGCTGCGATTAGGCATCCCACCGAAGACATCCTCCAAATCGTGGCAGGACCTGGGGCAGGAAAGACCTCCGTACTACTCGTGAGGGCTCTCCGTCTCGTTTTCGTTGAAGGTATCCTGCCGGAGAATATCCTCATAACTACCTTCACCAAGAAAGCTGCAAGGGACATACGGTCCCGTTGGTTGACGGTTGGAGAAAACATCCTTGCGGCAGTCTCAGAAGGGCAAGATACCTCTATGATCGACCTCAACCGATGTCCCATCGGAACCCTAGATAGCTTAATACAGCAGGTCCTAAATGAATACCGACCACTCGGCACAACTGCTCCCACGGTCCTTGCAAGGCCAGCAGCCGACCTGATGCTCCGTCGGAGAGCATTTAGCAACATCTACCGCGACCACGAGGACACCCTCGACAACTTGCTCTCCAGGTACACTTTCGATGGGCAGGCCCCAAGCAACCAAGGAGAAGCACTAGCCAGGGCCAAGGAGCTTATCCACCGCCTAAAGCAGGACCGAGCTAACATCGTAGGCTACAGAGCACGAGGAGAAGCGGAAGACCTGATCATTACAATCCTCGAGCAATATGAGCAACGATCTATTGAAACCAACTCTTTCGACTTCACATTGTTGGAAGAACAACTCCTTAATCGTTTGAATGCCGGGGAACTCGCCGAATGGGTAAGCTCCATACGGGGATTGCTGATCGACGAATACCAAGACACGAATCCGTTGCAGGAGGCGATATACTTCAGCATAGTGAACTCAACTAATCCATCCACTACCTTGGTGGGAGACGACGATCAAGCGCTATATAGATTTCGAGGAGGGTCTGTTGAGCTGTTCACTACATTCGAGGAACGTTGCTTCGAAGCCACAGGGCTACGATCTCAAAGGACCGATATTGTACGGAACTATCGCTCGACCCCTGACATAGTGGCGTTCTACAACCGTCACATTACGGATGATCCACAATTCGTCGCTGGAAGGATCAACCCACCGAAACTTGAAGTGGAGCCAGATCGGCCTACTAACGGAGTGAATGTATTAGGGATGTTTAGGCAAGACGAAGAGACTCTAGCATCAGATCTCGCAGATCTCTTATACACCTTAGTCGACCAGAGAAGTTACGCAATACCAGGAACCGGATCTACTATAAATCTGCAGGAGCATGGTGATCTAGGAGACATAGCATTTCTCTCTTTCAGCACGAGGGAGAGACAATACTACAGGGGAACCGAAACAGAGCGATTCCCGCTCAAACTGAGAAGAGAAATGGAAAATCGAGGAATGCAGGTATTCAATCCTCGTGGCCAAGCCTTAAGGGACATACCGGATGTACAGCGACTCTTAGGTGTCCTTTCGCTCATCGTGGATCCCAGCGGCGAGCGCACCACAGCGACAATGCCAACGCGGGAGGCACATTTATTCATGGACGAATGGCGACACATAGCAAGGGAGTTCATTGCATTAGATCCTGAACCCAGCGATGCAGGAGGATTAGAGAAATTCATTAATGACTGGCAATCTTCCGCATCTGGAGAGAGAAAGTCTAGGGAATGGGCTGAATGGCCCGCCATCGAGATTATTTACAAGCTCATCACGTGGATGCCAGCATTTCAGAACAATGCAGAACACCAAGTCTGGCTCCAAACGCTGATGGAAACCATTGACAGCGTGAGCGCAGAATCGCCCTACCATATGATCCTTCACAGCCACACAGTGGACGGGCCGCCATCAGTTCATGTCGACCGCAGCCGAGAGAGTCTCATAAGGGATGGACTGCTTCCTCTCGCAGAAAATAACGAGGACATAGACGAGGACATATTCCCCAGTGTCCCTAGGAACCAACTCCAGTTTATGACTATCCATCAAGCTAAAGGCTTGGAGTTTCCGGTGGTCATAGTCGATGTAGGAAGTAGGTTCACAAGGGACCACCCCAGACAAAGGTTTTTGAGATTCCCTGAGACCCCCTCCAGCAACGTTAGACAGGAAGATGACATTGAACCCCACCTAGACGCCCCCTTGCGGGGCCATCGCACACCCATTGATCGAACCTTCGACGATCTCAAGCGGCTTTACTACGTTGCCTACAGCCGTCCCCAGTCAGTGCTGATTTTGGTTGGGAACGAGAGATGTCTAAGATATCGATCCGGCGCCATTCCAAACATAGCCCTAGGTTGGAACAGGGATAGGGAGTGGCCGTGGAGGCAACCCTACAGCGGCAGGAGGAGACCCATAGCAGTCGAGCCACCCTTTATGAGGATCTGACATGGAACTTGAAGTAAGAAGGGCGGAACGCGTCGTGCCGTCATATTCCTTGACGGGAGACTTGCTGTCCTATCTCCGTTGCCGCCTTCAGTATAGGTACTACAACCGTAGCGAACTGCCACCGTCACGCCCCGTCCAACTTTGGTTCGGCGAAATGCTACACGGCACCCTTGAGATGGCCTATAGATATTGGTTAGACAAACGGCAATTGGGTGAACCAATACCGGAGTTCCCTTGGCCATGCTCCGCAAGAGATACAGGAGCAGACGCTCCAATTCCTGACTGGGCGGAACATGACATAGGGAAGTTTGCCAATACCGTCGAAATCTCACTCCGACACCAAGGAAAAACCCACAGAAGTGCAGCGACCCGGCACGCCGCATACGAACGTATCGAGGTCGCAATAAACGAAATCGGGAAGCACTTGTTCCCTTTGATCGCGTCTGCGGAGAGACAGGTAATAGCAACCAGACCGATCCCTGACTCCGAAGAAATAACGAACTCGAGATCAACCCACTACCAAGTCCATGGCAGAATCGACGTTCTCACCAACATGTCCCTATCCAGCGCAGAAAGTAACAATCCCATAAGCCAAAGCGTTCAAGATAGCTGCCCTGGCCTCCATGGTGAATTTGAGGTAATAGTCGATTACAAGGGCACTAGGAGACCGACCGAGTTGGAGGATGATTGGCAAAGAGGAAAATGGCAGATCCAGACCTATGCCTGGTTGCGGGAACGACAACCTGAAGCGTTGCCAGTAGCGGCTGGGATTCTGATATACGTCAACGAGCTCCTTCCAGGGGCGGAAGAAATGGAGAACCTGAAGACCGCTATAGAGCAAGGCACAACCGATGTAATCCCAGAACCCGGGTCCCTCGATGCACAATTGGTCAGAATGTGGCTACCGAATACCGACACGGGTCAACTATCACTGTCCTTCAGGCTGAAACGGGCCATAAGAGTAATACCGATAACGGCCGAAAGCATAGAGGAAAGCCTTCACGAATTCGACAATGTCGTTTTCCACATAGAATCGGACGTATCCGGGGAATCCGATGGGCATGCCATCCAAGAAGCCTGGGCTCCCAACTGCAACGACCCTAACACCTGTGCTGCTTGCGATGCCCGATGGTTCTGCCCCAGACCCGCTTCCGAAAGCGACAACGACAACTACACCCCAAGATCTCCCAGAGCCCCGTAAAAGTACTAGCAAGCTTCTCTGCTGGCCATGACACGGAGAGGGGATCTCCCAGCAGCATTAGACGGTACCGCAATCAGCCAGTGGATCCCCCCCGGACTCAGCACTCCCAGTGCGTGCTTGCACGTTCTCCCGACATCTGGAAGACCCACTTCGTCGCTCAGGCTCTTGTCCCGGCCCTCTAGGAGACACTCTCCAGGCTAAGGGCATTAAAACCAACGTGGTCAAAGTCGCGGTCATGCAGGAGCCGAAGGTTCGTAGGACTTTCTCGGAGCGTATAGAGGTCACATCCGTAGGGGTAACTTCAGCGTCAAGGTTCTTGATTTTGTCCACCATGGTGGACCTCTAATAGAGGCGGGTGTACGTCGGCCGTGATGGAACCCCAAGGTACCAGGCGGCAGGGGTTCTGGAGGAGAGGCAGGGCTACCGATCGAAGACCCAATTGGCGTTGGAGATGCTGCAGCGGACCTTTGGAGCGGGGTCATCTAAGGGCTGGGTGGTTGCCGGGGACGACGCCTTCGGGATGTCGCCGTCATTCCGCAAGGGACTGGAGGCCTTGGGGATGCGGTACGTCCTGGACGTTCCGGCGGGCTTTACGGGGTGGTCGCCGGAGCCCGAGCGGACTAGTCCGGCATCCCAGGGTCGGGGGGCCCCGCAAACCCAGGCCGGTAGGCGGGCGACGACATACTGGCGTACTATGGAGGGGCGCTGTGATGAATTGCTGGAGGGGGCCTGGCGGTAGATAACGATGGCCGAGGGAAGCCAGGGTCCTCGCAGCCACCTGTTCAGCGCTCAGAGGATGCGGCCAACCAGTAGGCGTAAGCCCTGCGAAATCCACTAGGCCGTCTACCGCCGGAACTTGGACGGTAAAGAACCCGGCTACTACCTTTCCAACGCTCTGGAAGATACCCGTTGAAGACTCTGGCATACGTCGGAGGCTTCCGGTGGCGCATTGAGACGGAGAAGAAACGTGGGTCTGGATGAGCACGAGACCCGCACTTTGGCAGGCTGGCATCACCACGCGGCCCTGTGCCTGCTGGGCGGAGCTTCTCTATTGAGTCTGCAACAGAGGCCTGGAGGGAAGATCACGCCCCGTATCACGAGGCCGCAGGTCTACCGGGTGGTGCGGAAACGCTGCCCCGGAAACGGTTTCAGGCCGAATGAAGTTGCTGCGGTGGCTCGAGGATACGCAGGATGTTACGAACGGGTCACGCCGTCCCATGCCAAGCACCGAGCCGCCCTTCGTGCATCACGGAGTATCCCTCCTTGAACCGTCGTTGTAATACTAGATCACGCCGTGTCCCGTGCGGACCCCGCCGCATCCCTGCGTGTGGGCGACCAAGTGGCGTTAATCCCAGGTCAATAGGACGCCATGGTCAGCCGCTCGGACCCGGTTCACCGGCCTCCGCAACGGCAAGATGGAAGAAGTCTGGGACATAACGGCCCGGGCTGCCACAGCTAAGGCGGTTGGGGAGGGTGTATACTGGATCCGTTCTACAGAGTGCCATCAACAACCATATTCCATAATAGGATTGACACTATGCCGAAGGTAGAGCATATCGGGATAGAAGGCTTTAAGCGCCTGGCCAACGTTGATGTTGAAATGCGCCGGATGATGGTAATGATAGGCGCCAACGGAGTCGGCAAGACATCTTTCATGGATGCAATTTCGCTCCTCGCAGCATCGGCAAGAGGTTCCTTGAACCAGACCCTGAGTGGTATGGGCGGCGCAGCTGAAGTTTTGACCCGTGGCAGTCTAGGTGACATTGTCTTAAAAGCCCACATGGATATTCCCAACCAACGTCCCCTTGAGTATAGCCTTGGCCTGTCACCTCAAGGGCAAGGCTACGCCATACCGGAAGAAATGCTGACTCAAGTCAGGGGAGAGGGAGGATATACAGGGCCTTTCAAACACATCGAATCGGTCTCAGGTGACAGCCATTATTTCGACACTGACAGCAACAGATTGGTGAGACCAAATTGGGAACATGATTCCCTGGAATCTTTCTTGTCTCAAGTACCCAAAATGTTCCAACAACCTGAAGAACTAAGAAGGACGTTGAGCTCAGCCACTCAATATCATGTCTTGGACGTGGGCAAGCGCGCCCCCATCAAACTGCCCCAGCAGTTGAGACCAGCAACCCTACCCGGCGAGAATGGTGAGGATTTGGCGCCTTTCCTCTACAATCTCCGCGAAACCGCCGGGGACAGATACGAGGTTATTGAGGATTCTCTCAAGGCGGCCTTTCCCGGATTTGAAGCGCTAAACTTTCCTATCATGGGCGCAGGCATGATTTCCATGACGTGGAAGGACAAATCCTTCAAGAACCCCTTCTATTCCCACCAACTTTCAGAAGGCACGTTGCGATTTTTGTGGCTGGCTTCCCTATTGCAGAGTCGAAACTTGCCCGCTATTACGATGATAGACGAGCCGGAGGTAAGCCTTCATCCCGAGTCGCTGGCTTTGCTTTCCGACCTGATGCGGGAAGCATCCTGGAGGTCTCAAATTGTGGTGGCTACTCATTCAGACCGGCTAGTCAGATTTCTAAAGGCTGAAGAAGTGATGGTAATGGACGTTGGGGAAGACGGTTGCGCGTCTATGACCTGGGCTGATGCAATGGACTTAGAAAAGTGGTTGGATGAGTATAGTTTGGATGAGATTTGGCAGATGGGAGAGATGGGCGGCAGGGCGTGAAGATTACGATCATTGTGGAAGGGAGAACCGAAAAGGTGTTCCTCCCGCATCTTAGGAAATTCCTTGAGACCCACCTTTCTGGGCAGATGCCGACCATCCACGCCAACGTCCACAATGGACGAATTCCGAAAGGTGTGAAACTCCAAAAGGTTGTCAACGCGCAATTTATAGGCAGCGCACCCTCAGACCATGTAATCGCCTTGACCGACGTTTACACCGGAACGAATCCCCCCGCGTTTCATGATGCGGCTGACGCCAAGTCTAAAATGCGCCTGTGGATCGGCGAAGAACCGAGATTCCATCCGCACGCGGCACAGCATGAATTTGAAGCTTGGCTTCTTCCATATTGGGAACGAATTCAGAGAATCGCCCGCCACAATCAAGCTGCACCATCGGGCAACCCGGAAAGCATCAACCACAACAACCCACCCGCCCACCGAATTGGGGAAATCTTCCGCCGTGGGGAATGCCGCAACGACTACTCTAAAACTCGAGATGCCCCCAAGATTTTGCAAGGCCAAGACTTGTCCGTGGCCGTCAATCAATGCCTTGAACTAAAAGCTCTGGTGAACACAATCCTGTCCGTTTGCGGCGGCCCAGCAATTCCCTGAACTTGCCTGCGGGATAATACTCTCAAGTGTGCGTCAGGGTTTGGGCCTCAATGGACGCAAGCAACAGTTGTGGCCAGCCAATCGCCCCGTGACAGGATTCTGCGGTGCGGCCCAAGCCCTTTCGCTATCAGTTCTTGTGAGTTCTCCCCGGAACTGGCATATTGCCCCGGTCGTCGACCGACGCCCGGTACGCCGTGATTGCCCTCCTCGTCTCCCGGGAACCGGCGAGAAGACCCGTCGGCTTTCGGCCTTGCCGGAGGGGATGAGGTCCCCCGCCCGCAGTGCCAGTCCTCCACCGGGGCGAGTGCGTCAGTGACCTTTGGCCAACGAATAGCGCAACCTGCCCCGCCAATTCGTCTGAGCTTGCAGGGAGGGGGACCGGGACCAAGGGGAGCGGAAACGCGGCGGGCCGAACCGGGAAGAGCAGAGGCGTTAACAGGACACAACACTGCTAGGGAAGGTTTTGGTGCGCCTGTTTGCGCCGCCCCCTGTCGTCCTTCGTCAATATCCGAGAGCAGCAGGCAGGGACGAACAGAGGACCCTGCGACTGCGGCAGGAGCCTCTGTTTACTCCGCAAGTTGCCGGCGGGTCTGCCCTCTCTCTTTGTGGCGGGCTTTCGCCTGAGGGCATAATACCGGTGCCTGATTACAGTTTCAGGGCAAACCTCAACGTGAAGGTTCTTGATTTTGTCCAGTCGGGTGGGCCTATTTTGACGATAGACAGAACTATCTTCGAATTGTGGCTCGGTGGCCTGTGAGCCAATACTCGTAGCGCAGGACGCCTCGATCCACCACACTCGGTAAGATCAAGAACCTTCATTCGACGGACTCAATGGCAACGGAAAGCTCAGGTACTCGTGGGCGGTATAGCTGGTCCATTCATGAAGCCAAGCTGATGCCCTCGACCCGGACCCTTGGGAGCAGTGGGGCCGCAGGGGCGCAAGAGCTTGAACAGTCTCATAGCCGGTCACTAGACTGGCCTAGCTTCTGAAGCTAAGTACCTTCGATGTCTAGCTCTAAAGGCCTCGTCGCCACCCTCCAGGATTCTTCGCGTGGTCTCGGCCACAGAAGGAGACTCGAGTCCTCCAACCGCTAGCACTTGACCTTGTCCTGAATCAGCATCTAATGCGAGGGGGATTAGGCAGGAAACTACCCCCCCGTCTACAGCCTTATCGGTAGTCGTGTAAAGCATCTAGCAGCTTGTTCAGTGTTCGACTGAGTGCCGGTGCGTCCCAATCGTACAGACTCCGCATAGAGGCAAGGTGGAGTTCTTGGCGTATTTCCCTTAGAGCATTTTCGATAGAGGCTATTCGTTGTTCTAAGTCAGGGTCAGTCACGGTCGTTACCTCATTTGTAGTTTAGGAAGGTGTAGTTATGACAGAGGCTAAGGTTGCACATGAGAACGGAGATGGTCAACTAGAGTTTGGCACATATCCCGTACAGATTTTGCTTGCTGTTCAGACAGCGACGGGTCTTGTGCCTCTATGTGAAGCTCCACAAGACGTTCAAGAGAATTGGCAAGCTCAGTTGCGACAGATGGTGGAAGATGTGCTTGCCCCAGACACTCAATTAGTAGATTCCCTATTATCAGCCTACTTCTCACCTTATCGGCCATAGTTTGTTGGCCGATGTTGAATATATCTCGCTCTAACATTTAACGCCTTCCTTTTACCAGTCGCTACAGATGCGTTGGGCACCCTCGACCCACTCCACGTGTTTAGCGGCTTTCCAGTATGCGCTAGAGCGTGGATTCTCGCGGCCAGCTTCCCACCATTTGTCGCTGAAAGTTTCGTAGGGAGCGCGGGCCTTTTGGAGTTTTCGGAGTTCGTAGTCCATTACTCGATGTATCCAATCGGCCCATGAATCTATGTTGGCGCATATCATTATCGTGTCGTTAATTGGGTCACCTGTCATATCGGATTGAAACTCTACAATGGCGGCGTCAATTTGGTCGATGCGGTCAGCCATTATCTTCTCTTCTTCGGTACGGTTGTCGCTTAGAGGTAAGAGGCTCCAAACACCGTATCCGATGATAGCCAGCAGGAGTGCGGCGACGATGGTTGCAATGATGGTATTGATGGGGTTTGGGAAGACATATTTGTTCTTGGTGGGATATTTGTCTTTGGTATCATGGCGTTCAAACACAGGTGCCTCCTCGTGGCGAGGTCTTTCAGGCCACTTGTGCGAGCCGCCTTGCCAACACGGGCCACGAGGAGACAGGGAAGGCCGTTAGACCTTGCCCAAGGCCCTATGTTGGCTATAGGACAGCTAGAGACGGCTCGCACGAGGACACTCTACACCGCTCAGGTACAGCCTGTCCAGTACAGTATTCTGCTTTAGCATTTTCGGTGACTGCTCCCGATAATGTGACTACACGAAACGACGGAGGTAGTCACGAATGGTAGAGTCTCAAACAGTTCCATTAGGTATTGCATTTTGGTATACTAAGAGTGTCATTAAAGAGTTCCGAAAGGCGCAAGAACGAATGTCGAAACTACCGGGCAAAGCACACCGCGAAGGTATCTCTCTCATAGAGGTTGCGCGGATGTTTGATACCGAGGAAAAGGCCGAGGCGTGGTTTGTTGAAGCGCGTTGGCCTGATGGTATCAAGTGTGTTCACTGTCATAGTGATAACATCTACGTTCGTGAAAACCGTAAGCCAATGCCCTATCGTTGCCGTTCTTGCAAAAAGTATTTCAGTGTTCGGAGCAAGTCGGTTCTCCAATCCTCGAAATTGCCTTTGAGCAAGTGGGGCCTCGCAATCTACATCTACAATACGAATCTGAACGGCTATAGCTCCATGCACTTGTATCGTGAACTAGAGGTGCAACAAAAGACGGCTTGGTTCCTGCTTCACCGTATCCGTGAAACCGTTGATATGGATTTGCCCAAGTTTGACGGTGAGGTAGAGGTAGACGAAACCTTTATTGGTGGGAAGCGCAAGAACAAGCCTCTAAAGCAGCGTAAGGATGCTAAGGGTCGCGGCCCTGTTGACATGATTCCAGTGGTAGGCGTGAAAGACCGTCAGACCAACAGGGTCAAGGCGCGTGTGGTGAATGACCGTGAGAAGGTGACGCTACAGGGCTTTGTCACTGGCAACACTACTGACCGTGCAAGCGTCTACACCGATGAGGCTCCTTCCTATGAGGGTCTGCCTCGTTTGCACAAGTCGGTGAAGCACAAGGCATATGAGTACGTCAAGGAGCAGGTTGTCCACACGAACGGTATCGAGTCCTTTTGGAGTCAGCTAAAGAACGGACAGACCACCTACCGTCACTTTGGCCGGAAGCATCTTCACAGGTACGTCAAGGAGTTCGCTGGCCGTCACAACTTCAGGCCATTGGATACTCGTGACCAAATGACGGCTACGGTGGTTAACTCGGTTGGCAGGCGTCTCCGGTGGCTTGACCTTATCGGAGAGAAGGAGACTCGCTACCATCATGGGCTTGACGATAGCAACAGGGTCTTGCTATAAGAGAGAAAGGGGGATAGCTATGTCGAGAGCGCGGCCCAAGCGAAAGGGGAAAGGTGGGGTAGGTAGGGAGCCGCCTACGGAGCAGAAGGAATTGACACCGAAGGAGATTGCTCAAAAGCTCTTTCAGATTCCGCCAGACCATAAGTGGCAGCCCGTCCCGCCGATGCCCAAGGAGTTCAAAGAGGAGTCCTAGCACAACAGCTAGGACTTCTTTCTGTTTGAAGCCGTATGGAGATTCATCCGTCGGATGAGGAAGGAGCGGGAATGAAACGCAATATTGAGGTGATTCAAGAAATCTTGGAGTGGTGTGAAGACCCTGACAACTCCAAAACAGCTACTCGCGGGGTGACTATAGAGATTCCTTCTCGGTCTAAGGAAGTGATTGACTATCATTTGTGGCTATGTGAAGACAGAGAGTTAGTGGAGATAGCGAGAGACGTTCATCCTCCGTTCGTAAATCGCATTGTACGCATACGGCTAACGTGGGAAGGTCATGATATGCTAGACGACCTGCGCCAAGGAGGGGAGTAGCCGGGAAGACAACTCATGGCTTTTGCTTTCGGCCCTGTCCCTACCTATGATGTGTATGTACAGGGTGGGGTAGTCTCCTACCTAATCCCCAATGCGAGTACCATTTCGGCGTCGCCGAGGACGGCTACGTTCGCATTGTGCGTCGCGACGATGACCTGTCGGCCCTTACATACGGTGCGGAGGACCTTCACTACTTCATCATAGATGTAACGGTTATCTAAGTCGTCCTCTGGCTGATCAATCACTAAGGGGTTGATCCCGCTTGCGAGGGCAAGGGCAAGTAGGGCAGTTGCCCGCTGGCCAGGAGAAACGGATTGAACCGGTGTCCAATTCTCCGCCCCCGCTGTTCCGAGGTTGATTTCGACCATCACCTGATCCGGAATGTCGCACTCTTCACAAGCCCGCGCAACGGATGGAGGAAGTTGGGCCACCTTCGACGCTGTGGCAGGAGTACATCCTAGCGCTTCCAAGGCTCCGGGTCCTTCAAGTATGGCCGCAGCAATAGCCGATGGCAGAGACTCTGTGAGGCGCTCAAGTTGTGCTTTTCTTACACTTTGCCCCCGAAGATTCTCTTCGAAGAGACCCAGCAACTGGGAGCGGTCAGCTAGTGGGTTCGTCTTTACCCGAACGCGATCACCGACTCGACCTGTCAACTCCCGAGCAGCGTTCTCCGTGAGCCGCGACTTCCGCCGTCTTACATCTGCCAGCGTTGTCAGTTGTTTACCGCGCAGACTGGTTAGTTCCTTCCTTCGCTTCTCCGCAGCTTGCTGATTCTCCACGAGATTGACCAATTCGGCCCGGCGCCTCTGGAGAGCATCAAGTTCTTGAGGATTAGCGATACCGGCATCGGCAAGCTCTGATTGGATCCGATGTCGTTCGTCCTGGTGGCTCTTTTGCCAATCCGCCGAATGGGCCTTCATGGCTTCGGCAGCTTCCTTGATGGCAGAGCGGATGTCACCGATAGATTGCGTCACCGCAGCCTCGAGCTTCTTCACATCTGTTGGCAGACCCGCAGGAACTAGAGGATGACTTGATATAGCTGGTGCAGGAAGAGTCTTCTCAAGACGATCAATAACTTCCGACACCGTGCTCGGCCATTCGAGGACAGCACTTATAGCCCTGTCCGTCTCTGCCAGAGCATTTGACTCTTCTACCAGACTCTGTGCTCCTTTGTCATGAGCTCTCAACAGGCGCTCCTGAATGTCCTTTAGCTCCTCAACGAACTCCTGCATACGCTCGAGATTCGATTCGATTTGAGTCAGTTCTGTGTCAGCAGTCCCCAATGTGTCTATGAGGACATTTTCTTCCCTAACCGCACTCTCCCATTCCGGTCCGGCTTGGGAAGCAACGAATTCCCGCAATAGCTCTTCTCGATTGGCCAGTTCCTGCAACTCCCGTTGTCCAAACACGGTCATGGCGAATCGGCGATGAACTTCCACATCAGTATCGTGACCATTTCTGAGCAACCTTGCGGGGGCATCATCACCGCTTCGATGAACTATGTAGGGCTCATCCTGTTCGTCGACGATTCCAATCCTGGCTTCTGCGTTGGCTTTGAAATTGAAACGCCGATTCTCGCTACCATCTCCAATCAGGGGCTCCCCGACATCTATCACGTAACGAAGAATCTCTATAAGCGTCGACTTACCCGTTCCCTTACCCCCAATGATGGCATTGAGCCCAGGTGCGAAGTCAGCTTTCAAGCCAGAGTGAAATCCTCCCGCGATCTCCACGCTTTCTAAACGAGGCCATTGAGGTTTTGGTGACGCGAGAAACTGAATGCCAGAGACATGCTGCCAATCGGTCTGTAAGGCTTGTGGAAACCGCACCCGAGAATCGGGCATCAAGAATGCTTGGCGGATTCCTTCGAGTGTGGGGGCGGGAGACAGCTTCAAGTATGCCGTGCGCTGCCCGATTTGATCGAATGATCTGACGTCTCCAGAAATAAACCAAGCAGGCGGGACGTCACCGAACACACTCCTGGGGTTGCGCAGGACGTCCGCATTCCTATCGCCAAACACATCGAACCCGAGTACAAGGCCACTCTGCGCAACTTCACGGTGGTTCCTGCAAACACCCTTGGCGAAGAGCCCAATACCCTTCGCCGTGGTATGGGGTGCAAGCACCAAAGCGTGGTGCTCGGCAGCCTTCGCCGCTACATCAAGCACCTGGCCTGAAGCAACCGGCTTTGGATCACCGTTATCATAGAAGGGCGTCTCACCAGGAGTCCACAGCGTCTGCAGGAATTGCTGCGCAAGCCCGAATCCCTCGTCGGTCCTGTCCCACAGCACGATAAGGTGGCATCCGTTCACGCTGATTTCGAGCCCCGGGAACACAAACACGCCCCATGCTTGTCCGGCCTCGCTGAGCATTGGGTACCAATCCACTCGGTTGTGGTCAGTTACAGCTACTATCTCCACGCCTGCCTTAGCGTGAGCCTCCATCAATGTTCTCGCGAAGGAAGGGTTCGGTGTACGGCCACCAGCATCCCCATAGTGCTGTTGGCGGTCAGCAGGTGTATGAACTTGGAGGTCACAGTTGTGAAACCGAGAGAAAGCCATAGGACTCAAGACCTACTGGTGACCAGGCAGGATGGGACGGAGCATGCTCCATCGGAGTCAATGTCCAACACACGGTTAGAGCCAGGAAATCCGTAGATGTTCTGGGCGTTCAATCTCTTTTCTCCTTGCGCGGAGCAACCTGAGTCAGTATAGCCATCGCCGTCGGAGCGGTACGCCGATATCCCTGCGTGTTGTTCGCGACCTCGTGGTGGTATGATAATGTCGTTCTACAACAATTATACAGGGCCAGACCCATGCTTGAGCACTATATCGACGTCATTGAGGCCTCCAGGATTCTGGACGTTCACCCCGAGACGGTGAAACGTCTGATACGAGAGGGCAAGCTCACAGCCACCAAGTTCGGGAACAAGTGGATCATGGAGCGAGACCGGCTCCGCGTGTTTGCCAACACCTATGACGGAAGGCGCGGCAGGGCGAGGAGATTGCTGTGAGCGGGTTTCACGGGACCCGAGCCGTTACCCTATCCGAGGAATTCGTCCACTAGGGCATCCTCCAGCCCCATTGCCAATGTTGAAGAGCTGAGCACTGCTTGACGCGACTGACAGGGGAACGCAACCTATGAAGATACTCCAAGAGACGCTGGAGGCTACGCTGATGGAGCTTGTGGCCGAGGAAGACCTGGTGGGCAGTCTCGAGGACTTGAAGGCTACGTTTGCCGAGACGATTCCCGGCATCGCCGAGTCTACCGCCGAGTCCATGCTGGCGACAATCAAGGACGACGCCGCGGCCGGATTGAAGGAGAAGTCGGAATACCAGCAGCAATTCGAAGAGCGACTCAGGAAACACTGGGGCGAGCCTCTAGAGCTCCTCGACTTGTTCATCTCGCTGGCCACGGAAGCCGGAGACGAGTTCAACCAGACCTTTAGGGACGAAGCCGCACGGTCGAATGACCCGGTGTTCAAGGCGCTCACCCTGCTGCATGCCCGGGCCTGCCAGATCGCCTCAGCGACGCTTGTTCTGCTGCGTTCAGGCTATGCCGACGACGCTCACGCCCGATGGAGGGCGCTTCACGAGATTGCGGTGGTCGCCCTTTTTGTCAGCGAGAGAGGCCGGACAGTAGCGGAACGTTACCTGCTTCACGACACTGTCCAACGATACAAACTGGCGCTCAAACACAGAAAGCACGCGAAGGCCATCCAGGAAGAACCCATCACGGAGAAGGAGTTCGACGAACTCAAGGCAGAGCGCGACAAGCTCGTGGCGAGATTCGGCGCGCCATTCAAGGAGGACTATGGTTGGGCCGCATCAACCCTCGGTAAGGGGCGGCCGACCATTGCGCACATCGAAGACTCTGTCGACCTGGAACATTGGAGGCCCTACTACGGCATGGCAAGCGACAATGTCCATGCCAACGCCCACGGAGCCTACTACAGGCTAGGCTCCAGTCTACGACCTGGTGAGATTCTCCTTGCCGGCGCTAGCAACGCGGGACTAGCTGACCCCGGTCACTCGACGGCTATCTCACTCAATCAGATCACCACGGTGCTTCTGACGACCAAGCCCACCCTCGACAACGTCGTTATCTCCAACATCCTTCTGAAGCTGGTGGATGAGATAGGCGAAGCCTTCCTTCAAGCCCATAGGGAATTGGAAGCGCTGGAAGCGGCATTACGAAGCCCGGATGCCACAGAATGTGGGGGCGAATCGTAATCGGGATACCAGCCCTGTGACTCCCGTCGCAGGGCACAGGCCGTCGCCGGGCTCACCATGGTCGCGCCAACGCGCACGGTTAAAATGCAGTAAGTAGTCTGCTCATGCCTGTCAGTCAACTTCTTCAATGTTGTACCCCAGGTCTCTGGCCCGTCGATAGTCCTCCTCAGCGCCTTCTGCATCCCCCATCAACTCGTGAACCAGCCCACGGCCATGGATGTATCGCCCGCCCGTGGGGTCGATTTCACTGGCTGCATTGAAGTCTGACAACGCCAGCTTCAATTCTCCACTGAACAGGTGAGCGTTGGCGCGCGTGAAGTAGGCGATGGGATCGTCGGGACTGAGACGTAATGCATTGCTACAGTCTGAGATTGCTTGTTCGTAGTTTGCCTTGGCGAGGTAGGCGTCCGCGCGAAACCTGTAGGCAAGCGGCTCCCGGGGGTCAATCCGAAGCGTAGCGTCGTAATCGGCGATTGCCCGGTCAGGGTCACCCTTACTACGATAGGCTGCTCCCCGGCCCAAGTGGGCTGCCGCACACTTGGGGTCGAGCTGTAGAGCGGCTTCAAAATCTGCGATTGCCTTGTCGTAGTCTCCCTTGTACCGATGACAATCGGCTCGGACCCGGTAGGCGTCGGTATGTTCGGGATCGAGACGGATAGCTTCGCAGATGTCAGCCAACGCCTGGTTCAAGTTGTCCTGCTCGCCATGGGCCTGTGCCCGGTGGTAGTAGGCCATCGCATCGTCAGGTCTGAGCCGGATGAACTCGCTCATGTCAGCGATCACCCGGTCCCACTGTTTCTGGTTTGCCAACAGAATGCCCCGAAACATATAGGCCCGCGCGTGATCGGGATTCAACCGTATGGCGGTGTCAACGTCTGCAATGGCCAGGTCATCCCTTTCCTTGGCGAAATGCGACACGCCTCTGGTGAAGTAGGCGTCGTCGTCGTCGGGATTGAGCCTGATGACAGCGTCCATGACGGCGATCCTCCGGTCATGCTTGGCCGTATCAGCTTGGTCCTGATCCTTCTTTCCAAACTCCCGCAGCAGTTCCCAGAATTCGAGGGTGCCTTCGTCCGCTCCAAAATGCTTGGCCCGCCGGAGATACCGCCTGTGCTTTTCGTGGTCGCCGATCAACAAGGCGATCTCCGATGCCGCCAGTAAAGCGGAGGTCTCTTCAGGGTCCAGTTCGAGTGATGCCTCGAACGCTGCCAGACCTTCGGGCAGCTGACCTACTTTCCAGTAAGCAGCCCCCAACAAGCTGTGGTAATGGGAATCTAAAGGCCCACACTCCGGACTCACATTGAGCAAGTGCTCTACCGCTTCCACTGATCTGTCAGTATGGTGCAGCGTCGAGCCGATTTGGGTCCATGGGAGGATCCAGGTGGGGTCAAGCGTAGCCGCTATCCACAACGCACTCAGGCCCTCGTTGATGAGAGCCGTATCGCCCCGCCCGATACCGACCCCGGTCTTCACTGAGCCCAGCGTGAAGTGATTCGCCGGGTCCAAAGGGTCGAGCCGAGCCGCTAGCTCAACCTCAGCCAGGGCTTCATAGAGTCTTCCTTGCATCTGCAACTCCTGGGAGCGCCGGTAATGGGCATAAGCCTCGGGGTTACTGACGTCCCAGTCCTCAAGTAAGCGTCCTTCCGTCTTCTGGATAAGGTCATCCACCTCTACAAGGTGGACGCCCAGATTTACTGAGAGGACTCGTCGTATCCAGTCCATTCCAAAGGGCCGTAGGTCCTCCCGCCATTCGTCATCCGGCTCCTTTTCGATAAGCGCCGAGAGCAGGGGTTCCGCAAGCCGTGAGCCAACTCCCCAGTCTGCCAGGACAGTGAGGTCTTCGGCCCGGTTCTCGGCAGGCAACTGGTACTCAATTGCGCGATAGGTTGATTCAGCGTATAGGTGGAATCGCCGGATGGCGTCGTCTACGGCCTGAGAGCCTATATGCTCGGACAGCAGTGCAGCGACGTCGCTGACCCAGTAGAGGGCCCGCAGTTTTAGCGTGATGCTTGATGTCATCGAGCCCTCAGTCTTGTTGGCCACTACCTCGGCTGCTCTTGCAAGGTTGTCGTCAGTTGGTCGGGTACCCTTGTACATCCAAGAGTCCACCGTGTGGTCATCAACTTGGACCTTCGCGGCGAACTCCTCCAGGGTGAGCCCGGCCTGTCGGCGCTTCTCATTGAGATAATCCCCTCGACCCTTCTGGTCAATGTGGCTGAGGAAGTCCAGAGCCGACGGAGACGACCCGGCAAGATGCAGGTGAGCGGCCACCCTGAAAGCCAGGTCGACGATTGCAAGTCTTACATATGCTTCCCAGACCTTCGACAGGTTTTCGGGCAGGACGCCAATAATTCTTCGCCGCAGGAACGACCGCGTCAGGTCCCAGTTATCCGCGTGCCATTGCAACATCGAGGCCAATATGGGCGCCGACTTGTAGTTGGACTCCCTTTCCTGCGTCGACTCAACGAATCCGGAGTCTGTTAGCACTTCGGCTATCGCCCCGATGATCTCTTCCTTGGTGGAATCCTTCACCAACCGTTCAGGGTCGCCCGCGAAGTACCGACGTGCCGTTCTATTCTGGAGCAGGGGATGCTTGATGCCCAGTCTTGAGACTAGGGCTCCTAGTATCTGCCCACTAGTGGGAAGGCGGGGCGTCACCTCGCGTTCAGCCATGTCATCCTCGCGCTCTTCCCCAATCGTAGAGGCCATCCCGCAACAGGAACTTGTCAGGGTCGACCGTCACTTCGCTCAGTGCGGCGTCGACACCAACCTCGTTTATGGGACGGCTGTAGACGTGGGTGCCGGCCACATTGTCGAAGAAGCGTCCAGCCGGATCGACCATCACGTAGCTGCCGGTCATCATGTCATTACTCTCCGGCACCACCACGATGCCCATGGACTCAACGTATCGATTGCGTGTCACGTATTTGGAAAATTCCTCGCCGGAGATCACAAGGTTGTCAACCAGGCCATCATTCTGGCCCCTGACCGAGAGGACCTGAAGCAATTTCCACCGTTCCGGCCGGGCATTGACGATGAACTCTCCCAGGTCCTCGTCATGGTTGAACCGCGTCACCACGGTGTTTATCTTCAGGCGAATGTCGCGCCGCTTTAGCATGTCCATGACACTCAGGTAGTCATCCGAGCTCATCGGGCCGGCCTGCGTCGTTCTCCCTATGCATTTCAGCTTCTCCGGGTCTACGGTGTCAATACTCACCGCCGCCCAGTCCAGACAACCGTCTACTCGATCCAGCCATTCCTGCGTGACGCAACTGCCGTTGGTGACCACGGAAGTGGTGAGCTCCAATTCCTTGGCCCTCCATAGCAAGTCAGGTAGCCACGGACAAAGGATGGGCTCTCCTCCAGCGAAATTAATCTTATGGAACCCCGCATAAGAGAGGGCCTCCACGACCACGAGAGATTCCTTGGGGGACAGATGCCCCTTGGGCAGGTCGTTTCGACCGACATCCTGAAATGTGGCGAAGCAGAAACTGCACTTCATATTGCAGGGCTTCCACACGTGGAAATTGACTGAGGGGACTTGCGTTGAAATGTTCATGCGACCTCTCTATGCTCCAGTGCTTCATCGGAACCGCTCTCTGAAACATCGTAGGTTCGCCTATACGGGCCGTCAGCCCCAGTGTGGTGGACAAAATCAGAAGCGAGGCCAGTTCCCACGGGGCAGGGCCTCGGGGGATATCTTCACCGGCTGAAGAGCCAGGGGCAGTCTACAAGCAGGTGGGTCGAATCGTACCGTTCTGCGAACTCTTCGGTAGGAGGTCAAACTGTAGGTGGCTAGCACCATAGTGATCGGCACCATTCGCGCCGAAGACCTGAACGCCCACATTCTGCGACGCTTCTCCTGCCTTGGGCGTGCCGGCCTGAAGTCCCGTTGCATGGCTCAAGCAGGGATGAACGCGGAATCGTCACCTACGAGTCCCCCAGCTGTTCGCCGTGCCCTGGAAATGATGACATCCGTTCCATTGAGACCGGTTCGTCGAGGCCCTGCATCATAGCCGCCGCCAGACGTGTCACCACCTCCCCTCCAACGCCCAAGACCTCGGCTAGATACACGAGGGCGCCCCCGTACCCGAGTCCTAGATATCCCAGCCATATGGCGAGTTGTGTGTAGCTCTGCCAAGCCTTGCCGCTAAGGAGATTGCCGCGCCCCGCCTGGAGAAGCGCCAAGGCAAGGGGTGTCGGATGATCGTATGTCGCGAGCATCCCGCTCCTGGCTTCATTGGCCCAATAGTCGCTGTCAATAATGTCGAGCCCGTGCTTTCGCTTGAACTCCGGGGGTATGCGCCTCCAAACTGCGTCCATCTGTACGTATGCGGCTCTGAGCTCAGGGGCCATCACGTGCACGATGTCTATGTCATCGATCTCCCTGCCATCGATCGCTCGCGCATGAAGACATATCTTGCGTAGGCGGCCAATCCAATCAGATTCGTCCATGCCGATACTGCGAGACGGCTCGTCAATAGATAGATGGATGCGACTCAACTCGCGGAGCTTGTCGCGGTTTCTCTTGCACTCAGCGCGAAGCTGCTCTTCCACCTCGGCCGTCGCTCCTGCGTTGCTCTCCTCAACCATTTCGGCCTTGTCCCGCCTCATTGGACTTGATCACCGAAAGAGCGGCGGTCCTAAGGATTGCAGAGGCTTTCCGCATGTCGCGCAATTTCGCTAGCGCGGCATCTACTCGGCTGGGGTGTGCGATACCATTCGCTGGGCACAGGGATGCGTATGCGTTCATGAGCGCTACCTGTTCTGCCAAGTAGTGCATGAGGCCCGCGCACGTCAATTCATGATTAACGTCCATAGAGCCGACACCACCCTGCCACGAAGGCCCAGTCCAGTTCGCCTCACCGTGACAGAAATACTCGCTCAAGTAGTCGTACCAATTGTTGCCACCGGGCAGCATCGCGACCTTGTCGGCTTGTCTCAGTGTCTTGCCCTTAGATGCCTTTGGCTTGGACTTCCCGAAACTCCTTGCTGCCGCTTCCGCCGCATCTGAGATCGTCTGAAGCAGCTCTTCGTGACTCACGTTGCCCTTCGTGGTCCCGATGATCGTGCGGTAGTAGTCCGCGTCCATGTAGCCGGAGATCAAACTTGCGGCGCGCTCCCGCTCCATCAAGAAGTCTGGCGCAATAATCAAGTTGTGGAAAATGAATACGACCTGGCCGGCGCACTCTAGTACTGGCCGCATCTGCACCGCAAGCGAGTGCGTGTTGCTATTTTCATTGGCCCGGAGAACGGCAAGGGCATGTATCCGTGCTTTGCGTAGCAACAGCACACACACAATCTGATAGATGCGCGCCGGGTCATCTTCGAGTACGGAGTTCGCCGATGCACGATCTTCCTGGCTCTCGTTCAGCCAAGCCTCTAGCAGTGACCAGGCCTCGTCACCCTCCACTTCCTCGACGTCCAGCCACCGCTCGATCTCGCCGGCTTCCTCGACCGATTTCGACAACAAGCTCGCAATGCCTGTGCGATAGCGGGTAACCTCACTAACTGTTGCCACCTCAAACTCCCCTCTCAGCCCCGGCGACGCGCCCCGTCCGAGCGGTATCTGCTAGTTCGGTGAGGCTGGCGCGAGCCGGCTTCGGTGTAAAGATCGCAGTGATGGTCATTGACCAGACTGGAATGGAACACATGAACACATGACGGTAATCGACGATCCGAGAGATCTTCTTCCTTAAAGTCATGGGTGGCGAGCCGCCTACATAAACAAGGCTCTTGTTCAGTGCTGACCCTCATTATCGCCCGCTATGTCCCGGACTGCGCAAGCGAAAGTTACGCCGCAACTCGGAGACATATCTCCTCCCCAGGCCGTCGGCGTTCTCTGGGAGCCAGTTACTCAGCCTGGTCGTACCGGTCGGCGCGGCCTCGGAAGTCAGCAGACCAGCCATGAGTCCTACAACTTCGTCTCGTGTGAGCGAGAGATCACCCATCAGCAGGCCGACCAGTTGGGTCAGGGCAAGGCTCACGGAAGAGGGCGTGTGTAACAGCCGTGCACGGACGCCCATTGCCGAGGCTAGCAGGCGAAGCAGCTCCTCGAAAGAGAAGGTCTCCGGCCCCGCTGCGTCGGCGACGGTGTTTTCGCTCTGGGACCCGGCCTCCACCGCCTGCACCGCAACGTCTTCGACGTAGATGGGCTGGACCGGGTAGTCTCCGTTGCCGTAGACGGGAAAGACCGGAAAGCGGCGCAGCGCCCAAGCCATGTTGTTGAGCAGCAGGTCGCCGTCGCCGTAGACCAGGGTTGGCCTGATGATGGCATACGTGACTCCGAGGCCCATCAGCATCTCCTCAACCTGAACCTTGCCCCCGAAGTACGGTAGGTCGTACGCAATTGAGGGGTTCGCCACGGAGAAGTGGACGATCCTGCCGACGCCCGCTCCGACAGCGGCCTCGAAGAACGTCCGAGTGTTCTCGACGGCGTGGTCGAAGGTGACACCACCGCGTGCATAGCGCATCCAGTAGGTGTTGTAGAGGACACCCGCTCCTTCCATCGAGCGGCGCAACCCGTCCGGATCTGAGAAGTCCAGCGGGACAGTTTCCAGCAGCTGGCCAAGGGGGTTCTGCCCAGCCGGACGGCGGCTCAGAGTCCTCACGCGGACACCCTCGTCAATCAGCCGCCAGGCTACGTAGCCGCCCGTGTAGCCGAAGGCGCCGGTCACGATGGCCAGTTCAGGATGTCCCACAATCACAGCCTTTTCAACATCCACCAAATCGTAGCCATATGCGATGTACTCTTCTCAGGGGACGCTGAACACCACCACCCCGTAGTCTTCCCTCGCTCGTTCGCTCGGATAGTCGCCATCGCCCGCGTACGTCACGTTGTCAATGCCGAAATGCGCCATACCCTCAATCGAGAATGTCCAGCCGTCAATGTGGGCCGCCCGATTGACGTAGTAGCCTTGGAACTGGTCCGGCAAGAACCCGTAGACGAGGGCGTCCACGCTCACGCCGACCTTCTCCAGAAAGGCCTGTTCCTCTCCGACCGCGGCCGGCCTTCTTGAAAGGACCACTTCGACGAATTTCTGCCGTCGTTCGGGCGAGGGGGGTTCAACCCCCTCTGCGACCAACTCGTCATGTTGCTTTGCCAGCAGCTCTTCAACGGTCAGGCCGAGTCCCCGGGCGAGGTGTTCATCCTGCTGCTCCGACCCGTGCCAACCGACGATCGAGCGGGCCGTTATCGTCTTGTTCCTTCCCGCAGTGAAGATGTAGTTTGCACAGGATGAGAAGCACAGCCCGTCAACCACCACGTCGATGCCGTGGTCGAATATCCAATTGCCTAGCTTGATGCCTTCATAGGTCTCGCCGCCGGCGGAGCTGACGCGCAGCGTTGTGACCTCGTCCTCCCGACCATTCACAAGGCTGAGGAAGCTCTCATAGAACCCATCTTCCAGGCTGCCGTTCATCACTACCGTATGGCCTTCGATAGAAAGGGCTACAGCATCGCCCTCCGTTGGTGGGACGGGAGCCTCAATCGACTCGGTAGTGGTGGGGCCAGCGGCCTGCGCGGGCGTAGGGGCGGTGGTCGTGGCGGTCTGCGTAGGTGCAGGGGCGGTGGTCGTGGCGGTCTGCGTAGGTGCAGGGGCAGTGGTCGTGGCGGTCTGCGTCGCGACGGGACCCGAACACGCTACGGCCGGCAACAGCAGCAAGACTGAGACGACGGACAGACTCCGCCGTAGAACGAAACTCATGGTGGATTCAGCCATAAGCCACCGCCAACTTGGGAAGGGCCTGAGAGGTGATCGTCCTCGATTCTCGCTGCACTTCCGGCGTAGCGAAGGAAAGACGCCCGTCATTCCCCTTCATGCAAGGCGCAGTCCTTGTCGAATGTGCCGAACTCGAACCAGATGGAATTGCACCATCGCTGGAACTCCGCGACCCGCCCTCCGCTCACGGAGACCTCATAGCTGCCGTCGTCGTTGCGGGACACCTGAAGGCGAACGCCGCCGCCTATGTCGCGCGACTCGCCGTCCTGCATGACCGAGAAGTCGTCTCTGCCCCAGTTCACGTCGTCGGCGACATCAGGGTTGCGCTCGTCGTATAAAGCGGGGCCGAAACGAGCATTTATCCCCGTGCCGGTGGACTGGTCGTACCGGCTCACCAGCACCCCGTCGTAACGAAAGGCACGCTCGGAAGTCGGCTCGTACACTTTGGCCGTCTGGTCCACGTAGGCGGGATTGCGCTCGTCCAGCACCTCGACCGTGGTGAAGGCGTACTTCCTCCCGGACGAGATCACGAGGAGCTGATTGCCCCTCTCGCGGGGCGGTCGCAGCGTGTACGTCCCGGAATCGGCCAGGTGCAGCGCGACCTCTGACGGGTCTATCCACCCCGCGGCGTAGCGGTTCACCGCCAGAGTGGAGGGCATGTCCTGATGCCAACCAAGCGTAGGATGCAGCGATAGTGTCGACATGAAGTCCAGCAAGTTGCTGTACGGGTTGGGAATTCCGTCTTCCTCTTCGGGCCACCGAACCTCGGCATAGGAGTGAGGCCAGCTCATCCAGGCATGTCCCATCTCGTGCACCAGCGCTTCCATGTTCGCCTCGCGCAGGCTCACCAATCCCATACGCACACCGCCGTTGAAGGCATCACCGCCCCTGTCGGTCGTGACGTCGGTCAGCAGAAGGCGGTTCAGGCCCCCGGGAGCGCCGAGGTCGCAGGGGTAGCTGTCCGCCGCCTTGCCCCGACAGTCCATCACATTGGCAAGCCGCATCTGTTGACCATGCACGTCATTAGGAGAACCTTCTCCTTCCAGCTTGAAGTCGTTCCCGGCACGGAAACGCATCCTGAGCTTGCCTTCCGAGATCTTCTCGAAATAGGCGGCCACGTGGGTGTTCAGGATGTTCACCGCCTCAGCCATTCCCATCGTCTCCCGCTCGCCGTCGTCCTCGAACCACCCAGGCGCATCCGACGGCACGCGGGCGATGTCAACCGCAATGTCGAGAGCGCCCAATGAGTAGTACGTCGGGTCGACCGGCGGGTCGAGGTAGGTACGGTCCGGGTACGTCCCAGTCGGCGTGCACCCTTCGAAGCCCATGAAGCCGTAGCGCAGGTAGCTGCCGTTGCCGTAGTACCGGATGAGTGAAAGCGGATCGGAGCCTCCGAGGTCGGTCATTCCGGCCTCGATCCAGGGAGATGTGTCATTCTCGGTAGACAGGCACGTGTACGGCTCGGATTCAGTCCACCAGTCCTGCGGCTCCATGCCGTTCCACCGGGCGAAGAGGTCGGCAACCATCGGCCTCGCTACGCCGGGAGGCACGACCGTCGGCCACGGCGTAGAGCTCTCCTTTACCGTCGGCGATGGCGTGGGGCTCTCCATGACCGTGGGTGTAGGGGTATGGTCGGAGCTGCCCGCAGGCCCCGTCGGCGTGCTGTCCGGCTGCCCATTGCAGGCCGCCAACACGAGCAGCATCAGGGTAGTTCCGCCTGCTGAAACCACCCACCGAATCAAGGATCGTCGCCTCATTGCTTCCTCTCCCTTGGAGGCGCGGCCTCGCCAGAAGCATTGTCGCCCCAGCACAGGACGGCGCCGTCCCGCAGCACGCCGCAGCTGTGGTTATACCCGACGCTGACCGATGTGAACTCTCCCTCCGGCGGTGTGGCCTGATCATCCCAGTCCTTTCCCCAACAGGCCACCGAGCCGTCGGTCCGCACCCCGCAGGTGTGGGCTTCCCCGGCGCTGACGGAGGCGAACTCCCCTTCCAGTGGCGTGGCTTCGCCAAAACTGTCATTGCCCCAACACTGGACTGAGCCGCCCCGCAGCACCCCGCAAGTGTGTCTGGCCCCTGCGCTGACCGAGACGAACTCTCCCTCCGGCGGCGTGGCCTCGCCAAACCCATCGTCGCCCCAGCACAGGACTGAGCCGTCCCGCAGCACACCGCAGGTGTAGCTGTTACCGGCGCTGACGGAGGCGAACTGCCCCTCCGGCGGCGTGGCTTGACCACGGTCACCTATGCCCCAGCACAGGATGGAACTGTTCCGTAGCACCCCACAGGTGTGGCCAAACCCGGCGCTGACGGAGGTGAACTCTCCCTCCGGCGGCGTGGCTTGGCCCTGGCGATCATCGCCCCAGCACAGGATAGAGCCATCTCTCAGGACACCGCAGGTGTGATGGACTCCGGCGCTTACCGAGGCGAACTCTCCCTCCGGCGGCGTCGCTTCACCGTCAATATCCTCGCCCCAGCACAGGATGGAACCGTCCCGTAGCACCCCACAGGTGTGGCTGAATCCGGCGCTTACCGAGGCGAACTCCAACTTGGCCGTTGCTTCACGGCCGGTGTCCCGGGTCGACGTGGGTTCCGGCTCTGGGGTTGCCACGTCGGACGTGCGCGTTGCTTCTCCGCCGGTGTCCCGGATCTCGGCAACGTCCGTCCGCGGCGTTGCCTGGGTCACGCCATTCGCGGGCGTGTCGTCCCCGTCCCCGCAGGCTGCCAGCGCGACGACCAGTAGAAGGGCCATGCAGAGCGCGGAGAGGGCCACAGGCCAGGATGGGCCGATGGCCGCCCGCACCGATCCTCGAATCTGTTTCAAGGTATGGTTCCCACCTGCCATTGCACCCCTCCTGCACACGAATTCATGGCGTTGCCACGTCCGGCTCTTCGGCCTCCCCCAGCCGGTAGCCGACGCGAGGCTCGTTGAAGATGTACCTGGGGTTGTCGGCGGTCTCACCCAGCTTCTCGCGCAGCCTCTTCACGTAGCCCCGCAGCACGCTGAAATCATCGGGGTCCCGCGACGACCATACCCGGCTCATCAGGTGCTCCCGGCTCAGTAACCTCCCCACATTCAACGCAAACTCGCACAGCAGCCGGTACTCCGTGTCGGTCATCTCCACCGCCCGGCCGCCCAGCGTCACCCGGCGCCCAACATAGTCGATGGTCAGTTCTCCCAGTTGGAAAGACCCCTGGTGCGGCACCCTTCCCGGCGCGTCCCGACGCCGCAATGCCGCACCCACCCGGGCCACCAGCTCAGAGGGCGAGAAAGGCCTGGCGATGTAGTCGTCTGCGCCACTCTCGAAGGCGAGGGCAATGTCCCTCTCTTGGCTTCCACCGTGGCCCGACAGCAGCACGACCGGCGCGTCGGTCACGCTTGATATCCGCTTCATCAGCCCCGATCCGTCGGTCCCGGTCATCGCCGAGTCCAGCAATACGAGATGGGGCCGCTCCGCCGCGATGAGCCGCTCCACCTCCTCCGGGTCCCATGTGGCTGCGAGGGTGTAGCCGGCCTCCGCCAGGGAGTTGCGCACATGCCACAGCACCTGGGGATCGTCGTCCACCACCAGCACGCGCCCCAGGCCCCTTCCAGCACGCCGGATGCCGCCGGAAGACAGCCCCGCATGTTCCGTCCTGAGCGGTGCACCTCCCTCGGAAACCGGCAGGGTAAAGATATAGCGTGACCCTGCGCCCGGGCCGCCGCTCTCGACCCAGATGCGGCCCCCATGGGCCTCCACGATCCCCCGGCACACAGCCAGACCCAGGGCCTCTGCCCCGGCCACGCTCTGGCCCCTGCTTCCCACCATAGAGAGCCTGTGGAACAGCAGAGGCAAGGGTTGGGAGTGCACGTCCCGGCCTCGGTCGGCAACGCACACCGCAACGTGCGAGTCCTCCAGGCGGGCCGTCACCGTGATGGCCGAACCCTCCGGGGAGTGATCTGCGGCGTTGGACAGCAGGCGGTCCAGCGCCTGGAGCGTTCGTTGCCGGTCCGCCGCGACCTGGGGAAGGTCCGGGGGAATGTCAACCTCCACAGGATTGCCCGCCCCACCGTCAAGGAATGACGCCCGGGCCTGTCCCACAAGGAAAGACAGGTCCGTGGGCTCGGGAGCCAGGGACAGCGTTCCGGCCTCGATGCGCGCCACCTCCAACAGGTCCCGGATCAGGCGCCGCATCCGGTCGGCCTGCCACCGGACGATGCCGAAGAACTGACGGACCTCCCCGGGGTCCATCGGGGACGGGTCATCCAGCACGGCAGCGGTGGAGCCCGTGATGGAGGTGAGGGGCGCTAGCAGCTCCTGGCTCACCATGCCCAAAAACTCGGCCCGCTGCCGGCCCTGCTCCTTCATTGGCGCCATGTCCTGAAGGGTGACCACCACCGATGCAACCCCGCCCTCGTCCGACAGGATGGGCGAGGCGTTTACGATGGTGTTGACCCGGCGCCCGTCGGGGACCTGGATGACGATCTCCTCGGCCCGCACCGTTTCTCCGGAGCTCAGCGCCTGCGCCATGGGGTAGTCCTTCAGGGAGACCTCCCGCCCGTCGGCTCGCCGGAAGGTCAGTATCTCCAGCAGTTGCTCCGGGCTCTGGTCGGAGCTGCGCAGCCCGTCCACGATCCGCAGCGCCTCCCGGTTGACGAAGGAGGCCGTCCCCGTACCGGCATCGAAGACCACAACGCCCACCGGCGATGTGTTGACCAGCGTCTCCAGGCCGGCCCGGGCCCGCTGCTCATCCCGGTGGCGGCGGGCGTTGGCGATGACCAGCGCAGCCTGGGCGGCGAACATCACGAGGGTCTCCTCATCCTCCTGGCCGAACTCACGGCCCTCCTCCTCGTGCGCCAGATAGACGGTGCCCACGCCAACCCTCCGGTGACGGATGGGCGCCACCAGGAGGGAGGACGCCGATATTGGAGGAGAGAACTCGGGCATCCCCAATGCGCTCAGGTGGCCTGCGATGTTGGAGACGCGCAGGGGCGCTTCCAGCCCGCTGAGGTACTCGAAGAAGCCCAACCCCTCGGGCATTTCCCAGAACCGCTGGTGCTCTTCCTCCGTCACCCCGGAGACGAAGAAGTCGGATAGCTCCCCCTTCTCGTCGAGAACGGTTATCGCGCCGTAGCGGCAGCCGGTCAGGATCCTTGCGGTGTCCACCACATCCTGCAACACCGTGTCGTAGTCCGGGCTCTCGTTGATGCGCAGGCTGGCCTCGCTCAGGAGGGAGAGGCGGTCTTTCCGTGGCTGACCTCCAAGTCCTGATTCCGGTTGCTCCGCTCGTGTCAAGGTTGCACCTCCGGTGTGGGTCTAGTGATTGCGCAGTTAGTTTAGCACTTCGGACAGGATTACAGAAGGGTTATTACCGAAACTCTTACAATAATTATTACGACTATTTTACTGACTAACTATGTATTTGCAGGGACAATGTCCTCTGGCTTCCTATACCCGCTTTGATCTACGGGTCTCAAATGACCGGGCTAATTGAATGCATTCAGGCACTCCGGTGAGGGAGGCGAAACCGATGTTGCCTATACGTAGAGTCGTTGCTCTGCCGATCATTGCCGCGACGGCGGTCTTGGTCCTAGCAACCATGCTCGTGTGGGCGCTTGCCTCCAGCTCCGTCCAGGCCCAATCCACGGTCCCCGCCCAGGTGACCGGGGTGACCGTCACCCCCGCCTACTTCGACTCGCTCAGCGTGTCGTGGACGGCCGTGACGGGCGCAACGGAATACACGGTGCAGTACAAGACGGGCAGCACTGCCTTCACGACCAGCGACCCGTCCGTGAGCGCGACGACGGACTACGCGACCCTTGAGAACCTGTCGGAAGGCACGCAGTACCGGGTCCGCGTCCGCGCGACGAACTCCGCCGGCAACGGCGCATGGTCGGCTAAAGCCACCGGCGTCACGGACAAGGTCATCACGTCGAGGTTATACGGGCCCGAGGGGGAAATCCAAACGTCGCTCAGCCAGTTCGTGGTCCCGGTGGTGTTCGGCGAGCCGGTGACGATCGAAGCCAGCGACTTCAGCGTCCAGAACGGGAGGGTCACTGGCGGCCCGACGGCCACGCCACGACTCTCCGGCGAGACCGAATCTCTGGCAAGGATCTGGTCGGTTGGGGTGACGCCGGAGCGGCCCGCCGCTGCTCGCCCTTCGACGGACACTGATCCCTTTGACGTCGTTATCACTCTGATCGAGGGCGCCTACATTGTCGACTACACGATAAGCCCCGGCGTCACCGGCACGAAGATCACGGCGCTCCACACGGTGATGTACCCCGTCGACGAACTGCCCTTGAAGGTGGAGCTGACGGCCGAGAAGAAGACCAACGAACACAGGGTCGATATCTCCTTCACCGAGGCCATCAAGTCGGACTGCGACTCCAGCGACACGGACTATTGCACGCTGGATGCGGACGAGGTCTCCGTGACCAACGGAGTCTTCTTTGGCCTGGGCGGGGCCGGTCAGAGCTACGTTGTCTTCGTCCGGGCGACGGGTACGCAGCAGGTCACGGTCAACGTGGCCAGTGGAGCGGTCAAATCTGCCTCCCGCGGAGAGGGCAACGCCGCCGGGTCCATCAACCTGCAGGACGTCAGCATTGCCAGGCCGAGCGCGACCATCACCGGGCCGAGTAGTCCCCGCGTGGCCACCTATACCGACGGCAACCTGGACTCCTTCGACATCACCATCACCTTCAGCACTCCGGTGACCGGCCTGACGGCGGATGACTTCCAGGTCGCCAACGCCACCATCGGGACCCCGGAGGCGCAGAGCCCCAGCGGAGGCTACGCCACCGTCTGGAAGGCGGCCGTGACGCCGACCTCTCCTCCCGGGGCGATCTCGGTGTTGCTCCCGGAAGGGAAGGCGAGCCAGAGCTCCGGCGATACCAACGCGCAGTCCAACGGCTGGGCGATCGTGATGACGGCGGGAGGTCTTTAACCCTCCTGACTCCGCCGGATACGAGGAGACGAACCTATGACGCGTACTCGATTTGCCGTTCCAGTCATCATCACGATTCTGGTCGCCGGGCTCCTCCTGACCACTTCGAATCCCGGTTTCAGCCAACCGGTGCAAGCCGCGACCAACAATCAGCAGACCTTCAACATTCCCACCCAGATGGTCCCCAACAACTGGCCGATGATACCCGGCGGCCTGGGACCAGGGGACTCCTTCCGCCTGCTCTTCGTCACCGATGGGACGACAGCCGCGACCTCGCAAGCCGTAAGCCACTACAACGGGATAGTGCAGAACGAGGCCGCGAAAAACACCGAGTTCAAGGACAGCATGAGCCGCGTGTTTCGCGCCCTCGTTTCGGTCTACCAGGGCATAGACGCTCGGGGCAACACTCTCACGCGCAAACCTGGGGTTGGAGGAGACCCTGGGCACAACTCCCCCATCTACTGGGTGAAGGGCCCCAAGGCAGCCGACGGCTACGCCGACTTCTACGACGGCAGTTGGGATTCGCGCGATTTCCGGAACTCAAAGGGAGTGGCCATACACCCGGCTCACGGGCGTATTTGGACCGGCAGCAGCCACGAGGGCACGACCGCCTACACGGACATTCAGTGGAGCCTCGCGCTTGGCAGCCCGGTTGCATGGTGGAATTTATTCCGTCAAACGTCGGCGACGGCTGAGGGGGAACGAAGGTGGGGCCACATCACGGGCACCGAAATCTATGAAGGCTATATGCCCGCCGCCAACGGATACCCCCTTTATGGTGTGTCGCCGCTATTCAAGATCCGCAGCACAACCGGCCCCAAGCCGGTGATCAGCGGCCCCACGGGGAAAGTGACCGGCCCCTTCGACGTGACCATCACGTTCCCCGACGACCACCAGATCAATTACATGGAACTGGGCGACGTCCAGGTCAGCGGCGGAAAGGGGTCGAACCTGCGTGGCCGCAACTACACGGACGCGGGCAAATACGGTGTGACGTTCACCGTCACAATCACGCCCGACTACGCCCCATCGATCTACGACTCCACGACGGTAAGCCTCTCCATGGGCGCAGGGGCAGTCACCGACAACAATGGTTGGGGAAGCGTCGCTTCCGACACCTACACCGTAAAGTCGTCCTATCTGAACAAGGTGGCCGCGGCCATACCCTTCGACGGCGACGGTGTGGGAACTGTCCCGCGCTCCTGGGCCTACATACCCAGCACCGACGTGAAGCCGGGCGACAGCTTCCGGCTGCTCTTCGTAACGTCCGATAACAGGGACGCCAACTCCGGGAACATCGGCGACTACAACGGCTTTGTCCAACGGGCGGCCGGCAGAAACTCGCTTCTCTCGGGCTTCAGCGGCCGCTTCCGCGTCCTGGCGTCCACCCATGGTGTTCACGCCATAGACAACTCCGGCACCAGAGGGACGGGTGTGCCCATCTACTGGCTGGACGGCGCCAAGGCCGCCGACAACTACACGGACTTCTACGACGGCTCCTGGGACTCGAGAGCGGGGACCGACGAGCAGGGCACGCGGCTGAGCGGCTCGACCCACATTTGGACCGGCACTAGGAGCGATGGGACGGAAGCACCCGCGGAGTTGGGCAGCCGCTACTGGAATGTTCTGTATTCGACCCTGGGAATGAACAACACCTTCGGGAACTCCGAAACCAGCAGCGACAGCAAGAAGCACCTCTACTCCCTCTCTCCGGTGCTGAAGATAGAAAAACCGGGCGGGCTGTAGGGAAGGTGGATTCAGGAACAGGAGATGAGAAGACGATGACACGCACCACGTTTGCCGTTCCGGCCATCATCGCGTTAGTGGTCGCTGGGCTCCTTTTGGCTGCTTTGTACCCCTGGGCCAACCAACAGGCCCACGCCACCGACGGCATATCCTTCGACACCGACGGCGTGGGCACAGTCCCCGCGGACTGGGACCTGATACCCAGCACGGACCTTCAGCCCGGCGACTCGTTCCGATTGATGTTCGTTACGTCGGACACCAGGGACGCCCAGTCGAGCAACATAGCCGACTACAACAGCTTCGTCCAGACGGCGGCTGCCCGGAACACCCTCTTGTCGGGGTTCAACGTCCGCTTCCGGGCGCTCGCGTCCGTCCGGGGCGTTCACGCCAAAGACAACGCCGACACCACCGGGACGGGCGTTCCCATCTACTGGGTGAAGGGCGCCAAGGTCGCCGACAGCAACACGGACTTCTACGACGGCTCATGGGACTCCAAGGCCGGAACCGACGAGCAGGGCAATGCGCTGGGCTACTCAACCCAGATATGGACCGGCACCAACAGCGACGGCACCGAACACGCGTCTGAGCTGGGCAGCACCTTCCGCTTTTCCCACTATGACAGCCTGGGAGTAGCTAAACCGTTTGGGACCAGCGGCACCAGCGCCACTGAAAAGAAGCACCTCTACGCCCTCTCTCCCGTGCTGAAAGTAGCGCTTGGGGAAGAGGCCCAACCTGGTGGAGTTCAGGGTGCTCCAAGCCCTTCGCCGGAGCCGACGCCCACGCCTACACCCCCTCCTACGCCGACGCCCACGCCTACACCCACTCCTACGCCGACGCCCACGCCTACACCCACTCCTACGCCGACGCCCACGCCCACGCCCACGCCCACGCCCACGCCCACGCCTACACCCACTCCTACGCCCACACCCAATGGCGGCGGCGCAGGGATTGAACAAGGGACCGGCTCGGTAGACATCGAGGAGCTCGAGAAGCTGGTGATCTGCGATGACGCCATGGGCCAGATTGCCAACCCGGGGCTGGAATCCGACTGCCTGGCATTGCTGGACATCAAGGACGACCTCGCCAAGAAGGACATCTTCAACTGGGACTCCTCCGCGTCCCTGCCGACCTGGGACGGCGTTGCTCTGGGCGGCACGCCGATGAGGGTGACCCATATCCAACTGAGCGGGCACCAAAAGGACGGCAACAGGGTGGACGGCGTCATCCCCACAGAGCTGGAGAAGCTGTCCCAGTTGGAGGTTCTGGACCTGAGCAACAACGCCCTCACCGGCGGAATACCGAGCAGCTTGGGCAACCTGTCCAACCTGACACTGCTGAACCTCAGCAACAACAAGCTCACCGGCAGCATTCCCGTCGAGTTGGGCAAGCTCACCAAGCTTGGTGAGCTTTGGCTGAACGACAACAACCTCTCCGGAAGAATTCCCTCTGAGCTGGAGAATTTGCGCAAGCTGAGTTACCTGAAGCTGAGCGGGAACAGCTTCACAGGCTGCATACCGGACAGGTTGGTGCTAAATGAGCACTCGGAGGAAGTGGGTGTTCCCTGGTGCAACCCCGCGTCCGGCTCTCCCACCATCGTTGGAACGGCGCAGGTGGGCCAGACCCTCACGGTCGATACGTCCAAAATCCACGACGATGACGGGCTGCTAAACGTGAGCTACAGCTACCAGTGGCTGGCCGACGACGCCGAGATCGCCGGAGCGACAAGCTCCACCTACAAGATCAGAGCGGCGGACGTGGGCAAGGGCATCACGGTCCGGGTGGACTTCACCGACGACAAGGGCGATGCGGAGTCGCTGACCAGCGCGCCAACGGTCCTGGTAGTGGCGGGAGGTCTCTAGATGACTTACCGCATTACCGCAAGAACGCTCCACGCTTCCGCGCTGGCTGGAGCGCTTCTCCTCCTCGCATCCTTATCGTTAACCGCCTGCGCGGATGACGATGCGGCGCTGACCCGCGCCGAGGTCGAGGAGATAGTCAGGGCGGAGATGGCCTCTCAGGCCGATACCCCTCCGGCAATGACCTCGGCAGACGTGGACGAGGCCGTCAGGAAGGCCATGGGGGAGATGCCCCCGCCCGAGCCGGGTCTGACCCGCGCCGAGGTCAAGGAGATAGTCAGAACGGCCATCGCGGACATCCCGCCCAGGTCCGCCCCTGCCGAGTACACCCAATTCTTCGTGGACAGTGCCATCGCCCGGTACGAGACCCAGGGCCGCGAGGCCACCCTCGCCCACTACAACAGCCCGCAGAGCGTCGACGGCCAGTGGTACGTCTTCATCATCGACGAGAACGACCTGGTGATAGGACATCCGGAAGCTGAGCGCCGGGGCCTGGATGTGAAGGGCTGGGTGGGCACCGACGCCAACGGGTACAACTTCGGGCCGGATATGCTCTCGGCCACCGAGGACGGCAAGTGGGTGTCCTACGTCTACCGCAACCCGGAGAGCGGGGGCATAGGCTCCGGCGACTTTGAGCTGAAGAACGTGTGGGTGGACAGGCACGACGGGCTGCTATTCGCATCGGGCTGGTACATAGACGCCGACGAGTTCACGAAGCAGCTGGTGACGGTCGCCGTGGACAAGTACCGCGGGCTTGGCCTGGCTGGGACTATGGCGTACTTCGCCAGTCCGGGAAGCGCCCTGGCAGGACTGGGAGCGGCCATCGACTACTACAACTCCGCCGAAACCGTGGACGGCAAGTGGTTCGCCTTCATAGCGGACCCCGGCGGGAACATCGTTGGGCACTCCGACCCTTCGATGATCGGAAGGGACACTGAGGAGTTGCTCGGCAGCGAGCCATTCGACGCCACGAAAGACGGCGTCTGGGTGACATCGGAGTCCCTGCACGTTTACGTGGCGGAGTATGACGGATTCGTCTTCGGCTCAGGCTGGAGCCGGGATGAGTAGGGCCGAGAGTGACGTACAGGGAGGACACAAGGTGGACCGCAGATAGAGCAGGAACGGCCAGGCCGGTCCCGGTACAGCCGGGAGAACGACGGCCGCACGGGAGGGCAGCATGAAATACCAGGGACGGATTACTTCTACCCCCCGATTGTCCGGGGCTGAGGGTCTGATGTGGACCGCGCCGCGATGGCGGCTCCCCAGACTGTCCCTGCCTGCCCTGCTCCTGCTGGCCTTTGCCGCCGCGCTGCTGTGGCTTCCCTCCACTGACACGATCTCCGCTTCGGACGCCCGCCAAGTGAGCTGGCAGGAATTGCAGCGCTCGGCCAAATGGGAAGTCTGGGCCGACACCTGCACCAAGAGCATTTGCCGTGAGGACGTGGGTACGTTCGGGTCTGACCAGGACATCTATATCAAGGCCAAACTCATAGGCGTGGGCAGTGATACAGGAAACAACTATCAACTCAGCAAGGACGCCCGGCGCAAGACCAAGCGGGGCGAGTCCGTCGTAACAATAACCCTCGACGGCGGGTATAGATACGGCGCTCCCCTAGTGCGCATCCTCAACAGGAACACTCTTGTATTCCACTTCGACATAGACGACGAGTCCGCCAAGTGCGGTGGGGGTACAGGCGGCAGTAGCCTCGTCGATACAAGCGGTATCGGGATACAGCATCCGGGTGGCAACCCATCGGGCTGCGCTGCCAGCAATTATTCCCAGAGTCTAGGCGGGGAGCGATATGACCGCCTGTATGATTTTCGCTCCTACTACAGCAGCGATCTCAGGGGAGAGTTTCCAAGGTTCAGGGTGAACAAGACCATCACCGGCATCACCACGGACCCCGGCATAGATGCTGGATTTTGCGAATACTGGCCCAAGAGGAAGAGGCAGAGTCGCGACATACCCATGGACATTCACACCCAATGTTCGGCGTTGCTGAGGATGGCGCAGGACATGACGGGGGTTGACTGGAGCCCGGACGTTCCCATTGAACATTGGAACGGCGTGAAGAGGGAGGGAGTTGGAACGGGGTTGATTACCGAAGTGCGGTTGGGCCAGTCATACAGCTACCCTGGGGATGACCATATCTATTATCACCATCGAATCGGCGGCAGAGTGTTTGGCCGTCACTTGGATGATGCAATCCGGGAACATCGAAGACTGGGCTTGCATTATATGACTATCCCCCAACTGAACATCGACCATCGCCGTGAATGGGAACGGCATGGGCACGCATTGATGGAAGACGAGGCGGGTTACGTGGTCTGCTACAGCATCAAGTGTGACAAGGACGGGAACCCGTTTGTTCCTGACAAGTATTAGACGCGTCATCGACAGCGGCTAGCACCGGTGGGGAGACCACCCATGCGGTGGTCTACATCGCTGCCTAACGCCTTGCTCGACGAAGCTATCGCGCGGTGTGGATGCCCTGAAGGAGGGATGACTTTGACTGGCGGACTTGGGGATGTCGGTAATCGCGGCGTGGCGATTTCCATGTGGGCGGCAGGGCTGCTCTTGGTTGCGCTGCTGCTGGCCGCAGCCTGCGGCGGGGATTCGTCGGTCGGCGGAGGGGGCGGCGACAGGGAGGACCGGGAGGCGACCGAGGAACCAGCGGAATCGGAAACCACGCCCTCGAGAATCTTCGGCCGGTTAGGGCAAGGGGGCGGCGATGACGAGCCGGAGTCCATGGAGGAGTCCGGCAAGGCCATGCCGTTCACACGACGGGATGGAGATGGAGATGGCGGGACAGAGGGGGAGCCGGAGCCGACGCCTGAGCCACCAGAGGAGGTCACACCCGCGGTAACTTCGACTCCGACAGTCGCTCCGGCGGAGAGACGCTTGCGACATGCGGACGATATTCACAAGGCGGCGTACAGCGGAGAGCCGGAAGAGGTGCGGGAACTGCTGGTCCCGGGCGCACCCATTTACGCCATGGCAACAGTTGAACGGGAAAGGGCACCGGGTGATGGTTGGTGGGTCGTGGTCGGAGAATTCCGGGCCCCCTGTCTGGCCCCGGCGTTCAATCCCAATCCGGAAGTTACCGTGATATTTCTGGAGTACGGAGAGGAATGCATCCCGTTGCAATTGGCGGTGCAGTATAACCCCAATGCGTTGGAGGTGGTTACCCGGCTACTGGACTGGGGATTGCACCCGGATAGCGGCGGGGGTGATTACACGGCACTCCATATAGCAGCGTCATTCCACGACCCGGAGGTGGTCGCCGTGCTATTGGAGCATGGGGCCGACACTGAGCAATATGGCGACGACTCGGACTTCCGCGAGCCGTTGCATATGGCAGCTTGGCAAAATCCCAATCCGGAAGTTACCCGGTTATTGCTGGAACATGGCGCGGACCTTGAGGCAACGGACAGGCATGATAACACCCCCCTGCACTTCGCGGTGAGGGGTTCCCATCTGGAGACGGTTCGCCTGCTGTTGGATTACGGTGCGGACGTCAATGCCATTGGGGGGCGGCGTGAAGCGACGCCCCTGCACCATGCGGATTCGCCGGAGATTGCAGGACTGCTTCTTGATGAGGGGGCCGACATAGAAAGTCGGATGCGGCCTCCTTTGGACAGAGGGCTTGGAAACACGCCTCTACACAGTGCCGTAGACAATGACAACTTCGCAGTCGCCGAGTTGCTGCTGGAAAGGGGGGCCTACGTTGATGCCCAGAGCCACAGCGGCACGCCCTTGGTAGTGGCAGCAGGTAATGGGAGCTATTCCCTGGCAATGATTGAGATGTTGCTGGACTGGGGAGCAGATATAAACGCAATAGAAGAAAGATATGGCTATACCGCCCTCCATGAGGCTGCTCAAGATCTGGATGACTTGCCGGACGAGCCTGAAGCTGTGCGGAGGGCGCAGCAGTTCCTGCGGTTGCTGCTGGACCGCGGCGCCGACATCAACGCAAAGAAGAGGGATGGTGATACCGCATGTCAAATAGTGGAAGATGATTCGAGCTGGATCAGTGATGTTGACCAGTTCAAGAGGATTCTTTGCCCCTAGCGTGTTGCCGCTCGGGAGTTCCAACACCACAGCCGCAGATTTATACCCCTGTCGGGCCCGTTGAGAGACCGGCCCTTGAGGAGTGGGCCCTTGGCCGATATCAGTTTAGAACAGTCAGATACAGAGCGGTCCTAAACAGCCCTGTAGATCGAATTAATATGCCGCCCGTGCGCGAGCAAAAATGTATATATATATGTGGATTCCGAGATCCGAGAATCGGGTCCAGTTGCAGAAGTGATTCGATAGCTCCATCAAGTGCAGGGGCAGGACCACTGGCTACAATCGGTCGGCAATCCGGTCAGGGAACGCCACCGGACGGAGAATCCGCTTCTGCCCGGTTGTCGTCCCGTTCAGCGTTAGGCCATTGTGCGTGTGGCGGAAGAGGAGCCGACGAGCAAGGTCGTCAGGATCATAAGCGAGAGTCAGGTCGAAGAGGTTCATGCGCCTGATCGGCTGATCCAGCGCTCAAGTTGGGGGGGTGTCCCGGTGGACGGGGTGCTCCCGTTGTGTCTGAGTTGGCGGACAGTTCCAACCGAGTTGACGGTATCCGACCGCCCTCGGTGCAAGATGGCGTCCTGCGCGTCTAGTCCTTGATCCCGGGCAGACCGAACCGTTAACCGTGCCATCTGAACTAGGCAGCGTTCAATGCGATATGGGATCACTGCTTGGACGATATCCGAGCACCGGAGTTGGGCTCACCCTAGATATGGTTGTCGACGACGATGTGGGAGATCAACCTTGACTGAGGTGAGGCGTAGGCAACTTCCGCAGCCCCCCTTGGCGACACCTAGCTTCCTCTGCTGTCCCTCCTGACCTAAAGGACACGGTTGGGATCAGGCCTGACTAAAAGTCTAGGCTGAACCGCAGCTTGAGAATTCTTGATTTTGTCCAGTGCTATGGGCCAGAGCGGCGGCTTCGATTCAGGAACATCGGTGGGCGTGAGAGAGGACGTAGACCAGAGGACTCGTCCCGCACAAGGATGGCCTCCCTGCCCCTAGCCTGATTGATAGGGCCTTGTTCGCGCGAATCCAGCAGTAGCTCGGATCAGGACTTCACACGGATCAGACCGAACACCTTATCCGGCCTATCAGGTCATCGACGAAATCCGTCGAGTCGCGACCACTAGGGCGGCAGGGGACTTCACGCTATGTTTGGGCCCATCCGTGTGGGAAGCCCTTCTAGAAGAATTGTAGGGCTACCGCCGTCTTTGTATGGTGGGGCTGAGGGCGTAGATATTAACATCTTTGAATGGCGGCCGTGACTGTCTCACAACGATAGAGTAGCCTAGGAGAACATACTAGGAAGCAGCGTCCCTAGTATGTTGCGTCTGTCAACAACAGTAGGCATCTCTAGGGCAATCTTTGTATCTATCCGAACTCACGTCCATGCTGCCGCTCCAGTGCCCTTCCCTTGACAGAATATCCCTAGCTATGTGTTGGAGCGGTCGGATGGCATTCGTCAAGGATGAAATGCAACAGGGAAATCAGAGTCAGGCAGTCGACCGCGTCGTCGACATCCCGATTCCATTTGACCTTCGGAGTGTGGGACATAGGATTGCGGAAGAACCTGGTACAACCGCTCAATAAGTCTAGGAAGCCGTCATGCTCATTCCTTTCAGTGACGGTTGTGAGTCTGTTGAATGCCAGGGTGGGATACCCCCCTTTGGTTGGCGATGGACGTTCAAAGGACTGCCTCATCAATTCCAAACCATCGGATGTATGACCGGTACGTTCGCGGATGCGTTCTGCGAGCCCCTTGTACGCTTCAACGACGGCGTGGAAGTAGTTCTCCTCCATGTACTCTGCCTTGCAATATCTTCGGACCTCATGGTGGATACGCCGGGACGTCATCCTGTTCTCAAGCGCCTAGGCCCTTCGTTCAGCCTCCGACAAAGTGCGAGTTGGATCAACAAAGTGGAACTGCCCATCGTCTCTGTACTCCACTCCGTAGAATCTTAGGATGCGATTCAGGCCTGAGCAGAAATCCCGGAACCCTTCCGGGTCCCTCGAATAGACCACGGGTTCATTGAGTGACTTGATCAATTGCAATACGCCATTGTTGCCACTCCGGTTGTATTGGAAACGCAAGGCGTATCTCAGTCTGTCCCTCTTGGATGGCTTGGAGACCGCATAGTGGGCACCACTCCACATCCCCATCGCCTTGTACCCTTCCTCCTCCGGGGAGGGTTCCGGGGCCGGCTCCTCTATTCCAAGTTCAGCGAATTTGCGGTCTAGCACCTTATGAGTGTCGCGATCGCTTACCAGGTAGTCCGCTACCTCGTCCAGCGCTGCGGATGTGAAGGGTTGTGTGGCCATGTTCCTATCGGCCTATTCTTTCTTCGGTTTAGATGTGAGCCAAGTTATTGTTGTGATACGGGGAAACGCGATCCAGCCTACCTTCGCGACTATCGAGACATCGTTGAAAGTATGTGCATCAGGCGAACACAGGTAGAGACGAGCTCTGCTATTAGCGAGGCATCTTTCGCTGTGGCCCTGCGATCATGGAGAACCGCGCTCGTAGCTTTGACAACCTCACGTACTGCTTTCCGAAGGGCCTCGTTCCCTCCGCCAGACAGTGTCTTCCCTATGTAGGCGTCGAGCAGCCCGGCTGCGTCGGTCTTGCTGGGCGCCTTGCCGTCTTCGCTGACGGCTTCGGCTGGATCAATGACGGCCTGTGCGAGCGAGATCATTACCTCCCGGCCAAGGTGACCGACCGCCTGGTATCCTTCCTCTGACTCGGCGCGAGCGAGTTGATCACGCATCTCCGTGACCTGCCGGTCCACCTTTTCCCACAACGTTGGCTCAGGCGTCGCCCGTACGAAACTGATAGGCTTGACGCCGTATACTGGTTTCCCGGATATTCGGTCGGTCTCGACAAGGTGAAAGCCGTCTCGCTCAATCGAGCTGTTAATGGCGGCCACCAGAACAAGCGCCTCTCCTTCGTCGGGGACAACCAGCGGGTGCACCAGCGTTTCAAGGAACCTCATGACATCGTCGTCCGGTCCCCTCGATAGCTTCAGGCGTTCCAGGAGAAGGTGCGAGTCGTCCCAGTCCCCGAAGCCAACGTGTGTCGCGATGTCTGCCGTGGCTGTCGTGAAGCGTCGGTCTTCCGACGGCATTTCATCGAGAGGCCAGACACGCTTCAGAAAATCCATATATCCGAGTCGTCCGTGGTAGGGCGAATCGCGTAGGACGAGCATGTCGACAATGTCCCTCCTCGTACCCTCCCGGAGTGCATTTCGGTGAAGCTCCAACTACAAACCTCGTTCCACTGTGTATTCCAGCCGTTTTGAATCCCGAATGCCGTGTCCCGCGGTAGTGAGGAGGGTAGCCTGACAGTCCAGACGCTCTGTCCTGGTGTCAGATAGAGTGAAGGCAACCGTGCCCACTGCAGCAGACTCTAAGGGCCACAGCCCACACCACCGTGGTGGACAGCGCTCAACGTGGGACCTTGGGGTACTCCATCTGTGTAGAATCCTATACTAGCAGAGCTACAGCCACCCCAACAGGGAGGAAGACGGAGAGGGTCATGGGCGGCCGCGTTGCTCGTCCGGCAGCCTCCCGTATCCCCCGAGAAGGCAGGAGCCCAATATGCCAAGATATATGCTCCTCGGCATGGCCCTCCCTATCGTCCTCACCCTATGGACTGCTTGTGGAAGTACAAAGCCTGAAGCCCTCTACACTAGGGAGTCCATTGTGGTCGAAGACATCACGGACTACCTTCAAACGTTCCCCTACCCTGACCTGAGACTCCTTTACGGACTTCTCACCTCCTCCACCCCCGAGGACTGGGGCATCTGGGCGGAAGGGATAGAGGATAGCTGGAAGAAGATGGAACAGTTAGATGAGGAGACGCGGAGACGGCTGGCCGACGAGATAGGGATAGATAAGGACCAGTTACAGGTTCAGTACGGAGTATACATACGGGGTGTACCGATAACCCTGCCTCACCCTCAGGCAGGGGATCACATCTACACGCTAGACGAGGTCTGCGGGGTCATACTGGATGCGGGGTACGGGCTTCGGGGTGAAGATAGAAAGTTGATATGCCTACCATAGTTGACTGTCCCTGAGCATCGATTACGCAAGGCCCTATAAGCCCCTAGCTTTGACTCTTCGGCTCAATTGGTCGGTCATCTGGCACGGCCTTACAGAATTTCCTTCACCCCGTTGCCCCGCATGGAACTCTCGAATATCTCCTGCACGACGGGCGCGGCCTCCGGTTCCAGTTCCAAGGTGGGACGCTCCTTCACGCCGTCGTGGAACTTGACGCGGGTGAAGCCGAAGGGCGCCCTGGAGCGGCCAGGATGCTCAGTCAACGCCGTACCGTCTTCGAGGTCCTTGAGGAGGAATCGCTGACTCACGCCTCCGTATACCGTAGGATAGCCAATGGCAACCATCGATTAGGAGGTATCTCATAGAAGCGTATTGTTTTAAGTGTCGGTCCAAGAGGGAAATGAGTAATCCTCAAGCCATCACGATGAAGAATAGCCGCCCGGCCACTCAGGGTATATGCCCGGTCTGTTCCACAAAGATGTTCCGAATCGGAAAGGCTGCGTAGTTCCAAATCTTCCTGGAGGCCGCAGCCGGTAGTCGGCAATCGCGAATCTCCACTGTTGTTTCACCCCAGCCTCGGTGGTCCCGAAGTGGTCTGAACGGTATTTCCGTGGATGCTCAAGTCACGAGTGATCGCCCTGAGGGGATGTCCCCTGAGTTTGGCCCGGGCAGATGCTTCCACAGGGCCCTCTGGCAGCGGTGGGTCTCTCGCCACTCCGCCTCCTACACCCATCCCCAGTGCCCACTATCTCCGCATGCTTAGCGGTCACAACTCCAAGAGTAGCTTCAGCCTGAAGGTTCTTGATTTCGTCCAGTTCGGTGGGACTGTGACGGGGATAGGCGTCACCGGCTACGACGTCGAATGCCGGGGTAGCCTGCAACATACATTCGCGACGGGGCAAGGATGTCCGTTTGAGCCCTGCGACCGAATGGGAGGTGCTCTGGCGGTGCTGGCACTGGAGACCCCACAGCTTTCAGTGAGGAGAACCTGCTGCCGATCACCCATGAGGTTTTGCACCCATGGGCCGGTGATTCGGTGACATCCGCTGAACCGCCGCGGCAGCCTATAAGCAGGACGGCGAAAAGCCAAGGAGCAGCAGGGCGACGAGGCGTGCGGGCTCTGCGTGAGGGGTGGGGGTTGGAACCATGGGGTGTCCCCCCTTTGGGAAGGTTTCTGTGGGGCCCAGATCACGGCGGTGAAGGGCCATTTGCCCGAAACCACAGGAGCTTGTTACCATCTGTGTTCTATTCGCCTGTATGTTGTCGAATACTGACATTTCATGGAGGAGCAACCCAATGCAGATAATCGGCCATCGCGTTTTGATACTCTGCCTCCTATGGGCGGCTATCCTGCTGTTGATCACGTTGCTGACTTCTTGCGGTGGCAGTTCCGAGGATGAAGAGAATGGCGATTCCGGAAGCGGCGCCTCCCCCACCGAGATTGTCAGCGGCCCAGCCGTCCGAGGGGCCGACTCGGTAGATGAAAAACCGGCAGAGGACGAGGACTCCGACGCCGATGCAAGAGCATCTTCCCTTGCCGTGGGGAAGGACCTCCTCCCCTCCAACCTCCTCAACTTCCTCCTCATGGCATTCCCCGAACAGTCCGAGAATATTCTCTACGTAGACGTACAAGCAGCGAAGAGAGCCCTGCAAGACCACAGGGACGTGGGGCAAGCCATCAGGGAGGAATGGGATGAAAGAGGGGGGCAAGAGTGGGTGGACATCCTGGATTTGGAATTCCTCGCCTTCGGAGAGGGGGAGTTTTTCCTGCTCGGCGGACTGGATACGGAGGAGCTGCGAGGCGAGCTATCAGATGCCGGGTTCGAGAGAGACGATGTGGGTTCTGTAGAGTTCTGGCAGGGGGAACGTGGTCGCTCGACTCAATGGCACGGCTTTGCCTTTCTGGGAGACACTGCCCTTGCCGTGGATAGCAATATAGATTCCGACTATGAGATCGAAAGTTTGTTGGGACTGTACGAGACGGCAACTTCGAACACTGGGAGAGCCGGCGAACTATGGTCAGCGCTCCCCTCGGGCATCGTGAAGCAGCTTGCTGAAGACCCCCGCCTCTATGTCAACCCCTCCAATTCGGACTTATTCGGTTACGGTCAGACAGTGGAGCAGATCTCAGACGACGAATTCGGCCTCACTTCTATTTGGCAATTTGACAGTCCCGAAGCGGCGACACTTGGTAAAGGAGAGATGGAAGAGGACCTAGCCAGGGACGCCTCCAGCACCGAAGAACTCTTGGCAGAGCTAGACGAAGACCCCATGGACACTCTAGCGCTGGAGAACCTGGAATCCTATTGGTTCCATACCGATTGCGAGGGCGCCGAGATCTCGCTGGAAGGAGCCCGGCTTCGGCTGGAGACAGTCTGCAGCGTGGAGGCGCTGTTCCGTGCACTGAAGAGCGTCTCATGAACAGTGAACAGAGCGCTGTCAAGCTAGCAGAAGAACAACTGATGATTGCTAGAACCGGTCGCTGCGAACTGAGGTGAGCCCCGGGACGATTCCACACCGTAGCCCACCCGCCACGGCAATCCAGACAATGCCGAGGACTGGAGCCGCAGGCTGGAGGCCTCCTCCGAAACCGACCGCGAGGCCCTCATTCCCTTTACTATGCCACCGACGGCGATAATTGGGACAACAATAGGAACTTGCTGGGAACGAGCCGACGATCGTGGCCTAATTGCTGCCACTGACGCCGCCCAAGACGAAGACGTGTGCGGTCTTGCCGAAAGCAACTCCACCCTTGCCGAACCGCTTCTGAAGGAGCACTGTAACGCCACAGTTGTGGCACGCCTCGTGCGCCCACATACATCCTTCGGAACGCTAGCCGATCCGGCCATGGCACCTCGATAGGAGTAAACCATGAACCTGCCAACCCGCATACTGGTTTGCCTGTCCACCCTACTCCTCGCCTTAGCCCTCGGCCTCGCCTGTGAGGGCGGAGAGGAAGTCACTCGCGAGGATGTGGAGGAAGCACTGCTGGGAGCTCTGGGGGATGACGCCGACCTCGAAGCGATCGAGGAAGGGGTGCGGGAGGCTTTGGACGAGAACCCGGATACCCCTACGGGTGCCTCTACTTCTTTGCACACAGCCGTTGGCCGTGCGGATGCATCGGAAGTCCAAGCACTTCTGGACGAAGGCGCGGACGTGAACGCTAGGAACGAGGACGGGCAGACCCCTCTACACATAGCTGCGGAGCGGGGCGAGATTGCAGTGCTGGAAGCCCTCCTCGACCGCGGCGCGAATATCGACGCAACCGACATGAATGGCGCAACCCCTCTCTTGCTGGCCACGTTCAATGAATCGCCGATGCCAGTGATCGAACTGTTGCTGACCGGGGGAGCAGACCCCAACGCCGGCGCTGAGGGCGAGGCCAAGGCTCTGCACCTAGCGGTGAGCTTGAGGAACCCAGCACTGGTGCAGCTGCTCCTTGACCACGGTGCAACACCCAATATCCGTGACCCTCTTGGCGAGACCCCGCTGCACTACGCCTCAATTGACGCCGACCCAGCCATAGCGCGAATGCTGCTAGCTCAAGGTGCCGACCCGAACGCGACCGACGACATAGTTGGCTGGAGCCCACTGCACATCGCCGCCCAGAGTGGTGACTTGGAATTCGTTCAACTGCTTCTCGACAACGGGGCCGATATCAATGCACAGGACGGCAACCGGGAAACTCCACTCCTCCACGCCCTCCAGAACAGCCACGATATGGTCGAGTTCCTTCTAGATCGTGGCGCAGATGCCACCGCAGAGGCCAATGGAGGCCTCGCTCCCTGTCGCAGCGCGAACGTCATAGAAGGATATGCCGGCACGCTTCTTCTAGAGCGCCTGTGCACTGCAGAAGCTATGGCACTCCTCGATTCCATCACCGAGAGCCAGCCACGCTCTTTTGGGCCCGTCTCGACCATCATGCCTCACCTGAGTCCCCTCCAGACCGATTTCGACCACCAGTTGGTCAGCGACACCCCTCTGCATCGCGCTGTGGTTGGAGGCAACATTGACGATGTTCTTGCTACCCTCACCCAAGGCCCCAATCTCGATGCGCAAGCCACCATCAGACTTACCGGGCACGGAAGCGACCTCGAATGGTCGGGCATGACGCCCCTCCACCTAGCAGCACTTAACTCCGACCCCGCTGTTACTGAAGCCCTGATTGCCCGCGGCGCAAACGTTAACGCACGGGGGCAGTACGGACTTACACCCCTGCATACTGCAGCCCGTTTGGGAGGTTTGGAGCATGTGCGGGCGCTCTTCAGTGCAGGCGCACAGATCGAGGCCCGCGACGACGAAGGGAGGACACCCCTGCACTGGGCCGTCGAGGGCGACCCTAACGCCCTCATGCTTCTGCTGGACTTGGGTGCCAACATCGAGGCAAAGAATAACGACGGGTTCACCCCCCTGCATTGGGCCGCAGCTTACGTTGAGGCAGTGGCATCTCTGCTGGTAAGACGGGCCGCCGACACCCTAGCTACGGAAGACATGGGGCGCACACCCTGTCAGGTCTACGGAATCGCAAACCAGGGTGTGGGAAGAAGAGCCATGACCCGGCTCCTGTGCCCCAGTGCGGTGGCATCAGGTCCTGCGTCTACGGAACCAGTCGAACCTCTGGTCGATGTGGAATGGGTCACAGAGACCGCTTTGCACCGGGCAGCCTATGGGAGGCCGGCTGCAGAGGTGAGCCAGATTCTGGACCAAGGCGCGAACATTCACGCCACCGTCACCGTCAAGCCTGACCGTGCCGAACTTGCACCCCTAGAGCTGACCGGCACGACTCCTCTGCACCTCGCGATGCTGAGCTCCGACGCATCGGTCGCCAGCCTGCTAGTGGACCGAGGGGCGAACATCGAAGCAAGGAGCGCTGGCGGCTGGACGCCTCTCCTGTGGGCAGCAATTTACGGCAACGAGGACGCAGCTGTGGAGATGCTGCAAAAGGGCGCCAACCCCAACGTGGCAGATAGCATCAGGAACTTCACCCCCCTCCATTGGGCCGCGGAAAACAGGGACAGGGGTATGGTCCGAGTGCTTATGGACCGCGGGGCAGACCCTTCTGCGACGGAGAAGCAGGGCATTACTCCATGCCAAGTGGGCTTGAACAACGGTTATACGAGAAACGAACGCTTCATGGAGCGCCTGTGCCTCAATTACACGCCACCTGCCCCTCCTGTGGAAGGTGTGGTTTGGTTCACGGAAACGCCCCTCCATAGAGCTGCCTACGACGGTTCTCTCGAGGAAGTGAGGTCTTTGCTGGACCGAGGCGCCGACATTGAGGCCAAGGCCGACATCGCCTTCGACGGCCTCCGTTGGGAAGGTGTGACCCCTCTCCATGTAGCCACCCTGAACCCCGACCTAGCCGTCGCTGGACTCCTCCTCGATCGCGGAGCCGACATCCACGCCCGCGCATTTGCCAACGGCTGGTGGCCTGTCGTCCACTTCGCCCTCCTGTCCCAGCGATCCGACGAACTCCAGAGTATGATCAACTTCCTTGTATCCAGGGGCGCAACCATTTAGTCCACACATCAACGAGACTATGACGCTCAGCAGGAATTGCCGGATTCTCATGATTCCTCCTGTGGCCTTGGTCTTAACCCTTAGTCTCGGCATTGCCTGCGAGGAGGGCGCGATTGATTCGGAGGCCGTTGAGGAGACCGCACAGGAAGGCCTCAACGACGGTGCCCGTGAAGAGACCCAACAACCAGTTCAAGACGATGTAAGTGGAGAAAGCAGCGATTCCGTAGTCGAGCAAGCCATGACCTTCCCATCCCCGGACATTGAGTGGGAATCGGACACGCCTCTCCACCGGGCTGCCTTCGACGGGTCCGTCGCCGAGGTGCAGGAATTGTTGGACAGCGGTGCCGACGTCGATGCCCAAGCCGAAATCAGCCCGGTGGCACAATCGTAACACCTCTGCACCTAGCTGTGTGGAACCCGGACCCCTCAGTGGCAGCGTTGCTCCGGGCCAGATGGGTCAGCCCTGCTTCTCCCGCGAACCGGCGGGCGTGCTCGAGCTGGTAGGCGTTGGTGTTCATGCCCATGATCCTGGCCCCGGAGTGGCAAGCGATCTCCAGCAGCGGCCGCCGACGCCGCAGCCAGGGTCGGCGACCACGATACCCAGCTTTAGGTCCAGCACATCAGCCATGTTTCGCTTATGCCATGCTATCGATTCCTTGAAGCTCTCGCCGGGCACTCAGGGAGCGAAGTGGAACGAACGGCCCCATCCGTATTCTAGAAGTCCGTGGCCAGGTTATAGTAGAGGTTGCTGACCTCTATCGCGGCGTTCTCCGCGGTCTTCACTCCGCCGTCCCGAGCAGTCATGAAGTTCTCTTCGTACTTGCGGACGATTGAGGCGATTGGGTCGTTGCCTGGTTTGTCCTTCAGTGTCCTGGAGAGCTCGAAAGGCATAGAACGGCGCCGTGTCAACCGATGAGGCGGCCCTGTTGCCCGTCCGCGTGGCGTCCCGCGTCCCACCGGCTTGACCAAGGCCCCCCTGGAGATCGGAGACTGCGACAGTCACGAAGTAGTGACTTAATCCCAGATTTTCAGGAAGAGCTAGGATAGAACTCCAGTGCCTCGGCGTGTCTCAGTCTTATCCCACACCGCATGGGCGGGGTCAGGTTTCACTATGGGTGAAAGCCGAACCGTAGCGTGAAGGTTCTTGATTTTGTCCAGTCGGATGGGTCGAAGACAATTGTAGTTCGTGGCAAGTAAGGGTCCTTCAGTGCCCCAAAAGTCACTTTAGATTGAGGCCTCCGCGGGATGGTCGCACTACCCTTAGCTTGTAGGAATCGTTCATATCGCCTGTATCCTAAAGCTGAACTGCGATTTTGCACCGCATGCCTATGGCCCCGGGAGAACCGCCAAAGGACATCACCTCTTCCACCCGGCCTGCTAGGGTGGTGTTCTTGTCCAGGTCAGTTCTTGTGGCCGTGAAACACCCGGGACGACAGGACTTACAGATCAGGTATGGGGCCGCCATGGAACTGGCGGTAGAGTTCAAGGAACCGGTCCTGCTTTTCAGTGGGAGTGTGGGTGAACATTATCCTGAAGACCTCGTCTTCGGATAGCCAACTGTAACTGCCGGTCTCTTCGTCCCTAGTGCGCTCTCCGGCCTTGTACAACTCCCTCATATAGGAGGAGACCACGTCTCGCCCGAGAGCCAGGTACATCTCCAAGAAAAAGGTCTCTCCTGTAGTGTAGGCGCAGTCGGCGTTGGGTCGAACGCCTCGCCCGGCCGCGAACTCGGCCGCTCTAAAATCGATCGATTCCTGAACTGTGCGGATGCCCAAGGCTGGACAGCCCCTGTTCGCCCCTGCTAACGAGGGCGGTAAATCGCCTTGGTAGCGAAGCCATCTCGACAAGAATTCCGCGAGTCCCTCGGCCACCCATCCGGGATGGGGCTTTTCCGCAAAGTATGCGTGCGCTGCTTCATGGTAGACTGTAGAGTGCATCACAGTGCTCATCCTGGTGTATAGTCCCCTGTAATTGGCAGAAAACTGGTCGGCGACGAAGATTCCGAAGAATGTCTGTGGCAAGGGGACCTGCAGGAATTTCTCGTACTCCAGCACGGCGTGGCGATGGCTCTCGAAGGCTGGGGCCAGCTTCTCAGGGTACTTGTAGACAATGGCAAACAGCTTGACCTCACCTCTTAGGGGGAGGGAGATGGTCTCGGATCTGTAGTGGATACTCCGGAGGATGTCGTTCAAGTCCGTCTGATCCCGATGGAGATCCGAGACCGCCTTAATCAGAATGTAGTCATCGTCGTCCAAGCCGTCTCGGAACCATTCCTGTTCTGTAACCTGTTCCCATAACCCTGCCTTGACCAGACCCAACATCCCGTTGATTGCGGCGAAGCGCAAACCCTGGATGGGTGGCGTGGCCAGAGTGGAATTCAAGATAGAACCGGTCAGTTCCGGGCCGTAATGTGGCAACTGGATGAGGACTTGAAGGGCGGCGCTTTCCTGCCAGGTTATGCCGTCGGTAAGCCAGGGGAAGCCCAGCACCCGCCGGGCAGCGCCAATATCATAGGGGTCGGCGGTGGCAATTCGCTTGGCGGCCCGCTCAAAGATGCCTATGTTGTAGCTTTCCCACCCCGTCAATCCATCCTGGAACCAGGGGAGACCCATCACATATTCCGCGAGCATTGGGTCATACCAATCCGTGTTCCTCACGTTACTGAAACCATTATTCTCGGACGGTGTGATGCCGTCGGCGATCCAGGATAGGGCGAGAAAACTGCGGAACAGAGGCGCGTTCTCCGTGCTAATGCCCCCGAGCGAATAAAGGAATCTCCATTCCTGGTCGCCCTGAAGCCCATCGCTCACCCATTCCAGTTCCAGGGCCGACTGAGCGATGTCCGGGAAGTTCGCTTCCGCGTGGCGGAGGCCCTCCGCTGCGTAACCCTCATGCTCTGTCAGGCCGTCCTTGATCCAGTCCAAGTCAGACATTGACATGCCCTGCGGTCTTGGTGTTGGGGTGGAAGTGGGTGGTGAGGCGACAGTTGTGGAGGGTTGTTGCTGGCAGTGCGGCAAATCGGTGCCTGAAGGAGACTGTCCGGTCGACACCAGGGCAAGGGCTATCGGCGTTGCCTCCACCAGTAACGCGCAAAGGTATTCAGCTTCGCCTGGAGTTATTCCATCGGTTAGCCAGTGGAGACCGAGTACGGCTTCGTATACGGGCGGGTGCTTGACCTCGATCTGCTGTATGTAGCGGAAGGCCGCTTGTTCGACTCCAGTCAGCCCGTCGCGGACCCAATCGAGAGCGGAGAGTCCGGTGGGCTCTGGACCTTGGGGAACGGGCGTTGCCGTAGGAGGTGATACCGGGACGGGCGTGGCCTGTACCGGCAAAGGAGTGGGCGCGGGCGATGGCGACGGCCCAGGCGTTGGCGTAACCGTTGGGGCTGCGGTTGGCTTGCTGGCAGGGGTACTCGCTGCCGAGTCTTCGGGTATGGGACTGGCAGTTGGTGCCTCCGTCGGCGCGTCCATCGATGCTCGGCCAGGTGCGGACGCAGGTTCCACGGGTGGCAGGGCGGTGGTAGTAGCCAGTGGTGCACTCGCAGTAGGCATTGGAGCAGGTGTAGTGGGCTCCGAAGCCTCGCAGGAGACGGTTCCGAGAGCCAGCAGGCCGGTCAATGCGAGGATGGCTAGCTTCTTCATTACATCCTCTTGTGCCAGAACGGGAATTGTGCGTTCATCATGTGCTAGTGCATAACCGACGAAGCTGTCGGGCGATGGTGCTGCGCCGGTTCGATCGCCAACGCACCTCGGGCACGGCCGCTAAGCATCGTGTCATTATACGGCAGCGGGTATGCCTGCGCGCTGTTGGGTTAGCTTGAGTCTTGTCTCTGAGGACCAGTCACGTACAAGCGACACCGCTGGAAGTGTACTGGGTATCATCCTTCTGGGCTGACGGGGATGACTTGAACTGGCATCGTGAGCACTTCGATGTCTGCAATCAAGGTTCCAGCCAATATCGACTGCCTATAGGCTCAGAGCAATTACGAGCGTGAAGGTTCTTGATTTTGTCCAGTCGGGTGGGCCTCTTCCTCTCTTGAGATGGGCAACTATGGTCGTGCGTGGAAGCCTAGTGAGGTTCTAGAGGGTACTGGACATCGCAGCCAGGGCAGCCGAAACCATTTCCCCTATGGTTCTCTCAACAGAGTGTGCGGGGAAGCCTGTTCACCGGTCCGGGCGATTCGAGAGAGAGCGCTTCGGTGTTACAAGAGACCCGATCCGACAAGCGGGCACGCTGGCATGGCCCCATCGTACCCGGGCGATTGCTGGGACAGGACTCACTCGACCCAGACACTGATGGCGAACTGGTCGTCGTGCGGATAGCGTCCAGACACCCTCGTGACCGTGCGTAAGGTCTTTTGGCCACCCTCTGTGACGGGCAGCGTCTCTTCTTGGAACACCACCCGCCCTTCAAGCTTTATCTCTTCAATACATTTGGTAGGCTTCTCGTTGCGGAATATCCGGTATAGCATGCCGCCTCCTATCTAACTCACACCGGCCTCAAAGAAGAGTGCTGCGGCTCCGCAGCCAAGATCGCAACGAAACCTGCCTGGAGGGAGCAGCCAAGCATGACCCAAGAGCGAATATCGGCGTTTCTGGTGTCAGGTACAGATGCCCAGCGTACAGCCTCCACATCGTCCTCCCTGGTTATGGGGTTGTACTGGGTCTCTGACAGCCTCTTCTCCATGCTGGCTTCCTAGTTGACTCCGAAGCTCCGCCCGTTCTTTCGCGGAGGACGTATTCATGGGGCCAAGTATCTCGGTAGGCGACCACCTCTCGCTAGGGATCTCGAGTGATGAGTTCCGTCAGTCTTATGCTTATTTGGCATACTCGACTGATTGCCGATGGGCCGGGACTATCTTCCAGAAGGCTCCCGCTGCCTTGCCACAAGCGGGATGAGTTGCCAGTGAGCCTTCCTTCAAGAAACTAAACCGGGAGCGGTTCCACGTGGGGTCTATGCGACTTGAGTGCGTAGCTGACCCAGAGGCAGTCTCCAATGGGCTTTACAAGTGGATTGGAAGTTGGATGTCGACAACCCCGACCGTGCGGAGGTGACAATACCACTTAGCAGAACCCCTCGTTGTACGCACAAGTTCGTCACACGGACAGTGCTCGAATTGAGATGAATGAACCTATAGCAGACAGCGTAGAGTCCTGATTGCACTATCCAGAAACTGTCAGCGTCCGCCGACTATATTCGTCTTGTATACTATCCTCCGTGGCTGCCCTCCTACAAGCCCGTAATCTCACAAAGCACTACGGCTCCACCATCGCTCTCGATGGAGTGTCGTTCGACGTGCAGGAAGGGGTGACCGGACTGCTAGGCCCGAACGGGGCGGGCAAGAGCACCGCGATGAAACTGTTCCTCGGCCTCATCCAGCCGACCTCGGGATCCGCGATGCTCCTTGGAGAGGAGCCGTACCGCTCCACAGAGGGACGTGCCAGCATCGGTTACATGCCGGAGAACGACTGCCTCCCGAAGAGCATGACTGCCTCAGAGTTCCTGATGCACATGGCGCAGGTGAGTGGAATACCGCGGAGCCAAGCCCGTATCCGAGCCGCCGACGTGCTCCGCCACGTTGGGCTCGACGAAGAGCGCTACCGGCCCATCGGCGAATACTCCACCGGCATGAAACAGCGAGTGAAACTGGCCCAAGCCATTGTTCACGACCCGGTGCTGGTGCTGCTCGATGAACCAACCTCGGGCCTCGACCCGGACGGTCGGCAGGAGATGCTGCACCTTATACACCGCACGGCCAACTCTTTTGGGATCAGCGTCATGCTCTCCACGCACCTGATGGGCGACGTGGAGCGGACCGCCGACTCCGTCATCGTTCTGGAGTCCGGCGTGCTCGCACAGGAGGGCGCGGTCGCGAAACTAACGGAGGAGACCCAGACCCTGCTCATTGAAGTCGTTGACCGGCACGAAGAGTTCGCCTCCGCACTCGCCGAAAGAGGCGTGCATGTGTCTCATGATGGTCAGATGCTCCTCATCGAGGAGGCCCATGAGTCCGACTACGACCTGATCCGTGATGCTGCGGTTGAATCGGGCTCGCGACTGAGGCGGCTCTCTCCGGAACGACGCACGCTCACCGACATCTTCAGGAACAGACCGGCGTGAGAGATCGCGAAGCGGAGGTCTTCGACCTCGGGTATCAGCGGTACACGGGGCCGCGCGAAGGCCGCAACCGGGCACGACTGGCCCTGTTCGAGAACGGAGTCCACACCGTGCTCGGAATTGCGCGCGGGGGCCGGGCGAAGATACTGCCCGTGGGTCTGTTCTTGGGGGCGATAACGCCCGCCGTAGTGTTCGTCATCATACTTACGTTCATCGGAGAGGCGGGCGCGGACTTTATCCCCAGTCCGGCCAACTACTACTCGATCGTCAGCATCATCCTCATTATCTTCGGAGCTATCATGGCACCGGAGTTGCTGTGTCCCGACCGCCGCGATAACGTCCTTCCCCTCTACATGGTTCGCCCGCTCACCTCCACGGACTACGTGATCGCACGGTTTCTCGCATTCTTCGTGATCGTGCTGGCACTGGTCTATGCAGGGCAGATCGTTCTCCAGGCAGGGCTCATCCTGACAGCCAGCGAACCCCTGGAATACATCCGTGACAACTGGCCGGACGTGCCCCGCATCCTGCTTGTGGGCGTGCTCATCGCCGCGTTCATCTCGGTAGGACCGCTAGCCGTGGCCGCGTTCACCACTCGACGCGCCTATGCGGCAGCGTTCGTCATAGCCACGTGGCTGCTGCTCAACTCCATCAGCGACGGTTTGACGTCGCAAGTATGCACGTCGGAAACCGTGACCCAGGACGGCGAGGTGACCCAGTGGCAAGAGGAGTGCTCCAGTCCAGTCGGCGACCTTGCGCCATACGTGGCGCTGCTCAACCTGAGCGGGGTCACCGGGAACATCAACAGCATGGTGTTCGAGAACACTGACCAGGAGGTGAGCGGTCCGTCCGCCTCAGCGGTCTCCGAACTGCATGACCTTTTCCCCATCGGCGTCTACGTGTTGTGGACAGGCATACCCGCCATGCTGCTGTGGCACCGCTACCGGAGAATAAGGCTGTGACCACCGCAGACAGCCCGGTCGTAGAGGTGCGGGGCGTCTCCAAGTGGTACGGCAGCGTCGTCGCGGTGAACGACGTTTCGTTCCAGGTACTCCCCGGCGTGACGGGCATCCTGGGGCCAAACGGCGCGGGCAAGACGACGTTGTTGAGCATGATGTGCGGACTCGTGCAACCGTCGCGAGGCATCGTGCAAGTGCTGGGCGAGGAGGTGTCCCGCAACATCCACCTGTACCGGCGCGTCGGTGTCGTGCTGGAGCATGATGTGCTCTATCCGTTCATGACCGGACGGGAGTTCGTGCGGCTGGCGGCCCGGCTGCAGGGTGTCGACAGCAAGGCAGCAATAGACCGCGCCATCCATGCGGCGAACCTGGAGGACTCGCAGAACCGGGCCACTGGCACCTACTCTCGCGGAATGCGGCAGCGCATTCGGCTTGCAGCGGCCATCGTGCACGAGCCGGAGGTGCTGATACTGGATGAACCACTCAATGGCACCGACCCGCGCCAACGCGTCGAGTTCGCAGACTTCATCGCGCGGCTTTCCGCGGATGGTAAGGCCATCCTCATCTCGTCGCACATCCTCGAAGAGGTCGAGGCGCTCGCCGACCGCATCCTGCTCGTAGTGAGCGGAAAGCTGGCTGCATCGGGCGACTTCCACGCGATCCGTGAGAAGCTGGATGAGCGACCTTTCCAAGTCCGCATCAGTGCGTCGAAGCAACGCGAGATGGCTTCGGCCCTCGTTGGACTGGACTCGGTGGAGTCCATCTCTCTGCACGGCACCGCCAACATCGAGGTACTGACCCGCAACGTTGCCGAATTGCAGAGGATGACCCCGAAACTCGCGCAGGACATCGGCAGCAGCATATACCGCATCGAACCACTGGACGACTCGCTGGAAAGTGTCTTCTCGTACGTGGTGGGGAGGTGACCAGCACGCTCTTCACGCTGGCGCTGCGTCAGGCGATCACTAGGCGCAAGATCGCGCTGCTCATCGTCCTCGCGCTTCTTCCAGTGGGGCTCGCAGTCATTCTGGAAGCCACTGGTGCCGAGAGCGGTACGCTGACTGGCCCCGTGCTCGGGGGACTCGTTATCTCCGTTACGCTTCCGCTTATCGCGATGGTACTCGCTACCGGCGCATTCGGGAATGAGGTCGAGGACCGCACACTGAGCCTCCTCACCACGAAGCCGGTGCCCCGGTGGATGATTGTGCTCTGCAAGTTAGTTGCTACCATCGTGGTCGCGGCCCCGCCGATGGCTGTCGTCGCTGCGGTTATCACGGCGATGGAACCTGATGGGACGGGGAACGCTCCTGTGGCTGCCGCTGTCGCGGTGGTTGTCGGCGTCGTGGCCTACGCTTCTGCGTTCACCTGGCTGGGACTCATCACCTCGCGCGCCCTGGGTTTCGGCCTCGTCTACGTACTGCTTTGGGAGGCACTGATTACGAGCTTCCTGAGCGGCACGCGCTATCTGAGCATCCGCAGTTACATATTCGGTACTGCGCATGGGCTCAACGACACGGCATTCGGGGAAGAACTGACCGTCAAACTGCCCGTTGCGCTCGTAGGAGTTGCGGTGGTCACAATAGTGTTCTTTCTGCTCTCGTCCCGCCGCCTCAGCCGCATGGACATACAGTAGGTGCCGCACGAGGTGCCTTCGCGAGGAGCTTAAGGGGCTCAAAGATGGGCGGGCTCCGTCTTACGGCCCGGCTTTCCTGCCCGCGCAGTGTACGATGCGTAGTCAGAACTACGGGGGCAAACCTGAGAGTGAATGTTCTTGATTTTATCAGCTGGTGGACTTCCGAAGCCTTCCTTGGACTGCTATCCCCTTGCCGGGACGACCATAACTGGGTCTCCAGAGGAGCGGATCAAAGCCTCGGCCACGCTGCCCATCAGCCAGCGGGTAATGCCGGAGCGCCCGTGAGTGGTGATCACAATGATGCTCTGTGGGTTGTCCTGAGCAAATTGGCCCACTGCAGGAGCTGCGGCTCCGTAGAGCACCTGTGTCTTCACGTTAACGCCCCGGTCCCGCAGTCTCCGTGCCACCCTATCGAGATACTCAGAGGCTTGGCGTTCCAACTCTTCGACAGGAAATGCGGCAGGATAGGTGCCGGATACCGCCCTCACCAGCACCACATCAAGAGAGAGTGTTTGAGCCAGGTATTCCACATGTGGCAAGGACCTCTCGGCAAGCTCGGAGCCGTCCAGGGGCACGACCACGCTGCTCAGCGTGGCTCCGTCACTTCCATGATGCTGCCGTGCCTTCTCGGGAGTGATGACCAATACGGGGACCTCCGATGAGTGGACCACCTTGTCAGTCACGCTGCCCAAGAGGGCACGGGCTACGAGGTTTCGAGCGTGGGTGGCCATCGCAATGAGGCCATATCCCTCTTCCTTGGCAATGCGCAGAATCTCCTCGGCGGAGTTCCCCAAGCTGGTCGACGTGCTGACGAGGACCCCCTCTTCCTGAACACTGCGGGCAACAGAGGCCAAGTGGTCATTAGCGTGAACCAGCAGGTTGGCCTCGATCTGGGCTAGAGAGAGTGAAGAGGGCAACTCGAAGCGGTGCAGGTCTACCACGGTATGGAGGGCCAGTGGCACTTCAAGGCACTTGGCCAACTGGGTTACATAGGGCAGGATTTCCTTAGCCTCATCTGTCCCGTCCAGCGGGACCAGTATCTTTTCAAGCATCAGGGTTCCTCCGGTCCCCCGCATATCGCAGCCACGATCCTCACCGAAGGGGTGGCATGGCTACTGTTTACACCTTGCCTTCTCCCGCTGTCTACACCATCGTGTCACAAGCGTCAGGCAATGGACGACCCAAGGGCCGGCATGGGTTTAGAACATGCCAATATGGGTCAGTTCTAATATGCGGTGGTTCGAATTAATAATGCCGCCCGCGGAATGGGAAAAAATATATATATGCGGAATTTCTTGGAAAGGAAATTGATCGATGGATACGTCAGGTGCTGGGGCAGGCAAACTGACTACCCATCGGCCAGTACCTCTGGTCGGGAACACTAAAATGCGGGGACTTCGATTCTGGCCTGTTGCCGTGTCGTTCAATGTTCGCACTCGCGACTGTGGGCGCCAGACCTCAGAGTGCAGGGACGTGTTACATGTGCTGCATTGTTTATGGAATAGTTCTTCGGTTCTCGATACATCGGAGATGGGTGACAAGACTGTCATGGAGTATGACATCAAACCCGAATCGCGTAGGAGGTTCTGACTATGAACGAGGGGGAACCTCTTAAGAGGAGGCGAGAGTGGCATCCACTACCGCCTCCGTTGCCGTCTCAAGCCCCACCGGTTGAAGGGTTGGGTCGACTACAGCTTCAACGAGAACCTCAGGGCGACGGTTCTTGATTTTGTCCAGTTAGGTGGACCTAATTGTGACGCAGGTGGACCGTGAGGGGCAGTCGTAACGCGAGGACGGACTAGCCATCGAAGAGGAGGGCAGGCACAAGTGGTACGGCTATGGGTCGGCTGCATCGCGAGTAAGGCCCCGCCAGGAGAACGGCTACAGCCCTAAAGATGTTATGCAATCAGCTATGATGTTATGCAATCAGCTATAAGGCCAAGAAGGGTGTCGAACCCTTTGCTCACTGGCTACGACGTAAGCGGGAACGGTGATGCGACCCCCAACGCTCGAACCCTAACCCGAGAGCACTCAGAGCGGAGCCTGTAAGGGTCGTGCTCCTCTAGGGCTCAACCCCGGCGAGGCAGTCATTGACCGTTCTGTAGTCCGTGGATAGCGCCGTAGGGGAGCCGGCGAGTCCCGGATTTCCGCCCTATTGCCACAGGTCGGGATCGGGGCGGTTCATCAGTACGAAGCCCAGATATCCATACCAGATGACCAGTAGCACGTAGAAGCCACGGGCCAGGGTGATGAAGGTGTCGCGGCCATCGTTGCTGAGGATGGCTATCATGAAGAAGACCATCACGGCCAGATTGATGAGGGCAGCCAACAGGGAGACTATCCGGTTGAATTCGTCCCTCGTGGAGAGGCCCAGCGCGAAAATGAAGCCGCCAAACCCAATCACAATCCCACCGGCGTAGAAGAGAGCATAGCCAGCGTTGTAGACGGGAACGCTTTCCTGTATCTGCTGACTGGTTTGGGCATCGGCCAGAATGAAGTCCGTGCCGCCGGAGAGAATCCAACTGGCCAGTCCGATAAAGAGCATGAAGAAGCCCAACTGAACGAACGCCTTGCCGTTGCCCTGCAATGTTACGTTCCGCATCAGCGCATAGAGGCCCGAAAGGATCAGGGCCAAGCCAAGGATTATCGCGATGTTGGTTACATTGGTCAGCACCGCGTTCGCGCCCTTGGCCGTTATGGAGCCAACGGCGTCTGATACGTCGGCGCTGTCTATCAGCAGGCCACCCGGCTCTATGAGAAAAAAGATGAAGGCGATTAGCGGGCCGAATATGAGGGACAGACCCGCTACCCGGTTCACGGATATTGTGCCCACGTTTGAACCTCCCTATGCCACCCAAGTGGTGTCATGACGCTACTGTTTTACACCCCGTCTTTTGCGGCTGTCTACAACGTGGTGTCGCCGCCGACCGATACTGGGTCTCTAAGGGGCAACATTGAATTAGAACATACTGATGCAAAACTGTTCTACTTGCTGGTCTATCGAATTATAATGCCGCCCGTAACGAGGATTTAAAATCCCCCCCCAATTTTTCAGACATGAGAGGTGCGCCACATGACGAGCCGTCGCATCAGGCCCGGCATATCGCCCACAGAGGAGCGGCGACGCCAGGGCGAATGCCTCCCCCGTGAGAGGACCCTCGTGGCCGAGCTTGCCCAACGTACCCGTGGGCCTCGTCGGGTGCCAGAGCGACAGCCACATAGTTGTCGACGTCGTCCGGCATTTCGTCAGGCAACTCTTATTCGCCCTCACCGGCAACGCACTGGAGCGTCCCCGAACCCTCTGCGTAGAATCGGCGTGGCGGCCGCTTAAGGGTCCCGCTGAAAGCCACACCCACATTGCTGTAGCAAAGTCGTACTTCCAGAGAGGCATCGGACGGATGATGTCGCCAGTTAGGTACAGTTCCTCAAGGGGCACCACGCGCCACAAGTTTCAGCCGTTGCGAGGCGTACAGATGACCAGGAGGGACATGGGCGCCGCCCGTTGGCCAACATCAGATTAGAACATTTCTATTTAATTGTGTTCTATTTGCTCGTCTATCGAATTATAATGCCGCCCGTAATGGTGGAAAAAATATATCTGCGCATATCAATCCCGGACAATCCAGACAGTGCGAGGCCCGCTTGGGCTGGAACTCCTGGGGAGGAACCCCCCTCGCCGGGGTGGTCTTGGGATACCAACGTGCCCCAAACACATTTGGACGTAACCCAGAGCGGGCGACCCCATTCTTCGAGGGTCTTGGCACTCGACGGAGGTGCAGCATTTGCCGGATGTCCGCGATTCACCTGTAAACCGCCAAGCGCTACTCCGAGACCGCCAGCGATGGTCTCCCAGTCACGGAGACGGGCGTCGCCCTTGCCGTAGGGACTGCTGCCGCGCATCGCCAAGCCGGTGATGATTGGCCGGCGGCGAAGAGCCTCCCGCTCTCCCCTCGTCTTCATCATCCCCGCCGGATCCACCGTGCGCGCCTGCTACACCAGAAGGCCCTCGTGGGACAGCAGGGCGTGGACGCCCTGCTGTCCCGGATGGACGCGCCCGGCGCAGGGTGATGTTGCCCGGGTACGCCCTGACGCCGTCGGAGTCCCGGTCGGCATCCCGAATCGTGTAGCTGAAGACCTTGGCCCTGGGGCCGGTCTGGGCGGCATCATAGACCGCCGCGCGGGAGTTTCGGCCCACCTCGATGGCAAGCTGCGGCGTGCCCGACACTTCCAACTTACGGTGGAAGTTCACCGCCACGGCGATGGCGTCCCCGGAGGTGCAGGGCCCGGCATTGTGATACGGTTGGGATCAGATCTGTCTACAAGTCTAGGCTGAACCGCAGCGTGTCTGGGAGAGGGAACAGCAGGCTTACTGATGTCAGATGGTAGACTCTTCACCATGCTGCCAATAGGGGAGGTTGAGGTGATGATGCGGATAGCTGTCTGTGAAGAGTGTAAAGCCGGCCTCGTTACGCTGAATCGTGAACAGGCTGTTGACCTGCCGACCTTGCAGGCACCGCTGCTGTGTGTCCAATGCAAAGGGACTCCGTCCGAAGACCATGACATTCTAACCGTGCGGGTGCACGCTCTGTATGAGTGTGGCGATTGCGGAGGCGTGATGCTGACCACCGCTGAAGGGATAGGTGTTGGAACCATCACAGTTGTTCAGCAATGCCCGATTTGCAAAGAAGCCAACATGGACCTGGTATCGATGCTCACCGACACGGAAGCGGAAGAGTGGTGGTTATAGGTCGAAAATCCCTAGGGTCCTTAAGTCCATTGCGGAGATGGAGCGGTCCTGTGGAACGAGTGGTGTGTCCGGCTTCTACGGCAGCCAGCCTTTGAGCATTCAGTTGCGCTATGGTTCTCCGAGGGATTCCTCCTCGTCCCTTGCCCTTATGCCGACTGGGCCGAACGCCTAGTCGAACCTGACGAGTCCAACTTGTGTAGGTCGGTCCCGCAAGTGTCTCCACGCATATTGCCCTTCAGGGGGTTCTGGCAACATTGGACGCAGGTTCTTGAAATTCTCGCTGGCCGACTCTATCTCAGCCCTCACTTCCGACCTCCGATCCCCCACTGGTGGGGGGTGACATGACCGACTGTTTACACCGTGCTGCCTCCGGCTGTCTACCGCCACATGTCGCAAAGTCCCATGCTGGGCTGGCCTTGGGACGACATCGAGTCAGAACATACAAATGTAGTGTTGTTCTAATTGATGGTCTTTCGAATTATAATGCCGCCCGCGTGTGGTGCGTCCCCCCCCCGCCTAATTTTTTCCGGACATGATGTGGCCCACATGACGAGCCGTCGCATCAGGCCCACATGTCCTTCTGAGGCAACGACATCGTAGGTCCTGCCATGGGGAAGAATCTCGCTGGCGGACAGAAAATGCTTCGCATTGACGACGCGCCGTGAGATTGCAGGGGATACACGACTTGTACTCCGGCGAGTAACATGGTGTCCTGCTCGTATTGACTTGGGGAGGCGCTCACCACCGTGTATACCGTGTACGAGAACAGGGTGAGGAAGTACGTCAGGGTACACATGGCATCCTGTGGACATGTGAGGAAACACGGCGGCGGGAGCAGTACCACCGCGCCTGCGAGCCTTTACCATGAGGGATTTGACACCCTCGGGGAGGCCGAGATGAAGGCGTCCGCTATAGGCTACTCATGGAGGACTTGCTCCGTTTGTCTGCCGGAAGGGCGCGTGGGAGAGCTTCCCGGTGAGGAGGTGCAAGGACGGTGGGGCCCGAGTATCGTTGTGCTCCTCAGAGCCCTGAAGCCGTCTCCCTCGTGGTGGCGTCCAATCTCAAGTCTACTGGACTTGGCGAAAGGGAGGTGGCGGCGGAGGTGAAGCACTTTGGGAGGTTCATGGAACAGCACCGGACAGAGAGGCGGAAAGGCCAAGAGATAACCGGAGTCAGAGCCAGCAAAACCTGGATCCAAGGCCCATGTGGGACTCTCCCGCATCAACGGGGTAAATGTTCCTGGGAGCGCCAGCGATAATGTGGCCGCATGCGGATATAGTCGATAAGAGACTGGAAAGTGAGAGGACAGCATGGATGAACGATACCGCCGACGCCATGAATTGCGGACCAGCCACCACCCACGAGCCTGCACTTGCCACCCGCCGAAGAGGATGTGGGCGATACCGCCCAGAACAACCCTTGAGCACGTAGACACCACCTCCACTGCCCCCACGCTTGACCTGCATCCGGTTGTCCCCATAGCCACCGATTAGCGTGACGTAGTGTCGTCACCATCAAGCGAAGATGCTCCTTGGAAGATTTGCATGTACGACTTCTATCTGGACCAGATCAGCTCACAATGTCGCGAGCGTCCTTCAGAGATGAACTTTGAGAATAGTGGGACCTAGAACCAAGGGCTTGTAATCGGCGGTCTGCATGCACGCTAGCGTCTGCTCCTAAGGATACTTGAAGTTGTCGCTTTGCTCGTCATAGGTGAACCTGTCCTTCTGGTATGGGTCTTCAAGGAACCGTTGGCGTGCCTCTGAGACCACCTGCTGACCCCCCACGGTCGCACTCCGCTAGGTGGGTGGCAGCCCCTCGACGAAGGGCTCCTGCGCAGACATACACTCAGACATCTAGCTCTCCGTGCAGAGGGCCATCATCTCGTCAGTATGGCCCGCCAGAACCTCCACCATAGCCTCGTACATCGTGACCCACTCTTCCAAGGGCATTGCCTCGCCGCTGTAAGCTTGTTCTGCGACGACCGTCATCTCCTGCTGAGCGTCTGAGGCAATCGCCAGCGCCTGCAATGCCTTGGGCGCCGGGCACTGGTCTTGCAAGCCGTTCATTGTCTCAAGATGCAGATCGATGTCCTCCAACGCAGTAGCCATGGTAGGGTCTTCCAGCGCCTCCTCAATGGCTATGGGAATGGCCTCAGACATCGGTGCTGCCGTAGGAGTGGGTTCCGGCATGGGAGTGGTCGTCGGCTCGGGCATGGGACCCGGAGCTGTTTCTGGCGTGGGTGTGGGGGTTGGCGTCGCTGTTGGGGTTGCCGTGGAGACTGGCGTTGGGTCGGGGGTGGACGTGGGGCTGCTTCCCGCAGGCGACCAGCAGGACAGCTATAGCAAAGATGCCTATGAACCTGAACAATGAGATGCTCCCGAAAAGACTTAGGTCCCCCCGGACAAGTGGGGAACGGATCGCTTATCAGACCCCGAGCAATCCAGCTTCTGTAAGTCCTCGACCGGCGTCTGCCCGCGATTGCGATTCAGGCATCCGGCTACTACCAGCACCGTGGAGCTCATTGGTAGAGGGGACATAGGAACTAGGCGAGGGCGGTGGGCGCGGTACCTCCCTGTGTTCCGGGTGCTTCCGGCGCAGGTGCTTAGACAGTTTTCGGCCCGATCCTTGGACCTGCTTGCAGACTGGGCACACTCGTTTTCGACCTTTCCGGCTACGCGGAAATCGACCTTCACCTTTTGCTCATGAGCTATTCGTCCCACGAATGCCACGACAAGAGTAGCATAATATGAGTGTATTATCTGTGAATAGTCACCTGTATCATAGTGACATACCGGCGACAATCATTTGGGACCAGGGCTTAGACGGCTTGCTTGGGGGCCGAGTGATTCCGGCCCCTGGGGAATGTCGCAACCTAGTGCGAAGCTCAGTCGGATACCCATGGATAGTGATTCCCCACTTAGCCCGAAAGAGTTGCTGCTAATAGAACCCATACACTGCCGTGGCGGCACATTGGTCACCAGGTATCGTGTCTATCGGGATAACGGGGTGCCAAGGCGGTAGACGACAGGAGGAACCGCTGCGCCCGGATCCCACCGCAGATCTGGTATCGATGCTCGACGACACAGAAGCGGAAGCGTGGTATCTGGAGGCCGACAATCCCTAGGGTCCTTAGTCCATTGCAGAGATGGAGCGCTGTGCGACTGAGATCAGTACGACGCCAGTCTCTGGATGGGTCAGGACGGCTCTGTCGCTTCCGCTTCTCGCTTGCCAAACGGAGGGGGCAGTCCCAAACTAAAGGCTGACCACTTCCCAAGCCGGTCATGCCGAAGGCATGGCCTACCAGTTCCAAAGGCGCTCGAAGTCATAGCTGCCTTGCCGTATAGCTGGAGACCCATAACCCCGACCGTGGATTCCCTTGAAAACCGGAATCCATAACCTTGAACGCCCCCGGATGCAACAGAGCATCCGGATCGTCACCGCAATGCTGCGGCGTACCGTGGTTTCGGTGCGTGACTTGGCTCCCATCATTCTGGTTGTCGCCTTCTTTCAGGTTGTAGTGCTGCGACAGCCCTTTCCCGACATCTGGAACGTAACCCTGGGTCTGCTATGCGTGGTGGCAGGATTGACCCTTTTCGTCCAGGGGCTGGAAAGCGGGCTGTTCCCGCTGGGTGAGGTGCTGGCCCAGGGTTTCGCCAGGAAGGGCAGCCTCGTCGCTCTGCTGGCCTTCGCCTTCTGCTTGGGGTTCGGCACCACAGTGGCCGAACCGGCCCTGATTGCCATCACTGCCGAGGCGGCAGATGTGGCGGCTGAGGCCAAGGTGATTGATGCCACCGACTCAGCCCGCAACTCCTATGCTTTCGAACTGCGTATGGTGGTAGCCTTATCGGTGGGTGCGGCTATCCTGCTGGGCGTGCTGCGCATCCTGCGGGGTTGGCCCATCCATCCATTGATAATCGGCGGTTATGTGCTGGTCACGGCGATGACCGCCTTTGCTCCCGACGAGATTATCGGCGTGGCCTACGACTCCGGGGGAGTGACCACCAGCACCATTACCGTGCCTCTGGTGACAGCTCTGGGCGTCGGGCTTGCCACATCGATCCGTGGGCGCAACCCGATGGTCGATGGCTTCGGCCTCATCGCCTTTGCCAGCCTTACCCCGATGATCTGTGTCATGGGTTACGGGATGATCGCATGATCTTCGAGTTTGGGCTGCTGGACGCCCTGCTGTCCACAGTGCTGGATGTCGCACCCATCGCCGGTATCCTGGTCGTGTTCCAGATGGTGGTGCTGCGGCGACGGCTCCCCAACCCGGGCCGCATGGCAATCGGGTTTGTGTTGGTGCTTTTGGGACTGTCCCTCTTCCTCGTGGGCCTCGAAAAGGCCCTTTTCCCCCTCGGGCAGGCTATGGCAGAGCAGCTTACCGCACCCATCGGTCAGCAGGGTCTGGCCAGTGGGGTTGACTGGAGCGACTATGGCCTGGTCTACGCCTTTGCTGCGGCCATTGGTTTTGCGACGACGATTGCGGAACCATCCCTGATCGCCGTGGCCCTCAAGGCGGAGGAGGTGTCCGGAGGTACGGTGCGCGCCCTGGGCCTGCGGATTGCCGTAGCGGTAGGCGTGGCCCTCGGCGTGGCCCTGGGTTGCTTCCGCATAGTCACGGGAACACCCCTGCCCTGGTATATCATCGCCGCCTACGTCATCGTCATTGTGCAGACCTTCCGGTCCAGCAAGACAATCGTGCCCCTCGCCTACGACAGTGGAGGGGTGACTACCTCGACGGTTACGGTGCCCGTGGTGGCCGCACTCGGACTGGGCCTCGCTGCCAGCATTCCAGGCCGTAGCCCGTTGATCGACGGGTTCGGTCTCATTGCCTTTGCCAGTGTATTCCCCATCATATCGGTGTTGGGCTATGCAATCGCGGCGTCCTGGTGGAGAAAGCGGCGCAACTCCAAGCGTTCCGCCAAGCAATCCGGGGAAGAGGAGGCCTTGAGCCATGAGGCTGAAACTGATCATCGCCCTAGTCGACGACGATAAGACTGATGCCGTGATCGACGCTGCCCGGTCCGGCGGTGCCACCGGCGCTACGGTAATCACCAGTGTGCGAGGGGAGGGGCTGCGCCCGGAGAAGACCTTCTTCGGGCTGGGTTTGGAGTCGAGGCGCAATGTCGTGATGTTCCTGGTGGTCGAGACCAGGGCCCGTGACATTCTGGAGCGTATCCGGGACGCGGGACGCTTCCAGACGGAACGCGGGGCGGGCATAGCATTTCAGATTGATATCGAGGATGCGGTGGGCCTTGACACCCAAATGCCAGTCATCCGGGAGGAAATGGAGGGTGAGTTATGAGCTGGAGACAGCTTGTGACCGTGGGAGACCTTATGGTCAACGAACTTCGTAGTATCGACGGGCTGGCAACCGTGACTGGCGCGATGGAGATGATGAGGCTGCACGGCGTCAATTCCTTGGTCGTCAACCGGCGTGATGACACAGACGAGGTGGGGGCCAATATCGCGGTTAGGGTAACACATTGTCCAGTCTTGATGATCACTGATAAGTCACAGCACTGTTTGGTATAGTGTCTTACTGATCGTCGTGAGACTGGCTCTCTGAGGGGGGCGGGCCATTGCCTCGTTGACCTACACGCCCCACTCCACGTCGGTTAGCGGAAGGAAGGACGATGTCAAGAGTGTTCACAGTCGGTGTCCTAATGGCCATGGTGTTCGTAATTGCCTGTGGCGGAAACGGCGACGGCGAGGCCGAGCCATTCAGAATCGGGGTGATGGACTCGGTAACCGGGCCGGGCGTCAGCTACGGCACTGTGTTGGTCCAAGCAAAGCAGTTGGCGGCTGACGAGATCAACGCCGCGGGTGGTATCGACGGACGCCCCCTGGAGTTGTTGGTCGAGGACTCCAAGTGTGGAGCCCAAGATGCCATAGTCGCCTACAATAAACTCACCGATGTGGATGGGGTGAAGATCATACTTGGGACTTCCTGTAGCGGTGCCATGCTGGGCGCGGCTCCCCTGGCTGAAAGGGACGGAGTCGTGATGCTTTCAGCCTCTGCCACCAGCCCGGACATCGCTGTGGCCGGAGATTACATCTTCCGCACCGCCATCAATGACGACAAACTGGGCATAGACACGGGCAACGCTCTTTGGGTCGATGGTCACCGCACTATCGCCACCATCAACGAGTCCACGGACTACGCGGAGGGAGTGCGACGCACGACGGTCAAACGCTTTGAGGAATTGGGAGGCACTGTAGTAGTCGGTGAGTCATACGCGTCGGACACACTTGATTTCAGGGGTCAATTGACCAAGCTCATCAACGCGGGCCCTGATGCCATCCATGTGGCTGCGCAGTCCGAGTCGAGTGGTGGCACCATAGTCAGGCAGTTACAGGAACTGGGCTACGGCGGCCCCGTATATGCAGAAAGTGTCGTCTCCGGCACCACCGCCTTGGAGATCGCAGGCGACGCTGCCGACGGATTGAAGGCCGTCATTCCCAACCCGGACTTGGACACAGAGCGAGGGAAGGCCTTTTTGGAGGCCTTCCGCGCCCGATACGGCTACGTCACACTGCCGTGGTTCCTGGGGTCGGCATATGACGACGTCTATATCGCCGCCCAATGCCTGGAGATGACGGGAGACGATCAGGATGCCGACGGCTTCCGCGACTGCCTGTACGATATTACGTGGAGCGGTGCCATAGGGGACGGATATACCTTTGATGAAGAGGGGGAGGTGGTGGGCTTGGCCAACGTGGTGATACAGGTTCTCCCGCTTGCGGAGAGGACCGAAAACAATCAGGGCTACAAGGTGCTGGGACCCGCCCCCTCACCATAATTTCACAGGGAACGCCTTGGTAGGTGCAGTGCCTCAGCGAAGGGTGCTTGCTGCAATTTCAGCGACAGGATCTCTCGTGGAAGACGCGAAACGTTTCTAGAAGCCACTGGGTCGTGCCCACCTAGGGCACGTTGTGGAGTAGCTGTTGGAGCCGCCGTTGCGCGGATTCTCGCAACGATTATGCTCGGCACCTACCCGGGAGACAACTGACGTATGATGGGCAGGGAAATCGAGGTAGGCGCTGCTGTGTAGGTGCTTGCCTGGTCGGAAAGAGTCGCCGTTAGCACTGGTTCTTTCCGATCCCGTTCCGCTCCAGCGCACCGCCATCCGCACACTTCCATCCCTCAGCGTCGTCGTCCCAATCGAACTATCGCCTGCCAGTGCACTTTGGATACCACAGCCACTGTCTGGTGGGCGTAGGTTTTCCGGATACCAAAACGCGCTATCCCTGAACGCAGCGACGGTCTGCTCGACGAATCGATCCATAGGAGCCTTGACTTCCCACCCACACGGAAGACCGGATAGCCTGCCCGCAAATGGGTCATAGTCGCCACATCTTCCGCCACTACGGCCAAGGCCCAGCATGGTCCCCTGCGGAATCACGCTTCCCACGCATGGCCACCACCCCTCTATTCAGTACTGTTCCTATCCTGCTTCACGAAACTGTTCTTCCGCAGCCTGTCAGCGCCTTCTGCTCCTACGTTGGCCCATGCTTGTATTTCACTCATGGTTGACCTCTTTGTGGTTAGCAGCGCTGCCCCTACCGTCTCACGCGCTCCGTGCATCGCCGCCGATTTCCACTAACTCGACCACTCCAGCGTACACCACCCATGATCCGCTGGTGCTCATGGAAAGTAGCAGTAGATTTCGCCGCAGGAACCCGATTACTGCTACTTTGTCCAGAACACGAAGACGGGCCTGCAACCGATGGCAACCCTTTACGAGCCTTCGACCTCTCTCGGCTGGCGGCTCGTTGCACGCACGGGGTTGCACCCTCCTTCGACTCGTCCAGCTAGGTCATCGCCTCTATGACGACGCGGCCCCCGCGATTGACTTCAATCTGCAAGCTGTGTTCATCGTCGTTGACCAGTAGCGCCCGGCCAACGTGGGCGAAAGGCAGCCCTAGCTCCGTCACCGACGTGTCCGACAAGGTCAAGAAGCCGCTATAGCCGGTGTCTATAACGGCCTCGATGTTCTGGGCTTGCCCTGCTGGGCCTTGCAAAGAAAGGGCCACGACTGCCTCATGGGCGTCGTTCACTACACCACTCCGTCCTCCGCAGGGACCTGGCTCCAAAGCTGCGGAGCGCCCGATAGCCGACCCGCTCGCACAAGACGTTGACGACGCCAGGGCGCATCTCCCGCAGTTGGTCCACCGACGCAACCTCGCCATCGGCAACCACCCAGTTCCCGCTGTCCACGTCAATAGCGACGATCTCTCCGTGGTGGTCGGATTCGACTAGGCCACGTATATCCCGCTCGTACATCTCCTTGCCGAGCCGGGCCGTCTCTTCGCGTGGACGCCGGGGAGCAGCCCAAATTCCCTCTCCATCCGTGTGCGCGAGGCTCTCTGAATCTCTCATTCTTTGTTCACTCTTAGACGTACTTCTACAGATGTCATTTTACTGCTTCGCGACGGTTTCCGGCACTGAACTATCCCCACACCTCGGCCGCAGGAACCGACGCCGACAGGGAGGCGACAGGCCGCGTCCTCCAACCCTGACTCCCGCTATTGGAGCCATGCTCCTGCCTGCGCAGTCGAAAGTTGCGCCTCAGCTCCTACACGTAACTTCTCCCCAAGCCGTCTGCATTATCTCTGAGCCAATCGGTCAGCCTGGTCGTGCCGGTAGGCTCAGCCTCTGACGTGAGCAGACCGGCCATAAGCTTGACAACTTCGTTACAGGGTGAGCGCAAGGCCCTCCTATTGTCTTCTAGAAATCTCACAACCACCACTGGAAAAGGAAGATAGATAGCTTGTACCCCCGGGCTGGCGACCCTGAAGGATGGACACAAGGCCGTTGTCCGTGTGACAAAAGAGGACTCGACGAGCAAGGTCGTGAGGATAAATCGACAGAGTCAGGTCGAAGAGGTCCTGCGCTTGATCGGCGGACCTGGCATTCCGCGTGTTTGGCCAAGCTGTCTTGAAACGGGGCAGGTTAGCACAGCTCGTAATTTGGACTGCGAGCCTCGCGGTCCCATCTCGGCGGCCATTGCGCCCTTCCCTCAGATGTTCTGTGACCCGCAATAGATCATGTGGCCGACCAGTAAAATCAGCAAGATGTTGAAGGCTAGGAGGAGCCTGCGGGCAGTCCTGTCTTTCACCAGAAGTTTCCACAGATGGAGGTCAGCGTCACCATTACCAGCCAGAGGATCACAATCGTCAACAGCGTCCCGAGAAGCCATGCTATATCCCCCACGTCGGGTTTCCTGCGACTGCGCTTTCTCCAACATATTCGCATCTCGCAGGACTGTACCTGTTGATGATTCCATCATTCTTGCCGAGGAAGCGAGTTGGAGGTGAAGAGAGTTGAGCGCCGGATGAAGCGCATTCGTGGACCGGACGAAATGGAAGCATATCCGCCATCTGGTCTTTCGCTTCGCCTCGTACTCCAGAGTAGGTCATGGCAAGGGTCAAAGAGATGCCGTGGGGCGGGTGGAACGGGTTGCTTTCCCGTCCACACAGAGAACGGTACGGGTCGAAGGCGACGGCGGGATTGCCGTCAACCAGTCCACCGGTTTGCGTTCTGGAACAACAGCTCGGCCAGCCCCTTGTCCGAGCGAAACTCGTTCAGCGTGTAGCGGAAGGCCCTACTCCTCGCCGTATGCCACCATCAGGGCGGCCGCTGGTACTTCCATCCGGGTCAGGCCACTACGGGTTGGGGGCCATAGACGAATTCTCTGGCAACTGTGTCCCAGGGACCGGAATGTTCTTGACTGCTATAAGCTGTCTGGATCATCTGCAGACGGTGGTGAGGACCAGCAGGCTCTGGCATTCTGAACGGGCCAGCCACAGCGCATCTTCCCCTTCCGGCCCTGACCCCGCAGAAGTTGGCGGAAACTAGGGCGGATAGGAGCCGTCGGGACTGCGACGGGTGAATATCTCGATGCTGTGGCCATTACCCTCAAGAAAGTAGATGCCACGCCCGCCCCACATGTCATAGACCTGCATGTCGGGGCGTTGGCCGGGGCTGGCGAAGGGCTCGCTACTGTATGACAGGCCTTCTGCTTTGACCCGCCCGAAGATGGCGTCGAACTCCTCGTCGGACACGTGGAAGGCGTAGTGCTCGCTCACTACCGGTTTCTTGTCTTCCTCATCGGCAAAATCAAAGAAGAGGTCGTCGTTCACCTTTACCGGCGCGAAGTCCGTGGGTGTGTTTCGCTCGACCTCCAGTCCCATGATGCGGGCAAAGAACTCGGCGGAGGCCCATTTGTCGTCACAACGGACTATCTGGTGGTTCAGTACTATCGCCATTCTCCCTCCTCCTTCTGCATCTCGTTTGTGTTGGTTCGCCGGATATTCAGAACCCACCCGACGGCCTACGATAATTCGTCCCGCTGCCAGCTAACGTATAATACACCATCTATGAATCTGCATGATTTAGCGACGAAGAGAAGCGGTATTGTATCCAATTCCACACACTCGTATGTCAAGGCCATTATGAGCCAGGGGCGATACAACTCCCAAGAGGAGAGGCTGAAGTCAGGCTGCGGGAGCTTACGGAGGCAACTGCACTGGAGCGCTAACGCGGAATGCAGTCCGCGGGGCTGGCTGGTGTCCCGGCTCAGCCTGTTCAGGCTACCTCTCAGTGGAGGCCATCCCCTGAAGGGAGGAGAATGATGCGCTGGCTTCTACTTGGCTTCGTGTTTCTCTTGGTGTCCTGTGGCAGCGACGAGAATGCGTTGGCCAATTCGGAGTGGCGGCTGGTCGCGATGGGCAATGCCGACGCTCCCGCCAAGGTGGTGGGCAACCCAACTGCCAAGTTCACCACCGCTGCGGATATGACAGGGTGGACGGGCTGCAATTCCTATGCTGCGAGATACAGTGTGCGGGGGACCGAGTTACGCCTTGACGACCTGACGTGGACGGAAGCGGGCTGCCCGTCCCAAGCGCTATTCCGACAGGAACAACGGATGCAAGACTCGTTAGCGACGGTAGAGCGGTTCGAGGCCACGGGTGAACAACTCACGCTTCATAGCGAAGGTGGGCAGGTGCTGGTCTTCGAGCGGGTTGGAGAGTAACCGCATACCCAGTTTCCCGGCCCGGCTTGCGTCGGCGTCGTCAACCCTACCTTCAAGGAGGAGAACCATGCCACGTCCGCATTGGAGGGAATCCGGCCGCCTCTACCTCTATGTCGCTCCCCTATGGGTGTCCATGATGATGCTCGCTGCTGTTGCTGTGGCCTGTGGGGGAGAGGAATCTACGCCTGCCTCAACTCCTACCCAAGCTCCCGCGGCGCCGCCGTTAGCTACCACGACGCCTTCTCCCACCTCGGTTCCCACCATCACGCCGTCCCCCACGCCTGATTCCTCCGTCTCAACGGAGGTTGAGTTCTGGCAACTGGACATGTCGTCCACGGGCTAGGACCTGGCTGCCCTTCTGAGCGAAGAAGAGGTCTCCTGCCTACGCAACGAGCTCGGCGCCAGTTACCAAACCATGTTAGAGGCTCCACTAGTCGGAGGAGCGGGCGAGCTGCTGGAGGGCGGCGGCCTCGGTCCTTCTCCGCAGGTCCCATGCCTCACGCCAGAGCACCCGACATGTGCGAGCATCTCAATGATCTCGATTGCCGCCGGAGGTCTCAGTGCAGGGACGCGGGACTGCATATTGCAGTTGCTCAGCGACAACCCGGCCATCGCGGAGGAGGCCGCTGCACTGACGCCGCCTAGCGAGGGTCCCGCGACCAATCCGAACGACGTCACGTGTCTGCTACAGGAGCTTGAGGGCACACCGTCAGGTGAACGCACCATCGCCGTCATATCGGGGCTGACACCCCCGGAGAACTCCGGGAAACCGCCGACGAAGTGCGGGTCAAGGTGACGTCCAGTACCAAGGAGAGCGGGCTAACTTGTCAAGATGGCGTCATCTGCCAGTTGTAGGAACCACTTGGCGAGCGCAGGGTGCTGGAAAGTCATACTGGCAACACTGTGCCAGTGACGAGGGAAACACCAAAAGAACTACCGCCCACTCGGTCCGACACGGTGGAGAAGCAGACTCCTTGCTGGACCGGAGAATACTAAGCACTGCTCTGATGGGGCGGTGTGTATTGAGAGCAACTCAACAGTCATAGTGCTACTTTGATTGACGTGGATAGAGGAAGAACCTAGGCTAGCACTTTCCCTTCTCCGCGGACGAACAATGACCGGGACGGAGTCTGTCACGATAGTGGGCTAGTAGTCGTGAGGTCGTGAGATGAAGAAACGGTACGGGGCCTGTATTGCACTGGGTGTGCTGATAGGGGCGGTTTTAGGGGCTTTCGTCGTTGGTGCATTGATTGTTGCAAGCAGCGACGAATTGGAATGGGCATGGGAAGATGGTGACCCGCGGCGAATCTACACCTACGAGGAGGACGCCAAATTAGGAAGCGGGGGCGACCCTGCCACGGGTCGCAAGACCCGATTACATTTCCCCACTCCCGGCGCAGAGCTGAGCTACGAGGATCCCGGCTGGGACTTGGTAGAGTACGCCGTACTGCTCTGCGTTGCCCAGGAATTGGCCCTCTCAGACGAGGATGAGGGTATCGCCCGTGCCATTTACGAACTGGAAGATGGGGCCGGCGATGGCCCCCCGGAACACCTCCAGGGATTCCACAACGAGTTGGTGTCCGAGTTGCGGAGTCTCGACCGTTCAAATCCAGCGACCGTCCAGGAAGAGGGGCAGGAGACTTTTTCTCGGGCCAAGGACCACCTGTTGCTCGAAGAGGTGATGAGCCTCCCATGCGAAGTACACTACGAAACCATGAGCCATGCCATGCAGGAGGTGATCGATGTGCTCGACTACGGCGCCACCTTGTGTTTCGCGTGGGAGCAGCTTGCGTGGAGGGATGAGGACGCCTTTGAGACTGCCTTTGGTGTGTTGGAAGGGGAACGCTGGCCGGTGGAACTGCAAGGATTGCGCGATGAGATAGTGGCAGATCTGGATGCACTCCCGGAGGACACTCCTTGGGAGGTGGTGGAGGCGAGTTTTCAGCCAGTGCAAGAGTACCCGGCACTCATGTTCGCCATGCCCTGTGTGCTCAGCGCCGGGCCAGGGGGAATCGAGTTCGGGATTGAGGAGGGTAGGAGGGAGGAAGCTTTATCGCACTATGCCCTCGACGTGTGTGAGGCTTGGGACATAGCCTTGGAAGGCGGGGCCGACGCCAAGCACGGTGCCATTGCTGTCATGGAAGCACCCAGCGTACCCTACGAACTGGAAGAGATGCACGATGATCTGGTAGGCCACCTAGAGTCGCTACCCGATACGTTCACAGAGAATCATGTGATTGAAGTCTTCAAAGTCGTTAGAGCCTACCCTTTACTTAGGGAGGTTCTGCAATGCTAACCGAGCAACAGGGTGCTGATTCCTTCATAGGCATGAAGGTGCACCGTTAAGTTGCGGATGCCCCTGCCCTGCCGGTTTTCGCATCAATCCCCAAACGAATGGGATTTCCGCCAGTTGTAATCCACGTTCCGGCTGACAACTCTCTAGGTCGCGAGTGAAAGAGCTAGTGTGAAGGTTCCTCGATTTGTAGCAGAAGCCTTCCCTAATCAAAGATCAATCTCAGAGGTTCTCCCAACTGCACCACCACCCGGAGGCCAGTGTCGTGCCCCAGTTCGGCCTCGATGAAGTCCTGGCCCATAGATTGCAACTCCTCGATTCTGGACTCGGGAACCCCCGGCTTCAGACTTACCGTGATCTCCACTCGGTCCCAGCCGCCTCCACCCGAGGCACCAGCCACCCCGTCGGCATCGGCTATCGCATAGTAGACCGTAGGTATAACGTCACTCATCTCATGCGCCCGGAAGCCCATGTTGTCCGTGATGCCGATCTCAATCCCGTAGTCCCTTCCAAACTCTTCCAATATGTCACGCGCTCCGGGAGGGACGTCGCCATGGAACCCCACCATGACGGACCGCTCGTTACCATTGTCCCGGGAGAATCCTCCGTCCGGTCCCACCGACCCATAGGCGTGGTCAACGTACTCCCTAGGGTGTTCACGCTCAATGCGCCCAACGACGGAGGGGAACTCCTCGTGCCAGCCGGAGTAATACGCCAGCTCCTCGTAGGGTATTCTCTCCTGTCTGGCGTAGGATCTCATGTCCCACTCCAAGAAGGGCAACGAGCGGGAGTACTCATCGCAGACCCCCTCGCGTTCGGCCTCATCTCCCTCCCCCAAGGACTCGGACTCCTCAACCACGACACTCAGACCTTCGTGAGGGCCGGACTCCAACGCATACTGCGCACCGAGCCTGTAGCTATCGATATCGTGCTAGGAGTCGGCAGATATCAGTACGTCCGCCCTGATTACTGCCCCATAGCCGGTGTCATCGGCATACGTCTCGGCGTTTACCGTATATTGGTCGCAGTAGACAGAGTACTCGACCCGCTTGATAGCCTGCTCCAAGTCCTTCTGGCTGTAACCGTTTAGGTACTCCACCTTGACGTGGACATTGTAATCATCGCTGAAGTCATTCAGCAGGGCGTCGGCATCGTCGGGGAGTCCGTCCCTGAACACGACCACCACATACTTGCCGCCTTTTGCATTCACAACGTGAAAGTCGTCTAGATAGAGTTCCTCCAAGCGCTCCTGCAGGGACACTAGGCCTTTCTGCCATGTGGATCTCCAAGAGTCCTCCTCTCGAGAGGCGCGCACGATCCACTGTCTGGGGGGACGGCTCTCCTCATCGACCTTGGACTCTCCCTCAGGATGACCCCCGTTATCCTCGCCGGACCCGTCTCCAGCATCAAGAGACGAATGTTGGGTCAACCCTCGACTGGCCGGGGCAGTCGTAGGAGTGAGCAGCGGGATACTCTCGAAGGGCGTAACAACCGGGAGAGGGTTCGTGGGCAGCGCTTTCTCTCCGCCTCCGCTGCATGCCAATCCAACGAAGACCAGAAGCGCTGCGGCAAATATACAGCTGCATAGATTGTTCATCGCCCGCAACCTCCCTTGAAGCTTGCCAGTCCTAGAGACCGTGCGGCACCGGTGATAATCTCAGCCTTTCCCTTCATACCCAAGGCGTCGTTTCATCTCGGGTACTAAATCGGGCGCTCTGTCCTCACAGACCGCCGTGCAGGCAGGGCCAATGGCCAATGAGGTCGCCAGAGTCAGTATGCGGACTGGTTGTGCTGCTTGGTGGATACTAGGCATTTACTTTGCGTCCTCTGATCATATGAAACTCCGTGAGGTAGTGGGCGTTTGGCTGATGGAATCCGAGCCCCGTCACCAATATAGACGTACTGGCGGGTCGACTTCCCGGGCCAGAGTCCTCGCATAGGTATCCCTTCGCTCAAGCGTCCGACTGTTCGCCAACAATCAGAGTAAACATGCTTTCATTCCCCTTCTAGAATCAGACGCTTAGTGGCTAAACCAAATGGCTAGTAGGCAGAATCGAGTTCATCTTTGACATAGGTTCGGAGAGTGGAGTATCGAATCTCACAGTTCGAAGCATTCCCAGACCACATCGAGCTTGGGTCGGCCGGGCTATCAGGCAATACCCTCAGACATACGTTACTCCCATCGGTTTCGTTTGCTCATGGTGCATGGCCTAGTGTGGCATTCTGGCAATACTGCCTCCATGGGACGAACTGCAGGCTATGAATACGCTGCGCGGTGCCATATCCGATGCTGGGGAACTCAAGGTCCTCAAATGCGACGAGGAAGGGACTCCGTGCAGTCTTAGCCGAGTTCGTCACAAGCACGGCTCCCGTTCAACCTCCAACGGCCAAGGGACAAACTCGACCACTTGGCCGGACCGTGACGTGAATACCGCCGAGTCTTCTCGCATCAGCACCATAGTGCCTTCGGTGGTCGGGATTCCCCCGGCCTGTCGGCGAGTTGCCGTGGCCATCATCCAGAGGAGGGTTTGCCCGCCACCACCGGCCCTGGTCAAACACCGCTGCCCGGACGACGCAGTGCGTATACAGTTCGTAGGCGTATTCCTTACCCGGTGTGGCTGGAGCTGACCGATCAACCTCAGGAGGGCCACAGGATGCCTGGGCTAAGGATGCCCAAACGGCAGCAGCGAGCAGTATCGCCGGCCACTACGCTGCTGAAGTCCTCAGTCGTTTTATCATTGTGTAGCATTTCCCTTAATGCCATAGCCATACACTATAGGCGAACGGCACACCTTCCTGCTCGTCAGGATCATCCAGACTCCCAATACGATACCTAGCCTCCAACTAGAATGATGGAGGAATGATACTCATGCAGTCATTCCACGAATAGGAACACCAATCACCTAAGGACGACTCGTTCGTAAGCGCCACTCGAGTGTGTGCCCTTGGCGGGCTAGAAAGCCCACGGGAACAGGACGGCCCCGGCGCCCCAAACAAGCAGGAAGATACCTGCTGCCAGGTACATGAGCCACCCCTACTCCGGCATCACATCCACGACCCTGTACTCGAATAGGGTACTCTCCCGACGAGGTTCCCTGAACCGTCGTACTCGGACTGTCTCATCAGGAGAGGAGCGTCATTTACGAACTCGACTTCCTGAATGGAGGTTTCCGTAACGCCACCACCTCTGGTTGGACTAACCGTCCTCCTGTAAATGGTACTAGAGCGGCCCACCAGAGTACTCCGTCCCATGGAGAGAGTAGCCATTGCCCTTTGTATATGCAGTGGTATCCCGCGTATGTGCCACCGCGTACCATGTCGGCCCATTCGTCGAAAGGCGCGTCCATGTGGGCCTTGCTGCCCGGCGTCTCGTCTCTCACCGATTCGTGTTATCGGAACAGGTTGTATGTCAACGTCCAGCCTCAATAGTCAATAGAACGGAGGGGCGAGGTTCAGTCCGACTTGCGCCAGAGCCGCCATCCCGTTGTGGCCAGGACGAGAGGGATTAGAACGGCGATTACCATCCAGATGACGTCCGAGTGGACGCTGACCGATTCGCCCTCCTTAAGGGCAAGCAGGTGGACCCAGTTGCGGAAGAACCAGACGGCCAGGGCGGCGTTGGCATAGAAGAGAGTATATGCGCCGAGCCGCGGCACATTGACCGCCTGTTGGCCGAACTGCGCCCGCATGTGGGCAAAATTGACCGCCAGGCCGATGACTATGCCCACAGCGGAAATTACGTTCAGGACGGTCCAGATGGGTCCGGCATCGTAGAGAGTGTCGAAGATGAAGTGTGCGGTGTACAGCACCGAGTACGCCAGCATCAGTCCGCCGGTTATTCTTGCGATCATGTCCATGGCATCCCCCACAAGCCTTTCGTTGGCGAAGGGCAGCTTCACTGTACCCTCAAGGTTCTCCGCCTCTTACTGCCAGCCCCGCCGGTGAGATGCCTGCCATGCTATCGCCGACCGGCTGGCAATCGAACGATGAACCGGCTGCCCTGCCCCACCACGCTCTCGGCTTCGATGGACCCGCCGTGGGCCTCGACGAGCCTGCGGGCTATGGTAAGCCCCAGCCCGGTTCCTCCGGTTCTGCGGGAACGGGAGGGGTCGGCGCGGTAGAAACGGTCGAAGACTCGTTGCAGGTCAGCGGTAGCAATCCCCGGCCCTGTGTCGGCCACCACCACTTCAACAGAATGGGCCGAAGCGTGGGCAGACACCGTTACACTACCGCCCTCAGGCGTGTGTGTGACGGCGTTATCCAATAGATTGCCGACCACTTGGGCGATGCGGGTTGGGTCCAGCTCCAACTCCGGCAGGGTTTCAGCCACATCGACGCCTAAGGCCACGCCCTTGGCTTCAGCACGGGGCCGCAGGGCATCCACGCAGGATTGCACCAGCTCTTCTACGCGCGCCCGCGTCCGTTGCAGCTGAAGCTCGCCACCGTCAACCTGGGCGAGGAGCCGCAGATCATCGACAAGCCGCGACAGCAGCAGGGCCTGTTCGTGGATGGTGTCTACTGTTTCCGGCGTGGGCTGAAACACCCCGTCCTTGATCGCCTCCATGTAACCCTGGATGTTGGACGTCGGCGTTCGCAGCTCGTGAGCGATGTCGGCGGTGAGGTTGCGGCGGCGGCTCTCCACCTCTTCCAGCTCTGAGGCCATGGAGTTGAAGCTGTGCGCCAGATGCCGGATTTCGGTGGGGCCTGTGACCTCCGCCCGCTGAGACAGGTCGCCCCGGCCCAGCTGCCGGGCCGTGGCTCCCAGCCTCTCCACCGGGGCCAGCATGCGCCGCGCGAGAATCCACACCAGCACTGTACCCAAGAGCACTACGCCGATTCCGGCCCACAGGAGGTAGCGGTCTACATGACTGGCTATGCGGGAAACATTCGGGTCGCTGACCGCGAACTGTTCAGTTCCCGGCTCAAGATCAAAACCGCTCGATGCGGTGATGGAACCCACAACCTCTCCGTCGGATAGAAGGGGGAGAGCCTCCGCCTTCTTCGGCCCCCGTCCGCCTTCCGGAATGTTTGATATGTAGGGAGGGTTGGAGTCGGCGACTACGTTGCCCTGGGAGTCGAAGGTGGTTATGCGAAGCCCGGAGATGTCGGCGGCCTGCTCCACGACCGATTGCAGGTCCGCACCAGACTCGGCGGGGTCGCTGTTCTCGATGCTGTAGTTGGAGATGAACTCACTGACCCGCCCGGCCTGCGCCATGGCCTGATCGGTCTCGAACCGCTCGACCTGCCTCTCAGTGGCAAGGCTGATGAAGACTCCCGCACCGACGAGGGTCAGGACGATGGTCAGCGCGAATCCCGTGACCAGCCGGAATTGCAGGCTGGAAACGAGGTCGTACAGCATCCCTGTGAGCACGTCAGACGCTCCCACCATGGCGCAGACGGTAGCCGCCGCCGTACACAGTCTCGATATGCCCAGCGCTGCCCGGGCTTTCAGTTTCGAGCTTTCGGCGAAGACAGGACACGTGGGCGTCGACGGCGCGGTCGAAGCCATCGAAATCATCGCCAAGAACCCTGTCGATAATCTCGTTGCGGGAGAACATCCTGCCCGGTTCCTGAAGCAGTAGGGCTAGCAGCCTGAACTCCGTTGGAGTCAGGCCGAGTTCCCCGCCATCCACCGTCGCCTTCCGGGTGCGCAGGTTGACCCTGATCCCGCCGAAGGAGAGTTCCGGGTATGCGGACACGGCGCTCTCCCGGTCTGAGCGGCGCAGGACGGCGCGGACCCTTGCCACCAACTCCCGGGGGCTGAAGGGTTTGGTGATGTAGTCGTCGGCCCCCATGTTCAGTCCCTGCAGCCGGTCCGCCTCTTCCACCCGCGCCGTCAGCATGATGATGGGTGCCATCGAGTCCACCTGCAGCCTTCGACAGACCTCCAGACCGTCCAGGCCGGGCAGCATGAGGTCCAGAACCACGAGGCAGAGCTGCTCCCTTCGGGCCAATTCCAACGCCCGGAGCCCGTCGCTGGCCTCCGACACCCTGTAGCCGTCCCGTTCAAGGTAACCGCGCGCCAGCGCGACCACGTTGGGATCATCGTCGACGACCAGCACCAAGGGCTTTTCTTCATTGTTCTTGTAGTCAATGTCGTTCTTGCCGTCAATGTCTCGAGAGAACATGTGACTTCCCCCTACTGGCCTTTATACCCTGCGGTAGGGAACGCTGTGCGTTGACCAATTCACGGCCTTTGACAATTTCCAGACCCCACCGGAAACTGCCAGCCGGTTTCCTTGTAGGCCCATGTGCCGGAACGGGCGAAACCCCTCCCCGGCACATGGCTTGGCGTCATGCCGGGCCCGCGTCACCCGGCAGTGACGACCTGGGTGCGGTGCTTTGAGGCACCATCTTTGTCCGCACGCCACCATCATGCCGGATATTCCGCTCCGCCGCTTCTCGCTCTTCATAAGCCTGGGCGATTGCATGAGCGATCCGCGGTCCATCCATGCCCAGGGTTAGCGCAATCCTGTTCCCGTACTCCTCATACGATACCCTTTCGTCCTCATCCTCGTCGAACCTGCAAACTGCGCTCCGCTCCTTCTCATAACTGTACAGCCATAGCTGGTCGAGAGCGGAATGGTCGCCCGACATGACCCGGGCACCGATGACGCTCGCCTGCTCATCGGTGATGCGACCACTTGCAACCACCTCCCTCAAAAGAGCGTCCACGGATTCGGTGTCCTTCGCTGTTTCCAGCAATCCCGCCATCAGCCCCATTGGTATCGACTTGTTTCTCATGCCGGTTCCTCCCGTTTGTCGGAGTTCATCCCATCAGGTACAGCACTACGCCATGTGCCGGGTTCCGGACCTGCTCCGGCCTTCGGCTCGCGTCATCCGGCGTCGGGGTTAATCGGATGCGGGACCGGAGGGATGTTTGTCGGAGTCGTATTTGCCTTCCACGTCCCGTCCGCTCCCTTTGTCCCGGATGTCCCGCTCCACCGCGTAGAGCTCCTCGTAAGCCTGGGCGATGGCGCGAGCGACCCTCTCACCATCCACGCCGAGAATTGCGCCGATCCTGTTTCCGTACTCCAGGTACGACGGCCCTTCGGCTTCCACAGACATGGAGTCCGTGTCTCGGTTGCCCTCGTTGCCCTCATTGGATCGGTCTGGATTGGGCTCCACTCCGGCATCAGCTTGGACCATGGCGTCGTGGGTGGCCTTAGGGTCCGTGCCCAGCAGCTCCGCAACTCTGACGGCCAGACCGTCCGGTTCACCCGCAGCATCGACTTCATCGTTCACGATGCTCGCGGTTGACGTGTCCGCGTCCCTCACAATGACCTCTTCCTGTGCTTCATCTCCGCCGGACTTATCGGAGTCTCCGCCTGAAGCCATGACAGCGCCGCCTGTGATGGCCGCGATCAACAATCCCACTACCAGTCCTGCTGGCATCCACTTTTTCTTCATCCCATTGCCCCCTCCGTCTACAGACTTGCCGGGCCTCGTGGCCCCGCTTGATTACAAAGTAACGGCGAATCTTTAGGAAACTTTGAGGGATTCGGCATCTTGAGGAACAGCAATGCCCGGCACTCGCGCCGGTCCGCTTTTGCAGTAATGGCGGAGCCTTGCAGGCTCCTCAGCTGCCGTCGAGGAACGGCCCGCCGTGATACCGGCGGTATACGTCGCGGAACGCCTCCTCGCTGTCCGGCGGGGTGTGCTTGAGGAATACGCGATAGACCTGTTGTTCGGTTGAAGGGGGCTGATAGTCCAAGTACGACTCGTACAGTTCCCGCATCGCCGATGAGAACGCGGCTTCCCCGATTGTGTTGAACAGCGTGGCCAGGAAGTGGTGTCCCATCCCGTAGCTGCATGTGCTTTGCGCCACGGGGTTTGGATGGTCGGCGTCACTGAGAGCGTGGATGTTGGGAACCCCGTTGTCCCGGCAGTACGGGAGCACGCCTTCATTGCCGCTCAAGGGCTGGACATCGATGCTTACGTACTCGGCAACCATGTTGGCCCCGCCTTCATACAGCCAGAAGGGCCCGATGTCGGCGCTCAGCCAGAAATGGGCTATTTCGTGATAGAGAGTGCGCTCGCCTAGGAACAGCCCTCCCTGTTCGATCAGGACCAGCGAATCACCGAAATTGACCCCGCCGCATCCGATGTCGCAGTCTTCAACCCTTAGCGACAGGACGATGAGGTCCGTCAGGGGGAACGGCACCCCTATGAGCCTCTCGGCGCCCCGAACGCCCCGCTCCGCCGCCGCCAGAATGTCCGCGTCCTGACGCGGCGGCTCGTTGAAGAACACCCATAGAGTCACCTCCCCCGCCAAGGGCAGGGAGATGGTCGTTGTTAGAGGCGAGCGTGAGGCGAGCAGACCCTCGTGCAGCGCGTCCACGCCGGTTGTCTTCCTGAGGGCCGTGATGAATGCCCGTTCATCGGCGTCCAGTCCGTCTGTAAACCAGGGTTGTGCGATGAGCCGATCGAACTTGTCCCGGTGCTGCGAGACCATATCACCCAGGTTGCTCAGCAGCAGGACGTTTCGGGATTGCACAGGCTCTTCCGTGCTGTATGCGAGCATCCGCTGCGCCAGCGCTGGGTCATAGTCGATCAGGTGGCCCAGCCCATATACCGCGTCATCCTCAAACCAAGCAATGCCGTCGATGATCCAAGGCGCCTGCGCCAGTTCCCGCCCAAGGTCCGGGTCTCGCAGCCATATCTCGACGATAGGCACGACGGCTAGGAGGTAGGGCGGATCGTGGTACCACGGGAGCATCTGCGACAGCGCGGCGTGGGCCGCTTCCTCAGGCGTAAGCAACGGCGTTGGCTTTGGTGTGGCAACAACTGTTGGCTTTGGCGTTGGCGACACTGTTGAGTCCGTAGTTGGCGGAGTAGTCGGAGATGGAACCTCCACTTCAATCTCCCTGCTCCCAGAGGACCCCGTCACGTCGTTTACCTGCACGGAGTGCTTTCCAGGCTCCACGGCTTGGAAGATGTGCCTCAGCATCCCGCCTATGTGCAAGATCTCGTCCGGTTCATGGCCATCCAGAGTCACTCGCACATCTATCCCCGCGAACACCCGCAAATCAACTACCACTTTGGATTCGTCGGCAGTCACGGTGTGAAACTCCCACTCCGACGCCAGTTTCGGGGTGGGAGACGGAGCCGGTGTGATTTTGGGAACCGTTGCGACGGGTGTTGGCGGAGGAGTAGGACTAGGTGTGTTGGGAACCGTGGTGACGGGAGATGGTGCCGGTGAAAGAGTAGGCGTTGCCCTCACAGTTAGAGCAGCACCCGGCTCCGAGATTGACGTATGGGTGGAAAGCGGAGCCGGTGTGATTGTGGGAGCAGATGTGGCGGCAGGCGTCGGGGAAGGAGCAGATGTTGATCTCAAAGTGGTCGGAGCGGCCAGGTTTGACGCTGGTGATTGGGTGGGCATTGCCGTCAGTACAGGGCTTGGTGTGGGGCCGGCTATTTCTGAGGTCGTCGACGGGGTATCGAGGCAGCCCGACGCCAACGATAAAACTGTCAGGGCCAACGCCGACACCAAGCCAACCGACACCTTGCCCGAACCCGTTGCCTTAAGCCCTCTCCTGAACCCGCTTGAGAAACCCGCAGCCACTCTATATCTTCTCCACTCTCCCCAAAAACAAGATGGCCCCACTCGCCCGGTCCCGTATCAGAAAGATGAAGGGCCTGTCCACCGTGACAGTGATCGGGTTCTGGGGAGAGGATTCTACCTGCATCACAACGCTCGTGGCCGCGGCCGCTTCAGTGCCCGCTTCATCCACCGACACGAACGCCTTGTGGACCACCTCCTTGATGTAGAGGCACCCGGGGTCTCCAGCGAGACACGACCGCCCGTCCATGCCGGAGAAGTCGGAGGCGGTGCTGTCGAAAGTGTCTGACATACCCATGGATTTGAGGATTTCGCCTAGCCGGAACTGGGACTCAAACTCGAACCTCGGCAGGTCGAGCGTAACATGACGGACCCCCAGGTTCGCGATGAGCCGGTCCGCCAAGCCCGCGTCCAGGGATTCCTCGAACTCTCGAAACCGTCCCCTGTCCGGGACTATGATAGTCATGGACAGCTCATGTCCGACGTATGGCAAGTCGACGGCTTGGTATCCTTCTCCCTCCCCATAGCTGAAGTCCTCCGATGTTCGCATCATCGAGACATCGACCCTGCCGCCGTCCAGAAGGTGGAATGGCTGTTCGTGTGTGTTGGCTTCGCTGAAGGGGGAATCCCAGGAAGCGTTGAAGTAGATGGCGTTGGTCAGCACCATCCGGGTCAGCGAGTCGATGATACCCGGCGGAATCAGGTCCTCGATCCTGTCCTCCGTGCTCTCCGCAACCCAATCATTGATCGCTATCCGGGACTCTTCGGGCGCGGCCTTGAAGTCCGCCATCCTCACACCTGCTCCATAGCTCTCCGCCAGTACGTCTAAGAACGATTCCTGGAACTCGTGATCCTTCTGCCCCCAAACCGCGTTGGCAATGTTCAGCCTGAACCGGTCCCCTTCGCCGCCCTCCGCTCCCCTGCCGCGGGAGGCAAGCTCGAGGTCCAAGTCGTTGAACGCGGCGTGAAGCCGGTCCTGGGACAGAGAGAAGCTGAGCGCGTCGGCCATCTGGCTTTCCGTTTGGCCCCCAGCCCCTGCGTAGGTCATAGCGAGGGCCAGCGAGATGCTGTGAGGCGAGTAGAACAGATTCCCGTCCCGTTGTCTCAGCGCCTCGTATAGGTCGAAGCCGAAGGCACTGTTGCCATCGGCCAAGTCAGCCAAATCCGCGTTCACTGACGACGGCGTGGCCCGCTCCTTGTCCGAGCGAATCTCTTCCGCAACAGTAATGGAACACTGCGACCCTCCGCATGCCGCAAGCAGGGCCGCGGCCGCCAAGCACAGGGCCATAGCCAGTAGGGTGAACCAACCTGATCGCCTCGGCCTACAGAGGTCATTAGTGCTCTCACACATACGTCACATCCTCATCAAGTCCCATTCTGAGTTTCCGCGCATTCGAGAGGGTCTCTTTCCTAGTCAGACGTTCCAACCGGGATCAGGTTCCCGAATCGTGATACCGCTCCGAGGGCAAGCCGGACATTTAGAAGATCAGTGCAGGGTAGCGCTCTCGGGTTCCCCGGCGTGGGCGAGGATAGACCGCCTAGGGTGGGAATCAAGCCCCTCTTATTTCCCCAATACCTCAAGCTCTCAGCTTGTTCGTGGCGCTTACCCGACGCGAGAGCCAATCTAAGGGCTGTAGCCCGACGGCGAGGTGAATCCCCTGGAATTCCGGGTGATGTGGTCCATGAGGAAGGCTACGTCGTGGTAGGCGTTGAGGTTGCCCAATTGGCTGTCGAGGGCGCGGAGTTCGTCGGTGAGATACAGCAGGTCGCGGTGGACGGACGGGGCAGAGGCATCGGCGAAGGGCAGGCTGCTGTAGCGGTCTGAGGAGAGTGCGATCAGGGCTCCCATTTGCAGGAGCGGGTTGTTCAGGGCACCGAACCCGACGTCGCCTTGGCCGAATACGGTGGAGTGCTGGCGGTTGGACTCGCCGCTGGAAGGGGTTACCCAGCGAATCTCCACTTCTCCCAGACGGGCGTTTCGCGCCAGTCCATCACGGGTCAGTTCGAGTTCATAGAAGACCGTGGTGGCGGCGCCGGCGGGTATCTCGGCGAACTCGCGGCGGGCCTCGGTGAAGCTCTCGTCGGAGGTGATGCGGTTCTCGTAGCCGACGATGCGCCATGCCGCCACCATGTTGGGGTCCCATGTCACTTGGGCGCGAGTCTGGTCGGCAAAGGGTATGGAGAGGGCGAGCCAGTTGTCGCGGCTGAAAGTGGCACGGGCTTGGGCAGTGTCCGTCAGGTAGCGGTACCAGCCGTTGCCGTGCTGAGCCAGTTGCTACAGCAGGTAGTCGTTGAAGTTCTCGATGCCCACGCCTATGGTGATGAGGCGCAGTGGATTGCTGCTGTCGCGATCACGGGCGGACTCGAGAATGGCGAAGGGGTCGGTGGCATCGACGTTGGCCACGCCGTCGGACATGAGAATGATGTAATTGTAGGAGTTGGGGTTATCGCGACGGGCGCGGTCGGCAAGCTGCACGCCGAGGTCCAGACCGGCTTGGACGTTGGTGGAACTCTGAGGCGTGAGGGCGTCGATGGAGCGGGCCACGTCCCTGTCGTTTGGATGGGTGTGCTCGACGGTGTAGTGGCGTATGACCTCGTTGCTGAAGTGGACGACGGCGATGCGGTCGCGGTCGCCCAAGCTGCGCCGGATGCTCTCGGAGGCCTCGCGGGCGATGTCCACGCGGTTGCCCTGATCCATGGAGCCGGACGCGTCGAGCACGAGGGTGACGTTGACGGGGGTGGCGTCGTAGTTGGCCTCGGGTGCTTGGAAGGCGATGCGGGCCATGTGCATGCGGTCGTCGAGGGGATGACGGAAAAGGTCGCTGGTGATGGCGAAGCTGTCGTCGCGCAGGGGCGGGGCATAGTTATAGTTGAAGGCGTTGATCCATTCCTCGGCACGGACGGAGTCGGGGTCAACGGCATAGCCTTGGCGGGCCCAGTTGAGGGCGAGGTAGTAGGAGGTGCGGTCGGTGTCGAGGCTGAAGGTGGAGACGTTGTCGATCGCGGAGGAGACGAAGCGCTCGCGTATGTAGTCCTGGAAGTTGGTGGCAGGCGGTGCTGCCGCTTGGGGAGCGGGTGCAGGGCGGGCAGTGGGAGTGTGCCGGACTGGCGGAAGGGCTGGTGCAGGTGCGGCAGCCGGCACGGGTGCAGGCGCAAGCGTCGCGGCGGGTGCGGCTGTTACGGCTCGTTGTACGCCTTCGGCCACTGTCCGGTCAGGTGCGGCTGGTGCTGTTGTCGGTTTGTAGGCCTCTTCTCCCGCACAGCCCATTAAGGCGAATAAGACTAGTATTGCTAATGACACCGTAACCAAGAGTCTGGTCATTGCGGTTACCCCCTAAGAGGATGGGTTTGGCGGAAGTTCGATCCGGGACCCCTGTTTTCGGAGTGAGAAGAGGACACGCCGATTTTACGACGGACAGGGATGAGCAAAAGTTCCATGCCCTCTCCACAGAAATCGTCAGCCGTCCACAGATAGGCGCCACCCTGCGACGGGTGGCGCCTGCCCCATGTTATCGCTTGCCCAGCAGACTGCGGTACTATCGGACGGAGACGCACCAGACTCAGAACCGACCCACACTATCACCAGATCAACCGTGTATTCATGAGTCCACCTCCAGCGAATAAGGGTAGCCGTTTCATGCGCGACGCGACCCACAGGCGCTACGGATTGGGCGGGGGAGTCTCGGCGACATCGGTGACGGCGACACTCACCGCGACGGTCGCCGTCCCGCCCTTCCCGTCCGAGGCCGTCACGGTCAGCGTGTAGGAGGAGGTGGTCTCGTAGTCCAGCGCTCCGGCAACGGTGACGGCTCCCGTGGCGGGGCCAATGGCGAACCTCCCCGCCTCGTTGCCAGCCGTGATGGAGTAGGCAACGGAGTCGCCGTTGGGGTCATTCGCTGAGACATTGCCCACAGAGGTTCCCGCAGAAGCATCCTCCGCCACGCTGAAGGAGTAGGATGTCTCCCCGAACACAGGAGGGCCTCTCGCAGTCGTTCAGTCTCAGGAGGTTCAGGTCGTTGTTGGCCACGTCCCGGAGCCCGGGCGGCACGCAGCCCGACAGCGCGTTGCCGGAGAGATACAGGTACTCCAAATCCAGGTCCTCAAGGCCGGAGGGAATGTTGCCCGTCAGGGCGTTGCCTCTGAGGGCCAGTTCCTCCAGCCTTGACAGGCGACCCAGTGCCGGCGGGATGGTACCCGTCAACCGGTTCCTGCTCATGGACAGGGTGCGCAGGTCCGAGAGGCTGCCCCAACTCCACGGGAATGGGGCCCGTCAGGGGCGTTGTTGTCGAGGTACAGGTTCTGCAGATTGCTCAGGGAGGCGAGTTGGAGGGGCACCGCGCCCGTCAGAGCGTTGCCTCCCAGGCTGAGATACCGCAGCAGGCCGAGGCCGCCCAACTCCACGGGTATCCGGCCCGTGAGCCGGTTCTCGGCCAGATCCAGGGTGGTGAGGCGGGCGAGCTTTCCCAAGGCCGGCGGTATCGTACCCGTCAGTCGGTTGGCGCTCAGGCTCAGCCGGCGCAGGTTCGTCAACTTGCCCAAATCCTCAGGTATGTTGCCGGTCAGTTGGTTGTACTCCAGGTCCAGTTCCTCCAGCTTGGCCAGGTCCTTTAGGGACCCGGGTATCTGGCCGTTCAGCCCGTTGTCGGAGAGGTCGATGCTGGTCAGGTGGGACAGGGAGCCCAGCCCTTCGGGGATGCCTCCGGTCAGGGTGTTGTCCGACAAATCCAGCCGTTGCAGGGCGTCCAGCCTCGCCAGAACGTCGGGGATGCTACCCGTCAGTCCCTTGTTCCGCAGCCTCAGGCCTTGGACCCGCTTGGGCGTCCCCGCCCACAGTCACGCCGTCCCACTGGGTGATGGCCGTGTCCACGCTCCAGTTGAGGGAGGCGGTGCCTAGCAGTGTGTCTGTTAGCGACAAGAGGGTAGTGCAGTCGCGCATGAGGCCAGGGTTGTTGACTTGGTTGGGGATGGCGAGGCCGCATGGTGGCGGGGGTAGTACCGGTGGCCCGTCAGGATGGGCGTAAGCACCGGTGTCCTTCATGAACTGACTAAGATCATTGGCGTCGTTTATCAGTATGGGCAGGTTCACGCCCTCTGCTCTACCCTTTACGTCTTCAGGGGCTATCCGCCCGCCATACTCGGACAGTCGGGCTTGGTGGGCTTCCTCCACTTCCTGGGTGAATGGTGGCAGTTCCATCTCCAGAAGGGATCGGTACGTTGATACTCCGCCGACCTCCCTACTCTCCAACGGTTCCTCTCCGGGTGTACGGCGACCACCGTGCCGTTCTCTTGACGCTCCAAGCCCCAGGAATCGAATATCTCCCATGCTTCAGTCGTTGCGTTGTGTGCCGGGCCGAGGAATAGGATCCTTTCCCTGCCGTAGATCCCGTCTCCCCTGGCTCGAGGCCCCTCGTTTAGCACAGGGCCGTCTTCAAGCTCACGCACATAAGTTGCGCGAATCGCCTCCACAAAGTCTTCCTCTGTATCCAAGCCCATTACCGGTAGTCCCCTAGCGTACTCGCCACGGAAGTAGTGCCAGTAGGCCACCAGTACCGGCAGTCGGGGAGGGCCGACGCCTAAGACGTAGTCGTTGACCCGACTGCCCATCATGGCCGAGGCCGCCCAAGCGATGCTGGCCGACGTGGGCATCGGTGCCGAGGTCCTCATAACAGAATGGTCGGTGGTCAAGGAACCACAATGGGACCTCTTCGGCTGGTACAACACCGTCGTGCAAGGCGGTGGAGACCCCGTGTTCAACATCAGCAAGTTCGCTGGGTTGAAGGGCGACGCTAGCGGCAGCGGCACCAATAACTATGGCCACTACGACGCTTCCCGCTTGGCCGATATAGTCGCCCCCTCCGTCTCGGTGACCGACCTCGAGGGCCGAAAGGAAATAGCCTGCGAGGCCCTCGCGGTGGTCACTGAAGAAGCCTCATTCTTGCCTGTGGCGCATGTGAATATGGTGTACGGCCTCAGTGACCGGGTCATCGATTTCGAGGCCCACCCAACCTCCCACTATTTCTTCAATCACCGCGTCGGACTGAGCGAGTGAGCGAGGTACTAGGATAACGGGTATGGATGAAGACTCTTCGGCATGCGTGCATACCTGCTTCGAAGGCTGGCCACACTACCGCTGCTCCTCTTGGGAATCTCTGCGGTCAGCTTCGCGCTGATGAACCTGGCGCCGGGCGACCCCGCTGAGATTGTCCTGCGCCAGCGTAACCCCGCCCACATGCCCAACCCGGCCTCAGTGTCAGCCATGCGTGCCGAGCTGGGCTTGGACGCGTCTCTTCCGGCGCAATACGTTCGCTGGGTGTCCCGGGCATTGTCGGGTGACATGGGCCGCTCCTACGTGACGGAACAGCCCGTAGCCACCCAACTGGCGCGCCGCACAGTCCCAACGGCCCTGCTCACTGCGGCTGCCCTTGGCTTGGCACTGCTGGTCGCCGTGCCCATGGCCGTACTGTCCGCTCAGCGACGAGGTAGCACCGTGGATGCTATCGCGCGCCTAACGGCCTTGGTGGGCGAGGCGGCTCCACCCTACGCGCTGGCCTTCGGACTGATCATCCTGTTCGCCGTGAAACTCTCTTGGCTGCCGGCCATCGGCTACGGTTCGGTGGCCCATGTCGTGCTCCCGGCCATCGCCCTGTCCCTTGCGCCCATGGCTCAACTGAGGCGCCTGATACGCGCCAGCATGCTGGAAACACTGGGGCACGACTACATCCGCACGGCGCGGGCCAAGGGACTGGCTGAACGGACCGTCGTCATCGTGCACTCCCTGCGCAACGCCCTGCTACCGGCCATCGGGGCCACTGGAGTGAATCTCGGCTACCTGCTCAGCGGTGCCGTCATAATCGAGACCATCTTCGCTTGGCCAGGTTTGGGTCAGTTGATGGTGGGCGCAGCCCTCACCCGCGACTACCCAGTGATACAGGGGTTCGTAACCTACATTGCCGTGGTGGTTCTGCTGACCAACTTGGCGGCCGACATTGCCCTGCGTATCGCCGACCCTCGTCTGCGATACGAGCGAGATGGGGTGTAACGGCTGATGATAGATATCCCTGGAGTAGTCAGGGAACGGTTCTCCCACACCTTTATCCACGCCGGTTCACGGCGGCGCTGGCAGCGGACCCGGCTGCTGCGGGAGCCGGGAACCGCTTTGGGGCTGTTTCTGGTGGCGTTCCTGCTGCTGGCGGGACTGGCGGGCCCCTGGCTTCCCTTGGATGACCCAACCCGGATCAGCCTATCCGACAAATTGCTCCCGCCTTCCATGGAAAACCCTCTGGGTACCGACCACCTAGGCCGGGACACCTTCAGCCGCATCATCCACGGCACCCGTATGACCCTGCTGGCCTCCGTCGCTACCCTGATGCTCAGCATGACAATCGCGCTGGCGGTGGGCCTGGTGTCCGGGTACCACGGCGGCTGGCCCGACACGGTGCTGATGGGAGTAGTGGACCTGCTGTTGGCCTTTCCTTCACTGATTCTGGCGCTGGCTGTGGCGGGAGCTTTGGGCCCCGGTCTTTTCAACGTGCTGCTGGCAGTCGGGGCCGTGTGGTGGGTGGGTCACGCCCGCATCATTCGCGGTATCACTTTGGGCGCGCGACAGATGGAGTATGTGACGGCAGCGAGGGCCACTGGGGCCAGCGACCTGCGCATCATCTTACGGCACATCGCGCCAAACATTCTCGGCCCGGTCATCGTGATCGCCTCCCTGGATGTCGGTTGGATCATCCTGGGAATCGCCGGCCTTAACTTCTTGGGGCTAGGGGCGCAGCCTCCCACGCCGGAGTGGGGTGCCATGCTCAATGATGCCCGTCCGTACTTGCAGACCGCACCTCGCCTGTTGCTTTTGCCGGGGTTGGCCATCTTCGTCGCAGTGCTGGGGTTCAACCTGCTGGGTGACGGCCTTCGAGACCTGCTGGACCCACATATCCGGCGACCAAGAGGCTGACTGAAGGGGACGCATCTCCGTAAATGCCATTCCGTTCAGGCCGACCAGGTTCTTTGCATTGCTGATGGAGTTCCTCGCCGCAAGATACTTCTTTCGGCAGCGAGGACCGGCTTGAGTTTGCCGTTTCGGAGTAACGGATACGATGGTGGGGCTTGGAGGACCCTCATGTGTGAGTGTGCCTACAGGTACTACCGCATTGCCAGCGGACTAATTGCTGCCCGAAGATTGGAAATCCTCCCTGAACACGGATCCCCGGGCCGATGCGCCAAACTTCAGTCCAGATTCTCGACGGACTTCCGCTAGCCAATGCTCCGGGACGTTGTACTCTCTCAAACGTGAGGGCACATCAGCGGTGCCATGGCGACTCCGAGTGCCCACCTTTGCTCGCGAGCTACGTGCGGTCACCTGCTTTCACGCTACGCCCGCCCTCGAAGGGTGTCAAAATTGTGCTTCAAGCGCAAACGGCCCTAGCTGGCTGGACACCAGTTAGTGACGGGTCGCACAATGACAGAGGAATTATTCCACGAGGAGCATTCAGTTGAGAGTGCGTATCTGGGCCATTGCCTCGTTACTCTGCCTGACCCTAGCGGTGGCGTGCGGGGCTGAAGCGCCCAGCCCTACGTCCGCCACTACGTCCGATCCCAACCCTACCCCTACATCTGAGTCTCCCACGTCCGAATCTCCCACGACCGAGCCTACGGCCGCGCCCACGTCCGAGCCGCCCGAAACACCCAGTCCTACGGCCGCCACAACGTCCGAGCCGCCCGAAGCGCCCAGTCCTACGGCCTCCACGACGTCCGAGCCGACATTGACCGCCGATGAATGGCTGGACACCAATTGGGAAGGCCTGCGGGATGAAATGGCCGAGCAGACCGGAACAACCTTCCCCGCCGACCTAGCGGAGAAGGCCGCAACAGCCATCAGGAATTCGACGCTGGCAGACCTTGCCTTTTCCCTAGAGTTCGGCCTGGTGAAGGTGTTGCGAATCGTCAATGTGGAAGCGGAGTCGTTCGGGACGGAAGCGGTTACGGTCACGGCCTCGCTATCGGTCTATCCCGACCTTAGACGGGATGCACAGCCGCCATGGTCAGAGGCAGAGTTCACTCTTAGCACAGGCGACCCCGAACAAACAGGGGTGGATGCAGCGGAGACGGAATCTCCGGCTGCCGTAGTATGGGAGACCATCATCACTGTCGAAAAGGTCAAACGGTATTTGAGGGAAGGGACGGACATCAATGCCCGGGATATCATTTCCGGGGAGACACTCCTGCACCAAGCAGTCAAGCTCGGAGACCCCGAAGTTATTGAACTGTTGCTGGCGGAAGGGGCAGACATATCCGCCATCACAGACGATGCGCGAGGCCACACGCCCCTCCACAGTGCAGTTAGGGCGGGGAATCATCCGGTGGTGGAGACGCTTCTCGACGCGGGCGTAGACATACAGGCGCCCAACAACTTCGGAGAGACGCCCCTCTACTACGCAGTCGAATCAGGGGACATGTCCATGGTCGGACTCTTGCTGGACCGGGGAGCCAACCCTGGAGAGACAGTATGCGCTCTCGCCGAAAGCAGAGGCACTGTGACAGCGCTTCTGTGGGAGCGATGCGTGAAGTGACGACAGTGGTGAGGGTCAAGCTGAAGCCGAGAAGGAACCGATGCGCCAGAGAGATACGAGCGAGCTGCAACAGGAAGTGCGCGGCGTCCTCGTGAACTGAATCCACGCGGAATATCAAGAGGCCAGCGTGGACTTCCACAGGTTGTCAGAGAGAGTCGTAGCCACTGCGACGCAAGAGTCGTTGGACGCCTTTGACCGCATACACCGGGGGATCTCGAACTGGTCAGACCCGACAAAGCCAGGGCTGGCAGGGCTGGGCCTCGGACCTCCAACCTCTCTGTAGTGACATCTGTACAGACGTTGGAGAGCCCTCCTCGGTCCCAATTCACGTGTAAAGGAATCAGACAAATGAAGGACTCCGATGCCCATGACCGCGAGATTCAAAACCTACGGGACCGCCTGTCCCGGCTCAGCGAGGCCAGCGCCCGCATCAACGAAACCCTGGATCTTGAATTGGTGTTGAAGGAGATACTGGAGAGCGCCAGGCTCTTGACAGGGGCCCAGTACGCGGTGATCACCATCATGGATGAAACGGGAAGCGTAGAGGACTATCTTGCCTCCGGCCTGAGCGCCGAGGAGGCCCGGGCAGTCTGGGAAATACCCGACGGGCTGACGTTGTTCGAATATCTCAGCCATCTTCCAGAACCGTTGCGAGGAGGAGACTTAGCCGGCCACATCAGGGGGATTGGTCTCCCTGAGTTTCGCCCGCCGGTTCTAGTGGGAGCCTTCCTGACGGCTCCCATTCGGCACCTGGGCAAGGGTGTCGGCAACATATACCTTGCCAGGGTGGAGGTTGGTGACGAGTTCAGCAGGGAGGACCAGGAGACCCTGGTCATGTTTGCCTCTCAGGCGGCCCTGGTCATCGCCAACGCCCGCCGCTACCGGGAAGAACGGCGGAGCAGAATGGACCTGGAGACCCTGATCAACACCTCCCCGGTGGGCGTGGTGCTTTTCGACGCCAGGACAGGGGCACCGTTGTACATCAACCGGGAAGCCTACAGAATGCTGGGAGATCTGGCGGGTCCTGAGGGCGACGTGGAGGCGTTGCTAGAGACACTGAGCTTCAGGAGGGCGGACGGACGGGAAATCTCCCTGGAGGAGTTCCCAGTAGTCGAGGTCCTCAGCACTGAGACGGTGCGGGCCGAGGAGATTGTGATTGGGATGCCCGACGGTCGTAGCGTTACGACCCTCATCAACGCCACGCCTATCTCTTCGGAGGATGGCCTCTTGGAGAAGGTGATGGTCACCCTGCAGGACATGACTCCCATGGAGGAGTTAGAGCGGCAGCGGTCCGAGTTCCTGGGCCTCGTGAGCCACGAACTACGGGAACCGCTCACCTCCATCAAAGGCTCGGTGGTCAACCTGCGGGAGTCGCTGGACTCCCTGGACCCGGCGGAGATACTCCAGTTCGTCCGTATCATCGAATCCCAGTCCGACCGGATGCGCGATCTGATAGGGGAGTTGCTGGACATGGCCCGCATCGAGGCAGGCGCCCTGTCCGTAGCCCTCGAGCCGGTGGATGTCATCGCCCTGGTGGACGAGGCCAAGAACGCGTTCCTTGTGAGCGGCAGGGGCAGGAACGTCACCATCGACCTGGAACCGGACCTACCCTGGGTCATGGCGGACAGACGGCGGATACTGCAAGTGCTGAGCAACCTGCTGTCCAACGCTGCCCGGCATTCCCAGCAGACCTCTGCCATCCAAGTAGGCGCGGTCTTGGAGAACGGCAGCGTCACGCTGTCGGTGTCGGACGAGGGACGAGGGGTGGAGCCTGAGCGGCTGCCCTTCTTGTTCCGGAAGTTCTCCCGCATTCATGACAGCTACCGGGGCAGGATTGGTGAACGGGAGGTCATGGGGTCGGGACTCGGCCTCGCCATCTGCAAGGGCATCGTGGAGGCCCATGGGGGACGCATCTGGGCGGATAGCGAGGGCGTCGGTCTGGGCAGCACGTTCAGCTTCACGTTGCCCTCGGCTGAGGTGATGGTGACCAGGCCGAGCGGGCCTCCCTCCCAGTCGGGCCGGGACGTGGGAGAGCAGGGGCGCATCCTGGTGGTGGACGACGACCCGGAGACCCTGCGATACGTCCGGGGCATCCTCTCCGAGGCAGGTTACATGCCCCGGGTCACGGCAGACCCGGAGGAAGCCCTCCTCTTGTTCGGTGCGGAACGGCCCCGGTTGGTACTGCTGGACCTGTTGTTGCCGGGCAGCGACGGGATCGAGTTAATGGAGACGATGCTACGCATCGCCGAGGTGCCAGTGGTCTTCGTGTCCGCCTACAACCGCGACGAAACCATCGCCAGGGCCTTGGAGGCCGGGGCGGCCGACTACGTGGTCAAGCCCTTCTCCGCCACCGAGTTGGTGGCAAGGGTCCGGGCAGCCTTGCGCCGGCGGTTGGCCGTACCTCCTGTTGAGCCGCCAGGACCCTTCGTGTCGGGGGACTTGATCATCGACTACGAGCACCGGCGGGTGAGCGTGAAGGAGGAGTCGGTACAACTGACTCCCACCGAGTACGAACTGCTGTGCGAGCTGTCCATCAACGCTGGGCGCGTGCTGACCTTCAGCCACCTGCTAGAGCGGGTCTGGGGACCGGAGCGATCGAGGGACAGGAGAAGCTTGCGCACCTATGTGAAGAGGCTGCGCACCAAGCTGGAGAAAGATGGCTCCCCGAGGCACATCTTCGCCGAGCCCCGCGTCGGCTACCGTATGGACAGCCCGGAGCCGCCGATAGCCCCCATCCATAGCTGTTGACTCCTGCCGGTCCCTAGTGCTCCTTACGACTAGCTATCGGAGGCCTCTGGATTCCCGAAGGGACACCCTGGCGGTGAGCCTGAACTGGTCTTCCGTGAGGGAATAGGCCAGCAGCGCGGCGGCGAACGGGTCTAGCACAGGCTTCACCATGTCGTGGTACTCCCTCAGGGCGTCTTCCGGCATGGCGCCCTCCGCCATGTCGAGTATCCCAGCGATGTCCGCATAGGCGATGAAATGCACCGGTCGGGGCATCGCCTCCATCAGGATGGCTATGCTCCGCTTGGAGGCCAGCGACGAGGCCGCCCCGGAGACCACGTCATGCAACCGCTCCAGACTGTCGAAGGTGCTCCCCACTGCCAGCCATTCGTCAAGCACGACGTATCCAGGCTCGATATCCAAGGGCAGGTCTTCCACATCTTCCATGGAGACCGTTGTGACTTCGAATTGGCCCAGTGGGCGGTGATTCAGCGGCAAGCTCTCTCCTTGGGCCTCTATGTAGTCCACGGCGGAATCTATGGTATCTTCGACGCGTTCCGGGTCGGTGACGCCAGTCAGGAACAACGCTTCGACTGAGCCACTGATGCTCTCATCATCATGGACTTTGATGTCACTGGGCAGCAGGGCGATAGCCATTCGCCGGACATGGAGCCGATGACATCCCGCTCTATGTCGATGCCCGTCTCCCTCCTGAATTCGTCCAGGGCGTCACTGATCTCATCGAACCCTTCCGGGTCCGTTTCTTCCATTGTGTCCCAGAACTCGTCCCAACCCTGTGGAATCCCGGTGCGGATGGTCTGACGGGACCCGCTTCCTGAAGTCTTGTTGAGTGGTCCTCCGATTGGGAGGTCGACGAAGCGACGTACTGGCCAACACGTCCAGGGATTCACGATGGGCATCATCAGTCATCATCTCTTCCCAGACAGTGAACGCCAGCATTCATGCTCCATCTGTGTCGACGGCGGCATCGGCAGCTAACCGTTAACGCGACCACTGGACATGGACTCCCGGAAGTGTCTCAGTTTGGCCTGCTGCGGACCTCCTCCAGATAAGCCAGCAAAGCGAAGATGGCACCCAGCCCTATCAGCGCCAACGCCAAGCCGCCCGCGATGAGCCCCGGGTTCCACTCTTTGTAGACAACGGCGAGGGCGATAATGGACGCGACGCAAGCCACTCCCAGCATGATGGCACCCACCAGAGGCTTGCTCCCACTCAGGATGGCTCCTACGAGAGCGATAATGGAACCCACCAGTGCCAGGAGTCCGATGCCATTGAGCGTGGAGCCTGAAACGAAGGGGATGGCGTCAGCGACCCACCCAGCAATCAGCGTGGCTATGGACGCGATGAACGCGACCACCGAGCCCAGGATTCCCAGTGTTATCGCAGTTGCCTTCATTTGGACCTCCTGAATGAATCTCGCACCCTCAATAAAGTCTCCGTTGCGCAAAAGCTGGCGCTCTGGACTCCTCCGCCCATGTCGAGGGTTATGACGAGGTAGGAATAAGTCTCGCCCCGCCACACAATCCTTCCCGCCACCATGACGACCCAGACCTGGTGCCCGTCCAGGTGTGATGCCTCCATGCCCAGCAGCGGGCCGTACCGCTCCCACCACATCCGTTGAATGGAGGAGCCACACGGTTCCCCCTGAAGGCCAAGGGCCTCCGCATGGCTCGCCGCCACCCTGTATGCTTCGTCTCTGGAGACGGGAATGGTGTGCCTCGGATTTCGGTAGTACACGATTGAGGTTTCCGGTGTTATGGTCTCCCGCATCCCGAGGCGTCGGGCCAAACGAGAAAAACCCGCCGAGAGATGCCTCTCGGCGTCCTTAGGTATCGGTCTCACAACAACCATGGGAGTACTGTAGCAAAAACGTTATGAAGTATCAGTGATTATTCGGCAAATAACGATGACAACTCAGTTACAATCCATTTTATGGCGCGGCAATGTGATGCGGTCACTGCAACGCCACCGACCCAACGGGTACTGCCTTGAAGCGAGCCGACAAACCTGAGAGCGGGGTCCGAAGGCGAGGACCGAAGAGAGTGCTTATTGCGCGTGATCATGCCAGCCTTCGGACCGCCGATGGCTGGTCTTCGACATGGAGTTACAGGAACTGGACAGTACGAGGGTAGTGATTGACTCCCGCTATGGAACGATAACCCGGGGGAGGATGCACTTAGGGATGTGTCCCGGGCTGTGCGTTGTGATCGGTTTGAGTAGTACGTGAGGCAAGGTTGTGGGGCGTCGATGCCATCAAGGCAGCACGTGCCATTCTCCCCCGGTCACGGTGTACTTGAGACTTTGACGCCCTCTGCAAGTCGCCCGGACAAAAGTGGAGGGCTCCTGCTAGGGCGGGCTGCATAGTGTGTTTGTAGCTGTCGCGCAAACCAATCTCATCTTCTTCTCCCAGGTTCAGGACGTAAGTGCCCACTGCAGACCTGCTGATAGGCATCACTTCAACTGCCCTGGACATGGCCCACGCCGCGATGGCAACACGGAAGCTGTTTCCTCCACCTGATGCACATTGCACATACCAGTATCATTAAACTCAATATACATTATCGAACTATATCTCTATTCACTATGTGTGTATTGAGAGATACTGTTAGTGAGGACTGGGCCACACAAAACCCTTCCTGACAAGAGGAAAAGAGTGTTTCGGTGCACGGTTAGGCCAGCGACACCAAGATCCAGAAGGCGCTGTGATGCCTCGATTGAAGTGGTCTGACGAGGTCGTCGCACAGGAGGCAGACCGGACAACTCCAGCCTAGAAAAGCCCTAGGCTCACTCGCAGCAGTTGCCGCTCTTGAGGTATCCCAAGCCCATCCAGGGAAAGCGGTGCGCCCACTCTGGGCAGCTGAGGCCTCCACGGCATGGCAACTAAAAGCCCTCAGTGCAGGCACACCCGAGTCATGGATGACCACGATAACGTTGAAAGGAGAGATGAATTGATATCGAATCAGTACTGGTGGCCGAACCAGTTGAATCTGAAGCCCCTTCGCCAGAACTCACCCGTGTCGGACCCGCTGGGTGGAGACTTCAACTACGCCGAAGCTTTCAGCCACCTGGACGTCGACGCCCTCAGGATGGACATTGAACAGGCGATGACCACATCGCAGGACTGGTGGCCTGCTGACTACGGCCACTACGGGCCACTCTTCATCCGCATGGCGTGGCACGCTGCAGGCACCTACCGCATTGCCGATGGTCGCGGCGGTGGGGGGGAGGGCTACCAGCGGTTTGCTCCCCTGAACAGCTGGCCCGATAACGCGAACTTGGACAAAGCGCGCCGCCTGCTCTGGCCCATCAAGCAGAAGTACGGAAACAGGATCTCCTGGGCCGACCTGATCATCTTCGCTGGCAATTGCGCCCTGGAGTCAATGGGCTTCCGGACGCTGGGCTTTGGATTCGGACGGCCGGATGTATGGGAAGCCGATGAAACCTACTGGGGCCCCGAAGGGACCTGGCTTGGAGATGAGCGCCACGGTCCTGGGGGAGAGCTACAGGAGCCTCTTGGTGCCGACCACATGGGCCTGATCTACGTCAACCCGGAGGGACCCAATGGAAACCCGGACCCGGCTGCCGCCGCGGGCTACATCCGCCAGACCTTCGGACGCATGGCCATGAATGACGAAGAGACGGTTGCCCTCATCGCCGGCGGACATACCTTCGGAAAGGCGCACGGAGCGGTCCCCGAGGAGTGCGTCGGTCCCGACCCGGAGGGTGCCGGGATTGAGGAGCAGGGCTTGGGCTGGAAAAACCACTGCGGTAGTGGCAAGGGCATCGACACGTTCACCAGCGGTCTTGAGGGTGCCTGGACCACCAACCCCATCGGCTGGGACAACGAATTCCTGGAGAACCTCCACGGCATCGAATGGGAATTGACCAAGAGTCCGGCGGGCAAGTCGCAATATGCACCCGGTAATGCTTGCCCGGTGGCCACTGTGCCAGACGCTCACGATTCATCGCAGGAGCATGCCCCCATGATGCTCACCACGGACCTTTCACTGATGGTGGACCCGGTTTACGGGCCAATATCAAGGCGTTTCCTCGAAAACCCCGCTGAGTTCGAAGACGCCTTCGCGAGGGCGTGGTTCAAGCTGATCCATCGTGACATGGGCCCTAGGAGCCGGTACCTCGGACCGCTGGTCCCCGAAGAACCGTTCCTGTGGCAGGACCCGGTCCCCGAAGTCGGTCACCGGTTGATTGGAGAGCAGGAGATCGCTGACCTCAAGGCCAGGGTGCTTGCTTCCGAGTTGTCCGTTTCCCAATTGGTCTCGACCGCATGGGCCTCGGCGGCGACCTTCCGTGGTACGGACAAACGCGGGGGAGCGAACGGAGCGCGGATTCGCCTCGCTCCTCAAAAGGACTGGGAAGTCAATGACCCGGACGGACTGGAGAAGGTGCTGGAGACGCTGGAGCAGATCAGGACAGAGTTCAACGCAGCACAGACACAGGGCACGCCTCTGTCGCTCGCCGACCTCATAGTCCTGGCAGGATGCGCGGCTGTGGAGAAGGCAGCAGGAAACGCCGGGCACGAGGTGCAGGTGCCCTTCACACCGGGCCGCACGGACGCATCCCAGGAGTGGACGGATATCGAGTCTTTCTCCGTGCTCGAACCCACCTTCGACGGGTTCCGCAACTACCTCCAGCCCGGACACAGGGAGCCGGCTGAGCACCTCCTGGTCGAGCGGGCATGCATGCTCGCGCTGACGCCTCCTGAGATGACTGCGCTGATCGGCGGCCTGCGCGTCCTGAACGCCAATACAGGGCAGTCGCCCCACGGCGTATTCACCAACCGGGCTGATGCGCTGACCAATGACTTCTTCCTAAACCTGCTCGACATGAACACCGAATGGCAGGCTGCCGCGGCGGGAGAGGGCGTGTTCGAGGGGCGTGAGCGACGGACGGGGGAGGTAAGGTGGACTGGCACCAGGGTCGACCTGGTCTTCGGCTCGAACTCGGAACTCCGGGCCATCGCTGAGGTGTACGCCTCCGAAGGTGGCCAGCGGGCGTTGGTCGGCGACTTCGTGGCCGCGTGGAGCAAGATCATGAACCTGGACCGATTCGACTTGGGATGACCTCCACCCGATGCCGTTAGTAGCCCGGCAACCTCGCGCTGCCGAGAGTGGTCCGGGCATTGATAACAATTGACGGAGCGTGACGCCGCAGGCAGGGCAACAACAGTCCGCCTGCGGCGTGCGTTTACCTAACTGCCCACGGCAACTCTCAATTGGGCCTGGGAGCAAACCTTATTCTTCCAGCACTTGCAGGCCTCAAAGGTAGGTGTCTCCCCAACAACATACTATACAGAGCCAATTCCAAGTGGAAGATTGGCAGCTCGTCGTCGACTGTCGGGGTGCGGGTATCGCTCGCGCTCGTCCAACCGGGTGAGATAGTGAGGCTCACGGTCTGACGTACGGACGACAGGGTTTACCAAGACGTCCTCGCTGGATGGGCGGTCCAAGGCTTCAAACACGGAAACCAAGGCATCCTTGCCGGAGCGGAACAGGCTTGGGTCGATCCACATAGCTTGGGCGTCATGCTTCTCATCGCCCCGCCTTCTCCGGTCGTGCAAAGGTGCCAGCAGCGTCCAGGGTGCGAACATGGCCATCAGGGGCACGCCACAAATGTCATTGCTCTCGGTTGTTAATCAGTTTGTTGATGGCACTCAAGGGTTCCTTAACATAGATCAATGTCCCACCTCCCAGGGTACGATGGTCTGCGTTCCCAAGTGCTGCAGAATAGCTGCGACCTCCGAAACCTTCACAAGCACTTACCTATTGCCCTCATATGGGGCCGTTAGGTAGATGGACATTCCCCTCTATTCTCCCTTCCTTGCGTACTCTCGGGGTGCCCACCGAATCCCACAGGTGCACCGGGTTCGCGTCGCGTCGAGATGTGATGCGAGGAGGGCCGAGGTCGTACAGGCCAAACATCCACTGATGGAACCGCCTCGCATACTCTACGTGGATGACCTTGGTTTCGTCGTCAAGCTTAGCAGACCATACTTCCTCGGCGTACCTATTCAGGGCGCGCTGCACTTGATTGAAGCATTCAGCGGACATTTCTGGTATGGGTCTAAGAGTCTCAGTCATCATGAATGGGCTCTCCTTACTTGGGCGAATCATCGGAACGACAGGAGCCCGCACCTCCGCAATCGGTTTTCACCAGCCCTCGCCAAGGGTGCCTCTCGCCGTCGGCACCGCCTCTCGTACCAGCAGAGTTGCTTCCAACACCTGCCCTTGCATGGCACCACAGAGGCATAGGAGCAGGGACGGCAACGCTTGGGTCGGTGGGATTGCTCGATCCTGCGGCGTGGCGTGGGTCAGTCTTCGCCGCGTCCTCCACTGGGTTGAGCCGCGCGATGATCAACCACAGTCACCGGGGAATGCCTTACCCTCTTCCGGCTCAACGGATGGGCCAGGCGGTAAGCCGGGGCAACCACCGCCCCGCACGCCTCTTTCGGTTCCTGTTCGGTTCCTTACCCGAAGAGGTACAGATTGATGAGCCTCACCACGTCGGCCCTGGTAATCTCTCCATCCCCGAAGAGGTAGTCGTTTATTGCGTTTACGACCTCGTTCCTATCAATCTTCCAGTTGTTGTTGGCGTCGTATCTCACGATCAGCGGGTCCGTGACCGCAACCGTCACCGTTGAATCACCGCCGACCTCATGGTCGTTCTGGTCGAAGTCCCTCAGCGTACCCGAGAAGGCATAGGAACCAACCTCGTTGGGGGCAGTGACAGAGTAGGTGAAGGACATCTCCCCAAAAAGAGCGAACTTGATTGTCTGGCCCGTGACGGTCACCTGAATGTCGGGAAGGCTGCTGGATACGTAAGTGAACCCCGCAGGCAGCGTTTCCGTGACTCCTCCGCCGGACCCGTAGTTGTCAGCACTGATTGTGACCGTCACCTGGCCGCCCGGGACCACCGGGACCGGGGAGAAGGATCGGTGGGCGACCGTGCAGAACGGTAGCTCCAACTCGGTATAGTCGTTGGATGGCACACGCTTCAGTGCCGCTGGGATGCACCCGGTTAGTTGGTTGCCTTGAAGGAATAGTGAGGTGAGGTTGGTGAGGTTGCCTAGCTCCGTAGGTATTTCCCCGGTCAGCTGGTTGTTCTGGAGGTACAGTACTTGTAAGTTGGCGAGACGGCCTAGCTCGCCCGGTATTTCGCCTCTCAGCTGGTTGGTTCGGAGGGATAGCCGCCTTAGTTGGGTGAGGCTACCCAATTCAGCAGGTATCTCCCCCTTCAATTGATTTTGAGGAAGAGTCAGCCCATTGACACGCCCGTCAGCATCAGTCGCGACGCCGTGCCATTCCCTAACTAGGTCGTCGCCCAGCCAGTTGTCGTTGTTCGTCCAGTTGTCGCCGTCAGTTGCGCTGTGGACCTGGACCAACACGGCGCGATCCTCCTGCGAGTCCGCTAGGGCACAAGAACTGCCATATACGAAGGAAATGTCTTCTAGCCAATTCTGAAATGCGTCATCGATCGGCGCACAAAGGCCAGGGTTGTTGTAGTAACTGAAGTACCGCAGCCTGCTCAGTCCTGACAGGGTCTGAGGGAGCACTCCAGACAACCGGTTGTTATTCAGCCGTAAAACGTCCAGGTTGATCAGGCTGCCCAGTTCTCTAGGCCATCTCCCCCGTTAACTGGTTGTATGCCAGGTCTAGGTAGGTCAGGGCTGTTAGGTCGCCCACCCAAGCCCGGAACGGGTCCGGTTAATCGGTTACTACGCAGGGATAATCGGTGTAGGTTGGCCAGGCTGGCTAACTGGGATGGTATCTCCCCGGTCAACTGGTTGGCCCATAAGTCCAGTTCTTCCAGATTGGAGAGGCTGCCCAGTTCGGTCGGGATGGTTCCAGTCAACCGGTTGGCCCCCAAATCCAGTGTTATCAGATTGGGCGAGGCTGCCCAGTTTGTCGGAATGGTCCCGGTCAACTGGTTGTAAGAGAGATCCAGCACTTCCAAGTTGGCGAGGCTAGTCAACTCGACAGGTATCGCGCCCGTCAACTGGTTGCCTGCGAGATGCAGTTCCACCATGTTGGAGAGGCTGCCCAGCCAGGTCGGAATGGTTCCAGTCAACTGGTTGTCAGAGAGATCCAGCACTTTCAGGTTGGCGAGGCTACTCAACTCGACAGGTATCGCGCCCGCCAACTGGTTGCCTGCGAGATGCAGTTCCACCAAGTTGGAGAGGCTGCCCAGCCAGGTCGGAATGGTCCCGGTCAACTGGTTGTCAGAGAGGGACAGCACTTTCAGGTTGGCGAGGCTGCGCAGTTCGGTCGGAATCGTGCCTGTCAGCTTATTCCCCCACAGGTACAGTTCTTCCAAGTTGGAGAGGCTGCCCAGCCAGGTCGGAATGGTCCCGGTCAACTGGTTGTCAGAGAGGGACAGCACTTTCAGGTTGGCGAGGCTGCGCAGTTCGGTCGGAATCGTGCCTGTCAGCTTATTCCCCCACAGGTACAGTTCTTCCAAGTTGGCGAGACTGCCCAGCCAGGTCGGAATGGTTCCGGTCAGCTGGTTCTCGCCAAGCGCGAGAATCTGCAAGCTGGTGAGGCTTCCCAGCGATGCCGGTATCTCCCCGGTCAACTGGTTCCCCGTGAGGTTCAGGGTCGTGACGCGGCCGTCGGCGTTGGTGGTTACGCCGCGCCACTGGTCGATGTTCGCGTTGGTCAGCCAGTCGTCGTTGTTGGTCCAGTTGGCACCGCCGGTGGCGTTGTAGAGGGCGACCAGCGCTTCCCGGTCTGCGGCAGACTCCGCCTGCACCGGCATGAGGTAGGCGTAGATCTTCTCGTCGTCCCAGTCCCCCACCCACATTGTCGTGTTGTCGGACCAGATGCCTAGCGGTGACCAGTTCCCGGCGGCATCCAGAGTATTGAATTCCCTGTCAGGCTTCCGCTCCCTAGTCTCCATGTCGTAGGCGTAAATTTTGTCGTAACCGGAGTCCGCCACCCACATCGTCGCACCGTCCGACCAAATGCCTTCGATACCTTCCGGGCGCGTATCCCAGGCGCCTCCCAGGGGTATCGAAGTCCTTGCCGGGGACCCGCGCCTTAGTCGCCATGTCGTAGGCGTAGACCTTTTCGTCGAACAAGTCCGCCACCCACATCGTCGTACCGTCGGACCAGATGCCTCGCGGCCAAGTGTTGCCGGCGGCTTCCAGAGTATCGAAGTCCTTGCCGGATACCCGCGTCCCTGGTCGCCATGTCGTAGGCGTAGATCTTATCGTCAAGATAGTCTGCCACCCACATCGTCGTACCATCCGACCAGATGCCTCGAGGCCGAGTGTTGTCGGCGGCGTAGAGGGTGTCGAAGTCCCTGCCGGGGACCCGCGCCCTGGTCGCCATGTCGTAGGCGTAGATCTTTTCGTCATGCGAGTCCGCGACCCACATGGTCGTCCCGTCTGACCATATGCCTTCCGGGGTCTGATTTCCGGCGGCAATCAGCGTATCGAAGTCCGCCGCCGGATTGCGGGTGAAGGCGTTGGACGGCACTGGAACCGGAGACGCTGACCCGTCGGGCGGCGGGAGTTGGGCGAAGCCGTGGCCCCAGGTGTTGTTGGGGTCGGGGTTCTGGCGCTGCACCGCGAAGTCCTTCACATAGCTGGCGACCTGGGCCGGGGTGTAGTTGGGGAACCGTTGGCGCACGAGCGCCGCCATACCGGCGACGTGGGGCGCTGCCTGGCTGGTGCCGCAGAAGCCAGAGTTGTACTGGTTGAGGGGAGTCAGCGCCGTTGCGCCGCAGTCCGCGCCGACGACGTCGGGCTTGACCCGGCCGTCGGGGGTGGGGCCCCGGCTGCTGTAAGGCTCGATGGCGCGAACGTCGTCCCAGTGGGCCGCGCCCACCGCCAACATACCCGGGTTGGCGCTTTCCCCGGGATTGGTGATGCTGCCGCTCTTGGTGTGTCGCTCAATAGGATCAACTGACCAAACCAGCAACTGAATCCAGTCGGGCGCGTCGCCGCCGCGGTGCTGTATAACTATACCAAGATCATTGCTGTCCTGGCGGACCATAAATCTTAACCATTCAAATGGCACATGACCCTTTAGTCCCGACTGTTCGTTCTCACTGAATATTGACCGAATGTACTGACGAGTGGACGTGTCGTACAAGTAGAGGTCCAGATCCCGTGCTCGCTCCATTCCAACTGTCCTCCCATCGCAGCTGGACCCTATAACTCCGGCACGCTCTGACGGGTATTCGGAGAACTTCGTCATTCCCGCCGGCGAAGCTGATAACTCCATCGCCGTCCGGGTCCGAGTAGTCTCCAAACCAGGTTTCCTGGGCGTTGTTGCCCGCCGCGTTGACCCACAGGGCGTCGCCTGCCACGGCCTGGTCCACCGTGTTCAGGGGGCTGACGCTAAGTGGACTTGTCCCGTCGCCAGGGCCATCAAAGGTCCAGCTCACCGAGTAGTTGATCACAGCTACGCCTTGCGAGACCATCCAGTCGGCGGCGTCCCGGAGGTCTCCCTTAGACTGCGGTTTGGCGATGTACAGGGACACCTCCGGGGCTATGTCAATGACTGACTCGGCAACTATCGTGCCATGTTCCGCGCCGCGGACGGCCCGGCGCCGAACGGCGTCAAGACATTCCGGGAAGCGAGCGGTCACCTGGTCGACCGCCTCACAGTCGGCTAGGTTGGTGGTGAATCTGCCCAACTCCGTGTAACATCTGGCCTGGACCGTCGCCGGCAGCTCGGTTCCTAGAAGCCTGGTCAAACCCCTGAATCCGACGTCGATTATCCCCACCTTGATGCCCTGGCCAGTGTATCCGGCCTGGTTCCAGGCCGCCGAAAGGTGCGCAGCGGGGCCGTGGCCGACAACTCGCTGGGTGGTCTGCGCCGGTTGCGGCGGCACGATCTCCTGCACCCGGATCACGCCGGGACGTTCTGATACCAGGCCCAGCAGGGTCACCGGCACGTAGGCTTCGATATAGTCCTCGCCCACATTGCGCGTATCGCCGCCGTTGTCTTCCAGGAAACTCACCACGTCATCGACGCTACCGCGCACATAAATGGTCACGGCCACCGAGGTTCCTCTGCGAATTGGGGAGTTCTCAGCCGCGCTCTCTGCCGTGGTTTCCTGCGCCTCGACGCTGGCCACCATCCGGTCGAGATGGGAGCCCAAGTTGGGGTACTTCAGGCCCGTCTTCTCCAACAGAGGCAGGGCCTGTTCGTGTCCCTCGTCTGTGTCCTTTTTCCCGCTCTCGTCACCGTCGGCGAAAACGCCGGGCGCGGCCACCAGGAGGGCAATGGCCAGGATTCCCAAGACGGTGACTGCCGTTGCTCCAAACAAGCCCTTGCGGCGCATTGACCTTCCCCTCCCTTAAATGTGACCTGTCATGGCTGTTTCGGGGATAAATGAAGAGTGGTGACAACGGCCATCCGGTTTTCCCGGTTGTGTCATGTCCCAGTTCCGGGCGGAGCGGGACCCCCAGGCGTCCAAACTAGCCCGCTCCCTTCAGGCTCCGGCGGGACGATCTCCCGCACCCGGGTCACGCCGGGACGTTCCGAGAGTGGCCCAAGCAGAGCCACTGGCACGTAGGCTTCGACGTAGTCCTCGCCCACGTTTCGCGGGTCGCCGCCGTTGTCTTTCAGGAAGCTGACCAAGTCATCCACGTTGCCGGACAGGTAGATGGTCACCGCCACGAATTCCCCGGAATGCACCGAGGTATCCGCCACAGCTTCCGCGGCCGTGGCCTTTCCTCCCTCTACGTTGGCCACCAGGAGGTCAAGTCGGGACCCCAGGTTGGGGTACTTCTGGCTCCCCTTATCCGGGACGGACACTGCCTGGTCATCACCACCAGGTTCCGTGTTCTGTGGGACGGGGCTGGGAGTCTCCAGCACCGGAGCGCCGGTCGTGGTAGGGGTTGCCACGGTTTCTTGAGGGGTGGGCATAGGTGCGCTGGTGGCGGTGGGGCGATGTAGTAGACGCGTCTCCAGCGGTTTGGAGAGGCGTCTGAGCAGGCTCAACAAAGGGAGTGCCGGTAGACCCCAGCGGCGTCGGCGTAGCCGGAGCGGCTGCAGAGGCACAGGCCAAGGCCAGGTATCCGATAACTACCAGCAACCCCAGTCGCAGGTGCAACCCCAACCGGGTTACATGACCATGAACCCTCCGGTTCTTATAGGACATGGCAGTTGCGTACCCCCTTTCTGTCGCCTCTCACCGACACAAATCGGCATGAGCGTCTAGGTGCCTTCTAAGCCCCCGAACATCAAACCTCGCTTCCCGGTCGATGTTTCCCACCCGGACATACAGTTCGTCGGATTCTTCTGAACGCCTGATGAACTCTTTGGGGGTTCGGATGCACCGTGACGTTGTAGCCACCTTGATGGGCTTTCGAAGTGGCGGTCCGCCAGCGCACGTTTACTGCCGGGTCGTTATCCCACTTCGCCAGGCCCTCCACATGGGTACCTAAACCGACGTGGCCCGAACTGTAGTCCACCCTCACTTCATGGCCGTCGGAGTCACAGATGATTTCAAGGAAGGGCGGTCGGTAGTATGTGGACGGATTCCAGATAGCCTCTGTGGTGAGCACCGCGCGTCCATTCATTAGTCAGGGCGTCCTGTTTTCTCACTACCGTCCAGTAATAGTCTTGCGGCGCGGATTGCCCTCTGTCACCCTTTGGTCCAGCCGGTCCGGTTGGGCCCGGTTCGCCCCTCGATCCCTGCGGGCCGCGTTCCCCTTGGGGGCCGGTCTCCCCCTGAAGCCCCTGCGGACCCCGAACGCCTTGAGGCCCCGGCGCACCCTGTGGTCCTTGGGGGCCGACCTCACCCTGCTCACCAGACGGACCCTCAATCCCTTGATCTCCTTGCGGGCCTGGGATTCCCGTGGCTGGCCCTTGCTCTCCGGCTGGCCCTTGCTCTCCGGCTGGGCCGGTTAGTCCTTGCTCTCCCTGAGGCCCGGCTGACCCTCGCTCTCCGGCTGGCCCTTGCTCTCCCTGAGGCCCTTGGGGGCCCGGCGGACCTTGAGGCCCGATGGGACCCGCACACGCCAGTAGCATCATCACCACCATGGCAGATGCCAGTCCACTCAAGACATATCGCGTTCTCAAGATCGCCTCCCTACATGAAGTAGTCTGCGCATTGCGAGCTATCGTCCACACGCACAGCGGCAAGAGGAGCACTTTGCCCAGATCCCATTAGCGGTGCGTGGTAGGGTTAGTTGTCACGCTGGAAGCAAACGGAGCTCAACCGGGCACCCTGAACTTATGGCTGACAGTAGCCACACCTCCGCATGGCCTCCCAGCCCTCGGTCCGGGCCGCCCGCTCAGCGTCCTCCTTGGTCGTGAGGCCGTCTATGTACCACCCTGTCGCCTTGACAACGAGGGAACGAAATCTCCCTGACATCCGCACCTGCCGGCACCCAGCTCCGATGTATGGTCGCCGACCTGAGCATCCGGTTCTTGTAGATGGTGTAGCCTGCCTGTTCGTCTACCTCGACCGTCGGCTTCAGGGCATTGCACCGCCAGCAGAGCCCGTCGTCGTGCCTCTCGTACCAACGGAGTTGCCTGCCGCACCCGCCCTTGCATCGCACCACGGAAGCATATGAGCAGGCACGGCACCGCTTGAGCCTATGGGGTTGCTCAAACCCCTGCGGCGTGGCGTAGGTCAGGCCGACCAACGGCAGCCCGCAGGCCGTCTCCCTGGACGCAGGGCATAACAAGATGCAGTTCTATTTCCGTCTTTTCTTCATTCATCATTGGTCTCACTGGCAACCTCCTGTGGGGCGGGCTCGTGAAGGGAGACATCCGCCTCTCCGGTAAGACACCGTGCTAAAGGCAGAGGGCGGGGGTTGTCCCCGCCCTCTTTTTCTCCTCAATCGGCAGTCCGGCCTACCTTCGCTGCATCGTCCACCAGAGGAAGGCGCCAACCACCGCAGCAGCTATGAGCAACCCTATGATCAGCCATAGCCACCAGGGAACGCCTCCATCCTCTTCCGGCTCCACGGGCGGGACCGGCGTGGGCGTCGGTGCCGCGGTGGGGGTGGGCGCCGGTGTCGCGGTTGCTTCGGGAGTGGGCGGTACAGCTGTCGGAGTGGCCGTCGGCGGTACCGGCGTAGCAGTGGGCACAGCCGTGGGCGTGGCCGGTACCGGCGTCGGTGTAGGTGCCGGCGTAGGAGTGGCTGGCACAGGTGTCGGCGTGGGTTCAGGCGTAGCCGGTACCGGTGTCGCTGTTGGCGTCGGCGTCGGCGGTGGTTGCCGCGGCTCTCTTACCCTCACGCTGGCCTCGCCTCCTATCGCATGGTCATTGCCCTGGGCGTCCTTCAAGATGCCGGAGAAATCATGAGTTCCCGGTACGTCGGACGCGGTGACTGTGTAGGAAAAGGCCAGATCTCCCTGCACCGAGAACGTGACTTTCTGCCCCTCCACCTGTACGAAGGCGGCGTCAACGCTGCTCTCCTCAAAGGCGAAGCCAGCGGGAAGGGTCTCCGTGACCATACCTACACCGCCGTAGTTGGCCAGAGCGATGACCACGTTGAACTCCTGCTCCGGCTCTACCGACGGCTCGGAGAAGGACCTGCTGACCGTCGGCTCCAGCACAGGGACTGGAGTTGGCGTGGGTGTGGGCGTTGGCGTTGGTGTGGGAGTCGGTGTAGGCGTTGGCGCGGCAGGCACCTTGCTGGCGACCGCTGCCTCCGCCTCCTTGTTGCGCCCGTGGCCGTCGTCATAGGCTGCGTTCGCCCGCAGGTACGAACCCTCATCGAGGGCGGTGGGCGTGTAGGTCCCAGACCTGGCCCCGGAGATGATGGCCCACGCCTCTTGGTCGGAGGAGCGTTCCCAGCGCCAGTTCTGGATGTTCACGCTGCCGTCCGGGTCGGTCAGGGTTGCGGTCATCTGGACGCCGACTTCGGGCGTCTCCGGCGTGATGGTGACCACGCCGGGCTCGTCCACGTTGGTCACCGTGATGCTGACCGCGATCGTGTCGCGCCTGTTGCCGGGGTCGCTGACCCGGGCGGTGAAGGTGTAGGAACTCTTGGACTCGAAATCAAGGGCCGTGCCCTGGCCCACGGAGATTTGCCCGGTGCTCCCGTCGATACTGAACCGGGCAGCATCCCCGCCGGTGATGCTGTAGGTCAGCCGGTCCCTGTCGGGGTCGGTGGCGGTGACGCGGTCCCCGACGGCCGTGCCAGCAGGCGAGTTCTCAGCAATCGAGCGCGATGCACTGGTTCCCTCGTCAAAGGATGGGGCGCGGTTTGTGGGCGCGGGTGCCCCGCCGCCTCCACCGCCTCCAGTGCTTGGAGTACGGACAGTTATGCTGGAGGCCCCGCCTATGCTTGTCTCGGCCCTGTCACTGTCTCGCAGGACTCCTGAGAATGTATAGGGGCCTGTTGTGCTGGGAGCAGTGACGGTGTAGGTGAAGCGGTCATCCCCTTGCAGGGTGAACTTCACCACCTGCCCGCCGCTGGCATCCACTTGGCTTGCGTCGAGGCTGGATGATTGGTAGGTGAACCCTGCGGGCAGCGTCTCCGTCACCCTTCCGAATCCCCCGTAGTTGCCGAGAGTGATAGCGACCGTGACGCGTGCGCTAGGCGATACCCGAGGCGGGAAGGAGCGCGAGGCCGGCCCAACTGGGGCTTGCACTTTTATGCTGGCAGCACCGCCGACGGTGTGGTTGTTCCGGTCGGAGTCCCTCAATTCACCGGAAAAGGTGTAGGAGTCTGCCGTGCTGGGGGCAGTGACGGTGTAGGTGAAAGACGAGTCACTCTGGAGGGTGAAACTGACCTCCTGCCCGCCGCTGACATCCACTTGGCTGTCCTCTAGGCTGGATGAGATGTAGGTGAACCCGTCGGGCAACCTCTCCGTCACCCTTCCGAATCCTCCGTAATTGACCACGGCTATGGTGACCGTCACGTCCGCGCCGAGATCCACCGAATCGTTGGAGAACGACCGCGTCGCGCCGGGGCCGGCTGGTGCGGCTCTGACATTGACGCTGGAAGCACCTCCTACGGGATGGTTGGCCCGGTCAGAGTCCGTCAGTTCACCGGAAAAGGTGTAGGATTGTGCCGTGCTGGGAGTGGGAGCGGTGGCGACGTAGGTGAAGGACGTGTCACTCTGGAGGGTGAAATTGACCGTCTGCCCGCCACTGGCATCCACTTGGCTGTCTTCTAGGCTGGATGACTTGTAGGTGAACCCCGCAGGCAACGTCTCCGCGACGCGCCCGAAACCTCCATAGTTGTTTGCGCTGATGGTGACCGTCACGTCCGCCCCAGCGTCTACCGTTGTCGCGGAAAAGGAGCGTGTGGCCCTGGCGCTAGGCCCAGCCGCCATAGCCCGAACGGTGACGCTGGTAGCACCGCCGACGTCATGGTTGGTCCGGTCCGAGTCCCTCAGTTGACCGGAAAAAGTGTGGGGGCCTGCCATACTGGAAGCAGTGACGATGTAGGTGAACGATGAGTCCCCCTGGAGGGTGAACTTGACCACCTGACCGCCGCTGGCATCCACTTGGCTGTCGTCCAAGCTGGATGACTTGTAGGCGAATCCTGTGGGCAACGTCTCCGTCACCCTTCCGAATCCCCCGTAATTGGCCACGGTTATAGCGACCATCACGTCCTCGCCAGCATCTATCGTCGCCGGGGAAAAGGAGCGTGTGGCCCTGGCGGTAGGCCCAGTCACCGGAGCCCGAACGGTGACCCTGGTAGGCCCGCCGACGGTGGGCCGGGGGGTCGTCCGCATGGAGTCCGTCAGTTCACCGGAAAAGGTGTGGGGACCGGTCGTGCTGGGAGCAGTGGCGACATAGGTGAACGATGACTCCCCCTGGAGGGTGAACTTGACCACCTGCCCGCCGCTGGCATCCACTTGGATGTCTTCGAGGCTGGAAGACTTGTAGATGAACCCTGTGGGCAGCGTCTCCGTGACGCGCCCGAATCCACCGTAGTTGGCCACGGCTATGGTGACCGTCACGTCCTCGCCAGCGTTCACCGTCGTCGCGGAGAAGGAGCGCGTGGCACTGGCCGAACTCTGTGCTGCTACAGGGAGAAGGCTCATCAGCGCCACCAAGCCCGCCACCACGGCGACTGTCATTATCGCCAATGTTTTCCTGAACAAGACCTACCTCCCTGATGATTGCATTCGTAGGTTCCGCGCCTCAGGACGCGGAACCTACTTCCTGCATCGGCCCTCTCTTTTGAAAATTAAGCACCGTCTAGGTAGCGGTTTATGAGCTTGATCACATCGGCCCTAGTGGGGGCACCGTCGCCTTCATCGAGATAGTCGTTGATGGCCGCTATGACTTCGCCCCTCTGAATCGTGCAGTTGCTATTGGCGTCATACTTGTCCACCAGGGCGTCGCCGCAGCCCTGCTCTTCAACGTCCGTCACCCTGACGGTGACGTCCCTGGTAGCTGAGTCGGCGCCCCTGGTGGCCGTTACCGTCACCATGTAGGTGTTGTCCCCGTCGGCGTCCGCCGGACTCTCGAAGTTCGGGGAGGTGCTGAAGGTGAGGACGCCGGCGTTGCTGATGCTGAAGTCGCCCCGGTCAACGCCTGTGAGACTCCAGCTAACGGTGCCGTCAAATCCGGAGGCCGTATAGGTGGCCACGGCGTCAGTGCGGTCCTCCGCGTAGGTGGGGCGGTCCTGGCCTCTGACCGCTGGGCCGGTCACCCGCTCGATCTCCGGCGCTTCGTCCACGTCGGCGACGGTGACTCTCACCGCCCGTTCGCCGGTTTTGCCACCGGCGATGGCGCGGATCGTCACCTCGTAGACGTTGTCCCCATCCGCACTCGCCTTCGCCTCGAAGTCGGGCTTAGAGACGAAGGACAGGACAGGAGGCGAGCCGCTGAGTTGGAACTTGGACGCGTCCGGTCCCGCCAGCGAGTAGGCGACCGTGCGTCTCTCCGGGTCCGTTGCCGTGTAGGTGACCTCGGTCACAGCTGTAGCGGTGTAGCCATCAGCCGTGGCATGGTAGAGAGCAGTGCTGCCCTCGGGAACACCAACTGTCTTCGCGCCGGTGCTGAAGTCCGGCTTCTCGTCCACGTCCGTGATCGTGATGGTCACGGTGGCGGTATTTGTGGCGTCCACGCCAGTTGAGTCTTTGGCCGTAACGGTGACGGTGCATGTGTTCCGAGTTGTTGCGCAGTTATCGGCTGCATCCGCAGCCGCCTCGAAGTTCAACTCCACTGCAGTGCTTATCTGGCCGGTTTTCTCGTCGATCTTGAACTTGGGGGCGGTGGCCGTAGCGTCGCCACTGTCGGCCAGGCTGTATCTGACGGTGCCGTGGTTGCCCGTGGATGTCACCGGAGCGCCGACGTTCCTGTCCTTGGCCCCCTCGCTGATGGTCCTGGAGACCGTGGCCGGGTCGAACTTATGCTGGCTGTCCCCAACCAGTGCCGCCAACACGGGATGTTCGGTGGTCAGCGAGGCGCTTTCCTGCTGTGTGTTGCCCGCAACCAGGTATCTCACCTCCACACGGATGCGCTGGCCTACGTCGGCGTCTACGAGGGTGTAGGTGTTGTCTTCCGCGTCCGCGCCGGGGATTTGGCCCCCTCCTCTATACCACCGCCAAACGATGCCGGTCACCTCACCCGCTCTCTCGGTGGCCTGGAAGGTCTGCTCTGAATCCGTTATGTCGCCATCGGTCGCAGTGGCCGTCAACTCTGCGCCGACCAGGTACTGCGGCGTTCCATCAGTCGTGTCGGTCACCAAGGCGACCGTGCCCGGCTCGTCCACCTTGGTGACCGTGACGGTGACCTTGTGGAAGCCGAGCTTGCCTGCGGTGGGGCAAGCCCCGCCGTCCAGAGCCAGGTCGCAGGCGGCCACCACCACCTTGTAGGTGTTGGAAGTTCCACCTTCTCCGCTGGGATTCTCGTAGTCGGGCGGGCTGCTGAACTTGAGCGCCCCGTCCTTGTCGATGGTGAAGTGGTCGGTCGCGTCAGCGTTATCGGTTGTTGCTAGATCGTCGTTAGCACTGACGTGGGTTGCGGTGGCCAGCAACCAGGCGATAGGCGTCACGCCCTCGGGATCCTCCGCCGTGTAGGTAGCCACCGGGTCCTTGCTGTTCTCGACGAAGTTCTTGGTCGACGGCCCGGATATCTCCGGCCCCTCGTCCACGTTGCTGACGGTGACTCTCACCGCCCGTTCGCCGGTTTTGCCACCGGCGGTGGCGCGGGCCGTTACCTCGTACACGTTGTCCCCGTCCGCGCTCGCCTTCGCCTCGAAGTCGGGCTTCGACACGAAGGACAGGACAGGAGGATCGTTGCTGAGCTGGAACTTGGACGCGTCCGGTCCCGCCAGCGAGTAGCTGACAGTGCGTCCCTCCGGGTCCGCTGCCGTGTAGGTGACGCCGTCACCTGCTGCGGGAGCAGCTTCTGTGACGGTGTAGCCATCAGCCGTGGCATGGAAGAGAGCAGTGCTGCCCTCGGGAACACCAACTGTCTTCGCGCCGGTGCTGAAGGTCGGCTTCTCGTCCACGTCCGTGATCTTGATGGTCACGGTGGCGCTGAGATTCGGCGCGGTTCCAGAGGTGGGCTCGCCGGTGGAATCGGTGGCAATTACGGTGACTGTGCATTCACGATCGGGAGTATCGGTAGTGGCGCCCGCGCAAGAACCGGCGTCTGTCGCCGTCGCTGGGCTGTCGCCTTCGTAGTCCAAGACCACTTCGGTTGTTATCTGGCCGGTCTTATCGTCGATCTTGAACCTGGGGGCGGCGGTCGTGCCGTCGCCACTGTCGGCCAGGCTGTATCTGATAGTGCCGTGGTTGCCCGTAGCCGTCACTGGACTGCCGACGTTCCTGCCCTTGGCCCCCTCGCTGATGGTCATGGAAACCGTGGCCGGGTCGAACTTGAGCTGGTTGACCCCAACGCGTCCCCCCAGCACGGGATATTCGGTGGTCACAGAGGCCTCTTCCCGGTCTACGTTGCCTTCAACTAGGTAGAAGACCACCGCGCGGATGTGCTGGCCCTCATCGTCGGACGTGAGGGTGTAGACGTTGCTGGTCGCTCCAGCGATTTGGCCCCCTCCTCTGTACCACCGCCAAACGACGCCGGTTACTTCATCGGCTACGTCGGACACAAAGCTCTGCGTTGCATTTGTTATGTCGCCATCGGACGCGGTGGCCGTCAGGGTTGTGCCGACCAGGTACTGCGGCGTCCCGGTAGTGACCCCCCCGGTCGCGCCCAAGGTCACCTTGCCCGGCTCGTCCATGTTCGTGACCTTGACCTCGACCTTGTGGTAGGCAGCCTTGCCAGTGTCGGGGCATGCGGCGGGATCACCAGTCAGCGCCACGTCGCAGGCCACCACCACCACGTTGTAGGTGTTGTTGGGGGTAGTACCGGCACCCAGTGGCCTCTCGAAGTCGGGGGAGCCAGTCGCGGACCCTGCGCTAGTCGCCGCGATGTTGAACTTGAGTTCCCCGTCCTTGTTGATCATGAAGTCTTCTGCGTCAGCGGAGTCGACGTCTGCGTCGACGCCTGTAGGATCTGTGGCACTAGACGCCAGCAGGGTCCAGGCGATGGGCGTGGCGCCCTCGGGGTCCTCGGCCGTGAAGGTGGCCACCACTTCCTCGCTATTCTCGGGGAACTCGATGGGGGCGACAGTCTGGGCGGAGGCGAGACCGCCGGGCAACAGGAACATGAGGACGATCCCCAGCACCGCAAGAAGCGTTAGCATGGGAAGGGCGGAGCGTCTGTTGAAGAGGAAAAGGGTGGAGGCCATGCCTCCCAGACGGGACTCAGAGCCCGGGAACTTGTGGTCAGGGCTGCCTGCCACTGAACGTCCCGGCAATTTCACGGGGGGCGCTTGCGAGTGTTTTCTCATTCTGCTCATCAGTCCTTCTACGTAGTCAGGCCTCATAAAGACACCCCTCCAGAACAGTGCATGCGGTTATCCATACTGATTCCAAGACATAGCATGTGGAAACCCACATACTCGTGCGGAGAAAGATATACTATGAACCCTCAGTTCCCGTCAAGGGCTATGGGACGCTAATGGGCTGTTTAGCAAAAGCGTATGGACAGCATGGGGCAGGAGTATCAGGTCAGTATGGAAACCTCATAAGTACGGGAGGCTGCACGGACGAGACTGCACTGATGTGGGTGGTGGGTGTTCTGGATACTGAGGGGGGGCAACCTGTCCGGTGTCAGCGAGGAGGGCGGCTCTTGCTGTTGCACCCGCCCGGAGGGAAAGAGGGAGCTAAGGGCTTCTGAAACGGTAGCCGGTCCCGGATTCGGTGAAGATGTACGCGGGACTCTTGGCGTCATCGCCCAGCTTGTGACGCAGGTCTTTGATGAAACCCCTGAGACGATGGTGGGCGGGGCCCCCTTGGCCCCAGATGCGCCGGGAAAGCTGGTCGTAGGTCACCACACGCCCGGGGTTCAAGGAAAGCTCGCAGAGCAGCCTGTACTCAGTGGGGGTCAACTGCGCCTCGTGTCCTGCCACTGTCACGCTGCGCGCCTCGTAGTCGATGGCCAGTTCGCCGAGTACAAAGGGCCCGGGGTGTTGGGCTTGCTGGACCGCGGCCTGATTTCGCAGGCAGGCCTTGATTCGGGCCAGCAACTCGGTGGGGGAGAAGGGCTTGACCACATAATCGGCCGCGCCCATATCGAACGCCGTGGCAATGTCTTGGTCCCTGCCACGCCCTGAGATAAAGATAATCGGTATGTCCGAGGCGCTGCGAATGCGCTTCATCACGTCGAACCCGTTGGTCCTGGGCAGCACCAGATTCAATAGAACCAGGTGCGGCTCATCTGTCGCCAGGATGCGCTCCACTTCGTCGGGGGTATCGGTCATGATGGGCCGGTAACCGGCAGCAGAAAGGGTGTGCCTCACGTACCTGAGTATCTGAGGGTCGTCGTCGATGGTGAGGATTCTCCCCAACGGTGGCTCTGAGTTCTCCAAGCTGAAGTCCGCCCCAACGTCTTTCGCAGTTTCCGCTTCTTCCATCGCGGGAATGGTGAATATGAACTGCGAACCCCGTCCTGCCCCCTTGTTTTCGACCCATATGCGTCCCCCGTGGGCCTCCACAATGCCCTTGCATATGGCGAGGCCAAGCCCTTCTCCGTCTATCTTGCCATAGTGGTCAGATTCACCAGCGCGGGAGAATTTCGTGAAAAGCCGGGGGATGTGCTCCGCGGGTATGCCCGATCCCTCATCCGTGACGGAGACCGCAACGTGCAGGTCCTCCAACCACGCGTGCACATGGATGGGTGACCACTCGCGTGAGTATTTGGACGCATTCACGAAGAGGTTGTACAGGACTTGGGCAACACGCATAGCGTCAGCTCCGACCCGTGGGAGGCCGGGTTCCGCGTGAATATCAATGCTGTTCCGGTATCCGCCACTCTGAAACGTGGTCTTCGCCTGTTCGATTACGGACACCATGTCGGTCGGCTCAAGAAGCACCGACAGGGTACCAGTCTCGATCCTGGTATGGTCCAAAAGGTTGTTGATCAGGTCGCGCATGTGGTCGGCCTGAGATTCGATGATCCGGAGAAATTGCTGCGCTTCAGCCGGATCAAGGCGAGATGCGGAGTTCAGCATCGTAGCAGCCGACCCCTTGATCGAGGTCAGAGGCGCCCGCAACTCATGGCTCACCATGCCCAGGAACTCGGCACGAAGCCGCTCCAGTTCCTCCAGCGGCGAAATATCCTGCAGCGTGACAACCACGGATGAGACTTCACCATCTTCGGAACGAATCGGCGTGGCATTGAGGAGGGTACTGAAGGCCGCACCGTCAGCGGAGCGTATGACCACTTCCTCAGCCCGTACTGTCTCACCTCCCCGTATCGCCCGTTCGAGAGGCAACTCATCTAAGGGAATCTCGCGGCCGTCCATCCGAAGGAAAGCAGTCAGGCTGAGGAGTTCTTCGAACGCACCGTCCAGTCTACGGTCGCTCGTGATGATCCGGTGTGCCTCTGGGTTGAACTTCACCACCTCCCTGGTCCGTGCGTCGAAGACCAAGACTGCTACCGGGGAAGTGTTGACCAAGGCCTCGAGATCGGCCTTCGCTTGACGCTCTTCCCCGTATCTGCGGGCATTGTTTATCGCAATGGCCGCCTGATTGGCGAACATCTCCAGAATCTCTTCGTCCTCCTGGGTGAAGTCCTCCCCACCCTCCTTTTCGCCCAGGTAGATGTTACCGATGTGCCTGTCGCGATCGCTAATCTGAGTCCCCAAGAAGCTGCTAATCCGCGGTTGCAATGGTTCAAATCCGACTGAAGCAAGGTAGGCGACGAAATCCCGGGTCCTCAGTGTCCCATGTATGCCTGAGAGATGCTCTAGCAGGGATACCCCCTCGGGGAACCCCAAAAACAGGTCCATTTCTTCTTTGCTTATGCCCGAGACTACGGGGGCTTGAAACTCCTTGGATGTACCGATGGTGGCAATTGCACTGTACCGAGCACCGGTGAGGGACCTTGCGCTATCAACGATTTCCTGAAGGACGGTGTCGAGGTCAAGGTCTTCGCTGATGCGCAGAATGGCTCCGGTCAGTCCAGATAGCCGAGCCCGCAGAGTGGGGTTATCCAGCGTGGTTTCATCGCCTTCCGTCAAAGTCCCACCTCATCACAGATTGACAGCCTCCCTGCTAGCGTCTTCCCACACATGAAAAGTCTATCACAGGCAAGAGACGCTAGAGAGGGATTCATCTTCTGAGCAGGGGCAATAGCGCCTCCTGCGAGCGAGACGGGTTCCGGGTGGGCCGCCCACCACGGGTATCGAGGTCCTAGTTGCTTCACCGAGGTGGTGCGCAGAGATCGGCTAATACGGGACCCTACGCTGGAACGGTCATAACGACCGCGCGACAACGGCTGCAACAGGTGTCCTCGCAGTCCAGTACGGGTCCATCACCGCGATAACCGCAGCGATGACAGCCGTCAACGGGAAGGTCACCGCAATGGTAGAGGAGGACTTGGCTAGCTTCCCTGCCCAGTTGGGGTGTCGAGCTGCCCCGGCCAAGGCGATCAGGGTGTGCGTCTTACCGCCTCCAAAACGGATCCCAAGCGGTAGACGGACGGCTCATTGCTGGCGTCCCCTTGTTTGAGACGGCTAAAGATCCCACGACATATGTCTTGCACGCTAGTTGTGGGATACGTGCCCTGGAAGAACTGCCGCGCCGACTCAGGGGTGGTTAACTCTCCCTTCAGAGAATTGAAGGTCAGCGGCATAGTTGTCTCTGGTGCTCTCCCCCGACCGGAGTTGGCGCGCCTTGAAGAGGTAGTTCGATGCGTCTATGCCAAGTCTTATCTTGCTTCCTCGCTACCTACCCCGCCATTGCTGTGAGGCGAATTCGCCAATCCAACGGACGTTCCCGCGGGATGCTGTCGCTCGATGGAACCTCTGGTCCGCAGTCCACAACTCGCAGTTGAACTCTTCAGCCAAGGCCAAATAGTGGACGTCGTAGACCGCTGGCTGGCTGAGTTGGCTTGCTAACTCCAGTGCCCGAGAATGAAGCGTTGGTGGCTGATGCAGTTCAAGCCGTGAGCCAAGTAACCGTGCGATCATCCGGGCGCTGTTGCCCACACTTAACTCGCCACGCACCACCCGCCGATGGAGAACATTGGTGACCTCGAAGGGCATGAGATACGGGGCTACACGGACGATGCCCTGTGATACCCAGGATTCGAGTACAGCGTGGGCTTTGTCAGAGTCTTCCTCTTCGACCAGCCACTTCACCGCCAGGCTCGCATCCACTGCCACGTACTCGCTCATGCCAGATTCTCGATTTCGGCATCCCTTATCTCTCGGGCCTCTCGGATCAGATCAACCGAGTTCCCGGGCACGGGCTTACCCGCGAATATCTCCTGGCGAAGTTCTGCAAATGACTCGTGGTCAGGTTTGACGGGCAACAGACCAGCCCCGCCGTCGGCTTCGTCCTTTGTCAACGCCCGGTCGATGGCCGCCTGACAGTACCCTCGCATGCTGATGCCTTTGATAGCGGCCATGACTTTCAGACGACGCTGAAAGGTAGGATCCAAATCTAACGTGAGTCTCTTCTTCTTGGCTTCCATCGCTTACCCTTCCAGAAGATGGTCTTACCGAAACAGAATAGGGCAAACACAGAAATATAGTCAATACGCTGTCGACAAACGGGCTGCAAGAAAGGGACGGTATACATGGGCGAGGTAGAATGCTAGGAATTGGCATCCCTCGCTGCCTTGGACACATCTGGCTTGTTCGCCGGCCAAGTCCGGTCACGCAATTGCCGCGCAGACCGGTTCCCGCCTCGTCAGCAGGCCGGAGTAACCCCTCTCCACCACGTGGGTCACCGACACCCGCGCCCCATCGTACCCGGCGCGGTAAGCCTACTTCACCTCGGCTGCCCAGGGCACGCGGCGTGACAAGGAACGGAGTCACACCCTCGGACAGGACCTCCCACTGCTACGAATCATCACCACTTCCACAGCATCCCGGATGACGACGGCGCGTCTGTCCCAGCCGGTATTGAAGCCTGTTGGCAACAGATGCCGTGGTCGTAATCTGAGCCGGGGCCCCCCTGGTTGTCTACAAGAAACTCACCGTACGCCGACCCCCCAATCTCAACTGACTTGTGCCTAGTCTCTTGGTTCACGCCTCCCAGAACATGGGTGCCTCATGAAGGGTGGATTCCTTCAGCTTTCCATCGGGTAACGATCGGTACCCCCGATGAGGGACAGTGCAAGTTGTACAGAACCCCTTGAAAGCTACCGGCATCTTCTATCGTTATCGACAGCGGCCTGCATCAGTCGAGAGGTCCAACACTTACTTGCCTCAGGGTCAAGGGTGTATAATCAGACAAGCAAACAGGCTGGGAGAACAAAACCGACGCACTTAGTCGATTCACAATCAGCAATTCTTTGCCGTAAATCGTAGCTAGACGGCGGGACAGAGAGCGGAATCATGATCTGGGCCTTCTAAGCAGCGGGTCGCGGGTTCGAATCCTGCCTGGGACGCCACTCCCACTTACGTAGCTTGGGCATAGCTACGGTCCCACAGGTGCGCCATGCGCCTCTCCACGCCCTGCTGCCGCTAGTCGTTGTCCCGCCGGGTCACCAGGACGCTCGGCCCGACGCGGTATGGATGGTACGCCGATGGAGATTCGTCATCGTCCTTGTCGTAATCGACCCCCCAATCACTCATCCAATCATCCCGGTCCATACATAGCTCGCCGTGAGACAGCGCGTAGACCTCGTGGGTGAACACGCCCACCTCGTCGCCCGTGTCTATGTCGTCGTCCTCAATGGCCAGTGCCACCGTCACCCCTTGGCTCCAAGTGCGGAAGGTGTAGCGCTCCAGTGACGCGCAGTCCTCCGGCACCGTCCAGCCGCTGGGCGTCAGCACCACGCCGTAGGGTTCGTCGTCGTCCACGAAGCTCATGCCAGTGAACCACGCCGTCCCCGGGTTCAGAAGCACTGGCTGCGGCGGCGCACTGCTCAGGCGCACCGTGTAGCTGGCCGAGCCGCCCTCGGTCACCGTCAGCGTTGTCCGGGTGACGGTGACGCTGCCGCTGCCCGACGGATTCATGTAGGCCGTGAGCGTCTCCCAAGGGCCGCCGACGACGGCATTCACGGCCCGCACGCTGAAGCTGTAGTCGCCCGGCACGTTCAGCCCGCTGACAGACACCGACCTGCCGGTGGTCTTCCGGATATCGCCGGGGCCGCCGGGTCCCGCCACTTGGTACTCGTACGCAGTCACTGGCGGTGCGCCTTCCGGCATCTCCGGCTCGTTCCAAGCCAGCCCCACCGACCTGCTCCCCACCGACGTGAAGCGCAGCAGTCCCACCCAGCCCGGCGGCGGGGACGCCTCGCCTGCCGTCGTCACCGCTATCACCTCCGACCACGGGCCGCCGCCACTGCGGTTGACTGCCGCCACCCGGTAGTACCGCGTCATGCCACGGTACAGGTTCTTCGCGTCCCGGTAGCTCGTGCCCGTTCCACCGCCGCTGCGCAGCCGCTCCCACGGCGCGTCGCCGTCCCGCGAGCGCTCCACCCAGTAGCCAGTGATTCCCTCGCCGCCGCCTGCGGTCACCCTCCATTCCAAGTCGATGGCATCCTCGCTGGCGGACATGGACCCGCCGACCGTCACCCACTCTGGCACATCCGTCGGCGTGTTGGCAGACGTGGTCGCGCTGCGGGTAACGGACCACGCGCCCGGCCCGTTGAAATTCCGCGCCCTCACCCGGTAGTGGCGCGTCGTGCCCGCTGTCAGCCCGTCGTCGATATGCGTCGTCGCGTCGCCTCCCAGCATTGCCAGCCGCGTCCAGTCGTCATCGGAGGGGCCAGCGGAAGAGCCAGCAGAAGGATTGGCAGACCATTGCACTTCATAGAACTGGATATGCGCACCCCCGTCGTCGGGCTCCGTCCAAGACAGGTTGATTTCCGACGACCCGTTGGCCGTCGCCCGGAAGGACCCAGGGGCCGCTGGCACATCGGTCAGCGTCGTTGCCGAGGGATGGTTGCCCTGGGCATTGGGCTCCGACCACGGCCCCCAGCCTGCGCTGTTCTGCGCCCGGACGCGGTAGTGCCGTTCCATGCCCGCACTGAGGCCCCTGTGCCTCGTCTCGGTTTCCGTGGTGTAGACCAGCCTGCTCCAGCCGCCTTGCCCGCTGGCCGACCACGCCACCTCGTAGCGCGTGACCGCCGCCCCGCCGTCGTCCGAGGGCGGGTCCCACGTCACATCGATGGCACTGTCGCCGTCCGCCCTCGCATCGAGGCCCTGCGGCGCATCCGGTGCCTCCGCCCCGGTCGTCGCCCTGCGCACCGGCGACCACGACCCTTCGCCCGGCGTCGCCCCGTTCACCGCCCGGATGCGGTAGTAACGCTGATCGCCCGGTTCCAAACCGGCGTCGGTGTAGGCCGTCTCCGTCGCGCCGGGGCTGGCCAACGCGGTCCATGGGTCGTTCCCGTTGGCCGACCACTCCAAATCGTACCGGATGATGTCCGAGCCGCCGTCGTCGCTGGGCGCGGCCCACGTCAGGTTGATGGCCCTTGCGCCATCGGCCACGGCCCGGAAGTTGCGCGGGATGCCCGGCACGTTGGCCAGCGTCGTTGCCGACGGATGCGGACGCTGCGACCACGGCCCGTCCCCCGCGCTGTTCCGCGCCCGCACCCGGTAGTACCGCTCCGTAGTCTGGCTCAGCCCGCTGTGCTTGAGCGTCAGCGTCGCCCCGTCCGCCGTGTAACCCACCCTGCGCCAGTTGCCCTGTCCGTCCTCGGACCACTGCACCTCATAGCGGGTGATGGCCGAGCCTCCGCCGTCCAGCGGCGCAGTCCATGACACGTCAATGGCCGTGGCACCGTCGGGCGCGGCCGTAACCGCTCGGGGTGCGGTGGGCTTCCCGCCCTCCGATGTGCTCCCGCCGACCGGGAAGCTCCACGGCCCCGGCACCCCCGCCACATTCACTGCCCGCACCCGGTACTCCCGCGTCTCCCCCGCCCCGATGCCGAGGTCGACGATGGACGTTCCCTGCACATCGTTGTGGTCCGCCGCGCTGGTCGCGCCCGTCGCCCCGCCGGGTATCACGGCGGACACCGTCGTCAGCGGACCCCATGCCGCGCTCCCGCTGGCCCGCTGCTGCGTCTCGTAATGGGACACCGGCAGGTAGTACAGGCCCTCCGCCATCCCGTCCCACTGGAAGGCCACGAAGCCCCAAGCGATTTCCGTCCGCGGGTTGGCTGGCACCTCCGGGCCCACGCCGCCCGTTCCCGCCTGCGCCGTCAGCGTGACCTCGTTGTTGCTGTCGTTGTAGTCGTACACCGGCGTACTGTGCCAACTGCCGCCGTTCGTGGTGTCGGCCTCGCAGGCCGTTTGGCTACTGTGGTCCAGGTCCTCGCCCTCGTCGTCAATGCAGACCGCATAGTCGTCGATGACGTTGGCGATGCTCGCCGTGGCCGTGGCGTTGGCCGCTCCCACTCCCGCTAGGATGAGCGTCAGCGTGGTTCCTTCGGGTTTTCCCTGGCTACGGCGGGAGTCCGCGAACTCCAACTCGCCCAGGTCCCATGTCCCGTTGGTGTACGTACCCTCGCTGGCGATATAGTCCGCCACCCTCACCCCGGCTGGCAGGCCTGACAGGTCTATCGCCACCTGAGCTTCTACCATGCTGTCCGGCAGGTTGTTCAAGGCCACAACCGTGAGCGCGTATTGATCAGTGGACAAGGTCGGGGCCGCGCCGCCTCCCCGCACCTCCAGCTCCGCCATCGGTCCGACGTGGAAGGTGTAGGTCTCCGTATCGCAAAAGCCGTCGTTGATGCCGTCGTCGTCAGTATCACAGTTGCCGTTGCCGCCACTGTGGGCTGCCATCGCAGTCAGGGTAAGTTCATAAGTGCCCAACCGCGTAAACTCTGCATGAATCTCATCTTCGATCTCCAAATAGTAAAGTTCGGCATTATTGGTAGGGACCGGGAATAACGGATATACGGCATTGCTGTATTCGTACCAAACCGACATATCCCCCGGACCGGAGACCGTGGTGTTCACAAGCCCGAATTTGGAAGAAGTGTCAAGAGCATTATCAACCCCCCAGCCCTCATCTCGTGCGAGATCCGTTGTGTTATCCCGGATGCCCACGCCAGCGCGTTGGGAAAAGCCAGTGAAACTAGGATGTCCTGTGGACCATACTAACGAATCGTCATTGTCTTTACTGCTGACCGCCCGCCCCACGGGATCGGTAATTTGCACCACAATCTGGCTCGGTTGGAGCACCGAGCCGCTGAGCGCCACCAGTTCCAGCGAGTCATTCACGTCGCAAGGAGCGGAGAATTTGCCGACGCAGTCGTACCAGGTGAACAGGTCAACTGTCCCATCGCGTAGTGCTACACGCTCCCCAGGAGGCGCCGCGCCCAGACACACCTCCGCCACATTGTCGGATATGTCATCATCATAGGGTCCGACACCTGGCGGGGGATTCCCGGTCAGCGTCGCCTTCACGCAGTGTTTGCTCCCCGCGGCGGCGGCTGGCACCGTGACCGGCAGGGTCAGGGAATTCGCAAGTGTATCCCCCTGCTGCAGCGTGCCGACATTGAACACGCCATTGCGGTAGATCGCCGAGCCTCGGGTTTGTCGCAGGATAAGATATATTATCTACGTCAAGGGTTAAACCATCGGTCAGCTCTATGGCAACCTCCAGGTCGATCGGCGGCGCGGTCAACCCACCTCCCCCCACCGTGTGTATTCTGTCTGTAGTGATGGTGAAATTGACGGTGTCACTCGGCGAAGGGACCGGATCGTCCACTGTCACATTGACTGTATAATTCCCCGTTACCTCTCTAACGGAGTTGGTGTTTAAACTGTAATTGTATGCCCAGACTCGATCTGATTCGTTTCCGGAGTTGCTGTCAAAGGATGACGTGGTCACCTCTCCGAAGATTTGATGCGGGTATGCGGAATGATCAAAAAGAACGCCATTCAGATAGTCAAAATAGATCACTGATGCCACAACGTCCGCACGTTGCAGGCCCCCGAGTTCGGGTATGCTCCAGCGAAGGGACGTTCCTTCCCGAAACGTGCTTCCAACATCCACTTCTTCGAACAGTTGGACATAACTTGCTTCGGGGTACTCCACATCCACCACGGCTTCCACGTCATAGGCGGTCCTGGACCCGTTGTTCACAACGATAATGTCAAATTCGAAACCGCTGCCTGCGTGTATGGTGTCTTGAACTTCCAGTACCAACTCCACGTCCACGTAGTCGTTGTCACCCTCCTGCGCCTGCACGTGGCCAAGCCCGGAGACCACGGCGGCCAGGGCGGCGCACAGAGTCAGAACAGCAACGGAAAGGAAACGACGGGTCATCGGCTCACCAGCCTTTGCAGAATTCGCAGGGCAGGGGCTGCGCCGCCGGGCGACAGCCGTCCAGCGATGGCTCCGGGACCGGTATCAAAAGCCCCAATGGTCATGCGCGCCGGGCATCAGCCAACGCGCTGCCTCCATGGTCCTTGGCAGCAAGCCCCGGTCTCAAACCCCGGACTTGCTGATATGCCGTATCGTTTATGGCGTTCACAGTGATATTTAGTCTCAATATTTCGGGTCAAAAAATCAGGTGGGCGGAAAGAGTGGTTGAGTGGGCCCATACCCCTAGCTGCCCGCGTTACATGGGGCAGCAGCGTAGGCGCGATGACTCTCGGCAGCAGGGCTGCCAGCGACCCGTGTTTGGACTAGAGAGTTGCCCTCAGACAGTATTCGTCGAGTCCATTATGGCAGTTCCCGTATGCCAAACAGGTGAAAATCAAGGGTTTTCGTGTACCAATCCTGTACCAATTTCCGCTGCGAGACGGCCAACGCCAGGGCTCACAGCTACGCAAGGGGTCGATGGCTTATCGGTACCCCGCCCAAGTCTTCCGATTCTGCCCAAGGCTTCCGATTCTAGAGGATAGCCCCCATAATTCCCGAGGAAGCCATGTTAAGACTCCTGAGGGTCACCAATTTCGCCATCATAGAACAGCTCGAAATGGAGTTGGTGCCCGGCTTCAGCGTGCTGACCGGGGAGACGGGCGCGGGCAAGTCGATAATCGTGGATGCCCTGAGCCTGCTGCTCGGAGCCCGCGCCGATGCCGGCATGGTGCGTTCCGGTGCTCGCCAAGCCACAGTGGAGGGCATCTTCCTGCTCGGCGACGACCTGTCTCAGAGAATCAATGTTGCCCTTGCTGAGTACGGGATCGACGACTCCGAACAGGAGATACTCCTCGCCCGGGAGGTGAACCTGGAGGGACGCAACACCTGCCGCGTGAACGGGCGAATCGTAACTCTCACGATGTTGAGCTCACTGGCCGAACACTTGGTGGACATCCACGGCCAGAATCAGCACCTGTCCCTCCTCCGCGTGCGGGAGCACATGGATATCCTCGACACCTATGGAGGGCTATGGCAACTCCGCGCCGGAGTGGCGGAGACGGTCCGCCAACTGGCCGGGGTGCGCCGGGAGTTGGACGGGCTCCTGAAGGATGAGGAGGAGACCGCCCAACGCATGGACTACCTGAGGTTTCAGGCGGAGGAAATCAGCGCAGCAAATCTGCGCCCAACTGAAGACCATGACCTGACGCTGGAGAGGGACCGGTGCGCCAACGCCGAGCGAATCATCACGCTTTCCGATGATGCCTACAGGGTGTTGTCCGATGGCTCTGACCGCCATGAATCGGTCATGGACCTCATCGGGCGGGTGTCCAAGGATCTTTCGGAACTGGCGCGACTGGACCCCTCGTTGGACCAGAGCCGTGAGTCGGCAGACGCCTTGACCCATCAGGTAGAGGAGTTGGCCCGCGCACTCCGAAGCCATCGGGATGGCATCGAACACAGCGCGAGCCGTCTTGAGGAGGTTGAGGAGCGGTTGGGCTTGATCAACAGCCTCAAACGGAAATACGGCAGCACCATCGAGGAAGTCCTGACCTTTGGCGAGAAGGTCTCGCAGGAACTGGAAAAGCTGCACTACGGCGAAGAGCATGCGGAGGAGTTGAAAACCCGGGAGACCCAGCTTCGCAAGCAGGTCGGCAGGCTTGCGGGTCAACTCTCCGAAGCCCGGCAACGCGCAGGCAGGCGTTTGGCTGACGCTATAGAGCAAGAGGTCGGCGGGCTGGCCGTGGGACACGCTCAACTGCTTGTGGATGTCCGTCAATTCGACTCGGATGACGGTGTGCCGGTTGGGCCCGCTGAGTCGGGCCCCGGTACACAACCGTCTTTAGCCAGCACACAATCGTCTTCAGAACGGGAGTCTGCTTTAGAAGGGCAGTCTGTCAGGCATCTCGCGTTCAACGGAACAGGTGTGGACTCCGTGGAATTCCTGCTCTCTCTGAATCCGGGGGAACCGCCACGGCCTCTGGCCAGAATCGCATCAGGGGGAGAAGCCTCCAGGCTGATGCTGGCCATCAAGACAACCCTTTCCGCTGCCGACCAGATTCCGATACTCGTGTTTGATGAAGTGGATGCGGGGATTGGAGGCCGCGTCGGGAGTGTTCTGGGCGAGAAACTGTGGAGTCTGTCCCAGGGCCACCAAGTCCTGTGTGTAACTCACCTCCCGCAAGTGGCGTGCTATGCAGACCGCCACATCAAGGTTACGAAACTGGCCTCACAGGCGCCACCTGCCCCACATGCCCCAAATGCCCCGGATGCCCCGGATGCCCCGAATGATAGAACCGTGACATCGGTGGAGGTCCTGGACGGAGAGGCCAGGGTGACGGAACTCAGTGAGATGCTGGGCTCCAATAGCGGCGCTACCCGCACCAGTGCCTTGGAGATGTTGCTGCAGGCCGAAAACTGGAAGCAGAGCCAAGGGGAGTACCCCATGCAGGAAACTCTTGCATGACTGCCTTATAACCTTGTCCAAAACCTAGATTCCCGCCCAATTTTCCAACAGCTTGCCAAAATGGGTTGACGCCCTCGAAACGGCGCTTGTTATAATTTTCACAAGCGTTTTCGGAGGTGTACCTCGCCGGGCTATGTCGGCCAGTCGCTTCGGCGCCTTGAGGACCACCGGCTCCTCATTGGGGATGGCCTTTACCTCGACGATATCAAGATTCCCGGCCTCCTCCACGCAGCCTTCCTCCGCAGCCCCCACGCCCACGCCGGCATCCTCAGCATCGACACCTCCCGTGCTCGCCAACTCCCCGGCATAGTCTCGGTCATCGTCGCCGACGAACTCACCGACATCGGGACCGAACTGCCCACCCGTAACCGTGCCGATGCCGACGAAATACACCCGCCCTTCCATCCCGTACTGGCCAGAGACCGCGTGCACTACGTGGGCCAACCCGTGGCCATCGTGGTCGCCGAGAACTCCTACCTTGCCAACGATGCACTGGAACTCATAGATGTCGAATACCAGCCCCTGCCCGGCATTATCGACCCTGCCGATGCGCTGGCCGACAACGCCCCCATCCTCCACGAGAGCATCGGCACCAACCTCACCCTGCGCACCATCAGCGCAGGGGGCGACCTCGACGAAGCTTTTGCCTCTGCCGACCGCATCGTCACCGAGACCTATCACGTTCAACGCCTCGCGCCCGCTCCCATGGAGCCCAGAGGCGTGCTGGCCGACTATGATTCCCAGCAGGATACACTCACCGTCTGGGACTCCACCCAGCACCCCCACGAAATCCGCGACCACCTCGTAGAACTGCTGCAACGCCCTGAAGACAAAGTCCGCGTGGTCGCCCCCGACGTCGGCGGAGGTTTCGGCGAAAAAGCAGCCCTCTTCCCTGAAGAAGTGGCCATCCCCTTCCTCTCGCACATGCTGGGACGACCCATCAAATGGATGGAGACCCGCCAGGAAAATATGCTGGCCTTCCATGGCCGCGGTCACACAGTCGACGTAGAAGCCGCCGTCCAGAGCGATGGCACCCTCCTGGGCATCAAGGTGAACGTACTGGCCGACCTTGGGGCTTACTTCTTTATGTCCACTCCCACCGTGCCTGTGTCCACCAGCCATCGCATCACAGGCCCATATCGCACACCCGCCATGAGCGTCGAGGTCAAGGGCGTCGTCACCAACAAGACCCCCACCGGTGCCTACCGTGGCGCAGGCGGTCCCGAAGCCGCCTTTTGCATGGAGCGCACCATCGACCTCGTCGCCAAGGAACTGGGCTTGGACCCGGCAGATGTGCGGCGGAAGAATCTCCTGTCACCCGATGCCTTCCCCTATCTCACTCCCACCGGCATCACCTACGATTCCGGCGACTATGCCCCGGCCTTGGACCGCGCTTTGGATATGTCCGAGTATGACCACTGGCGGCAGAGGCAGGCTTCCTCCCCGGATTCCATGATCGGCATCGGCTTGGCCACCGTGGTCAAAGGCTCGGGCGCCCTGACTCCCCGTCTCACCGACTATGCGCGGGTCATCATCCACCAGTCTGGCGAAGTGACCCTCCACTCGGGCCTATCGCCCCATGGACAAGGCACCGAGACTATCTTCGCCCAACTGGCCGCCGATGAGCTGGGCGTAGCACCCGAGAAAGTGAAGTTGCTGCATAGCGACACCGACGTCGTGCCCACGGGCGGAGGCACCGGTGGTAGCCGGGGCCTCATCGCCGGGGGCACAGTAGCTCACCTGCAATTGAAGGAAGCACGGTCAAAGCTCATGGCCATAGCCGCGCACCACTTGGGTTGTCCGGCTGAGCAAGTGAGTATGCAAGACGGAGAGTATTTCGACGAGAGGGATCCCTCTCGTCGCATCTCCTTCCCCGAAATCGCTGCTGCTGCCTACGACGAGGAACTACTGCCACCCGATGTGGAAGTCGGGCTCGACTTCTCCGGCATGAACACCCTGCCCCGCAGTCCCTACGCCTTCGGGGCCCACGTCGCCGTGGTGGAGGTTTCCCCCGACACCGGCGAGGTCAATCTGCTGAAATACGTCGCTGTCCACGATTCCGGCCGCATCATGAACCCGATGCTCGCCGACGGGCAGGTGCATGGGGCCATCATGCAAGGCGTGGGCCAAGCCCTCGTCGAGGGCATGGCCTACGATTCCCAAGGGCAGCCTGTCACCGGCAGCCTCTTGGACTATGCTCTCCCCACCTCCAGCACCATGCCCGCCATGGAACTGGATACTCTAGAGACCATGTCCCCCCTCACGCCCTCCGGTCTGAAGGGCATAGGCGAGCTGCCCACCCTAGCAGCTCCCGTGGCCGTGGCCAACGCCGTCATGGATGCTCTGTCATCCCGTGGCATACGCCACATCGATACACCGTTGACCCCAGATAAACTAGAGCGGGCTCTGCGCCCCGGACGGCCGCGCTCCTCAGGCAGAGTGGCCCAAGGAGGACCAGATGGCCCGCGCTAGGCAGCGGAGCCATCCCCTCGCATGAGGTGGAGAGGCCCAGCGGAACGCTTTATTCGCGTCCGCGGGCCTCCTTTATTTTCCGGTTTCGATAGGGAGGAAAAGGGCATGGCCGTAAGCCTCCCCGGCCTGCCCAAGGTCAATCACAAATTCAGACTTCCTTAAACTCAGGAGGATGGAAAACTATATGGCAATCTCACAGTGGCCCAAGCCTGCCCCGTACCGCGTTACGGGGTACCTGTGTGTCATGGCTCTCTTGGTTCTAGGCATGGTCGTCTTGGCAGCTTGCAGCGCCGACGAGACCCCCACCCCAGTCCCGGCAACCCAAACCCCGGCACCAGACCCAGCCACACAAGCAGCAACTCCCCAGCCCACCCAAGAAGCAGCAATGATGGAGGAACTCAGTGGCGTCATCGAGATCGATGGGTCCAGCACGGTTGCTCCGATCTCGCAAGCTGTGGCGGAGGAGTTTGAAAAGCTGCACAACGACACCGAACCCATCGTCGGAATCTCCGGCACCGGTGGCGGATTCAAGCGCTTCACCGTCGGCGAGACTGACATCTCCGACGCCTCTCGCACCATCAAGGACGCAGAAAAGGAAGCGGCCGCCTCCAATGGCATCGAGTACTTGGAGCTCAAAGTCGGAACCGACGGGCTTTCCGTTATGGTCAGCCCCCAGAACGACTTCGTTGACTGCCTGACCATGGAACAACTCCACGAAATCTGGAAGCCCGGTAGCGCGGTACAGAAGTGGAGCGACGTGAACCCCGAATGGCCCGACAGGGACATCAGCCTCTACGGCGCCGACACCGATTCCGGCACCTTCGACTACTTCACCGAGGAAGTCAACGGCGAGTCCAAGGTCAGCCGTGACGACTACACCGCCTCCGCCGACGACAACGTCTTGGTCCGCGGCATCGGTGGAGACCGCAACTCCCTAGGCTATTTCGGGTACGCCTACTACATCGAGAACGTCGACCAGCTCAAGCTGTTGGGCGTCGACAACGGCGAAGGCTGTGTCAAGCCCAGCCCGGAGACCATCGCAGCCGGGACCTACACCCCGCTGTCCCGGCCTCTGTTCATCTACGTGAACGTCGAGAGCCTGCAGAAGCCCCAAGTCCTGGAGTTCGTCAAGTTCTACATGGAGGTCGGCGCCGAGCTCACCGCCGAGGTCGGTTACGTGCCAGAGGACGCCAGTGTCTTCGAGGAGAATCTCCAGAAAGTGTTGGACGCCGCCAGCTAGGAATAGCCCAGCCTTCCCCTTTACCTGCCAATCGTGACGGATGTTATGCTCGCCAGTAGCAGACTATGGCCCAATAGCGGACTACGGCCCCGTAACGGACTGAGCAGAGTGAAGGGAGAGGCGGTCATCAAAGCAAGCTTCAGCATTTCAGGCAACAAGCAGACCGTACAACTTCCTAAACGACGGAGACGGGCAGGTGGCAGACCGTGGATCGTGGCATTAGAAGAGGCGACGTTGGCCCCGGCGCACAGGCTGGGGACGTGGCAGGTGCACTCCCCCAGGGGGCACACCTTGTGAGGCGACGCCAATCTATGGCCATGGAGGAGAGGCTGGTCCGCTGGATCTTCGCCTCCTGCGCCTTGGTCTCCGTCGTGACCACAGTTGGTATCGTGGTCCTCCTGCTCAACCAGTCCATAGGCTTCTTTCAGGAAGTCTCCGTATGGGAATTCATAACCGGTACCCGTTGGTCTCCCATCCTGAAGCCAAACTCCTACGGCGTCCTCCCCTTGGTATGCGGGACCGTCCTCGTAGCAGTTATCGCTTCAGCCGTCGCAGTCCCAGTGGGACTCTTCACAGCAATCTTCCTTTCTGAATACGCCCCCGACCGTGTACGCCGTATCATCAAGCCAGCCTTGGAGATACTCGCCGGTATACCCACCATCGTATACGGCTACTTTGCCCTCAGCTTCGTCACTCCCCTTCTCCAGAAAATCATGCCCGACCTTCTTATCTTCAACGCCCTTAGCGCGGGCATAGTCATGGGGCTGATGATCATCCCCATGGTCTCCTCCCTCAGCGAGGACGCCATGTTGGCCGTTCCCAGATCCCTGCGTCACGCAGCCTGCGCCTTGGGCGCAACCCGCTTGGAAGTAGCCCTTAGAGTGGTGGTTCCCGCTGCTCTTTCTGGCATCGTCGCAGCCTTCATACTCGGCCTCTCCCGCGCCATCGGCGAGACCATGCTCGTTACTCTCGCGGCCGGCGCCACTCCCAAGATGACTTTCAACCCCCTCGAAAGCATCCAGACCATGACCGCCTACATCGTGCAACTCAGCCAAGGCGAAACGCCCCACGGCTCCCTTGAATACAACACCATCTTTGCCGTCGGCTTGGTCCTCTTCCTCATGACCCTAGCCATGAACATGCTGGGTCAATGGGTGGTCCAGAGATATAGGGAGACCTACTAATGCAGAACATACAGGGAGGCTTTTCCGTCAACCTGCCCCTCCGCAAGGGTGTTGGCGGCATCGCCTATGTCATCTTCCTAGCAGCCGTCTGCATCGGCCTGATTGGCTTGGTTACGCTGCTGGTGCAGGTATTCTGGCAGGGCATTCCCTGGCTCAGTTGGCAATTCCTCACCGACTATCCCTCCCGTCACCCCGAGGAAGCCGGGCTCGTCCACGCCATCGTTGGGACTGTCTATATCATGGCCTTGGTGGCTGCCTTTACCGTCCCTGTAGGTGTGGGGGCAGCCCTCTATCTCGAAGAATACGCCCCGAAGAACAGGCTCACCCGCATTATTGAGGTCAACATCGCTAACCTCGCCGGCGTTCCCTCCATCGTCTACGGCCTGCTGGGCCTCGGCCTTTTCGTGCAGATGCTGGCCATGGGAAGGAGCCTTTTGGCTGGCGGCCTCACTCTCTCCCTCCTCGTCCTCCCCATAGTCATTCTCGCCTCCCGGGAGGCCATACGTGCAGTCCCCCAGAGCCATCGCGACGCCGCCTACGCCTTGGGGGCCACCCAGTGGCAGATGATAAAGGGCGTTGTGATCCCCGAAAGCCTTGCGGGGATTCTCACCGGTGTAATCCTGGCCATGTCTCGCGCCATCGGCGAAGCCGCCCCGGTGCTCGCCATCAGTGCGTTGGTGTTCCTCACCTTCCTGCCCACCACCCCCCTCGACAGGTTCACCGTGCTCCCCATCCAGATATACAACTGGGCCGCCGACCCCCGCCACGACTTCCAATCTCTCGCTGCTGCGGGCATCATCGTGCTGCTGGTCATCCTGCTCTCCATGAACGCGGTGGCCATCTACTTCCGCAACCGGTATCAAGCCCGCTCCGAAGACTAGCCGCCGGTACTATTGGCGGTTGTGCTATGAAGCCAGCGGGATGTTGGCTTCCCCGCATGACCGCAGGTATAATGCCCCTGTCCCATCCAGCCCACGAGGCTCACCATGACCATCCGGCCTATCACTCAAGGATCAACCAGTGGCAGAGTCCTCCAATTTCCCGACCCGCCGCCCGAAGAGATGACTGCCTTCCATCACGTGGGGTTCCCCGCCTATCCTGCATCCCTAGCCCTGCACTTCCAGAATACGACGACCACTATCATCACCAGCGAGGTCGCGGCCGCACTCAGGCCTACCCAGGGTTATGACGACGTTCTTTATCCCGACCTGCTCATAGCATTCGACGTCAACGCCGAGGCCAGTATCGCCCGCAACGGCTACCTCATACCCGAACAGGGCAAACCCCCGGACTTCGTGCTGGAGGTGGCCTCCGACACCACGGCCCGCAGAGATGAGTCCATAAAGCGGGACGCCTACGCCGCAATGGGCATACCCGAATACTGGCGGTTCGACCCCACAGGAGGGCAGAGATACCGGATTGCTCTCGCGGGTGACCGTCTCACCGAAGCCGGATACGAACCCATAGCCATCCACTCGACGGAAGAGGGCCACTACTGGGGCCACAGTGCAGCCCTCAACCTGACTCTGTGTTGGGAACAAGGCAATCTGCGTTTCTGGGACCCTGAGGCAATGCGCTATTTGCCCACCTTCCAAGAAGAACGCGCTAACCTTCGGGCTGCCGAGTCCCGGGCCGAGACCGCCGAAACCCGGGCTGAAGCCGCTGAGACTAGGGCCGCGGACGCTGAAGCCGAGGTGCGCCGGCTAAGAGAAGAGCTGCAACGTAGTCAATCCCAATAGAGGCCTCAATGCGCTGGTCTCGGGGCCTTTCCTGGCACTTCTATCACAACGGGCTTACCACCTCTACCCGCTCGGCGGAGTCTGCCTAGCCCGATGGTAATCGCGATCCTGCTTGCTTTCGGTTCTGCTGCGGGCTTCGGCACCGGCAACATCTTCATAAGGCGCGGCACCCAACGGCTGTCGGGGCCCACCGCCACCACCTTTGCCGTCATCAGCAGCTCACTCGTCGCCTTCGTGCCTGCCTTAATCGGCCACGCCTCGGAGATCATCACCCTCTCTTGGGAGGCCTACGCTTGGTTCGCCCTTATGGGGGCCATGTCCTACCCCTTTGCCCGCGTCCTCAACAATACCGCCATCAGCATGGTGGGTGCATCCGGCGCCGGACCCTTCGCCTCCCTGCAACCCGTGTTCGTCTTCATCCTCGGCATGTTAGTGTTGGGAGAGCGTCCCGACCTGCTGATTATCTTGGGCACACCAGTGGTCGTATTCGGCCTAGCTCTCGTCATCAGGTCCCGCTCCAATCCCGAGTCCGAGGCTGTGACACGCCGTAACTACTTGGGATATTTCATGGCTGCTGGCGCTGCCGCAACCTTTGGCACTCGCGATACCATCAGCCGCCATGTCGTCAACGCCCTAGCCCCCTTCTCAGTCACCGCAGCCCTGTCCCTGTCCATGGGGGCAGTGATGATTCTCCTCTTCACCTACCGCAGCGTGTACCGAAGCCTGACGGAAGTCCCCATCCGCTATGCCCTTTACTCCCTGCTTGCCGGGGTCTTCCAAGGCCTCGCCCTAGTCTCCCTCTTTGGCGCCCTCAGCCGCGCCGAGGTCACCACCGTCAGCCCCATCAACTCCAGTGCCCCCCTCTTTACCCTGGTCCTCGCCCATTTCTTCTTGCAGCGCCTCGAGTCCGTCAACCTCCTCCTCGCCATCGGCACCGTCATGAGCGTCTGCGGCGTCATCCTCGTCATCCTCGGCGCCGCCTCCTGACCACCGCGACATCCCCCTCTTGACAGCAGCCATACATTAGTTCTAATCTGTCTTCGGAGCGCGCTGGGGACTGACCCCAAGTCCAGCCCCAGCATTTTATCTGCAAGTCGAGCGAAGGCCGCCTGAAAATTCTATCGCCCAAATATATCGAACCGAAATATCTCAAGAGGACACAACACCCGTGAAAACCCGCCATCGTCTCCAAAAGCAGGTTCTCCAACTACGAAATGAGACCAAAACCCCCTATCTGAACAGCTACGCAAATGCGGCCAGTAAGACCACCGACGGCCACCAAAAAGAGGGGCCCCAGCTACGCCCATGCCCCCGCCCCGCCGCCCAAATCGCCCCGGATTGCCTCCAAAAACCGCTCCTCCAGCTACGGCATAAGACCAGAAATCCGTATCTGAACAGCTACGCAAATGCGGCCATTGAGACCAAAATCAGCTATGAAAGTAGCATTTCCAGCTACGATTTTGGCCGCATCGCTAGCTGTAGACGGCCGCAAGCCCGCCCTCAAACAGCCCTCACCCAGCTACGGCAGGAGACCAAAAATCCCTATCTGAACAGCTACGAACGTGAGACCACCGAGACCGGCAAGAAAGAGCCGGCTCTCCACCGCTTGCCCCTTACCCAGCCCCTGCCTACAATCACTGACGCCCTGACCCTCTCACCGAAACTCCCTGCCCCAACCCCGTGCGCTGAACCTGCGCTCTGAATAGGAGGACCAATGCCTAACCTCACCGGGGCCCACCTGCTCATACGCTGCCTCAAACTCGAGGGCATCCAGAAGGTATTCACCATCGTCGGCGACACCATGCTCCCCTTGGCCGACGCCGCCGAGGATGAGGGCATCCAATTCATCGACACCCGCCACGAGGGCGCAGCCATGGCCATGGCCGACGCTTGGTGCCGTATCACCGGCGAGCCCTCTGTTGCCATGTTCACCGGCGGCCCCGGCTTCTCCAACGCCATCTCCGGCCTCCCCCATGTCTACACCGCAGAGAGCCCCGTCATATTCATCGCCGGTTGCGGTGAGCTACCCGAGCGAGGCCTCCTCGGTTTCCAAGAGGTCAATCAAGTCGAAATTTGTGCCCCAATGACCAAGGGCTCATGGCTGGTCCATGACCGCCGGCGCATTCCCGAATACGTCGCCACCGCTTTCCGCACCGCCATGTCCGGGCGTCCCGGTCCTGTCCATCTCACCGTTCCCATGGACCTCCAGGAACAGGGCATCGAAGAGGAAGAACTCCCACTCTACCAGCCCAGTGAGTACCGCCATCGGGGACGCACCCAAGGCGACCCCACCCTGATATCCGAAGCCGTCGACCTCCTCCGCCGTGCTGAGCGTCCCGTGGTGATAGTCGGCAACGCTGCCCGCTACTCCGCCAGCTCAGCCCAACTCCAAGCCTTGGTGGAAGGAGCGGGCCTCCCTATCTTCACCATAGAGCAGTCCCGTGGGCTCATCGACGACACTCACCCCCTCTGCTACGGCATCGCTGATCCCGGCCTCAACCATACCGCTCGCCGTTTCCGCGAGGCCGACGTCGTACTGCTGCTGGGCAAGCGTCTGGACCACGGCTATCGTTTCGGCCGGGCCCCCTTCTTCAGCAGTTCCGCCAAGCTGATACAGGTCGACCCTTCCGAGGCAGAAATCGGCCGCAACCGCGGCGTCGACGTGGGCATTGCTGGAGATATCAGCTCTGTGGTGGATCAGCTACAGCAAGCAGGAGCCAAGGAACGATGGAACGACTTCGCTCCATGGCGCAAGCAACTGGACGAAAGCCGCGCAGCCTTCCGCGAGGGACTGGAGTCCCACATAAGCGATGCAATGCCCCTTCACCCGATGAAAGTCTTCAAGGAGGTCGAGCCCTTCCTGCAGGAAAACAGCTTCATCATCCTCGACGGCGGCGACTACGTACAATGGGGCCGCTCCTACTACAAGGCCCGGCAGCCCGGTCACTGGCTGCGGTTGGGCTCCCTCGGCCACTTGGGCTGCGGTCTCCCCTACGCCCTCACCGCCAAGCTCATCGACCCCGACGCAAGGGTGTTCCTCTTCAGCGGTGACGGTTCCATCGGCTTCTATTTCATGGAATACGACACGGCCGTACGTCACAACCTGCCCTTCACCACAGTCATGGGCAACGACTCAGCATGGGGCATCGACAAGACCTTCCAGCTGGCTTATTACGGCCGTCCCATTGCCACCGACCTCCGTTTCGTACGCTATGACCGCATGGCGGCCGAGATGGGATGCCACGGCGAATACGCCGAACGCGCCGACGAAATCGCTCCTGCCCTGCAGCGGGCCCTGGACTCGGGCAAGCCCTCCTTGGTCAACATCGCAGTCGCCCCAGGGGCCAGCCCCATGGCTGAGGCCATGATCGCCCGCAGGCGCAGTTCGTGAGCGAAATGGTAGAGCCGTATGACCGATTTCGTAATAGCATTGTCCAGTTCTATAGGAACGGGACTCCTCTATCTCCTTCATTTGAAGTGACTAGCGAATCCGTAGGCTCCTTCTATTGACATAGCAAGGGGCTAGTAACAAAATGGGCAAGTTACTGCCCCGCCAGTCTGGGCGAGGTTTGCTATGGCCAAGGAAGGCCTCTTATTCATTCTTGAGGGAGGACCGAGTTAGATGCCGAAAGTAGGACACATAGTCACCAGGCCCGGCCGGAGAGAGCAGGACCCGCCCGTTGAGATTCCAGTCGCAGAGGAGCTGGAAACGACACCCGGTATTCCCAAGCATGAGTCCGACTTGGAATTCTACTCCCGAGAGTACCCGCTGGAGACCATCAACATCGACGAGCGTGCCTCCCGCGACTGGGCCAACCGTATCCGCGACGGCCACCTTGAAATGCGCGAGATTCGCCGGGAGCATGACCGGCTGAACAAGCCCATCGTCATGGCTGGCCGCATGACCGGCGAAATGGAGCCCACCTCGGAGCCCACGGGCGAGGACATCACAGAGTTGATCAAGGCCAAGGCCCGCTCCTTGGGCTTCGGCGAAGTCGGGATCACCCGCTACGACCACCATTACACCTATGTGAGCAAGAAGGACTGGGTCAAGTTCCCCCATGCCATCTGCTTGGCCTACGAGCAGGACTACGAGCCCACCCAGTCCATTCCCAGTGTGCCCGCCGAGATCGTCCACTCCAGCACCTATCGCACCGAGGGTGCCGCCGGTCTGGAGCTGGGCAATTACATCCGCAGCCTCGGCTATCGCGCCCAGGTCCACAGCCCCAACGACAACACCGGGCCCTACATTCCCATGTTCGTCGAGGCAGGTCTGGGACAGTTGGGGGCAAACGGCCAGTTGCTGTCGCCCCACTTCGGCTCCCGCGCCCGCTTGATGGTCATCACCACCGACGCCGCCGTTTCCTACGACAAGCCGGTGGACTACGGCATCCATCAGTTCTGCAACATCTGCCAAGTGTGCGCCAACCGCTGCCCCGGCAGGGCCATCATCCGCGACAAGATCTGGTGGCGGGGAGCCGAGAAGAACAAGCTCATCTTCAAGCGCTGCCGACCCGTCATGGCCCGTTACCTCGGGTGCGGCATCTGCATGAAGGTGTGCCCTATCCAGAAGTATGGCATGAAGCCCGTCATGGAGCACTACATCTCCACCGGTGAGGTCCTCGGCAAGGGCACCCATGGGCTGGAAGGCTATGAGCTGCACGACCAAGGCTACTTCGGCCCCGGCGAACTCCCCACCTTCGATGGCCAGTTCTTCAACATGCCCCACGGCAAGGCTGAAGACTGGGTGTTCGAGCAGTTCAAGGAGAAGGTGATGGCTGCCGGCGGTCTGGAGACCCCCGCAGGCGACGACGCCGTCGAGGAGTTCAAGGACAAGCTATCCATGGCCCTCGCCTTGGACCAGGACGCCTTCGGCATGGGCGACGACGAGAACCCCGACTACATCTAGTCGCACCGCCCTTAACACTGGAAACCCGAGGGGGGCTGGCCAACCAGCCCCCTTACCTTTTGGGCAGGCAGCCACGACATCGCCGCAGGCACCCCTCTAGGTTGCTATACTAACGGGTAGTCTTTCGTGCATAAGGGAGCGCAGCCATGGCCAACTTGAGTCACGTTCAGGTCGCCTCGCATGGGCGTGATGCCATTCAGGAATGGCGCAATGAGCACCGCAACGAGCGAATGGATCTCAGTGGCGCGTTCCTCAGCACTGCGCAACTACAGGGGGCCGACCTGAGCCGCAGCGACCTTTCGGAAGCAGACCTCAGCGGAGGTCACCTGCGGGGTGCCAACCTGAGGGGTGCAATCCTCGAGAAAGCTCACCTTCACCGCGCTGAGATGGCCGATACGGACATCAGCAACGCCCGCCTGAACGATGCCTATCTGCCCGGTGCCGACATGTCCCAGTCCAAGCTGGCTCGGTCCAACTTGCGTGGGGCCGACCTATCACGCGCCAATTTGACGGGTGCTGACCTGTCGCGAGCCAACCTGACTGGCGCGACACTGTTCCGTGCCTCTCTCCGAGGAGCCAATCTTGCGGGCGCAACTCTCACTGGAGCAGACCTCGGTTGGACCGACCTTGGAGAGACCAACCTCAACGAGGCCCATTTCATCGAAGCCAAGCTGGCCCACACCAACCTGCAGGGAGCGGATTTCCACCGGGCCTTTCTCCTCAATACCATCATCGCCGACTGCGATCTGAGCAATGCCATCCACTTGGAGGAAGCCCTGCACCGGGGTCCCTCTACCGTTGGGGTCGATACCCTTCTCAGGTCGGGTGGCAAGATTCCATCCGAGTTCCTCCGTGGCGTAGGCATCCCCGACGCCTACATTGAGTACGAGCAGGCGATCCCCGGTCCGATACGGCGCCGGTATGGCTGCTACATCGCCTATGCCCATGCGGAGAGGGAACTTGCCATCAAGCTGCAGTCCGATCTGCGGTCACGTGGAGTGGAGTGTTGGCGCTTTCCTGCAGCGCCTACGGGCGCAGGCTACCTTGAAGAGGAACTTGACCGTGGTGTCCGGTTTTACGACCAGTTGGTGGTCGTTTGCTCCGAGGAGTCGCTGGCCAATGAGTCTGTGCGCAATGAAATCGCCCAAGCAGCCCAGAAGCAGCGCGAAACTGAGAAATGGACATTATTCCTAGTGGCAGTGGACGATACCATCTATCAGCGACAGGACAGGCCCACTCGAATGCTACGACAGCACGTAGTGCTTGACCTCCGCGAGCACAGCAACGAAGACACCTACAAGGGAGCCGTTGGACAGCTGGCCGCGGATCTCAGCAGCGACCACGATGCCTCCAGGGGGATGGCAAGCACTTAACCAGTTCACCTGTTGGCACTGATGACAGCACGGCGGTGCGAGCCTTCGCCGATCTTGGTTTCGCCGTCGGAGGCAGTCACGCTGAAGGTGAGACGATTGCGGTCGATTTCCGTTAGTTCGGCGCGGGCGATGATGGTCGCCCCGATCGAGGATGGAGCAAGGTGCCTCACATTCACCTCAAAGCCCACCGACGTCTGGTCCGGCGAGAGGTGTCCCTCCAAGGCCACCAGCGATGCCTGCTCCATCAGGGAGATCATTGAAGGGGTGCTGAAGCGAGGGACGTGAGGCGCAACGTTGTGTTCGCACACCAAGGTTGATTTCTCCCCCGCCAGTCCCAAAGATAACCCTAGTTCCGCCATCGTTGCCCTCCTAACCATGCTTATTGCAGAATACCACGCCTAGTAGCGACGGCCTGCGAGCCACCCTAAAGGTTGAACGCGGAAGGCATGCTGCGCTATCATGCTGGCCGTTGGAGAACACCTGATGAAGCGAGACCTGCTTTCCATTAACGATTTGTCGCCCGACGACGTGGCCCACATCATAGACAGGGCCACTCAGCTCAGGTCGGGTGCCCAGAGCCAAGCCTTGATGGGCAAGTCGATAGCGCTGCTATTTGAGAAGCCCTCGCTGCGCACCCGAGCCAGCTTTCACGTAGGAATCCAGCGTCTCGGAGGCTATTCCTTTTACTTGGGTCGGGACGAGGTCGGGTTCGGGGGGCGCGAGCCGATTTCTGATATGGCACAAGTATTGGAACGGTATGTGGACTGCTTGGTGGCCCGGGTCAATGCCCATGCCTCTCTGGCGCAACTGTCCAAATATGCTGGAATACCCATCATCAACGCTCTCTCAGATTGGGAGCATCCCTGTCAGACCCTAGCCGATCTACAGACCATTGCAGAGCACAAAGGTGGGTTGCAGGGTCGTAAGATATGCTTCGTTGGAGACGGTAACAACGTCGCACGGAGCTTGGTCCTTGGAGCAGCGGGTGCTGGCGCTGAGTTATGCGTCGCTTCTCCTGCTGGCTACGAATTGGACCGGGAAACCCTAGAGCAAGCGGAGAACCGGGGGGCAAGTTGCGGAGGGCACGCCCGTCAGCTACGCGATCCGCAAGAAGCCGTGATGGGCGCCGATGTGGTCTATACCGACGTCTGGACCAGCATGGGACAGGAAGAGGAATCGGCAATCAGGCTCAAAGCTTTCCAAGGATACCAAGTGAACCCTGAACTTCTCGCTTTGGCCAAGCCCGATGCCATCTTCATGCACGATATGCCTGCCCACTATGGCGAAGAGGTGCCCCCAGGGATGCTGGAGCATCCCCAGTCCGTGGCCTTCGACCAAGCGGAGAACCGGTTGCACACCCAAGCTGCCGCTATGGAGTTCCTGCTGTCTCCTGCTCACTAACCGGATCCTTGTCTTGAAATTAGGAGAACCCAATGCCCCCACCCCTTGTCGCCATAGTAGGACGGCCCAACGTAGGTAAGTCGACGCTCTTTAATCGCATCGTGGGACGCCGCGAGGCCATCGTCAGCGATGTGCCCGGCACCACTAGGGACAGAGTCATTGCGGTCACTTCTTGGGACGACTTCACATTCACTTTGGTGGATACGGGAGGACTGGAACCGTTTCCCCAAGACGTGATGCGGGACCAAGTACGTGAGCAGGTGCAGATGGCCGTGGATGAGGCCGATTGCATCATCTTCCTGGTAGACACCGCCGACGGTGTGACCCTGATGGATGAAGAAATCGCCCATTGGCTACGGCGCACCAGCAAGCCTGTGGTCCTAGCGGCCAACAAGGTGGACAACCCGCGCCGCGAGCTTCTTGTGCCCGACTTCTACCAGCTTGGAATGGGCGACCCGGTCATTATGAGCGCCTACCATAACCTCGGTCTGGAAGACCTGATGCTGTCAGTGCACGAGATGATGCCGGACGCTGGCTTGGAGGACGATGACGAAGATGGACCCATGCGTTTGGCCATCATTGGACGCACTAACGTGGGCAAGTCGGCCTTGGTGAATGCCATTCTGGGCCAGCAGAGGGCCATAGTCAGCGACGTTCCCGGCACCACCCGGGATGCTCTGGACACGCATATGGAGTATGACGGCGAGCCTGTAGTGCTCATCGACACCGCAGGCATACGGCGTCCCGGCTCAGTGAAACAGGGTATAGAGCGTTACAGTGTGCTCCGGTCTGTGCAGGCAGTACAACGTTGTGACATTGCCTTGTTGGTGATGGACGCCAGCGAACTGGCTACCAGCCAAGACGCACATATAACGGGCCTCGCGTGGGACGCCTATAAGGGCATCATTGTTGTGGTCAATAAGAGCGACCTCCTGTCCGATGATGCGACTGCCCGTGAAGTGGCCGTGCAGCGGGTGCGACGCACCCTTCACTTCGCCCCGTACCTACCCATTTGTTTTACCTCTGCGCTTGAGGAGACCGGTATTGACGACCTGATGCGCACAGCCCGCGCCACCTACGACGAGCGCACCCAGAGGGTGACGCCTCCCGAATTGGTCCGGGCAATGCGTCAAGCCCTGGCTCGTAACCCACATCCTTCCCGCAAGGGTAAGTCTGTGCTTTTGGAAGCGGTTCGACAGGTGGACACCAACCCACCCACGTTCGTATTCGCTGTCGACAACCCCTCTCTCATCCATTTCTCCTACCAGCGCTTCCTAGAGAACCACCTGCGACAGTGGTTCGGATTCACCCATACTCATCTGCGCCTGGTTTTCAAGCGCCGGACATGACCTTACGCAGTGCCGGCCTCGCGGTAGCCGTCGGCTCACCCCTGTTCGCCCTCTACATACTTGGAACAATCCTACTGCTGGACTTGGACTCTTCGTCCGGACAATACGCCCTAACTGTACCAGTAGCTGCTTTCCTGGGATTCGTGCCTTGGGGGTTTCTGCTGCACCAGATGACTTCGTCTACCGGAAAATCAGGGCGCAATTGGCTAGCGGCTTTTGTCGCGCTATTGGACGCTGGTAAGGGAGCATTAGCGGTAGGCTTGGGTTGGGCAGCCATGGGCACCCCCGAAGGCACTATGGCGGTGGGATTGGCTGCTTTGACCGGAGATCTCGCCTCAAGGCTCCTATTCCGTCATGGACGAAGTGGAGCCGTCTCATTGGGGGCCCTGCTTGCCATGGCGTGGCTGCCGGGCGTAATAGCCTTGGCGTCAGTCCCTCTGGCCGTAGTGGGCGTCCGACGGGGCCTACCTGGGGGACTACTCGTGGCTCTTGGGCTCATCATGGCACCATTGGTGCTGGCATTGGTTAGGGAGGCAGAGTACATACACCTGTTATTTGCCGGTCCCGCCAGTGCAATCATGATGTTCCAGTACCGCAAGATCGGCGTTTCTAGCGCAGCGGACGAGGCTATCCCCCCAACTCGCCCTGCCAATACATAGCCACCGTCATGGTCGCAATGGCTGCCGTTTCTGCCCGCAGAATGCGTTGTCCCAACGATACTACCTTGACCCCATGCGAGCGGGCCAGCGAGACCTCTGACGAGTCCCAGCCGCCCTCGGGCCCAATAAAGAAAGAGAGGGAGCCCAGTTGATGGCAGCCGGATTTCAGCGCCTCTCTCAGGGAAGTTTCTCGCTCCTCTTCGTAAGGCATAAGTGTCGAACCTTCAGGGCATCGATCCAAAGCCTCCCTGAGGGTGATTGGGGGGCAGATCTGGGGCAATATAGACCGTCCTGACTGCTCTGCTGCTTCGGCTATGATCCGCCTCCAGCGGACCATCTGTTGCTCGCCCTTGCCTGATCGCGGTACTGCTCTTTGACTTATCACGGGCACAAAAGCCGAGGCACCAAGCTCAGTGCCCTTCTGTAGCACCCAGTCCATCTTGTCCCCTTTGAGCAGGGACTGGCACAAGGTGACTGTCGTCTGAGGCTCCCCCAAGCCGGTGGCGCTTGATACTATCCGTCCCTCAATACGGTCGCCGTGAAAAGTGTCCAACTCGGCAAGATACTCTGAGCCCGTATTGTCCAGAAGAATCACTCTGTCCCCACACGCCATTCGCAGGACCCGGGACATTTGGCGGGCAACCTGCCCTTGCAAGAGCGCACGTTGGCCGTGCAGCCATTCGGGCGGTACAAAAAAACGGTGAAGTCTCGAGTCCATCAGCTTGAGCTCTACCTACAGGTCAGGGCTTTCGGCAGATGACACAAGCCCATTCGTCGGTGTATTCGACACTTACGTCGTCGAAACCCGCTTGCTGCAGCGTTTCGATAACATCGGGGGTTTGGTCTTTGATGAACCCCGATGAGATGAAGAAGCCTCCAGCCTTCAGGGCTTGCAGTGTATCGTTGGCCTTCGACTGTATCACCCTAGCGCTGATGTTTCCTACCGCTAGGTCAATGCTGGACGCAGGCACCTGTGGAAGTGGGAGTGTCCCTCGTACCAAATGCACTTCACGACCAAGTCCATTGGCGTGGCAGTTTTCCCACGCCACTTTCACTGCATTCGGGTCGGTGTCGATGCCCACAGCCGATGAAGCTCCCAACAACCTTGCAGCGACCGCTAGGATACCCGATCCGGTTCCTACGTCCAGCACCGATATGCCGGGGGTCACCATCTGCTCCAAGGACAAGAGGCACATCCGTGTAGTGGGATGATAACCAGTGCCAAACGCCATTCCGGGGTCCAGGGTAATCACCAGTTCATCCGGTGACCCTTCATACTCTACCCAAGAAGGCCGGATGACTAGGCGTTCACCTACTCGGAAGAGGCTGAAATGCTCTTTCCAAGCCGTCTCCCAGTCTTCCTGCACCAACTCACGGGTGACGAGTTCTGCCTCAGGCACGAGGGTGCGTACCAGCCGTACTCCAACGTCTATCTGAGCCAGTTTCCGGTGCGACCTGGAGGCCACGTATGTCCGCAACACAGCGTAATCGGCTTCCGGCTCTTCGATGGAAAAGCCACGGCCATGGCGATTGAACAGGTAGGAAATGGGCTCTACGAACTCTCGGGGCACCCTGACGCTAAGCTCCAGCCATTTCAAGACCCAAGCTCCCTATTCGAAAGCGAAATCCGGAGTGGCCGGAACCTGTTCCACGTATGGTGGGGACTAGTCAAAGACATCCTTGATCTTGTCGAACAGGCCCTTCTGCTTCCCGCTACCATCCTCTTCGGGCTCATAAAGGCGAGAGAGTTCTTCCAGGAGCCTGCGCTGTTCGGAATCCATGGATGTAGGGACCTCCAGCTTGACCGACACTAGGAGATCCCCTCTTCGGCCAGTATTCACGTGAGGAATACCCTTGCCGCGGATGCGGAATTGTGCAGTTGGCTGTGTACCTGCGGGAATTTTCAAACTTTCGGTGCCCTCCAAACTGGGCACCTCAAGCTCAGCCCCCAAGGCTGCTTGAGGGAAGGACAGGGGCAACTCGTATAGCAGGTCGTCACCGTCCCGCTTGAAGGTCTCGTGGGGGCTGACGTTGATGCTGAGATAGAGGTTGCCTGATTGGCCGCCGTTGGGAGAACTGTCGCCCTCGTGGCTCAAGCGCACCTGCATCCCGCTTTCTACGCCGGCGGGGATTTTCACTGCGATACGTCGTTTGCGTCTCTCAGTTCCATGCCCGTGGCAATTACTACAGGGATGCGTGATGCTGGAGCCCCTTCCTTTGCATGCTGGGCACTCCGCTACTTGGCTGAAGTTTCCAAAGACAGTGTGCTGGCTCTGGCGCACTTGGCCCATCCCGCGACAGGTGTTGCATGTCTCCGGGGCATTGCCGGGTGCGCTACCCGAGCCGTTGCACTCGGAGCAGCGCTCAATACGATTGACTTCTACTTCGCGTTCCGTGCCGAAGGCGGCCTCCTCAAAGGGCAGAACTACCTTAGCCTCGATGTCCCGTCCCCGCTGAGGTCCCCTGCGCCGACGTCCAGAGACATCGCCGAAGAAGGAATCAAAGATGTCTCCAAAGCCGCCGAATACGTCGAACCCATCGAATCCTCGCGCACCCCCCGTTTGGCCGTTGACACCGGCATGGCCGAAGCGGTCATAAGCGGCCCGCTTCTCTGCATCAGCAAGCACGTGGTACGCTTCATTTACTTCTTTGAATTTATCTTCGGCATCTGGCCTTTTATTGCGGTCAGGATGGTACTCCATCGCCTTGCGGCGGTAGGCTCGGCGTATTTCCTCTTCTTGGGCGTTCTTGGGAACCCCCAGGATATCGTAATAGTCTCGCTTTGATGTCATGGCAGGCTGGTCAGCTACGCTTTCCGTTGACTGGCATTCTTGGCTCTCATTATACTCACTTCAGCTATACGCTCCTAGGGGTCTGGACTGTTGCGTCTTGAACCCCTTCCATTTTCTCGGAGGAAGTGTGCAAGCTACTACCCAACCAGGGACCTTCGTCGACGCCCTCTTTCCTCCACTGACCGCTGATCGGTACCTAGCCCTCTTGGGCTTACGCATCCCTCTGAACTTAGTCCGCGATGCGGCTCTTGTGGTGGGGTTTTCTTGGTTTGTGGCTTTGTGTGCGCAAATCGCGGTGCATGTGCCTTGGACGCCGGTACCGATCACTGGACAGACTTTTGCGGTGTTGGTGACGGGCGGAGCGTTGGGGGCGTGGCGGGGTGGTGCGAGTCTTTCGATTTATATGGGGATGGGGATTATTGGGATTCCAGTTTTTGCGCCGTCACTGGGGGATACGGGGGACTGGTATATTCATTTTATTTTGGGTTCGAATGGTTCGTGGGATGGGACGGCGAAAGTAGTATGGGATTTGGCGAGTGGGGGGTATATCGTCGGGTTTATTGGGAGTGCGGTGCTCGTGGGGTGGCTGGCGGAGAGGCGGTGGGACCGAGGGCCGTGGGTACATCTGGGGATGTTGATGGGGAATGTGGTGTTGTATGTGCCGGGAATTTTGTGGCTGGCTTGGTGGATTGCGAGCAAGGATTTGGTGGCGGAGGATGCGGGGTTGTGGGGGCAGACGCTGGACTGGGGATTGTATCCGTTTATTGTGGGTGATTTGATGAAATTGTTGTTGGCTTCACTGACGCTGCCTCTGGGGTGGGCTTTGGTGAACCGGCGCAGGGGAAGGGAGTAGGGCTGTGGATGTTACGTGGTATGGGCATTCGTGTTTTCGTTTGAGGTCGGAGCAGGCGGTGTTGGTGACGGACCCGTATGAGCCGGATACTCTGGGGTTGGGGCTGGCGGATGTGGCGGCGAATACGGTGACGGTGAGTCATGAGCATCCGCATCATAATTCTGTTTCGCGGGTTGGGGGGGAGTTTCGGGTGTTCCGGGGGCCTGGGGAGTATGAGTATATGGGGGCGTTGGTGAAAGGAGTGATGACTTCGAGGGGGGAGAGGGATGCGGAGGGGAAGCGGAATACGGCTTTTCATATTGAGGTGGAGGGTGTGCGGCTGGTGCATTTGGGGGATGTGAGTGCGCGTTTGACAGCTAGCCAGGTGGGGGAGTTGACGCCTGTGGATGTTATTTTTGTGCCGGTGGGGGGTGGGCAGGCGGTGACGGTGGGGGAGGCGGCGGAGATGGTGCGGACGCTGGGGCCGAGGATTGTGGTGCCGATGCATTATGGGTTGCCAGGTATGGCGATACAGCTAGGGGGGGTGGATTTGTTTCTGAGGGAGATGGGTGCGGGGGAGGTGGAGCCGCAGGGGAGGTTGAGTGTTACGCCGAACAATTTGCCTGCGGAGATGCGGATTGTGGTGCTGAATGCGCAGGGTTTGAGGGGGGTGCGGCCGGGTCAGGGGACGTTGTTGTAGGGGTGTAAACGTAGAACAAACGGGGGTGCGTGGGTTCCCGCCTGCGCGGGAAAGACGGGTGGAAAGTTCGAGGGGGGCCGGGTGGCCCCCCTTTTTTTGTGGGTTGATCAGTTTAGGCGGCGGCGGGTGTAGAGGAGGGCGGCGGTGCCGAGGATTAGGAGGGCGATGCCGCTGTAGAGGATGGCTTGGGCGGCTTGGGGGATGATGGGTTCGCCCGGGATGGGGAGTGCGGTTTCGGGGGGCGGCGGGGGCGTGGGGGTAGGCGGCGGTGTGGGGACGGGGGTTGGGGTGGGCGTGGGGGTAGGCGTGGGTGTGGGGGTTGGGGTGGGCGGAGGGGTAGGGGTGGGCTTGGGGGTGGGGAGGGCGCTGAAGGTGAGATTCTGCTGGAAGAAGAGTTGGGTGGGGTCAGAGGAGCCGTAGGTAGCGGTCTCGTTGGCTTTGGAACGGAGACCATCACTGGTGATGAGGTAGAAGTTGACGGTAGCGCTGCCGTATTGCTGCGGGTCCCTGCCCGAAGCTGTGAGGGCGACGAAGCGGCCATCGGCTTGGACGGTATCGGGCTCGGCGGGATACTCGTCATTATCGGGACCGCACTCAGTGTTGGCGACACAGGCAACCAGTTTAGAGCCTTCGGCGACGGGCACTTGCTCGCCATTCTCGTCGATAACAGTGGCGGTGCCTTGGAAGATGGCGGGGTTGGGGAGACCCTGGGCTGAGGTGATGCCAGGGAGGGTGAGGAGAAGGGCGCCATAGATGAGGATGAGGACTGGCAGGAAGAGTTTGCGTCGCAACCCGGGACCTCCGAACGGTAGATAGGGGAGCTAGTTGCCATAATTATTGGGGAGAGGGGGTTGGGTTTGCAATGGCGGGCGGGGTGGATTTGGGGGGATTGTGGGGGGTGGGGGGTGCGTGGGGTTCCCGCCTGCGCGGGAAAGACGGGGTGGGGGGCGCGGGATTGACGGGATGGGGGGCGTGGGGGTACGTGGGTTCCCGCCTGCGCGGGAAAGACGGGGTGGGGGGGGGCGCGGGAATGACGGGAGGGGGGGTGGGGGGTGCGTGGGTTCCCGCCTGCGCGGGAAAGACGAGAGAAGGGGGGCGCGGGAATGACGAGAGAAGGGGGGGGTGGGAATGACGGGATGGGGGGGTGGGGTTACGTGGGTTCCCGCCTGCGCGGGAATGACGGGGTGGGGGGGGTGGGGGAATGACGGGAGAAGGGGGGGTGGGAATGACGGGATGGGGGGCGCGGGGGTACGTGGGTTCCCGCCTGCGCGGGAAAGACGAGAGAGGGGGGTGCGGGAATGACGGGGTGGGGGGGTGCGGGAATGACGGGGGAGGGGGCGCGGGAATGACGGGGGAGGGGGGCGCGGGGTTGCGTGGGTTCCCGCATCCGCGGGAAAGACGAGAGAAGGGGGGCGCGGGAATGACGGGGGGGGGTTAGGTTAGGGTGGGGTAGAGGTCGTGCCAGTGGGGGTTTTGTTGTTGGATTAGGTTGATTTTCCATTGGCGTCGCCATTTTTTGAGGGTTTTTTCGCGGGTTATGGCGCTGTGCATGGTGGGGTGGGGTTCGTACCAGACTAGGCGATGCACGTGGTATTGGGCGGTGAAGCCGGGGGTGAGGTCGTTCTTGTGTTGCCAGACTCGCTGGATGAGGTCGGATGTGACGCCGATGTAGAGGGTGCCGTTGGGGCGGGATGCGAGGATGTAGACGCAGGGTTGCATGGTGTGAGGATAGGGAGGGGGTGGGGGGGATGGCAAGGGGTTTTTGTCATGGGGGGGTGGGGGGTGCGTGGGTTCCCGCCTGCGCGGGAAAGACGGGAGGGGGGGTGCGGGAATGACGGGGGGGGCGGGAATGACGAGAAGAGAGGGGGAGACGGTGAGACGCTGTTCGTAGCTGGGGAACTGCAATTTGTATCTGGGAGGGGTCTCATTGGTCTCATGGTTGTAGCTGGGTCGTAGCTGACTCAGGGGTCTCATGGGGGTGGGGGGTGCGTGGGTTCCCGCCTCCGCGGGAAAGACGAGAGAGGGGGGCGCGGGAAAGACGGGATGGGGGGTGCGTGGGTTCCCGCCTGCGCGGGAAAGACGGGATGGGGGGTGCGTGGGTTCCCGCCTGCGCGGGAAAGACGAGAGAGGGGGGCGCGGGAAAGACGGGATGGGGGGGGGTGCGTGGCTTCCCGCCTGCGCGGGAATGGCGGGGGATGGGGTGGGGGGCGACGATGCGACTTTTTTTGTAGCTGGGGGACTGCAATTTGTATCTGGGGGGCGTTGCATTCGTCGCATGGTGGTAGCTGGGTTGTAGCTGACGAGGGGGTTGCGTGGGTGGGACGGTGGAACTGTTTTCGTAGCTGGAGAACTGCAATTTGTATCTGGGGGGCGTTCCATTCGTTCCACGGTTGTAGCTGGGGCGTAGCTGACCGATGCGTTCCACTGTTCCTTTCTTACGTGGTTTCCCGCCTGCGCGGGAATGACGGGGGCAGGGGTTACGTGGGTTCCCGCCTGCGCGGGAATGACGGAGAAGGGGAGAAGGGAGAGGCCCCGGATGGCTTCCGGGGCCTCTCTGCTGTTTCCCTCTTCTTGGGGGCTGCGATCTAGCGCGGGACTATGTAGGCGTCGTCGGTGTAGAGCACCCAGTAGCCCATCCCTACCTTGAGGGGGTCGTCGCCAGATTCCGCAGGCGTGTCGACATCGTTCTCGAGGCGATCTGCGTCGCTGGCGGGGTCGGGGTCGATGCGATGCCAGCGTCCGTTCTCCCAACCGAAGGCCACCTGGAAGTCACCCAAGTAGGCGTCGGCGTCAATGAGGGTGCCTGGGGCAGCCCCACTGCCAGCAACCTTGCTGGTAATACTGCCGAGACTGAGGACAGGAACCAAGTTCCACTCGCCACCCATAACGGCGATGCTGGGCAGGACTGCCGTTTGCTCTGCGGCGGAGATGTTGATTTCCACATCCACGGCATTGCTGGCGCGTACCCAGTAGGCGTGCTGGGCATCGATGGTATCGAGTCCCGGAGTAAACGTTCCGGTGCCTGGGTTACGGACGGCGACTCTTGCCCGACCATCCACGAAGGTAAACACGAGGTCAACCTGATGAACGGGTCCGAATATGTCGTCGACTGTGCCACCAGACGGGTTCGAGGGCAGGGAGACGAGGTTCATACCTGCTTTCAGGGACAGGGTCCATGTCGGCTGCTCGGTGACAGTGAACTTGAGGTCGCGGTCGCGGGCGTTGGTGTTGCCAGCGTCGTCCATTGCGTTGTACACGAGGGTGTAGTCACCCAGGTCTAGGCCGTCAAGCCGTATGCGATAGGTGTTGGCATCTTGGGCGACGGCGTTGGCCAGCACGTCCTCCCCATTGAGTTCGGCCTTGGTGAGGGTGACGTTGTTGTGGCTGTCACTGACGTATTCGTCCTCTTCCGCGTCCCAACTGAGTTCGACAAAGATCGGGTCGTTCTTGCCAACGGAGTCCCCATCCCCGGGGTCACTGACAGCGTCGGTGTCGGTGTCAGCGGCAAGCTCGCTGTCGATCTCGAAGACCGTTGCGCCGGACTTCTTGGGGTCGGCTATTCCGCCGGAACCCCTATTCAGGTTCCCATCTTCCATTTCCGCGGTTGCGGCGTATCTGCCATCGCGGTTGAAGTCCATCTTGTAGGTCCAGGTATTGGTTGCACCAGTTACAGGCACACCCCGGACGTTGGAGGGCACACCGGGAATCTGGTTGGCCGGGTCGGGATCCGTCCCGCGGTAGGTGACGACTATCTTGTCGCCTTCCTTAAGTTCAGGCAGTGCTGCCCTAGCAGTAACGGCGGGTGTAGCTGTGTCGTCAGCGGCTCGCTCCGCCACCGCACCCGTTATACCAATCTCGATGTCGCCCTTCTTGGCGTCTGTCACAGCGCCGGTCGCCACAGTCACCACGTGAACCGAGTCGGTGCCAGTCCCGACACTGTTTGCATCCTGCGTGTCCGCCCGGGTTACGCTCACCAATATGTCGCTCCCGTTGACCACACCGGTGCGACTCCTAGTGTTCCGGTCGAGGAGAGGGGCCTTGGAGAGGGTCACCTTCAGCGTTCCAGATTTCCTCAGGTCCTCGGAGTAAACGACATTGCCTGCGGAGTCCTTTATCACCAGCGGACTGTTATCCGCAGACGTTTCCTTCGCCACTTCGAAGGTGTCCATTTCGTCCAACATGGCTGCGTCGTCCAAGGCGTCGGAAGTCCAGAGCTTGAGGTCCGGGGACTGGAGCCTAACGGGTTCGTCTGTCACGACGGTCACGGTGACGGTCTTCTTGTCCACCGCCTTGTCCACGGTCAGAGTTCCGCCGGGGGCAAGGCCGTCGCTGGCGGTCCTAGTGCCGCTGCTGACGGAATTGCCAGCCAAGTCACTGACGGTGCCGGTCAAGACCACGACAGGGGTAGCGTCAGTAGACATCTCGGCGACGGTGAGAAAGACGCTGCGGCGTATCTCGCCATTGACCGTATCGGCCCCGTCGGCCCCGCCGGTCTTTCCGCTGTTGTGGACAACGGCGTCGCTGGGAACCGCTCCGTCCACAGTGAAGTCGTCGGCAGAAACGCTGTTGCTATCGATGGCCTCGTTGAAGACCACGCGGACGCTGGTCTTGCTGCCCTTGCCGGGCAGGTAGTTGTCGCGGGATATGCGTCGGTCCCCTTCGACCCGGGTCTCAGCGGCGTTGAACCAGTCGCCGGTGTAGGCCCGCTGCATGGAGGGGGAAACCCCGTCGACGGTGAAGGTGTAGCAGTCGTCTGAGCCTATCGTGCGCCTCTGGCAGTCTGCGTGGCCGGCCGGGTTCGAAGCATTCTGAGTCTCGCTGGCATCCTCTCCCGGCTTGTCGCGCATTTCAGAGTTGGAATCGCTGGTGCCAGAATTGCCTGCGTTGTCATCGGCTATGGCGTACCAATTGATGGGAGTTTCGCGGGAGGTGCTGACGGACAGGGTTGGGCCGGAACCTCCGCTGCGAACTTTGTTGAGGGCGATGGACGCGCGGTAGCCGCCTTCGATGTCGGTGATGGTAAGGTCGCTGGTTTTGACTGTTTGCTCCACAGCAGAGCCAGCCCTGACCTTGAAGGTGATGGTCTTCTTGTTAACTCCAGCCAAGGAGTCGGTGACATCTATGGAAAGCAGTTCGCTGTTGCTGCCAGTACCCGACTTGTGGGCGGGCATGGGGTTGGAGAAGCTGGGGCCCTGGGTCTCGGCGTCCACGGATGTGGAGTTGTTGGATGAAGATATGCGCGCCCTGGTCCCGGTGGCCATGGCAAGAACAGGCCGGTCTGTAGCATCGGGATTGAGAGCGTTACGAGGGAGGGCGCCGACCTCTCTTGTATAGGTGATGTCGAAGGTCAGGCTGTCAGTCTCCTGCGGCGGACTGGCGGTGTTAAGGAAGTCACTGGCATCCAAAGTGAAGGTGACCCGGCGACCGTTAATCTTGGGGGTGCCATCCGTGTTAGTCGCAACATCGATATCATCTGCCGTCCATCCACCAACGGCCGCGACAGCTGTGACAGCCACGACATCTATATCGTGGTCCATCGCATCGGTGGCTGCGTTGGTATCTGCTGGGGCGAAATTGAGCACTCTGGTGAATTCGATGCCTGTCCCGTTGTCATCGGGGCCATCTGTGACGTCGTATCCATCGGGGACGTCGAGCCTCTCCATACCGGCGTAGCTGATGGCAAGGACGCTGTAGCGAGCGTTTAGTGTTTCAGGGTCATCCTGGTCTTTGGGGCCGGTTACAACGCCGACACGGAGGCGGCAATCAACGCAATTGTTGCCGTCGTTCTCGATGCTCACCAAGCTAAAAAACAGAGGTGGCAAAGTCAGCTGTTGCCGGGGCCTCGCCGGTGTCTACATCGACGGCAGCGGTGTCGTCGTCAGGGGTGGGCAGGGCTATCGTAATGTTACCAGCGGCAATTACCGGGGCTGCATTAGCGCTGTCAGAGAGGTCAATGTCAGTGAGGTCGGTAACACCAGACAAGTTTATCGGGCCGTGGTCAACGGTGACGTAGAAAGAGTCGGAACCTATATAGTCGACCTCAATATCGCCGCCGGAGAAGCCGTCGAAAACCGCGGTGGTAGTGAAGCTCAGGATGCCCTGCTCAGGATCGACCAAAGCGACGGTTATATCGGAAGGGGCATCATGGCGCACATCGGCAATGGTCACTTCAGTACCAGCGTCCGCTCCGTCGCGAATGGGGGGATTAGCAACCCTTGCGTAGAAAGTTTGCCCCGAGGCGATGCCAATGCCAGAGTTTTCGTCGGCGGGGTCGCTGAGGGTGCCGAGGGCAGTCTGGTAGGCGTTGGCCCCCGAGAGGGTACCTCTCAAGTTGTCGTGGGCAGCGCCGGCGGTTGGGCTGTAGTAGAAGGTGGAAATGCGCTCGTTGTCGACCTCGACGTAGCCGCGCAAGCTGCTGGGGATACTGTGCTGCTCGTGAACCACGGCATAAGAGACAGCATCAAGGGGAGTGCCGGGAGCAACGCCGGGGTTCATAAGCACTTTGGAGGGGTCGTTCACGACGAACGTTTCGCTGTACTTGCCTTGGTCGGTGCCTTCGACGAGCAGCAGGTCGAAGTTCTCGTCGCCGCGGACGTTGACCAAGGCCGTCTCGCTCTTGGAGGTGTTGTAGGAGAGATAGATAAAGTCGGTGGTGCTGACCGGTATCGTAGCAAGGACGGGGAACTCGATAAGTCCCGTCTTGGCGTTGATGACCCGGGGCGTGCCCAAAGCGTCCTTAAGGTCGTCGGATGTCTCATCGTCAACGGATACATCCCCGACAATGGGAAGGAATCTGGCTGCAACAGCGGCAACAGTAAGGGCATCGCGGGCAGTGTCACCTTCATCGGGGCCATCTTCGGCCGTGATAGTAAGACCGTTTTGCACTGCAGCGGCACCGATTTCCACTCTGAAAGTTGAGTCGGTGGAAGGGATCTCAGTACCGACCTCAATTCTGATGGGGCCGAGGTCACTGCCGGTCTGCACAGCCTCATTTTCGGTGAGGCCGGAATTTTCGAGAGTGACCTTGACTGTGCGGGCCTTGAGGTTGTCCGCAATATTGGTCGTATCCGGGTTAGGGCTGACGTAGTCCTTATCCACGCTGACGCTGCCGCCGTCCAGCGTGCCAACGGCGCCTGCCGGGAGGACCCAGGTGAGTGTAAGCAACAGGGTTAGCATTGCTATGAGTCCGCCAAGGTAGAGCCACTTACGATTGAGTCTCACTGTATCCCCCTCGAATCTGTTGTTGGCACCGGGCCATTGTACTAGATTTTTTGCCGCAGCGCACAGGGCGGAATGCGCCCGCACTATGCGGTGATGCACCGCTGTACTTGATAACACCTAGGCGGAAGGGGTGTCAAGGTTGGCAGGAGGCCGTATTGGGCAAAATCGGGGGTTGGCTGTGGGGGTTGCCCTATGGGTGGCTCCTTTGAACCGAGACGTATGGGGCCGTGGCGCTGGGGCAGAGGCGATGGTGGCTGCCCCCTGTGGGCGCTGGGCCTTGGGCCTTCAGCCTTGGGGCCGACGCGTGGCCGCCTGTGGGGGCGGTGGCGCTGGCGCAAGTATGGCTGGTGCGTTGGTGCCGGTGAGACGCGGTTGTATTTGGCGGTTGCGTCTCAGTGGGGATGATAGGAGTGGAGGGGGAGTGTGTCAAGTTTGGGGTGGGGTGGGGGGGTGGGGGGTGCGTGGGGGATGACGGGAGAAAGAGGGGATGGGGGTTAGGTGGGTTCGCGCCCCCGTCTGCACGGGGGCAGGCTCTGGGGGGGATGGGGGGTGGGGGGGTGGGGGTTCGGGGGTGGGGGGGGATGGGGATGGATGTGAGGGTGTGGGTGGGGTTGACGGAAAGAGGGGATGGGGGTTACGTGGGTTCCCGCCTGCGCGGGAATGACGAAAACAGAGGGGGGCGGGAATGACGGGGGGGTTACGTGGGTTCCCGCCTGCGCGGGAATGACGAAAACAGAGGGGCGCGGGAATGACGGGAAAAAGAGGGGCGCGGGAATGACGGAGGGGTTACGTGGGTTCCCGCCTGCGCGGGAATGACGGGAAAAGAGGGGGGCGGGGATGACGGGAGGGGGTTAGGTGGTGAAGATGTTGACTAGGAGGCCGACAACGAGGGCGCCTCCTAGGCCGATGACGGCGTAGAGGATGCGGTTGGTCTGGTGTTGCATGTGGTCGAAGCGGCGGTTGGACTCCTGCTGTGAGTGGTCGAAGCGTTGGTTGGTCTGCTGTTGGTTGTCGTCTACACGGCGGTTGAGTTCGCGGAGGCTGGTGCGGAATTCTTCGCGGAGGTCGCGAACGAGGTCTATGAGGTGGCGCTGGCCCTCTTCTAGGCGGGCTAAGCGTTCGTTGACCTGTTCCTGTGGTTCAGGGGGATTGGTTTGGGGCGGGGTTTCGGGTGTGGTCATGTGGGGGATTGTATCACGTGGGGGGGTGGGGGCGTGGGTTCCCGCCCCCGTCTGCACGGGGGCAGGCTCTGCGGGGGGATGACGGGTGGGGGGGACGGGGAATGACGTGGAGGGATGAGGGCTACGAGGTTGTTGTCTGGTGTGGGGGTGAGGGTTACGTGGGTTCCCGCCTGCGCGGGAATGACGAAAACAGAGGGGCGCGGGGAGGACGGGGGGTTAGGGGAGGAGGGAGTCGAGGAGTGGGATGAGTTGTTGGATGAGTTGGAGGTTGTGTTGGACGGCTTGTTGGGAGAGCCACATTTCGTAGGCGTTGGTGTGGAGGGCTTGGGCTGTGTTGAAGAGTGGGCGGAGGGAGTGGTTGTTGGTTTCCTGGATGAGGTTGTCGACGGCTTGGTTGAGGTGCCAGTGGGCGTGGTGGGGCCAGCCGCGGTGTTGGGCGTGGGCTTTGATGATTTGGGCGGTGGCGAGCCAGGCTTTTTCGGAGGCTTGGCGGAGGTCGCCTGCTGCGAGTTCGTCCTGGGCTTGTTGGAGGAGGTGGCGTGCTGCTTGGCGGTAGGTGAGGGTTTGGGGGGTGGTCATGTGGGGATTGTATCACATGGGGGGGTTGGGGGGGTTAGGTGGGTTCCCGCCTGCGCGGGAAAGACGAAAACAGAGGGGCGCGGGAATGACGGGTGGGGGGGTTACGTGGGTTCCCGCCTGCGCGGGAATGACGGGAAAAAGAGGGGGGCGGGGATGACGGGTGGTGGGGGGTGGGGTGGCTGTGGAGTATAATGTTGGGCGGAGAAGGCAGATTGATTGGTAAGAGGAGGGATGGCATGGCTATATCGGTGAAGAAGATAGGGCATGTGGGGATATTGGTGGCGGATGTGGAGAGGTCGCTGGAGTTTTACAAGGATGTGATGGGGTTCACGGTGACGAACTTGCGGAAGGATGCGGAGGGGAATGTGACGGGGGCGTTCATGCGGTTTGACGACGACCACCATAATTTTGTGATTGGGAAGGCGCCGGCGGGGGTGGATGTGGAGGCTGCGGAGATGCCGGAGCGGCTGGTGCAGCAGATATCGTTTGAGGTGGAGAGCCGGGACGAGTTTTTGAGGGCGGTGACGCATTTGCGGGCGAAGGGTGCGAAGATAGTGGCGGGGCCGCTGGTGCATGGGTTCGAGGGGGACGGGAAGAACTTCAACGGGAGCGGGTCGCGGAGCGTGTATTTCAGTGACCCGGACGGGAACAGGCTGGAGATCTTCACGGATATGATGAAGGTGCCGTATGGGGAGACGTTCCCGAGGGCGGAGTATGCTGATTTGTTTGAGACTTTGAGGGCAGAGGCTGGGGTTGGGGATTAGGGTCTCTTAGAGGGCTGACGTGAGGAGAGGGCTGGATGATGTCCAGCCCTCTTCTTTTTGGGGAAGGGCGTTAGAGGGAGCGGCCGCGGAAGAGGCGGCGGGTGAGTTGGCGGGCGCGGGGTTCGACGGAGAGGTTGAAGATTTCGAGAGTGGTGGCGCCGAGGAGATATTGGTCTTCGGGGCCGAAGATGACGGGGCAGGGGTATTGGCGCTGGTCAATGGCGATGCGGGCGATGCCGTAGCCCAGTTCGATCTCGGTGCCGTCGGCTAGGCTCCAATAGGTGCGCTCGGTTTCGGGGATGCTGAGGCTGGCAAGGAGGGAGGCGGGAAGCATGGTGTGGTCGGCACCTGTATCAACGATAGCGGTGACGGGGGCTAAATCCCCCTCTAAATGACATGGCCCGAGGCGGCGTGCCAAGGCAGGGTGGCCGACTGCGATGGCGACCTCGAAGACGCCCATGAAAACCTCCCAGGGCAAGCTGCGACGGCAGGGGCGAATGATACCACGGGAGGCATTAGGGTCAGGGCCAGAGGCGTTGGGAGGCCAGGTGGGCGCCTTGGGCCATGGCTTGGAACTTGAGCCAGACGACGGAGGGGTGGACTTCGGGTTCGGTGGTGGCTTGGGAGGAGAAGCCGCAGTCGGAGCCGCCGATGACGCGTTCGCGGCCGACGATGTTGGCGTAGCGGAGAAGGCGCTGGGCGACGAGCTCGGGGTGTTCGACGAGGTTGGTGGAGTGGGTGATGACGCCGGGGATGAGGACCTTGTCGTCGGGGAGGGCGATGTCTTCCCAGACCTCGTATTCGTGTTCGTGGCGGGGGTTGGCGCCCTCGAAGGAGTAGGCGGAGGCCTTGATGCGTAGGAGGATGTCGACGATGTCCTTGAGGTCGATCTCGTGGATGCGCGGGCCGATGTTGATGCCGTAGCAGGTGTGGAAGCGGATGCGGTCGACGGGGATGTCGCGGAGGGCGTGGTTGAGGGCGTCGACGCGGATTTCGGCCCAGCGGCGGCAGTCGTCGATGGAGAGGTTGGGGTTGACGACGTAGTAGGTGAGGAGGCGGGGGTCGTCGACTTGGAGGAGGAAGCCGGCGTCGACGATGGCGTGGTACTCCTCGCGCATGGCGTCGGCGATGGCGTAGACGTATTCCTCCTGGGTGGAGTAGTACTCGTTGGGACGGGGGCCCTCGATGTTGGTGGGGGAGGAGGCGGGCATGAATACTTCTTGGGGGGAGACGTTGAGCTTGGCGACGGCGGCCTTGAGGGTGGCGATGTCGCGCTGGACGGCCTCGTGGCCGCGGTAGGTGATGGGGCCCTTGCAGACTAGGGCGAAGGGGGCGGCGATGCGTCGGATGCCACCGCCGCCGAGCCAGCTATAGACATCGGGGAAGGCGAGGGTCTCGCGGGAGCCTGCCCAGGGACCGGAGTCGGGCTGGTCGGTGACGGACTCGAAGCCTGCGAGGCGCTCGGCGACGTAGGTGAAGAAGCCGGGCTTGCCCTGCTCGCCGTCGCAGACGATATCGACGCCTGACTCGACCTGCTGGCGGACGACGTCGTCGACGGCGGTCTGGATGGCGGAGTCGTAGGCGGACTGGTCGTAGGGCTGGCCGCGCTCGCGGGCGGTCATGAGGTCGAGGAGGTTGGCGGGGCGGGCGAGACTGCCGGCGAAGGTGGTGAGGATGCGGTCAGTGCTGCGCTTCATGGCGTCCTCCCGGTGGCGGGATGGGGTAGGTTGGGGTGATTTTAGGGGAGGGACAGGAGATTTGGAAATGTCACAATGTCACAGTTTTCGTAGCTAAAAACGCGTTTTTGTAGCTGGAACGTGTGACATTTGTGACATTTTCCTAGCTGGCCAGATACGAAAAAGTGTGACATGAATTTCGTATCTGAGGATGTCACAGACGTCACACTTTTGTGGCATGTGTGACATTTTCGTATCTGGAGAAATGTCACAGTGTGACATTTTGGGGCTGGCCTCCTGAATGCTGATTTTTTTCGGGCGAGTGCATCCGGAAGAACCGCTTCGGGGGTCTGGCCGGACCCGGGAGGAGGTCTTGGGGAGGCGGGCTGCTGGTGTTCTGGTGATTGTTCTAATAGTAGTGGGGAGGGGGAGGGGATGTCAATGGGTTGGTGTCATGGGGGCAGGAACGAGGGGAGCGGGGGTGGTTGGTTGGACTGCGCCTCCGCTATGCCTTGGCCTGTATGACGACGCGGCCTCCTCTCTCGACTTCGATGTTCAGGTTGTGCCTGTCCAACAACATCATGCCCACAAGGGGCGTGGCATCGACCACGTAGGTGTCCACGTATCTTGGCTGACCGTCCCATAGAACCGTTGCCCCGTAGATGTCGAACGACGCCTCCTGCCCGTCGGCGAGAATCGCATGGCCCTGCATGGCGAATGGCAGAGCCAACTCGGCCACGATCTCCGGCGGTAGGGTAAGGAAACTGTTGAAGCCAGTGTCCACAACCGCATCGACCTCCCGCTCGAGACCAGACGTGCCACGCAAAGAAAGAGAGATGACCGCCTCGTAGTCAGGGCTCACCACGCCCTCTATCATCCACTCCTCCGAAAAGAACCGCCTCCGAAGTGGCACAGTCCGCGATATCCGACCCGTACGCCCCAGATGTTGGCATCCGGACGCCGCTCCCTCAGGCGCTCGGCTGCGGTAACCGCCATGTCGCCGATAGCGTAGTCGCCGCTGTCCACGTCTATGGCGACAATCTGCCCGTGGTGGTCCGCTTCGACCTGAGTGCGGATGTCCCGCTCGTAAATCTCGTCGCCGAGGCGGGCCGTTTCCTCACGCGGGCGGTGCGGGGGGGCTGGAGGGGCCTCTCTGCGGGCGTTCGCCGAGGTCTCCGAATGTTTCATCCGTTCACCTCATCTTTCACCTGTTCATTTCTGTATGGACATATCTCTAGCAGGGCCCCGTAACTCCACTCCATTTTACTCCTAACAGTATGCTTTTGCCGGGGCTGTTTGGAAGTCAATGCTGAATGGCAGCTTGGACGGGGTGGCTTGGCAGGCGGTTGGGCCTGTGGAATCCTACCCCTTTCTCCACGGGGGCAGGCTCTTCGCAGGAACGACGGGTTGGGGGACAGCCCCTTGGAGACGGGGTACACTGTGCCGGTTGGGTTGGGGCTAGATGGGTGATAGCTCCCCTGAGATTTGGGCGAAAACGGCGCGCAGGGATGACCTCTAGGGGTCCCCGGGTCGCGGTTTTAGCTCCGTGATATACTTGAATTGTTATGTTTTGCTTGGTTAGCAGGAGGAGAAGGGCGTTACTGGGGCAGAAGGCACCTTCTGCGATATTCGCAGTTCTGGTCACGCTGCCTTTAGGGGTTATCCTAGCGTTCCTGCTACTTGCCATAGTGGCGACCATGGTTGGGCTGCAGGGGGCGGAGCTGGCGGGGGATGGGTTGCTGAACGCGCTGGTACTGGTGGGCCTCGTCCAAGGGAATATGTTGATCATCCTCTCCTGCATCGGGGCCTTGTGCTTTATGACTTGGGCTTGGAAAGCAAGGGCGTCATTGTGGCTCTTGGCTACCGACCTGTTTGCCAAGACCCCGGCTTTGATGAGGGTCTGGCGAAGGCTATGGACACAGGCCCCTTCAGTGGTCGACCTGTCGACCGACCATTTTCCGGACAATAAGTTGCCAGCCCCCGAGGGAACGCTCTCGGGGGTTTTCACATTTGGGTTAACTCCACAGTTGGAGTGACTCCGGGTCTTCTTCGCGGTCCGGGCATGACAGCCCAACGGGGCCGGCGATCCTCCTCTTTGCCTCTTTAGTCTCTTCCCAAGCGGGGATATTCCCGTGGCATGGGAGTACCAGGAATTGGCAATTGGGAGCCGCCGCCCGAAAGGCCGTTGGTGGTTGGGGTGGCGTCGCATGATGGCAGTCGTCCCATCCCACTAGGGAACGTTAACCGGACCTGCCGTTCCAAAACACTATGTCGCCACATTCGTCCTATGCCTCTGAAGGACAGGCGCATCGACGAAGCTCAACGTAGGCGATTGTGACGACGTTCACGGTGAGAAAGCACATGACGAAGATAGATAACCCGAAGTGGAGGAACCCTTCATGAAAGCACTGGTTATGGCGATAGTGATTTTGATGTTGGCGGTGGCTTGCGCAGGGCCGGTTGGGCCTGCGGGGGAGATTGGGCCGCAGGGGGAGCGGGGATTGCAAGGTGAGGAGGGGGCCATGGGGCCTCAGGGTGAAAGGGGGCTGCAAGGAGAGGTTGGGCCGCGAGGCGAGGAGGGGCCCGAAGGGGAAACGGGAACGCAGGGCGCACAAGGGATACAGGGAGAGCCGGGCCCGCAGGGGGAGCCAGGTGAGCGAGGAGAGCAGGGAGAAGTGGGTGAGAAGGGCGAGCGGGGCGATGAGGGCAGGCAGGGCCCACCCGGCCCCGCGGGAGCGACAGGACCGACGGGACCACAGGGGTCTCGAGGGCCAGCCGGTGAGCAGGGCCCTGGAGGACCTGCAGGCTTCGAGGTCCCGCAAGAAGTCAGAGACCATGTGGGGCTAGTAAAGTCCACCACTCATCAGGTCAACGGGGTCATGCTGACTAACTGTCACGTACTGACAGTGGAGCACCTGAGCAACAACAGGGACACAGTCGAATTTAATGACGGAAGGTTCCAGTTAGTGCGGAAGGACAAGAATCTAGACTATGCGTACTACAGGCCGACACACGCGAATTGCACTAGTTGGGTGCAAGCAAACCCGGCCATTCCTGCCATTGGGGACAGCGTGTTTGTGGCGTCACAGATAGATCCGGCGGAGGACGAATACACTCTGATAGTCCAACCAGCGACCATAGCAGGAAGCTACGAACTGGACAGCTTCCTGCTGGGGGGAGTGCAATCGATAGCGGGAATGTCGGGGAGTCCTGTTTTCAACACGGATTGGGAAGTGGTCGGAATATTGTCGTACACGTACAACAATGTATATCAGGACAGAAGTGATGGCGTGTTCAGCTATGCCGGTTTCGTCCCAGTGTCCAGCATGATATTGGACTAGCCAACCGATAAGGATGACAGGCCAGACATAGGACTAGGGGCTAAGTCCTTCGAATTCGGGAGCGGGTTGCACGTCCGACCTTGGCGGTCGGATGTGCAGTCCGCTCCTTTTGCTTCGGGGCGATGGTAGTTGACGCGGTGGCTACTGAATTGCGGCTTTCGGCGCAATGACGGGAGGGGGCGCTGGTGCGAGGTCGCTTGGGTTGAGGGTGTGGGTTACGTGGGTTCCCGCCTGCGCGGGAATGACGGGGGGTGGGGGTCGTGGTCGGTGTCGTGAAGGTGTCATTTGGGTTGTGGGTCCGGGGTACGTGGGTTCCCGCCTGCGCGGGAATGACGGGGGGTGGGCGCGGAATGACGGGTGTCGGTTGGGGTTTCAGATGGGAGGGTGGCTTGGGGTGCGAGTCCGGGTTACGTGGGTTCCCGCCTGCGCGGGAACGACGGGGGGTGGGGGTCGTGGTCGGTGTCGTGAAGGTGTCGTTTGGGTTGTGGGTCCGGGGTACGTGGGTTCCCGCCTGCGCGGGAATGACGGGGGGGCGCGGAACGACGGGTGTCGGTTGGGGTTTCAGATGGGAGGGTGGCTTGGGGTGCGAGTCCGGGTTACGTGGGTTCCCGCCTGCGCGGGAATGACGGGGGGTGGGGCGCGGGAATGACGGGGGGTGGGCGCGGAACGACGGGTGTCGGTTGGGGTTTCAGATGGGAGGGTGGCTTGGGGTGCGAGTCCGGGTTACGTGGGTTCCCGCCTGCGCGGGAATGACGGGGGGCGCGGGAATGACGGGGGGCGCGGGAATGACGGGGGGTGGGCGCGGAACGACGGGTGTCGGTTGGGGTTTCAGATGGGAGGGTGGCTTGGGGTGCGAGTCCGGGTTACGTGGGTTCCCGCCTGCGCGGGAATGACGGGGGGTGGGAGCGGGAATGACGGGGGTGGGAGCGGGAATGACGGAATGGACACTTCACAGGTGGGGAGTCTGCCCTATGGGGCCGATATTACAGATGAGAAGGTCTTTACCCTCAAGGTATATTATCCAGTGGGTATCGCCTCGATAGATTCTCCCCACTAGCGGGGGTATATCGTAGGGGCGTACATCAATTCCGTTGGGGTGACCGGCTAGCCAGACGGCCTCCTCGACCAGCCTCTGACGTGCAGGATTGGACTGTGCATCCAGAAAGGTCCTGGCGTTGGGAGCAAACCGTACTCCCATGCTACTTAGCGGTCACCTCACCAACGACTTCTTCCAGCGAAGCTACACCTTGGTCAGCGCATTCGCGCCAAAAGGCAGCGGCCTCCTCGGGAGTAGCACCATTAGTTTCCGCACCAGACATGGCCTGTGCCTGAGCTTCCAGCTCCCTGAAACGGGTTACTTGACCTGATCCATCATCTGCATCATCCCAAGCCCTTTCTTGGTCAATGGGTGCGTGCCCATTGCGTGATGGAGCAGGCTGCGTTCCTAATCGCGGTCTACCGGTCTCCTTCTTCATGAAAGGGCGACCTCCAATATCAAAATCAAACATGCGAGTGAATCAACGTGGTCGAGTGGCCAGCCTCAAGGGGTTTAGACGATTCCTAGTAACAAGCGGACGAAGCAATCGGAGGAATGGCGGGATAGCAAGCGTTGGAAGGACGGGCTTTTGTCATCACATTACTCCTACAAGGGGCACAATCCATGATAACAGAAAAACTGGAAGATGAGCCGGGTGGCGTCGCATTGTCACCACTGCGCAGGAATATTGTCAATTCCTTTATCGAGTCGTTACCGCGGTGTCAACGGCACTCAGACGACCGGAGGGTGGGGGCGATTTACTAGTGGAGCGGGGGCGGGTACTCTGTGGGGGAGTTTTTGGAGGAGGTACTGGTTATGGCGGATCGACCTTTTATTACGATGGCGCAGGCGCAGGCGGCTATGAATGCGATGATCGCGAAGGCGAATGAGACGCCGGATGCGCCGGTGGCTATGTGCATACTGGATGATTCGGGGAATCTGGTGGCCTATGCGCATATGGACAACCTGCGGCTGTTCAGCAAGAGGCATGCGTTCCGGAAGGCCTATACGTCGGCTATCAGCGGGCAGAACTCGGTGACATACGGAGAGGGGACGCGGTCTCGCGGGTCGTCGGTGCCGGAGATGAGCGGTGACCCGAACTTCACGCCGGGGCAGGGCGGGCTGGCCGTGCGCTCCCGGGGGATATTGATTGGGGGCATTGGCGTGGGCGGTTATCCGAGCGGGGTTACGGACGAGGAGCTGGCGCGGGTTGGGCTGGAGGCTATGGGTCTGGAGTAGCGTCAGGCGGGTAGTCGACGCTGGGATGCTTTTGCGCGGCCGCCTAATTTTGCGCGGCCACTCAATTTTGGGCGGCCCCTAACTTTTACGCAGTCCTCTAGGGGGGAATGGATGAGGTGAAAGGGCGTGTGCTTTGGCTGCGCTCTTTCACCTCATGGACGCTGGATACCGGATGGACTCTGGATGCCGGGCGCCGGTATGACGGAAGTCACCAAGGGCAAGAAACACAGGAGGCGAGGGATGGCCGAGGACATTCATTACAGGCCGGCATATGAACTGGCGGAGTTGATTCGCACTAGGGCGCTCTCGCCGGTGGAGGTGGTGCAGGCGCACTTGTACCGCATCGAAGAGGTGAACCCGCGGTTGAACGCCATCGTCATCTTTCCGCAGGAGGACCCGCTGGCCTTGGCGCGGGAGGCCGAGGCGGCGGTGATGCGGGGAGATGAACTGGGGCCGCTGCACGGGGTGCCCTTCACGCTGAAGGACTGCATCGAGACGGCAGGAGTGCGGATGACGCTGGGGTCGCGGACGATGGAAGACAACGTGTCGGAGCAGGACGCGCTGGTGTATACGCGGCTGAAGCAGGCGGGGGGAATCCTGCTGGGGAAGACCAACATGCCGGAGTTCGCGCTGTGGTGGGAAACGGGGAATCTGGTGTTCGGGCTGACGCGGAACCCTTGGAACCCGGAGCACACGGCGGGCGGTTCGAGTGGCGGGGAAGCGTCGGCGGTGGCGTCGGGGATGTCGCCTCTGGGGCTGGGGACGGACTTGGGCGGGTCGATACGGGAACCCTCGTCGTTCTGCGGACTGGTGGGGCTGAAACCGACGATCGGGCGGGTGCCGTATACGGGGATACAGCCGCAGGTGATATTCAGGGCGATACATGTGGGACCGATGACGCGGACGGTGCGGGACAACGCTCTGGCGATGTCGGTGCTGGCGGGACCGGACGGGGTTGATCCGTATGCAATTGATGCTCCGGTGCAGGACTACATGGCGTTGGACGGGCCGGTGTCGGATTTGCGGGTGGGGTTCAGTCCCACGGCGGGGATTGCGGTGGAGCCGGAGGTGCAGGCTGCAATCAATGCGGCGGCCGAGGCGTTGGCGGGACTGGGGGCACAGGTGGAGGCGGTGGAGATACCGGGGTTGAGGGAGAAGGACTCGGGGGTGATATCGGCGGTGATGTACAACGCCGAGGCGGGGTTCTATGCGGGGCCGACGATTGCGGGCAAGGAGAACCTGCTGACGGAGATATTCCGGCAGAGGTTCCTGGAGACGCCTGCGAGGCCGCTGGCGGAGTATCTGGATGCGATGACGCAGTGGGAGATGCTGAAGAAGGAGGTGCGGGAGTATTTCTCGCAGTATGACTTGTTCCTTGCGCCGACGACGCCGATGCCATCGTTCCCGCACGGTCAGACGGAGTTCAATATAGCGGGTGAGGCGCTGAACGGACGGCATGCGTTGCGTGGGACGGTGCCTTGGGACCTGACGGGATCGCCGGCGATCTCGGTACCGTTCGGGTTCACGGGGGACGGGCTGCCGCTGGCGGTGCAGTTGATTGGGCGCCACTATGACGAGGCGACGCTGCTGCGGGCGGCGCATGCGCTGGAGGGTTGTGCGGGGGAGAGGCGGAACCCGGAGTTGTAGGGGACGCTGGCGGCTTGCCGGGAGTGGGTATGAGTGCGTTTGAGGTGGGCGTACGGGTTGGGCACATGGTGTATGGGGACATGGTTGGTGTTACCGCGTTGGTGGATACTGGGGCTACTCACACGGTGTTGCCTTCTTCCTTCCTGGAGACACTAGGCGCAGAGCCTGATATGCAGGTTCAAGTGGCGTACGCAGACGGCGAGGTACGAGAGGCGGGCTCGGGGGAAGTGCGGATTGCCTACAACGGCATAGAGCGGGTCTGCCCTGTGATATTCGGGGAGGAGGACAGCTATCTGGTGGGGAAAATCACGCTGAAAATCCTGAATCTCGTAGTGGACCCGGTGAATGAAGAGTTGGTGGCGGCGCCGCCGATTCGGGGTAGGCCCTTTTAGCAGGAGACCGAGCCTTCTGAGGGGATAGCGCGTTGTGCCGTAGCTTCGCCAGAGAGGGGAGGTCAGGGTGGGCTGCGACGGGGGATGAGGGCGGCTGTGAGGGCGGCTACGGCGGAACCGGCTAGGCCGAGGGCCATGTCGCCGAGGGTGTCGGAGTAGGCTGTGGCGAGTTCGTCGGAGTGGCGGATGAAGGCGAAGTATTCGGCGACTTCCCAGAGGATGGCTGCGGTGGCGCCGAAACCCACGACGTAGGCCATGGTTTCCCAGCGGCCGATGTGGTTTCGCCAAGCGAGGGCACCAGCGGCGCCGGAGACGAGCATCCAGTTGACGAAGTGGTTGGCGTCGTCCCACCAGTCGATGGTGTCGTAGAGGTCGAGGGCGTTGCCTGCGGTGTCGATGAGGAAGGGGAGGGTGAGGAGGAGGTCGACGGGGTAGGGATAGGCGGATTTTCGTCCGAGGGCGGTCCAGGCTACGGGGACTATCAAGGCGGCGATGGGGTAGGTGATCAAGCGCCAGAGGTAGCCCTTGCCTTCGAATTGCTGGAGACCTGAGAAGGCACCGAATACGAGGAGGGCGATCAGGGCGACCTTCAGGGCCAGATTAAGCCAGAACACCAGTGAGGGGCTTCGCATACTTGAAAGTTGCCGGAAGCCCCTCATTGTGTTTCGTTGTGCGGTCGCAGATGGATGAGCAGCGGGCTAGCGGACGGTGAGGAGTTCAAGGCTGTGGCCGTTGGGGTCTTTGAAGTAGAAGCCCCGGCCGCCGCGGCGGGTGTTGATCTCCATGTTGTCCTGGGCGCGGGGATCGCTGCCGTAGGCGAGGCCCTCGGACTTGATGCGCTCGAAGATGGCGTCGAAGTCGTCGTCGGTGACGTGGAAGGCGTAGTGGTGGTGCTCGAAACCCTCACGGTTGTCGAAATCGAGGGTGAGGGTGTCGTTGAGCTTGACGGGGGCGAAGTGTCCGTGGACGCCTTCGTAGTTGAGGCCCATGATGCGGGCGAAGAAGCGGGCGGACTCTTCCTTGTCGTGGGCGGGGACGATGGTGTGGTCCAGATTGATGATGGCCATTGAATCGCCTCCTTTGGAGCTTGGTGGTCTACTTGTTTTGGACAGGATAACACGCCGGAGGCATGGCGAGGGCATGACTGCCTCCAATGGCCACTTCATTTTGATTTCTGCTTGTGCTGCCGCTTGGGCTGGGTTATGTTTGTAGCCAAGGAGGGGCGTATGCGGATTGCCGTCTTGGGGGCGGGGGCGGTGGGCGGATATTTTGGGGCGGTGCTGGCGCGGGCTGGGAACCCGGTGGTGATGATTGCCCGGGGCGAGAATCTGGCCGCGATGCGGCAGCACGGGCTGCGGGTACAGAGCCACTGGGGGAAGTTCGAGGCGCCGGTGATGGCGACGGACGACCCGAGGGCTGTGGGCGAGGTGGATTTGGTGCTGTATTGCGTGAAGACGTACCAGAACGGGGATGCGCTGCCGTTGCTGCGCCCGATGGTGGGATACGATACGCTGGTAATTACGGTGCAGAACGGGGTGGACAGCTACGCCGAGGTGGCGAGGGCACTGGAGCGGGACAACGTGCTGCCGGGGGCGGTGTATATCGAGGCGGAGCGGACGGGGCCGGGGGAGTTCAAGCAGTCGGGTGGCGTGGTGCGGTTCGTGTTCGGGGAACAGTCGGGGCCGTCGACTCCGCGGTGCCTGCCGGTGACGGAGGCGTTTCTGGAGGCGGGGGTTGAGGTGCTGACCTCGCAGGATATGCCGAAGGAGTTGTGGAGCAAGTCTTTGTTCATCACGGTGCTGGCGGGTGTGACCTGCGCAGGGCGTACGGGACTGGCTACCGTGATGGGTTCTGAGGCGGGACGGGAGACGCTGATGGCGGCGTTGAAGGAAGTGGAGGCGGTGGCGCGGGCGAAGGGTGTGAATCTGGATGCGGACATCGTGCCCAAGACTTGGGATTACATGGTGGGTTGGGCCAAGGATTTGAAGGCTTCGATGCAAATCGATATGGAGGCGGGACGACCGTTGGAGTTGGATGCGTTCACGGGTGCTGTGGTGAGGCTGGGCAGGGAGACGGGGGTGCCGACGCCGGTGAACGATACGTTGTATGCCGTGCTGGAGCCGTACAAGCACGGGCCGGTCGATCTCTAGGGAGACGGGCTTTCCGGCTTGCGGCATGACAACGGAAGTTGCGAAGGTCAGTGAGGGCATCGAGAGACAGTATGTGGATGATGCGCTGCGCCTGCTATACGATGTTTTTGCCAAGAAATTCCGGCTTGGCTTCAGGGATGGGGAGGACTTGGTCGCGCTGTTCCGTAATGCCGTGGACACCACCAGTTGTCTATCGGTAGCCAAGAACGGAGAATGCTTGGGCGTTCTGACCTACCAGACATCGGAGAAGGACTTCTATCATCTAAAGTTATCGACTCTTTTCACCAGATTCTCGCCGATACGGGCCATACGCATCCTGATAAACCTAGTGCTACTGGACGACCGGGCCAAGGGAGACGAATTCATCGTAGCATCTCTAGCTATCAAGCCATCGGGAAGGGGTTTGGGGCTGGGCACGGCTTTAATGCACGAAGCGGAGAACATTGCGAAAACCATGGGCAAAAGCACGATGACTCTGGCTGTGATCGGTGAGAATGAGGGTGCAATCCGTCTCTATGAGAGGCTGGGTTACAGGACTACGGGCCGCTTGGTCGGGGGCTTGACCCGCATTGCCGCCTCATCGAAAGAGGTACTGCGTATGGAGAAGCCTCTTACATCCAGTGGAGATGAGATCGCCGCGAGTGAGGCTGGCTAATCGGGTATGAAGCGAACATTACTAGGGCATTCGGGAGTGGTGGCGGTTGCGGCCTTGCTGATGCTGATTGGGTCGTTGGCATGCGCCACGCGGGGACCAGAGATGGCAGGGGAGGGGGCAGCTTCTGAAGGTGCCGAGGGAGCAACGCCAGTGGACCTAATCGCATATACGGGGGCGGACGGCGGGCTGTTCACCATCAAGCCGGATGGAACAGGGTCCAGACGACTCGCTGGCAGCGGGGTGCAGGGAGCGGTGGGGCGGATCAGTGCCCAAGGCTTGGCCCCCAATGCTCTGTTCACTTGGCCGACTTGGTCGCGGGACGGGCGAAAGCTGGCTTTTTCGCGAGTCCTGCCCTCGGAGGATAGCGTGTCCACCTCTATACATGTGGTGGATGTGGAGACGGGCGACTCGACACTGGTACATGAGAACGAGCCGGGGTCGAGTCCCTTCATTGCACAGGATGCGTCACATTATCTCTACTGGTCACCGGATAGCAGGCTGCTGACATTCATATCGTCCACTCGGTCCGGGCTCACTCTATTTTCATCTCCCGGAGATGGCGTAGACGAGGCAACGCCCATCGCGACAATGGGCCCGATTTATTACAGCTGGGCGTCGGATAGCAGCGGGATTCTGATGCACCTGCGAGCGGGACTGGAGATTCTAGATGCCCCTGGATTGCAGGGGGCAAGGCGCCTTGGAGAGTCGAGTTCCATATACCGGGTGCCGGCATTCTCACCGACGGGGCGAAAAGGTCTGTATGTGGACCAGAACAATGGTGGGGACTCGCTTTTCCTGTTGGACTTGGGGCCTGCGGATGATGCTGGGACGCGCAAGGCGTTGTTGGATGTGGGACCGGGGGCTGCATTTCTCTGGTCACCGGATGGAGGGAAGGTGGCGGTGGCTGACTCCACGAGCGACGCATTGCCGACCTACCAGAAGCTGAGGGTGGTGCAGGCGGATGGCACGGGGGAGCGCACGCTGGTGGATGAGTCGTTTCTCGCATTCTTCTGGTCTCCCGATGGAGAGTGGCTGCTGTATGTGACTGTTGCCCCCAGCCAACGGGCCTTGGTCTGGAACGTAGTGCCAGCAGCGGGTGGCGAGGGTAAGGAGTTGTTGGAGTTCGGGCCGTCGTCGGAGCAGTTCACGATGATCAGCTTTTTCGACCAGTATGCCTACTCGAACTCGCTATGGGCCCCGGATAGCAGCAGATTCGTGTTCACGGGAACGCTGAGCCATGGGGCGGGGCAGACGAACGGGGCAGGCCCCACGACGGACAAGATATACGCGGTGGACATCAACACAGGGGTGGCCCGGGAACTAGCCTCGGGCCGCATCGCATTCTGGTCGTGGAACTAGGCAGGGGGAGCCGCCTTGTGGCGGCTGCCCTTGTTCTCGTGCTGCTGGTATTGATAGCCGGCGGTTGTGAGACGAGTCCGACGCCTACTTCTACTCCTGAAGCGACACCGCCGCTCGACCCCGAGGGCATAGTGGATGCATCAGCCGTGCGGATGTCGAACATCACTTATGCCAGCTTCGATTTGGACCATGATGTTGGATCTTCCTACCTGAGCGAGCTGGGGCTGTATCTGGATGCCGTAACCGGGCAAATTGCCATGCCGGACAAGTACAGCCTGAGGATGGAAGCCACCACAACCGATAGGAACGTCTTTGTGGGGGTGGAGATCATAGGCGTGGCGGGCAAGGCCTACATGAACCTGCTGGGGCGCTGGGGAGAGACGGACCCGCTGACGCTGCCTTTTGATTTCAGTGAGTTGGGCCTGAGGCTGGCGGACATCATGCGGGCGGTTGAAGAGCACACACTAATAGGTGAAGAGATGGTTGCGGGGGTGCCAGCGTGGCGGATTGGCGGATTGGTGGACTCGGGCGCGTTCAAGGGACTGCTAGTCAATGCTTCACCCGGCGAGCCGATAAAGATTGATGCGTGGATTGGCAGGGATGACTCCCTGTTGTATCAAGCGAGAGTGGAAGGCAAGCTTTTCTCGGATGACGAGCCGAATGCGGTGCGGGTGCTGGCGATAACGGAGGTGGATGTGCCGGTGGAGATTGAGCCGCCTCCGCTGTAGCGGGTTCTTTCAGGGCTTTACCGGCTAATCGATAGGCACCACGCATCAGGGCGTTCTGACCTGCGGAAGCGTAGTCATGTGGGGCAGGAAGGGAGTGCAGGGGGCGGGTTTCATTTGGACGCACTGTAAACTTATAATTGGACGGTGGTATAACTTACAATTGGACGGCGGGATACATTGCGAGTGGACGCGCTATAGCCTTGCAATTGGACGGCAGGGCGACTTGCAATTGGACGCATATAAGAGTTACAATTAGACGATGTTAACAGCTTCGTTATTCTCCCGTTATGCGGAGAAGCCTCTGCTGGAGGCGCTGTCTGACTCACCCGCAGTACTCATTCACGGCCCGAGGCAGAGCGGCAAGACCACCCTCGCACGTTTGGTCGGTGAGCCTGAGGGATACGCCTATATCACGTTTGACAATAATGTGGCCCAAGCCGCCGCCAATTCCGATCCAGCAGGTTTCGTGGGGGGGCTACCAGAACGGGTCATCCTCGACGAGGTGCAGCGTGTTCCGGCTCTTTTTGCCGCCCTGAAACAGGAAATCGATGCCCGCCGAATTCCGGGCCGGTTCCTGCTTACAGGCTCATCTCAGGTCCTGCTTGTACCAGCGCTCTCGGACTCGTTAGCAGGCCGGATGGAGATATTGCGGTTACTTCCCCTGTCACAGAGCGAGGTCTATGGCGGAGTACCGAATTTTCTTGATGACCTGTTCCGCGGGACGTTTCAGACGTCAACGACCCACCGTCTTGAAGATGAGTTGGAAGAGCGGATAACCGGCGGTGGTTATCCGGCGGCGCTAGCCCGTCCCACCGCTCGCCGACGCGCCAACTGGTATCGGAACTATGTGGAGACGCAGCTCCAGAGAGACGTAAGGGACATGGCTAGGATTAGCGCCCTAGACGTAATGCCCCGGCTACTGGGCGCCGCTGCTTCACAAACAGCCCGATTGTATAACCTGTCGGATTTGGCAGCTTCGTTCCAACTCAGCCGTCCGACCATCATGAGTTACGTCGAGTTGCTGGAGCGCCTGTTCCTTATTGACCGGCTTCCGCCGTGGCATGGAAACCGGCTGAGCCGCTTGGTGAAGACTCCCAAGCTCCATATAGGCGACACCGGGCTGGGATGCGCCCTGATGGGGTATGACTCCGGCTCCTTGAGCCGAGACCGGACTCTCTTGGGCCAGTTTCTAGAGACGTTCGTATATCAAGAGTTGCAACGGCAAGCCATTTGCCAAGAACAACCCTTGGCTTTTTACCACTATCGCGACAAGGACAAAATAGAAGTCGACGTGGTGGTCGAACGGGGGGGAACAGGGGTGGCCGGGATTGAGGTGAAGGCCTCGGCCACGGTAACGCCATCGGATTTCCGCGGGCTACGTAAGCTACAGCGGATAGTTGGCGACCGGTTCGCTGCGGGGGTAGTGCTCTACGACGGCGAGATGACTGCCGGTTTCGGCGAGGGGATGTTCGCAGTGCCACTACGATGCCTGTTTGAAGGCCGCCCCGTAGGCTTGGGCGCGTTGGCATTGGGTGCTGGACGATTGGCGCGATAGCCTCTGACTACTGAGTTTCTCCCTTGTCTACTACTGCTCCAAGGATACGTTAAAGTCGTGACCATAGGTGGCTACATTGCCATGCTTGGAATGGGTACCGGGCTATTGGTGGCGGTAGATTGTGAGTGGATGGTTGTCTAGCAACCGAGTTATGTCGCCGCGGTGGGTGATGGTGATCATCTGCCTCGGTGTGTTCACGGCTGCCTTGGACCAGACGGTGGTGGTGACGGCGCTGCCGGTGATCATGGCGGACCTAAAGCTGGAGGTGCCGGAGGACGCGTCCAGTGCTGCGTGGATCATCACCGCGTATATCGTGGGTTATACGGTGGCTATGCCTCTGTTTGGGCGCATCGCGGATGTGTATGGGTACGCCCGGATTTACCAAGCGTCACTGGTGGTGTTCATCATTGGCACCTGCTTCGTGGCGTTGGCGGACAACCTGCCTTGGATCATAGGAGCGCGGGTGGTGCAGGCCATTGGGGGCGGGGCCACGGTGCCCATCAGCATGGCCATAGCCAGCACGGTGATGCCGGCATCGCAGCGCGGGATGGCCATTGGCTTGGTGGTGGCTTCGGCGGAGGCGGGATCGCTGCTGGGGCCGGCGTATGGCGGGGCGATTATCGAGTGGCTGGACTGGCGGTGGATATTCTGGATTAACGCACCGCAAGCGGCGCTGCTGATAGCTGCACTGGTGTGGCTGCCGAGCAGAAGGCAACCGGGGGCGAGGGTGGACTGGCAGGGAGGGCTGCTGCTGTCGGGAGTGTTGTTTGTCCTGACGTTCGCGCTTTCGAAGGAGGGGCTGTTTACGCTCAGCTCGGCACAGCCGTTTCTGATCGGGATACCGGGGCTCGTGCTGATTGCAGTACTGGCGTTGGTGGAGAGGGGGAAGGAGCAACCGTTGCTGGAGCCAGCTTTGTTGCGGACGCGGGCTTTCATCACGGCCAATGCTACGCAACTGCTGGAGGGGGTCTCGCTGATCATCGCGATGGTGACGATTCCGTTGATGGCGAACACGGTGATGGAACGGGACCCGCTGACGGGAGGATGGTGGCTGCTGCGTTTGACCGGGGCGTCGGCGATGGGGGCGCTGCTAGGGGGATGGCTGTTGAATTTCGTGGGCAACCGGGCGGTGGCGATTTCGGGGCTGCTGATAACCGCTACGGGACTGGTGCTGGTGAGCACTTGGCAACTGGATATAGCGGAGCCTTGGCTGACTATTCACCTGTGCATTGCAGGGGTGGGATATGGGTTGAACAATACGCCGTTGATGGCGCGGGCGTTGAGTTCGGTGGACGAGGGGTACAGGGCTACGGCGGCGTCGCTGGTGACGGTGTCGCGGATGATTGGGATGGCGCTGGGGTTGGCGGCCTTGGCGGCTTGGGGTGTGGAGAGGTTCCAGATACTGACGGCGGAACTGGAGTTTCCGGCGCAGGCTACGGGCGAGGCGTTGGAGCGTTATTTCGATGGGATTAATGATGCTGGGTTGGAGTTGTTTCACAGCTTTTTGAGGATATCGGCTACGGTGGCGTTGATTGGGGTGGTACCTGCGTTCTTGATGAGGGCTACGGCGCGGGAGGTTGCAGAGAGGGAGGGGGCGCGTGAAGAGGAGCCGATCGTTTGACGAAATCTCCTTACGAATCTATCATCTCGGTAAGGAGGGCTGGTAATGATTGTCAAAGTCACGGCGAAGCGCCAAGTAACGTTTCCGGCACGGGTGCTGGAGGCGATGGGGGTGGGGCCTGGGGACAGTCTCGAATTGGAAGAGGGACCTGATGGCTTCATTCTGCGACCGAGGCGGATTGACTACTCACGCTTGGGTACGCTGAAGGTGCCGCCGGGCTACCCGCCCTTTGACATCCGAAAGTTCCGGGAAGAAGGATATGACCCAGCGCTACGGGATTGATACCTCTGTCCTTGTTAGGCTGGTTACGCGAGAACCTGAGGCTGACTTCGAGGATTGCGTCAAAAAGCTAAGAGTGTTGGTTGAGGAGCAGAGGTGTGAGGTCTTTGCCTCGAACCAGGTTGTTGGAGAGGCGTACATTGCTATCAGACATCACTATGGAAAATCGAGCGCAGAGGCGAGGACGACACTCGCCGACGTGTTGCGTAGTGGTCTGGTGGCACCGCTGAATGGGATCTCTGTGATACAAGCTTTACAGTCTGAAGGTGGCGCCGGTCTATTCGACAGGCTAATTGCTGACGGCTACTCCCGCGCTGGACTGCAGACCCTGACGCGAGATCGCGCCATGGCCGCTCTATCTGGGGTGCAGCGACTGTAGGGTAGATCGTGACTCCTGATGGAGACGAGATGCAGCGACTAGGCTGGGGTGACGCCGCCGTTGATGTTCATGGACTGGCCTTGAATCCAGTCGGCGGCTGGGGTGCAGAGGTAGGTGATGAAGCTGGCGACCTCTTCGGGGGTGCCTAGACGGCCCATGGGGATGTTGTTGGCAATGTTGTTCAAGGCTTCTTGGGGGAGGACGTCGTTGCGGGAGGTGTCGAGGGTGCCGGGGCAGACGCAGTTGACGTTGATGTTGTGGCGGGAGATTTCGCGGGAGAGCACGGCGGTCATGGCGTGGACGGCGGCGTTGGCCGAGGCGTAGGCGGAGGTGTTGGGGAGGAAGTCCTTGGCAAGGACGGTGGAGACGTTGATGATCTTGCCTCCGCCTTGGCTGACCATCTGGGGGATGACGGCTTGGCAGCAGAGGTAGGTGCCGAGGACTTTGACGTCCATGACGGTGCGGAAGATGTCTTCGGGGAGGTCGACGAGGGGGCGTCGGTCGGGGCCGCGGGCGGAGGCGGCGTTGTTGATGAGGATGTCTATGCGGCCGAACTCGCTGAGGGTGTTCTGGACCATGGCGGTGATGCTGGCTGCGCTGGTGACGTCGACCACAAGGGGCAGGGCGCGGTGACCTTGGGCGCGGACGGAGGCGGCGACGCTTTCGATGCCGCGCCAACCCATTTCCTGTTCTTCCGGTGGGAAGGTGGAAGGGCCGCGCCCGGTTCCGGTGACCACCACATCGCAGCCGGCTTGGGCTAGGGACTCGGAGACAGCACGTCCGAGGCCGCGTATGCGACCCACACCGGTGACGATGGCTATTTTGCCGTCGAGTTCAGGCATGGAGCACCACTAGAAGCCGGACGGGGTGCAGATTTCGACGCGGGTGCCGTCGGGGTCGCGGAAGAAGATGTAGCGCTGTCCGTCGTGACGGATGCCGTCGCGTTCGACGGCGACGCCGTTGGATTCAAGGGCTTTCCAAGCGGCGTCGAAGTCCTGTACCTCGAAGGCGTGGTGGACGTTCTCGGGGCGGACGGGGGCTTCGTCGGTCTCGATGAGGTGGAGCATCACGCCGCTGGGGAGTTGCAGCCAGGTGATGTTCTCGTTGTCGACCATGCTGGGGATGTGCTTGAAGCCGAGGAGGCCGCAATAGAAGTCCATGCTGCGCTGGGTGTCGCGCACCATGGTTACGACGTGGTTTACGCCGGTGAGTTCAATGCCGGGGGTGGGCATAGGTCACCTCGCACAGGGGAGGGTGTGTCCTGCCGGGAAAGGGCCAGAATAGGCGGGCGCTGGTGCGGTGTCAAATGGAGGGGGGCAGGGCTTGTTAGTGGCGGTGATACAATGGCCGATAGCTTTTGGGGGAGTGGACGCCGTGCCCGGAATGAGCGCCCGGCATTTTTTGGCGGAGATGCTGGAGTTGCTGCGGATGCAGTTGCCCTTGGAGATGAAAGACTTTGAGGGGGTGGGGCCGTGGCACGGGCTAGTCAAGGTGCACTTTGGCGACCCGTCGGCACATTATGAGGTGCATGTGCAGCGGCGCCACAGGCAGGTTGAGTTGGGGCTGCATTTCGAGGGGCCTGCTGCAGAGAACTCGCGTTATCTAGCGCACATGCAGACCTTGATGGGTGATATCAAGCAGCGTTTGGGGCCGTAGGTGGAGGCGGAGGAGTGGGTGCGGCACTGGACGCGGGTACATGAGACCATCGACCTGCAGGAGTTGGACGAGGACTTCCTGATGGAAGTCACGGGGCGTCTCTCCCAGTATATAAAGGTGCTGCAACCGATGTTGGAAGAGGCGTAGGATCGCCTGACCATCAGCCTATGACCATTAGCCTACGTTCAGTCGTTCCGCAACAAGTCACTCTAGAACAAGTCACTTTAGGAGGTAGCCGTGGCTGGCGCATTGGATGGGGTTCGAGTGCTGGACCTGACCCGCACCTTGGCGGGGCCTTTCTGCACCCAATTGCTGGGAGATATGGGTGCGGATGTAATCAAAATAGAAGAGCCGAGCCATGGCGATGAGACGCGAGAGTGGGGGCCTTTCTGGGACGACCTGAGTACGCAGTTCGTGTCGTTTAACCGGAACAAGCGCTCCATTGCGCTGAACCTGCGGGACAAGCGGGCGGTGGATGTGTGTCTGAAGCTGGCGAGCCAAGCGGACATCATGATTGAGAGCTTCCGGGCTGGGACGGCGGACCGGATGGGGATCGGGTATGCCAAGGTGGCTGAGCTGAACCCGCGAATCATCTATTGCTGCGTCTCAGGCTTTGGGCGGACGGGGCCGATGGCAGACAGGCCGGGGTATGACCTGATCATTCAAGGCTATGGCGGGATGATGAGCACCACGGGTGAGCCGGACGGGCCGCCTCTGCGGGTGGGGTACTCGATGGTGGACTTGTTCACTGGGATGATGGCGTATGGGGCGGTGACGACTGCACTGCTGGCGCGGGAGAAGACGGGGAAGGGGCAGTTGGTGGAGGCCTCGCTGCTGGAGGGGCAGGTCGCTACGATGAGCTATCATGCCACGGGATACATGGCATCGGGGCGGGTGCCGGGCAGATTGGGGTCGGCGCATCCTTCGCTGGTGCCGTATCAGGCGTTTCCGTCATCGGACGGGCACTTCATTCTGGGGTGCGCGAATGACGGGCTCTGGCAGAGGTTGTGTCCCGCCATCGGGCGTCAAGACTTGGCGGACGATGAGAGGCTGAAGACGAACACGGGGCGGGTTGAGAACCGGGCGGAGGTAATCGAGAGGTTGTCGGAGCATTTCCGCACCAAGACCACTGCGGAGTGGGTGGACATCATCATGGAGGCGGGGGTGCCGTGCGGGCCCATCAACCGGGTGTCGGATGTGGTGAGCGACCCGCAGGTGCTGGCGCGGAATATGATTGTGCCAGCGTTGCATCCAAGGGTGCCGGATATGAAGGTGCCCGGGCCGCCGCTGAAACTGACGGAGCATCCGGCGACGGTGCGGCGGCATCCGCCGGACTTGGGAGAGCATACTGCGGAGGTGCTGGGGGAGTTGGGGTACAGTGCGGCGGAGATTGAGGAGTTCGCGCGCGAGGGAGTGGTGCGGGGGTGAGGCGCTTGGGGCGCAAGCCAATACACAAAATCGAGACAGGTTCGGATGGCATGAGAGAGACTCGAGTTACTGCGCTTGTACGAAACCCTGCCCAGCCGGACAGGGTGTGGGAAGGCCTCTTTCTGGTGGACACGGGGGCAATTGATTCCGTTGTGCCCCGGTCGATCCTGGAGTCCATCGGCCTGGGAGCCGAGGGGCAGCGGGTCTACACCTTGGCTGACGGCAGTGAGGTTACGATGGACGTCGCTGTGGCGCGGGTAGAGATTATGGGAGAAATAACTGCAGGCACAATTGTGGTCTCGGAGGGGGAAACAGAGCCTCTATTGGGGGTGATTGCCTTACGGGGAGCAGGCATCGAGGTTGATACGCGCCACGAGGCCGTGAGGAAGCTTCCGTCCATTGGCCTGCGTGGGTTGGGGGCTTCCAGCCCATAGATTTCGGACTCGTCGTAGAGGTCGACACACGTGGAGGAGAACCGAAACCTGTACATCACCGCCAAGCTGCGCAATCCCGCCCAGCCGGACCTGGAGTGGGAGGGGCGCTTCCGTGTGGACCAAGGCTCGACGTATTGCCAAGTGCCTTGGATGATACTGGAAGACATCGGATTGGCGTCCAAAGGCTTGCGCTGGTACCGCATGCCCGATGGTACGTTGGCGGACTGGCAGACCACGACCTGCGATCTGGAGTACGGCGGGGTTGTGGTAGGCATCACCACTGTGATGGCGCCTCTGGAGATGGAGCCAGTGATCGGGTCGACGGCGTTACAGTCGCTGGGCTACGAGGTAGACCCCAACAACCGGAGCCTGCGGAAGCTGCCTTACATCAACTTGGGGAGCAGTTGGCCAAAAACGGTAGGAGCCAACGGCAATCATGAGACTGGTGATGAGACGACTGGCACAGCATGACCAAACCTTCATTTTGTGATACCCAATGGTGGCTTAGAGGAGACTGGTAACATGGGAGAAACATACGTCGACGTACTTGTTCGCAATCCCGCGCAACCCGACGGCACTTGGGAGGGCCCATTTCTTGTTGATACAGGCTCGATAGACTGTCTTGCGCCAAGAGACCGCCTTGAAGCCATAGGTCTCATGCCCAAGGGACAGCGGACATACAGCTTGGCCGATGGCTCCGAAATCACGATGCAGATTACCACTGCGGACTTGGAATTGGTGGGAGAGGTTATCGGGGTGACCATCGTTATGGGGCCGGAGGGCACCGAACCTCTACTGGGGTTGACTGCTATGGAGTCTGCGGGGCTCGCTGTCGACCCGAGCAGCCAGGAGCTTTTCAAAAGGCCAAGCATCAACCTGAAGGAGTCCCAAGAGCGAACCAACGGGAGATTCCACCATGAAGAGACTGACTCGGGATAAGCACACGACTACCCTTGACCCCAAGCAGGAGCCTGCCATCTCCATCGAATCGGGCGAGGAGCTTTTGGTGGAGACTTGGGATGCCTTCATGGGGGTGAGGGACGGCTTGGACACCTATAACCCATTGGGTCCTGCCACGGGGCCGATTTATGTGGAAGGGGCGGCTCGTGGGGATGCTCTGAGGGTGGACATCATGTCCATTGAGGTGAAGGGTACGGCGTTGCATCAGGTGCGGCCGGGGCACGGGTTTTTGCCGGAGCGATTTGATGGCTCGTATTCCACGGTGATGCCGGTGGAGGATGGGCACCTGCACTTGGAGAATGGGCTGAAGGTGCCGATGCGACCCTCGGTGGGACTGATTGCCACGAGCCCGGGACGGGTGCAGCAGACGGCCAGCGACAGCGGGCCGTATGGGGGCGACATTGATGTGAAGGAACTGGTGGAGGGCAGCACTATCTGGCTGCCGGTGTTTGTGCCGGGCGGGCTGCTGGTGATGGGGGATATGCACGCCGTGGTGGGAGATGGAGCCGTGGGCGGCACCGGTGCGGAGATCGCGGCAGAGACTCACATGCGGGTGACGGTGGAGAAGGGCAAGAGGTTGCGGAACCCGCGAGCACTGACGCCGGAATATTTCATCACCATGTCGTCGGCAAAGCGCACCAGCACCGCTATGAAACAGGCTGTGGGAGAGATGGTGGACTTTCTGGCGGAGGAGAAGGGCATGGACCCTTACGATGCCTACAGCATCCTGAGTCTGGCTGGCGACGTGCGTATCTCCCGGACTTTTCGACCGATAAGTCCCTGCAAGATGATGCTGGCCCGCTCGGTGCTTGACCAGCTTTCGTAGGGTCGCACGGCTATTGCGGGAAAACTATCCACGACAGGACGCCTATCGTTTCCGCATGTTTTTTCGGGCTCTGCTGGTATCCGCACTGGTAGGCTGTATTCTTCTTGTGGGTTGTGGCGGAGGAGACCGGCTGCTGGTGTTCGCTGCTTCGAGTCTGACGGACTCGATGGAGCAGCTAGCTGAGGAGTATGAAGAGCGGACGGGGATGAGGGTGGACCTCAGCTTCGGTGCTTCCAACCGGCTGGCGCAGCAAATTTCAAGGGGGGCACCTGCGGACGTGCTAGTGACGGCGGGGGTCCAACCAGTGGAGGGCTTAGAGGATGAGGGGCTGGTGGTGGAAGGAAGTCTGAGACCTCTGCTTACGAACAGGCTGGTGGTAGTGGTGCGCAGGGGTGATGCGGACAGGGTGTCCAGCTTGCAGGAACTGGCGGATGCGGGAGGGGGACTAGCCATCGCCGACCCGGACTTGGCTCCGGCGGGTGGCTATGCGAAGGAGGCACTGGTGCATTTGGGGCTGTGGGACGCATTGGAGTCACGATTGGTGTTCGGGGCGAATGTGCGGGCGACCTTGGGGTATGTGGAGTCGGGGAATGTGGCGGCTGCGGTGGTGTACAGGACGGATGCTGGGGTGAGTGATGGGGTGCGGGTCGTGGAGACGGTGGCGGAAGAGGCTCATGGGCCGATTGTGTATCCGGCTGTGGTGTTGGAGGCGTCGGACAAGGAGGGGCGGGCAGGCGACTTCATCGAGTTCCTTGGGAGTGAGGGCGCGTACCGGGTGTTTCGGGGAGCGGGGTTTGAGAGGGTTGCAGGGCGGTAGTTGCCCGCAGCAGATTCACTCTTGACGCTAGTTCGGCTCGAACGTAGCATCTGTGGAGGGGGGATCATGATTCTCAGAGTAACGAAAGAAGGCAACGTCGCTGTCCCGTCCGATCTGCTAGTTGCTATCGGGGTCCAGCCGGGTGATCAGATTGATGTGGAACAAGGGCCTGAAGGCCTCATCTTGCGGCCGGTCAAGGCAGACTCAGAAGTTGGCGACTCCCATGGCGGCAAGGTAGACCTTTCTCTGCTAGGTTACTTGAGGGACAAAATCAAACCTGGCACGCCTCCTTTTGATATTGAGAAGTTCCGTAACGAACCTTATGACCTCTCGTTACGGGATTGACACCTCAGTCCTAGTCCGCTTGGTTACGACCGAGCCTGCCGACTCCTATCAATACTGTGTCGAGCAGTTGAGTGCGTTGATTGGAGAAGGGGCTGAAGTATTGGCATCTAACCAAGTGATTGGGGAATCCTACATAGCGGTGCAGCTTCATTACGGCGTGTCCAAGGATGATGCTCGCATTGGCTTGATGCGGGCACTGCGCAGCGGTCTGGTGGCACCCCTGAACGGCGACGCCGTGTTCGAGAGCCTAGCCGCGTATGGCGGCGCGGGGCTCTTCGACCGGTTGATAGCCAACGACTACCGACGGGCAGGGCTGGAAGTCCTTACGCTGGATCGACGCATGGCGAGCCTCCCCGACGTGCAACTCATCTGAACACAGAGCGTTGCTGTCAGACCACCCTCTACCCCCGCGCCAAGTATTGGGTCACCAGCTTTTGTGCCGTCTCTTGGAGTAGGCGTGTTTCCGTTCCGGGGTCGGGTGTTTTGGGGACCGGGACTACTGAGTCGTTGCAGTAGGTGGTGATGGGGCGGTTTTCGCGGGAGATGCCTTGGGGGTCCTGGCCTTGGGCGGTGGCGTTGATCCCGTCTCGCAGCATGCGGCGGAACATGATGACACCCCGGTCGGTGACTCCTAGGTGCTCCAAGCCGTGGACGGCGATGGAGCGCTGGGTGACTTGGGCGTCGTAGTCGCCGGGGCGATGCTGGCGGTCCTCGTAGGTCTCGTGGTCTTCGGGGAGTTGAGCGGGGAGCATGACGTTGCGGTCGCCCCACCATTCGGGGGTTGGAGGAGTGGCGTCGTCGGCCTCGGCGATATGGCGGAACTCGATGAACATGGTATTGGTGTCGTCGACGGGGACGATCCAGCGGCTCATCATGGGGCCGCCGAAGCCGTGGGGATGCTGGCCGGACTCCCAGATGGGGGCTACCTGCTGCAGGTTGGGGAGGACGGTTTCCACCATGCGCACCCATACGTTTTCGCCCACGCGACGGGCGGCGGTGTAGATCATGCCGACGGGGGTCTCGGCATAGTCCAGTTCGGGTAGCACGCCGAACTCATCGGTGAACTGGGAGCCGGCGACGATGGTGTGGAGGAAGGCGGTGTGAGAGGGGTCCATGGCGTTCTCAAGAATCTGGAGCCAGTTGCAGGGGTAGAAGTATTTGCGGCCGGGAATCATGCGGAAGCCGGGACGCTCATAGCTGTCGAACATGGGGAAGGGAGGCATCAGGTCGGGCGGGCCCATGTAGGCGAAGACGATGCCGTTGTATTCGTGGACGGGGTAGGCACCGTGAAAGAGGCGGTCTTTGAGGGTGCTGTCGTCGGGCTCGCCGGGGGTGTCCAGAATCCTGCCGTCGACGTCCATCTGCCAGCCGTGGTAGCAGCAGCGGATGCCGTGGTCGCAGATGATGCCGAATTCGAGGGAGGTGCCGCGGTGGGGGCAGTGCAGTTCGAGCAGTCCGACATTGCCTGATTTGTCGCGGAAGGCGATGAGTTCCTCGCCCAGAACCTTGAGGGAGACTGGGAGGTCCTTGAGTTCGTCGGAGAAGATGATGGGCTGCCAGAAGCGGCGCATGTACTCGCCACAGGGTGTGTTTGGCCCGATGTGGGTGAGGGAGGTGTCCTCGGAGGGTACTTCGCGATGGTCATAGCCAGCGTAGGTCTGGGTGAGGAAGGGCGCTCTGGTTGTCATTGATCATTCCTCCTCATGACGGTCATCTCTGGAACCGGGACGAATTTCGTAGTACCGGTGGTGACGGACGGGGCCGGAATCAGGGTGGGAACGTGTCGTATGCCAGATAGGGGCATTCGACACTTCTCGTAGCTGCGACGAACTCGTTTGTATCTGGAGGGTGTCGAATTTGTCGAAAGGTCGTATCTGGTCCGTAGCTGACACATGTGTAGAATGGCGTGGATTTTGGGGCATGAAGGGGGTTTGACGTATTTCGTTGTGATAATGGGTCATGGGTGCGTAATGAGGCTCAAAAACGAAAGCAGGTGACGGGAATGTTTTTGCAGCTGGAGCGTATTGAGTTGCCCCAGTGTTGAGCCTGGGTTGGTGTGCTGTTCTGCCTCATCATGCTTGATGGCCTTCCGGGAAGGGGGTCTGAAAAAGAAAGCAGGGGCGACCCTGAGGGGTCAGTCCCCTGCCTGCTTGCTGTTTTGAGGTTAGCAAGGGATGGGGTTGGGCGTCAATGGATGTTTGTCATGGGGGGGTGTTGGGCGTGTCGGCGGGGCTTCAGGTCAAGTGGACTATCTCAACATCGCCCCACTGTTGTTGCAAATACTCAGCTACCAACCGACGGTGGCAATGATCGGGCTTTTGCTCGCTGCACAGCAAGCACCCGTCGGACATGGTCGCCCGTATATCCATGTCGGCTAGGCTACGTTCCTCCATGAGAGACAGGAACTGATGCTCATACACTTGCCAGTCACGATGGCCTTTGCGGTAACCGTCCAGCATTTCTTTCGTGGGGGCAAGTTCCGGCAGATGGACATATTCCATTCCGCAGACTTTATCCAGGAAATACTGCAAGTCGTCCTTCTTGGCGAAGCCTGCCAACTGGGAGACGTTGTTCAGTCGCACGTCAACTACGCGACGGGCACCGGACCACCGCAGCAACTCAAAGAAGGTGGAGGCTGGCTTCTTGGTGAAGCCGATGGTGTAGAGTTTCAAAATGCGCCACTAGGCACATACCCGGAAGGCTGCTTCGCACCGACGTAGGCCATTTTCTTTGCTTGGCGGGAGATTGCTTCACCAACCACATCATTGCGGGACCAGAACATGTCTCCGTTATGAGGCAACTTGAAAGCGCCAATCAGCCGGTCCATGGCGGAGTCATGGCTTTCAAGCCGTCCATCGGCGAGGATATGCTCTACGGCGACGCCACGTTCCACGAGGGCCCGGGCGACCAACAGGGTGCGGTGGCACTCCAAGGGGTCCTTCTCGGTGCACATCAGGACGACTTGGCGTTCGTCGGCACGGTGCATCACTGCCCTAATGCCGTCGTCGAACCAGTCCGTGTCGGCTACGAAGTCATACCTGACGCGGCCATTTTCGTCGTAGCACGAGAAATCACTGGGCCTGCCGCCTAGGACGCCGCCCAGCGACTGATAGTCTATGCCAGCTTCACGCAGCGTGTCTTCGAGGGAATCGTGGTTGAATTGGGGAGCATAGCGGCTGTAGGGCGACGAGCGCACATCCAGAACATCATCGACGCCGTGGCGTTGCAGAAGCCCCACAAAAGTTTTCGGCGGATGGTTGGAATGCCCGACAGTGAATACGGGGTATGCGGTTGCGCCCAACATGCTCCTTGTCAAGTCTTGATAATATTGGCAATCAGCTTGTAGCTGAAGCCGGCAAGAGGTCCGCCAAGACTAATTGTAAGGTATCTTTCGCCAATCTGGTAGTCTCGATATTCCAGACTCGCAGCGCCGGCCTCGCTTTCGGGATCGGTAATTCGCAGACCATATTCGGCATCATTGTGACGGAATCGCCCTCGCAGCACAGGAGGACTGTCCACCCTGCTAGCCGCCTTGCTGGGCGGCGAAACAGTGACCTTGAGCGAGTCAACTTTAATCAGACATAGCGAGCTATCGAGGGATGCGGCATCGGAGAAGGGAATCCTATCGTTACGCCCTCTGGCGGAGGAGTCTCCGTCAATCCACAGGGCGCCGACGGGGTCGATAAGCCGGTCCAAGTCCTCGGGGGACACACGCCCTACCCTCTGCCAACGCCGTTGCGGGTCAAGAAGCCAGTTTTCTTGCTGGTAGTAGGTCGGCCTGGCTTCCAGCAGAGGTATATCGATGATATCGAGCAGTTGCGGTTCGCCACCTCCGTCATACTGCCTCTCTTGCGCAGACACTTCTTCGCTGGGACGGGAACTCACGGGGCGCACCCAACCTCCAACAGCCCCACTGGCCAGCAATTCCTTCCCGGCTACGCACCGCTCAAGGTTCCTTCGCGAGTTGGCCAGGCATACGATGCGTTTGGTTACGGCTGTCATATACGCTGTTTTTGTCCCTGAATGGATGATTCGCCGCGATAAGGGACGGACGACCCCTAGCTGCGTCCTGTGAGTTTCGTGCTCAATATAGCGGTCGCCCCCCAGCAGATGTGAGGCTGCCCTGCTCATCTATCTCGACAAGCACTCGGGCGTCCGAGCCATCTCGCGCCACTGTGTATAGGATTATGGGAGGGTATCGCGACCCGTACTGAGATTTGCGCTCGACGTACACTGCTACTCTATCGCCATCAGGAGACCAGGTCCCGTAGCTGCCTGGCCCAGGCAACTCTCGCATCCCTGTGCCATCGACTCGGACCACATGTGATCCAAACAGTATCTCCGACCCGTCGGGCGACCATGAGATGCTCTCTGCCGACCGGAACTCTTTGGGGAACAACATGATCTCTCGCCGTTCCGAGCCGTCAACGGCAGCCACATAGAGACCATCGGCAACGGCATATTGAAGGTCATAATCCCACGTTGCCTTTGCGTAGGCAATTCGCTGGCTGTCAGGGGACCACGCCGGCACTGTGCAGTTACGGTCATGCATCACCAAGTCCGCACCATCAACACTGATAGTGAACATGTCCCTTGAACGTCCTGGGTCTTCCAAGTTGATGGCGAACCCTATAGACCTGCCGTCAGGTGACAAAACAAGGGGCAAATCCTTATGTCTAGGCGTCAAACTCGATAGGTTTTTTAGTTTCACGATTGGCCGTACGGAATCATGGTCATCGACCGACAATGCGTAGATACCTCTTTCCTCCCAATTTTCAACGGGGTCCGACATATAAAGGATGCGTGAGCCGTCGCGCAACCATACCAGCGAGCGCCTCGTAGCGCGAGTCTTCGTCAATTGTTTGATATTGGATTCACCGGGGTTCAACATGAATATGTTCCAACTTCGGTTCACATAGGCGGAATATGCAATCGATGAACCGTCAGGCGATACTGTATAACTGTGGGCTGTATCACGGTGGTCTTTATCGTTAATCATTTCGAGATGGTTGCCGGTAGAGTCGATCTTATAGATGTTGCCCCGGAACCCGAAGACGAGGCCGTCCTGACGCGGGATCCATTGGGGGGCTTCCGGTTCGGATGCTTCCACCATAGCATTATGGATTCGGCGAGGGTCTTCAACCCGGCTCCAGCCCCATACGTAGAAAAAGACGATCAGGTGCACAATGATGGAGAAGCAACCGAGGACAGCCAGCAGCCTTATTGCAGACCTCCATCGAGCGTTCGTAGTTTGGCTTGTCAATGTGGGTCTCATGCAAACAGGGGAAGTCCAAGCAGGAGACGGATGACTATCAGTGCAATGACTTCTAGAATGAAAATCACACCTATAAAGGCAAGTGCCATTTCGATGAGTCTAGGTATTGAGCGCATATGGGACTGTTCCCTTTATACGAGGCATTGTCCGAAAACGAAGACGTAGACAAATACAAAAGCCCAAAACACAAGACCGGTCACACAAAGGAACCCTTTAACGAGACTAGCGAGCCAACTGTCATGCATGGTGTGGCGCTTTCATCGAAGTTGCTGCATACCGGGTGACGGTTTGATACAAAGCTTCTATCGCCATGATGTCGAATAGGTTCTCTATATGAGAGCCTGACAACATTTGATGTAGGTCTCCGGTGCTAAAGCCAGTTGGACTGCGTCCTTCGGCGGAACCATGGATTGGCAGCCGTATCGGATAGGGCGTTCTTCTAACCCCGGCCGGTGAGTTGCCAGCCCTTTTCGAGGAGGGCGAAGGTGCGGCCGGCGGGGGGCATTAGGAAGCGGAAGCCCTGCTCGACTAGGCGGTCCATGTTCTGGGCGTCGGGGTGGGGGTGGCCGCAGACTACGTTGTGTTCCTTGCAGGTGTTGAGGATGGTGGTGATGGCGTCCTGGACGACGGGGTGTTCGTAGTCGCGAGGGCGGCCAAGTTCCTGGCTGAGGTCGCCTTCGCCGATGAGGACGACGCCGATGCCGGGGACTTCCTTGAGGATGGCGGGGAGGTTGTCGATGGCGCGGACTTCCTCGCACTGGATGATGACGAGGACTTCGCCTTGTGGGGCGAGGGGCCAGACGTCGGCGCGGGCGTAGTATTCCTGCTGCCCCAAGCCCCAATAGCGGGCGGCGCGGGTTGGGGCGTCTCCACGGATGCCGGGCGGGTTGTAGATGGGGGCTTCGGGAAGGCGGGGATAGCGGCAGGCACGGACGGCATTCCATGCCTCGTCCACGGAGCTAACGTGGGGGAATACGATTCCGTAGACGCCGATGTCGAGGGCCTGCTTGGCAATCCACTGGTTCATCTCACCACCGTTGGGCGGGATGCGCACCATGGGAGTGACGGCGGGGGCAAGGGTACCGCTGTCGAGAATCTGGCGGCGGCTGAGCATGAACTGGAGGGTGTCGCGGAGGGTTGGGGCGTCGTAGGGGCCGTGCTCCATCTCGTAGACCACGCCGTCGTACTTGGAAGAGCCGAGGGCGGTGGCGGACTCGATGTCGGGATTGCTGAATGGAACGAAGGCGGTCTTGCCTTCTTCCAGTGCCTTGATGACGCCGTTCAACCGGGGGATTTCTGCCATGGTGCAACTCCTCTGCCTCACCCGGTCATCGCGGTGAAAGCCGCGATCCAGGGTCGAATCTCTCTAGCTTTGGGCCGATTCTAGCAGATTCACCATGGCCTGTGGCCACGTAATAGGGTCACTCGATTCTCCTCGCCCTTCGACGTCACGGTGCGAACGGAAATCAATAATCGAATGACTCTGGGCCATATAAAAAGATGAACCGGAGACCGCCCCAAAGACCCTGGCCCTTCGATTTCGTGGCGCTCAGGATGAACGGAGGAGGAAGCGTGTGACCTTTTTTCATAGAAAGCCGGAGTGCGTCACAAAGGGCGGGGGTTCTCTGCTAAAATGGCGCCACGTCTTCTAGATACACGGGGAGATACTAGGGGAGGCTGTCCGAATGATCATTGACGCCCATGCACACTACACCACTGCTCCGCCCCAGTTGCAGCAGTACCGGGGCCAGCAAATCACCAACTTCTCGCGGCCGGCCCCGGCACGATTGCAGGTTAGCGACGAGCAGTTGGAGCGGACCATGGCGAGCCAGTTCCAGCGGATGGATGAGACGGGCATCGACCGGCTGATGTTCTCGCCGCAGGCTTCGGCCATGGGACACCAATTTGGCGGGGAGCTAATCAGCAGGTACTGGTCTATGGCCTGCAACGACATTATCGGGCGGATTGGGGCGACTTGGCCCGAGAGGGTTAGCCCTGTGTGCCAGCTACCCCAAGCGATGGACCCCAAGAGGGGGGAGCCGGTGCCGCCGGAGCGGTGGGTGGATGAGTTAGAGCGTTGCGTCAATGATCTGGGATTCGTGGCTTGCAACGTCAACCCCAATATTGCTGGGGGGTTGGAGCCGTTGACGCCTTCGATGGCGAGCGAGTGGTGGTATCCCCTTTGGGAGAAGATGGAGCGGTTGGATGTGCCGGGGACGGTTCATGCGAGCGCATCGATGAACCCGGCTTTCCATGTGACAAGCTCGTATTACATTTGCGAGCACCATAATGCGGCCGTGGAGCTTCTGGGGTCGCGGGTGTTTGACGATTTCCCCAAGCTGAAGCTAATCATCCCGCATGGCGGCGGGGCCATCCCTTACCAGTGGAACCGGCACCGAGGGACGCATACACGGAACGGGATCAAGCCCTTTGAGGAGGCTGCCCGACAGGTGTATTGGGACATGGCCATCTATGACAAGGACGGGATGGAGTTGCTCATCAGGAAGGTGGGCGTGGACAACGTGCTGTTCGCAACGGAGATGTTCGGGGCAGTGAACGCTACGGACCCGGAGACGGGACGGAACTTCGAGGACTTGGTGCCGCTGTTCAATGACATTGAGTGGTTGAGCGATGAGGACCGGTACAAGATCACCGAGGGGAACCATCGCAAGGTCTATTCGAGGATGAAGTAGGAGAGGCCCATTATGCCCGCACTTACGCTGAAGACTGCAATCGGCAACTACGGCCACACGACGCCTTTGAAGGATGGCACGGTGTCCTCGGAGCAGATTTCCATGGAGCATGTGGAGGTCAATCCGGTGATCGCCATATTCCGGCGGATGATCCGGGGGCTGGAGTTCGATGTGTCGGAGATGGCGCTGTCCACGTATCTGTGTGCTAGGGCGCACAACAAGCCCATCACTGCCATACCGGCTTTTGTGGTGCGCGGGTTCCATCATGGGGCCATCGTGTACAACACGCGGTCGGGCATCACCTCGCCGAAGGACTTGGAGGGACGGCGAGTGGGAGTGCGGGGGTATACGGTGACGACAGGGGTGTGGGTGCGGGGAATTCTGAGTTCGGCGTATGGTGTGGATCTGGACAACGTGACGTGGGTGCTGTCGGGCGATGAGCATGTGGCGGAGTACCAGCACCCGTCGAACGTGGTGTCGGCGGAGAGCGACGACTTGGCTGCGATGCTGGCGGCGGGCGAGATTGATGCCGCCATAGGGGCAGGCAGGGTGGATGATCCCGATGTCAAGCCACTGATACCCGACGCCCGGCAGGCTGCGGTGGCATTCATGCAGGAGACGGGTGTGTTCCCCATCAACCACACCATTGTGATGAAAAACGAGGTGATGGAGGCGAATCCGTGGTTGCCTGAGGAGTTGTTCCGCTGCTTCAAGGAGGCCAAGGGCAGCTACATGCAGCGCCTGAGTTCGGGCGGGCAACTCGAGGCGGCGGACCAAGCCATATCCGAGATGGCACAGTTGGCGGGAGGCGACCCGTTGCCGTTTGGAGTGGAAGCCAACCGCAAGACCATCGAGACCTTTGTCGACTTCAACATCGAGCAGAAGGTGCTCACCCGGAAGGTGGCGCCGGAAGACGTGTTCGCCCCCAGCACCCTCTCGCTTTCGTGATGCGACTTGCTCTCTTCCGCCGAGTGGGAGGTCATCGCTCTTTCCCTGCGCGTGGCCGTGGTGGGCACCCTCATCGGGTTGCCCATTGCCCTTCTGGTGGGTTGGCTGCTTGCCAAGTCCTCCATCCGGGGTAAGGCGCTTCTCGATACGCTGGTAACGTTCCCGCTCGTGCTGCCTCCGGTGGTCACGGGGTATTTCCTGCTGATACTGCTGGGGCGGAATGGGCCCATCGGTCAAGTGCTGCATAACCTGTTTGGCGTTGATGTGGTATTCACTTGGGTGGCGGCGGCTCTGGCGGCGGGGTTGGTGTCGCTGCCGTTGATGGTGCGGGCCATTGAGGTGGCCATGGCGAATGTGGACCCGCGGTTAGAGTTTGCGTCGCGCACTTTGGGGGCTGGGCCTCTGAGGACCTTTTGGGGCGTCACCGTGCCATTGGCGAAACGGGGCATTCTGGCGGCGGTGCTGCTGGCCTTCGCGAGAGGGTTGGGGGAGTTTGGGGCTACGATTGTGGTGGCCGGAAACATCCCGGGGCGCACGCAGACGGTGCCGCTGGCGTTGTTCAACAGGATTGAGACGGGAGACGATGCGGCGGCGGTGCGCCTTATTGCTGTTTCGCTGATTCTGGCGTTCGGGGCGCTGATCCTGCATCACCGGCTGGTACACAGGCGGGCTTACTAGGAATGGTACAGGACTATTTGAATCTGGCTTTCTCCAAGAGCTATCCCGGCTTCCGTATGGAGGTCGAGGCCAGGTTTTCTCCGGGAGTTACGGCGGTATTCGGGCCGTCGGGCAGCGGCAAGACCACTGTTCTGAACTGCATTGCGGGATTTACGGTGCCTGATTCAGGGGTCATCTCTCTGGATGGACGGACGGTCTATTCTTCACATCCCAAGGTGAGGGTACCTCCGGAACGGCGAGGCATCGGGTACATATTCCAGGATGGACTGCTGTTCCCGCATATGTCGGTGGGGGACAACATCCGTTATGGGTACAAGCTACGCCAGCCCAATGAGCGGGCGATAGCACCCGATGACTTGGTGGAGCTTTTGGAACTGGGGCACTTGGTGGAGCGCCGCCCGGAGTCTCTGTCAGGAGGCGAGGGGCAGAGGGTGGCACTGGCTAGGGCCCTTGCTACGTCGCCGTCGTTGCTGTTGTTGGACGAGCCGCTGAGTTCGCTGGACATGGGGCTGAGGGGGCGGGTGTTGCGTTACCTGAAGGCGGTGCATAGCCAGCTTTCGATACCCATGGTGTATGTGTCTCACTCCATTTCCGAGGTGCTGGCGATCAGTGGGGAGGCGCTGGTACTGGACCGGGGGAGGCAAGTGACGTTTGAGGCGGTGCGGAATGCCTTGGTGCAGCCGGGGGTGCGCTCCCTGATGGAGAGCGGGGGGGTGGAGAACCTGCTGGATGTGGTGGTCACTGACCGGCGCCCGGATAGCGGGACGATAGTGTCATCGTTGGGGGAGAACCCCTTGTATATCGTTGACCCTCACCCGTCTATAGATGGGATCGGTCAGGGACAGACGGTCTCGGTGTCGATCAGGGCGGGGGACATCATCGTGGCATTGGATCCGCCGCCACGCATCAGCGCGCAGAATATTCTGCCGGCCACGATCAGCGATGTTCACCGGGTTGAAGGGCGGGTGATGGTGTATGCCGACTGCGGGGTGCCCTTGGTGGTGGAGGTTACGCCCGAGGCAGCGAGTGCGCTGCAGTTGCACCGGGGGCAGGATACTTACCTGATTGTGAAGTCTAGTTCGGTGATGTTATTGGACTAGAGCGTCCTGTTTGCGAGCCTCGTCCTCAAATGCGGACAGGTAGCTCTCCGATTATGGACGGTATGTTAGACCAAGTTGCATACAAAGGAGCGAGGTGGCCGAAGTGGGGGTGTTCAACTGTCCCTTGCGAATTTCTACTCTCGACGGCGAGCATTCGCGAGAAGTCGAAGCCAAGGTGGACACTGGCTCCACTTATACCCTGATGCCAGCCAGCTTGCTCAGGGGCATGGGCATATCGCCAACACGACGGGCCACGTTCGAGTTTGGCGACGGACGTATCGTCGAGTTGGACATGGCCCGCGCTTGGGTCACGATTGACGGCGCCAGTGAGGTTACTCCGGTAGTGTTCGGCGAAGAGGGAGCCTCACCATTGATTGGGGCCGTAACGCTGGAAGAGCTTCTGCTTGCCGTCGACCCCGTGGGCCGCAAGTTGGTCTCTACCCACGCTATCCGTTAACGCCGGTCAACTGTTCTAGACCGCTACTCCGCCAGGACAATGTTGTCGATGAGACGTGTGCCGCCTATGTGGACGGCTACTGCGAGCATGGCGGGGCGCTCGATCCATTCGAGCTCATTCATGGATTCGGCGTCGGTGAGGCTGACGTAGTCGATGCCGTTGACCAGAGGCTCGGAGTTAATCATGTTGCGGACTTCGTTGGTGATGGTTGCTGCGTGGCGTTGGCCGGATGCGTAGAGGGCACTGGCATGGGTCAGCGCGCGGTAGATGATGTCGGCAGCGTTACGTTGATAGGGGTCGAGGTAGGCGTTGCGGCTGCTGTAGGCTAAGCCGCTGGGCTCGCGGACGGTAGGGACGACCACGATTTCCGTCATCATGTCGAGGTCGCGAGCGAGTTGGCGTATCACTGCAGTCTGATTGCCGTCCTTCTGACCGAAGTATGCGCGGTCGGGACGGGTGATGTTGAGCAACTTGGCGACCACGGTGGCGACACCACGGAAGTGGCCGGGGCGGTACAGGCCTTCTGGTCCTTGTGCTGAGCCTAGGACGTCGACCCAAGTATTGAAGCCACGGGGGTAAATCTCCGTGGAGTTGGGGGTGAATACGAGGTCGACGCCTGCCTGCTCCAGCATGGAAAGGTCGCGCTCAAGGCTACGGGGGTAGGTTTCGAGGTCCTCGTTGGGACCGAACTGGGTGGGATTGACGAAGATGGTGGCGGCTGCCGTAACGCATTCGGCGCGGGCCCGCTCGACCAAGGCCATGTGGCCGGGGTGCAAGGAGCCCATAGTGGGGACGAGGCCCAATGGCCGTTGGGAGGCGAGGCAGGCCTGCCACATCTCTGTCTTGGAATCGATGACGCGCATGGGGTTCAGCAGGAGGGCAGGGAGGCGGTCACCGAGCGCAGGATTTCGGCGTCCATCTCAACGCTTTCCTTTTCGGTAGGGAATGAGCCGTCCTTGACCTCCTCAGCGAAGTGGCGGAAGGCAGTGGTCATGTCGTCGCCGAGGTGGGCAAAGCGCTTGGCGTGTTTGGGCATGAACTGAGTGTAGAGGCCGAGCATGTCGTGGACGACCTGCACTTGGCCATCGCAGAGGGGACCGGCACCGATGCCGATGGTGGGTATCGAGAGCTGGCGGGAGATTTCGCCTGCTAGGGAGGAGGGCACCAGTTCCAAGACGACAGCATAGGCACCGGCATCTTCCAAGGCGTGGGCATCCCGTATCATCTGGTCGGCTTCCTGGGCCACGCGACCCTGGGCATGGTAGCCACTGAGGCCGTGAATGGACTGGGGTGTGAGGCCCAAGTGGCCCATGACAGGGATACCACAGCCGACGATGCGGTCAACGGTGTGAGCGACCCGCTCGCCGCCTTCGAGCTTGACGGAGTGGGCACCACCTTCCTGGACCAGACGGGCGGCGTTGGTCAGGGCGACTTCATTGCTGACTTGGTAGGACATGAAGGGAAGGTCGGACACTACGTGGGCCCGCTTGGTCCCCCTTACCACGGCCTTGGTGTGATGCACCATATCTTCGATGGTGACGGGAATCGTGGAGTCATAGCCCAGCACCACCATGCCAAGGCTGTCCCCGACGAGCAGCAGGGGAATACGGGCTTGGTCGGCCTGATAGGCGGTGGTGTAGTCGTAGGCGGTGACCATGGGGATTCTCTCCCCGGACTCCTTCATGGCGCGGATGTCTTTGACTGTGATTTGTCTTCCCATAGCTACCTCGTCGTTGGATCGGGCCTCGTCGTTGAGTCGGGCTTCGCCGTTTGGTCGGGCCTTGGGGCGACTTTGGTGCGCGCTTGGGGTAGGGGTCCACTTGGAGCGAGGATGTTGGCTAGGGCTTGTGTTTCTTGTTCAGGGGCGAAGGCTAGGGAGCGGAGACCCAGTTCTCTGGCCAGCGGGGCCAAGTGGGGAAGAGTGTTCTCGAGGGCGGCCAATTGTTGCTTCACTGTCTCCGTGTCGCCGCGGGGTATGGGGCCGGTGATGCTGGTGTGGGAGCCGACGCGGCCGAAGTTGGAGACGGTAGTCTGGGCTAGGGGTGTAAGGGAAGTTCGTGCTTGGCCGGGAGAGAAACCCATTTGGGTCCACATCTCCTCGGCGGCGTCGAGCAAGGCTGAGACGTAGCCACAGGCGAAAACGGCAGCTTGGTGATAGAGGGCGCGGTTTTCGGGGGCGACTTGGATGATGTGTCCGTCGAGTCCGTCCACCAAGTTCTGAAGCCAGTCAGACAGCCAACCATCAGCTTCCAAGGCGTAGCAGATGCCGGAGAGGCGTTCCGCGGCTTCTTGGGGAGTTTCGATGCACGACAGTGTTTGCAATGGATGCAGGGAAGCTATGGATGCCCCACAGGACGATGCGTTGGCGAGCGATTCCAACGGGAGAGAACCACTGCAATGGACTACGCCTTGTCCGGGACGCCAAGAGACCGAATCAGCTACCTCTTTGATGGCAGCATCGGGCGTTGCGATGAAGATGATGTCGCAGGCTTCCACAGCTTCTGCGGGGGTAGGCAGGGGCTTCATGCCGGGGACGAGGGACGCCAACTTCCGGGCCGAGCTAGTGGTCCTGCTGACCACGGCGGTTGCTTGGAGGCCACGGGTGTGCAAGGCCAAGGCCAGCCCGGTGGCGAGTTTGCCAGCGCCGATGAAGCCGATGCGCTCAGGCATTGCGCCACTCCTTGGCGGAGGGGACACCACCCAAGCCGGTTGCAGAGACGACGGCGTTGAGCACTGCTTGGGCGGTGGCTTCGACGGCCGCTGCTCCCAACTGGGTGAGGTCAACGGCGCCTTGATCGGTGCAGGTGGCCATGGCGAACATGGTGTCGCCGTCACGGGGAGTGTGGCAGGGGCGTATGGTGAGGGCCAAGCCGTCGTGGGAGACGCGGGCGAGGTGATTGGCTTGGGGCTTGTTCAGGGTGGCGTTGGTAGCGACGACGCCAATGGAAGTGTTTTCGCCTACGACGGTACGGTGTGAATTGACACGCCCTTCGAGGAGCAGGTTGTTGGTATCGTGGAAGCCGGGGCCACCCTCGCAGCGGGGGCCGGCGATGATTTGGCCGGTGCGATGGTCGGCCACGCCGCCATAGGCGTTCACTGCGACCAAGGCGGCCACCATGATACCGCCGGGAAGGGCGATGCTCGCACTGCCGATGCCTCCCTTGGTGGCGTTGGCCATACCGAGGGCCTTACCCACGGTCGCGCCAGTGCCAGCGCCTACAGTGCCTTGGAGAGGGGCATGGGAAGTGGCTGAGCGGCAGGCCTGAAGTCCATCGTCAGGGCCGGGTCGGACATGGCTGTCCAAGAGATTCAGGTCGAACAGGACGGCTGCCGGAACGATGGGCACCACGTTGGGGCCTACGGGGTAACCGACGCCCTGCTCTTCCAAGTAGTCCATGACACCATTGGCGGCGGCCAGGCCATAGGCGCTGCCTCCGGTGAGGAGGATGGCGTGGAGTTGCTGCACTTGATTGGAAGGGTGTAGCAGGTCGGTCTCGCGGGTGCCGGGTGCGCCACCGCGAACGTCAACACCTCCCACTGCGCCCTGACGGCAGAGGACGACGGTGCAGCCAGTGCCATGGGCAAGGTCGGTGTGGTGGCCGACCTCGATGCCGTCTATGTCTGTGATGCCGTTGTGCAACTTCATCGCCCCACAGAAAGCAAGAAGCCCATCCCAAGCAATGCTGCCGGGGAAGGGCTTCATGGGTAAATTTCAATTGTCGCGCCGTCTCGGTCCATGAGGATCCCAGCGGCTAGGGCTAACGGGTGTCCCATCGCTCACCCCCCGGCGGGTGGATGGCAGGGTTAGGATAACACCCTAGTCAATAGCGGAAATGACTGTTCAAGGATGGGCGGTGCTAGCCCCCGTAGAGGGCCTTGAGCTTTTCGACGGTGAATTCGGAGGACTGGCAGAGGTCGATGATGGTGCGTTCGCCTGCCTCGATTTTCTGCACGGCCGCAGGAATCTCGGATGCGATGTCCTTGGGGATGGCGATTACGCCGTGCTGGTCTCCCATAATCAGGTCTCCGGGATTGACGGTCAGGCCTCCGACAGTGATGGGTACGTTAACGTCCACGATGTGGACGTAGGCGTGGGAGACGAGCACCTCGCTGGCGAATGCGTGGAATTTGAGGTCTCGCATTTCGTCCAAGTCGCGCACTCCGCCGTTGGTCACCGTGCCGACGCAGCCTAGGGCAGTGTGGACGTTGCTCTGGACCTCGCCCCAGAAGGAGCCGATGGGGTTGGGGTAGTCGAGGTCCTGCATCACCACGACCCTGGGAGCAGGGACCTTCAGGATTTCATCGAACCACTCAGGCCGGGGGACGTTCATGTGGGAGGTGGGCGGAGTGTCAGCGGATATGACGGCGGTAACGGCGTAGCCAATCATGCCGCCTAGTTCGGGGAACATGCAGCGCACCTTGGGGCCCATGAAGCCTTGGTTACGAGGCTGGATGTTGAAAGTCTCCAAGGCGTTGGCGATGGTGCAGGACTGCATGTTTCGCAGGGTTTCGAGCAAGTCGGGGGTTATGGTGGTCAAGGTAGTCCTCCAGAGTCAGGTTGCTGCTGCTGGGGCAGTGTGACGTTACGGGTTGCGGGCCTCGTCAGTGGAGACGTAGGTAGCCAGCAGGCGCACTGTTTCTTCAAGGGTACGGTCGGCATCGCGAGTCTCGGGGCGTTCCTCGCCCAAGGGAGTGGCTCCCATGAGACGGTACATGTCGGCGACGCCTTGGAACAGGTTGGGCGTGGTGCCGAGGTGTTCGAAGGTGGCTTCGATTTCCTGCATCTCGCTTATCCAGCGCTGGGCGCGGGACGGGGCGGAAGGGACGGCGCCAAGCATGCGCTTGTAGATGGGCCCGTCCTGTATTTCGGCGCGCAGGTGTTCGGAGAGTCCCATTTGCTCGGCGGCGAGCAGTAGCTGGGTGAAGAGTGCGGTGGCCCCCTTGGTGGATGCGGCGTAGGTCATTTTGAGGCCGGAGGCTTGGCCTATGTCAGGGCCTATGATGCGGATGTCCAAACCGTGGTCGCGCAACTGCTCCAACTCCGGAGCGTGCTCCCCGGAGGCGTAGATGTGGGGGCTGTAGTTGGGCCGCGGCGGGCCGCCGATGATTGAGGCGTCCACGTAGCGGCTTCCGACATTGGTGATGACGGGTTCCAGAGCGCGGGTCTTCTGGGGGGCGATGGCGTTGCACTCAGCGAAGAGCAATTCGGTATCGGTGCGGCTGATGGCGTCGGCTATTTCCTGGCAAAGGGTGGGAGCGGCCTCGGAGGTGGTGATGGAGAGGACTGCGTCGGATAAAACTACCAATTCTTCCATCGAAGGAACGTCTTCGATGCCTGCTTCTTCGGAGAGATCGCGGGTTCGCTGGCTGCGACCTGCCAGACAGGTCAGCACCCGGAGTTCGTTTTCGCGCAGGCGATGGCCTACGGCATGTCCCATGTCGCCGGGGCTGAGGATAGCTACTGTGTTGATGGGCATGTTGTGACCTCGTGGTGATAAAAGGGCTGGCGTTATGTTACCACGGTATGCGAGTCCCACGGGAACCTCTATCCACCCAGGGCGTGAGCCTCAGAGGGAGTCTAATAAAGGCGAAGGGACCACGGTGTTCCCACTCGTGGTCCCTTTTTACTGACTGTTATCGTTAGTTCCGGGCCGTTATTGCTAGTTCCGGGCCGTTATCATTGGTAAAGGCTAGCCGTTGGCCAAGGGGTCCAGAAGGTCGAGCAATTCGGCCATGTTGTGCAAGCTTCGCTCGATTGCCCGTGCTCTCAGATGTATTTTGCGCCGGTAGTAGTTGCGATGAAGCTCATTGGCCACGCTGCCCAAGACACTGGGGCGATCATTGTCCAGCCACTCACAGGCATCATAGATGACAAGATTGAATTCATCGTGAGTCTGGTACGGCACGCCCTGGGCTTCGGCAACAGCCTTGACCATGTGGGCGGCCGCGCCCCATCCCTTCTCAGAGGCCTGATGCAGGTCGTTCTGCGCCAAGTATTCCCATGCCTTGGCTAGGAATAACTTGGCCTGCTCCCGGTAGTCGGTTACGGCGTCCGTTGTCATGTTTGCTTAGTCCTAGTCGTCGGCAGCCACGGGTTCGCGGGTCTCCTGGACCTCGATTTCCTCACTGGCCTCGATCTTGACGCCCTTCTTCCAGACTCGGACGTTATCGCGGGAGGTGAGGGGCAGGCGGCGGCGCCAGATGATTATCGGGGCATCGTTGGCGCCGAGTTTCTGGGGAGCGGTGGTATCGAGGCGGTCCCAGCGCTGTACCGGTACATCCTCCAACTCGTTGGTGACCTTCACGACGAAGGTGCGATACCAGATGCGGAGATATATCCTGCGATAAATGCGCTTCAGCAGCGTGGTGGCATGAGAGATGCCGAAGCTGAAGTGGATGTTGGAATCCTCGTTTATCGGAGTGGCCCAGCGCATGTGCAGGTGTCCTGTGCCGGAGCCGTGTACCCGGGCGATGCTGGGCAGCCGGTACTCATGGCTAAAGGGTTTTACGTGCATGTTGCGGCCCAAGAGGTTCTTGCGCTGGGTCAGCACCCTCCACCAGACGTGTCGGGGCCACTTGGCGTCCAAGCCTGGGTAGTAGACCTGATGGGGGGCGGGGCCGGCTGGCTTGAAGGCGAGGCTCTTGTCAGTCTGTTCCACCACCTTGACGCCGGGCCAGTAGGCCATGTCTTGGCGGAAGGCCTGGAGGTTAATCATGCGACGCATGCGGAAACGATGGATGTAGGAGGAGTGGTTGTCACCGGAGTTCTCGATAGTGAGGCTCCAGTTCATGGGCCAAGTGGTGCGGTGGGTGTCGATGACGTAGGCGGGATCGAAGAACTCCTCGGGTACGTCCTCCTCGATTGGGACAGGCTCGGTCTGACCCATCCAGATGAAGACGACATCGCGAACGACGGCAGTGGGGAACGTGCGGGCCTTCATCTTGCCCACCTGTCCGGATTCAGGGCCCTCGGTGAGGGCGGCTACGCACTCGCCGGTCTCGTCGAAGGTGTAGCCATGGTAGGGGCAACTGATGGTGCCGTCGAACTCGCAACGCCCCTTGGGGGTGAAGATGGCGCCACGGTGGGGACAGCGGTTCCAGAAGGCAGCGATCTTCCGCTTGCCATCGGGGCCCTTCTTGCCTTCGAAGAATACTATGTCCTGCCCCATAATCGTGGCCTGCACGGGCTTGCGCCTGCCGAAGAGGCGGAAGGAGCGCTTGCCCAACTGGTTCAGCTTCAGGGCTGGGTACCAGTACTCGCGATAGCCCAACTTGGGAACGAGGTCGTGGACTCCGATGCCCGAGGAGCCATACGTCCTCTTTTGCGCCGACAGTCCCTGGTCGGGCATGGTCTGCTCCGGCACCAAGGCATCTTCCCAGAGAGAACCTGGGAGATACTGGGCGTCACCATTGTTGCCATTGCCCGCATGCCCGTTGCTCGCATGCCCATTAGTCCCGTGCCCATTGGTTGAACTGGTCATCAGGCCCTCCTCGGTTTGGCATCTCTGGCACCCACAGCGGGCGCCCCTATAACTGTGATATCAGCATGGTTCCGGTCTACATCAACACTGAGACCTGCAAGGAATCCGGGTCGCCCTCCCTGCCCATGGTACGGAGGGCTAGGTCTGTCTCTTCCAGCGGGAAGTGATGAGTTGCGATTTTATGCAGGGGGTACTTGCCTGACTCGATAATCTGTATCGCCTTTTTCACTTCCTGATAGTGACGGCCCCTAACGCCCTTCAAGGTCATTTCATTGGTGCGAATCATGTCCTGGTTGAACTGGATCATGGGGCTATCGGACCCGCCTGCCAACACGACGGTGGACCCATGAGCGCCAAGCTCCACGGCCTGTTGGGCCGCCTTGGGGGCGTTGGCAGTGGCATTTACCACGGTGTCGCACATGTGCCCGCCGGTAATCTTGCGGACGGTCTCCCGCAGGTCCTCTTCATCCTGAACGTTGATAGTATAGTCAGCCCCCAAATCGCGGGCAACAGCCAGTCGAGAAGCATCGGAAGCGAGTCCGGTCACTATGACGCAGTCCGCTCCTGCTTCCTTGGCAGCTACCACGGCCCCCATACCCACGTGACCGGGACCGAGGATGGCCACCACGCTGCCAATATTTGCGCCACCAGCGGACTGCACCCAGCGGACGCCGTTGCCCATGGAAAGGAAGAGCTGGGCGATTTCGACTGGCACCCTGTCGGACATAGGGTAGAGCACTGCCTTGGGATCGAGGTAGAGGTAGGTGGCGTAGCCGCCCCAGATGCCGGGTGTCTCATTGGCTGACAAATGGCCATACCAGCGCTTGCCACAAACGTTGTAATGGCCGGTCAGGCAGTACTCGCAGTCACGGCAGGGGATGTATTCCTCCATGCAGACGCGGTCGCCCTCTTTGACGCCCCAGCGCGCGGCAGCCTTGGCGCCGATCTTCTCGATGCGACCCACGATCTCATGTCCAAGGATTACGGGCGGGGAGCATGTCTTGGTGTCGCCTAGGTATGGAGCCCAGTCGGCCCCGCATACGCCGGTGACTTCGATCTTGAGCAGCCCATCATCGTCGCCGATTTCAGGCAAGTTGAACTCCTGCATCTCGACCTGACGGGGGGCAACGAGTACTGCAGCCTGCGCTGTCGCCATGGGACCTCCCTTTGCCGACTCAGTGGCCACAATTTAGGTGGCCGGACTTGGAAAGGCCAAGCTTACCAGAAACGGGACGCCGCGTCTTGTGTCAATCAGTGCAACTGCTCCAGAGGAGTTGCAAGCAGCCTCTTCACCGACTACAACTAGCGCACCAGCCAGATGGAGGGTGACGTGATAACGCACATCGTTACGCATTGGGTGAAGCCCGACCAGGTGCAACGAGCCCTCGAACTGTTCGAGCACAACGGTCGTGTGGTAAAGAACGTACCGGGGTTGGTACACCGGCAGATACTGCGTTCCACCACGGAGCCTCTACGGTTCACTGCCATCAACACTTGGGAGAGCGAGGAGGCCTTCCAGCACTGGATGGAGCACCCGGAGCACATGCTGGACTCCTACGGGACTCCGCTAAGGGGCCCGGCGGGCTCGGAGTACTTCGAGAAATACAAGGACGCGGGGGACTTTGACTCACGGCGAGCGGAATCGGACAGGTATGAGGTGATTCCGAACCCGTGAGGATGGGCGAGGCTACAGCCACTGGAAAGGCACAACGTACACCGGAATCCGCGCAGGGCCCGCGCGAGTACGATTTCGTATGCTAGGTTGTGTTCATACCGAAGCTTCTAACACGACGCGATCGACCTTGATGTTATCGGCCTTACTCATCGCTTGAGCCAAATCGTATGCAGCCTGCATCTGATACCAGGCGGCGGCGCCCCCGCCAAACGCTTTGTCCAATCGCACTGCCATCTCTGGCGATATACCCGATCGTCCATTCACGATGGAGGACAACTGCTTGCGGCTGACGCCCAGCCTCCGAGCTGTTTCAGTCACACTCAAACCCAACGGTTCCATGCAATCATGCAGAACCGAGAAGCCGGGATGCGTAGGACTCTTTATCGGCATCTTTCCTGCTCCTAATGGTAGTCCACCAAGTCAACGTCATATGCATCGCCTGACTCAAACCGGAATATCAATCTCCAGTTGCCGGATATGCTAACAGCATAAAAGCCCTCGAGGTTGCCCCTCAGCGGGTGCAGCCGGTAGCCAGGCAGATTCATATCTTGTGGACCGGATGCGATATCGAGACGCGAGAGGACTCGCTCAACTTTGGCCGCATACTCTGGGGAAATATGTCGCCGATCCCCAGCTTCGTACAGTCTTTCCAGACCACGGTGGCGGAAAGTGCGGATCATCTGCCTGACTATAACCTATACCGTTACAGGTGACAATCAGTTGCTAGTCTACAGCCGTGGCTTCCGCTCCATCCACTCGTTCACCTGACGCCTGCCCAAGTCTCGAAGCAATTCCTTGTCTGCCTCGGCAGAGGCCGCCGGCGGCGCATCCAGAACGATGTCGTGGGCATAGGTCGGGGCTGGGTCGCCCTCCACGCCCACGCTGTGGACGTCTCCCCCGTCTTGGACCAAACGTATGCCGCGGCGCACCATGTTGCGCAGCATGGACACCCCTCGATCAGTGGATGCTAGGTGTTCCATTGCGTGGACGGCGATAGTGCGCTGGTTTACCTGCGCGTCGTAGTCGCCCGGCACCCGCTGGCGCTCTTCATAGGAACGGGAGGCATCCTGTCCGAAGCCGGGGCTGGTGCGCATGGGGAACGGGCCATCGGCCTTGGTACGGTGGAAGCCGATTTGCATGGTGTTGGTGTCATCCAAGGGCACAGTCCAAGTCGTGGCCATGGGGTGGTTGATTTCGGTGCGCTGCTCGATGGGCAGCAGATTGGGCGGGAACTGGTGGATGTTGGGCGGGATGAAGTCGGCGATGCGTATCCAGACCTTGTCGCCCTTGCGCCGGGTATCTATGTATACCGTGCCGACGGGGGTTTCCATGTAGTCCCACTCTGCGGGGATAGCTAGGTCGTCGGTGAAGCCGATGCTGCCCGGCAGTGTATGGAGATACAGCAGGTGGGCGGCGTCCATGGAGTTTTCTTTGACTTGTAGCCAGTTGCAGGGCCAGTCGTAGCGGGGGCCCGCGATCGTCTGGTAGCCATCCAGCCCATAGGTGTCCAGCACAGGGAAGGGAGGCTTCTTGTCGGGCGGGCCCATGTAGACGAACACCAGTCCCTGGTAATCGTGGGTTGGGTAGGCTCCGTGGCAGAGACGATCCTTGAGGGTACTGTCAGCGGGCTCGCCGGGGGTTTCGAGGATGCGCCCGTCCACATCGAAGAGCCAACCATGACAGCAGCAGCGGATGCCCCTCTCGCTGACGATGCCGAACTCCAGTGAGGTGCCGCGGTGGGGGCAGTGCAGTTCCATGGCACCGATCTGCCCGCGCTTGTCCTTGAAGATAATCAGGTCCTCTCCAAGGATGCGCATCCTGATGGGCAGTCCCTTCAATTCATCGGCCATCACCACAGGTTGCCAGAAGCGACGGAAATATTCGCCACACGGAGTGCCGGGGCCAACGCGTGCCAACTCGTCATCGGCCTCGGGGACTTCGCGGTGGTAGTAGGCGCCAAACTTCTTGGTGAGAAAGGGTGCTCGTGTGGTGGTCATTGGGGACCTCCTTACTATTGGAGCCTATTGGAGCGGGAGCATGCGCGTCTCCCAGTGGGTTGAGCATCTGCCGTGGTACCCGCCTCCTACTCCAGCGGGGGCGGGTTGTCTATGTAGTCCTGGGCCACACGGCGGGCTGTTTCGCGGACCAACTGCCGGTCAGCCTCTTCCGTGGAAGCCCGCGGGACGCGGACTACGGTATCGTTGGCATAGGTGCGGACGACGTCGGTGGTGCGTACCAACTCGCGGGGGTCCTTGCCTTCCTGTACCGCTCGTATACCGGCGCGCACTTGATTGCGCAACATAATTACACCCCGGTCGGTGGTGGCTAGGTGTTCCAAACCGTGGCGGGCCATGCGCCAGAAGATGCTGGTGAAGGCATCGAAGTCGCTGGGCATCCGCTGGCGCTCCTCATAGGTGCGGTTCTCCTCGGACTGCCCGAAGGTCAGGACGGGAGGCCTCTGGGGCCTAGCCCATTCCTCATCGGTGTAGTGGCGGACGCGGAGGTTCACCGTGTTGTAGTTGTCGACGGGGACCGACCATTGAGTAAGCCATGGACGCAGGAAGGGGTGCTCGCTCTTGCCGTCTTCGGTGTTGGATGGCACTTGGTGAACATTGGGGGCCATGAAGTCGTTCATGCGCACCCAAACGTTGTCGCCGACGCGACGTGTGGCCACGTATACCAAGCCCAGCGGTGTCTCCAGAAAGTCGAGTTCGGGGATGATGCCGAACTCGTCGGTGAACTGGCTGCCGGAGACAATGGTGTGCAGGAAGGCGGTGTGGGCGGGGTCCATGCTGTTCTCTTTGATCTGGAGCCAGTTGCAGGGCATGTGGTGTTTGCCGCCGGTGACCGATGACTGGCGGTACCCCGGTTGTCCTTCACCCACCAGAGAGTCGTATAGGGGGAATGGGGGCTTCTTGTCGGCAGGACCCATGTAGGCAAACACCAGACCCTTGTGTTCCAGTGCGGGGTAGGCCCCGTGGCACAAACGGTCTTTGAGGGTGCTGTCGGCAGGCTCGCCGGGGGTCTCGAGAATCTTGCCGTCCACGTCCATGAGCCAGCCGTGATAGCAGCAGCGGATGCCCTGCTCGGAGACGAGGCCGAACTCCAGGGAGGTGCCGCGGTGGGGGCAGTGCATCTCGACGACACCCACGCGGCCGCTCAGGTCGCGGAAGGCCACAAGCTCTTCGTCCATGATCTTGAGGGCGAGGGGAACGTCGGTCAGTTCTTCCGAGGCGCAGACGGGCTGCCAGAAACGCCTCAGGTACTCGCCGCAGGGAGTGCCTGGGCCCACGTGAGTCATCTCGATGTCCTCGTCAGGGACATCGCGGTGGTAGTAGGCCCCGTAGGGCGTATTCAGGAAGGGTGCTCGTGTGGTCATGGAGGTAACCTCCAATAGCGGGGCTGTGTGGTGCCGTCCAGCTTTGGCTCGGATACTAGGGAGGGCTCCATGCGGTGTCAAGCCGATGGAGCCCGCATTGAATAGCCTCTAAATGCACCACTGGAACACGGGTACCATCATGGAAGGGTTGGTATCATCCATCAGGAAACAAGCATTGAATTGAAGGGAAGCGCATGGCACTTTGGGATAGAGGGCAGCGGGGCAGGCGGATAGGATTTTGGAGGGCCGGGATGGTCGGGCTGATGCTCGCCCTGCTGTCGATGGCGGCCGCCGGGTGCGGAGGGGAGGGGCAGGGCGGAGAGGTGCGCTCAGACAAAGCGCGGGTGGCACCATCGGCCACCGATTCGGAGCTGCAGGAGTTGGCACAGGGGAACGGCTCCTTTGCCTTCGACCTGTACCAAACTCTGGTATCGGAGGAGGGGAACCTGTTCTATTCGCCCTATAGCATCTCGGCGGCCTTGGCCATGACGTATGCCGGCGCAAGAGGGGAAACGGAAAGGCAGATAGAGGACACACTCCGGTTCCTGCTACCGCAGGACAGGCTGCATCCCGCGTTCAACACCCTGGATTCGGAGCTTGCCTCGCGGGATGAAGGCCCGGGAGATGAAGAGGGCGAAAGGTTCCGATTGAACATCGCCAATGCAGTCTGGGGACAGCAGGACTATGAGTTTTTGGGGCCGTTCCTGGATATTCTGGCAGAGAGCTATGGAGCAGGCGTGAGGCCGGTGGACTTTGTGGGAAGTCCGGAGGAGTCCAGGGTCACCATAAACGACTGGGTTGCGGAACGCACCGAGGACAGAATCAGAGACCTGATTCCGCCGGACATCATCAACAGTTTGACGCGGATGGTGCTCACCAACGCCATATATTTCAACGCGGGATGGCGATATCCCTTTAATGAGGGAGGGACGACAACGGCTCCTTTCAACTTGCTGGACGGCAGCAGCGTCGACGTGCCGATGATGAGTACGATGAATGATTTCGGCTATGCCAGTGGCGAGGGATACCAAGCGGTGGACCTGCCCTATGTGGGCGATGAGTTGTCCATGACCATATTGTTGCCGGATGAGGGACGGTTCGGGGAGTTTGAAGACGGGTTGGAGGCTTCTCTCGTGGACAGCATCATTGGGGAGATTGCGGTGCGCAACGTTGACCTGAAGATGCCAAGGTTCGAGTTTGAGTCCAAGTTCCTACTGGCGGAAGCCTTCAAGGGGATGGGCATGTCCAACCCCTTCGGTCCTGCCACAGCCGATTTCTCCGGCATGGACGGGAAGTCATGTCTGGCGGGAGACGATTCGTGTCTGTACATCAGGGACATCGTCCACAAAGCTTTCGTGTCTGTGGACGAGAAGGGGACGGAAGCGGCCGCCGCCACGGCGGTAGTGATGCAGTTGGAGTCCGCGCCACTCGATCCCGTCAGTGTGACGGTGGACAGGCCCTTCATCTTTCTGATTCGAGACAGAGAGACGAAGACTATCCTGTTCGTCGGGCGGGTGCAGGAGATATAGAGAGTATTGACAGCAGGAAAGCCCTAGGATAACTTACGCTATTCCTACAATAGGTGGTCTGGATTAGTCGATATACTGGCTGGTAACCGATAGGACTGACTCAAAACAGTTCCGGGAGGTCGGGATGCTAGGCGTATTCAATCTTAGGCGTCTGTTCGGGCGTAGGCTGCCCATATTGGGCCTCGCTCTCATTCTCATTGCGGCGATAATCGCCTGCGGAGAGGAGGCCACTCCGACTGCGGAGCCTGCCGCAACCCCAGCGGCCGTAGCTCCCGCGCCTGCCGGAACCGCGGCCCCCGCTCCCGCTGCTACAACCGTTGCAACTCCAGTTCCCACTACAGCACCTGCTCCAGCAGCTACTCCGGCGGCGACTGCGGTAGCTGCACCCGCCCCAGCGCCTACTCCCCAAGCAATGGTAGGACCATCAGGGTCTCTGAACGTAGGCATGGCAGAGGTGGCGCCGGTGTCCCATGTCCTGCATCTGCAGACCTATAGCTCATTCAAGTACGACACCCTGATGACCCACGAGACGATGTTCCGGCGGGACAAGGACGCCAATCTGCATCCGATGTTGGTCAAGGAGTGGGAAGTAGACCCTGCCGGACTCGTATGGACCTTCCACTTTGAGGAGGGCGTTCCCTGGCATACGACATTCGGTGAATGGGGAGAGTTCAGTGCCGACGATTTCCTCTTCAGCTTGCAAAACGTGACGACAGAGGGGTCGAGGCACGGCAACGCTGGCCGAGTGAGGCGGGACTTTTTCTGCGATGGCTGCTCCCTCACCAAGGTCGATGATTACACGGTGCGGCTGGAGCGTCCCACCATCAGTGTGCAGATTACTTGGCACAGCTTCCGCAACGGTGGGAGCTCGGTGGGCATGATCAGCAAGAACCATGTCGAGACCGTCGGTGAAGACGAGGCCAACTTTCAGTCCGTAGGTACAGGCTCGTGGCGACTGGTGGAGGCCAAGACTGACGACTTCCGTCGAGTGGAGGCCGTAGAGGACCACTGGCGCAAGACGCCTGCATTCAAGGAGATGACCTGGATTCAGTTCGGCGAGGAGTCCACCCGACTGGCGAACTTCATGACGGGTGACTTGGATACCGGGCAGTTCTCCCTCGACTCCATTGCCGAAATCAAAGAACAGGCCCCTGATGGAGTCGACTACATGGTCTTCCCCGGCCAGATACTCTGGCGCTTCAATCAGATGGGCCACAACTACTACAACGACCACGAGTCACACCATGGGGACAACCCGCCGGTGCCGTTGGGCGACCCCGCCTTCAGTTGTGACATTCCTTATATCTCCTGCAACCGTGACCTGAACTCGGAAGAGTGGATCAACGCACGTAATGTGCGGCGTGCCCTGAACATCTCCATCGACCGTCAGAAGCTGGTCAATAACCTCGCCTTCGGTGAGGGCGAGCCATGGTACGTCAACTACTGGACCAAGGCCCAGATAGAGAAATGGGGATTGGGCGACTGGACGATTCCTTATGACGTGGAAGAGGCGAAGCAGTTACTGGCTGACGCAGGCTATGAGGATGGGTTTGAACTGGACATGATAGTCACTGACAGACCGCCCGGAAGTGACGTCGTGGGCCAAGCGGTGGCAACTATGTGGCAGGTCATCGGTGTCGATGTCAAGATTGAGAGGTTGCCCTACGTCGCATATCGACCCACTTTGGTGAACCGCACGGCCACTCAATACCACTCGTACAACAACACGCCCTCGACGCCTGAGCCGTTGAACTTCTACGGGGTGTTTCACTCTACGTCCAACGGCTTCAACTTTGGAACGCAACACCCAGAGTTGGAGGCCCTGCTGGAACAGGCAGCCAAGACACCCGACGAGACAGAGAGGTTCGAGATACAGATTGAGATTGCCCGCTGGCTCTTCGATCAGGAACTGGCAATCCCACTCTTTGGCGAGAATATGGTCTGGCCTCTATCGGCTAGGTTGGGCCAGTGGGAGGTCGGAGCGGGCACTATCGACTGGCTGGGCAATTGGGAGGACGCACCGCACCGAAATTAGTCACCGACTGGATAAGGCACCTCGGTAGATACGGCACTTAACCCGGTTCCCGGGAGGTCGTGATGCTTGGTCCATCCATTCGTAGAGCCGTCTTTCCAAAGTAACTCACAGAAAGCCTCAGCCCACTTGGGCTGAGGCTTTTTTGTCTCAACAAGACGGGCAGGTAACTTTGTGGTAAGCTTGCGCGCAATTTGTCAGAGTTAGGAGGTATGGATGCTGGGTATACTCAATCGTAGACTTATCTTCCTTGGACTTCTGCTTGTCCTGGCAGCAATCATCGTCGCTTGCGGTGAGGAGGCTACTCCTACGGCCGAGCCCGCCGCTGTCGTTCCGGAAGCTCCTGCTCCGACGGCCGCCCCGGCGCCCGCGGCAGCAGCCACGGAAGCGCCTGCTACTGCCACCACCGCCGCCGTCGCGCCCGCCCCTGCGGCTACACCTGCGGCCACACCTGCTCCTGCAGTGGCGCCCACCCCTGCCATGATGGAAGGGCCTCAAGGGCATATACGGGTAGGTATGGCTGAAGTGGCACCCATCCAGCATGTGCTCCATCTTCAGACCTACAGCGCTCTGAAGTACGACACGTTGCTGACCCACGAGCCCATGTTCCGCCGGGACTCGCAGGACAACCTGCACGGTCTCTTGGTCAGGGAATGGGAAGTTGATCCCGCCGGCCTCGTGCATACCTTCCGCCTGCAGGAAGGCGTGGCTTGGCACAACTCGCGGTTCGGAGATTGGGGACAGTTCAGCGCAGACGATTTCCTGTTCAGCCTGAACAACGTCAGCACCGAGGGCTCGCGCCATCCCCGGGCAGGACGCATACGCAAGAACTTCACCTGCCCGGACTGCGTACTGGAAAAGATTGACGACTACACTGTGCAACTGACCCGTCCGACGCTCAGCGTGGAGATGACTTGGGACAGCTTCCGTAACGGTGGCGGCTCAGTGGCGATGATCAGCAAAAAGCACGTGGAGACCGTCGGTGAGGAAGAGGCCAACTTCCAGTCCGTGGGCACCGGCTCATGGGAGCTGATGGAGGCCAAGACCGACGACTTCCGCCGCGTGGAAGCCGTCCAGAATCACTGGCGCAAGACTCCCGATTTCGCTGAGATGACGTGGGTCCAGTACGGAGAGGAATCGACCCGTCTGGCTAACTTCCTGACCGGTGATCTGGATACCGGCCAGTTTGCATTGGACTCCATCGAAGAGATCAAGCGAAACCCGCCCGACGGTGTCGACTACATGATCTTCCCTGGGCAGATCCTGTGGCGCTTCAACATGATGGGCCACAACTACTACAACGACCATGAGTCGCATCATGGCGAGAAACCCCAAGTGCCTCTGGGGGATCCGGCTTTCCAGTGCGAGATTCCCTATATCTCCTGCGACCGCGACCTGAATTCGCAGGAATGGGCTGATGCCCGCAAGATACGGCGCGCCCTGAATATCGCCATAGACCGCCAGAAGCTGGTGAACAACCTAGCCTTCGGCGAGGGCGAGCCTTGGTACGTGAACTACTGGGACAAGTCCCAGATCGAAAAATGGGGCTTGACCGACATTACCATCCCTTACGACATCGAAGAGGCCAAGAGACTGCTGGCCGAAGCTGGCTATCCGGATGGCTTTGAGATGGACATGGTAGTGACCGACCGGCCGCCTGGAAGCAACACAGTGGGGCAGGCCGTGCTGACCATGTGGCAGGACATCGGAGTGGAGGCCACAATATCCCAGTTGCCCTACGTGGCCTACCGGCCCACGCTGGTGAACCGCACGGCGGCCCAGTACCACTCCTACAACAACACGCCGTCCAGCCCGGAACCGCTGAACTACTACAGCGTGTTCCACTCCACGGCCAACGGCTTCAACTTCGGGACCCAGCACCCGGTGCTGGAGGAGATGATCAACGAAGCCGCCAAGACCGCGGATGAGGCGGCCCGGTTTGAGATACAAGAGGAAATCGCTCGCTGGCTACACGCCCAGGAACTGGCCATCCCCCTGTTCGGCGAGAACATGGTCTGGCCTCTGTCCAACCAGCTTGGACGCTGGGAAGTCGGTACCGGCAACATCGACTGGCTCGGTGACTGGGAGCACGCTCCCCACCGCTAGTAGACTCCTGCGATAGCCTGTACAAAAGAAGTCCCGGCCCACCCGCCGGGACTTCTTCTTTTCCATGAACGGCGGAGTGAGGGACGCACTCGGACAACCACGCAGGGCTTAGGCCAAGGGCAGGTGGAACGCCCGACCGGTCCGGGCACTGTGGGCCACGGCCTCCACGAATTCCATGTATTGCACGCCGGTCTCGAAAGAGGTGCGTGTGACTGGTTCCAGACCACGGATGGCGTTCACGAACTCTTCGGCGACACGCCAGCGGTACTGAGCCTCCACGGGGTTGGATAGCTCAGTCAATTCAGTCTCACCACGTTGGCCTGCGAGAACACGCAGTCGATGGTGATCGCGATAATGCACGTCATCACGGAAGGTGGCATCAGCCTCGGGCCTGGTTGTAGTGGGCACGTCTATTCCTGTGGATTCGGCCTCCCGGTCACGATAACTGGCCATCAGGGAACTGGTGACCCTCAAGGTGCCCTCGGAGCCGAAAATCCAGCTTTCGTTGTAGGGTGCGAGACCGGTCGCTTGGCTGACGGCAATGTGGGCTGTGGCCCCACAGGCCATATCGCACAGGACGTCAATGTGGTCGGGCATTTGGACGGCCCGCATGGCGCCGTCGGGGTCGTGTCGGGCGGGCACGAATGTCTTGGAGTTGGCCATGACGCGGGTGGCTGGGCCAACCCAACGCACAAGGTTCTCGTAGACGATGCCCAATCCCAATGCGTTGTAACCGTGGACATCCCAGTCCTGCCGCCAGTCGAGAGGCGACTCCTGATCGAGGAAACCGCCAGCCAACTGGTTGTCGATGGAACGGCCCACCCACATGTCGATGGACAGGAGCTTTCCCAAGGCACCACGGTTTATGTGGTCGATTACGATGTTGTCTACTTGGAAGGTGGAGGGCGCTGGGACTACTTGGGTGACCAGACCCGGCTTGCTGCGGGCGAAATACATCATGGCGCGGGCTTCTGAGGCGGTACGGGACATGCGGGACTCACACAGGACGTGCTTGTTGGCTGCCAAGGAAGCAAGGGTCATCCTGCAGTGGGTGTCGGGGAAGGTGCCAATGCAGACAGCGTTGGTGTCAGGGTCGGCGACCAGTTCCTGCCAAGTGTCGTAGACCTTGGAAATGCCAAATTCGTCGGCCACCTTCTGACTGGAAGCGCGGCTGCGGTTGGACACGCCGACGATTTCGACTCCATCCATGGCCAGCCAGCCGGGGATGAGGTTGATGCGTATATCGCGACCCGCACCGATGATGCCAATGCGAACGGATTTAGGTGGCATGTTTTATTCCCAAGAGCCATCGGGCATGATGCGCATCATGAATTGGTCGAACATGGGGACAGTGAAGGCGGTGTCTCCGTGGCTAGGACTCCATACCATGCCTTTGTTGATTAGCTGGCTGCGTGTTGGCGCTAGAGAATTGACGGAACGTCCAAGTGCTTGGGCAATGTCCCCGGAGCGGTGTGGCCCTTCTCCCAAGACCGCCATTGCCCGCAGGTATCTCTTCTCGGTCGGGGTGAGCCGGTCGAATCTGACGCGGAAGAAACTCTCATCCAAACCCGCAATGGCCTGCTTGGAGGCAGTCCATACATAGGAGGCGGTGATTGGCGACTCCTCAGCAACATCCCATAATGACTTGCCCCATTCCTGAAGGAAATAAGGGTAACAACGGGTCTCGGAAACCATCATATCCAGGGCGTCTGACTCTATCTCCACACCTTCATCTGCGGCTGGTTTGGAGAGAGCAACCTTCGCATCCTCCGGCATCAGTGCTCCGATTTCCGGGAAATCAAACAGCCTCTCGGCATAGGACTTTGCCTTTCCCATGCGGCCGCGCACTTGGGGCAGCCCAGCACCGAACATAGTCACCGGCAGTTGGCGCTGCGTCGCCCGGTGCAGTGCCGTAATCAAAGCTGCCAGTTCGTCCTCCCGCACATACTGCAACTCATCGAGGAAGAGCACCATACAACTCTCGACTGACTGCACTGCAGCACCCACCACTTCCATCAGGTCCTGTAGGTCGGACTCCAAATCGCCATTGTCTGCCAGTCCGGTTTCTGGACTGAAGTCGAGACCTACCTCCAGGTCCTGATACTTCACCTTGAGGGCGTTGACGAATCCGGCCAAGCCCCGGAGAGCACGTTCCGCCAGATGCTTGGCTTTTTCTCGATTTGAAAGCCTCAACAAGGCGAGACGCAGTTCGGGAGCCAACATGGACGGCAGGGAGCGGTTCTCGGGGGCTTCAATCCAGAGGGTGCAAAGTCCGCGGTCCTCGGCATCCCTTCGAATTCTGTCAAGGAGCACCGTCTTGCCCACACCCCGCAAACCGACCAAGAGCATGCTCTTGCTGGAGCGTCCAATTCTGGTACGCTCGATTGCAATACGGGCATTGTCGATTAGGTACTCGCGGCCGGCAAGCTCCGGTGGTTGGGTACCGGCTCCGGGCGAATATGGATTGCGGATGGGGTCCATGTGTTCAGTTTATAGGGATATTAGGCAGTTTACAAGGAGAAGATAACTTTCCTAATATTCCTATAAATCGGTGTGCCTCTGTAATTCTGCGACTCCAGTGGCCGGGCTTCGCTTCTTGGTTTATACCGAAATTAGCAAAGTTACAAGGCACCGCTAACTTGCCTAATTTCAGTATATTTAGCCCATGGCACCTGCCCCGGACTCTGGGTTCGTAGCCTCCTCACATCCCTCTACGGGCCGCTGTCGTTGCTGGGGTCCCAGATCCAGTATTTGGCTAGGGCCCCGGCGTCAACCCGCATGTCGAAGCCTGTAATCATCTCAGCTTCGTCGGAGGCCAAGAAGGCTGCCGCCTTGCCGTAGTGGCTGGGGCTGGGGAGGGTGCGCAGGGGGCTGCCTGCACGAGCATTGCCTCCGGGACCCTGACGAGGATTGGTGTAGGGCCGGGGCCGGGGCCACTCCACACCCCAGCGTCCTGCGCGCTCGCGGCCCTCGCTGGGATCGGTGGCGGTGGGGGTCAGGCTGTTCACCCGGATGCCGTGCTGGGAAAGTTCCATGGCAACGGAGCGGGTGAAGTTGAGCAGGCCGCCCTTGCCGGTGCTGTAGGCGACGTTCCATGGCTCGCCCTGATGACCAGCGGTGGAGATGATGTTGATGATGCTGCCCTTCCGCTGCTGCTCAATCATGAGGCGGGAGACGTGCTTGGTTACAAGGAAGTTGCCGGTGAGAATGACATCCAACTGGTGACGCCACTGCTCAACGGGCATGTCGACTACGCCAGCCCAGTTGAAGATGACCGCGCCGTTGACGAGGATGTCGATGCCGCCGAAGGCTTGGGCGGCCTGTTCGACGGTGGCCTGCACCTGCTCCTCCTTGGTCACGTCGCAGACCAAGCCAATGGCCTCGCCGCCGCGCTCGTTGATGGCCTCGGCGCATCCGTTGGCGAAACCGGGAAAGATATCTACCGACACGATCTTGGCGCCCTCATCAGCAAGGCCCTCGGCAATGCCTCCCACGATATTGGGGCTGGACCCGGTCAACAAGGCAACCTTGCCGTCTAACTTACCCATGCACTGCTCCTTCCATAGTTCGTCGAGCCGTCCATTGAGGACACTGCCCTAGTAGATGATGCTCACTGCGCCATGCCAGGTCAGGGCTTCCATGTCGAGAGTGGCACGGCGGTATTGAATCTTCAGGTCGCCGTTCACACGGCGCAGGGTGTACTGGTAGTGGCCGACATAGGGGTCGCCTTGGCCGCTGCGAAAACGGTAAACGAGGGCCGAGGCAGCTACGTGAATCTCATCATCGCCAGCCCCGGTGATGCGGACGTTGGTGATAAAGCGACGGGTGCGGGACCATGGGTACTCGCGGTGGGCATGACGGCTGTTGAGACGGACGACCCGAGCACGCAGACGCACTATGTCGTCGTCGATGAAAACGAGGTCCTTGTTGGGGTCGCCATCGGGTAGGTCGGTGGTTGGCACGATATAGCGGCAGTCCTCGGTGAAGAGGTCCGCCCATTCGTCCAAGCGCCACTGGTCCAGAAGGGCAGCCTCCTCATAGAGGAAGTCCTCGACCTCCTGGCGCAGGGCGACCCGTTCCAGTCTTGAGATTTCCTGGCTTGCCATTCAACTCTCCTATGTTGATGTGGGGTTGCTCTTAGGTGTGATTGAGAGAGGGCAGGGAGTCAGTCGTCTGCCGCAACCACCGACTCGGGAGCATGGTCGCTGGTGTCGGGGGGCAGGCCGAGCATGTCGGCGTGCCAGCGACGCCAGAAGCCGCGCATCTGCAACTCATCCACTGCCTGCGGCTGGCGGCGGGTGCCGCGGGAGATGTCGGACCATTCCACATCCTTGACGGCGAAACCGGCCTGGCAGGTCTCCAAGGCCTCCGAGTCGTCGGGGGTGGCAAAGCCTCCTGGACCGAGGAAGGTGAGGAAGCTGTCGAGGCGCATGGACAAAGACAGGCCGTCGTCGTCGCGTGGCACCAAGTGCCACGCCGTTACCTGCATCCGGTCTACGTCCAATGGTTCGAAGTTGCGTATGGTGATGGCGTTGACGTCATTGATGACCAGATTGGGATAGATGAAAAGATTGCGGTGGTTCTCGGTCATGCGGTGGGCCCGGTATTCGCCATACTTCGCCACCAGCCGGGCGCGGTCCCGTTCCATGTCCTCCTTCATTTCCTCAGGGAAGAAGGGCGTCCAGAGGGCGATGGGACGCCCTGCGGTGGCGGGGAACTCCATCATGGCGTGGCCGTTGCCGAGCTCGCGCCCGTGACCGGTGGAACTGCGGGGCACGTCGGGCCAGATGGTGGCCATGTAGTCGAAGAAGGTCTTGTGGGTGGGGAAGGCGTGGTACTGGTCGATGCTGTTCTCCATGAGCAGCTTCCAGTTCGCTCTAATATCGTACTTGTTGGAGCCGGGCACCACGCGGAAACCAGCCTCGGACTGGTCCATGACCATGTCGACGTATTCTTTGGCTCCAGCGAGGTAGTCGACCAGAGGCTCGACGTCGGGGTTATAGCTAACGAAGATCAGGCCCCGATAGCTTTCCACTCTGGCAGGGGAGAGAAGGCCGTAGTCCTCCTTGCGGAAGGTGAATGCGTAGCCCTCCTCATCAGGCACACCGATGAGGTCGCCACGGTTGTTGAAAGTCCAAGCGTGGTAGAAGCACTGGAATATCTCGCCGTTGCCCTGTTCCTGGCGGCAGACCAAGGCCCCACGATGACGACACGTGTTGTAGAAGACCCGGATATCGCCTTCTCTGGTACGGGTGTAGAAGAGAGGACGGCCTCCCACGGTGCGGCGACGGTAGTCACCGGGGTTCTCAACTTCCGACTCGTGGCCCAAGTAGAGCCAGCAGCGGGAGAAGATGCGCTTCCGTTCAACCGGAAGGATTTCCGGTGAGGTGAGGGCGGAGCGGTGGTATCGGAAGATACCACGCTCGCGGTCGTCGATGATCAGGTCTTGTATGTTCATTGGGTTGTTACCAGAGCCGGGGATGTGATCCCGACCTTTAGTCTTCGCCATCGTCGTTCTTTCCATGCCCTGGGGCGGGTTCGCGTATCCGCTGCACTATTGCCCCAAGCAAACCCACCAGAGCATCTATCTGGTCTTCCGTCAACTTATGGTCGATGGTACAGCGTAGCTCTGCGGCACTGCCAACAGGAACGAACAAGCCCGTGTCCAAGGCTTGCTGCCTCAGCGGAGCAATCACATCGGCGGATACACCTGCCTTCTGTTCCAGCCGCGCAAAGTCAGTGTAGATTGCTTGATTGAATACAGGGGACTCTGACGGAGTTTGGTTTCCCAAGGGATATCCACGACAGAGGATTGCCGAATCGCCGTTGGACTCTACGTACATGGAAAAGGCCAGCTTCCCCCACCTGATACGCATCCCTTCCTGCTTGCCCAAGGCAAGCACGCGCTGGAACACAGGTAGGCCATTGCTAACAAGAGACCACAGGAAGTCCTCTTCGCTCATGCGCTCTTGGCGCCTCTTGAACTCCGATGCTGCCTCACGGTCTTCAACAGGGAGTCTCGCATCATCCTGCAAGCCTCCAGGTGTCACGTCCCTGCCAGGCATCACCTGAAGAATGGCCCTAGCCTGCTCCGGGTCAAGCTCAAAGAACTCGCGGGAAGGATTGACCCTATAGGGTCGGAAGGCCGTGTGCAACGCGCTTTCTATTTCCTCAGCCTGTCTGTCTTCCAACTCCCGCGCGATGACACACTCGAAAGGTAGCGGCACCCCCGTGCTGTAGAGCGTGTTCATGCGCTGCTGAACGTCAGGCTGATTCGTCATGCCGATTTTCACAATGTTGGGCATCGCCGGGTTGGTAAGCACATAGACGATATTGGGCATGGAGGCTCTCCCTCTTCCAGCTAGCCCTAGTCGTCGGCCGCCACGGGCACCGACGCGTCTCTAGCCGCTGCTTCGGGATTGCCTGCCGCTAGCCAGCCCTCGTTCTGCAAGTGGGCGTGCCACTGGCGCCAGAAGGTGCGGAGTTGCAGTTCGTGGATGGACTGGGGACGTTCGATGTGCATGCCGCGGGAGACGTCGGACCATTCAACCTCGCTGGCGTCAAACCCTGCTTGGCAGGTCTCCAAGGCCTCCGAGTCGTCGGGGGTGGCAAAGCCGCCGGGGCCGAGGAAGGTGAGGAAGCTGTCGAGCCGGGTGCGCGAGAGGCGGCCCTCCTCATCCTTGGGGATCATCTCCCATGCTTGCACCTCTATCTCATCGTGAGCAACGGGCCAGAAGGTGCGGATGGTCAGGCCGGCCACATCGATGATGTAGAGGTTAGGGAAGATGAGGAGGTTGCGGCTGCGGTCGGCCATGCGAACGGTGCGCTCCTCGCCATGAAGCTCCACCAAGCGGGCGCGCAGGGCCGCAATTTCCTCCTTGGTGTCCTCGCCGAAGAGGGGCGACCATCGGGCGGTGGGCCGGCCTGCGGTGGCCGCGAACTCCATGACGGCGTGGCCGTTGCCTAGGGAGTAGGCCTCAGACCAGCGCTCGGACTGCGGCAGTATCTCCACTCCCAAGCTGGTCTGGTAGTCGATGTAGGTCTTGTGGGTGGGGGCGACATGGTAGTTGTCGAAGCTGTTTTCCACCAGCAGCTTCCAGTTGGCCTTGATGCTGTAGCGGTTGCTGCCTGACACCACGCGCATGCCGGCTTCCGACTGGTCGACCACGAGGTCGATGAACTCGGTGGCCCCAGCGAGATAGCTGCGCAAGTCCATGGCGTTGGGGTCGTAGCAGACGAACATGAAGCCCCGGTAGGAGTCGACATGAGGCGGGGAGAGGAGGCCCAGGTCGGACTTGTCGAATCCCTCGGCGTAGCCCTCTTCATCGGGGACGCCGATGAGTTCACCGCGGCTGTTGAAGGTCCAAGCGTGATAGAAGCACTGGAATATCTCGCCGTTGCCCTGATCGTGCCGGCAGACCAAGGCCCCTCGATGGCGGCAGGTGTTGTAGAAGACACGCACCTTGCCGTCGCTGGCCCGGACGAAGAAGAGGGGGCGTCCGCCGACTTTGCGTCGGCGATAGTCGCCCGCATTGGGAACCTCGGATTCGTGGCCCATGTAGAGCCAGCAGCGGTCGAAGAGATTCCTGCGTTCCATCTTCAGGACCTCAGGGGAGGTCATTGCGGAACGATGGACGCGGAAAACGTCGCCTTGGATGTCGTCAACGATGAGTGGTTGAGTTGCCATTGAAGCCTCCCAAGGACAGGCCGCTTGGGGCAACGGGCTGTCAGGCGGATTATAGGCAGGGGCGCGGGGCGGCTCAAGTGCTTCCGGCGGAGGGGAACTGATGTGCGCGAGTTGTCAAAAAGGAAAGGAAAGGGCGTGCCAAACTGCGGTTGACCATGCGCACCATCCAAGTTTGCGTCAACCGCCGCTAGACGGCACAGCCTCCGGAGAGAATGATGGAACTGTATCAGTTGGACTATGTTCTGCATGAACCCTGTGAGGAGCAAGGGTGGCTCTACATGGCGAAGATACCGGTCCTGCCCGGATGCCGGGCGTGGGCGGAGGCGGCCAACAAGGCGCTAACCGAACTGTCCACAGTGGCGGAGCAGTTCATCCTGTCCTACAAGGAACGGAGGAAACCCCTGCCTGCAGAGATAATAAGGACAGGGACGGGAGAGGGCAGGATCTCCGTGGCAGTATGACGTACAGGGAGCTAATAAGGAACTCAGAAGACTAGGGTGCGTCTTTCATCGCCAAGCGGGAGGTTCTCACGAAATCTGGATCAATCCAGCGAACGACCAAGAAACCACCATCCCAGGGCATGGAAACCGAGACCTAGCGACAGGAACCGTCAATGGCATCAGGAGAGACTTGGGACTCAGCAGGCAGGACTTTGACCGAGCCTAGCAGAGACTATATCAGCAGTAGCAGGGTGATGGCGGCGCCGCTGATGAGGGGTACGGTGAGGTTGTCATCGATGCCGAGGGAGACTAGTTCCACTAGGGCGGCGATGGCTGCCCCTACGGCCAAGGCCCAGTGGTATTCAAGGACACCGACCGCTACGAGTATGGCGGCTGTGGACAAGCCGACTGCTAGGAACGACAGGGTGCCGAACGGGGACTTGCCTGCTATGCGAGGGCCGGGCACACGGCTGCCCACCAGCGCGGCCGCGGGGTCTCCCAAGGAGATGTAGAGCAGGGCCGCGATGGCTACCGGCTTGTCGAAGGCAAGAAACGCGATAAGGGATGCGACGATGAGCCAAGTGGCCCCGGTTATGGAACGGCGTTCCGATGTCTTCATCAGGGGCGATAGCCAGCGGATGGCCTCCCTGTTCAGGTGTGGGAGACGCAGCCGGGTTATCTCGAACAAAATGGCCAGCCCGGCAAGGGTGGCGGTCAGCCCCACCATCATATTGGTGGCGGCGAAGATGGCTATGACGGGGATGGCGCTCCCGCTGGCAGCATGGAACAGGCGTCGCCACACCGTGGGCCGGGGAGGAATGGCATCCTGGGCGCTGGTTACACTTTGTGCAGCAGGTATAGGAACCGCCTAGGGTCGAGGTGTGTACTCAGGCTCTCGCTTGCGGCCCAGCGACGCAAGGATCCCTTAGCTGGGGAATCTGATGTAGATGGTGTCTCCCGCCGCCCAGCGTATCTCACGCAGTTGGGTGCCCACCGGGATTTCATAGGCAATCCAGCCCGAGAGGGAGTTCCCTTCGGAGAGGTCCACCGATGCTTGGAGGAACTGCACCTCTGGCGTAGTGGTCAACTGGTTACAGTGGTAATAACCGCCGCGAGCGCCTGGCCGCGCGTAGCGTCGTTCGCGCTCTAATTCGTCGTCGGTGGGTGATTCGGACTCCATTTTCATGGCGTCGATGTCCACTGGGGCGAACCTCTGTTGCCCCTCCCGGCTACGCAGTTCCGAGGCCTCGGAGTCGAGGGTGAGAAGTACGCTGCGGGCCTTATCGTTCCAGATGGTGATTTTCACCATCAAAAGCTCGTTGCCAGCCTGAGCGGGCGTTACGACATAGTGCTTATCGTCACAACCCAGATAGCGCAGTTCCTGGGTGCGTTCGTATTCGTCCAAGCGGAGGACCAGAGTATCGCCGCCCACCACTTGCCCGGCACCGGGGTTGGAGGAGGGGCATGCCGTGAACAGGAACCCCAGAAGAGCGGGGACAACCAGCAGGGCAAGAAGCAATCTGGTGCTGGGGCGCGATGGGGCGCGACGATGCAAAGAACTCAAGACCATAGCCGGTGCCCGTCAGGAAGCGGCTGCCGTCAGCGATGGGATTTCGCGCAGACGCCCCAAGAGGTCTGCCAACGTCGACATCAGATAATCGACATCCTCGGCGGTGTTGCCCTTGCCAAGGGTGAGGCGCAGGCTGCCACGCGCTACCTCCGCAGTCTGTCCCAAGGCAAGCAGGACGTGGGACGGCTCCAGCGAGCCGGAACTGCAGGCGCTTCCGCTGGAGGCGGCTATGCCAGCAATGTCCAGCCCGAGCAGCATGGACTCACCTTCAGCATCCTCGAAGGAGAAATTGACGTTGTTGGGCAACCTCTCAAGGGGATGGCCGTTGAGGCGGGCGCGAGGGATTTCATCCTGCACCCGCTGGATGAGGCCATCGCGCAGGGTCAGGCAATGCTCCCAAGTCTGATGCCGCTCCTCTTGGGCAATCTTCAGGGCAGCGGCCAGCCCCACGATACCGGGTATGTTCTCGGTGCCGGAGCGACGCTCCCTCTCCTGTCCGCCCCCAAGCTGCTGGGGCATGAAGGGAGTGCCTCGTCGAATGTACAGGACGCCGGTACCCTTGGGCCCGTAGAATTTGTGGCCCGACAGGCTCATCAGGTCGACGCCCAGCTTCCGCACATCCAAATCGAGGAAGCCTGCTGCCTGCACTGCGTCGCTATGCACCACGATAGTCCTGTCAGTGGCCTTGGCATGTTGCTTGACCAGACGCGCTGCTTCAGCCACGGGCTGTATGGTGCCAATCTCGTTGTTGGCGTACATCATGCTGACGAGAATGGTGCGCGGCGTGAGGGCGCGGGCCACGGCATCTGGATCGATGATGCCGTCGGACTCCACCGGCAGGTAGGTGACTTGGAAGCCCTGGGTCTCCAAGTACTGGCATGCGTGGAGGACGGCGTGGTGTTCGATGGAACTGGTGATGATGTGGTCGCCGGTGCCCCGTAGGGCCAAGGCGGCACCACACACCGCAGCGTTGTCGGACTCAGTGCCGCCGCTGGTGAAGACCACCTCGCTGGAGCGGCAACCCAGCACCGCAGCCACCTGTTCCCGGGAGGAATCAAGGGCAGCCCGGGCCTGCTGACCCAGAGAATGGACGCTGGACGGGTTGCCGAAGGACTCCTGGAAATAGGGGGCCATGACCTGCCACGCCTTGGGGTTCAGGGGAGTCGTTCCGGCATGGTCCATATAGACGAGGCGTTTGTGTGGCTGCATCGAAGTTGATTCCATTGGGTGCGACTGCTTCCGGGCGTCACCTAAGTTCCACGAACCGATAGTATACAACAGCTACGGATGCCAGAGATACGTTTGGGTATTCTTGTGCGCGAGGCCTGTGACTAGGCAGGCCTGTGGCGGGGCGCATCGGGACGGCGGAAGCTGTGGCGTGCGATGTAGCCGAGCAGCGAGCCGTTGCTGACAATGAGGACTTGCCCTGCGTCCTTTTCCTCCATCATTTCCAGCACGCTGAGGGCATCGGACTGAGGGGTGGCAGTGGGCACGGTCTCCAAGGGGGAAGCCACGCTCTCGACAGTGGTGTAGTTCCAGCGGGACTTGGGCACCGCGTACATGGCTGCGCCATTGAGCACGCCCACGGGACGGTCTCCCTGTATCACGAGAAAGATGGCGGAAGGGGAGGGAGTCCCATTCGCTTCCACTAACCGCATCAGGGTTATTCCGGCGGGGACGGTGGCACATCCTGCGCTCATGATTTCGGCGGCTGAACGGCGGCGCAGGGCCTCGCGCTGCTGGAACTGGTGGTAGCTGGCGAAGGCGACAGAACCGAGATAGAAGCCGATGAAGATGGTCCATATGCCGTTCCAGAGACCAGCTACGACGAGAGTGGCGAAATCGAAGATAGGGATGGTCCAGAGAACCTGATTGCTGTCGACAAAGTACAACACGACGAGAACTGAACCAAAGGCAATCATCAGAATAGCAATCCCTTGTCCCGCTCGAATCGCAACCTTAGTTGCCGTCTGGTAGCTGTGAGTGAGGGCCCATACCAGAGCGCGAAACACTCGCCCTCCGTCCATGGGGAACCCTGGAACTAGGTTGAATACTCCCACCATTAGATTAAATAGAGCCAAAGAGGATGCCATGTACACCAAGTCGCGGCTCACGCCTGCCAAGGGGTCGCGCACGGCATAAAAAACTCCTGCCAAAGCCAGGCTACAGAGAGGCCCCGCAATCGCGACCAAGAACTCGGTCATAGGTGTTTTTGCCTCTCGCGCTATCTGCGCCACACCTCCAAAGATGAACAGAGTTATACCCCGCACTGGTATGCCTCTAGCCATGGCGACGACGCTATGGGACAACTCGTGGGCAAGCACGGACGCGAAAAAGATGAGGGCGGTGCCTCCAGCCAACAGCCAGCCCTTCGCCCCGGTAGACATCCCGTCGGACAGCAGGAAGGTGAGCATGGCGAAGACGAAGAACCATGTGTAGTGGATTCCTATCGGAATGCCGAATATCCGGCCGAGCTTGAAAGTACTCTCCATCATGAGTCTATTTTAACTCATTCCCCATGGGACCATGGCCTATTCCCGGTCTTGGGAGGCGTTGGAGATGACGGGGCTTAGATCGGGAGTGAGTCTCAGAGAGTAGGCCATCATCTTGTACGCCAGTTTGGCGGCGGTGTACGTGCAGGCTATGGGGCCTTCGCCGGGGCTGAGTTCCACTAGGTCGAAGCCGACTACCTGCTTGGCATCAGCTACGGCCTTGAGCAGGCTTGTGGCTTGGTACCAGTCCATGCCGCCCGGCTCAGGGGTGCCGACGGCTGCCATTATGGAGGGGTCGAAAACATCGAGGTCGATGGACACATAGACGTGCTCGGAGAGAGAGCCGATCACGTCCGAGACGAGAGCGGACATGGGTGAAACAGGAGGCCAAGGGAAAGTGGGCACTGCTCCAATCCTGAGGTCTTGGTGTTCCTCCTGGCTGAGGCTGCGAGTGCCCACCAGCACGATGGGGCACTGCTCGCTGATGCGCCGGGCAACACTGGCGTGGCCCCACGGGGTCTCCATGTAATGGTCGCGGAAGTCGCCATGGGCATCGAGAAAGAGGACGCTGAGGTCGGGGTAAAGCTCGCGGTGGGCCGCCACCACGCCACTGGAAATGGAGTGTTCGCCACCGAGGACTGCCAGCAGCCGGTCGCGGCTCACCATTGAGGCTGCTGCGTCCCGCACCCGTTCCACCATCTGTTGCGGCCCGGCCATGTGGGGCTCCACGGCATGGGCCGTGTGGATGCCTGCCTGCGAGACATCGACCTCAAGCTCGGCATCATAGTCCTCAAGGGCTGCGGAAGCCTCGATGATGGCACGGGGAGCATCGCGGGCACCGGAGCGATAGGAGGTGGTGCTGTCGTAGGGGACGGGCAGGACGGCGACGCGGGCGGTCTGCAGGCTGGAGAGATGGTCGGGCAGGGCTAGGAAGTTGTTGGGGACCTGTGGTGGGTGGGACACGTTTGTCCTTTATCCGGGCCTGTTTCCGGACCCGTTCCTAGCTGGAAGGGGGCCTCAGGCCAGTGGCGTCGCCGCTGCCCGCACCCACGACCTCCATGGGCCGCTGGTTGTTGAGGAACTCCAAGCCTCTTTCCAGCAGCCAGGACTTGTGGTCGCGCAGGGAGTAGAGGTCGAGAACATCGGCCAAGGCTTGTTCATGGTCAAAGGCCTTGCAGGAAAAGATGTCGACGTTGACGTAGTCCCGGGTGGGGAAGGTGTGAATGCAGATGTGGCTTTCGGCGATGACCACGAACCCGGAAATGCCGGGGTCCGGCTCGGACCAACTGGAGATCTGGGGCTCGGACATGCGGGTCATGCCCAGCTTTTCGGGATAGTCGGTGAGGAAGGAGCGCAGCAGGTCGGCATCCCACATCTTCTGCTGGTCGCTACCGTACCCATCGATCATCAGGTGCATAGTTCCAGTGCCTCTTAATCATAGAATAAGGGCCGCATACAATGTGGCCCCTGAAGGTGGTCAGCCTCGATTGCCGCTTCGGTTGATTACTGGTTCAGTCAGGTATCTTTTCCCTTGGCAGAAAACAGCGCCATAGAATATCATCATGTACTAGGCAGCACAATAGCATCGACCATAGCCTCTGAAGGACTATCCGAGGGGTATTCCCCCGTAGCCTCAGAGCGACCCATACCAACGGGAAGGAGAGCATGATGCCCCGTTCGCGCCAGACGACCCGTGAGCGGACCCCTCGCGAGGCTGCGCCCCGCGAGCCGATGATAGTTGCCGCCGAGCTCACCAAAGCCTATGGCAACTTCCACGCCATTGAGGGCGTCACCTTCCAGATCGAGAAGGGTCAGACGGTGGGATTCCTAGGCCCCAACGGGGCAGGGAAGACCACCACCATGCGCATCATCACGGGCTTCGTGCCCCCCACCAGTGGTACAGCTACTATCGGCGGCTATGATGTGGTGGAGAACTCCCGGGAGGCGCGCAAGCTGGTGGGATACCTCCCGGAAACAGTGCCCCTTTACACCGACATGTCGGTCAAGGGCTATCTGAATTTCACCGGCACCCTCCGGGGCATGAACTCCAAGCACCTGCGAAACCGGATTGATGACGTGGTGGATGTGTGCGGGTTGAACGATTACTACCACACCTTCGTAGGGCGCCTCTCCAAGGGGTACAGGCAGCGGGTGGGCATCGCCCAAGCCATCCTGCATGAGCCTCAAGTGCTCATACTGGACGAGCCAACCATCGGCATCGACCCCATCCAAGTAGTGGAGACACGCCAGCTCATCAAGGACTTGGGGCGGGAGAACACCATCGTCCTCAGCACCCACATCCTCCCCGAAGTGAGCATGATATGCGACCGGGTGCTCATCATCCACGAGGGCCAGATCGTTGCGGAGGATACGCCCCGCTCACTAGCCGAGAGACTCCAAGGAGTGGAGCGTCTGGCAGTGGAGGTGGAGGGACCAGCCGATCAAGTAGCTGCCGTCCTGCGCAAGGTGCCGGGTGTGGTGAATGTGTCCTACTCGGAAGCCGGCAACCGCAACACCTTCCGTTTGCAGTTGCGCCGGGGCGAGGACTTGCGGGACGACATCTCCCGGGCCGTTATCGACAACCGTTGGGGCTTGCTGGGGTTGCAGCTTGAGAGCATGAGCTTGGAGGAGATATTCCTCAAGCTCACTACCACCGAGGACATGGACGAGGACACGGGCCGAGGGGGAGCTAACTAGATGAGGGTGACCCTAGCGATCGCTTGGAAGGAGATCGTCGCCTACTACACCAACCCCATGGCCTACATCGTCGGTTTGGTATTTCTGGCATTTACAGGTTTTTTCTTCGTTAGTGACATTGACAGGCCATTCGCTGAAGCGACCATTAGCGGAATGCTGGGGCCGGTAACCCTTTGGATGATGCCATTCCTGCCTCCTTTGCTCACCATGCGTCTACTCGCCGAGGAGCAGAAGCTGGGCACTATTGAACTGCTATTAACCGCCCCTGTGTTCGATTGGGAAGTGGTTATCGGCAAGTACATAGCCAGCCTTACTTTCTTCGTCACCATGGTAGCCCTCACACTCTATTATGTGCTGCTTCTCTATTTGTTTGCTAAACCCGACTCAGGTCCTATTTGGAGCGCATATTTGGGTCTTATTCTTTATGGGGCGGCGGCGTTGTCAGTAGGGCTCCTTGCATCCTCGCTTACCAGCAACCAGATAGTGGCAGCAGTCGTGGGTGTCGGAATCCTGGCACTGCTCACTTTTATCGATTTCGCGTCGGGGCAGGTGAGCGGTGGGCTTTCCATCTTCTTGAGTGAAGTGGGATTACTGTCCCACTTTGACGATTTCTCCCGTGGGGTGGTGGATACCAGCAACATCGTCTACTACCTGGCCCTGACGGCGGTGTTCCTGTTCCTGACCATACGCTCTCTGGAAAGCCGCAGGTGGAGGTAGCATGAGCCAGCGGCCGCCGGAAGAGCCACCTCCCGAAGACGAACGGCCCGAGAATGAAGGGGCCGAAAACGAAGTGCCCGACGACCAAACCCCCAACGAAGGGGCGGGCGACGAGCAACCCCAAGAAGATGCAACAGGGGAGCAGCAGGCTCCCCAAGAGGACGTGACGGAAGAGGAACTCCTCGACGAAGACGAATACTTCGACGAGGAAGAGGAAGAAGAGGAGCGCCTTTCAGGCACACTCCTCGGTAGCCTTCATCAAGCTACCCAAGGCCTTGGTGGCTATGGGACTGCTCTGTTTGGTGGCGGCGTATTCTCCGTCATACTTGGCGGCATAGTCTACCTGCTGATAAGCGACCTGCGCCTCTACGGCTCCATCATCATGGGGATTGGCGCTGCCCTATTGCTCTTGGGCATCATCACTTCATGGCCCTCAGTACGGACTACCCTTGGGGCCCGCCGTGGTCGGTACGGCGTCAACTCCATGGTGATGGTGATTGCTTTTCTCGGCATCGTCTCCGTTGTTTCCTTCCTGCTTTTCGACAACGCTTGGCGCTTCGACGTTACGGCCACCAACCAGTTCTCTCTGGCAACGCGCACCAAGAACCTGCTGTCGGACTTGGACCACCAAGTGGAAGCCATCGCCTTTTTCGTTGAGGACAGCCCGGAGCAGCAGGCAGCCTTGAGCTTCGTGGAGGACACACTGCGGGAGTTCGATGCCCGCTCCAACAACTTCTCCTACCGCGTGGTGGACCCGGACCTCGAGCCCGAGGTTGCCCGCAACCTTGGAGTAGCCCAGTACGGGACGATCGCCTTCCAGTGCATCGCGCCTGAGGACCAGTGCCTCATCCCGGAGACGAATCGCTCGCGCGTCCATCTTGTCGCCCCTTCCACCTTCCTTGAGCAGGACTTCGTGACGGCTATCCTCATAGTGACCGAGCAGGAGCAGAAGAAGATTTACTTCCTCACCGGCCACCAAGAGCGAAGCATCAGCGACGCAGAGACGGAGTCCGACGGATATGGCATCGCTGCATCCCTCGGACTTCGTGGCGAGAACTACGCAGTGGAAGACTTCGACCTACTGGGCTCGGACCCCAAGGTGCCCGATGATGCCACACTGGTGATCATTCCCGGGCCCCAGCGCGACTTCTTCGCCATAGGTGACAGCAGCGAGATCAAGGCGTTGAACGACTACCTGAACGGCGGAGGCAGACTGCTGGTCTTGCTGGACCCCGAAGACAAAGACCCCGCCGATGAGGGAATGAAGGACTTCCGGGATTTCCTCGCCAGTTGGGGCATCGAAGTGCTGCCCGGCCACATCATCGACGAGCAGTCGCGGGATGAGGCGGGCCGCAGTCCCGTGGTACTCCGGGAACGTCTCCAGTATGGTTGGGAACACTTGGTGTCCATCCCCCAAGAGGTGTTGCCCCAGTTTTACGGCTTGGGGGCGGCCCATGTGGCCCTGATGGCCTCCTCTCTCGCCAATGTCACCGGCAATCTGGACGCCACCTACTACCCCGGTGCCGTGGCCCTTCGCCCCGCGGAAGACTCTTTCTTCTTCCCGCCCGACGAGCTTCCTCCTGAGAACCCGGAAGAACTGGTCGACCTCAAGGAATTCACTGCCGTAACCTTGGCGATGACCTCCCCTGTCAGCGCCCGCATTGAGGATCCAGACCGGGAGGAACCCAGAGAAACCGACGAGGTTGGGCCCTTCGTATTGGGGTTGGCAGTACGCCCTTCAGTTCAGGTGCTACAGGAATTGCAGGACCCCAATCAGTCCGAAGGCCCCTTCATAGTTGCTATTGGAGACTCGGACTTTGCCAGCAATAAGAACTTCTACCAAGGCAGCAACAGCGATTTCTTCCTGAACACAGTGAACTGGCTGGCCGGGGACGTTTCACTGGTGGAAATACGCCCCAAGCCCTTCCAGTTCCGCCGCCTAGTGCTGGATGACGACCAGCGGGACTGGGTGCGCTACAGTAGCTGGTTCCTGCTGCCCGTGGCCATGGTGCTAATCGCAGGCATCGTCTGGTGGAGAAGGCGCTGACCCTAACAGCCCCGCAGTGATGATTGTGTCGTGAATATACGCTTCACCATACTTCTAGTCGTCATCCTCGTGGTCATCGGGGGCACCGTGTGGATTACACAGCGGGAACCCGATGGTGATACCAGGAACATCAAGGACTGGGCATGGAAGGTTGAACTCGAAGACCTGCAACGAATCGCCATCACCCACGAGGACACGTCGGTTGCCTACAGTCGCGAGGGGCGAGGCTGGGTCATTGAAGGCGAAGATGGGGACACCATCCCCGTATACCAGCCCAAGTGGGGCGGAAAGGCCCTTATTGTCAGCGGGCCGAGGCCTTCCCGCACTCTGGATGAGACCGTTGAAGACCCGTCCCTGTACGGGTTGGAGCCCGTAGCCACCACGGTGGGGGTCACGGACCGCAGCGGCCAGCAGGTGGTATTCGAACTGGGAGCCGTGACCCCTGACGGCAACAACCAGTATGTGCGACTGGATGACAACAGCCTCCATACACTCCCCAAGATATGGGGCGAAGTCGTGGTCAGCCTCGCCACCAGACCTCCCTACACACCCCCCTTCATATCCGTTCTGGGCGATGAGGAGGTGGTGGAGATGCGCGTCCAAGTGCGCGATGATGCCACTGACATCACCGCGGAAGCCGTGTACCTGTTGACCGGGCTGGGAGAGGGTGAAGCGGAGGCTGGGGTGCCCGAGCAGTGGATACTGGTCGAAGGGGCAGGCGTTCTCGTGAACGAGCGCTGGGACGGACTGGCAAGTGGCCTTGGCGACGCAGCCCTCGAGGCTGGCGAAGAGACTTTCGAGAGTGTGCCCGACTTCGAGTCCAAGGATTGGACCGTGCGCTTGGACGTGCGTAACAGGCAGGACGTTGAACTGGCCTATTTTGTGTACTCTGCCACGTCTGATCCCGCCAGACGCTATTTCTGGCCTTCTGGCGATGAGACCCTTTCGACTGTGGACGGCGAGTGGGTGGACGCCCTCGTGACCCTCGCCGAGGAGCCCACGGTGAACGAGGCCCCGCCTGGGGCAACCGGCTAACGGCCTCAGGTCAGAGCGCCATCCGGGACTCGGAGTTCCCCGATGCAGCGGCCCCCCCGGTCATCAGATTCCCCTCAAGGTTGGCAGAACGATGAAAGCCGAACTTCTCGCTATCGGCACCGAACTCCTCATGGGGGAACTGGCCGACACCAACTCTCCCTTCATTGCCTCACGCCTTCCGCCACTGGGCATCGACCTGCAATGGGCCACCCTCGTCGGCGACGACCCGGAGCAGTTGACCGGTGCTTTCCTGAGGGGCTTGGAGCGCTCCGATGCCATCTTCACCACTGGAGGCTTGGGGCCCACCCAAGACGACCTCACCCGCGACTGCATCGCCCGGGCATTGGGCGAGGAGATCATGGTGGAGCCTGCGCTGGTGCAACGCTTGGAGGAGATTTTCCGCAGCCGTGGCACCGACATGCCCCCGCGAAACATCAAGCAGGCCCAGTTAATCCCGTCGGCCGAGGCCATACCCAACCCGCGAGGCACCGCCCCCGGCTGGTGGGTGGAAACCAGGGGCAAGATTATCGTGGCCATGCCCGGCCCTCCCGTAGAGATGCAGGGCATGTGGCAGGACGAGGTGGCCCCACGCCTGATGCACCACGCCCGTGGGCAGGTGATTATCACCCGCAACATCAAGACCAACGGCCTCTCAGAAGCACTGGTGGATGAACTGATATCCCCTTGGCTGGGCAGGGAAAACCCCTACCTCGGTATCTATGCCAAGCCCGACGGCATCCACCTGCGCATCATCGCCCGCGCCAGCAACCCGGAAGAGGCGTGGGCCATGGTGCGGCCCGTTGAGGCGGGTGTGGTGGAGGCCATGGGCCCCCATGTATGGGGTTTCGACGACGAAACGCCGGAACAGGTTGTGGGCAGCCTGCTTGCCGCGCAACAAAAGACCTTGGCAGTGATGGAGACCTGCACCGGGGGTCAACTGGCCAGTTCAATCACCGATGTTCCAGGAGCATCCGCCTATTTCAAAGGCAGTCTGACCCCCTACTCCAAGCAGGCGAAAGTGGCCGCGGGCGTTGACGCTTCCATCATCGAGCGTCACGGCGAGGTGAGCGCGGAGACGGCCTGCGCCATGGCCCAAGCGGCCCGCGCCACCCTGCAGGCCGACTACGGCGCAGCCATAACCGGAGTGGCGGGCCCCTCAGAGATCGAAGGGCATCCCGTGGGTCTCGTGTTCGTCGCTTTGGACGACGGCCAGCAGGTGCAGGTGCAACGCCACCGCCTACCCCCAAGGCGCGTCACCATCAAGCGCCGCGCTGCCGCCGCTGCCCTCATCGAGTTGGCCCGTGTGTTGAAGGGCGGTGCGATGAATGCGGGCCGGGATGATTAACACCCTGCACCAAGAAGTCAGATACGGCATATTCAGTGGGCCCAAAATCAAGGGAGACCTTCGTAGAGGTCTCCCTTGATTGATTCTCCCTGACGATAGCTTCTACAACGTAAGACGCTTATACAACTGCGGCAGCCGTGACGGCAGGTTCCAGATGTTGTCCAGCACCTCGTAGTTCATATCCCCGCACATGGTCTTTAGGTAGTCGTGCCCCGCTTTGTCCACCGTGAGGCAGAAGGGGATGATGGACTTGCGCCTCGCTTCCACCAAGGCCATGTGGGTGTCGTGTACCGCGTACTCCTTCTCCACCCCCTCACGGCTGTAGCCCCGGTCTTGGGGACGGCCGTCGCTGAGCAGGAAGAGCACCTTGGTCTTCGCATCCTTGGTGTCGAGGATGTGCGTGGCGTGGCGAATGGCCGGGCCCATGCGGGTGGCGTGCATCGGGGTGATCTTGTCCACATGGCGCTTGGTGTGGTCGCCAAAGGTCTCATCGATGCCCTTGATGACATAGAACTCCACGTTCTCACGCCCATAGCCTGAGAACCCATATATGCCGTAGATGTCCCCGATGTTTTCCAGCGCGTTGATAAGGAGCACCATGCTCTCTTTTTCGAGATCGATGATGCGCTTGTGGTGACGCCTCACCAGACCCTCGCGGCGGGTGCGGAGCCACATCATGTACTCCACCGGGTCATCGGGCGCTGACTGGTCGTCCACTGCTTGGCGGCCCTCTTCAATGGCCTCGGCCGTGGAAGCGCTCATGTCCACCAAGAACACGACGGCCACATCGCGCTGCATCTTGCTGCGACGCCACCAGACCTTGTCCGAGGGGGTCATGCCGGACCGCCACTCCACGCTGGCCTCGATGGCCGCATCCAAGTCCAAGTCCTCACCGTCGTCGACCCTCTTAACCTTGCGGAAGCTCTCGGGTATCACCAACTCGAACTGCCGCCGTATTTCGGCACCTAGGGTCGAGTAGTTGGAGGCGGCGTCGTTGAAGAACTGCAGGTCTCCAGACTCTAAACTCTTCTCCCGGACGATGCACCACTTGGGCTTGTAGTCGCCTGCACGGAAGTCCCACTCGTCATAGGTGTAAGTGCGAGGCTCGCGGGCTTCCAGCGAGCCTCCCTGCTCGTCCTCGTGCATGATGGGGCCGTAGCCCTGGCCGGGCTGGTTGGAGGGAGGCGGTACGCCTGCCTCTTTCATCATGTTCTGGGCAAACATACCCATGGACTGCTGGACTTGGCCCGACTCGGCGTCCATCTCCATCTCGGCACTCTGGCGGAGCAACTCTTCCAGCATCTCCTTGGAGATGGGCTGGCCGTTGGCCTCGTCCTGCGCGTTGCGGGACGCCCGAAGCTCGTTCAGCATCTGCACTAGTTCGGGCTTGAAGTCGCCACGGAACTCGACTTCCTGAGGCGACTGGTAGTCCTGCTCGCCGCCCTCTTCAGACCCCTCCTCGCCTTCACCGCCGGGCTCGCCCATCTGCTGCAATAGCTGCTGGAGTTCCTCGTCGCTGAAGTCGCCTTCCTCGTCCATGTCCTGGGACTCAGTGTCGTTGGGGTCCTGCTCTTGGTTGGGAATGCGTATGATGATTTCATAGGCCCGCAGGGTCGCCTCGGACGTGTCTTCCACAGTGGCTGCGGTGTTCTGCAAACGCTTTAGGATGCGGGCTAGCATGCGTGCCGCCGCCACATGGTCCTTGGGGAGGCGCAAGTCCTTGCGTTGTTCCAAGCTGAGGCGCACCAGCAGTTCGACCATGGCCTCCCGCATGGGCATCTCCTCCATGGGAGGTCTGCCCGGCAACGACTCGTGCTGCACGCGGCGATAGGCCCTTGCGATGCCGGGGTAATCGGTCTTGACCCGGTGGTCCAATCGGCCGTCTTCCAGAATGGTGAAAAGGTCCAAGGCCAAGCGCCTCTCATCGAACAGGGAGAAGAAACGGCCCATGTCGGTGAGCCAGCCCCGCTCTGCCGAGGCACTGTCCCCGTTTTCGCCATGGAGGTATTCCGCTTCTTCCATGGCTTGCACGATCTGGTCCTGCCGCTGCTCGGCCCGGCGCAGGCGCTGGTCGGGGAAGAGTATCGCTGGCCTCTCGAAGACGAACCCGAAGCTGTTGAACTCCAAGTGGGCCACTTGGTGGGTGGACACCACCTTGTACCAGTCGAAGTTTTCCCGCTTGTCGGGGTACTGGTCCACCAACTCCGGGAGATACACCTTGGTTCCTTCAGTGGATGCTTGGGACTCGGAGACCCACCCAATGCCCTTGCGCACCAACTCCTTGGTATTCAGTATCTCCACCGGCTCGCCTGTGAGGGCGCGGCAGTACAAGCGCATCACGCCGCGCACCCGGTCCAACTCCAAGCTGGAGGACAGGGTCTCCAGCACCTGCTCCGAGGTATTGGACTCCACGCGGAAGTAGGCCAGTCCCCCCTCGGGGTTCTCCCGCAGAATACGGGCCCCCCGCTGGAACCAGACGTCCAACTGGTTCAGGGTGATGCGGTTCAGCACCGGGTCGAGGCTGCGCAGGAAGGCAGGCACGGCCTCAGGTGAGACGCTCAGCAACGCCTCGGAAAGGTCAAGGATGTAGCGCTGGGAGGAGACCTCCACCTTGCGCAATGCCTGTGAACCCTCCATCAGGAAAGCAGGCGTATCGCGCAGGCCGCCACGGGCAAGGCGCTCCCCCAAGCGCAGGAAGCGCCCGCGCTGGGTGTCCTCCACCGCAGGAAGAGCGCGGGGTGCGACCTCAAGGCAGCCTTTGACCTCGCGCCAGCCTCCGTCCGCCAGTGCTCGCATCATCGAGAGGAACGCCTCGCGCTCCCGTCCCATGCGCGAGAGGACGCCCTTGCCCAGATTCAGACATTCTCCAGCCACGTCATAGGACTTGTGGGACAGGGCCTCAATGAGGGACGCGAAGACTTCCACGTCCCAGAAGGGCAGCGTCTGCACCAGTTCCGGGCTGACCTCGAAAAAGCGGGAGGCCAGCGTGCTGGACTTCCATGTGCCCTTGTACAGGCTGCGTCCCAAGCCAGCCCAGCGCGGGATGTACTGGGGGCGCAAACTGGTGACCACACCGGGGCTGGCGCGGAAATAGGCGGCCGCCAGCGTAGGAGATTCCTGCGCCAGATAGGTGCCGCTGCGGGCCCACTGCATGAAGGAGGCAAAGGGCAGCGCCCGGGCCACCTCCGGCCCCACCCGGAAATACTCCACCGAGGCTTCCCATGACCGCACCGTCTGGTTGGCGATGGACAACCCCTCGCGGGCCCAGAGGATCCGCTCATCCTCGTTGAAGATGGGCTCCATCTGGGTCACCGATTCTCGCAGGGTGGTCAGCACTGCAGGGGGCAGCTTGCGGAGATCGGCTTCTATATCCTCGAATGGAGTGGTACTCACTATGCCTTTCCTCCTAGCTGTGGGCTAGCTGCAGGCTGGTTGCGGGCACCGTCTTGGGCTCCGTCCACCAACTCCACGAATTGGTGGACTATCTTCGCAGTCGCGCCCCATATCAGGTGCTCGCCATATACATAGCAATATCCCGGAACGGTTTGCCCGCCTTGTCCCGGGGGCAGGGACCAGCGCATCTCGTGACGCAGGTTCTGGGGACTGGCAAGAAAGTCGAAGGGGACTTCCAACACTTCCGCTATCTCCTCGGCACTGGGCCGGAAGGAGTACGGGTAGGGAATCGTGCCCACAAAGACCTTGACCCCATATTGCGAGCGGGTGGCAACGTCATCCAACTGCCCCAGCACCGTAACGTCCTGGGGCAGGATGCCCATCTCTTCCTCTGCTTCCCGCAGGGCGGTGGCAAGGAAGTCTTTATCCTCGGGGTCCTTGGACCCGCCGGGAAAGGATATTTCGCCCTTGTGGTGCTCGACCGTTTCTGACCTCTTGTTGAAAAGGATGCAGTGCTGACCGTCCTTCAAATAGAAGAGGAGCAGCACTGCTGCCGGAGCGAGTGAGGGGTCTTTATTAGTGACTACGGTGCGCTGGCCCAAAGCCTGGCGCACCGTACCCTGAAATTTTAGATGCGGGGCAACATCGCCCATACGGCGCGCCTACTCGAAGATTGAAAAGACCACCTCTTGCGCGCTGCGCTGCACTTCCTGGTCGTCGGTAAGAGCCCACACCACCGACACCTCGCAAGCGCGACGTGGCGGAATGCCTTGGGCAATCATCTTTCCGGCATAGATGAGCAGCCGCGTGCTGACGCCTTCCTGCAGCCCATGGTCTCGCAAATGCCGTATCTTCTCACCCAACCGGGCAAGGGCCATGGCCGTCTCTGGCGTGCAACCGCTCTCCTTTTCCACGATCTGGGCTTCCGCTTCCAGTTCGGGATAGGTGAACTCCAAGGCCACAAAGCGCTGCCTCGTGCTGTGCTTCAGGTCCTTGACGGCACTCTGGTAGCCTGGGTTGTAGGAAATCACCAGCAGGAACTGGTCGTTGGCCACCAGCACCTGTCCCAGTTTGTCCACCGGGAGAATGCGTCGGTGGTCGGTGAGGGGGTGGATAAGCACCGTCGTGTCCTTGCGGGCCTCAACCACCTCGTCCAGATAGCAGATGGCCCCAGCCTTCACCGCTCGCGTGAGGGGTCCGTCCATCCAGCGGGTGCCTTCCGGCTCCAGCAGGTAGCGTCCTACCAAGTCGCTGGCAGTGAGGTCTTCATGGCAGGCAATGGTAACCAAGGGCACGGAAGTGCCATCGGACGCGCCGGCTTGGGCGCTCTTGACTACGGTAAGAGGGCGTCCCAGACGCCAAGCCATGTGCTCAATGAACCTGGTCTTGCCACAGCCCGTGGGCCCCTTCAGGAGCACCGGCAACTGCTGCTGGTACGCAGCTTCAAAAAGCTCTACCTCATCCGATAACGGAAGATAGTAGGGCTCGGAATGTAGGACGAATTCCTCAATCGTGTACTCGCGCTGTGGCGCGGAACCTGTAGTCATAGTTACGCGATCCTTCCTTTAACCCGCCCGTTCCATTCTTCAGTCACTCGCCGTTGCAGGTCTTCCAAGTCGCCGGAGTTATCGATAACCACATCGGCCTGCTCAATCTTCTGGGACACCGGCATCTGCGTTGCCATGCGTCCGCGGACCTGTTCTTCAGTCAGCCCGGAGCGGAGGCTTACCCGTCGCACCGCCTCCTCCTCGTCGGCTGTAGTGACCCAGAGTTCATCGACCAATCGCTGCCATCCGGCTTCGATGAGAAGGGCGGCCTCCAAGACCACCACCTCCACCCCGTCGTGTCGCATCTGGTCGATTTGTCGCTCTATCTCCTTGGCCATCCAAGGATGCATGATGCCATTGAGCTTGGCGCGGGCATCCGGCTGGCTGAATACGACGGCGCCTAGGGCCTTCCGGTCCACCTCGCCATCGGGTTGCAGGATTCCCTCCCCGAATGCCTGTACCACCTCCTGCCAGATACCCTGGTGGGGGCGGTAAGCCTCATGCCCCACGCGGTCGGCATCGATGACGCTGGCTCCCAAGCTGGCCAGAGCGCGGGTTACTTCGCTCTTCCCGGTGCCGATGCCTCCCGTAAGTCCTACGACAAGCACACAGCACCCTCTTGGCAGCAAAACCGTGACATTCTATCAACCCCCCTATGCACGGTCAACAAGCGGGACCCTTCCCGCGGCACCTAGGTCACACCACCCTCTGGGTCACCCCAGAGTGATGTTTATCTCGCCCTTCCGCTCAACATAGCCCTGCTGCAATTGGGCGAATTTTTCCTGGTAGTCGGGAGTGTCCACCCGCTCAGTCGTCATGATTACGGCGTCTTCACGGTTGTCGGTGTAATAGTTTTTGCGTATGCCCACGTTGGTGAAGCCGTACTTCTCATACAGCGACTGCGCGACATAGTTCGATACCCGCGCCTCCAATGTCACCACTTGCGACTCGCGCCGCATGGCCTCCCGTATGGAGCCGACGATTAGCAGCTCTCCAATCCCCTCTCCCCGGCGGGCTTCCCGCACGGCGATGGCGGTGATGTGGGCCTCCGCCCCCATGAACCACATGCCGACGAAACCGACAACTTCATCTCCCGGCTTGGCGGGGCGGGGCGAGCGGGTCAGGAAGCGCTTCAGGTTATCCACCAGACCGGAGCGTTCATCGGCTTCGGCTTCCGGTTCAGGAGCCGTCTCGGGGGAGTCCAACTCCGCGGATTCGTGGGCTACCAGGTAGGTAGTCCTGGAATTGTCAATCTCCCTCCTGAAGGCGGTTGCAGGCCATGAAGCTGTAAAGGCCTCAATCTCGATGTCGCGCACTTGGTCGATATCTTCAAGACTCAAGGGTCGGATGGTCACATGCATGGTTCTTCCGCCTAGCGGGCCATGGGCAAAGGAGGCCATGGTGGAATTTGTATGAAGGCCTGGTTTGTTTGGGGCCTGATTTTGCTTGAGGCCCGATTTCGTTTGGGGCCCGATTTTGTTTGGGGATTGTAGCATACGGCCTCCCCAATTTTCGGGAATCTCCGTCTCCAATTGCGTTGCATTCAGACGCGCCCACGTTATACGGTTAAAACACTGTCGGTTATGTCTCCCAGCAGAATCCTCAGAACCCAATGGTTAGGGGTGTTGGTGCGTTGAAGGGACTCTGGACTAATTGCAACCGTTTCCTCAGTTGGCGATTCCTGTGCATGTTGGCCTTGGTAACTATCTTGGCTCTCGCCGTCGCCTGCGGCGATGAAGAGGAGACCCCGGAACCCGAAGAAACTCCGGAAGTGACGGCCACTGCAACACCAAGATCCACACCCCGCCCAACTGCGCCGCCCATCTCGACACCTACGCCAACTCCGACGCCGACCCCGGTGGTGACCACGCCACCACCTCCTACCCCCCTTCCGCCAGCTCGTCCCATTCTTCAGGAACAAACCGAGGAGTTGCTCCTGGACATCCAGTCGCCCTTTGGCGACAGCATCGTCAGCACCAACCTGATACAGGTGTCGGGACGGGCCTCCCCCGGCGCATCAGTGAGCGTGAATGGCCGAATGGCCAATAGAGGTGAGGAAGGTAGTTTTACCATCGACGTGAATCTCATAGAAGGACCGAATCTGGTGGAAGTCATCGCCAGCGGCCTGTCCGGGGACCTCAAGGAAGCCATATTCCTGGTGGTATATGCGCCATGAAGTACGCCACCTACATCCAAGCCAAGCCCAGCTTAGCCCCACGGGCCGTCTCGCTCATCAGTGTGTTATTGATTCTGGCGACATTCGCCTTCCTAGCAGTGCCCGGAAGCGCGTCACCCCTTAATGCTCAGCTAACGGTGCAGCGCCCCATCTTGGGGACCATCAGTGGCGTTGACCACTATGGGAACGGTCTCACCGTTCTCACTGTCCAGGAACAAATCGGAGAACTACTGCAACTGGAAGTCAGGGACGAGTTGACCATCGTGCAGGTCCCCGGCCAAGAGCGGAGTCTCGCGGCAGACCTGGAGGTTGGAAGCTCCATAGCCGCCCTTGCTCTCCAGCGCGTCGGCGTGACCAACGTGAATACCGCCACCGATGCCGAGCTCCAGGGCCTGCCCCAAATAGGCCCTGCCCGCTCCCAGTCCATCCTCAACTTCCGCACCACCAGCGGGCTTTTCGAGTCCGTCGACGACCTGCTTCAAGTGCCGGGTGTCACCGAGAACATACTGAGCAGCATCAGGCCTCTGGTTGTGGTGAACGATTGGCTCCAAGCCCAGCACATCCTGTCCAAGCCCTTCAAACCTGTGCTCCACTTCCACATAACCGGTGTGGTGGTGAAGCTGTCAACCGGCGAAATCAGCATCTTGGACTCTGAAGGCAACCTCATCACCCTGGCTCTGACCCTAGGCGGAGCATCGGGAATCAGCCCCGGCGAACCCGTTACGGTCTCCATTCGACATGACCCAAAGCTGGGCACTTACATGGCCGTGGATATCGACCGCGTGCGCGACGCCATGCAGCGCCTTGTGCAAGCCCTCACCTTGGCCGAGCAGGCTGGCGACATTCGCAACATTACCAACCTGCGACTGCGTCTCGTGGATGCCGTCGGCAAAGTCAACGCAGCCTTGGAGCAGGCCGTGCAGCGCTTTCCCGCCGTACAACAGGCTGTGCAGGCTTCCCTTGGAGAGATGCAGACAGTCCTGCGGCTCTTTGGCCTGTCTGGCCCCGTCGTAACGGCAACAGGCGTCGTTGACTTGGTCGACCCGATAGGGGGCTTCCTCGGCATCACCAATGAAGCAGGCGTTGCCATTGACCTGCGCATAGTTCCCGAAACAGTAGTTCGCGACGGCGACCTGGACATCGACCTGAACCAGGAACTGTTCGGGCGCAGAGTCACCGTTACCTATAACCCGAGTCCCGACTCCCTGCGCACTCATCGCGTTGAAGTCCTACGCGATACCGGCCTTCCTCCCCACGTGCTCGAGCAATTAGCGCAATCTGCTTACGAGGGCGAGGCAGAGGGCACCGTAATAGAAGTGCGCCAAGACGCCAACCCTGAATACATCGTGGTCCGCCGCGACGACGGTAGCCTGCTTCCTCTGACCGTCCGGCCTCGTGCGGGCTACTATCGTGGTCTGGCCTCTTTCAACAACACCAGGGTGGCTGTCCGGTACGACATATATTCCTTCGACCTGCTCTACATCCAGCCAAGCCTGCCCAGCGGGGGAGAGACCCCCATTGGCGGCGTCATACGCGACCTCGACCTCAAGGAGTCCCGAGAGATAGACATAGCCGTTCCCGGCGGGACGGTCCTGACCGTGACCTGGGTGCGCAACAGCCAACTCACACGGGACAGCCTGCCCATTAATCCCAGCGACATCAGTATAGGTGACGTGGTCAGGCCCACTTCCCGTTACGTCGCTACTGACGTCACTTTTCTCGCCTTGCGACGGCTGGACCTCATCAGTCCCGTAGCCAGCATCAAGGGTACCGTGATGGGGGTGGACTCAAACGCGGGCTTGGTAACCGTGATTCCCGACAACGGACAGATCACCACCATTCAGGTGTCCGAAGGCACCGTTATCCGTGATGGAGCGCCCGACCTGCTGGAATCCCTCCAACACGAAGAGCGCCTCGCTCCCGGGTCTCACTACAATCCGCTCACGTCCACGGCATCTCGATTGGTCGTCGATAATCCCAAAGTGCAGCGAGTGGCCGGCGTAATTACGGATTTGGATTTCGAAGACTTCATCATCACCCTCACCCCCGATGGGGCCCGCAACGACCTGGAGCTTTTGGTGCCCAACAAGCCTAGGGTGGTGGTCGTCGGCGGCGACAACACCGCCAGCTTCCACAGCTTGAGAATCGGCGACCGCGTGGACAACCTGGTCTACCGCTACGCCGACAACGTGGTAGTCGAACTGATGGCGACCTCCCGCTGAAGACACTCCGAAGGCGCTCTCCGGCCACATGGTACTAACACTGCGATGTCGGGGAGCGCGGTTATTGGGCCGACGGTTACTGGGCAACGGTTGAGGGAGGAAACCCGGACGAAAGTCTTCGCTACACGCCCATGATATGGTAGCCCGCATCCACCGGCAGCACCGAGCCGGTTACCCCGCTGGAAAGGTCGCTGCACAAAAACAGGGCAGCTTGGGCCACTTCATCATGGGTGATGTTTCGCCTGAGCGGTGCCCTCTCTGCATGCACTCGCTTCATATCAAGGAACCCGCCGATACCCCTAGCCGCCAGCGTATCCAGCGGGCCCGCAGACACGGCATTGACCCGCACGTTGTGCTGGCCCATCTCGGCGGCAAGCTGTTTCACTTCATTCTCCAAGGCCGCCTTGGCAGTCCCCATCACGTTGTAGCCGGGGTACACCTTCTCCGACGCATGAAAGGTCATCGTCAGAATGGCCCCCCCTTCGGTCATCAGTGGCAGGGCATGCCGCGCAACGGGTATGAGGGAGTAGGCACTGATATCCAAGGCCGTCCGGAACCCATCCCGGGAAGTCATGGAGAATTCACCCTGCAGTTCGTCCCGGGACGCAAAGGCCACGCTATGCACCACCACATCCAGTTGCCCCATCGCCCCCCTCAACTCCTCGAACACCCTCTGGATTTCCCCGTCGTCCGAAACATCGCAGGGCAACACCACGCTATCCGTGAGCTCGTTCGCCAGCTTGGAAACGCTATCCTTGAGACGTTCCCCTTGGTAGGTAAGCGCCAGTCGCGCTCCCGCTTGGGCCAAAGTGCGGGCGATGGACCACGCTATGCTCCGCTGGTTGGCCACGCCAAACACCAGCGCATTCTTGCCTGAGAGGTCTAGTGGGTACATAGTCTGGTCTCCATCATATGGCCCCGGTGTGCAGCAGAGCCCCGGGTATAGACGAATCAGAGCATTAAGCTGCGCGCAAGTATATCACCGCCCCCGTCTCTCACTCACAACCCAGCCCCAGCGTCTAACGGGCGGATACGCCTCCCATATCCCCAAGAAACCGCTCATGCATCCTCCGTATCACCTCAGCCCCCACACTCCGTTCACGCACAGCATCGCGCCGGATACACTCATCCATCGGCACGTACGTGAAATCTCCCACCTGAAAAGACGCCCTCCGCTCTCCTGCTATCTCACGCAGCCTCCGCTCATGCTTCGGATGCAGATTCGTATCGTCCACGATAACGTCCAGTCCTTGGCCTAGCAGCGACCCCACCAAGCTGTCCCGCACCATCAGGATGTAGTCCTCGTTCTCCTCGCTCCACACCCCCGCGTCCAGCATATCCCGCAGGTCGTCCTTGCATACCCGCTTGCAACGCCCTTCAGACTTCACCACCATCCCACGCGCCCAAGTCGTCTTCCCCGAGGCAGGCAGCCCTCGCATCATGGTCAACGTCGGTGCCCCTGCTGCTTTCACGCGTGCATCCCAGCCACGGCCATCCTAGACCGCAGGCACCACTTCCCGCAGGAAGGTCTCCAGATGGCTCTCCTGATCATAAGACGCGAACCGCACGATAATCGTGCCCGCCCCAGCCGCCGCATACTCTCGTATCCGTTGCGCCGTAAGTTCCGGCGGTCCCCAGGGTCCCCACCGGTCACCCCAGATATTCGCCCCGTAATAGTCCAGCAGATAGCGGTTCGCCTCGTCGGCAGCCTCTTCCCGGTCCCGTCTCATGTTCACCGTCATGTAGTAGGAAGACTCCATGCTGTCGAAGTCCCGCCCATACTCGCCCGCATAATGGCGCACCTTGTCCGCCACCAAGGCAAACTCCTCCGGCGTGTCCGAGATGGAGATGAACCCGTCCCCCATCTCCGCAGCCCTCTGGAACTGCCTCTCACGGCCCGCCCGCCAGTGGCATCCCAGCAGCAGGGGAACGCCCCCCGGCTGGCTGGCACTAGGCTCCATGCGCACCGACTCCAACTGGAAGTGACGCCCCTCGTGGTTCACCTCCTGCCCGGACGTCAGCCCCTTGGTGATCCTCACCAACTCCTCCAGCCTGCTGGCCCTCCCTGCGGTATCCACCCCGGCGGCAGCCCACTCCGCCCGCTGCTCCGCATTGAACGCCCCACCCACCCCGATCGCCAGAACAGTCCGCCCGCTGGCTATCAAGTCCAGTGTCCCCACGGCATGAGAAAGCAGCACAGGATGACGCAATGCCGCCAGCAACACCGCCGTCCCCAACCGCACACGCTTCGTCCGCGCAGCCACGGCCGCAAGCGCCGTGATGGGCTCCAAGCGAGGTTTCGCCGTCAAACTGTCCCCCATCCACACCGAGTCCAACCCCGCATCTTCCGCTCTTTCCGCCAACGCAATGACCGAGTCCGCGTTCTGCGGCCGGTCACCTGTCATCAACAAACCCCGCGTGGGCAGCAGCACCCCCAATTTAAGCCCCGATTCAGACCTGTTTTCGCTCATGTCACCCTCTCCTGCACCAGCGTCTCCAAGGTCCCCGGCGACCGCTTCTCCAACTCCTCCAGGTCGCCGGGCGTATCCAAATCGAAAGCCAACCCCGGGCTATTGTAAATCGCTGCTTCCAGTCCCAATCTCTGTGCCGATTCCAAGTGTCGCCTGAAGCTGCCCAGTCCCAGCAGCGGCTGAAACACAGAACCCGGCGGCAGCAACAGGGCATTCGTCCCCTCGCTCCTCTCGTCGGGACAGACCACCAGCCCCGTCCCCGGGCGCAGGACCCTCGTCAGCGTCTGTATCTCCGGCCAGTCCACCAACGCCAGGTCCCCCGGTAAATACAGGGGCGCCAAGCCTTGCTGCGATGCAAGCGCGAACGACTCCGACAAGCAGTCGTTCAGCCCCGCCGTCTCATCCTCGTGCCACTGCACACCGTTTCCCTCAGCCAGACACCGCACCAACGGGCCGCCGCCCACCACCCATACCGACGCCAGCGATGCCCGCGCTGCCTGCCGGATAACGTGTTCCAGCACGTTCAGCGCCAGTGCCCGTCGCTGCCCTTGGGAAAGCCTCGGCGACAAGCGCGACTTGGCCTCGTCCAAGCCCTTCATGGGGATGATGGCGACCACGCCAGCGCTCACGACACCATCCTCACCCGTCCCAGCCTTCCGCAAGCTCCATCACAGTGCGCGCCAAGGCAACCTTGTCCTCATCCGTCACCATCACCGTGGCAGCGAACTCCGGTCGCACCCCATTGGCCGCCACCGCATCCGCTTGCCCTCGGTCCCCGACATCCATCACCAGCACATCGCAGATGCCCCGATACCAGGACGCCACACCGCCACAGGAAACGTCATACCCCAACTCGCCCATCAGCTTGGCCGCCGGCCCCCTCAAAGCCTGCCCACCCACAATGGGGCTGACGGCAATCCGCGGCCCTTGGAAGCCCGCGATGCGTTCCCGCACGTCAGGCAGACTCAGAATGGGTGCGATGCTCAGGAAGGGATTGGAAGGACAGTAGACAAGAACCCTCGCCCTCTCCAAGGCCTCAACGAAATCAGGAGAAGGAGGCCCCGTCCCCCGGAACTCGATGCCGCTCGCCACAGGCTCGCATCTCAACCGCACGAAATAGTCCTGGAACGGCAGGCTCCCGCTGTCGGTCTTCACCACCGTAGCCACCCGCCCGTCGGTCATCGGTACCACCTGATGACGTATCCCCAGCCGGGAGCACAACTCGGCAGTCACCTGCGATAGCGTCCATCCCGCACCCAGTAGTTCGGTGCGCCTGAGATGGGTGGCAATGTCCTTGTCCCCCAAGTTGAACCACGCAGGCACCCCATACCGCTTCAGCATGGTGTTGGTAGCAAAGCTGTCGCCCCCCAGCCCCCACCCCGTTTCCGGGTTGGCCAGCCCGGAGAGCGTATACATCACAGTATCGAGATCGGGAGAAACGTGCAGCCCGTGGAAAATCTCGTCGTCCCCCGTGTTGACCACGATGGTCAGTTCTTCGGGAGACAGTATCCGGGAGAGGCCCAAGGCCAGCTTCGCTCCCCCAACGCCTCCCGCGAGGGCAAGGACCGCCTGCCTCTTCATGTACGCGCCCTGCAGTTAGTCCGCTGAGGTCTGGCCCGCAGGAGTTTGGCCCGCAGGATTGGCACTCGGTGAGGCCGCGCTCCGGGGATGCTGGAAGCGGAAACCCTCCATCTTCACCATCCGCTGGTATGACCCGAATATCTCCTCTAGGTTACCTTCCAGCGAGTCCAACGGATGGACCGGGTCCTCCCCGCCCTCAAACACCTGCATCTGGTCATAGGTGGTATGGCGCTCCGCCGGTATCCGCCCAGCATCCCTGATCGCATGGTGCAACTCCCGAGGCCTCACCAACTGGCCATGCTGCGCCCCCGCGGCCGTGGAAATGCTCTCGTTGATGAGCGTTCCCCCCATGTCGTTAACCCCGGCCGCCAGCATGTACTGCCCGAACTTCAGCCCCTCCTTGACCCACGACACTTGGAGGTTGGGTATCCAGTTGTTCAGCATCAGCCGGGATATGGCATGCACCTTCACCGTCTCCGTGCCCGTGGGCCCCTCCCGCACCCCGTCCACCAGCTTGTGCCCATACATGGGCGCCTCGGTATGAATAAAGCCCAATGGCACGAACTCCGTGAACCCGCCCGTCGCCTTCTGAATATCGCGTATCAAGGCGATATGCCTAGCCTTGTGCCCGTCCGTCTCGGCATGCCCATACATGATCGTGGAGGTGGTTGGTATCCCCAGTTCATGGGCCGTGGTAATCACCTCAGTCCACTGGTCCACCGAAATACGCCCCGGCGAGATTAAATCCCGCATCTCCTGGTCCAGAATCTCCGCCGACGTCCCCGGCAAACTTCCCACTCCCGCCTGCTGCAACGCCTGCAAATACTCACGGATGGTGCAACGGGACCGCACCGACCCGTACAACACTTCCTCAGGAGAAAACCCGTGGACATGGATGTCGGGCAACTCAGCCTTCACCGCCTCGCACAGCTTCACATACAGATCACCCTGCATCTGCGGAGGCAGCCCCGCTTGGATGCACACCTCCGTGGCCCCTAAATCCCAAGCCTCTTGCGCACGCCTCACAATCTCGCCCACCGGGATGAAATACCCTTCCTCCTCCCGGTGGTCCCGGCTGAAGGCGCAGAACCCGCAGCGCTTGATGCACACGTTGGTGAAGTTGATGTTCCGGTTCACCACGTAGGTGACCACGTCCCCCACCGTGCGTCTCCGCAACTCATCCGCCACCATCACCAGTGCGCTCAGTTCCAAGCCTGACACCCCGAACAGCGTCTCCCCCTCCTCCGCGCTCGTGTCCTGTCCCTGCAGGGCCCGGTCAAGGATGGAAGCAATATTCGGCTGGACTATCGACAGCAGCCTCTCCAAGGAACTGCCTTCGACTTGCCCGTTCAAATGATTATCCATGGGCGTTTGCATAGCGTTGCGTGCCCCCCTTTACGTAGCCATCCTCATCGGCCAATTCGCGCAGCCGTTGCGCTACGGGGGAGGACACTCCGTCAGATTTATCCAGGAAAAACTCCGGGTACACCGGGAACCGCGGCTTCAGCATGAAGCCCTGCTCCTTCGTCCGCCTCTCAAGGTCGCCTATCTGAGGCCATGGGGCCTCCGGGTTCACATAGTCGATGGTAAGGGGCGACACCCCGCCCCAGTCATTGATTCCCGCCTGCAAATACATCGGGTAATCGTGCTGGCTCAAATTGGGCGGCACCTGCAAGTTCACATCCGGGCCTAGCACCATCCTGGCCACGGCCACGCTCCACAGCATCTCCTCCGTCTCGGCATCCTCATACCCCGCCATTGCCGTCTCCGGCTTGGCCCGGAAGTTCTGGATTATAACTTCCTGTATATGGCCGTACCGCCGGTGCAAATCAGCAATGGCCAGCATCCCCTCAATCCGCTCCTCGCGGGTATCGCCGATGCCCACCAGCAACCCCGTGGTGAACGGCACCCCAAGCTCGCCCGCCGTCTCCAGCGTCTTCAACCGGGCCCTTGGACGCTTGCTGGGTGCGAACTCATGGGCGCCCCCGGTAGCATGCAACCGCTCGCTGGTGCTCTCCAGCATGATTCCCATGGAGGCGCTCACTCCCTTGAGGCTCGCCATCTCATGCCGGCTCATGGTGCCAGGATTCGGATGGGGCAGCAGCGTCGTCTCTTCCAGCACCACACGGCAGCAGTGCGCAAGGTATTCCAGCGTCGAGCTGAACCCGTGCCCTGCCAGCCACGCCTTGGCCTCCGGGTACCGCTGCTCCGGCCGCTCCCCCAAGGTAAAAAGCGCCTCGGTGCATCCCAGCCTCTGCCCGGCCCGCGCCACCGCCAGCACCTCGTCCGTGGTCATATACAGCCCGTCAGCCTCATTAGGACTCTGCCGGAACGTGCAGTACCCGCAGAAGTCCCGGCACATCCGCGTCAGCGGGATGAACACCTTGGGCGAGAACGTAACCGTGCGCCCCCTGCCCCTGTCTCTTATCTCCGACGCCACGCGGCACAAGCCCGGCAAATCGTCAGCCCGGGCCTCCGCCAACACAGGGAACCGTTCCCGCGCGACGCTCATCCCATGCGCCAAGTCCCAGACCACGCCCCTCAGGCACTCCTGAAGACCCTCCAACGGGTCTTCAACTGCCCCCAGACGCTTCGTCCCCCCGAGACGTTCAGCCCAAACGGAGGCGTCCATGGTTGTCGCCAAAGCCAAAAGCCTGTGCCTCACAACGGGAATGTTCGCAAAAGCAGCATTGCCAGCCACGTTCGGCCAGCAATAGGCTATTCTAGTTGCTCCAACCCTCTCAAGCAACAACGGCTCGCCAGCAATGGCCTAGGCCAACAACAACCCACAGCCCGCGTATAATGCACTCACCATGACCGCCACCCCATCATTCGCCGAAAAGCTCCAACGCTCTTGGGACCACTCCCGCAGCCTCGTCTGCGTAGGTCTCGACCCCGACCCCCGCTTGATGCCTGTCTCCGACGTCGGAGCCTTCGGCCAAGCCATAGTCGACGCCACCGCCGATTTGGTATGCGCCTACAAGCCCAACCTGGCCTTCTACGAAGCAATGGGACTGGATGGCCTCCACGGCCTCGAAACCACGCTGGAGCACATCCGCAGAGCGGCCCCACAAGCCATCCTCTTGGCCGACGTCAAGCGCGGCGACATCGGCTCCACTGCCCAAGCTCACGCCACCGCCATGTTCGACTGTTGGGGTTTCGACGCCATCACCGCCAGCCCCTACTTGGGCGCCGATTCAGTGGAGCCCTTCATCGAGCGGCCCGACAAGGGCGTATTCCTCCTCTGCCGCACATCCAACCCCGGCTCTGCCGACTTCCAGGGACTGATGGTGCAGCACAACACAGGGACCGCGCCCCTGTACCAAGTCGTAGCCGAAAAAGCCTCCGCATGGAATCGCAACCACAACATCGGCCTCGTCGTCGGCGCCACCCAACCCCAAGAACTGGAAGAAATCAGGAGGCTGCACCCCCACATGCCCATCCTCATTCCCGGCGTCGGCGCCCAAGGCGGCGACTTGGAGACTGCGGTGCGGGAGGGAGTCGACCCACATGGGCGTGGCGCCATCATCAACTCATCCCGCGGCGTGATTTACGCCCCCCCACAGCAAGGAGAGGACTTCTCCCAAGCAACCAGACGCGCCGCTACCGGACTCCGGGACGCCATCAATACCATTCTGGAACAAGAGGGAAAGGGTTGGTCCTAGAACTCCATCTAGGCGATGAACTACTCCTGAAACGCACCCACCCCTGCGGCAACGACCGCTGGTCCGTGGAGCGTCTCGGAGCAGACATCGGGATTCGCTGCACCAAGTGCGGACGCAGCGTCATGGTGGCAAGGACCCACTTGGAGCGCAGGGTGCGTCAGGTCGTGCGGCAGCCTAGAAACGCCTGATCCGAAAGACCGACTACCGCTTGCCCACGGGTTGCAGCCCTAGCCGCCCGGCTGCAACCAAGTCTTGGCCCAGAAGAAATACTCCGAAGCCCCCGTGGTCGGGAAGAATCCCCGCACCGCCGGGTCCATCACCCACCGCGTCGCCCCCGTAACAGGACTGAACAGATACGCTTGGTCCAGCACACGCTGCTGAATGTTGCGCAACTGCTGCCCCCGCACTTCCACATCCAACTCCACGGCCTGTGCCTGTATCATCTGGTCCAACGCCGAGTCGTTATGTGCAGCCAGATTCCACTGTCCTTGGCTATGCAACACCGACAACAGGAAGCTGTTGATGCTTGTAGTAGGTGGCAGCACCCCTAGGGACGCCTGATACTGCTTGTTGGCGAACACCCTCGTCGCGTATTGCGCGGGAAGCAGGAACTGCACCCTCGGGCTGAAGCCAGCCTCCCTCAAGTCCTGCTCCAAGCGCCTTCCCTGGTCACGGTAAAGGTCCCCGAAGTCGCCCACCAGAAGATCGAATTCCACTAAGCCTTGCGCAGCAAGGGTGTCGCGCGCAGCAGCCGGGTCGGCAAAATAAGTCCCCCGCATGTCGCGACGGCTCAGCAGCCAGTCCGCTCGTATAGTCGGTATTCCCACCGACACGTCGCCGTTCCCAGCCCACAGGCTCGCCACATAGTCCCAGGGATCCAAGGCCTGTAGCAACGCCCGCCTGACCCATTGGTCATTGAAGGGAGGCTGGCTGGTGTTCATGGACAGTATCAAGCCCGTCCCCGGCTGTGATACCACCACGCTCTGCGGACTCCGCCCCTCCCCGAGTATCCCCCTCCACTCGTTGGGACCGACTCGTTGCACATCGGTTTGCCCCACAAGGAACGACGCCATCCTTGTCTGCGAGTCAGGAATGACCGTAGTGACAATCTCATCCAGGAACGGCAAACCCGCTTCGAAATAATCGGAGTTCCGCGTCAACCTGGTTCTGAGGTTGACATCGACGCTGGAAGAAAGCCAAGGCCCTGTGCCGATATCCGGCCCATCCTTCAAATCGCCGTTCACGTTCACGGCCTCAACGGCAACGACCTTGCTGTGCCCGTTCGCCAGGTTCAGCAGGAAATCGGCATCGGGAAACTCCGGGTCCAAGTCGATTCGCAGCGTCAGAGGCCCTTCCACCTCAATCGCCCTGACGTTATTCAACAACGGCGCGTTCGGCGCCTCTTCAGGCGACGGTATGTCGTATCCGCAGGAAAACGTCCGGGGGGTAAGCTTGCGCCCGCTCATCCGCTCATAGCTGCACGCTACGTCATTCGCCGTCACCTCCCGCCCTCGCACGGGCGGGTCCCCATGCCACTTGACCCCCGGACGCAGGTTGAATCGGAACGAACTCGGAGGGACGAACTGCCAGGTCTCACACAGGTCGCACTCCAACTCCAGCGACGGCTGCACTACGTCCGCATCCGTCCGCACCCTCAGCATCCTGCTATACACCAGCCCCGGCCCCAAGGTCGCCAGCGCTTCCTGCAACGTCTGGTGAACATCCCGGTGTGCGAACTTGGCCGGGGAGATGGTCTCCAGCACCCCGCCCTGCACTCCCTCAGGTGCGGGATAAATGGGACTGTTCATCGGCCACGGAGTAGGCGTAGGTACGGCTGCCTCTATCGGAGGCGGTGTGGGAAGCGGAGTTGCCGTAGGAGTCGGTGTCGGCTCAGGTGTTGCCGCAGTCGTCTCTGTGGGTTCGGATGTTGGTGTTGGAGTCGGTGAAGGAGAAGGAGAAGGTTCTTCGCCACCACAAGCCACTATCATAAGGAGAATAAGTGGTGCTATTAGGAGTGCCGCCCGCCGGATAAACCCCATCCTCCGCTCCTGAACTTGTACAAAGATTAAACTCTAGTATAAAGTAAACAGCCCAAACCTTTGCAAGGACAGCAGGCCAGTGTTTTTATGTGATTCACACACCCACCTCGACCAATACCCTCCCGACGAACTCCCCCACATTCTAGGGCGGGCCGGGGAAGCCCAAGTGGATTTCATCCTCTGCGCCGGCACCAGCGTCGCCTCCACCCGTGCCTGCATCGCCATGGCCGAGGAAAACCCGCCCCTCTATGCCGGCGTCGGCATCCATCCCATGAATGTCCAAGCCCCCGTCGACGAGGCCACCTATGACGCCCTCAAGTCCTTGGCCCTCAGCAGCGACAAGGTCGTCTGCATCAGCGAAATCGGCCTTGACTTCCTCCCCGAATCTCCCGACGTCCCCACCCAGTACCAAGTCTTCCGCGAGCAGATTCGCCTCGCCAAAGAACTCAACCTGCCTATCATATTCCACTCCCGCGAGTCCCACCCCGAAGTCCTCCAAGTGCTCCGCGAGGAACACGTGGGCGACATTGGCGCCGTGATGCACTATTTCCAAGCTGACGAGGCCACCGCTCACGAGGTCCTCGACCTCGGCATCCACATCTCCTTGGCCCGCCCCCTCACCCGCCTCCCCGAGCTACAGGAACTCGCCAAGACCCTCCCCATGGAGCAAATCGTCCTCGAAACCGACGCCTACCCCCAGCCCTTCAAAAAGCACCGCCACAGTTGGACCGAACCCCGCCACGTCCGCGAAGTCGCCACCCTCCTCGCCGACCTCAAGGGCATGGAACTCGAAGAAGTCGCCCAAGTCACCACCGCCAACCTCATGGGCCTGTTGCGGCGCTAACCCCGCCTATGATCAGTCTGCGTAAGCAGTCATATATTCCCGCTGCCCTATGGTAGACTCAGCCCGAAAGGAAGACCCCATGACCACCAAGGGCAAACACCCCGCAGAAGTCATTTATCCTGAAACGGACGGTATGCCCTTGCCCGATGGAGAATTCCAAGCCCCCCTCTACCGCGATGTCGTTTGCCCCCTTGAGACCCACTTCCGGGACGTTCCCCGCTCCTGGGTCAACGGCAACACCTTCATCTACTACCGCGAGGGCGATCCAAGATCATGGGTCTCCCCCGACTGCTACGTCGCCCTCGACATCGACTCCTCCTCCATCGAACGTTTCAATACCTATCGCTTGTGGGAGGTCGGCAAGCCCCCTGCCTTCGTGCTGGAAATCGGCTCCCCCAGCACCGCCACCACCGACCTTGTCCGCAAGCGTAACCTCTACGCCCAGCTGGGCATCTCCGAGTATTGGCGCTACGACTCCACTGGAGGCAACTTCTATAGAGAGCCCCTGGTCGGCGAAGTCTTGTCCGCCGGAGAATACCGTCGCTTGGACCTACACCACGAGCCTGACGGCATGGTGTGGGCCCACAGCCCTGCCTTGGGACTTGACCTGTGTTGGCACGAGGGCAGGCTGCGCTTCTACAACCCCGACAGCGGTCGTTGGCTGCTCACCCCACTGGAGACTGAAGACGCCCGCTTAGCCGCCGAGAGCGCGCGGCTGGCAGCCGAGGCACGGGCCGCTGAACTGGAAGCCGAGTTGCGCCGCCTCCGCGGTCAATCCCCTTAGTCCCCTCCCGTCACTCCAGCATCCCCACAGATGCGCAGACCACTCAGGCTCACACAGGCCGTCATACTGTCTGCTATACTGCCTCTATCATCCCCAAACTTCTATCTGCGAGGGTTCGTCATGCGCTGGGCCTCCCGCATATCCGAAAACCCATCTCTGGAAGATGCAGTCCGCGAGTGCTGCGACCACGCCCTGCGCGCCTTGGAAGGCGCCAGCCCCGACTTGGCCGTCGCCTTCGTCTCCGCCCAGCACTCCGCTGACTACGACGCCCTCCCCGAACTCATCCGCAAGCACATGGGCGAGGTGCGCCTCTTCGGCTGTTCCGGTGGCGGCGTCATCGGCGGTGGCCGCGAGGTCGAGAACCGCGCCGGCTTCTCCCTCACAGTAGCCGAGATGCCCGGCGTCACCGTTAACGGGTTCCACTTGGAGGGCGACGAACTCCCCAGCTTGGATGCCGGGCCCGACGCTTGGAGCAAGCTGGTAGGACTCGAAACCGGCGAATCCCCGCCCTTCCTCCTCCTCGCCGACCCCTACACCTTCCCCGCCTCCAATTTCATCCTCGGCATGGACTACGCCTTCCCTGCCAGCGTCAAGGTTGGCGGCCTCGCCAGCGGCGGCCAAGGCAGCAACGCCCTCTACCTTGCCAACCAAGTCTACTTCTCCGGCGCAGTGGGCCTCGCCTTCTCCGGCGACATCACCGTGGAAACAGTCGTGGCCCAAGGCTGCCGCCCCATCGGCAGCCCCATGAACATCACAGGCTGCCGCAACAACATCCTCGCCAGCTTGGACGGTACCCCTCCCATGGAAGTCCTCCAGAAGCTCTACACCACCTTGGACGAGCGGGACCAAGGCCTCATGCGCTACTCACTCTTCCTCGGCGTGGTCATGGACGAGTTCGAGGACAATCCCCAACAGGGCGACTTCCTCATACGCAACCTCATCGGCACCGACTCCCAGTCCGGCGCCATTGCAATCGGCGAAATGCTCCGCGAGGGCCAAGTGGTTCAGTTCCATCTCCGCGACGCCCTCACCTCCCGCGACGACTTGGCCGCCGTCCTAGGCCGCTACGCCTCCGACCACACCGGTGCCCTCCCCCAGGGTGCCCTCATGTTCTCCTGCTTGGGCCGCGGCGAGCACCTCTACGGCCAGCCCGACCACGACACCAACCTCTTCCACGAAGTCCTCGCCCCCATCCCCCTCGGAGGCTTCTTCTGCAACGGCGAGATCGGCCCTGTCGGAGGCACCACCTTCCTCCACGGCTACACCAGCTCCTTCGGCCTCTTCCGCCCCCGCACCGGCTAGAGCCTTAGAACAGGGACCGAAATGTACGAGGACAGGGATTCCATATGGAGCATTCCTCCTAACTTAGGATGGTTTTACTTCCTGCTATTCACGATTCTGTCAGTGAGCGTGTTGGGCTACATCATTTGGCTGGCAATAGCGGAATCTGATAACCCTTACCAAGTCCTCATCACAGTAGGCAAGGACACTGCTCCGTGGATCATACTCAACGCAGGTCTCAGCCTCATCGCGACCAACCTGTTAGATTGGACTAATCAAGTCAGACGGGAACGACGTTTACTCGTTACTCCGGAAATGAGGAGACATGTTAGTTGGACGGAAACGCAGGCAGAAATTGGAGACCGCTGAACAAATTGAAGAAGAGCTTCGTGAGCAGGGGCGTGAACAAAGCCGCAAAGCCGTTAGGAAAGCATTGAACAGAATGACGGATTCACTTACCCAAGCTCAAATTGAAGAGATAGTAAGCGCGATTCCCTCCACCAAGACTAATTAAGTACGAAACGTTGCCCACCACCATCCGCATAGGCATCCCCGCCTCCCTCTCCGGCCAGTTCCAGACCCAAGGCACCCAAGCCCTCCAAGGCGCCACCGCGTGGGTCGAGGACACCAACCGCAACGGTGGCCTGCACGTCCGCGACCTGAACGCCACCCTCCCCCTCCAACTCATCCACTACGACGACCACAGCCGCACATCCAACGTCCGCGACCTCGTCCGCCGCCTCATAACCCAAGACCAAGTCCATCTCCTCCTCGGCCCCTACTCCAGCCCCCTAACCATGGCAGCCGCCCAAGCCGCCGACGAACTCGGCATCGTTCTCTGGAACCACGGCGGTTCCGCCGACACCATCCACCAGCAGGGCTTCCGCTACACCGTTAACATCCTCAGCCCAGCCAGCGACTACCTCGCCGGTGTCCCCGAAGTCGTCCTTCAGACCAATCCCGCAGCCACCCGCTTGGCCGTCCTCCACTCCTCCACCGGCCCCTTCTCCCACTCCGTCGCCACGGGCGCCATCGAAAAAGCCTCCGAACTCGGCATTGACACCATCCTCCACGACACCTTCGACTCCCCAGCCACCGACCTCACGGCCCTGCTCCAGCGCGTGGAAGCCGCCGAGCCCGACCTCCTCATAGGCGTCGGCCGCATCGAGGACGACCTCCTCTTGGCCCAGCAGCTACCCTTCGACATCGAATGTATGGTCGCCCTCGTGGCAACGCCCATCGACCAGTTCCGCCAATCCCTCGGCCAGAACTCCGAGGGATTCGTCGGCCCCAGCCAGTGGGAGCCCTCCGCCCGCCTGCAAATCGACTACGGCCCCACCATGAAGGAAATCACCGACCGCTTGGGCCCGCAGCCCGACTACCCCATTGCCCAAGGCTATGCCGGCGGCCTCGTCGCCCAGCGTTGCATCGAAGAAGCAGGCTCCCTCGACCAGCAAGCCCTGCGACAAGCCGCCTCAACCCTGGACTTCACCACCTTCTACGGCCGCTTCAAACTCGACGCCACTGGACGCCAGATCGGTCACCAAGTCCTTCTCATTCAATGGCAGAGAGGCCGCAAGGTCATCGTGTGGCCCCCCGCTCTGGCTCAAGCTCTGCCGGTCGGCTGATTGGCACTACCACCAGCACCGCCGTAGCCACGGCAAAGATAATCGCCGCGTAATAGAACAGCGTCTCAATCCCCAACCGGTCAATCATCAGTCCCACTCCCAGCGGCGCTCCCGCCAGCAACAGCCCCTGAATCCCTACCACCAACCCCATCGCCGTCGCTTCCGTCCCACGGCCCGTGATATCCAGTACACTCGCCTGCAACAACTGGCTCAGCGTATGCGAGAACGGCCCCATCGCAGCAAACAGCAGCGCCAGGTACAGCGAGTTCTCCCCCGCCATCACCACCAGCACCGCCAAGCCCGCCGAAATCAGCATCCCAGGCATTATCACCGGCTTCCGCCCCACCCTGTCCGACAGCAGCCCCAGTATCGGCCCGAAGATAATCCCCAACCCGATATACAGCGCCATGTCCACCCCTACCCAAGCCGCCGACTGTCCAGCCCCGTCCTCCAAGTATTTCGGTGCCCAGTTGTTCAGCGCGTTGAACCCCAGACTCCTCAGCAGCAGCACCGCCACGATGGCAAGGATAATGGGACGCCGAATCAGCCTCGAAGCATCGCTGATGCGTTGCTTCATCGGCGTGCTCTGCGTCGGTCCTCCCTGCGACGACCCCACGTTGTGCAGCGTCCAGAAAATCGGCACCACCATCAGCAGCGCAGGCGCAACGAAGATGAACAGCACCCACCGCCACTCGCCCCCGCCCTCTTGCGAAATCAACAGCCATATCAGCAACCCCGCAGCCAGAGGCCCCACCGTCCCGCCGACATTCCCACCCGCACTATGCGTGGAAAGTGCAAACCCCCTCTTCTCCGGAAACCGCTGCGACAGCAACGCAAAAGCAGGCAGATGCCACACACTCCCCGGAAACGCCACAAACGCCGACGCCAGCACCAGCACCCAGTAGTTCGGAGAACTCCCCGCCAGCACGAACGCCAGCGCGATCCCAACCATGCACCCCGTGAATATCAGCCCCCAGTACCGCCGCAGCGCATCAATGATGAACCCCAGCGGTATGTTGATCGCCCCCTGCGAAAGCTGCCTGCTAGCCAGCAGCAACCCATACTGCAAGTCCCCAAAACCCATATAGTTCTGGATATACGGCAGCACCACCGTGAAGCTCTGGGTAAAACAATGGGCCATAGCATGGCCCAACGAGAGATTCACCAGCAGAAATCGCCTGTCATCTCGCAGCGAGCCCCTTGGCCCTTCTCCGATGGGCGCACCTAACCTAGGACTAGTCACTCGCAGAAAAACTCCAGACCCTTGGGACTCAAGGTAGAAAGCCTGTGCATTCTAGTAGCGAGTCCCACCGACTACAAGGCAGCCCAGCCCCTACAACAACCCCCAATACCTCCCCAGCACCACCCCGCACTCCTCGCAACTCACCAGATTCAGCAACCCGCTCGAGTCCACCCCACGCACCACCCTCACCTCTGCCGCATCCGTCCCGCACCCCTCACACCCCAGCGACCCCAACTGCGTAACCACCACCATCGGAATCTCCCAAGAACACCCCCCACACCTATACTCCGCCACCCCATCAGGCATCACCCGCACCTGTAGCGTCCCTAGTACACCCGAACACTCCGGGCAGTGAGGTTCGTGAGTCAATCTATCTCCACTCATGTACCAGTGTCTTGACACCCCTGTACACTATAGGTACAAATACCCAGCCCACAAGGCAAAATTTGCTGCCCCCAGTTCACATCGCGTCCAGAGAACATGCCGAACGGAGTCACGAAGATGGGCTCAGACGGAGACAAACTCCTCAAAGACAACTACCGCCACCTCGTTGACCAGATACTTAAGGAGCGATTCTCAGACGGATTTCCCTTCACAGACATCATAGTAGAGCCCTCAGTGAATTTCGACGGCGAAGATTACTTCCATACCTACATCATCTTCGAAGGCGAATGGAAAAAGCTTGATACCAGAAAGATCATGGGCATTTCCACCGAGCTTTGGCCTGACTCCAAGGAGATGGGATACCCCGGTATCCCCATCCAGTCTTTCGTCGAGAAATCCGAATGGGTAGCGGTAAACGGATAAGGCAGCTTGAACCCTAGACACCTGCTCCGAATTGCCAGCGCCCTAGCCGCGGGGCAAATAAGCGGAAGAAGGGGTCGCCCCAACCAAGAAGAGCTTCGTAAGGCACTGAGCGCGGCCTACTACGCCCTTTTCAGCGCCTTAGCAGGTACCGCGGCTGACGCCTTCGTTGGAAATTCCCCCGCAACTCGGAGAAACCAGATCTGGCTCCAGACCTATCGGTCACTGGACCATGGCTCCGCGAAGAACCAGTGCAGCAAGGTTCTGGCGTCGTCGAGGCGACGGTCAGGGCAGACCACTCCGGTGTTCAGCCCTGAGATACTGACTTTCGCCGAATGCTTCACGACAATGCAGGGACTGAGGCTGGACGCGGATTACAACCCCGCAGAAATTTACTACCGGGCGGATGTTCAGGTTCAAATCGAAATAGCCGAACAAGCCCTCGAAGGTTTCCTAAAGACTCCCAGAGCCGACCGTAAGGCCTTCGCCGCCTTCGTAATGCACAGGGGAAGAGGAAGCTAACCGCGTTCCCAACACCCAACCCCCACGCTCCGTCCTCCCCTTCGAGTGAAACAACCTCCACACTAATCCCCCTCCTCCACTCCGTTCGTCCTGAGCGAAGGGGTGCGGTCTCCACGACCTCCAAGCGACCGAGCGCGGAGGTTGTGGAGACCGCACCCCGAAGTCGAAGGACACAGATAACAATGTACACCCAACCACCCCACCCCCACGTTTGACAACCCCACTCCCCCAATGGTACACACCCCCCAACCCCTTCCCGGAGGCCCCCCAATGGCAACCCCTACCGCCGACCTCGTCCAGCACGACGGCTCCTACGTCAACAAGCAGATTTTCACCGACCCCGACATCTACCAGCAGGAACTCGAGCAGATCTTCTCCCGCTGCTGGCTCCTCCTCTGCCACGAGACTACGATCCCCAACCCCGGCGACTTCTTCACCACCTACATGGGCGAAGACCCCGTCCTCGTCACTCGCGACTCCTCCGGCAAAATCAACGCCTTCCTCAACATCTGCCGCCACCGCGGCAACCGCGTCTGCCGCGCCGATGCCGGCAACGCCTCCGCCTTCATCTGCGCCTACCACGGCTGGACCTACGGCAACGACGGCAAGCTCATCGCCGTCCCCAGCCTCAAAGAGGCCTACTACGACGAACTCGACACCTCCAAGTGGGGCCTAGTCCCCGTCGCCCAAGTCGACACCTACAAGCAACTCGTCTTCGCCACCTTCGACCCCAACGCACCGCCCCTCCACGACTACTTGGGCGACATGAAATGGATGCTCGACGTCTTTTTCGACCGCCGCGAGGGCGGCTCCGAGGTCATCGGCGGCATGCACAAGTGGGTCGTCCCCGCCAACTGGAAGCTCGCCGCCGAGAATTTCGGCGGCGACGCCTACCACCTCGGCTGGAACCACCGCTCCGCCTTCAGCGCAGGCTTCGTCCAGTCCTCATCGGGCAACCGCGCCTCCAGCGGCGGGCGCATGCTCTCCCCCGGCAACGGCAACAGCCTCGTCATGGTCGCCCCAACCGACCCCACAGAACCCCCTGTCCCCCTCCTCGAGGAATACGAGCGCTCCATCCGCCCCGAGGTCGAGAGCAGGCTCGGCCCCCGCTACCAAGTCTGCAACCCCATCGTCGCCCGCGTCTTCCCCAACTTCGCCATCAACCGCAGCGCCTCCCGCACCTTCCGCCTCTGGATGCCCCGCGGCCCCGAAAAAATGGAGGTCTGGGCATGGACCTTCGTCGACGCCGCCGCCCCCGACGAGGTCAAGCAGGCATCCCGCCTCGGCGTCATCCGCGGCTTCAGTCCTTCCGGCACCCTCGAACAGGACGACATGGACAACTGGCAGGAATGCACCCAGACCGCCCGCGGCGTCATGTCCAAGCGCCTCCCCCTCAACACCACCCAAGGCCTAGGCCACGAAGGCTACGACGAAACCCTCCTAACCTACGCCTCCGACTACCGCTTCTCCGAAGTCAGCAACCGCGACTTCTACAACCACTGGTCCCGCCTAATGACCTCCCCCGACCTCTCCTGGACCACCCACCCCCGACGCTAACCGGCCCTCGCAGAATCCCCTCCAACCCACCGCAAAACCCCTTCCCCCTAGAGAGGATGTTGGGATGAGGGGGTGCCCCCACCGTCGTTCCTGCGCAGGCAGGAACCCACGTAACCCCCAACTCCATCCTCAACCCCTTCTCCCCAACCACCGGCACAACCCCCCTAGAGGGGAAGGTTAGGATGGGGGCGCCCCACCCGTCGTTCCTGCGAAGGCAGGCACCCCACGTAACCCCCGACCCCATCTCAACCCCTACTCCCCAACCACCGGCACAACCCCCCTAGATCGGGAAGGTTAGGATGGGGGCGCCCCACCCGTCGTTCCTGCGCAGGCAGGAACCCACGTAACCCCCAACTCCATCTCAACCCCTTCTCCCCGACCACCGCAAACCCCTCCAACCCCACCCCTCCGTTCGTCCTGAGCGAAGGGAGGAGGACTGCCCATCCAACCCCCAGCAGCTACGACCAGTAAGTATGAAGTTCCCCCTTCTCCCACCCCTCCGTTCGTCCTGAGCCAAGGGGACGTGTTATACATCCGCCACCCAACAGCTACAACCAGTAAGCATGAAGTTCCCCTTCTCCCACCCCTCCGTTCGTCCTGAGCGAAGGGAGCGTGTCATACATCCGCCACCCAACAGCTACGACCAGTAAGTATCAAGATCCCCCCTCAAACCCCACCCCTCCGTTCGTCCTGAGCGAAGGGGTGGGGTCAACACAGCCTCCAAGCGACCAAGCGCGGAGGTTGTGTTGACCCCACCCCGAAGTCGAAGGACACCGCCACCTGTTACACTAACCCCAACCCACTCTAAGAGGCGGCCATGACTAACACACCCACCCTCCCGTGGGACCCCGCCGAACACCTTGAAACCCACGAGGACATGGTGTCCTACCTTAACCTCGCCCTGGAACAGGGCGACCTGAGCCTCATCATGGCCACCCTCGGCGACATCGCTCGCGCCAAACAAATAACGGTAGTGGCCCAGGAAACGGGTCTGGGCCGAGAGAGTCTCTACAAGTCCCTCTCCTCCGACGGCAACCCAGAGTTCGCCACCGTCTTGAAGGTAGTCCACACCCTCGGACTCCGCCTCCAAGCCACCAAGCTCCCCTAGTTCCCCAATGACCCACAACCTCGTCACAGAGATACGCCAAGCCTTGGCCGGGCACCAAGACCCGGTCAAGGCTGAAGGCATGAAAAGCTACATGAAGTCGGAGATGCCCTATCGGGGCGTTCAGACCCCTCTCCGCCGCCAAATCTGCAGAGACCTCTTCCGCCGCCACCCTCTACCGGACAAGCAGGCATGGCTCGACGCCGTCCTCGACCTCTGGCGGAACGCCCGCTACCGGGAGGAACGCTACGCCTCCATCGAACTCGCGGGAGCCAAGGTCTACAAACCCTTCCGCACCCTGGATACTCTCCCCCTCTACGAAGAGATGGTTGTCACCGGTGCTTGGTGGGACTACGTGGACGACATAGCCGCCCACCATCTTCGCGAGCTTCTGGAAAAGTATCCCGCTGAAGTCTCCCAACAGATGAGGGCTTGGAGCCGTGACTCCGACAAGTGGAAGCGCCGCTCGTCCATAATCTGCCAGCTAAACCGCAAGCAGGAGACCGACCTTGCCCTCCTCTTTGACTGCATCGACCCCAACCTCACCGACCCCGACTTCTTCATACGCAAGGGCATCGGCTGGGCCCTCCGCTCCCTGGCCTGGACCGACCTCCCCACCGTCGAGTCCTACATAACCCAAAACGCCACCACAATAAGCCCCCTCACCCGCCGCGAAGCCCTCAAAAACGCCGCAAAAATCAGGCAACCCCCCTCCTAACCCATCCACCACCACCACCGCCTGACACGCCCCAACCCCCGACTCCCAGCATCCAACCACACCAAAAACGAACCCTCACCAGTAAGACCACCCACCCCCTCCGCTAACCGCCAAACCACCCCATACCATACCCGTCATACCGGCGAAAGCCGGTATCCAGGAAACCCCCCACACAAATTGCCCTTCAGAAAGACCAACCCCTCTGCGGGCGAAAGACCGCCACCACAGAAGCAGCCACCCCTCCGTTCGTCCTGAGCGAAGGGGTGAGGTCAACACAGCCTCCAAGCGACCAAGCGCGGAGGTTGTGTTGACCCCACCCCGAAGTCGAAGGACACCGCCACCTGTTACACTAACCCCAACCCACTCTAGGAGGCGGCTATGGCAAAAACACACATATTGCCGTGGGACCACCCACCCCCGACGCTAACCGCCAGATGTGCACCCTGGCCGGGTCAAGAGAGAACAGTCTTCGGTGAATGACGGCCCCAGCAGACCAGGCTTCCCTCTACTGTGACGCCGCAAGTATGCTCCATCCCGCTGCTGATGGATATGAATCGCTCGTCCGCCGGAGGCGACGCTTGCCCAAAGTCTACCGCGTCTCTATTTGCACCCCAGCATACGGCAGTGCTGTCTTCACCAAGCGCACAAGTATGCCATACGCCGCTGCTGATCGAGGTGAATCGCCCACCCATTGGCGGCGACGCTTGACCAAAGTCGATGCCGTCGTCCCCGGCACCCCAGCATACAGCGGTCCCGTTCTCTCGAAGCGCACAGGTATGTCTCCATCCGCTGCTGATCGAGATGAATTCTTCGCCTTGGGGCGATGAGGACTGCCCATATCTGTTATTCCCCCAACAACGCGCCGTCCCGTCTTCGCGAAGAGCGCAACTGTGGAAGCCTCCGCCACTGATGGAACTGAAAGACCCACGAGCAGTGTATCTCGTACCGATCTGCCCTAGCGGCTTGCAGCCAGCGGACCCATCGGCGGTAAGGAAGCACGTGTGGAAGCCGCCACTGCTGATCGAGGCCGCGTATGTTGGGGACGCTCCTTCTGAGAACGGTATTTGCCATGATGATTGGCCATAGTCGTCATCGCCCCAGCAGACGACAGAGCCGTCCTTGCGGATGCCGCAGGCGTGAAACCCGCCATTGCTAATCGCCGCGAACTGGCCCGGAGGCGACGCCAGTAGCTCGAAGTCCCCTGACCAGCACTGAACCGTGGAGTCCAAACGAAGTCCACAGAACTCGGACTTGCCACTCGTGACGGAAACGAAACCGGCCGTGCCTTTTCCAGGAACTCTCTCTCCATCCCACCCAGCCTTGGAAAATGGGGACGAAGGGTGGCCGCCATACCCAAGTCTCCCCCAGCAGACGGGCAGGCCCTCCTCGCCAAGCCCGCAAGTATAAAACATGCCGCCACTAATCGAGGTGAACCGCTGTCCGGGCGGCGGGGATGTTTGACCCTCCGAGTACCTACCCCAGCACACGGCTGTGCCATTCTCCCGAAGGGCGCAGGTGTGATAAAGACCACTGCTGATAGAAGTGAACACTTCGCCCTCTGGCGGTGATGCCTGCCCAGACCAGTCATTGCCCCAGCAAACGACAGAGCCGTCCTTGCGGAGCCCGCAAGCATGGTCCTGACCGTTGCTGACCGACGTTAGCGTCTCCCCTTGCGGCGCCTGTAACCCTCCCGGGTACCTTTTTCCTCCCCAGCAGACCGGCTCCCGTCGCTACGCAGGGCGCAAGTGAAACGATCCCCGCTGCTGATTGTGGTGAAACGCTCATCGAGCGGAGGCGAAGCCTGTCCTTCGTAATTCCAGCCCCAGCACGTAGCCCCGCCGTCTTCGCGTAAGGCACAAGCGTGACTGGTGCCAACGCTGATGTCGACGAACCTCTCGCCGGCTGGCGGCGAAATCTGCCCATGCGCGTCCCTGCCCCAACAGGCAGCCGTTCCGTCCGTCCTAAGTCCGCAGGAGAAATAAGCGCCGCTGCTGACGACAGTAAGCCGGTCATCTGGCGGTGCCGCGATCGACACTTCGCCGTATGGAGGTCCTGCATACAACTCTCCGTTGTCGCCCCAGCAAAGAGCCCTTCCGTCAGCGTCTAGTGCGCACAGGTGACTCTTCCCGCTGCTGATGGACTCGAAGCCATGCGGAGGCCCATGCGTCTCCGATACGCTGATCAAGAGTCCGAACTCTTCAAGTATGGCATCCTGAGTCACTACCGCCACGATGTAGCGGCCCGGTGGAACTATGGCCTGGGCCCATGACTGCCAGATGAATTCATTCCCGGTTGACAAGTTCTTCGTGGCTTCTTGGTCCGTGACCAGTTCCGAGTTACCCTCGCTCTCCATGAGTTGAAGCGAGACGGCGTTGACTGACGAGGATTCGACCCTCACATACGACCACTTGTCTACTGAAAAGCTGTAGCTGCGACGGTGCCCGTGATTCTCGCTGCCACAGTGCGGCTTCCATTCTCCCCAGAGCGAAACAACCCTATCGATAGGACCTAGTTGCTCAATGCCACAACTGCCGAGGAGGACCGCCGCCTCGTCCGGGATATCAAACTCTCCCCCGCTTCTCCCATCCTTGGCCTCCACTACGTATCTGCCGCACTTCTTGTCTCCACGTTCCCAGTCCATGACATACTCGGCTACCATGCCCGTCTCGGGATCGAGAACGAGGACCACGTCTAAACCGCCGCCCGGTCTGCTGTCCAACTCGAACTCCAGCCTCGCACGTCCATTGGGAGCAATGACGAGGTCCGCTTCCGTCCAGTCCGCATACAGCAGAACATTCTCCAACATCGCGTGCGGGTCGGTCTGCTCACTGCGCCAGCCTGCCTCCCCATGGCCATATGTCTGGTTCCATCCGTCGCGGCCGCGACGCCAGTATTCGCCGTCCAAGTTGTAGAGGTGGTTATCCCCGTCATCGATTACAACCCACCTGAACAAACGATTCCCCAAATGCGATACCGCATAATCAGCCCATCCAAACTCTTCGTTGCAGTCCGGCAGAGACGAGCGGACTCTGAAAACGGCTGACCCAGCCTCCCGCAGCGCCTCATATGCACCGGAGATCAGCTTCCATTTTGTTAGAACATGGTCGGTCTGCGGGTCTATCAACTCATCATTGAACACTATCAGGGCCTCAATCTCCGCCATCTCCATGCCCGGCTTCACCAACGGATTACCGTGCAATCTCAGCAGCCGCTCGTCCATGGGACTAACCGTAATGCCCTGCAACGTGCTTGCACCGGTATATGACGACCTCGTGCCAATGTTCATAATGCTGGCCGGTTCCGTCCGATGACCCATCCCGGACAATGCGTGAATCCCTTCATGAGCAAATACATGCACTAGGAAGTCTTGCGACGATTCCGGCAGATCGGCGAATACCGTTCCGTCCCATGTATCTTTGACCCGGACTTTGCTGCCCTCTAGTTCACCCATTTCATTGGATGCGTCAATGGTAGCGCAACCAGCTTCATTCGGGCTGCAATAGTAGGCGCCACCTTCCAGTCTGTAACCGATTTCCGCGACAAAGTCAGCTTCGTCTTCAGTGGATACCCCTTTGAACTCCAGCCCAAGCAACTCCCCTAGGTCATTGAGAACCTCACCGAAAACACCGATGTAACTATCCGGCCCGGAAGCCCAAACCTTTACTGCCCTAGACTGGTCATACTTCTGAATCGTCTTTGACTCCCATCCCGCACAGCCTCCGGTGCTGAGGGTCGACCAAGGCCAGTCGCCCTTGACGTCGCTGAAGCACTCCCATACATCTCCATCGACTCCCACGATGCGTTCAGGTACAGCAACCCCCAAGACCATAGGCTCCGACTCGCCATACGCGAATGCCAAGGATACGCTGCCCGGCGGAACTCGTAGTGTGATCCCATCTCTCGCCGGACCGTATCCGTCCGCCAGTGTCACGCTCATCTCTCCGCTGCAGCCGCCGAGGACCTCGCCGTCCCGGGTGCACGTGACGGCTATTTGAACCGGATCGCTCAGGCCCAAATCACCCTCATTGCGCACTGAAGCGGTGATATCGAGATTGGCAGTGCCGTCCGACCAGTATCCGCCAACCGTGGCATCAGCCTCCAGCACAAGCCTGACCATAGGCTCGGCCGCAGCTGTCGCAGTGGAGGCGGGCACAGGGGCGCCGGTAGGCGAAGGAGCGGGAGTCCCGATAGGTTCGAGGGTGCGCATGGGGGTTTTGGCAGCTTCCGAGGTGGGGGTGGGCTCGGGGATTAGTGCCTCGGTATCTGGCTGGATTGTGGGCGTCGGCCCACCGTCACACGCCAACAGAGACGCTGCTACCGTCATGAGCAGGCTCACGGCGCATATAGCTCGGATCACTTTGCGCGACCCGAAGGGTAGGTGGAATCATGCGTGACCAACAGTATTTCCTGCTTACACGCCAAGCTACAGTCCGTCACGGTCAGCCCCGCTAATACATACTTCGGACGAGCCACTGGGAGTTGCTGGCGCTTTGTTGCACGCCTTTTTCCTGCAACGGCGTGGTCTCCTATTATGCCAAATGGATATCACGCTAACATCTACCAATAAGCTGTCTCAAATATGCACGGAATCCGTCACCCCATGGATCACGCGCTCGCTGCCGTTCCACGCAAGACCCCTTGCGCGAACCACCTCCGCTAGCCCCCGCCCCCCATGACACCCACCCATTGACACCCCACCCCCCAACCCACTACCATCAGAACAATCACCAGAACACCAAGCAGCCCACCCCCCAAGCCCGCCTCCCGGGGGTCCAGCGCAGACCCCCGAAGCGGTCTTGCGGATGCACTCGCCCAAAAAATCAGGAATCAAGAGGCCAGTCCCAAAATGTCACACTGTGACAAATCTCCAGCTACGAAAATGTCACACACGTCACAAAACTGTGACATGTGTGACATCCTCAGATACGAAAAACATGTCACACTTTTTCGTATCTGGCCAGCTAGGGAAATGTCACAAATGTCACAACTCTCAGATACGAAAAACAAATTTTAGCTACGAAACCTGTGACATTGTGACATTTCCCCCACCCAAACCAAGGAGGCCGACATGACCGCCAACCAGCCCTACGCCGACCTCGTAAAGGCAGCCATCGACGAGGCCCGCGACGAACTCGTCTCCGTCAGCAGGGACATCCACGCCCACCCCGAACTCAACTATCAGGAGACCTACTCCTCCGCAGCCCTCGCCACCGCCCTCGAACGCCACGGCTTCTCCGTCCAGCGCGGCACCGGCGGCGTCGAGACCGCCTTCCGCGCCGAGGCCCAGGGTCAGGGTGGTGACGGCCCCACCGTCGCCTTCCTCGCCGAGTACGACGCCCTCCCCGACATCGGCCACGGCTGCGGCCACAACCTCATCGCCATCTCCAACCTCGGCGCCATGCTCGGCGCAGTCAGCGCCCTCCGCGACCTCCCCGGCAAGCTCGTCATCCTCGGCACCCCCGCCGAAGAGGGCGGTGGCGGCAAGGTCCGCATGATCGAGGGCGGCGCCTTCAACGATGTCGACATCTCCCTCTCCTCCCACCCCTCTTCCAACATCACCGTCATCCCCACCAACATCGCCATGGACGAAAGCTGGAGCCTCGCCATGGTCGGCTACCGCTACGCCTACCACGGCAAGGCCTCCCACGCCTCCACCGTCCCCCACGAGGGTATCAACGCCCTCAACTCCGTCATCCACCTCTTCACCGGCATCGACGCCCTCCGCCAGCACCTCAAGGAAGACGTCCGCATCCACGGCGTCATCACCGACGGCGGCAAGGCCCCCAACGTAGTCCCCGATTTCGCCGCCGCCAACTTCATGCTCCGCTCCCGCGACAGCATCTACCTCAGGGAAGTCGTGGAAAAGGTCAAGAGTGTAGCCGAGGGCGCAGCCCTCCTCACCGGTGCCCGCTTGGAAATCGAAGAAGTCTACCCGCTATACGAAAACGTCAAACCCAACGAGGCCCTTGCCCGCACCGCCTACAGCAACTGCCCCCAGTCAGGCCTCGAAGTCCACGAGACTCGCACCAACCGCGGCGGAGGCGCATCCACCGACTTCGGCAACGTCAGCCAGCGTATGCCCTCCTACTACCTGCGCTTCGCCGTCAGCGAAGAACCCGTCCCCGGTCACTCCATCCGCATGACCGAAGCATCCATCACCGACCTAGCCCACGAAAACGCCATAGCCACCGCCAAAGTCCTGGCCCTGACCGCCTGCGACCTCCTCACCAACCCCGACCTAGTAACCCAAGCCCAAAACGAGTTCGCAGCCCGAGGCTAGGTCAAGCCAGTCCCTCAGCGTCCTGTATGTAGAGGCCGGTCTCACGCATGCGGCGCCGTATCTCGTCGATGCCGTCAGTGATACCGCTGTAGAAGCAATCGCCGTGCAATCTGGTCTGGCGTGAGTAGTATCTGCCCACCAGTGTCTTTACGCGGCTGTCCTCGCTGGCTAAATCATCTAGGAACCTAGACACGACGGGAGTCTTATCGACTTCCTCGCCAGTACGAGACAGGATCAACGCAATCGTGGACCGGAGCGTAGCTGCCCAAGCCTTCTCAGCAGCATCGCGCACATCTCCAGCTTCCAGCCTCCCCAGCGCGCTGCTGTACAAGATCCAAGCTTCAGCGAATATCGCGTCCGCGCTGGTCTGTTACCCCAACCCCACTTCCGCCAGCACCGCAGACCCCCCACCCATACGCCCCACCTGCCCAGCACACTTCCTCCGAAGCTCCCGCAGCACATGCGGTGCCGGCCGCAGCCCTTGGTGACACGTGGCAGCAAGCTCGGCTAGGGTGTTCGCAGGCATTGGCACATTCCAGTAGAAGGACAGTAGCCAAGTCAGCTCCCGCTCATCAGCAGGAGCCGGAATATCATCAAGATCGAAGATGGCGTCGGTCGTCTTCGTATACCGCAGGATGCCCGCCTTGTCCTCAGCATCACGCCCGTAATAACGCCGCTGCTTCAACTCGCCCATCCGTCCGGCATAGTCCTCCCGGCCATATATCTCCCGCGGTAGCCAGTCCCCCCGCAAGTCCATGGCCTCCCGTCCATTCCCATCCACGACGGCCACAGCCACCTCAGCCCCCAGCACCGGATCGCGCTCGAACTTCACCGCTTCCCGGAGCAAGGCCTCCTGTAGCATCAGGGTCAAATCACGAGGTATCTTCTTGTACTTGGCCCCCGAAGCCTCATCGTTGGTATCGGCCCCCACCCCGCCCGTATTGAACACGAAATAGGCCTGGGGCATCCCGCCCCGCTCCATCTGCTGCAGGATGTGGTACATCAAGCTGGCATTCTCGTCCTCCAGCCCAATGATGAATGGGTCCGAGAAATACTCCACGTACGGCCTGCCGATGGCCCCCGTGGCAGCCCCCATCTGCACCGCCTCCCCATACATCAGCACCCGGATATACTGCTCCAGCGTCAGCCTCAGCAACGGCGGCACCACCGTGTTCTGGCGCATCACTGCCTGCCAGAAGACCTGGTCCGTCTCCTCCATCGGCACATGCACCGAATCATTCGTGCGCCCCGAGGTCATCGCCTCCAGCACATGCTTGGCATTCTTCCGCTCCAGCAAACGGGACCGCGACAGGATCAGACGCATATTCCGCACCGGGTTCGCCAAGTAGTTGGGCACTCCCTTGGCCACGTCTATGGGCACGTTCTCCAGCGTCTCCTGAGGATTCGGCGCATCGCTCGTGCCCCGCACCACGTCATACGTGATGGGATCATCCTCCCGTGTCAGCCCGAACGGCATCGCATAGAGGCAGTTCTCCGTCCCGTCAATCCCATGCGTGATTCGCACACCCGTGTCCCCTTGGTGTGCCACCTCGCTCAACGGCTGCAAAAGAACGATGTCGTCGTTCATCGGGTAGACGCCCTCATCCGGGTCATCGGGCAGTGAGAGCACACCAGCCAACTGGCTGTCATGCAGGTCAATCATGATGGTCAGGGTGCTCTTGCCGTGAAGCGAAGGCCCGATGGTCACCAGCGCCGTATTGGTCATGTCGCCGCTCAAGGTCTTGGCCCGCGCCACGCTCAGGGCCGCCTGCACCGCAATCCCGTTCCGCTGCTTCACTTGGAACATGGCGATGGACAACGGCCCCATCTTGTGTTCGCCTATGTAGTCAAACCCGAAATGAAGCGACAACCCCTTGGTGGGCGCCTTGAACACCAACTGGTGGATGTCCTTTTCCCGGATGCGCGCTTTCAATGATTCCGGCATTCCCAGATCATCAAGCCAGCCCGGGATCGTTACCTCCAGAATGTCGGGGTCCGAGGTCATCTGGTCGGCAGGCAAATCGAACGTCAGTTGCCGCCAGCAAAACGGTAGCTGCAGGTACCGCTCGCCAAAGAGCATCTGCCGCGCATGGTAAGAGCGTCCCGGCGCGTCCCCAATCTGTCGGTCCGTCTGGATGATGGTATCCCCCGAAGCAAGCTTGCTCCGCATATAGTCCACCGCATGGCCCAGCACCTCAGCAAACAGTTCCTGGTTCTCCTCACTGAAGGCAACATCGTCCCGGTTCCGGTCATAGCCATCCACGAAATACTTCGTCAGGTCAGGCCGCCTCACCACCCCCAACTGGCTGAAGAACCCCAGCCCGCCAGTGTCCAGCCTCACCACGGCATCGGGCCAAGCCTTCGTGGCCGCGCGGCCCACCGCGTTTAACTCCACCGCTTCCTGCTCAACAGCCCTGGCTTCCTCCAGGATCCGCTGCTGCTCTGATTCCGGCATGTCCTGGAAGACCCGCATCCGGTCCATGAGCCATTGGTCGGACGGATTGAAATAGGTGCTGTCGGGAGAGTGCCCCTGCCTGGCAAGGGCTACCAACTCGTTCAGCACCTTCTCAAATGTAGGATTGATGGGCGGCCCAGCCAGCGGCGAGGCCCCCTGCGGGGACAATGCATCATTCACGTTGGTCAATTGGGATCGGCTCCGTTAGAGATTGCGTTTGGCGCAGGGCTCTCAGCCCCACATATAAGGGACGCATATCCTACACCGCGGCCCCACGTTTACGCAAAACTACCATCATGCACAGACCTGCGAGACCTAGCTCCGGAAACGCTGCTGCCCGGACTCCAAAGCACCCGTTGCGCCTATACGCCAGCGTGAGTCTCTGACGCAAAAAGCTGGTCCGGCGTCATCGGCTTCTTGATGATGCCCTGCTCATGGACGTATCCCATGAACGTCTCCAGCGCATACCGGTTTGCCTCCAGCCCATAGGGAAACGGGTCCGGCCCGAGTATGGCAAGGTCGTCCTCAATGTGCTTCACTAGCCAAGGCAGCATGCAATACAGCGCCCCCGCCCTAGGCAGCTTGTCCACAGCCTGAGCCTTGGCTTCCACGAACGCCTTATAAACATTCGTCGCCACCCAGGGATGCTCCTCATACAACTCCCGCTTCAGCACCACCGTGTGCATGATGGGGAAAAGCTGTGTCCGGCGGAAATACTCCACCTCTCTCTCATAGTAGTCAGGGAATAGAAGCCTTATGTTCGGCGAGTTCTCCCTGACACACCTCGGAGGGTCGGCCCCCATGAGAGCATCAATCTCCCCGTCCTCCAGCATCTGGCTCAAGCACTTGTCATTGGGAATGACTTGTGTCCGAATCTCGCTGGGCAACTCCAGCGGCACGCGCTCCGAATACGTGCCCGGCGTCTCCCAAGCCCCAAAGCACCACTCCACGTCACTGGGAGCGACTCCATGGTCATGCTGCAGCATGGCCCGCTGCCACACCGCCGCCGTCTGCTGGTACTCCATGGCCCCTATACGCTTACCCTTGAGATCGGCAGGCCCGTTTATCCCCGCATTGGCATTGACCCATATCTCCGAATGCCGGAACTTCCGCGAAGGAAAGATGGGGATGGCCACCAGCCGCCGGTCGCCATCATCTGTCAGGTGGCACAGCGTTGACAGGGAAAACTCCGCAATATCGAACTCAGCATGCCTGGCTTGTCGCCTGAAAAGTTCGCTGGGCAGCATCGGCAGGTAGTTGATTTCAATGCCATCCGGCTTCACGCTCCCGTTCTGGAGCGCCATCGTGCGGTCATACTCACCGCAGGCCAGTGTCAGATTCAGCTTCACAACAAGTCCTCCCTCATCCAAAACAGTTGGGGCCAACAAAATTGAGCAATCAGGGAAATTGTAGGAACCCCAGCTACAGTCGGTCAACCACACCCGCGCCCGCGGCCCCTACTCCACATCCGCAAATAACTCCTCCAGAGGCACCGCGCGCTCCATCAGTCCCTGCTCCACCAAATACCCCATCAGGACATTCAGTATGTGCCTGTTGGGCTCAAGCCCATACACCCAGGGATCTCCCTCAAACACCCGGTCCATCTCCTCCAAGTCCTCGAACATCCACGGCAGCATGAACCGCAGCGTCCCCGTATTCCGCATCCGGGTCATCACCCAATCCTTCGACTCCTGCATCGCTCGAAACAGACTGCGGGCTACCCACGGGTGCTCCCGGTGCAACTCCTCCTTCAACACCACCGTATGCATGATTGGAAACAGCCCGGTCTTCCGGTAATACTCCTGCTCCACCTGCCGGTAATCAGGAAACAGCCGCTGCACATGAGGACTCACCCCAAAAGTATTCGGCCGCCGCGCCCCCAGCAGCGCATCGATTTCACCATCCGCCAGCATGTCACTGAGCGTCTTGTCCTCCCCAATGAACTCCAAATCGATGTCCGGGTCCGCATCAGGCTGCACATCCAGCATATCCTGCGGCCTCGCCCGGTTATCCCCACCCTCAAACCAGTGGATGGACTTCAAATCCACCCCATACTCATGCTGCAGGATGCCCTTGATCCACACCGCCGCCGTCTGACGGAATTCCGGCACCCCCACCCGCTTCCCCGCCAAATCTTCCGGCGTCCTTATTCCAGATTCGGTATTGATGAACATGAACCCATGGCGGAACACCCGGGAAGGAAACGCCGGAATCGCAACGAACGGGAACTCCCCCCGCGCCCGCAGGCTCATGTACAGAGCCAGAAACATCTCGGAAGCGTCAAACTCCCCATCCTTCACCATGCGGTCAACCAGCACAGGTGGCGGCTCCACCGCCACATACCTCAGGTCAATCCCCTCAGGCCGGATAACCCCGTTCCTCAAAGCCTCCATCCGGTCATAAGGCCCACACCCAAACGTAAGTGGCAACTCAGCCATTCACCTACTCCTCCCCGGACATTCCCGCACCCTATGGTACACCACCCCCGCCCATCCCATAGACGGTTCACAGGCTATCGCCCCCCTCAATCGGCCTTCAATTGGGGAATGCCACGCGTCACTCTAACGGTCATTCTATTCTTGATTTCCGTTCGCCCTGAGCATAGTCGAAGGGCCTCCCCGTGCTCGGACACGAAGGGCCTGCCCCGTGCTCCACTGCGGGGTCGACGAGAATCGAATAACCTTGGATGCCACTCACACTCACCATTTTATTGACCCCCCATAGACGCCATGCTAGCATCTCGTCACCCAAACCCTTCTAAACTCATCCTCCTAAATTGCCTGCACGCAAAGCAGGCAGGAAACCTCCCAACTAAGTGAGGTGTTGCATGTTCAAAAAAATCGACCACGTGGAAATCATCACCGACGACCTGCAGGAAAGCCTCGACTTCTACTCCAACGTCCTCGGCTTGAAGACGAAGACCACCCAGCGTGTCGAGCAGTCCATCTTGGGCGTCCCCATGGACATAGTCATGCTCGAGGTCGGCGACGGCTGCGTCGAACTTATCTCCTACGACGGGGCCCGTCCCGGCGACCGCCCCGAAGGCGAGAACCTCGGCATACGCATGATGGCCCTCGAAGTCGAGGACATGGACGAGACTCTCGCTTACCTCAAGGACAAGGGCTACGAACCCACTTGGGGACCGCGCATTCAGGAAGGATGGTATGCCCGGGCGGAGATCACCGACCCCCACGGCAACCGCATCGAACTCCGCCACTGGTACTAACCCAACATTCCTTACCCATCCCACTTTGCCCGAGAGCAACTCACAAGGCCCAAGGGCAAAAAACTGACAAGGAGAAAATAGCATGGCAGAACTCGTACTCGGTCTAGGCGTCTCCCACAGCCCCCAAGTCAGCATGATCCCCGAAGCATGGACAGCCCGCGGCGAGCACGACAAGAACAATCCTGCCCTCATCGGCACCGACGGCATCGTATCCAACTATGAAGACCTGCTGGCCCGCACCGACGTAAATCGCATCGCCAAGGAAATCACCCCCGAAAAGTTCCAGCAGCGCTTCGACCAGAACCAGCAGGGCGTCGCCAAGGTCGTGGAAGCCCTCTACGGCGCCAAGCTCGACGTGCTGGTCATGGTGGGCGACGACCAGCAGGAATACCTCCAAGACGACAACATGCCCGGCTTTTCCGTCTACTGGGGCGATGACGTAATCGTCAAGGGCCGTGGCATATCCACCGGCGTTGGCAACCGCCCCCTCGTCGGATACACCGAGGAAGACCAAGTCGTCCCCACCAACTCAGCCTTGGGCCGCCACATCATCGAGTACTTGGTGGAAGCCGAATATGACATCGCCTGCTCCCGGTTCCTGGACCCCGACCGCGGCGGCCGCTCCCAAGGCGGCATCGGCCATGCCTTCGGCTTCGTCTACCACCGAATCCTCACTGAGGGACTGATTCCCACCGTGCCCATCATGGTCAACACCTACTACCCGCCCAACCAGCCCACTCCCAAGCGCTGCTTCGACATGGGACGCGCCATTCGCGGAGCAATCGAGGCGTGGCCCACCAACGCCCGCGTGGGAATCCTCGCCTCCGGCGGCCTTAGCCACTTCGTCGTCGACGAAGAACTCGACTACATGGCCATGGACGGCATGAAGGAAAAGAGCATCGTCAAGCTCTCCCGCCTGCCCCGTGAGCGTATGGACTCCGGCAACTCCGAAATACGCAACTGGATTCTCACCACCTCCGCCTGCGAGCACATGGACATGGAGATATTCGACTACGTCCCCTGCTATCGCTCACCCGCAGGCACCGGCTGCGCCATGGCCTACGCCAAGTGGGACTGACCAGTCCCCATCCCACCCGATGAAATCGTAAGGGGCGCTCCTCGGGCGCCCCTTACTTCTTGGCCCCACACCTACTGCGCCGTCCACCCACCATCAATCGCAAGCTCACTACCCGTCACATACGAAGACTCATCCGAAGCTAGATAAAGCACGCCATAAGCCACCTCTATCGGCTCCGCATACCGGCCCATCGGCGTGCGTTCCATCATGCGCCGGTTCCGCTCAGGATCATTCCGGCTCGCCTCGTTTAGAGGCGTTGCAATGGGGCCAGGATGCACCGAGTTGCACCTTATCCCATCGCCCACATACTGCAACGCCGTCGTCTTGGTCAGCAAACGCACCGCCCCCTTCGACGCTTGATACATGGGACTGCTCATCTCCGCCCCCACCATCCCCCAGATGGACGAGATATTGACAATCGACCCTCCGCCAGCCTCGCGCATGGCTGGAATGGCATGCTTGGTCCCAAGAAACACACCCTTGGCATTGATGTCCATCATCCGGTTCCAGTCTTCAAGGGAAGTATCCTCCAGCCGGCTCCCTCCTCCAATTCCCGCGTTGTTCACCAGCACATCCAGCTTTCCGAACCGGTTGACCGTTGCAGCCACCACGCTCCGCCAGTCCTCCTCCTGCGTAACGTCCAGCCTGAGGAACAGCGCCTCTCCGCCCGCTTCATTGATCTGCGCCTCCACCTGGCGCCCTTCGTCCTCCCGGAAATCCCCAATCACCACCTTGGCCCCCTCCTGGGCAAACAGCCGCGCCTCAGCAGCCCCCATGCCCCGGGCCCCTCCGCTGATCAGGGCCACCTTTCCTTCCAGTCTCATCGCATCCTCCCCGATATTCGGTATCGACAGTGTACTCCATGGCCCCACGACATCTCCCATCGCCACCAACCCCACCCAACTCGCCTACCTACCCCCAACCCCCCCGTCATTCCCGCATCCCCACACCCCCTTCATTCCTGCATCCCCACACCCCGTCATTCCTGCGGAGGCAGGAACCCACGTAACCCGTGCCCCTGTTCGTCCTCAGCCTCCCCGTCGTTCCCGCATCCCCACACCCCGTCATTCCTGCGGAGGCAGGAACCCACGTAACCCCGTGCCCCTGTTCGTCCTCACCCCTCCGTCATTCCTGCATCCCCACCCCCCGTCATTCCTGCGCAGGCAGGAACCCACGTAACCCCGTGCCCCTGTTCGTCCTCACCCCTCCGTCATTCCTGCATCCCCACACCCCGTCATTCCTGCGCAGGCAGGAACCCACGTAACCCCGTGCCCCTGTTCGTCCTCAGCCTCCCCGTCATTCCTGCATCCCCACACCCCGTCATTCCTGCGCAGGCAGGAACCCACGTAACCCCGTGCCCCTGTTCGTCCTCAGCCTCCCCGTCATTCCTGCATCCCCACACCCCGTCATTCCTGCGCAGGCAGGAACCCACGTAACCCCGTGCCCCTGTTCGTCCTCACCCCTCCGTCATTCCTGCATCCCCACACCCCGTCATTCCTGCGCAGGCAGGAACCCACGTAACCCCGTGCCCCGTTCGTCCTCAGCCTCCCCGTCGTTCCCGCATCCCCACCCTCCGTCATTCCTGCGCAGGCAGGAACCCACGTAACCCCGTGCCCCTGTTCGTCCTCAGCCTCCCCGTCGTTCCTGCATCCCCACCCTCCGTCATTCCTGCGCAGGCAGGAACCCACGTAACCCATGCCCCTGTTCGTCCTCAGCCTCCCCGTCGTTCCTGCATCCCACCCTCCGTCATTCCTGCGCAGGCAGGAACCCACGTAACCAGACCCGCAACGCCAGTCACTCGCCACCAATACAACTACCCACAGTCACCCCCATGCCCCCCCACATCCCCCTCCGTTCGTCCTGAGCGAAGTGGTGGGGTCAACACAGCCTCCAAGCGACCAAGCGCGGAGGTTCTGTTGACCCCACTACGAAGTCGAAGGACCCGCCCTCCCCCACACAACCCGTTCACCCTCTCCCCCATGACACCCACGCTATTGACACCCTCTCTCCCTCTCACTACCATTAGAACAGCGCTAGAACAATCGGGGCTCCCCAAGGACGCCATGCTAAGGAAATACGTCAGAACACCGCAACCCGATTTTGTCACACCCCCGCCGCCAACACGGCCCGGCGCAGACAGCCGGACCTTCACGCCGCCTGCCCCCACATTCGGCTCAAGCCCGCCACGAGAACAGCCCAGACACAAGCACTGGCAGACCGTTTTCAGCTACGACTCAACTGCGGCAGTGGCAGTACTGGCAGAAAAAATAGCTACAAAATTATCCACCACAGCTATGAAAAGTCTGCCAGTGCAGATACATAGCATTCACCACTTGCGGTACCGTCCTGCCCACGGCGCTCCCCTGCGCCATCAACGCGACGAAATCAGTCACACCTCCTTCCACCTACAACCCCCCGCCATCCAACACCCATTCGACACATGTGTCAGCTACGCCTCAGCTACGACCACTCGACAAATTCGACACCTCTCAGATACGAATCGCGTTTTTTTAGCTACGACCAGTGTCGAATGCCCTATCTGCGTGTCGACGCCAACCCGTCCAACATTCGCACTCCACTCCACGACGAAATCCGCCAACCTCATCTCGCCCCCGCCAACTCCCCCATGCAACTCATTCGTCAGCTACGGTCCAGATACGACCATGCTACTAATGCTACGCGTCTCAGATACAAATCGCTTTTCCCCAGATATGAAAAGAGTAGCATGCTCCTATCTGAGCGTTGCACCCGTCCGCCCAATATCCCCACCCCCGCACCACGACGAAATCCGCCAACCCCGTCCCGCCCCTGAAATCTCCCCGCCATGGAACTCCTTGGTCCAATACGAGCCAGCTACGGCAGTGGAACGAATGGAACGCCTTTCAGATACAAATCACCCGTCCACAGATACAAACGGAGTTCCACGCCCTATCTGGCATTGGAACGCCCCCCACCAAAATTCCCGCCCCATTCGCCCCAACCAGCACTACGAAACACGTCCAAGGAATCAACAGCTATTCGTCATTCGCCCCCTCACAGCACAACAATCGAAAGCCCCTCCTATGAGACATCCAAAGTTGCGCACAGGTCAGGGTTGGTTTAGCATCGGCCCACATGCTTTAGGACTATTTCAAGTAGCGCCCCACCTAGGAGGTAAGCCGTGGCTCAAGTGATTGGTCAGAGTGTCAAGCGGATGGAAGACCGGCCCCATCTCCTAGGCCAAGGCGCATATTCCGATGACATCCAGATACCCGGTACCCAGTGGGCCCACTTCGTGCGCAGCCCTCACGCCCATGCCCGCATCCGGAGCATTGATACCTCCGCAGCCCTTTCTCATCCCAACGTGACGGCCGTCCTCACCGGGCGCGACGTCCATCCCCGCTACAACACCTACCCCCTTGTCGCTATTCCCGGCATCCACGTCCTAGCCCCCTATGCCTCCAACCGGCCGCCCTACTACCTGATGGCAGTGGACAAGGTCCGCTATATGGGCGAGATCGTAGCCATGGTGGTTGCTCGCGAGCGCCTTGAATCAAGGGACGCCGAGGAGTTGGTCCGTGTGGAATACGAGATACTGCCCTCCGTCGGCGAACCTGAAGATGCCATGCGCACTGACGCCCCACCAGTCCACGACGGCTTCTCCAATGAGGCCCTGGCATGGAGCCGCGCCACCGACAACGTCAACCAAGCCTTTGAGGAAGCAGAGGTCATCATCCGCCAACGTGTCGTCAACCAGCGCATACATGGCACTCCCATGGAGCCCCGCGCTGGCATCGCCGAGTGGGACCGCCGCACCAACGCCCTCACCATGCACGCCAGCACCCAGACCCCCCACGACCTCAAGGAGCAGACCAGCACGGTGCTTCGCCTTCACGAGGACCAAGTGCGCGTGGTCGCGCCCCACGTGGGCGGCGGGTTCGGCCCCAAGGCCCACGGCGACCCCGAATACGTCCTGCTGGCCGCAGCCTCCATGGAGGTGGACGCCCCCGTGAAGTGGGTCTCCACCCGCTCCGAGGAGTTCTTGGGGATGTCCCACGCCAGGGGCAAGGTATCCCACGTCGAACTGGCCTCGACCCGGGAAGGCAAAGTCACCGGTATGCGCGTACGTCACTATGCAGACCTTGGCGCCTACCCCAAGGGCCCGGAGGCCAACCTCTCCATGGGGTCGGTTATGTCCTGTGTCGGGGCCTACGACATACCCGAAGTGGACCTCGAGGTTCACGCGGTGTACACCCACCGCACCCCTGAAGCCCCCTATCGCGGGGCTGGTCGCACCGAGGGCATCCACCTCATCGAGCGGGCCATGGACATCTTGGCCCGTGAGTTGGACATGGATCCTGCGGAGCTGCGACGACGGAATTTCATCTCCCCTGAGTCTTTCCCCTACACCACCCCCTCCGGTGATGTGTACGACAGTGGCGACTATGGCGCAGCATTGGAGAAGGCCCTGGAAGTGTCTGGATACTCTAGCCTGCGCGAGGAGCAGGGCCGCCTGCGCCAAGAGGGACGATACTTGGGAGTGGGCATCAGCTCGTGGCTGAAGTCCGGCGGCATCGGCCCCGGCGCCACCGACCCCCTCACCAGCGCTTGGGAGTGGGGCCGTGTACTCATCGACCGTGGCGGCCGGGTGACACTATTCACGGGGTCATCCCCGCACGGCCAGGGACTGGAAACTACTTTGGCTCAAGTAGCTGCCGAAGTGCTGGAGATACCGGTGGAGACCATCCGCGTGGTAGCCGGCGACACCAGCCTCGTTGACCATGGCATCGGCACATTCGCCAGTCGCAGCATGGCCGTGGGCGGACCAGCCATCCACAATGCAGCCCACAAAATCCGCTCCAAGATGGTGCGCGTCGCCGCCCACCGTTTGGGCGTGTCCCCTGATCAGGTCGTCTACGAGGGCGGCGCCTGCTCAGTCCAGGGCAAGCCTGAGTCTCGCTTGACCATGTCCGAGGTCATCTCCGCCGCCCACCGCCTCGGAATGCGCCCCGAGGACGAAGAATACGGCTTGGATGAAAGCGCCTTCTTCCAGCCCACCGGCGTCACCTTCAGTTCCGGTACCTATGTGGCCGTAGTCGAGGTCGACGTAGATACGGGCGATGTCGACATACGCGACCTGTTCTGCATCGACGATCAAGGCGTAGTTGTGAACCCTCAAATCGTCGAGGCCCAGATACATGGCGGAGCCGTCCAGGGGCTTGGACAAGCCATGTGCGAGCAAATAGTCTACGACGAAGGCGGCCAGCTCAGCACCGGCACCTTCTTGGATTATGGCCTCCCCACAGCCGAAATGGTTCCCTCCTTCACCACCGAGACCATCGTCACCCCCACCTACTTGAACCCCTTGGGAGTCAAGGGCATGGGCGAAGGTCCCACTGTTGGCATGCCTCCCGCCTTGGTCAATGCCGTAGTGGACGCCCTCGCCCCTCTGGGCGTCATGCACATCGAGATGCCCCTTACTCCCGACAGGGTACGGCTCGCCATTGAGCAGGCTCAAACCTAGACTGGCCCGCATCGATAATGCACTCCGGCGGCCATGGTCTCGCCGGAGTGCGAACGAAGGTTGCTTCCTTTATGGGCAGCTTTACATTAGAATCGGGTTTTATTTGGCGAGCAGCCGCGCACTAGTCATCAATTATTCATAGCCCCAGGGATACTTGGTATGATTACTCAGAGCGCTGCGAAGGCGTCTTCAATGTTCGGGGCCTTATGCGCTTGGGGATTGCGCCCTCATCTCGCCCAACCTTCCTTCCTGCAACACCCCCTCCTGACTAGGATATCTCAGACACCCCTCGCTCGCTTCCTCTGGAACTTTCGCGAGTTCATAGTGGCCACCGCAACGTACCTGATTTACATGTTCGCCCGCAAAGTAATCCTGACGGATGTGGTTCCGGTAGCGACTGACAACGCCCACAAGGTCGTGGAGTTCGAGCAGAAATTGCACTTCTTCTGGGAGCCTGGATGGCAGGGGTGGGCCATCGAAAATGCCCACTGGCTCGTGGTTACCATGAACTGGGCCTATATCATGACCTTCTTCCCCGTAATCGCCCTCACCGCCATCGTTTTTTACCTTAGAGACCGTCCCCGCTACGTCTTCTACCGCAACGTCATACTGACCAGCTTTGTGGTTGCCCTGCTGGCTTTCATCTTCTACCCGCTCGCTCCTCCCCGCATGTTGGGACCGGAGTTCGGTCTGATCGACGCCATAGCCGAATATGGCCCAGTCATCTACGGAGGCAGGGAGATGGCGTTCTTCTACAACGCCTACGCCGCCATGCCCAGCCTCCACTTCGGGTGGACGATCCTGTTCGGTATCCTCTTCTGGAACACTCGGGGCCCGATCTGGATAACCCTATGGCTCAAGCTGTGGGGCATCTCCTACCCCATACTGACTTTCTTTGCCATAACCCTGACCGGCAATCATTACATCCTGGATGCCATCGGGGGTGCGGTAGTCGCGCTGTTGTCCCTGGTGCTATACAACGGGTTGCTGTTCTGGTGGGGGCGGAGCCGCAGATCCGACACCATACCCAAGTCCGAACCGAATTCCCGGGATGTGCCAACTCAAGGGCGCCCGCTTGCTGCATAGAAACTGGCTGCCCCGCTCATCAGAAGCCGGATATTTGAACAGCGAGACCTCTAAATCGCCTGCTCTGCAGGCACGCGGAGCGTCCCGTGCTCGACCAAATTCTCCACCTCCGACGAACTGAATCCTGTCTCCAGAAGTACCTCACGGCTATGCTCTCCTAGGTCAGGAGCGCGGTGCCTGATGCTTCCGGGCGTGCCCGACAGCTTGACTGGCACCCCTATGTGCTTGATAACGCCGAGACGTGGGTCTTCCAGTTCCACCACCATGTTCCGCGCCCGCACATGCGGGTCGTTATACATCTGGTCCAAATTGTAGATGGGCCCCGCCGGCACCCCGGCTTCCTCCAGCAAACTGACCCAATAGGCAGTGGGTTGGGTGCGAAGGGTCCCTTCCAGCAAATCTGCCAACTCCCCCTCCCGCGCCTTTCTCTCGGTGTTGGTGCTGAACCGTTCATCATTCAGCAAGTCCTCCAAGCCAACAGCGCGACAGAACGCCTCCCATGTCCGCTGGTTGGCAGCGCCCAAATTCATGTAACCATCACTGGTGCGCAGAGCTTGGTATGGGGCCGACAAACGATGGGCCGAGCCTAGCGGCTCCGGCACCTGCCCTGTATTGAAATAAGACGCCGACTCCCAGAAGGTGTAAGCAATGCCCGACTCTATCAGAGAGGCATCTACCTCCTGGCCCTTGCCAGTCTTTAGCCTATGGATATAAGCGGTGAGGATGCCATAAGCAGCGTACATACCCGCATTGAGGTCCGTGATGGGCACCCCGACCTTCACCGGGGGGCCATCAGGCATACCCGTAAAGCTCATCAGTCCGCTCATACCCTGGGCCACCAAATCGAATCCGCCACGATGACTGTAAGGACCAGTATTTCCAAACCCGGATATGGAGCAATAGATAAGTTCCGGACGAAGTGGTTGGAGGTCACTGAACGACAGACCCATGCGCTGTAGAGTGCCCGGACGAAAGTTCTGCACCATAACATCAGCACTCGACAGCAGCCTCTTGAAGACCTCCCGTCCAGCATCAGACCTCAGATCCAAAGCCACACTGCGCTTGTTGCGGTTGACGCCCAGGAATGGAGCTGACCACCCATCGATGAAGGGACCAGTATGGCGAATGTCGTCCCCGCCCTCTGGACGCTCGATTTTGATCACATCGGCCCCCATGTCGGCTAGCAACAAAGTGCAGAAGGGGCCCGCCATGATCTGGGTGCAATCCAGAACCCGCATACCTTCCAACGCCAAGCCACCGTTCGCTCCAGTCATAGTCGTCTGCTCCGTTTAATACGCCTGACTCATTTAGGGAAAACTCCGCTGTTCCATCATGCCAGTCTCACCGGAACGAGGCTGGCATGACGGCGTAGGATAGCACAATCGCTCAACCCACTAGGCACCCGGCCCACGGGTCTCGGCGACGTACCAATCGAGTATCTCGCTCCCGGTACAAAACCACACTCCTGGATGGCCCTTGATATACCGCCAAAGCTCGTCGTAATACCGAATACGGTGGGCAGCCCCAGTGATATAGGGATGAGTGGACACACACATTATGCGGGCGCTCTCCGCCCCTTCTTGGTAGAGCGCATCAAAGGCATCTATCGCCCTGTCCATCAGTTCGCGCGAGCGATGGTGCTGCACGATGTGGATGGGAATGTCATTCAACTCAACGGTATAAGGGATAGATACCAGAGTGCCACTCCGCACCTTCATGTAGTAAGGCTGGTCGTCGTTCACCCAATCACAGACGTACTCAATGCCTTCTTCCGAGAGAAGATCGGGCGTCTCAAAGGTCTCCCCAAGCCCGGGGCCCATCCACCCTCGGGGTTTCTTTCCCGTGGCGGACTCAATCGTTTCCATGCTTCTACGGATCACGGCACGCTCGTCCTCTTCCAGATTCATCACCCTCTGGACGAAACCATGCCCCAGCATCTCCCAGCCGCTCGCTACCGTTTCACTGATAATCTGCGGATAGTAGTTGCAGACGGCGGCATTGACGCTCAGAGTTGCCCTCAGGCCGTGTCGGTCAAGAACACCCTTCATTCGCCAGAACCCTACTCGCAGCCCGTAGTCGAACCAGCTGTAGTTGGGAATATCAGGCATCGTAGGCACGCCCTGCGGAGAGGGTAGGACAGTGCGGGCCATGGGCGAATTAATGTCCCACTCTTCCACATTCACAACGGGCCACACAGCAATGCGAGCGTTGTCGGGCAACTTCAGAGGTGCTCGATGGTGAATAGGCGAATACTCGGCCCTCGGGTTTGGCATAAACGAGTCCTCCTGCGGGATGCTTCGAGCAAGTGCGCCACGACATCTTATCGTGGGCTCCCTACCTATGCCACTGGCTTACAGGCACATCCTACTGGGCTTCACCTTCCAGACTCTCATAAACTTGGAGCACGTCTGGCTTGGTTATGTGCACTGAACCCCCGTATACTCACCCAAGCATGGTCCTATGAATTGGCTTGATGTAGTACTTCTCATCCTCATTGCTGTTGGGGCGATATTTGGCTATCGCTTCGGCTTGATACAGGCTGCTGCATCCTTCGTTGCAGTCATCATTGGCATAGCATTAGCCAGCCGAATAGGGAACAATCTCACACCTCTGTTTGGACTGCTCACCGATGACGAGAAGACACAGAAGGTAGGTGGGTTCGTCCTAGTGTTAGTGGCGGTAGTCCTGGTGGGCATGATCGCCAGCGCAGTTGTGATGAAGGGACTCGGAGCAGTCAAGCTGGGCTGGCTCAACTCTGTGGGGGGGCTAGTTCTCGGAGCTCTTCTGGTAATGATGGCATGCTCTGCCGCGCTGGCCAACGTGCAAGAGTTTTCGATCCTCTCCCCGGATCAGAACATAGAAGACTCGGTCATAGGCACTTTCCTAGCCGATAACTTCGACGTGGTGCTGCGGACCGTTCGTCTTGTGCCCAAGGACTTCGGACACTACTAGGAACGTTTGGCTTAAGCCAACAACGCGCGTTAGGGTGGTAGTCCAACTTAGTGAATATCCAAGAGCCAGGAGGCCCAACCATCGGCCTGTGAACATGGCCATCACAAAAGCGCCTGCCAATACTGGCAGGCGCTTCCTTTGCTTAATCTGGTGACGTGAGTAGAGGCTTCTTAGGCATCCCCCGCCGTCGCGCTGGGGCTGTGCTGCGAGGGCATGGACGGTGCGGGAGCGGGGCTCGCCACTGCCGGCCCTGAATACGGCGGCGTGGGGGATACGGGCCGGGCTGGTACCTCTTCCGTTGGAGGCAACGGGCCTTCAAACAGACGGTCCAACTGATCACCTTCTACAGTCTCGTACTGTATCAGGTACTTGGCAATGCGCTCCAAGCTCTCTTTCTTATCAGTAAGGATCTGCTTGGCCTCGTCGTAGCTCGTCTGAACGAGATTCCGCACCTCTTGATCAATCTCTTCGGCCACTTTGTCACTATAGTCTCGTTGCTCCGATATCTCGCGCCCTAGAAACACCATCTCTTCGCGGCGGCCAAACGTACGGGGTCCGAGTTTGTCGCTCATCCCGTAGCGGGTAACCATATCCTTTGCCAGCCGCGTGGCCGTCTCCAAGTCATTGCTGGCACCGGTGGTGATTTCTATCTCCCCAAAGGTCACAAGCTCGGCAACACGCCCACCCATGGCAGTGGTCATCATGTCTTTGAACTGCGCTCGGGTCCACAGGAACCGGTCCTCAGGCGGCAGGAAGCGGGTATAACCACCCATCGAGCCACGGCTGATGATTGATATTTTATGCACTTTGTCGGCGTGGGGCAGGCTCCAGCCCACCAAGGCATGTCCCGCCTCGTGGAACGCAGTGATTTCCTTCTGCTGCGCGCTAATTAGGCGGCTCTTGCGCTCCGGGCCAGCCATAACCCTGTCCACTGCCTCTTGGAACTCATGTAGGTTGATTGACTTCTTATTGGCGCGGGCAGCCAGCAGAGCGGCCTCATTGACTAAGTTGGCGAGATCAGCACCGCTGAATCCGGGTGTCTGCTTGGCCACCACCTCCGCATCTACATCAGGCCCAAGAGGCTTGCCCTTTACGTGGACACCCAAGATGGCCTTACGTCCACTCATATCGGGTAGGTCCAGCACCACACGGCGGTCGAACCGCCCAGGCCTTAATAGCGCGGGATCAAGGATGTCGGGGCGATTGGTGGCAGCGACGACTATGATGTTGACGCTGGTATCGAATCCGTCCATCTCCACTAGAATCTGGTTCAGGGTCTGTTCCCGCTCGTCATGACCACCGCCGAGTCCTGCACCACGGTGCCGACCCACGGCATCAATCTCGTCCACGAACACTATACACGGGGAGTTACGCTTGGCTTGATCAAACAGGTCCCGAACTCGTGCAGCGCCAACACCGACGAACATCTCGACGAATTCGCTACCGCTGATTGAGAAGAACGGGACGCCCGCTTCTCCGGCAACCGCTCTAGCCAGCAGGGTCTTACCCGTCCCAGGGGGGCCGACCAGCAGGACTCCCTTGGGAATGCGTGCCCCTAGCGATAGAAATCGCTCGGGGTACTTCAAAAATTCGACGATTTCTTCCAACTCGTACTTAGCCTCTTCGACACCAGCCACATCGCCAAAGGTGACGTTGGGCTTGTTCACCACGAACATCCGAGCACGGCTTCGACCAAAGCTAAGGGTCTGATTATTACTGCCTTGGGCTTGGCGCATCATGAAAAGGATGAGTGCGCCGAAGAATATAAGCGGCAAGAAGCTGATAAGGACACGGAAGAAACTACCGAAGCCACCGGACCCCTTATGGGTTATTTCTATGGAAGTGTCTTTGAGAGAGACACCCTCTCCTTGAAGAAGTTCCTCGATGTCGGCGTTCTCTCCGATACGACTCGTGTACTCTTCTCCACCAGTGGTGATGACATTAAGCTTTTCCCCTGAGACCTCAATCTCCCGAATCCGTGGCGGATCGGCGGCAGCATCAGCGATAACGGTACTCAGTGGCTTAGGGTCGCCTCCGCCACGGGGAATAAGAATATAGAAGATGGCGATCACTGCGATGATCACCAGCAGGTAGATAAAGCCGCTCCTCATCCACCTTCCGCTTCCCATGCTATTCTCTAGTCGCCTTCCTAGTGATTCTCAAAGCCATAGTATGATGCCTCATTGTAAAATGCAAACTAGGCCGTGCAGAATGCCCGGCCTTCCGATAGTCTATTGATTCTACCATGCACTGACCCCAGTGCCAACGCCAGAGTTGAAGGGCCTTCACATAAACGCGGAAATAAGTACGAAGACCCTCGGATCAGCGCGTCTTTATTGACTTCCACGGGAGTTTGGCCTAGCCTGTTGGGTTAGTAATGGTCTGGAAAGCACCTTGTTGCGCCCCAGACCATACAATAAGCGACATGCGGAAGGAGAAAAGTGGCCCAATACGTTCTCATAGAATCCCGCGACCCCTTTGAATACGCCGACACCAATTACATGTACAGCACCGCAGGCGATCTGGCCGCCCGGGGCAACGACGTAACTCTTTACCTCATCCAGAACGGCGTCTTCTGTACGCGGCGCGGGATAGCCAACAATCCGCTGGCTACCCTGCGAACGGACGCTCCTTCGGTACGTGTCGAAGCAGATGATTTTTCCCTACGAGAGCGGGGCATCTCCGCCAACGGACTAGTGGAGGGGGTAAACGTCTCCAACGTGGACAATCTGGTTGATCTCCTGGTGCAGGAAGGAAACAAGATTGTGTGGCATTAGTCCACAATCTGAGAAAAGGATGATCTGATGGCAACGTTGACCATAGCTTTAATGGACTCACCTTATGAGTCAGGGACCACGACAACCGCTCTCCGTATTGCCGACGCCGCGGTGCGGAAGGGCCATAGCGTGAACGTGTTCGCCTACGAGGGTGCAGTAGCCCTTACAATGGCCGAGCAAAAAGCCCACCCCAATCCTGTGAAGGGCACCTCCGTCGAAGAGCAGCACCATCCCACCACGTCTTCGTGGGTTGCGGGCTTGCTGGCCACGGGGAAGGTGGACTGGATCAACTGCGGGCTTTGTGTCGACGAGCGCGGATCCGGAAACTGGATTGAAGGAGCGCGACGAGGCGGGCCGCCCGACCTGCTGAAGTGGTCAAACGAGAGCACCAATACCCTCATCATGGGCACAAAGTAGGAGGTCGGGGTGGCAAGTATTCTTTCCATAGTCGAGAGGGCCTATCACGGGACCATTGAGGAGCAGGACGACACCATCCTCTGGGTCAGTCACATGATTAAGAACGCGGGCGCTGACCTATCAGTGCTCCTCCGGGGCAATGCCGTCAATTATGGCGTAATGGGACAGGACGCGACGGGGCTGCGGTTTGGCGATGTCGAGATGGAGGTCGCCCCCACATTGGACACAGACATCTTGAACCTGATTGGCGCCGGCGTACCCACCTATGCTGTCCAGGAAGACTTGGAAGAGCGCGGCATACGACGAGAGGAGTTGGCTGAGGGGCTGCAGATCATCGGGCGTGGTGAAGTAGCAGGCCTGTACGACTCTCACGACTCGATCTGGCACTGGTAGAGGACTCAGACACCCTTCAATCCCCGTGAGCCAAGAGGCCCCCTTGCTTGGGGGCCTCTTCCCTGTATAGGGAACAATAGCTTCTCTTCCCTAGAACACCAACCAGTTGCCTTGAGAGTCAGCTATCCTTAGACGATTCCAGTCATTATCCGAATTTCGACTGTCAACGATTCGAAATACGTACACCGGAAGAGCAAAACATTACTGATACAGGCAACGGCCTCGGAATGCAGGGCAATTCGTAGACTGAATTATGCAACTGGGGCGGTTGAGGACTACACATATGGGTTTTCGCCTCTTATAATACCGACTTGGATTCCGCCTCCAGGAGTACCCAGGTGCCTTTCTACCCATATCCTTCTTCCAGTCAAAGTGTGGCAGTTGACAAGCAAAGGAAGGGTTTGTACGACCCTTCCTTTGAGCACGATGCCTGCGGCGTCGGCGTAGTCGCCGACATAAAAGGACGAAAGTCCCATGAAATCATCGAGCAAGGCATCCAAGTCCTCATAAATCTCGGGCACCGCGGTGCCTGCGGAAGCGACCCGGAGACGGGTGACGGCGCAGGGCTGCTGGTGCAAATGCCCCATGCCTTCTTCCAACACGAGGCAGCCAAGCTGGGCATCCAACTAGGGGAGCCTGGCGAGTGGGCTGTAGGCATGGTGTTCCTGCCGCAAGACCTCCAGGAGGGGCTTTATTGCCAGCAAGTTCTTGAACGGATAACCACAGAAGAGGGCCAGAAGTTCCTAGGCTGGCGCGATGTTCCGACAAACCCCAACGCTATCGGCGTTGGCTCCCGCAGCATGATGCCAGTGATCCGGCAGGCTATGATCGGAAAGGGCGACTCCGTTGCTGACGAGGCAGCCTTCGAGCGCAAACTGTACGTAATCCGGCGTCGTGTGGAAGCCGAAGTCGTAGCTTCGGATATCAGCGACCCCTCCTCCTTCTATATCCCTTCGCTTTCGGCCAACCGCATCGTGTACAAGGGCCTGCTGATGGCCCACCAGATCCGCGGCTTCTATCTCGAACTGGCAGACGAAGCTATGGTTTCGTCTTTCGCCATGGTCCATTCCCGCTTCAGTACTAATACGTTGGGCTCGTGGCGTCTGGCTCACCCATATCGGTTCTTGCAGCACAACGGCGAAATCAATACCCTGCGGGGCAACATCAACTGGATGGCAGCCCGTGAGGGGATGCTGGCTTCCGAAGCCTTCGGCGACGACCTCCATAAGCTCTTCCCCATCATCCAGCCGGGGCAGAGCGATACCGCCTGCATCGACAATGCTCTAGAGCTATTACTGCACACGGGGCGCTCGCTGCCCCACGCGATGCTCATGCTCATCCCAGAGGCCTGCGCTTCTATGGTGGACATGCCTCAAGAGAAGCGGGACTTCTATGAGTACTATGCCTGCCTAATGGAGCCGTGGGACGGCCCCGCCCTCATCGCTTTTACCGATGGAACCCGCGTCGGGGCTATTTTGGACCGCAACGGTCTGCGTCCATTCCGGTACTTGGTGACCAAAGACGACCTTTTGGTAATGGCATCGGAGACCGGAGTCCTTCCCGTCCCGCCCGAGGACGTACTATTCCGTGCTCGTCTACAGCCGGGGCGCATGTTCCTAGTGGACCCCTCGCAGGGGCGCATCGTGTCCGACGAAGAGATCAAGGCGGACTTGGCATCCCGGCACCCTTTCGGTAAGTGGCTCGCCGACAACCGGGTGACGCTGGACCACCTGCCCGCTCCCTCAATGGTTCAAGAGCCTGACTTCGACACACTGCACACCCGGCAGCGGGCTTTCGGCTATACCCAAGAAGAGCTACAAATGATCATCGAGCCCATGGCATCTGGAGGCGCGGAAGCCATCGGCTCCATGGGCAACGACACGCCTCTGGGAGTCCTTTCCGACCGCAGTCCGTTGGTGTTCAGCTATTTCAAGCAACTTTTTGCCCAAGTTACCAATCCCCCACTCGACGCAATTCGTGAGGAGTTGGTGACCTCCCTAGAGGGTTACGTCGGCTCGGAGCAGAACCTGTTCGAGGAGACCCCACAACACTGCCGCCAACTCAAGCTGATGCGGCCTCTGCTCAGCAACTATGAACTGGAGCAGATACGCAACATCGACCGTAACGGCATACGCGCCACTACTATCAGCACCCTGTTCCACCCCAACGATGGGCAAGGAGCACTGGAGAGCGCTCTGGCGCGACTCTGCGCTGAGGCCAGCGCAGCCATCGATGCGGGTCGCCAGATACTGATCCTGTCCGACCGTGGTGTCGATGCAGACCACGCACCCATTCCTAGCCTGCTGGCAACTTCCACAGTGCATCACCACCTCATCCGCGAGGGCTCCCGGGCCCGTGTGGGCTTGGTGGTAGAGTCGGGCGAACCCCGGGAGGTAAGCCATTTCTGCCTCCTAGTAGGATATGGGGCAGCAGCCATCAACCCGTATCTCGCCTTTGAGACTATCGCCGACATGGTGCAACAGGGCACACTGTCGACCCCGGTCTCGGCAAAGTACGCCGAAGAGAACTTCATCAAGGCCATGGACAAGGGCCTGCTGAAGGTCATGTCCAAGATGGGCATCTCCGCAGTCCAGAGCTATCGTGGGGCCCAGATCTTCGAAGCGGTGGGCTTGAACCAAGAGGTGATTGACCGCTACTTCACGTGGACGCCCTCCCGTATTGAAGGCGTGGGCTTGAAAACCATCGAGGCCGAAGCAGTGAAGCGTCATCAGGATGGCTACGGCCCCTTGCGCCGCGGACTCGACGGGACACTCGACCCCGGAGGCTACTACCAGTGGCGGGTAAACGGGGAGTACCACATGTACAATCCCCAGTCCATCGCCGCCCTGCAGAAGGCCACAAAGACCGAGGACTACCAGTCCTTCCAGCAGTTTACGGACCTCATCGATGAACAGAGCGAACTTCTATGCACACTGCGCGGGCTGCTCGAGTTCCGCTATGTCGATGATCCCCTGCCACTGGAAGAAGTTGAATCGGCCGCGGAAATCGTAAAGCGGTTCGCCACAGGAGCCGTGTCCCTAGGCTCCATAAGCCGTGAGGCCCATGAGACCCTAGCCATTGCTATGAACCGCATCGACGCCCGAAGCAACACGGGCGAGGGAGGCGAGGACTACCACCGTTACACCCTTGACCCCAACGGCGACGACCGCAGCAGCCGGATCAAGCAGGTGGCTTCTGGTCGCTTCGGCGTGACAACCAACTATCTGGTCAACAGTACCGACCTGCAGATCAAGATGGCGCAAGGCTCCAAGCCCGGCGAGGGAGGACAACTGCCTGGCCGCAAGGTGGACGAGTACATCGGTTGGGTGCGTCACACCACCCCAGGCGTGGAGCTGATATCACCCCCGCCTCACCACGACATCTATTCCATCGAGGACTTAGCGCAGCTGATCCACGACCTGAAGAACGCCAACCCCGATGCGCGCGTCCATGTGAAGCTGGTGGCAGAGGTGGGCGTAGGTACCATAGCCGCCGGAGTCTCCAAGGGACACGGCGATGTGGTGCTGATTAGTGGGGACAGCGGTGGAACCGGGGCTTCACCCGAGTCCTCCATCAAATATGCGGGGCTGCCTTGGGAACTGGGATTAGCCGAGACGCAACAGGTATTGGTAGAGAACGACCTGCGGGGCCGCATCGTGGTGCAGACCGACGGGCAGGTGAAAACGGGGCGTGACGTAGCCATCGCCTGCCTGCTAGGTGCGGAAGAGTTCGGCATGGCTACGGCACCGCTCATTGTCATGGGCTGTATCATGCTGCGCAAGTGCCACCTGAACGCCTGCTCCGTAGGCATTGCCACCCAAGACCCCGAACTGCGTAAGAAGTTTGCGGGACAACCGGAACACGTCATCAACTATTTCTTTATGGTCGCGGAGCAGGTGCGGGAAATCATGGCCAACCTGGGCTTTCGCACCATCAATGAGATGGTGGGGCGTGTGGACATGCTGGAACCCCGACGCGCCATTGAGCACTGGAAAGCTAAGGGACTCGACCTGTCGCCCCTGCTGTACAAACCCGATGTACCTGCCGAGGTAGCGACCTATTGCTGTCAAGAGCAGGATCACGGACTCCAACGGTCGTTAGACCAGACGGTGTTGATAGAGGCAGCCCGGCCTGCCTTGGAGCAACTTATGCCGGTGGAGATTACTCTGCCCATTCACAACTACAACCGCACGGTGGCCACAACACTGAGCGGCATAGTTGCCAAGAAGTACGGCGAGGAGGGCCTGCCCGAGGACACAATACGCTGCTATTTCACCGGGTCCGCTGGACAGAGTTTTGGCGCGTTTCTCGCCCAAGGGGTGTCACTGACATTGGAGGGTGACGCAAACGACTACTTCGCCAAAGGTATTTCCGGTGGCCGGGTGGTCGCCTTCCCGTCCAAATCAGCCCAATTCAAACCTGAAGACAATATCATCGTAGGCAACGTGGTGTTGTATGGAGCCACTGGGGGCAAGGCTCTCATCCGTGGCATCGCTGGCGAGCGGTTCGCAGTGCGCAACAGCGGGGCGCAAGCGGTCGTCGAAGGCGTGGGAGACCACGGTTGCGAGTACATGACCGGTGGCGTCGTAGTGGTATTGGGCCCCACGGGAAGGAACTTCGCTGCTGGAATGAGCGGCGGTTTCGCATACGTTTTGGATGAATCTGGAGATTTCAAGGACCGTTGCAACACCGATATGGTGTCCTTGGAGCGGGTGGTCGACGCTGAGGATGAGGACCTGCTGCGCGGGTTGGTCGAAGACCACATGCGCTACACGGGCAGCGGCCCCGCCGAGCGTGTACTCTCCGACTGGAAGGCCAACCTGCCCAAATTCGTTAAGGTCTTTCCGATAGATTATCGCCGGGTGCTGGAAGAGAGGCGACAACAAGCTGTGGAAGAACTGGTAGCCGATGGGTAAGGTCACAGGCTTCAAGGAATTCGGCCGTCAACTGCCAGCTAGGCGACCGGTGCCGGAGCGAGTCCAGCACTTCCGCGAGTTCTACGAACACTGGACTGAGGAGCAGGCCCGGAATCAAGGTGCCCGCTGCATGAACTGTGGAGTTCCCTTCTGTCACAGCGGGTGCCCCTTGGGCAACCTGATCCCCGATTGGAATGACTTGGTCTACCGGGGCCAGTGGGAAAGCGCGATCGCCGCCCTTTCTACCACCAACAACTTCCCCGAATTCACCGGACGCATATGCCCTGCCCCCTGCGAAGCTTCCTGTACGTTGGCAATCAACCAGGATGCTGTGACCATCGAACACATAGAGCGGGCCATCGCGGACCGGGCCTTTGCAGAGGGCTGGATGCAGCCTCACCCGCCCCAGACCCTCACCGGTAAGAAGGTGGCGGTGGTTGGCTCAGGGCCGGCAGGTCTGGCTGCGGCGGCTCAGCTTAACAGTGCGGGCCACTCGGTGACCGTGCTGGAGCGCGATGAATATATTGGTGGACTTCTCACCCTAGGCATACCTGGGTTCAAGCTGGAAAAGGAGATCGTACAGCGCCGTCTGGCCCTGATGGAAGCGGAAGGCGTGGAGTTCCGCACTAGAGCACATGTGGGTGTGAACTACCCCGTCTCCGAGCTAAAGGCTAGCTACGATGCCATCCTGCTTTCCGGAGGCTCGACACAGGCTCGCGACTTGGACGTTCCCGGGCGCGATTTGGATGGGGTCCACTTCGCAATGGAGTACCTGCCACAGCAGAACCGGTTGGACATGGGGCAGGCTCTGGATGGAGTGCGACGCATCACCGCTGAGGGACGTCGCGTTGTGATCCTTGGAGGAGGCGATACCGGGGCCGACTGCTTGGGCACTGCCCACCGGCAAGGCGCAGAGGTGGTGCACCAGTTGGAGATTCTAGCGGAGCCACCCCAGAGCCGGTCCGCTGGCAACCCATGGCCAGAGTGGCCTATTGTCCTGCGCCCGTCGGCCGCACACGAGGAAGGTGGGCTTACCGACTACTGCGTAGCCACCAAGTCCTTCAGCGGAGATAACGGCCATGTGTCACAGCTCCACGCTGTATACGTAGAGTGGGTGCGCGGAGATAACGGGCGCCCCACCATGCGCGAAATCGAGGGCTCTGATTTCACCATCGATACGGAACTGGTGCTGCTGGCCCTAGGCTTCCTTCACCCGGAACATGAAGGCATGCTCACCGACCTTGGAGTGGACTTGGACGCGCGAGGCAACGTCGCAGTGAATAAAGACAAGGCCACCAGCGTTCCCGGTGTATTCGCCGCTGGTGACATGGCGCGAGGTCAGTCCTTGGTTGTCTGGGCCATCGCCGAAGGACGGGCAGCCGCACACGGCATAGACAAGTACCTCATGGGGTCCACTGCCCTACCTTGGGTGGCCACCAAGTACGACCGGCGCTAGACCGGGGCCTGCGAGAGCGTTCCATGGGCCGCGAGAGCATCTTCTTCTACCTGCGATTACTCTTCCTGCCGTTGGTCATACCCTTATCAATAGTGCGGGCTTGGGCCAGCAGTTGGGAGTCACTGGAGAGGACACATGCGGACCAGGAAGCGCGTTTCCGGAGCATGGTGGGTGTGTTGCCTCCACGCCTGAGGCGCCAAGTGGAAGAGGGGAATGCCGACACGATTTCCGAAGAATCCGTACGCCGTTTTGCCGTTCTCCTTGGCGACTATGCCACGATGCGTGCACGTCTCCCAGGCGCCCGGGAAGCTTCCATGAAAAGCCAATACCTCAATGTGCTTGACGCCTGCTCTCGGCGGTTACGGGTCGCCGAAGCCCGACAGCAGCAGGCTGTGGATGCACTGGGCACACGGCGAAATACTGCTAGAGGACGCTCCAACCGTCGCAGGCGCTCCGGATAGGCCGTGCTATACTGGCCTACAAGATGCGTAGCTTCCGTCTTGCCCTAGCACAGATTAACCTGACGGTAGGCGACCTCCAAGGCAACGTCGCTAAAGCCGTCGAGTATGTGGAAAGGGCCCGCGAGCTTTCAGCAGACCTCATCGCCTTCCCCGAACTGACCGTTACCGGCTATCCCCCCGAGGACCTGCTCCTCAAGCCCTCCTTTATCCAAGCCAACCTCGATGCCATGCGACAAGTCGCCGCAGCCTCCACAGAGATTGCCGTGGCCGTCGGGTTTGTTGACGCCGACGACGACATCTACAACGCATGCGCTCTCGCTCACAACGGCGAAGTCGTAGGCATTTACCACAAGGTGTACCTGCCCAATTACGGTGTGTTTGACGAGGAACGCTATTTCAAACAGGGCCGAGAGTGCCCTGTATTCGTGGTCAACGGCGTCTGCATCGGACTCAACATCTGCGAGGATATCTGGTATCCCTCCGGACCCACCGCCGTACAGCGCGAGGCTGGGGCACACTTGGTGGTGAATATCAACGCCTCTCCCTACCACGTGGGAAAGGGGAGTTTCCGTCGCAAGATGGTCGCCACCCGCGCCTCTGACAACGAACTGTATGTCGCCTACCTCAACACCGTGGGCGGTCAGGACGAACTGGTCTTCGATGGGGACAGCGCCATCTTCGGCCCGGGCGGTGAACTAGTGTCCAAAGCCCCTGAATTCGAAGAAACCCTGCTCATGGCAGACTTGGATGTGGAGGCGGTCTTCCGCTCTCGTCTGCGGGACCCACGGCCCCGCAAAGCGCGATTGGGGCCTTCCGATGTCAACGGTCACTCCAAGGTAGTCCACGTATCGGGAATCAAAGAAGTATCCCGGTCCGCATTGCCTGCCGACGGTATAGCAGCCAATTCCCTGGATCCCGTCGCACAGGTCTACCGGGCATTAGTTGTAGGGACTGGCGATTATGTCCGCAAGAACGGGTTCCACAAAGTAATCATTGGCCTGTCGGGAGGCATCGACTCCGCCCTCACCGCCTGCGTCGCCACCGATGCCTTGGGACAAGACAACGTGCTGGGAGTCACCATGCCCTCACGTTACTCCAGCGAGGGAAGCATCCTAGACTCACGTGAACTTGCGGAGAATCTGGGCATAGAGCTATGGGAGATGCCCATTGAGCCAGCCCATCTCGCTTTCGAGGAGATACTTGAACCCTACATGCAGGGCACCGAGGCTGGGGTAGCTGAGGAGAACGTCCAAGCCCGGATACGGGGCAACATATTGATGACCATCTCCAACAAATACGGCTGGCTGGTGCTCACCACGGGCAACAAGAGCGAGTTGGCGATGGGCTACGCTACTCTCTATGGCGACATGGCAGGGGGATTTGCCGTCATCAAGGATGTACCCAAGACGCTGGTCTATGACCTAGCTCGCTGGCGCAACGCCAACGGCCAGCCATCTCCCGTCGTGCCGCAAGCTGTGCTGGACAAGCCCCCCAGCGCGGAACTGCGTCCTGACCAGACAGACCAAGACAGTCTGCCCCCTTACGAGATACTAGATCAAGTGATGCGTGCCTATGTGGAAGAGGACCGCAGCTACCAGAATATCGTTGACATGGGATTCGAACCGGCAGTCGTGCGTCAGGTCATTAACGCTGCCGACCGGAACGAATACAAGAGGCGCCAAGCCCCGCCGGGAGTGAAAATCACCCCGCGCGCCTTCGGGCGAGACCGGCGCCTTCCTATCGTCAATCGCTACCGGCAGTTCTAGGGACGATTCCCCTAGTCAGCCACCTCAACGATCATCTCGATCTCAATGGGCACCGTATTGGGCAGGCTGCCCATGCCAACAGCAGAGCGGGCGTGACGACCGTTTTCGCCGAAAATCGCCACCAGCAAGTCCGACGCTCCGTTTGCCACTTGCGGAGTCTGCCCGAAATCGGGTGCGCAGTTCACCATGCACAGGAGTTTGACCACACGGGTAACCCTATCCAAGTCTCCAATGCATGCCTTCAGGTTGGCCAGTGAGTTCAGGATTGCCTGCCTCGCAGCAGCATATCCCTCATCAATGGTCACCTGCGTTCCCACCTTACCCACCGCGGTGTATCCACCGTCGGGCAGCCGATTCACCACACCGGCCACATACACCAGGTTCCCAGTCCGCACGGCACCCACATAGTTACCGCCCGGGGTCGGTGGCGAGGGCAGCGTATAGCCCATCTCTTCCAGTTTCTTCTCAACTTCCATGGCTTGCCTCCTAATTGGCCGGACACCCAGCGCCGGCGTACATTTTCTTGGGGTCGCTCGGGCAAAGCCATTGTAGCCCAGGGAGGTGTAGTTGCAAGGGAAGGAACTAGCTGCGCTGGGCCCTCGCGGCTGCCCTCAACCCTTCCGCTTTGTTGCGATAGAGAAGCACCAGCCCCATCGGGGCAAGGATAGTGGTCACCACGGTCATGAGGATGGACACTCCAAATATGTCCTCGGCTATGACGCCCTCCGCAAGTCCGATGCCAGCGATAATCAGTGCAACCTCACCACGGGGCAGCATACCTATACCTATCCTTGAACTGCCTCGCATATTGAACCCGGTAAAGAGGGCCGGGAGCATCCCGCCCGCCACCTTCCCAACAATGGCCAGCAACGTTATCACGACCCCAAAGACTATGGTATCGACCATGGAGGAGACATCCACCAAGGTACCCATCACAACAAAAAAGATTGGAACCAAAGCCTCATAGACCGCGCTCAGGTGCTCTTCCAACTCCCTCGCTAGGTTGGTCCCCGAGAGTGCCAAGCCCATGGAGAAGGCCCCGATAATAAAGGCCAACCCAAAGGTCTCTGCCAGCCCGGCAGCCAAAAAAGCCAACCCGAGGAAGAGGGCTACCGCCGCCCCCCTTACTCTCAGAGCACTGATGAACCGCGCGATGTAGGGCGCAATCAGAGTCCCCAGCACCGACAGGGCCAACCAGAATCCCAACGCCTTGGCGGCGACAATTCCCACGTTGCCCAAGGAAACCCCTCCGGCAGCATGGATGCCCACCACCACGGTGAGCACGATAATGCCAAGCACGTCATCCACCACGGCAGCGGCAATGACTGTGACACCTTCAGAAGAGTCCAGTGCCCCCAAGTCGGACAGTACCCGGGCTGTTATACCCACCGAGGTGGCGGTCATGATCGCGCCCACGAACAGGGACTGGACGTCGGTAAAGCTGTCCGCGTAGCCCATGGCTACGGTGCCCACCATACCCAGAATAAACGGGAGCAGCACGCCACCCAAAGCGACGGCACTGGCAGGGCCGGCATATCTGAGGAATACTTGGAGATTGAGCTCCAGCCCAACAAAGAAGAGCAGCACGATGGAAGCAACTTGGGCTATGGACCAGAGCTCCGTACTGACGGGTATTACACCGGCATCGGCTAGAACAGGGAAGGCTTCCCAACCAAAGATGGGCATCCCGCCCAGGAGATGGGGCCCAATGATGACGCCTGCCGCCAACTCTCCCAAAACAGGAGGAATACGAAGAATCCTCATACACAATTCGCCACTGAGTTTGGCGGCGATGAGTATGATAGCCAGCTGGATTACCAACTGGGTCACTATGTGAGTAATTTCCCCACCCGCGGGGAGCACCGATGGCATCACAGCCAGAATTATATCATTCAGGTCCTCTCCATAGTGCGGTAATTGCAGCCATGGACTACATGCCTATACCGCCTTCCACATTTGTAACAACAGCGAGTCGGCTTGACGCTGGCAAGGGGCTTCCCTACCATGAGTCAGTGAGCGACACTCTGTTACCTTCAACCCGGTGGCTCAGGCGGACCCCGGTCCCGGGCAGGGAGTAAGGAAATGAGCGGACGGGCCGGAGTGGTCTTGGCTGGCGGGATCGGCTCTCGCATGAGATCCAAGCTTCCCAAGGTGCTGCACAAACTGTGCGGCAGGGAGATGCTCCTTTATCCCGTGGAAACCCTGCGTGAGGCCCTAGCGGAGCCAGTGGTTGTCGTGGTCTCTCCTTCCAATGAGGACTCGGTGCGTTCTCTATTGGGGGACAGCGTGGAATACGTAGTACAGCACCAACCCTTGGGCACCGGGCATGCTCTGCTACAGACCGCTTCCGCACTCAAGGACAGGGTCGACCACATAGCTGTCATCGGTGGAGACACCCCCTTAGTACGTCCTGAAAGTGTGAAGTCACTACTGGAAACTCACCTTTCCCAAAGGGCTTGTATGTCTCTGCTTGTCCATTCCGGGGACATGCCACAGGACATGGGGCGCTTGGCCCGACAGCCCGATGGCCGCATAACAGGCATCGTAGAGGCTGCAGAGTCTAATGGAACAACGGTATCGAAAGAAGTAAATGGCGGCACCTACTGGTTCCGAGCATCTTGGCTGTGGACCCAACTGACACAAATCCCCATAGCGGGTCGTGGTGAGTTTTATCTCACCTCCCTCGCTGAAATGGCCTTTCACCAAAACCTCAGCGTCGAGGCCCTGGAAGTAAATGACCCCTCCGAGATATTGGGCATAAATGACCGAATCCAGATGGCCACCGCTGTGGCAGCCCTCTACGCCCGGATTCGGGAAGACTGGATGCGTCAGGGAGTTACCATGATCGATCCCACTACCACATTCATCGATGCATCCGCTCAGTTGGGGCAGGATACTCTCATTTACCCCAACACGATGGTCCTCGGTCCGTCTAGAGTGGGAGCTGAGTGCACCTTGGGACCGGGATCGGTAATACGCGATTCGCAGATAGGGGACCGTTGCAGGGTAACCGCTTCCCATGTGGAAGGGTCGATATTGGAAGAAGATGTGGAGATTGGCCCTTTCAGCCACCTCAGGCCCGGATCATATATCGAGCGGGGCGTGCATCTGGGCAACTTCTGCGAAGTGAAGAATAGCCGCTTGGGACAGGGCTCAGCCATGGGACATTTCGGCTACTTGGGCGATGCGACTGTTGGGGCTGGGGTAAACTTGGGTGCTGGAGCGGTCACTTGCAACTACGACGGGGTGGATCACCACAACACCGTGATAGAGGATGGTGCATTCATTGGATCTGACACCATGCTCGTAGCCCCGGTGCGTGTCGGAGAGAACTCAATTACCGCTGCAGGCTCGGTGGTGACCTCCGATGTGCCTCCGGCTAGACTGGCGATAGGCATGCCTGCTAAGATACGTAGGAGCAAGCGTCTATCAGAGAAGAAGAGGTACGCAAACTAACGGGCCACCCTACTGCCCGGAAAAAGCGGGACCTTTACATATTTTGGATACCAGCCATTTAGCGCATACAAGCCCCGTCCAAGCGGCTTCTGCCGCCTTCTACCTATACCCCCTGTTCGAAAAGCCCCGTCGACTGTCACATGCCGCCCATTTTCATTCGCGCCTCTTTCCCCGAGGACACTCCTCACTACCATGGGGCTCTCCCCGTCTCCTTGGAGAGGTATATTGATGCCAAGCATCGCTCGCTGGAGTTCGTCCCTTACAAGCTCCCTGCTCCGCCGAAGAGGTTCCCACAATGGCCACCGGGGCCGCAAACCTGCCTTAGACAACGAAAACAGCAAGACCGACCGCGACGACTTGCTTATTACCAAAGAGATGCAGGAACGCATGGACACCCGGGAACGGGCCATGCTTAACGCCATTCTCAGGCTGGATGAAGCCACAGCACGCGAAGTCATGGTGCCTCGCGTCGATATGGTCACAGTGGAGAAGGACTCTAGTTTGAGGCATGTTGCCCAACAGATGGCACACACTGGTCACAGCCGCCTCCCAGTCTACGACACCGTCCCCGATCACATCGTTGGCGTACTACACGTCAGGGATGTGCTGGAGATACTGGCCGACGCCACAGACCGCCGGGACGTCAAGGACATCATTCGCCCAACTCACTTCATTCCCGAATCGAAACTGCTGGACGACTTGTTACAGGAAATGCAAGAAATGCATATCCAGATGGCCATCGTGGTTGACGAATACGGAGGCACCGAGGGATTGGTGACCGTTGAGGATCTACTAGAGGAGATCGTCGGCGAAATAGAGGACGAATTCTCAGCCTTGAAACAAGATCCTCAAGTGGTCAGAATCGCTGGCGGTGACCTCCTCGTGGACCCTATCGTCAGCTTGGAACAAGTGACCGAGTTGATGGGGGCACCGATTGCGGAACCCGGCTACGACACCATCGGGGCATACGTGCACGGTGCTTTGGGCAAGATTCCCGAGGCAGGCGATGAGGTAGCCCTCGGACAACTCAAGGTGCGGGTAGTCTCCCTGCTGGGACGGCGCATGCGTAAGCTGCGCGTGATGCGCTCGGCGTAGCTTAATACGAACCTGCTGATTCGGGCGTAACAAGCCGGCAGCATTATCCTTCGCATTTGCGGCACCGGGAAAATACTGCCGGCGATTTGCTAGACTAGAAGCCTAACCCTTCGAGTAGCCTATTTCTCTTCAATTACCCGAAAGGCTTGAGTCGCCACAGCAGAACCCCTGGTGCCAGAGGCTTTCACAGTGTAAACGCCAGGCTCGATATCGGCCGGTAAAGCGTGCACTTGGACATAGAACGCGCGATTCATATTGGCTCGCGCCTCGGTGGCACCCAGAGGTATGACGATATTGCCTCCATCCTCCCGCTCGATCTGGAGGAAGACGAGCTCACCCGGGTAAAAACCGGAACCCAAGACTTCAAAGGCAGGGCGACGGCTTTCCTCAGTAACTGCCACTGTGTGTGGATGCACAATTATCTCGGAGGTCTGAGGCTCCAAGGCGACGCGAGAAAATGGCCCAGGGGCACCCGCTGCCCAAGCAACGCCTATAGAGAGTACGGCAGCAAGTATGCCCAGAACGACGAATGATACTTTCGTGCCCAGAAACCGCCTCATGGGGCCTCCTTACATGTGTCTACCCGGCGGGGGGAACTCAATGGTTAGGAACCTCCACGCTTGGGGCGTGGGAATCCAGCCGTATGTTAGTGTCCCATAGAAACGATGTCAAGCATGCTTGACCTCTCATAGAGACAAATATGCCGTAGCCCGAATTCTCTTGCGAGCCAGTCTAGTCTAAGCTATCCTCGGCATATCAAGGAGAGGTGGCCGAGTGGCTTAAGGCGCCGCTCTCGAAAAGCGGTATCTCGCAAGGGATCGTGGGTTCGAATCCCACCCTCTCCGCCAACCACTAGCTCTCCATCTTTTCGGACTTCCCATCTCCCCGTCGGAGGACTTCCATGAACGTAGACTTGGTGCATGTCCAAACCCGAGACGGAGTGCGACTCGATGGCTTCCTGCGTACACCCACTGCTCCTAGACAGTCTCGCTTCGGTATCGATGTGGCCATCTGCTTCCACGGCGTCACCGGCAACTTCTACCAAGCGGGGGTGTTCGATGAAGCCACAGATCATCTGGTGGAAAGAGGTTGCGCCGTCTTGCGCGTCAACAACCGCGGACACGATCCCATCAGCATGCCCGCCTACAATAGTTCCGGGCTATCGCCCTTGGGAGCAGCCTACGAGACGGTCGACGATTGCCGCCACGACTGGGACGCATGGGTCGAGTTCGCTGTTGACCATGGATTCCAGAGCATCGGCCTCTGGGGCCACAGCTTGGGGGCAGTCAAGTCCCTCTACTACATGGCGAAGGAGCAGGACCCACGCGTACGTTGCATCGTAGCAGCATCTCCCCCAAGGTTCTCATACGAACTATACTCGCGCGCCGCCGAGGAAGGGCCTGCATTCCTGCGGATATGCCAACTGGCACAGCAGCACGTGGATGCAGGTCAGCCCGATACGTTGCTCCAGACCGCACACCCCGTCCCGCTGCTGGTAGCCGCAAGGGTGTTCCTCGACAAGTATGGACCCGATGCCAGGTACGACATAATCGAGCATATCCCCAATCTCCAAGTCCCCACGCTACTGTTCATTGGTACTGACGAGACCCCGCGTCTCGCTTTCACCGACTCCCCTCCAGAGATGCGCCGACTAGAGACCAAAGTGGACCACTTCCGATTTGAGTCCATCCCCGGTGCCGACCACTTCTACACCAACCAAAGGGATTATGTGTGGGACTTAGTCAGTCAATGGCTGGAGACGCTCAAGGACTCCCCTTAACTTCCCCGTAGCCTCCATACTCCGCAACATTGATAGGGCTGGACGCCCATGCCCTTGGCAGATATGATTGCTTTTCGTCGTGCCTTGGAGAGGTGCTGGAGTGGTCGAACAGGCGCGCCTGGAAAGCGCGTAGCTCGGGGAACCGGGCTCGTGGGTTCGAATCCCACCCTCTCCGCCATCTCGACATGCTCTTCCTAACACCACCGACCACGACAGACCGCCAACCGTGACATTTCCCACTAGTGCCGTCTTGACACCTTTGCTAGAATCCCTGCCGCTATGACCGAAATCAAGTATTGGGTGGCTTTCAACCGCATCCCTCACCTAGGGACAGCCCGGTTTCGCCAACTGCAGGAACACTTTGGCTCCTTGGAGGACGCTTGGACCGCTGCGGAAAGGACGCTCCGAGCCGCAGGCTTGGACAGCCGCGCCGTCTCCGAGATTCTCGCCAACCGTGGCTCTATCTCACCCGATCACGAGGCGGAACTCCTAGTTCAAGCCGGCGTAAGGGCCATCACATGGAGTGACGAAGAATACCCCGACCGTTTGAAGGAAATCGACGACCCGCCCCCTGTGCTATATGTGAAAGGTGAAATCCTTCCCGATGACTGGCGCTCCATCGCTATAGTAGGCACTCGCAGTGCTACTCCCTACGGCAAGCAGGCGACATCCACTCTAACTCGAGACTTGGTCGCATCCGGCATCACTGTGGTGAGCGGCTTAGCTCGGGGCATCGACGGTGTATCTCACCACGAAGTGATTCGTTCGGGAGGCCGCACCATAGCTGTCATGGCCTGTGGCCTTGATATCATCTATCCGCCAGAGCACGCCTCCCTCGCTGCATCCATCAGTCGACAGGGAGCCCTAGTGTCCGAACATCCGCTGGGAGTCAAGCCTCGTTCTCAACAATTTCCGCGGCGCAACCGGATTATGAGCGGCATGACACTCGGAACCCTCGTCATAGAAGCGGGAGAAGGCAGCGGAGCAGTCCGAACGGTGCAACACGCCTTGGAGCAAGGGCGCGAAGTGTTCTGTGTGCCCGGCAGTATCTTCTCCCTCAAGAGTAAGATGACAAACCTGCTCATCCAACAAGGAGCGAAGCTGGTCTTGACCCACGAGGATGTGCTACAAGAGCTCAACCTATCGTCCATCCAACGACAACTGGCTATGACGGGAGTCATCGACCCACCGGAGGGTGACGAGCGGTCAATCTGGGAGCAGGTTTCCTTGGAGCCACTGCACATCGACGAGATTCGCTGGAGATGCCAGTTGCCCATTGCCTTGGTCAGCAGTACGCTGGCAATGATGGAATTAAAGGGAGTAGTCCGCCATGTTGGCGGCATGAATTATGTTCGAGCATAAAGGGGGCCCAGACCAACATGGTCGGTAGAGCAAAGCAAATCACAGCCGACAAGAGCACTACCCGGAAACGCACGAGGGGCGGCAAAAGCCTAGTGGTGGTCGAATCACCAGCCAAGGCGCGTACTATATCCCGCATACTAGGTGACGCCTACATCATGAAGGCCTCGCAGGGCCATGTCCGCGACCTTCCTCAGAAAAAGCTCGGCGTCGATATCGATCACGACTTCGAGCCCCAATACTTTGTTTCCGACACCAAGCAGGCTATCGTTAGTGACCTGAAAAAGGCAGGCACCACCGCCTCTACCATCTATCTAGCCACTGACCCCGACCGCGAAGGAGAGTCTATCTCGTGGCACATCGCTGAGGAAGCCGGCTGGAACGACGGGACCACTCCCGTTCAGAGGGTAGTTTTCCATGAAATTACCCCTTCAGCGGTGAAAGACGCCTTCGATCACCCTCGTGACCTCGACATGCACCTAGTCGGCGCTCAGCAGGCTCGTCGTATCCTCGACCGTCTGGTGGGTTATCAGATAAGCCCTCTCCTCTCCCGGCGTGTACAGCGAGGCCTCTCGGCAGGCCGAGTACAATCTGTAGCTCTCCGTCTGGTGGTCGACCGGGAACAGGATATCCAAGCCTTCGTACCTGTTGAGTCGTGGACCATAGAGGCCCAACTCCTGAAGACCGATCCAGGCAGGCCCGTTCAAGGCAAGGAAGAAGGCCCCTTTGACGCCACGTTGCACTCAGTGAAAGGCCAGAAGAAGAAGCTGACCATCAGTGACGAGACTAACGCGAAGGAAATAGAAGACAGCCTGAAAGGCGCCAGCTACAGGGTGGCCGAAGTCCGTACCCGCGAAACCAAGCAGTCCCCGGCGCCTCCCTTCATCACCTCCACCCTGCAACAGGAAGCATGGCGCAAGCTGCGCTTGGGCGCAAAGCGTACCATGGCCCTAGCCCAACAACTCTATGAAGGCGTGTCCCTAGGTAATGAGGGCCCGGTGGGCCTCATTACCTACATGAGGACCGACTCCACCAGCGTCGCCTCATCCGCCTTGGCCGAGACACGGGACTATATCTCGGCCCGCTACGGCAAGGAATACCTGCCCTCCAAGCCCCGCACTTTTCGTAGCAAAGTGAAGGGGGCCCAAGAAGCACACGAGGCCATCCGCCCCACCTCCATTACCCGCGACCCAGAAAGCCTTCGCGCCCACCTCAACCGCGACCAACTCAGGCTCTATCAAGTCATCTGGTCCCGCATGGTAGCTAGCCAGATGGCCGAGGCAATCTCTGACAACACCACGGCCGACATCGACGCCGTCTGTAAAGAGGGTGCAAAGAGCTACCTCTTCCGCGCCACCGGCACAGTCCTCAAGTTCCCCGGCTTCCGCACACTGTATCTCGAAGGGGTAGACGATGAGGACGACGAGAACAAAGACGCCCTTCCGGTGTTGGCCCAGGGCATGGACCTTAGCTGTCTGAGGCTCGACTCCAAGCAGCATTTCACCCAGCCCCCCGCCCGCTACACCGAGGCCTCTCTGGTAAAGGCCCTCGAGGAACGCGGCATCGGCCGCCCCAGCACTTACGCTCCCATCGTTTCCACGCTCCAGGAGCGCAACTACGTAGCCCGCGAAAGCGGCAAACTCAGCCCTACCGCCCTCGGCACCACCGTATGCCAACTCCTCAACCAGTACTTCACAGACATCATGGACGTCAACTTCACTGCACGCATGGAGGACGGCCTAGATGAGGTAGCCCGTGGTGAAAAGGAGTGGGTGCCCGTCCTGCGCGAGTTCTACGAGCCCTTCAAGGGCTCACTGGACCACGCCAGCGAGGAGATGCCCCGGGTGCGTGTCGAAGAACCAACAGATGAGACGTGCGAGCAATGTGGCCGCGGCATGGTCATCCGAACAGGTCGCTTCGGCCGGTTCATGTCCTGTAGCGGCTACCCCGAATGCAAGAACAGACGCCCATTGGAAGAAAAGGCAGCTCCTGAGCCCACCGAGGAAGTCTGCGATCAGTGTGGCCAGCAAATGGTCATCAAGACCGGCCGCTATGGCAGGTTCATGGCTTGCAGCGGATATCCAACCTGCAAGAGCCGCCGGCCCTTGGAGCAAAAGGAACCCGACCAACCCACCGATGAGGTCTGCCAGAAGTGCGGCAAACCAATGGTCATAAAGACCGGCAAAATGGGCAAGTTCCTCGGCTGCACTGGTTTCCCAAAGTGCCGTAACATCAAGAACATGCCGGATGAACAGACCGATGAAGCCTGCGAAAAATGCGGACGCCCCATGGCATTGAAGCGAGGCCGATTCGGTCCGTTCCTCGGCTGCACCGGGTATCCGACTTGTCGCAACATCAAAAGGACTGTCGGAGAGAAGAGCAACAGTGGGGCACAATCAGGGGAAGAGACTGACGAGACGTGCGCTGATTGCGGTCGCCCAATGGTGATGAAACGAGGCCGCTACGGTCCGTTCCTCTCATGCACGGGATACCCGGAGTGTCGTGGACGCAAGAAGGCGGAAAAGAAAGAAGAAGAGCCCGAACTGGCGAGTGTCGAAGCCTAGCTAGACCGGTCCCGTCCCGCCTCCCCTAGAAATGACGAGTGCTTTAGAGCAAAACGACCGTGAGGTCTCTGAAGAGGCCTCGGCCGAAGACGGACTTTCCAAGCCGGAAGACGGCTCCCACTGGAAGCCGTTGCTCGACCGCTTTGCCCTCTACCTCACAGGTCGCCGTGGTAGCTCCCCCAACACCGTCAGAGTCTACACCACCGACCTGGTCCCCTTCTTCCAATTCCTTGAGCAGGAACGTCTCGATCCAACCGAAGTAGGTCGGCCCGAAGTCCGCCGCTACTTGGCCTGGCTCTCTACCAAAGCCAAAGAACAGGGCAGAGGCCGTGGCAAGACCGGCTACGCCCGCTCCAGCGTGGCCCGCAAGCTCGTCGTCCTCCGGGCCTTCTACCGCTACTTGGCACAGATAGGCGATATCCCAGCCAACCCCATACCCAACGGGCGCTCGTTGCAGGTGAAAGTCGACAAGCTCCTGCCCGTGTTCCTGGCAAAGGATGAGACCCGACGTCTGGTGGACACACCAGACAGAGAGAAAGCCCTAGGAGCGCGCGACGCGGTTATCCTTGAACTCCTCTATTCCTGTGGCCTAAGGCTCTCGGAACTCGCCAGCTTGGAAGTCGCCAGCTACGATGCGACCTCCCGCGAAATTAAGGTCATGGGCAAAGGATCAAAAGAGCGGATAGTGATCGTGGGCCGGCCCGCCGCTGAAGCCGTTGCCGACTACCTGGAGTGGGCCCGGCCTCAACTTCTAGCCGAAGCCCGCGAGCCACTCCCCTACGGCGAAGATCCCTTGCTTCTCAACCGCTACGGATCTCGTCTCTCACGTCGCAGCATCGAGAAAATCGTGGCCAACTACGCCACCCGCGCCGCCACACGGCCCGGCGTCCACCCCCACACCCTCCGCCACACCTTCGCCACCCACCTCATGGATGGCGGTGCCGACATACGGGTGGTCCAGGAACTTCTAGGCCACGCCTCCCCTACCACTACCCAGATTTACACCCACGTCACCCAGAACCAAGCGCGTCAGGTATACATGGCATCCCATCCACGGGCAAAGCAGGAATAGCCCCATGTCCCGCTTTCTGCTCATAAACGGTCCTAACCTCAACTTCCTTGGCCGACGCGATCCTGCCTTCTATGGTTCGACGACACTACAGGACATCGAAAAACGCACATCCGAAAAGGCATCCGGCATGGGACACGAGATTGCCTGCTTCCAGTCCAACAGCGAAGGCGCGATAATAGACTTCATCCAAGAAAACTGGCAGCGCAACGACGGCATCATCATCAACCCAGGAGCACTGACCCACTACGGCTATTCCTTGCGCGACGCCTTGTCCGACGCCAACGTGCCCGTCATTGAGGTCCATATCAGCAACATCCACGCTCGTGAAGGCTTCCGCAGCCACTCGGTAATAGCCCCCATAGCCCGCGGGCAAATCGCCGGGCTTGGGTGGCGCGGATACCTGTCTGCCCTAGACCTTATGTCCGGCCTCCATCAAGAGGGATAGGCCAGATTCTCCATGCTATAATTCACTGGCGCTCTGCACATACGAAAAGTATGAAACTAGAGCCGCCATTAGGTTGCACCATGATTGCTGCCACCGGGACGCCATGCGAATGAGGCGAGATGATGGACAGATAATGATTCGGGTGCCCGTGGGCACACGTATATTATTCTTGAACAGCAGTAGGGAGGAACTCAAATAGAATGAGTACGAGAGTGAACAAGCTGCGGGCCCTGCTCCCCCAAAAGGGAGTGGATGCCCTCCTGATCTCCATGCCCGAAAACCGGCGTTACATGTCCGGGTTCACCGGCTCCGCTGGCTACCTGTTCATCACCGACAACCGGGCTATCCTTGGCACAGACTTCCGCTATACCGAACAGGCCGCCGGTCAGTCCCCCGGCTTTGAAATAGTGCGCATTGGCGCAAACTGGTCTTGGCTCGGAGACCAGATCAAGGAGGCCGGCACAACTCGCTTGGGCTTTGAGAGTCACCACATGACAGTCCAGTCCTACCATGGACTGTCCGACGCCTTGGGAGAACAAGTCGAGGGCAACAAGCCCGCCTTGGTGGCCACCAGCGGTATCGCCGAGCAACTCCGTGTCTATAAGGATGCTGAGGAACTGACAGCCCTGCAAAAGGCCGTCGATGTGGCAGACCAAGCCATGGAGAGCGTCTGCCCCACCATCACCGCTGGAATGACCGAAAAGGAAATCGCATGGCGATTGGAAATCGCCATGCGTGAACTGGGCGCGGAATGCCTCAGCTTCGACACCATCGTGGCCTCTGGCCCCAACGGTGCCATGCCCCACCATCACCCCTCCGACCGTCCCATACAAGCTGGCGAACCCATCGTGATTGACATGGGCGCCAAGGTCGACGGGTACTGCAGCGACATCACCCGCACCGTCTGTGTTGGTGAGCAGGACGAGATGTTCAGGCGTGTCTACGACATCGTCCTCGGCTCCCAACTCACCGCCATCAACATGGTGAAGCCCGGCATGACCGGTGGAGACTGCGACGAGCTTTCCCGCACCGTTATTGCCGAGGCTGGATATGGCGACAACTTTGGCCACAGCTTGGGCCATGGCTACGGTTTGGCTGTCCACGAGTTCCCCAGGGTAGGCCCCAACGCCGACAACATACTCGAAGAGGGCATGGTTTTCACCGTCGAGCCGGGCATCTATCTCCCCGGCTGGGGTGGTGTCCGCATTGAGGACGACGTAGTCTTGGAGGAGTCCGGCGCCCGCGTTCTCAGCCGGGCAAAGAAGTAGGGACACCGCCCGCAAATAGAGGAGGCTTGCATGACGACCATCGGGTTTGGAGAGCTGCGCAAGGGCACCATGATTGAGGTGGACGGCCAGCCCTTCGAAGTGGTGGACTACGAGCGACACAAGATGCAGCAGCGGGCCCCGGTAACGCGCCTGAAGCTGAAGAGCCTCAGGGACGGCCGGGTTCTGGAGCGCGTCTATCAGCGCTACGACACCGAATTCCCCATCGCCGATGTGCAACCCCACGAGGCCCAATACCTGTTCACCGACGGGCGCCTCTACCATTTCATGGACATGGAGACCTACGACCAGTACCCCTTGAGCAAGGAGCAGTTGGGTGACTCCCTGCTCTATCTCAAGGAAAACGACAACGTGGAAGTCGTCTTCTACCATGGAGATGTCCTCAACATCAAGCTCCCCACCTTCGTCGACTTGCAGGTCTCGGAAACGCCTCCAGGAGTCAAGGGAGATACTGCGCAGGGCGGCAACAAGCCCGCCGTGCTGGAGACTGGGATCACCGTCCAAGTGCCCATGTTCGTGGACATCGGGCAGGTGGTGCGCGTCGACACGCGCAGCGGGGAATATATCGAGCGAGTGAGCTAAGTGCCCATCTATTCCGTCGCCCAGGTAGCCCGCTACCTGCGGGAGCTGCTGGAAGAAGACCCGCAGCTCAATGACCTGTGGGTTGCAGGCGAGGTGTCCAATCTCACCACCTCCCAAGCAGGTCACATCTACTTCACGTTGAAAGACTCAACTACCCAGTTGCGTTGCGTCATGTTCCGCAACAACAACGCGGGCAGCCGCCTCCTAGCCAACGGGTCCCTCGTAGTAGCTCACGCCCGCATCAGCTTCTACGAGCAGCGCGGTGAAGTAAGCGTCATTACCGACGCGGTAATGCCCGAAGGCACCGGCCCCCTCTACTTGGAACTCGAGCGCCTCAAGGTCAAACTTCAACAAGAGGGCCTGTTCGACGACTCACGCAAGCGCCCTCTTCCACCCTTCCCCAAGGTATTGGGCGTCGTCACCTCTTCCACCGGTGCCGCCTTGCAAGACATCCGCAAGGTGCTCCAGAGCCACTACCCCATGGTGGAACTCCTCTTGGCCCCCACCTTAGTGCAAGGCGAAGGCGCAGTTGAAGGAATCGTGGCATCTTTGCATACGCTCAACCAAGATGGTAGGGCCGACACCATTATTGTCGCTCGTGGCGGCGGCTCACTGGAAGAGCTATGGCCCTTCAACGAAGAGAGCGTGGCACGGGCTATTCATGCCAGCTCTATCCCCGTCATCAGTGGCGTGGGTCACGAGCGTGACGTTACCATAGCCGACTTGGTAGCCGACGTCCGGGCCCCCACGCCGACTGCCGCAGCTGAGATGGCAGTGCCTAACATGGTGTCCCTCGGCGCACAGGTCTCCTACCTGAAGGAATCGGCGTGGACTGCCCTCTCCCGGCAACTCCATCTAGAACGCCAAGGCGTAGCAACTCTTGTACAACGCATCGGCCGCGCTGGGCCTGATGTAAACCTCTGGCATCGCAGAGTCGACGACCTGACCCATGATGCGTGGGGTGCTCTGAACCAACGCCTCAGACTCCACAACGCCGAGTTGGCGGGCCTAGCATCCCGTGTTCGGGCTCTGGACCCCGCCGCCGTTCTAGCCCGCGGCTACGCCATTGTCGAAAGCGACAGCCCACGCCAAGCTCTGACCAGCACCAATCAGGTATCCGATGGCGACCGTCTCCACATCACCCTATCCGACGGCACCATCCCCGCCACGGCAGGCGACAACACCCCTTCAACACCCGTTCGCCGTCCACGTCCTCGGCCACAAAGAGTGCATGCTGGTGCGAGGCTCCTATGAAGAACACCGACCCTGCAGATGCGGAACGGTGGGAGGACCTACCCTCCGACCGCGCATTGAACTTCGATGAACTTCTCACACCTCCCGACGATGAAGGCATACCCAACCTCTCCTTCGAGGAAGCCTTTACCCGCCTCAAGCAGGTAGTGACAGACTTGGAATCGGGTAGCATGACCCTCGACCAAGCCACCAAGAAATATGAAGAAGGCATGAAGCTGGCCCAGACCTGCAACCGCTTCCTCGCCCAGACCGAACTCAAGATGACCGAACTCCGCAGCATCTACCTCGACGAACCCCCTGCCCCGCCACCGCTCTAGGCGGAAGGCCTGACCCTTGCTGAAAATAGGCTGGTTCTCCACCGGCAGAGGCCCCGGCTCCCGAGGCCTTCTCCAGTTCATCCACCACCGCATCCAGAATGGCCTGCTGGACGCCTCTATCGAGCTCGTATTCTCCAACCGCGAGCATGGTCAGGCTGAAGGCAGCGACGCCTTCTTCAATCTAGTGGAAAGCTATCGGTTGCCACTCGTGACCCTGTCCTCCCGCCGCTTCACCCAAGAGCAGGGCGGCCGATTCGCCGACCACCGCTCCGACTACGACCTGCGCGTCAAGCAACTGCTCCAGCACTACGATGTAGACATCTGCATGCTCGCGGGCTACATGCTCATCGTCGGTCCCGACCTCTGGCGCCGCTGGCCCATGCTGAACCTCCACCCTGCCCTCCCCGAAGGCCCCAAGGGCACCTGGCAGGACGTCATCTGGGAACTCATTCAGACCCGCGCCACCCATACCGGTGCCATGGTCCACCTCGCCAACGACGACCTAGACCGTGGCCCTGTCGTCGCCTACTTCACCCTCCCCATCACTGGCCCCGGCTTTGACCCTCTATGGGCTGAGACAACACACGCGCCCACGGCAGATCTCCGGCAATCTCCCGGAGAAGACCTACCCCTCTTCCAACACATCCGGCAAGAAGGTTACCGTCGCGAACCCTATCTCATCGCCCACGCGCTACAAACATTGGCACAGAACAGAGTGACAGTGAGTGATGGAACGGTAAGAGACACAAAGGGCCGTCCAGTGCAGGGAGTATGCTTGGACGCGGAAATCGAAGGAGAGATGCGAAGTCAGGCCGCCTAGGCCGAGTCCCGCTCCTGCCAGACCCCCGGTATCTCCATTCGCTGCCCCATAGCCGTCAGAAGCGCCGGCGGTGCCTTCCGCACGATGGTGTCGGCCTCTACCACGCAGCGCACGATCTTCTTCATCGACGGCAACTCATACATCACATCAAGAAGCGCTTCCTCAATGATGGTGCGCAGGCCCCTCGCCCCGGTTCGCCGTCGCAATGCCTCCATGGCACAAGCCTTCAGTGCCTCATCGGTGAATTCCAATTCCACCTTGTCCATGGAGAACATCCGCTGGTACTGCCGCACAATCGCATTCCTTGGCTCCGTCAGTACCCGCACCAAGGTATCCTCATCCATGGGGTCCAGCGTTACTGCCACCGGCAATCGCCCCACCAACTCGGGTATCAACCCGAACTGCACCAAATCGTCAGGCGTCAGATTGGTCCCATTGCCGGAAGCCTGAACCTCGCTCCCGCTCCCCTTGAACCCCAGAGAATAGGCATTCCCCATCCGGCGTCCCAGGATCACGTCCATCCCGTCGAATGTACCGCCGCAGACGAAGAGGATGTTGTCAGTCTTGATGTTCAGGAACTCTTGGTAGGGGTGCTTGCGCCCGCCCTGCGGAGGCACGCTGGCCGTGAAGCCCTCCAGCATCTTGAGGAGTTCCTGCTGCACACCCTCTCCGGACACATCCCGGGTGATCGACCGGTTGGCCCCTTCCTTGCGCGCAATCTTGTCGATCTCATCGATGTAGATGATGCCCTGCTCTGCTTGGGCAATATCCCATCCCGCATTCTGAATGAGCCTCAGCAGTATATTCTCAACATCCTCGCCCACATACCCTGACTCGGTCAGTGAAGTGGCATTGCACAAAGCAAACGGCACGTGAAGGATGCGGGCAAGGCTCTGCGCTAGAAGGGTCTTCCCACAACCCGTGGGACCCGCAATCAGTATATTGGCCTTCTGGAGCTCGACCTCGGACTCATCGTCACCATCCCATATCCGCTTGTAATGGTTATAGACAGCGACACTCAGTGCCCGCTTGGCCCGATTTTGCCCCACCACATAGTTGTTGAGGGCCTCGTGCAACTCACGAGGCGTAGGAAGCTTGCGCGGGCGTCTCCCCTGCTTCTTGGCCCGACCGTCCTGTTCCACCACCTGCTGGAACACACGAACGCACTCATAACATATATAAGTGCGATTGGGGCCGCCAACCAAGCGATTGCCCGGGGTCTGGGCCTTAGCGCAAAAGGAACACTGCCGGGTCCTGCTGGTGCTCCTGCTAGCGGGCACTGCCGCGCTCTACTTCCTTCTCAGGTTGGGAATTCTCAAGTTCAGGCTAGTCAAGACCGCGTGTTCCCCAGCACTAGCTGTTTTCCGCAGGCTCCGTGCCGTTGGAAGAACCATCATCCTGGGTCCCAATGACCTCGTCAACGATTCCATATTCCATCGCTTGCGGTGCCGTCAGGTAATAGTCTCGGTCAGTGTCCCGCGCAATTCTCTCATAGTCCTGGCCGGTGTTGTCGGACAGTATCGTCCTGATCTTGTCCTGCAGCCTCAGGATCTCGCGGGCTGCGATTTCGATATCACTGGCCTGCCCTTGAGCCCCGCCCATGGGCTGGTGCATATGCACCGTCGAGTTGGGCAGCGCGTAGCGCTTCCCCTTCACCCCGCCCGTGAGCAATACGGTGCCCATGCTGGCAGTCATGCCCACGCAGATGGTCGACACCTCAGGGCGTATCAACTGCATGGTGTCGTAAATGGCCAACCCCGAACTGATGACTCCTCCAGGGCTGTTGATGTACAGGCTGATGTCTTTCTCCGGGTCCTCCCGTTCAAGGAACAGCAACTGGGCCACGATCACGTTGGCGATATGGTCATTGATGGGGGTCCCCAAGAAGATAATGCGCTCCTTCAGCAGGAGGGAATAGATGTCGAACGCCCGCTCCCCTCGCGGGCCCGTCTCGATGACCATCGGGATGATGTCTTGGGGCGTAGTGAGACCGCTGGTCCTACTGAAATCATAGGGCCTGACGATATCACGGGGGTCCATTGTCATGGGGGCTGCCTCCTTGCTCTTCTGTCTACGCTGGTTTTTCATCTGCTGCTTGGTCGGGCAACTGCTCAGGCTCTTCATCCCCAGCCGCATCAACCGCAGTCTCTGCGGTCATGTTCTCCGCGTCACTCTGGACGATTTCTCCCAAGCGCTCCTGCACCTTGCGAGACAGAATCGCGCTTCGTATTGCACTTCTTGCATTGTCAGTAGAAAAGGCGTTGCGGATAGCCTCTTGAGACTCACCCGTTCCCGCCATCTGGTCGATCTCATTTTCCACGTCGTCGTCGTTGACCTCAATGCCCTCTTCCCGGCTCAACTCCCTCAGCACGAGGAAACGGGTAAGACGCTCGATGGCCCCCGGACGTAGCTCCGCCCGCACTTCTTCATCGCTCTTCCCTGCCTCAGCCACATAGTCGGCAGCCTGCAACCGGTTGTCTCTCAGTGCCTGTGCACGGTCTTCCACCATCCGGTCCAACTCCCGCTGCGCCGTTAGCGGGGGATACACCACATTCGCGCCGTCGATCACCTGCTGCAGGGCCTTTTCTTGCAATTCCCGCGAAGCCGCTTCCGTGGCATCGTTATGGAGTCGGCGCCGTATATCGTCCTGGAGTTCGTCCATCGAATCATAACCCTCGCCCACACCCTTCGCGAACTCATCATCCAAGTCGGGCAGCACGAACTCCTTGATCTCCAGCAGCTTGATCTCAAAGCGGCACTCTTTGCCAGCTATCGCCGTGTCCCGGTAGTCCTCGGGAACAGTGAGTATGAACTCCTTCTCCTCGCCGGAATTCATACCCTCAAGGTATACCGAGAAGCCCGGAAACGGTATCGGGTTGTCCTGCTGAGGCACGAAGTCCACTCCACGCTCCAACAAGACGCGGTTGCCTTCGATGGTCCCATCCACATCCAGATTCACCATGTCACCGAAACGGACCTGTCCTTCGCGAGGCTCCCACACACCATTACTTCGCTGCAACTGCTCCAAGACCTCGCTCACCTGCTCGTCCGCAATCTCAACTGGGTCCGGCTCCAAGCGGATGCTGCGGAAGTCACCCAACTCTACCTCAGGCTCCAAGGGCACCGTCGCCTTGAACGACACTGGTTCCAGTTCAAGGCTGTCAATCTCCGGCTCTCCGAAAGGCTCCAGGCTCTCCTGTTCCAATGCCTGGTTCAGCGACGAGGTAACGATGGAGTCGAGGCCTTCCTGCACCATAGCAGTGCGTCCCAGAAAGCTCTCCACTACCGAACGCGGGGCCTTGCCCTTCCGGAAACCCGGTATCTGTACTCGGTTGACCAGTTGACGATATACACGCTGCAGGTGCTGGTCGATATCTGCGGGTTCAAGCTCTACGTTGAGGACAACCTGTCGTGCCTCAGAGTCTTCTCTGGTAACAATCAACTAGGGTCTCCAAAGGAGGCGAGGATTGGTGAATTATATCACGCAGTCTTGTCCTCTTCCAGAGAGTTGTCGCCTAGCTGGGGCCGCCTTGACAGCGTGTTGAGGGAGTGTTATTCAGAAAGCAACTACGGACGTTCAGTCCCGTTCTTCCTACTTGCCCTCTCGAAGGGAGCGCGCCTCATGAAGTTCTACACCTTTGACGAGACCACATATCCCGGTATCCCCGACGAAGTGGGTCCCGAGGTCAGGCAGACCAACAAGTTCTGCGATCCCCAACTCGCGGCACAGACCTACCGCGAACACCTCGAAGAGTGGACCGCCTGCGAAGACCTCGGCTACGACGGTGCATTTGTCAACGAACATCACTTCACCTATTTCAACATCAACCCCTCCTGCACCGTCCTCGCATCAGCCCTCATAGCCATGACCAAGCGGATGCAGATCGGTGTCATCGGCCACGTCCTTCCCCTGCGTCATCCCGTACAGACCGCCGAAGAGTTCGCCCAGATGGACGTCCTCTCCGGTGGCCGTTTCATCGGCGGAGTCGTCCGCGGCGTCCCCCAGGAGTACGTTTCATACAACGTCGACCCCTTCACCAGCCGGGAGCGCTTTGCCGAGTGCTTCGACATCCTCCAACGCTCCTTGACCGAAGAACTCTTCGACTACGAGGGCAAGTTCTACAACCTCAAGGCAGTCTCAGTCTGGCCCAAGCCCCTGCAGGACCCCCTTCCCATCTGGATGCCCGCCGGTTCCGCCGAGACCATCGAGTTCGCTGCCGAACGGCGCCTCCCCATCGCCCGCGTCTGGAGCCCCACCGCCGTCTTCCAAGACGCCTTCGAGTACTATCGCATCATCGCCAAGGAGAAGTTCGGCTGGGATGCCGGCCCCGAATATGCCATCGGCTCCCGCTATCTCCACGTAGCCGAGACCAACGAGAAAGCCATCGAAGAGTGCCGTGAGGCCGTCATGTACGTGCGACGCCTCAGCACCTTCAGCCGTCCCGTCCAGGTCCCCGCACCTGTCCCCGGCATACAGACCGACCGCTCCTTCGAATACCGCAAGCGCCACAAGGGCCCCGAAATGCCCGTGCCCGGCACTCCCTTCGAAAAACTCCGCAACGACGGCTTCATAGTCTGCGGCGACCCCGATTATGTCGCCGAGTGGCTCGCCAACGACATGGAGACCGCAGGCTACGGCAATTTCCTCGGCATGTTCCGCGTCGGCAAGAACGACCACCGCAACGTCATGAACTCTGAGCGCCTCTTCGCCGAAAAAGTCATGCCCCAACTCCGCAAGATCAACGATTCTAAGGCCGCGAAACCAAAGGTTGAGTCTCAGCCCGTCGCGGCCGACGGCGCCTAGGTTCCGGTCATGACCCTCCCACTATTCCCCGACAACAACTACACCCTTCGGCGCGAGTCCCCCGAAGCCTACCGCGAGTTCGATGACATTGCCGATGGCGTATCCACCAGCGGATGGGAACTCATGATTCCCGAAACCGCAGCCGACGGCATACCCTACCAGTTCATCTTCGTCGGCCCCTCCATGGACTTCCGCGGCACCGCCCTGCGCCTCAACATGGTCACCAAGGACGGCGCCCCGGTACCCGACGACTCCGATGTACTGCTGGAGACTTACTACCACACCGGCTCCGAGCGCACTGTCATGTTCCAAGGCAAATACGGCGAGTTCAGCAGCATCCCCGACCAGGATGCCGAGGACGCTGCCGTCTCCATTCAGAAGCGGGCCGAGATCGGCGAGCAATACGTCATCCGTCTCTCGGTTAGCGTTCCCTTCGGCAGCCCGCCCGACCCCGTGTCCGACGACTCCTATTTCGAGTTGGAGTGCGTCAAGCTCTGGTGGAACGAGTCAGCCTAACCACACCGCCCGCCCAATACCGCGCCTTGTCGACGTCCTCCCACTGGAGCCACTTGCCTCCCCAGAGCGCAGTTGACACAATGGCCTTAACTAGAATGAAGGGGTAACCCACCCATGGGCGCAGGCGACGGAGCGATCTTCACTCGGAAGAGAGTCGAGGCCAACGGCCACCCAGTCTCCTACTTGGTCGGCGGTCGTGAAGGCGACATGGAACCAGTCCTCTACCTCCACGGCATGGGCGGCGCAGGCAAATGGGAAGCCTTCCACATGGCCATCGGCACCGTCGCCCACACCTTCGCTCCTGCCCTGCCCGGCTGGACCCAGAGCACACCCCCCGACGGTGTGGACAGCGTGCAAGCCTACGCCGACATCGCCTTGGCCTTCCTCGACGCCGTCGAAATCGAAAAGGTCGCCCTCATGGGCCACTCCATCGGCGGCTGGATGGCCCTCTATTTGGCCATCCAACACCCCGAACGGGTCAGCCGCCTGGTCCTAGCCGACACCATGGGCTTGGACCTTCCCGGCGCCCCCATCGCAGACTTGGACGCGATCGACGAAGAGACCTTCGGCCAGAAGATGTTTGCCAAGCTGGGAATGGTCGCCACTCCCCAAGCCTACGGTTTCGGCGCCGACTGGCAGAACGTCCGCCAAGGCCCCGAGTTCGAGCGCCAGTGGAAGGGCCGGGACATGGTGTCCAAGCTCCTCAACGGCGCCTATTCCGACCCCGCTCTGACCTCAGCCGTCACCAACATCAATGTCGAAACCCTCTTGGTCTGGGGACGCATCGACGGCATCGTCCCCCTAGCCCACGGCGAGACACTCCGCCAGTCCATCCCCCAGTCCCAGCTTGCGGTTATGAACGAAGTAGCTCATCTCCCCATGTCCGAAAAACCCGAGACCTTCCACCGCCTCCTCCGCGACTTCCTCCTCCGCGAGCAAGACGGCGAAGAACTCCCCAACGTAGTATTCTCCTAGCCCTCTCAAATGCCCGTCTGGAGCACAGGATTGGGTACCTTTTCCGTCACGGTCGATGTCGAGCCATTGCAGGGCGGAAAGTCGGCTACAATCGATGCTCAGGTGGACACTGATTTCCTCTACACCGTCCTCAGCTCCGACCTGCTGGAAAACTTGGGCATCGAACCCACAGACACCCAGAAGTTTCAGGTGACTGAAGATGCCTTCGTAGACTACGATATGCCGCCCCATCTAACCTCCCGCAACCCCACGCTCCCTTCACTCAGCCCGTCGCACCTCATGCCCCCCAAACTGGTTCCGCATCGCCGCCAGCAGCCTCCCCGCAAAGGGCTCCTCCTGCCGCGACCGGAACCTCGCCTGCAGCGATAGCGCAATCACCGGCACCGGCACCGCCAGTTCCACCGACTCCTCCACAGCCCACCTTCCCTCACCCGAGTCCTCCACATACGACCGCAACCCCTCCAGCCCAGCGTCTTCCGCCAATGCCGCCGCCGTCAAATCCAGCAGCCACGACCGCACCACGCTGCCATGCCGCCAGATGCCTGCGACCTGCGCCAAGTCCAAACCAAACTCCTCCTTGGCCTGTAGCAACTCGAATCCCTCGGCATAGGCCTCCATCAACCCATACTCCACCGCGTTATGCACCATCTTCACATAGTGTCCCGCGCCCGCCTTCCCCACATACCCATGCCCCTTGTCCTCCCCAGGAGCCAGCGCCCGGAATATCGGCTCCAACCTCGCATAAACCTCAGCATCACCCCCTACCATCAAACTGTATCCTTCGGTCAACCCCCAGACCCCCCCACTGGTCCCCACATCAAGGAAATCAATCCCTCGTCCAGCCAGCACAGCAGCACGCCGCATACTGTCCTTATAGTTCGAGTTCCCCCCATCAATCACCGCGTCGCCCAGCTCAAGTAAAGCCGCCACTTCTTCAATAGCCGACTCTGTCGCCTCCCCCACCGGTGCCATGATCCACACCGCCCTCGGAGCACTCAGCTTGCACACCAACTCTCCTAGCGAACCCGCCCCCGAAGAACCTTCCGCCTCCAAAGCCTGCACCGCCTCCGGTCGTGGGTCATACACCACAACCCGGTGCCCCGCCCGCAACAAGCGTTGCGCCATCGCCCCGCCCATGCGCCCCAACCCAACCATCCCTATCTCCATCACAACTCCTTCCGCGGCTCCGAGTCCCCTTAGCCAATACGAGCAACCAAATCACGAATCCCACCCACCACATCCGCGCCAACGCGCACCCACGCCACTCGTCTCCCCACAGACTGTAAGGCCTGCAAGTCGCCCAGTGCCTGCGCCTCCGCCAATTGACCAAATGTGTACGGACGGCCCGGTATCGAGACATCTTCCCCATCATCAGACGTCAGCACCAAGAACACACCCGACGCAGGCCCACCCTTATGCAACTGCCCCGTGGAGTGCAGATATCGAGGCCCATACCCCACCGTAGTAGCCATCCCATACCTTTGCTCAATTCTCTTCCGCAACACACCCAACTCCGAGTCCAGCCCCGGAGTCTCCCTGCAATAGACCAGAATCCCCAAGTACCCACCGGCCTCCACCCCGACCAGCAACTCTTCTGGAGACACCCCCGCCTCGGGCGCAGCCAACTCCCCCGTCCCCATCAACCCCGCCAGCATCCCGTCCGTCATATCCTTCGCTGCCTGCACATCAGGCTGGTCAAAGGGATGTACTCCCAGCACCGCCCCGGCAATCGCAGTAGCAAACTCCCAGCGGTAGAACTCAGCCCCTAGGTCATACCTGTCCCTCAGGTCGAGCCTCAAAATCGGATGAGGCGATTCCGCAATCGCGTCCGCAAACTCATCCCTCTCACCATTCTCATCCCCTTCAAGCCGCACATACACAAACTGCCGGTCCTCTCCATATCCCTCCGGCAGCATCAGGGGCTCGCCCACCACCGGCACGATGCCCTTCCCCTCCTTCCCCGTACTCTCCGCCAGCAACTGCTCCACCCACAACCCGAAGCTCGCCATCGACGGCGACGTCACCAGAGTCAGCTTGTCCCGCCCTCGCAGCGCCAACTCCGCCACCCACACCCCAAGCTGAGCCCCAAAATTCCGCGAGGCCACCACCCCCGACCCGCACTCTTGCGCCATCGCACCGGCCCGCTCAAGCAACTCCCCCACATCAAGCCCAATCAGCGCCCCCGGCACCAGCCCGAAATACGACAGCACCGAGTACCGCCCCCCGATATCCGGCGGATTCACGAAAGTGCGCCTGAACCCGGCTTCCGACGCCATCCTCTCCAGCACCGTGCCCGAATCCGTGACCGCAACAAAACTCTCCCCAGCTCGCTGCCCACGCACTCCCTCCACCATCTCCCGGAAATGCGCATACAAGCAGTTCGGCTCAATGGTGCTCCCCGACTTCGATGACACCAAAAATAGAGCGTGGTCCAGATCAATCCTCTCGCTCACATGCCGTACGACCGTCGGCGCCGTCGAATCCAGCACAATCAACTCCGGCCACCCCTCAGCAGACCCAAACACCCTACCCAGCAGCTCGGGCCCCAAGCTGCTTCCTCCCATCCCCAGCAACACCACATGCCGGTACTCAGCCTCCCGCACCTCCCGGCCAAACGCCTGAAGCCCAGACACCTCCCCACGCATATCCCCAACAACCGTCAGCCACCCCAGCCGGTCTTCAATCTCCGTCGGGTTAGGCTTCCACACCGTGTAATCCCTCCGCCACACCCTGCCCACCACATCCTCGGCATCCAGCTTGGCCAGCCGGGCTCCGATTCCCTCCATGTGGCTACCTGGACTGCTGCCCGGTCCCAGACCCCTCGATATCACGTTGCCTGCTTCCCTGCTGCTATGATCCGCGTCGAGAGACACCAAACGCCATTATAATCATCAACATCGGCACCCCAAGACACCGGTTTCAAGTCAGGCTACTTTCGGGAGGTAACCACATGCCAGCTCACGAGCCCGGCGACGTTCACACCCAATTTTTCGACGCCTTCAACGCCAAGGACGTCGACACCTTGGCCAGCCTCTACGAAGACGACGCACTTCTCGTCATGCCCGGCGGCGGTACCCTCGCCGGCATCGACGCCATCAGGAAAGCCCTCGAGATGGGTGTCGGCAGCGGCCGCACCTTCAGGCACGAAAGCCAGGTGATACACCAGTCAGACGACATCGCCGTGCTCGACTGCAAGTCCAAGGTCATCGACACAGCCGCCGACGGAACAGTGACCGAGCGCGAGGGAAACAGCATCGAGGTCGTCCGTCGCCAAGCGGACGGCACATGGCGGTTCGTCATCGACGTCCCAGGCCGCTAGTCCCCACACTGGCAAACGAAAGCCCCCTTCAAGCTGAAGGGGGCTTGAAGCCCTCATGCGAGAGCATCGTAGATCTCTCTGCTACAGCATCCGCTGCACTATCCGCTCGCCCTGCTCTTTCGTGAGACCCAGAGGCTTGAACGCCAGTGGCCCGTCTTCCAGCACCGGCTCTTGGTCGCCAAGGTCCTGGGACTCCTTCTTCTGGAAGAAGACACCGGTATAGATCGTGTCACCCCACATCATCGCCTTCTCACATGCCGTCTTCCAGTCGCTGGTATCGTGCTCCTCGTCCTCCAGCTTCCTCACATGCTCCTTGAAGAAGTCATGGGTGTTGTCCAGATTGAACGTCACGCAGGGACTGAACACATCCACCAGCGAGAAGCCCTTGTGCATGATTGCCTTCTTGATAGTATCCGTCAGGTGACGTACGTCGCTGCTGTACGCCCGCGACACGAAGGTCGCCCCGTTCATGATCGCCGACGTGATCGGGTTGATCGGCAACTCCACGCTGCCAAATGGCGTGCTCTTGGTCTTCATCCCGAACGTGCTCGTCGGGGATATCTGTCCCGTCGTCAGTCCGTAGATCTGGTTGTTCATCACGATGTACGTCAAATCCACGTTCCGCCGCGCGGTATGCGTAAAATGGTTCCCCCCAATCCCGTACCCATCGCCGTCACCGCCCGTGACCAGCACCGTCAACTCATGGTTGGCCATCTTGGCCCCGGTCGCCACTGCCAAGGCTCGCCCGTGCAGCGTGTGCATCCCATACGAATTGAAGTACCCCGGCAGGTTTGACGAACACCCGATACCGCTCACTGTCAGTATCTGGTGCGGCCTCAGCCCCAGCTCCGCGCACGCTCGCTGGATGCCATTGATGACGCCGAAATCGCCGCACCCGGGGCACCAGTCCGGGTCAACCAGACCCTTGAAATCGCGAGCGGTTAGCTTTATCTCGGGGACCTCTCCCGCCACATCGACGCTCGTCATCGCTACCTCTTCTTCATTTTAGGCTTGGGGCCGTCCGCCGTCCCCTGCAATAGTCAATCTGCACTCCGTACTTGGGTCACCTTACCTTCTTATACCATGATCTCCTGGTAAGGCACGTACCTGTCCGACTCGCCCTTCAGCAGGTCGAGAACGCCCTGCACGATGTGGTGCGGGGCAAACGGCTCGCCGTCATATTTCCGTACGTGCCCGTCCACCGAGAGGCCCGTCTCGCTGCGCATATAGCGGTAGAACTGGCCCGACTCATTGTTCTCTACTACGATGACCTTCTTAGCCTTCGACAGGATATCGCTGACGGCATCGGCGTGGAAGGGCACTATCCACTTGATTGCCAGTTGGTTCGCCTTCACCCCCTGCACTGCCAGCAAATCCAAGGCCTCCTTGATGGTGCCGTAGGTGGAACCCCAACCCACCAATGTGACGTCTGCATCTTCCGCGCCTTCCAATTCTGGCGGGGCTACCCGCTCCAGCATGTCGCTCACTTTACGGGACCGCTTCTCCACCATCATGCGCCGCTTGTGCGGGTTCGTGAACTCGTCGCTGATTAGCATCGAGTCTTCGTCATGCTCGTCCGTCGCCACCACGTGTACCCGACCCTCAAGCCCCGGCAGCGCCCTCGGCGAGATGCCCGACTCCGTATTCTCATACCGCTTGTACCCGTCCGTCGCCGACCCATCCATGATCAGGGCGCCCCGGTCAATATCCGGGTGCATGTTGATGTCTGCCGGATCGACGCTGTACCTGCCCTCGGAAATCAGCAAATCGGAAATCACGATGCCCGGGCACTGGTAGTAGTCCACCAGATTGAACAGTTCAGGCATCGTATTAAAGGCATCCAGCGCATCAGTGGGCGCCACAATAAACCTCTGGAAATCTCCCTGGCTCGCCCCCAGCGCCTGCCACAAATCACCCTGCTCCGTCTTCGTGGGCACTCCGGTGGAGGGACCCGCCCTCTGCACGTTCACGAAAACCACCGGTATCTCCATCATGCCCGCAGCACCTATGGCCTCCGTCATCAGCGCGAAACCGCCACCCGATGTGCCGCACATGGCCCGGCACCCTGCATGGGCCGCGCCAATCGTCATGTTGGCGACGCCGATCTCGTCCTCCACCTGCCTGACCATGATGCCCAAATTGCGGGCATTCGAAGCCATCCAGTGCAGTATCCCGCTGGAAGGACTCATCGGGTACGCGGCATAGAACTTCAGTCCCGCAGCCGCCGCCCCCATCGCAATGGCCTCGTTTCCAGCCCAGACTGCCAGGGGCTTTTCGCCGTGGCCTACATCCTGTGAGAAGGGCTCGAAGTTGGCCACCGTGTAGTCATATCCCGCCCGTGCCACACGCACGTTCTCGTCCACCACCGCCTGCCCCTGTCGCTGGAATCGCAGCTGCAGGCTCTCCTCCAGCAACCCGAAGTCCAGCTTCATTAGCGCCATGATGGCCCCCACCGCCACCGTGTTCTGCACCAGACGGTTGCGGCTCTGGGTCAACTCCGCTATAGGAAGAGGGCACAACCCCACACCTCTGGCAGCCCCTTCCGCATTGATGTTGTCGCTGTTGAACACCACCCGCGACCCCGGCCCCATGAGGTTCAGGTGCCGGTCCATGGTGTCCTGGTTCAGGCACAGCAGCAAGTCCAGCCTGTCGCCGTGGCTGTAAATCTTGTCATCGCTGACCCGCACCGTCAGGAAGATGTGCCCGCCACGAATAATCGACTGGTAGGCGTTGTACGTAGTGAGATGGAGGCCTCGTCGGACGAAAATTCGGGCAAGTATGTCGCCGGGGGTTGCGATACCCTGTCCGGCCTCGCCACCAATTCCCATAGCGAAATCATACGTTCCCGAACTCATGCCTCCACTCCTTCCTTGGCCAACAGAGCAAACTGGCTCTCCAGCCGCCCACAATTATAACTCGCAAACAAACCTTGGGATTAAATCACTGTGAGGGCGTTGCAGGGGAGTCCCGTAGTCAGAAAGGGTGCCAATTAAGTTGGACTGGGTCGAATTGCACCGTGCCAGTATACGCGTCCCTGTCTCTGGGTGCAACCAAACGCTGAACGCATACACCCCTGACACTCATCCCTTGCCAAACATTACGAACTAATGTACCGTAGTCTATGCGTCACTCATCCCCAGCCATGGGTCTGGCCCAGTGGTCCGCCAGTAATCCAAGAGAACAGACGCCCCTGTTGCGCCGGAAAATGAAGCGAGAGGAAATCGGGAATGTCTCCAGTTCGCTCACAATCGCATACTGTCCTTCGGCGCACGACCCTCGACGCCACCCTCCAATCCCTGGTTTGCACCACCCCTGTCTCACCAGCACCCCAGCCAATCGTATCTGAAACAGTCCTCCGTGAGACAAATGAGACACCATTTAGCTACGAAATTCATCCCGGCAGCTACGACTCGTGTCTCACTCGACATGCGAATCGTATCCGGTAGGCCCCCCCCGCTGAGATACGGCTGAGGCAAATATGAGACATGTTGTCTCAGCCCTGCCACACCCCGCGCCTCCCCAATATCCCTCGGCCCGGCCTCCGTCAAGCGAGCCCCGGACGTCCCAAGTGTTCTGGCCACGCCCTCTCTATGCTACAATGCCCCACGTCACACACCCCTTGCCAACCGACACACGCGTCTATCCCCATCAAAATGCCAATATACGAATACCGCTGCAAAGCCTGCCGTCGCCGCTCTTCCGTGCTTGTGCGCACCTTCTGCGAAGAGCCATCCCCCACTTGCGACCACTGCGGCGGGCAGGACATGTCCAAGCTCATCTCCAAGTTCGCCGTCCACAAGTCCTGGGGAGACAGCCTCCCCGACACCGCAGGCCTGGGTGGCGACGATGGCGACCCCCGCGAGATGGCCGCATATCTCAGGCACATGCGCCGCTCGTTGGGTGGAGAGACTGGACCCGACTTCGACCAGACCATCGACGAACTGGAAGCCGAGGCCTTTGCCGAAGAGCACGGCTTCGGCTCCGATGATAGCTACGACGACTTCGAGTAGACCGGGAGACCCGCATGCCCATATACGAGTACCGTTGCCTTGAATGCAAAAAGAGCTCCTCAGTATTAGTCCTGTCCATGAGCCAGGAGGTGGCAGCCGAGTGCGCCCACTGCGCCTCCTCCAACATGCAGCGTCTCATCTCCTCCTTCGCCCTCCACAAATCGCTGAACACCATTCACCAGGAATCAGGCCCCCCGCCGGGCTACGCCGACCCCGGCTACTACAGCGACCCACGCAACATAGGCCGCAACGTAGAGGACTCCTTCCGCAAGCACGGTTTGGATGTCCCCGATAGCGTGCAGGAAACTATCAAGGCAGCCCGCGACGGCGAGTTGCCCAAGGGAATGGATTTGTGACCACACCCCTCGATACGACAGCAGGCTTGGCCTACTTCGCTGAGTGCCTACAAGCCCTGACAGAAGGTTGGGGACAACTCGGCCTCTCCGACGAACTCGCCCAGAATCTCGCCTCCGCCACTCCTCCCGAGTTGTCCGTCGTGCCCCACGAGACCCTCGGCGCTGTCCCCTCCTTCGGCAGCATCTGGGACATGCTCACCACCACCCGCAGCGTCCTGCGCGACCTCACCATCCGCTTGGGACACTGGACCCCCGGCATCGGCACCGCCTTGGACGCTATGCATCAGGAAGTCGGCACCCGCTGGCGTGAAGATCGCGCCCAGCGTCTCCGCGGCCTCTACTTCATCATCGACCCCGAGGTCACCGCAGGCCGCGACCCTGTCGAAGTAACCGCGGCAGCTTTGGCCGGAGGCGTCCGCGTCCTCCAACTGCGCGACAAGCTGCGCGATAAAGGCATGGTTCTCCCCCTCGCCCGCGACCTGCAACGACTGTGCCACCAGCACGGCGCACTCCTCATAATCAACGACCACGCCGATGTTGCCCGCCTCTGCGAAGCCGACGGTGTGCATGTTGGACAGACCGACCTCCCCATCAGCGAAGCCCGCAAGGTGTTGCGGCCTTGGCAACTCCTTGGTCGCTCCAACCCCACACCCGACCACGCCGCCGAATCAGCCGCCCAAGGCGCAGACCACGTCGCCGTAGGCCCCATCTATCCCACTGGCACCAAGTCCACCGGACGCACCCCCGTGGGATGCGAACCCGTACGCCGCATCAAGGCGACCCTTGCAACTCAGAAAGCGACAGCCCAAGTCGTCGCCATCGGAGGAATCAACGAGGACAACGTGGCCGAGGTGGTGCAGGCCGGTGCCGACGCCCTTTGCGTCAGCAGCGCCATCGGCCTCGCCCCCGACCCCGAGGCGGCAGCCCGCCGCCTGTCGCAACGTATTGCCGAAGCTGGAGGACAAGGTTGACCCAGACAAGCAAACTCCCCGGCTTGGACCGGGTAGCCTCCATCGCCCACGAAGAACTCTCCGCCAAGCACCGCTCCCGCGAAGAGGGTCTGCGCATCTCCCGCGCTGTCATCCGCCTCTCCGCCAATGCCATCCGCGCAGTCCATCGCTTGGACTTCGACACCGCCCGGCAACTCCTCCAGGAAGCCAAAGACCAGTTGGCCGAAACATCCTCAATCCTCGAGACCCACCCCGAAATATATTTCGCAGGTTTCCTCTCCGACGCCCGCAAGGAATACGCCGAAGGCAACGTCACCCTTGCCCTTATCTCCAACGCCCCCTTGCCGCATCCAGCGGACTTGGGCGTGGATGTGGCCCCCTACCTCAACGGAATGGCCGAGGCCATTGGCGAACTGCGACGCTTCATCCTCGACCGCCTCCGCCGTGACGACCCAGCCGACTGCGAACCCTACCTCGAAACCATGGACGAGATTTACACCCTCCTCGTGACCATGGACTTCCCCGAAGGCGTCACCGGCGGCCTCCGCCACTCCACCGACGCCATGCGCGGCGTCCTTGAACGCACCCGCGGCGACCTCACCATGGCTATGCGTCAACGCCACTTGGAGGCCCGCTTGGCCGAGTGGCAGCAGGCCCAAGCCTCTTCCTAGCACTGCCTCCGGTTATGCCCCAGAGTATGGCATAGGTCGCTTAGCTACAAACACCTCATAAATGCCAGGGGTTCCAGATACAAAAAATGATTTTTCAGATGCGGCGCCTCTGGCATAAGCACCCCCCCAAAACCGGCCCCGCCCAGCGACGAATTCTTGACACCCCACGGCCGCGGTGCTAGATTCCTCAGTTGCCCGTGGGGGCGCGGGCAGCCCCTTGAGGGCACAGGCAATAACTAGATGAACGACCGCCAAACCGCAGCGAGGGGCGCCCCAAGGGGGCCCCTAATTTTTTGCCCGCCCCTAGTTCTCTATTTCGGAGGTAAAAGATCACCGCCATTCTTATAGCCATAATCTGTGGTGTCGTCGCTTTGGCTTTCGCCTCTGCCCTGACCGCCCGCGTCATGATGGTTGATGAAGGCAACGCCCACATCCGCCGCATCGGCGAAGCCATACGCGAGGGCGCCTACGCCTTCCTCAGGCGCGAGTACCTAGTCCTGGTTCCCTTCATAGTGCTGGTCTTCGCCGCCGTGTGGGTCCTAGTCGATTGGTACTCCAACGACGAAATCATCCCCCGCACCGCCATAGCCTACCTAGCCGGCACTATCTGTTCCGCCGCCGCCGGCTTTGTCGGCATGAGCGTCGCCGTCCGGGCCAACGGACGCACCGCGGCAACCGCCATGCGCGGCCTCAACCCCGCCTTGCGAGTCGCCTTCTCCAGCGGTGCCGTAATGGGTATCACTGTGGTAGGCATCGGCCTGCTCGGTGTATCCATCCTCTACCTCATCTACGAGAACATCGACTATGTCGTCGGTTTCGGCTTCGGCGCCTCCTCCATAGCCCTCTTCGCTAGGGTCGGTGGCGGTATCTATACCAAGGCCGCCGACGTCGGAGCCGACCTGGTGGGCAAGGTCGAGGCCGGCATCCCCGAGGACGACCCCCGCAACCCCGCCGTCATTGCCGACAACGTCGGCGACAACGTCGGCGACGTCGCTGGCATGGGTGCCGACCTCTTCGAGTCCTACGTCGGCTCCATCATCGCCGCCGTAGCCCTCGCAGCCGCAGCCAGCGCCTCTGTCGGTTGGGACAGCCACGCTGCCCTCCTTCCGCTAGTCATCGCTGGAGGCGGCATCATCGCTTCCATCCTCGCCACTTTCATCGTGCGAAGCGGCGAACGCGCCTCTTTCACCGAGCTTCTCTGGGCCCTGCGACGCGGCATCTTTGGCGCAGCGATTCTGGTCCTAGTCTTCTCGTTCCTAGTCGTCTGGTGGCTCGACTTGGACGGCATCATCGCACCCAACATCAGCGACTTTGACATCTTCTGGTGCATAGTCGCCGGACTAGGCGCCGGCGTCATCATCGGCGTCGGCACCGAGTACTACACTTCCTACGACTACGGCCCCACCAAGGGAGTGGCCGAGTCCGCTGAAACCGGCGTAGCCACCACCATCATCTCCGGCATGGCCTCCGCCATGCAGAGCACGCTCCTTCCCCTGCTAATGGTCGTCGGAGCAATCCTCGCAGCCTATGTCATGGCCGACTTCTACGGCGTTGCCATGGCCGGCGTTGGCATGCTCTCCACCCTCGGCATCACCCTTGCTACCGATGCCTACGGCCCCGTGGCCGACAATGCCGGCGGCATCGCCGAGCAGGCCCAGCTTGCCCCTGAAGTCCGCGAGCGCACCGACGCCCTCGACGCCTTGGGCAACACCACCGCCGCTACTGGCAAGGGCTTCGCCATCGGCTCCGCTGCCCTCACATCCCTAGCCCTCATGGCAGCCTACGCCCAAGCAGTGGACTTGGATGCCCTCGACCTCCTGAGCGTCACCACTTTGGTTGGCCTCCTTATCGGAGCAATGCTGCCCTCCCTCTTCGCCTCCATGACCATGAAGGCAGTGGGCCGCGCCGCTTACCACATGGTCAACGAAGTACGCCGTCAGTTCCGCGAGATTCCCGGCATCATGGAAGGCTCAAGCCGCCCCGACTACGCCCGCTGCGTCGACCTCAGCACCCGTGGCGCCCTCCGCGAGATGATCCTGCCCGGAATCATGGCTGTTGCCGTGCCTTTGCTCGTTGGCTTCCTTCTCGGAGCCGAGGCGCTGGGTGGCCTCCTCATCGGAGCAGTCGGCGCAGGCTTCATCCTCGCCATCACCATGGCCAACGCAGGCGGCACTTGGGACAACGCCAAGAAATACATCGAGCTGGGCCACTACGGAGGCAAGGGCTCCGACCCCCACAAGGCCGCCGTTGAAGGCGACCTCGTCGGCGACCCCTTCAAGGACACCTCCGGCCCGTCCCTGAACATCCTGCTCAAGCTGATGGCCATCGTTTCGCTGGTCTTCGCCCCAGTGCTGCTGCAGGTCGAGAACGGCGCAGGTCTCTGGAACCTTCTCTAACCTAACAACTCCCAACGCCGTAAAGAGCAGGGCCGCCCAGCTGGCAAAGGGCGGCCCTGTCGCCTAAAATAAAGACGATGCGGGTGTAGCTCAGTGGTAGAGCGCTAGCCTTCCAAGCTAGCTGTCGTGGGTTCGATCCCCATCGCCCGCTCCAAACACCTCGCACGCCTCCCTTCCAACTCCTCTCGCACCCTCGCCCTCTAGGGTGTAGAATCCCACCAGTCTCACCCAACCCACCCCGGAAGGGGGACCCCCTATGAAACTGTGCTTTTTCCACTTGATGCCCTATCAGTTCCTCCCTCCTGACTTCGAGAAGCAATACGGCAGCGTATGGGTCGACGTCCCCAACGACCTCTTTGACCCAGCCAAGGGCCACGAACTCTACAACGACTACCTCGACGAGCTGGAATATGCCGAGAGCCTCGGATTCGACGGCCTCTGTGTCAACGAACACCACAACAACGCCTACGGGCTCATGCCCTCCCCCAACCTCATGGCAGCCTCCATGATACGGCGCACCTCCAACGCAGCCATCGTGGTCCTTGGCAACAGCTTGGCCCTCTACAACCCCCCCGTTCGTGTGGCCGAAGAGTTCGCCATGCTCGACGTGATGAGTGGCGGCCGGCTCGTGGCTGGCTTCCCTCTCGGCACCTCCATGGACACCGTATTTGCCTACGGCCAGATTCCTGCCACCCTCCGCGAGAAATATCTCGAAGCCCACGACTTGGTCATCAAGGCTTGGACCGAACGCAAGCCATTCCCCTTCAACGGCAAGTACACCCAGATACGCTACGTCGATATCTGGCCCCGCCCCTACCAGCAACCCCATCCTCCGATATGGGTGCCCGGCTCCGGTAGCTTGGAGACTTGGGACTTCACCATCGACAACGACTACGTCTACTGCTATCTCAGCTACCAAGGCTACAAGGTCGGCAAGATGGTCCTCGACGGCTTCTGGGAGGAACTCGATCGACGCGAAAAGGAGTTCAACCCCTACCACGCCGGCTTCCTCCAACTCGTAGCCGTCTCCGAACAGGACAACCAGATAGATGAGTACAAGGACGACATCGAGTACTTCTTCAAGAAGTGCCTCCACGTCCCAGCGTCCTATGCCAGCGCCCCCGGCTACCGCAGCGAGCGAAGCGTCCGCAGCGGCCTGAGCCAAGCCACCGTGGCAGCCCGCCGTGAGCAGAACACCGAGTTCACTTGGAAGGACTTCATCGACGCCGGTAACGTCATCGCCGGAAGCCCCGCCACAGTGCGCGAAGAACTCCGTCATGCCATCAAGGAACTCCGCGTCGGCAACCTGATGCTCCTCCTCCAGTTCGGCGACATGCCCCGGGAGCGCGCCTTCAAGAACACCCACCTCTTCGGCACGGAAGTCCTCCCTTACCTGCGCGATCTCTGGGAGGAATACGACAATCGGTGGTGGCCCCAGCCCCTGCAACAGGTTCGCCAACCCGCCGTACCCGGCAAGACGGCCTAGGGAGAGCCCATGGAACCGGAAAAGCTGACCCTATCCCTAGCCAACGGACGGTTCTCCACCAGCCTTCTCAAAGCGGGCAGTGGAGAGCCTCTGCTGTACCTTCACGGCGCTTTGGGGCCAGTGGGAGAATGGGCCCCCTTCTTGGACGACCTGTCCAACAACTCCACCGTCTACGCCCCCTGGTTCCCCGGTTACGGGGAGACCAAGGGTATCGAGCACATCGAGGACGTTGTCGACCTAGCCCTCTACCATATGGAACTGCTCGACACTCTCGGTTTGGAATCAGCCCATGTGGTGGGACATTTCATCGGTGGCATGGTAGCCGCCGAAATGGCCGCCATGGGCCCTAATCGCGTAAACAAACTCGTCCTAGCCAGCCCAGCGGGCCTCTGGCTGGATGAGGCTCCTGTCGCCGACTTCTTCGGCATGAACCCCCGCGACTTATCCGATGCCATCTGGGCCGACCCCGAGAGTCAAGTCGCCCAAGACGTCCGCGCACGCGAGGAAGACGACGAAACAAAGGCCATTCTCGCCCTGGAGCGCATTTCCGGACTATCAGCCGTCGGCAAATTCCTGTGGCCCATTCCCGACAAGGGACTCCAACGTCGCCTCTATCGCGTGAAAGCACCCGCCCTGCTCCTCTGGGGTGCAGAGGACCAAATCATCTCGCCAGCCTACGGCTCTAGCTTGCAGAAACTACTACCCGGCTCCCGGCTGGAAATCATCCCCAATGCTGGACATATGCTTATGCTGGAACAACCCCAGGAATTCGCCCGGCAAATCAGCGCATTCTTGAATCTGTGAACCGGGAAAACCCTTACCATATCCCCCTGTGATCCCAATGGAAACGCATCATTGGTTCCTCATTATTTTCATCTTTCTCGGACTGCTGCTCTTGGCATTGATACTCACCTGCCGTATCAACGCTCCGATATAGCCCAAGTCAACCGCCCCAGCCTACTTCCTACTCTAGAGGACACTATCTGATGACCCTCCAACCCAAAGACCACCAAGTCAGCCTTCGCGGACTCAACTTCCACTACCGCGAATGGGGCGGCAACGGCCCTCCCCTAGTGCTTCTGCATGGGCTCGCCTCCAACTGCCGCATATGGGACCTCAGCGCCCCTCTATTGACGTCCCGCTTCACCGTCTATGCCTTGGACCAGCGCGGCCACGGCCATACCGACGGCCCTCCCCATGGCTACGACTTCGAGTCCGTCTGTAGCGACCTCCACGTCTTCTCCCAGCACCTAAAACTGGAACGCCCACTCCTCGCCGGCCATTCTTGGGGAGGCAACGTCGTCCTCCAATACGCCGTCAACTATCCCCGGTCCGCAGCAGGGATAATTATGGTCGACGGTGGCACCATCGAAATCTGCAGCATGCCCGGCATGAACTGGGACAATGCCCAAGTGCGCATGGCCCCTCCCGACTTCACCGGCATGACATGGGACGGCCTACTGGAACGCGTGAAGAATGGCGACTTGGGAGCCCTGTGGAGCCCCGAGGTAGAAGAGTTCTTCCGTTCCAACTTCCACATCGGCCCAGCCGGAGAAGTCAGCCCGTGCCTCACCCGCGAGAACCACATGCAATGCGTCCGCGCCCTATGGGAACACAAGCCCAGCCAGCTATTCCGCCATGTGGAAGCCCCCGTCCTCATCGTCCCCGCCTGGCGGGAACCCAAGAGCGACCGCGAGACCCTGTTTACCAACTCCAAAGTGCGGCTGGTGAATCTCGCCAGAGACCTGCTCAAAGACTGTCAAGTACACTGGATGGAAGACTCCATCCACGACATCCCGCTCCAGCGGCCTCAAGAATTGGCGAACGCCATTACCGCTTTCGCCAACGGTTCCCGCAGCTGACGCCCAGCCCGCCTACGCCCCCGCCAACTCCTGCACGCGCGACTCCACGGCACTGTCTTCCAGCGTCAGCATCAATTGGCCTTGGTCATCAAGGCCGAAGGAAGAGTCTTGATGGAACTCTTCCACCAAGTTAGCCACTAGCGACCGCAACTCAGGCTCACGCATTCCGGCCGTCAGTGCAGTCACGTCCTCACCTGGCTCTTGCACCACTAACCGCTCCACCTGAGCCGTCACCAGTTCCCTCTCCACTGTCTTCCGCTGCATCTCGCCAATGGCCCCCAAGTGCCGTCCCAAGTAACAGCCCCCAAAGGACCAGACATCCGCCGGCCACCCCTGATACTCGGTCTTGTTGGTACGCTTGGGATAAAGCTGCTTCTCCTCAAGGTAAGCCTTCACCGATTCATCTTCGGCATCAGGGTGTTCGCGGTTGAAGATGAAGTGCACCGTGAACATGAAGAAGTCCTTCGGCTCCGTGTGGACGATCATCAGCAGCTCCTCCCCAAAGATGGCACTACGGCTGCGCCTTCACCAAGCGGTCCAGCAGACTGGGATCTGGCTGAACACGCCCGGCGTCAATATCGCGCATCACTTCCACCGTGGCCCGGTTCACCGGCGTCGCAATGCCAGCCTCTCGCCCCTTGTCCGCCACCAGCCCATTCAGATGGTCAATCTCAGAGCGTCGCCCTTTAGCCACGTCCTGCGCCATCGACGCCCGCCAGTCAACCCGGCCACCCCGGGCTTTCAGCATCTCATCCAGTTGGTTGAACGCATCCGGATCATCCGCGGCCCCCCACAAATCGGGGTCCATGCCGCTGATCTCCTCAATCTGGTAGTTCAGCGCCTTCCCAACCTGCACTGTCTCCTTCCCAATGTGAATCCGAACGGACCGCGCATCCGGACTCTCCGCCATCCCCTGCGACCCTAACCCCGACATCGCAGAAACCGCATTGCCAATGCTGTTCTGCGCCAGCTTGGCCCACCGCTCGCCCCACAAATTGCTCGTAGCCTTGGCAGCATCAATGCAGTCCAACCAGCCCGCCACCTCTTGTGCCCGCGGACTGATATGCCCGTTCATTTCGCCTACCCGGAACACCACGTGCCCATGATCTCGCCCCACCGCCCCACCGCGCGTGACGTGCCCCGGCTCCCACAACGCAACCTCAATATGCGAAGCGATGCAGCCCAACTCCCGCTGGTAACCAACAATCGAAGCAATAGTCTGGTCGTTCATGCTGTTCTGCGCAGAGACGAAGTAGCCATCAGGCTTCACATACCGCCTGATGAAATGAGTCGCCCACTCAGTGTCATAAGACTTGACGGCCACAAACGCGATATCAAAGGGCTCATCTATAGCCTGTGCGTCCGTTAGATGCATAGCCTTCGTCGGCACTGTGAACTCCCCCTGGCTACCACTAACCCGGAGTCCGTCCCTCCTCAGGGTCTCCACATGCTCAGGCCACATATCAATGAAGGTGATATCCATCCCTTCCCGGATGAAAAAGGCCCCGATATAACAGCCGAGGGCCCCCGCCCCCATGATGGCTATCCTGCTCACCTAAACCCTCCCATTTGGAGCCCTAGAGAAGGAGATAAACGCCTCTCAGATTCCAGCAAGGCCATTATAGCCTTGGTGGTATACTCACGTCACAAACAGAACCCAATTGCCATGAACCACTGACTGGAGGACCCAATGCCCCACGTAGAAATCGATGGCATTAGCACCCATTACGAAGTCCACGGCTCCGGCCCCCCAATGCTGATGATGGCCCACGGCGGCTTCAACTCCGTCCTCACCAACTGGCGTAACTTCGGAGCATGGACCGCCATCGAACCCCTCGATCACTTCACCCAAAACCACACCTGCATCATCTACGACCGTCGCGAAGCCGGCGAGTCCGGGGGACGCGTCGAAGCCCTTGGCTGGGACCAGTACTGCGTCCAAGCCAAGGGCCTGCTCGACCATCTGGGCATCTCTCAAGCCTACATCATGGGCGGCTGCATGGCCTGCAACCTCGCCGTCGCCTTCGGCCTCCGCTACCCCGAGACCACCCGCGGCTTGGTGCTCCACTGGCCAACCGGGGGCGTGCGCTGGCGTCAATACGGCGAGCGCAACTTCGGCGCGCACTTGGCCTACGTGCGCGAAAACGGCCTCCAAGGCGTTGTCGACATCGCCAGGGAAAAGGGCGGGTTCAACGTCGCCCCCGAAGCCGGCCCTTGGGCCACCGTCATATCTCGCGACGAAGCCTTTACCGAAGGCTTTCTAGCACAAGACGTAGACCGCTACTCGGCCGCAGTCATGGCCACCCAGCGCAAGCTCTACGACCGCGATACCTCTCCCGGCGGCGAGCCCGAAGAACTCATGGGCTTGGATATTCCCGCCATCGTCATCCCTGGCCACGACCCCTTCCACGCCACCTCGGCAGCCCGTTATCTCGAAGAGTGCCTCCCCAACGTCGACTACAAGGACTACACCGTCCCGGAGCAGACCCCGGAAAGAGTGCGAGACTGGATACTTGAGTTCACTGCATCCCACTAGCGGATTGCCACAGGAAGAGCCGCGCAATACAATACGTCCCAACATCGGGAGGACTCGAAGGAACATAGCAAGACTTAGGAGGCGATGACATGGGCAGCAAAGTTATCATGGTACACCACCTGAACGTGCAGATCACAGACCGCCAGCGCACCCGTGAGTGGTACGAGCGCGTACTCGGCTGCACATTCCTCGACCGGGGTGAGTTGAACGGACGGCAACTTCAGTTGAACATCGGCAACGCCGAGATGCACTTCAGCGAGGTCAACGAAGTAACCCTGCATCCGTCAGTGCACTTCGCCGTAGAGGTCCAGAACTGGGACGAGATGCTGGCCCACTTGGACAAGGAGGGTGTCGAATACTCCCGCATGGGCGGCGGTGCCGCCTCCCGTCTAATCGGAGGCGACCATCCTCTGTACGGCAACCGCGAGGACAACGGCGAGTTCTACACCTACATCCACGACCCCGACGGCAACATGATCGAGCTCGTCTATCACCCCAACGGCCTGAAGAACTCCAAGGGCCAGCGCATGCAACTGACCAACGACCCCGAAGGCATGCGCTGGGGACAGTTGCCCGAGGTAGAGGCAGCCCTCGGCAAGGTCTAGACCTAAAGCCACAAACCTGAGACTATCGAGGCCACCCCAAATGGGGTGGCCTCTCATTTTGCGCTCTCGCGTACTGACGCTACTTAGTCAACCGGATACCGCTGCAGCAATTGCCGCGCTATCACCAGCCTCTGGATCTCATTGGTTCCCTCGCCGATGATCATCAGAGGCGCATCCCGGTAATACCGCTCAACTGGTGATTCCTTTATGTAACCAACGCCCCCATGAATGCGCATCGACTCCAGCGTCACTTCAGCGCATATCTCGCTCGCAAACAGCTTCGCCATCCCAGCCTCCAAGTCCACCCTCTCACCCCGGTCTTTCTTCTCCGCCGCCTGATACGTCAGCAACCGCGCCGCCTCAATCTTGGTCGCCATATCCGCCAGCTTCAGCTGTATCGCTTGGTGCTGGCTGATCGGTTTCCCGAAGGTCTCCCGCTGCTGCGCATACTTGATAGCCGCCTCGAACGCCGCCGTTGCCACCCCCACCGACCGGGCCGCCACATTGATGCGCCCAGTCTCCAAGCCACTCATCACCTGCTGGAAACCATAGCCCTCTTCCCCGCCAACCAGCCTGTCGGCAGCCACCCGGTAGTCCTTGAATATCAGTTCACAGGTATCCAGCCCACGGTACCCCAGCTTGTCCAAGTCCCGCCCCACCTCAAACCCAGGCCCTTTCTCTGCAATGAAACAGCTAAGCCCCCGGTGCTTTGGCATGGCATTCGGATCGGTGCGCGCCAGCACGGCAAACGTATCGCCATGACGCCCATTGGTAATGAACATCTTGGTCCCGTTCAGCACATACTCCTCGCCATCCCTTGTCGCGGATAGCGACAGCGACTGCACATCGCTCCCAGCATCCGGCTCCGTGAGCGCCAGCCCGCCCCGCATCTCACCCCGCGCCATGGCAGGCAGGAAGCGCACCTTCTGCTCATGAGTCCCGAAGTTCGAGATTACATACGTCATGATGTGGTGGGTACCAATAATCCCCCCCACGCTCATCCACCCTTTGGAGATCTCCTCGAAGATCATGGCGAACGTGGTATAGTCCAACCCCATCCCGCCCCACTCCTCAGGAACAGTGATGCCAAACAACCCCATTCCCTTCATTTTCTCAATGAGACCCAAGGGCACCATGTCCTTTTGCTCATGCTCGTCCGCAATGGGCAGCACATCACGTCGCACAAAATCGCGCACCATATTCACAATCTGGCTGCGTGCTTCTTCAGGCGTCCTCGTCGTCATGGTTAGGCTCCTTTGCCTGCGATCACACTAATATACAAGGCGGATTCTACATCCGGGCCAAGTTCAAAGCGAGGGTGGAGACCATCGCAAAGCTAAGGAGCGCCCGGACGGTGCCCGCCCGAGCGCTCCCCGAACAGCTATATCTCGAGGACCCTTTAGTCCTTATAACTCTGCTTCACACCCACAGCTCCCTTCTGGTACGCCGAGAAGGGCTGCGTCACCACCCTCACCTCCGAGTCCACTACCACGTTCACCAAGGCAGGCACTCCCGCAGCGAAAGCCCGCTCCAATGCCGGGCGTATCTCGTCCGGGTCCTCCACCCTCTCCACATAGCAGCCGAAGGCCTCAGCCATCTGCTCATAATTGGCATAGCCAAGGAACCGCCCCGGCTCATCCTGCCGCGAAACGGCCCCCGCGGCCCAGCCCGCGTTATTGCTCACCACAGTAACGAAGGGGATGTTGTTACGCACCGCCGAGTCCAACTCGATACCGTTGAACCCGAAGGAACCATCCCCCGTGAGCACCAGCACCTGCTTGTCGGGGCGGGCGATCTTGGCGGCCATTCCGAAAGGCACACCCGTCCCGATATTCCCGAATGGCCCCGAGTTCATCCGGCTGCCCGGCGTGAACGTCGGTATCGACTGGCGACCAAAGTTCAATATCTCCTGGCCATCCACGATCAGAGTCGCATCCCGGTCCAAGAAGTCCCGCACCTCGCGGCACAAGCGCAGCGGGTGAATCGGCGTCTGGTCCGACGCCATCTGCCCCTCGGAACGCTCCCGGTTTGCCGCGTCCCGTGCCCTAAGTTCATCCACCCAAGGCAACTCATCCCGTCCCTCAAAGGCAGGGCGTGCCTCGTCAATCAACTGCTGGAACACGGCCTTGCAGTCACCAATGATTCCCACTTCCACATCCCGGTTGTGGCCGATCTCGGCGGGATCAATGTCTACTTGGATGAACTTCACGTCTGGCGCGAAACGCGGTGCCTGGCCAAAAGCCACCATGTAATTGAATCGCGTTCCCATCACCAGAATCGCGTCCGCCTCGCTGTAGGCCTTTGTGCGCGCACCCAAGAAGCTCATGGGGTGGTCGTCGGGCACAATCCCACGCGTCTGGGGCATCGTATAAAACGGTATCTTCGTCATCTCGACGAACTCCTGGAACTCAGGGCCCGACTGCGCCCAGTACGTCCCCGTACCTGCCAAGATAACCGGCCTCTCAGCCTTGGACAGGATTTCGACGGCCTCCTGTATCAGACGCGGGTCGCCTGTGGCCCGTGCCATGGTGCGGGGCTTGCTGGGATACACCACCTGGGCCTCGTCCGCCATCTCATCAATGGTGTCCTTGGGGAAGTCCAGGTACACCGGCCCCGGCTTTCCCGTCGTCGCCTGCCGGAAGGCCGTGCTGATCATCTCCGGTATGCGGTGGGTCTGCATAACACGGTCAGACCACTTGTTGATGGGCTTCATCATCGCCAACTGGTCGATCTCCTGGAAACCGCCCATGCCAAACTGCACCGCAGGGCTCGCCCCGCCGATCGTCAGCATCGGCACGCAATCAACGAACGCATTAGCCACGCCCGTCACCGCATTCGTGGTCCCCGGCCCTGACGCGCAAATGCAGACCCCAGGCTTACCCGTGCTCCGCGCATATCCATGGGCCGCCATCGCAGCCGCCTGCTCGTGTCTAACGTCCACGCAGCGTATCCCCAGCTTGTTCGCCTCCACGATGATGGGCGTAATTGGCCCGCCCGTCAGGAAAAATATGGTGTCCACTCCCTCGTTCTGGAGCGCCTTTGCCGCAATAACGGCACCGCTAACTTCTGCCAAGATTCCCTCCCTATGCACACAAAATTGGGCGGCGCGAAGCAATATTCCGCCCATGTGTAAAGCCCGCTCAGTCTATCCCTACTACCTGAGAGGGTCAAGAATCGCCCTTAGTCCCACTCCTCCAAGTCCGCCAAGTCCCCATCCTCCGTTGGCTAATATGCTAAAGTGGTTTCCGGCATCGCCCTCTCTCCCTACACCGGTGTACGAACCACAGGAGACGTCCGATTGGACGGCCACCCCGTTCTCAGCGTTAACGCTCTCACCAAGACCTTCGGCCGCCGCACTGTCGTCAATCAGGTCTCCTTTGACGTACAGCGCGGCGAAATGTTCGGCTTCTTGGGCCCCAACGGCTCCGGCAAGACCACCACAATACGCATGTGCCTCGGCATCATCCGCCCCAACGCCGGCTCCATCCAGATTCTCGGCTCCCAGCCCCAGCGCAGCAGCCTGAAAAGCGTCGGCTACCTGCCACAGGAACGAGGCCTCACCAAGAACGTGAAGGTAACGGAGATACTGCGCTACTTGGGCAGGCTCAAGGGATTGTCGGCTACAGATGCAGAGCAGCGCACCCTCGCGTTACTTAAACGTGTCGACCTCTACGACCATCGCGACAAGCAGGTCGAGGGTTTATCCGGAGGGATGACCCAATTCGTCCAGTTCATCGGGGCCATCCTCCACGACCCCCAACTCATCATCCTCGACGAGCCCTTCGCCGGCCTCGACCCCCTCAACGTAACCCTGATGAAGGAGCTTCTATCCGAAAGACAGCAGGCTGGCGCCACCGTCATGTTCAGCACCCACATCATGTCCGATGTCGAGGAACTCTGCCAGCGCGTAGCCCTCATCGCCGACAGCAACCTCCTGCTCTTCGGAGACTTGGCTGAAATCAAGAGAGCGCGAGGCGCAAATTCCATCCAAATTCAGGCCAACGGAATACCTGAAGCCCTGACAGGAACCGCAACCAGCGCCCAGCCTAACGGCGTAGCCAACTACCCTATCGGCAACGGAACGACCCCCGAAGCAATACTCCGAGCATATCTCGACGCCGGAATCCAAGTCGAGCGTTACCAGATGTCCCTCCCATCGTTGAACGACATCTTCGTGGAGGAGGTGTCCCGTGCCCGGTCTTCCCTATGAATTTCGCGTCATCTTCTCCGAAGAGTTCCGCCGCCAGATTCGCAACAAGGGCTTCATGTTCTTCACCGCCCTCGTCCTCATCATCATGGTCGGGGCAATACCCATCACACCCCTGATAATCGGCCTGTTCGACGACGCCGATGAAGAGCTCTCCCCTGAGCTATCCGGAGCAAACTTGGGAAGCAGTCTTGCCTTGCGCTACGGCTACGCCGACCCCGCCGGCATCCTGCCGCAGGAATCGCCTTGGCCAACCCCGCCCCGGCAATTCGCCAGCAAGGATGACGGCATCCTTGCCATCCAGCAAGGCGAGATTGACACTCTCTTCGTCCTGCCACCCGACTACATCCAGTCCGGCCGCATAGAGGACTACTGGACCACTCGCGATAGGGGCCCCATCTGGGCCGGAAACTGGAGTGCCGAGGACAATTTTCGCGACTACCTCAAGGACGCCCTCACCCTCGGTCTCGACTTCCCCGACAGTGTCGAACGCGCCTTCGACACCGGCTATTTCGACCAGTTCGACGTTTCCGGTGATACCCCTATCGAAGAATCAGGCGGTAACGTAGCCCAGAGTGTCGTCGAACTCGCAGCCCTCTTGCTATTCGCCATGTTGCTGATCATCGCCGTGATGACCGGCTCCGGTTCCGTCATCCGTACCGTCTCCGAAGAAAAAGAGACACGCATGGTGGAAATCCTCATCACCTCCGCATCTCCCATGTCCATCCTCACCGCCAAACTGCTCGCAGCGGTCCTCGTTGGATTAATCCATATAGCCGTCTGGATTCTGGTAGGAGCCTTCGCCACCCCCGCCATCTTCGACAGCATCCCCGGCGCAGGCGAGTTGACCATCAGCACACGATCCCTGATCGTGGTGTCCTTCTGCCTAGTGCTGGGCTACCTGCTCTTCTCCGCCTTCGCCATGTTCGTGGGCACCGTCGTCGGCTCCGCTGCCGAGGGACAGCGTCAGCTGGGCCTCCTCAGCATGCTCGTCGGCCTCCCGGTCTGGCTCACCGGCCTCATCGTCAACATCCCGGACCTCTTCTTCCTCAAGGTCGTCACGTACGTCCCCTTCTTCACCCCCTCCATGCTGATGGTGCGCATCGGCAGTGGCAGCGACATCTCCAACGGCGAAATCGCCCTCGCCCTTGCCATCGTGGCAGCTTCCACCATCCTCATGCTCTGGATCGCCTCCCGGGTCTTCAGCGTCAGCATCCTCCTCTCAGGCCAGAGCATCACCAGCCCCCGCAACCTCCTAGCCGCCCTGCGACGCCCCGAATAGCGCAAGAATCGCACCTACCAGCCCTCCTCATCAGCCCCCCAACCCCCTATGCTACACTTAATCACCAACACCGAACGAAACTCACCAGAGGCCCCTTCTTGCTCCTCGTACTCGACATAGGCAACACTAACGTCACCCTCGGCGTCTTCGACGGCCACGCCCTCAAGTCCACTTGGCGCTTGGCCACCGACGCCCGCCGCATGCCCGACGAATACGGCCTCCTCATGGCCAACATCATGTCCTACCGCGGCGTCCAGCCCTCCAGCATCACTGGCGCCTGCATCTGCAGCGTCGTCCCGCCCCTTATTCCCACCTTCGAAGAGGTCTGCCGCAACTACTTCTCCGTACAGCCCCTCACCGTCTCCGCTGGCGTCAAGACCGGCATCTCCATCCAGTACGACTCCCCCCGCGATGTCGGCACCGACCGCGTCGCCGACGCCGTGGCTGCCCTTCACCTCTACGGCGGCCCCGTCATAGTGGTGGATTTCGGCACCGCCACCGTTTTCGATGCCATCTCCGCCGACGGCAAGTACCTCGGCGGTGCCTTGGCCCCCGGCATGAACCTCTCCGCCGATGCCCTCTACCAGAGCACCTCCCAACTGCGCCGCGTCGAGTTGACGCCCCCCTCAGCAGCCATCGGCCGCAACACCGTCACCGCCATGCAGTCCGGCCTGATTTTCGGCTACGCCGGCCTCGTGGAAGGCATGGTGGCCCGCTTCAAAAGCGAGTTGGGCCAAAACTCCAAGGTAATCGCCACCGGCGGCCTAGCCGACCTCATGGCCCACGAGACCTCCGTCTTCGACGCCGTGAACCCCGACCTCACCCTCCTCGGCCTCCGCATGATCTACGACCTCAACCACGACCCCCACAACCCCTACGACGAACGACAGCAGCAGGAGGACTGACCCATGCCACCCGTCCTCCAGAACAAAAACATCGTCCTCGGCGTCACCGGCAGCATCGCCTGCTACAAGGCCCTCGACCTCACCAGCAAGCTCGCCCAACAGGGCGCCCAAGTCGATGTCATCCTCACTGCCGACGCCGCCAAGTTCGTCACACCCTTAGCCTTCCGCAGCCTCACTCACCGCCCCGTCGTCACCGACATGTTCGACACCCACTCCGAACTCGCCGTCGAACACGTGGCCTTGGCCCGCCGCGCTGAAATACTCGCCATCGCCCCAGCCACCGCCCACACTCTTGCCCGCCTCGCCCTAGGCCTAGCCGACGACGCCCTCACCGCCACCGCCCTCGCCACCGAAGCCCCCCTGCTCCTCGCACCTGCCATGGACGCCCACATGTGGGACCACCCAGCCACCCAGCACAACATGTCCCTCCTCCGCGAACGTGGCGCCGTCGTCGTCGGCCCCGGCGCAGGACGCCTAGCCTCCGGCCTCGTCGGCATGGGACGCCTAGCCGAACCCGCAGAAATCCTCGGCCACATCCAAGCCCTCCTCGGACGCAACGGCGACCTCGCAGGCCGCACCATCGTCATCAGCGCTGGAGGCACCCGCGAACCCGTCGACCCCGTCCGCGTCATCACCAACCGCTCCTCCGGCAAAATGGGCTACGCCTTGGCCGAAGCCGCCCGTGACCGCGGTGCTCGCGTAGTCCTCGTTTCCACCGTCCAAGGCCTCGACGACCCCGTCGCCGTCGAGATGGTCCGCGTCGAGACCGCCGAGCAGATGAAGCACGCCATCCTCCAAGCCACCTCCCAAGCCGACGCCCTCATCATGGCCGCCGCCGTCGCCGACTACCGCCCCGCCTCCGTGGCCCCCTCCAAGGTCAAGAAAAGCAGCAATCAGTGGACCATCGACCTCGAGAAGACCGACGACATCCTCGCCCAAGCCACCCATCCCCTCGTCCGCGTGGGCTTTGCCGCCGAAAGCAACGACCTCCTCCGGAACGCCCAAGCCAAGGTCGCCGAAAAAGACCTTGACCTCATAGTAGCCAACGACGTAACCGCCGAGGGCTCCGGCTTCGGCGCCGACACAAACAAAGTCCTCCTAATCCACCCCAACAATCAAGTAGACGACCTCCCCCTCATGCCCAAGCAGGAAGTCGCCCACCAAGTCCTCGACCAAATAACCGCCATCCTCCACCGCAAGTCACCCGCTCAACCTGCCTCCTGAACCCCATGATCGGCTCGCACAATCCGGACGACTGGCAACGCCATAGTGGGCATACCAACACAAGCTAATCTGACCTGAGTCGGTCAGAATAACTCGGTTACTGCTGCCCTACGGTCACGGTATATGAGCCTGTGCCCCAACCAGACACGACAACATAGTAGTCGCCGGAAACCGGGGCCTCCCAGACAATGCGCGATGCTAGAGAGTCTCCATAGTCGTCATTGTATGTCACTTCCAATCCGTTGGAGTCCTGAAGTTCAGCCACAGAGTCGTCCAGTGTCCCCAAGGCCACGTCTATCTGATAGACCTTTCCGGCTTCCGCGCTGAATCGGAAGAAGTCGGCGTCCCCCTCGTAGTCAATAGCCCCTTCGGTATCCTCTCCAGCCACAACCGCCGTCGCGGTGTCCCTGGCGTTCCCGTAGTCGTCCGCAATCTCGGAGATAGAGATAGTCACTGTGTAGGAGCCTGTGCCCGTCCCGGACCCCCATGCCGCCGCCACTCCGACATAGTAGTCGCCGGAATCCGAGGCCCCCCAGATGATGCGAGATGCGGCAGAGTTTCCGTGGTCGTCGTTGGATGCTACCTCCCATCCGTCAAAGTGAGTCAAATACGCCACAGAGTCGTCCAGCGTACCCAAGGCCACGTCTATCTGGTAGAACTGGCCGGCTTCCCCACTGAATAGGAAGAAATCTGTGTCGCCCTCGTAGTCAATGGACCCCTCGGTATCATCTCCCACCCCAACCGCCGTTGCCGTGCTGGTGTCGTTTCCGTGATCATCCCTAACATCGGAGAGCGCGATGGTCATCGTATAGGAGCCTGTGCTGTCGAACCATGCCCCCGCCACCTCAACGTAATAGTCGCCCGAATCCGTGGCCTCCCAGATGGCCCGGGACGCGGCAGAGTTTCCGTAGTCGTCGTTGTATGCCAATTCCCATCCGTCGGAGTCGGTCAATGCAACCACTGAGTCCTCCAGCGTTCCCAAGGCCACGTCTATCTGGTAGACCTGCCCGGCTTCCGCACTGAATCGGAAGACATCGATATCGCCCCCGAAGTCCAGAATTCCTTCGGTGTCCCCTCCCACTACAACCCCCGTTGCCGTGCTGGCGTCGTTCCCGTGATCATCCATAACATCGGAGAGGGAGACGGTCACCGTATAGGAGCCTGTGCTGTCGAACCATGCCCCCGCCACCTCAACGTAATAGTCCCACGAATCCGGGGCTATCCAGACGATGCGGGATGCGGCAGAGTTTCCATAGTCGTCGTTGTATGCCACTTCCCATCCGTCGGAGTCAGTCAGAGCCACCACTGAGTCCCCCAGCGTCCCCAAGGCCACGTCAATCTGGTAGGCCTGCCCAGCATCCGCACTGAATCGGAAGAAGTCAGCGTCGTTCTCGTAGTCAATGGCCCCCTCGATATCCTCTCCCACCTCAACCACCGTTGCAGTGTCGGTGTCGTTCCCGTGGTCGTCTTGGGCATCCTCTCCCGGCACAATGGCAGTTACAGTGCCTGTATCGTTGTCGCGAACGTCCACAACTCCTGCCGGCTCCGCCTCGGGTTCCTCAATGCAGCCAGCCTCGATCATCCGCCGCCGTGTTTCGTCCGGCAGTGCGTTAACCGCTTCAGCCACCTCTTCTTCGAACTCCTGCAGCCCCAAGAAGATAACCAGAATCTCGAAGCCGATTTCCTTGTCTTCAGGCTGCGCGTCAACCAGGCCTTTGAGGGTCGTCATCACTTCCAGAAACACGTTGTGCCAGTCGGCAACCTCGGCAGGAGGCACCGCCGACGACAACATTTCAATCCCTTCCTCCATGACAGCGGAGAATTCTCCATAGGTAGTCGTTACCTCATCCAGTTCTTCCTGACTCTCCACCGCCGAGCACAGCAACAGGTACTCGTCAAGAGACAAAGTGCCGGACGTGACCACAGGGATTGGCGTATTGTCCGGTGCTTGTGTAGACACGGCCGTCGCTGTTGGGCCAGCGGCAGGCGTGGCCGTCGCTGTCGGGCCAGCGGTAGGCGTAGCCGTCGCTGTTGGGCCAGCGGTAGGCGTGGCCGTTGGCGCAGGGGCGAGGGTAGGCGTGCTCGTAGGTTCCGGCGAAGGCACTGGCTCGTCGGAACACGCGGTCATCAGTACAACCAAGAGCGCAATACTGACCAATAGCAGACTCACCATGGACTTTGACATTCCCCACTCCTCTGCGCAAAATGAATCGCCGCAACCGCACCCACACTAGCCTTCCACATGACGCGCCGTAAGGTTCGTTTGTACCTGATTCGAAGGGTACTTTTATACCCTAACCGAAAATACAAGAGTGCCTTGCCACCCCCACCCTTGTGCGACCTACATTACTTCTATAGTCGAGGCTTGGATTTGCAGACCGCCACACCACGCCATGAGGCTGCAGGGCCCCGCCGGACGCCTGACCGGTCGGGCACGGACGACCTTCACTACAACCTGAGAATCTCGGTTTGGGTACGATGGTTTCTTCTTACGGCTTGGCTGTTGCAGTTCAACTACCGCCCCAACTTGGCCGACCCTGCCTACGCTCCCACCATGCTGCTGGCAATATCGGTGCTGGTAGTCAACGCCTACGTTCATTATTGCATTCGGTCCAACCGGACGGTGTCATGGCGCTGGCCCCTAGCTCTCAGCTTAATGGACTCTGTGATGATTACGGCGGGCATCGCCATCTCATCCAGCGTATTTCACAACACTTTCTTCGTGCTCTACTACCCCGCCCTCGCCATGTTCGCCGCGGTGTTCACTTCCTTCAGGCTCAGCTTTGTCTGGACCACCATGGTCGCGGGCGCATACACAGCCTTGAGCCTCTTCATGGAGCCTGGCGTCGACTTCGATATCAAGGAAGAGAAGGTGCTCTTCACCAGGATCGTCGTCATGTACGCAGTCGTCGCGGCCGTCAACATGGTCTCCAGGTTCGAGCGCATCAAAAGGAGAGAGGCCTTGGACAGAGAGAGAGAACTTCAGCGGGAGCGAATCGAGCTTTCCCAGACCATTCATGACACCATCGCCCAGTCTGCCTACATGATCGGTCTCGGCATCGAGACCGCAATAGAACTGGCTAACACCAGGGACGCCGAGAGCCGCGACGAACTGACCGCCAAACTGAAGGCGGTACATGCCCTCTCCAAGTCCACCATGTGGGAACTGAGGCTCCCCATCGACGGCGGACCCATCTTCGAAGGCAGGAACCTCGGCAAGGTGCTCACCTCCCACATCTCCACATTCACCACCATCACATCGATCCCCACCGCTGTGCAACTGTCGGGCAGCGAGCCTCCTCTTTCCACCGTCACTCGGGGACTGCTCTTCTCTATAGCCCACAATGCCTTGACTAACGCCTTCAGACACTCCTGCGCCAATAGCGTCAACGTTGAACTGAGCTTCCAAGAAGACAGGATTCAATTGTCCGTATCCGACGATGGCGTTGGCCTCCCCAACAACTACGAGGAGCGAGGCCATGGATTCACGAACATGCTAAGGGACGCCGAGAGAATGGGAGGCAGCCTCGAAGCAGGCCCCGGCCCATCGGGACAAGGCACAACCGTAACCTGCGTCGTCCCATATCACGCAGACCAAGGAGATGCGAAGCATGCCGCCGGATAGAAAGATTACAGTGATGCTGGTGGACGACCACGAGATTATGCGTGACGGCCTGCGAGAGGTGCTCGAACGTGCAGGAAATTTCCAAGTCGTGGCCGAGGCCGGAAACGGTGAGGACGCTGTGAGAGTAGTTCAGAATCTCACACCCGACGTTATCATCATGGACGTCATGATGCCCCTCAAGAACGGCATCGACGCCTGCCGCGAGATCACCGAGGCCGTCCCCGACGTCAAGGTCCTGATGTTAACGGCCGCATCCGAGGATGACGCCGTAATTGAGGCTGTAGCTGCCGGCGCCACAGGTTACCTCCAGAAATACTCAGGCAAGGAGAGGCTCCTCAGCACCGTCCGCGACGTGGCAGAGGGCGAGTACCGCATACCCGGCGACGTGATGAGGCGCGTGCTAGCCGGATTCCGCACAGAGAAGCCGCAACAGAAACGTGTCTTCAATAGGCTGACTGCTCGTGAGCGGGAGATACTCACCCTGTTCGCTCAGGGCTTGTCATACGCTGAAATCGCTGCGGCCAAGGGCAACCAGCCAGTGACCATCCGCAACGCCGTCTACGGCATCCAGGACAAGCTCAAGATTGACACCAAGCAGGAGCTGGTCGTCTGGGCCGTACGCAACGGCTTGCTCGACGAGCCCGGACCCGGTCAATAGCACGTCACAGCCATCACCGGGCAGGCCCGACGACCTGTCCTCGCCCCCATACGCCCAAGGTGTATCATACTACCCAGCCGCCCCCCACCAGCCCACCCCAAGAAGACCAACGGCCCCATTAGCAGAAGTGCAAGTATGCAGAAATAGCAGTAGGATAAATCTCCCCAACTGCTCCTCAAGACTCTCGCCTGAAAGCGACAACCATGACACTACCAGCACCTGACCGGGCCTCCGGCCCCGATATCCCCAGGGCCTACACCCCCACCGATGTCGAACCCCGCATCTACCGCTTCTGGGAGGAGGGCGGGTGGTTCACTCCCAACATCGAGCCGGGCAAGGAACCCTTCGTCGTGATTATGCCCCCGCCCAACGTCACCGGCGAACTCCACTTGGGCCACGCCCTCACCGCAGCCACCGAGGATGTCCTCATCCGCTGGCACCGCATGATGGGCGACCCCGCCCTCTGGCTACCCGGCAAGGACCACGCCGGCATCGCCACCCAATGGGTCGTGGAGCGCCAGCTAGCATCCGAGGGCTCCAGCCGCGAGCAACTGGGCCGCGAGGGCTTCCTCAAGCGGGTATGGGAATGGGTCGAACTCTACGGCAACACCATCGACGAGCAGCACAAGCGCCTCGGCGCATCCTGCGACTGGACCCGCCTGCGCTTCACCCTCGATGCGGGCCCCGCCAAGGCCGTCCGTACCACCTTCGTCAACCTCTACGACAAGGGCCTCATCTACCGCGGCGAGCGCATCATCAACTGGTGCCCCCGTTGCTCCACCGCTCTCTCCGACCTCGAGGTCGAGCACGAGGAACACGAAGGCGCCCTGTACCACATTCGTTATCCGCTGACCGAGTCAGATGGGGCCAACGGCGATGGCCACGTCACCGTCGCCACCACCCGGCCCGAAACCATGCTGGGCGATACCGGCGTGGCCGTCCACCCCAACGACCAGCGATACAGCCACCTCGTCGGCCGCAATGTGACCCTCCCCATCATCGGACGGGCCATGCCCATCGTCGGGGACGAGGCCATACAGCCTGAATTCGGCACTGGCTGCCTCAAGGTCACCCCTGGCCACGACCCCGTCGACTTTGAAATCGGCCAGCGCCACAGTCTCCCCGCCGTCACCGTCATCGGCCCCGACGGCCACATCACCGCCGAGGGAGGTCCCTACCAAGGCCAAGACCGCTTCGACGCAAGACGCGAGGTAGTGGCCCAACTCGAGCGCGAGGGCTTGCTGGAGAAGGTCGAACCCTACAACCACTCCGTCGGCCAGTGCCAGCGGTGCTCGTGCGTCCTCGAACCCCTCATCAGCGTGCAGTGGTTCCTCAACGTCGGCACCCACGACGATCCTTCATCCATCGCAGGCCGCGCCTATGCCGCCGTGGCCGAGGGGCGCATCCGCATCGTCCCTGACCGCTTCGGCCGGGTCTACCTCAACTGGCTGGAGAACATCCGCGACTGGTGCATCAGCCGCCAGCTATGGTGGGGACACCGCATCCCCGTATGGTACTGCCGTGCTTGTGGCGCTCAGATGGCCTCGGTGGAGGACATCGATCAGTGCGTCAAGTGCGGCTCCCCAGACATCGATCAGGACCAGGACGTCCTCGACACTTGGTTCAGTTCGGGCCTCTGGACCCACTCCACCCTCGGCTGGCCCGACGACACCGACGACCTAGACTATTTCTACCCCACCGCCGTCATGGAGACGGGCTACGACATCCTCTTCTTCTGGGTTGCCCGCATGATCATGCTCGGCATTGAGAACATGGGCCACGAGCCCTTCCATACCGTCTATCTGCACGGCCTGATTCGCGATGCCAACGGGGCCAAGATGAGCAAGAGCCGTGGCAACGCCATGGACCCCCTGCTTCTGGTCGACCAGTACGGCACCGATGCCCTGCGCTTCGCCCTCACCACCGGCACCTCGCCCGGCAACGATTTGCGCCTCACCGACGGCAAGCTGGAAGCCAGCCGCAACTTCGCCAACAAGCTCTGGAACGCCTCGCGCTTCGTACTGGTCAGCTTGGAAGGCGCCAACCAGCCCAACGGACAACCATCCCCGCTGAACCCCACCCACCGCGAGGACCGCTGGATAATCAGCCGTCTCAACCGCGTCGCCGAGGCCGTCAACAGCTACCTGCACCATTTTGAACTCGGCGAGGCCCAGCGCGAACTCTACGACTTCATCTGGCACGAATACTGCGACTGGTACATCGAACTCGCCAAGCTGCGCCTGCGAAATGACGACGGCGAGTCCCCGCTGCCCGTCCTAGCCCATGTCCTTGAACAGACCCTCCGCCTGCTGCACCCCTTCATGCCCTTCATCACCGAAGAAATATGGCAGCGCCTCAAGCCCCACGTACCCGGAACTGCGCAACTGCCCGCATCCATCATGGTGTCCGACTACCCCAAGTCAGACCCTTCAGCCATCGACCCAGCCCCCGAAGGCGAGATGAACCTGATCCAAGACATCATCACCCAAGTACGGAACTATCGCGCCGAGGAGAAGATTCCGGCGGGTCAGCAGGTGAAGGCGACAGTGGCCATCGACATCTCAGGCGGACAAGGGGCGACCGCCGCTGCTACCTTCCACGAGGCGGTGTCGTCGGAAGCCTCCGCAATCAAGAGCCTAGGCCGCATATCCGAACTGGCCGTGGTCCAGCCCGGCACCCCCACCCCCGATGCGGACGCCACGCAGTACGCCTTGCTGCGAGCGGGAGGGGCCGAAGCCCACGGGTTCGCCAGTGCCCGCATCTGGGTGCCGCTGGCAGACACCAAACTCCAAGGGCAGGACCGCTCCAAGCTGGAGAAGGAATTCAACGATCTTCTCAAGCAGATCGAGCGGCTCACGGGGCAGTTGGGCAATGAAGAGTTCCGGTCGAAGGCGCCGGTCGAGGTGCGCGAGCGGATGGAGAAGCAACGTGAAGCGCACTTGACGCGGAAGGGGCAATTGGAGGAGTTGCTATCACAACCATAGTAGAACGAGTGGCATAGACCGTTGCCGTTGCCCTGGTATCTAAATTGCGTAACCCTAACCAGCAAGCGTCGGAGCATCTAGTCATATGAGTGACACACTACTCTTGACTACCGCCATCGCTACGTCAGTCACCGCAGGCATGACGGTCCTTATTTGGATCGAATCCAAGCTTTCTCCAAACCTTCGTCGGTGGAATACTCGTCGACAGACTCGCCAAGTTGCTCGGAGGCATGGACAGGTGCCATTACGGGTTTACGATCAAGCCTTCGAGATAGTTGGAGAACGTCAGTGCATGGAATGCGGAACTCCACTGCCTCCACACCTTGAGGACTCGCTCAATGGTCCGCTCACCCCTTGCAAACAGTGTGGCACGCTTTACGGTATAGGGAGTGACAATAACCTTTATGTATCACGCTCGAATGAGCGAAGCTCCAATTGAGTGCACCTACGCGAAGTTCTATAATCTAACTCCCATGCTGGTAAGCGAAGTAGGCGAGTTCGGCCTGATTGAGATTTTGGCCGACATGATTGGCCCCCATTCCCATCAGGCTGGGGCCTGTGGCTTCCGCCTAACTCTCGGCATTGGCGACGACACCGCCGCTTGGCAAACACCGGAGTCCACGGAGCTTGCCACCACCGACACCGTGGTGGATGGGGTCCACTTCACCCGCGACACTACCCCGTGGGCCGACTTGGGTTGGAAACTGATGGCCGCCAACGTCAGCGATATCGCTGCCATGGGGGGCCATCCCCTCTATTCGCTGGTCACCTTGGGGCTGCCCTCCGACACCCAAGTGGAAGACATACGCTCCCTTTATGAGGGCATGCTGCAAGCCGCTCGCAAATACGACGTAGCCATCGTCGGCGGCGATATCGTCCGCTCACCGGTGTTGTTCATTACCCTGTCCCTGAACGGTGCCCATCCCGGCAAGCCCATGCTGCGCTCTGAAGCCAAGCCCGGCTACCAAATCGGAGTCAGTGGTTGCCTGGGTTCGTCAGCCGGAGGCCTGCGGATAATGCTGGAAAGCCTTGAAGTGGACGCGGAAGCCGGGGCCTTCCTCCGAAACGCCCACCGCAGGCCCGAACCTCATGTCCAGCAGGGCCTTGTCCTTTCCCAAGTCGGTGTGGGCGTTGCCATGGATGTGAGCGACGGTCTGCTTGATGACTTGTCCAAGCTCTGCACTGCCAGCGGAGTGGGAGCTGACGTGCGCGGCGAGGCTGTGCCGGTACACCCGCTGCTCCAGAGGGCATTCCCCAAAAAGGCCTTGGACTTGGCTCTGAATGGGGGGGAGGACTACCTGCTGCTATTCGCTGCGTCCGCGGACATCATGGCCGAAGCCATCGCCAAGCTCGGCCCCCCGGCGGCCATAATCGGTGAGATTACCCATGGCCCTCCGGGGACCGTTCGCCTTTTGGATTCTTCCGGGCAAGCTCGCGAAGTCTACACTCGCGGTTGGGACCACTTCAGGTAGATGTCTTCCTCCCTCACCATAGTCACTCACAGTCCCGAGGAGACCCGTGAACTTGGAGCCTGCTTGGGCAACCATGCCACCGAGGGCGACGTATTTCTGCTCAACGGACAACTGGGAGCAGGCAAGACCTGCCTCACCCAAGGAATCGCCTCCGGTCTCGACGTGCAGGCTTACACCCGCAGCCCCAGCTTCGTCATTGCCACCCGTTACCAAGGACGCTGCACCCTGCACCACATCGACCTCTACCGCTTGGAGGACCCGATGGAAGTCTGGGACCTCGCTCTGGACGAGGTGCTGGGCAGGGATGGAGTGGGCGTGGTCGAGTGGGCCGAGCGAGCACAAGGCATGTACCAAGTGGATGCCCTCCTAGTGACGCTGGCCCTAGTGGACGACAATCCTTCAACCCGCGTGGTCGAGCTGGCAGATGCCAGCGGTCGCTACCGCCAGCACTTGGAAGAAGTGCAGCGGCGGTTCACCGCACCCACGAAAGTCTGATTTCAAGGGTCCACCAAATTGCTGCTCGCCATTGACACCTCCACCCGGTACGCAGGAGTCGCCCTGCGTGATCAGAATAGAGTCGTCTGCAGCCTTTCTTGGCACTCTACCCAGAATCACACCAAGGAACTGCTCCCGGCCATCGAAAGCATGCTCCAGCGCACTGGAGGCCATTCCGCCCTCACTGGCATTGCAGTCGCGTCCGGCCCCGGTGGGTTCAGCGCACTGCGGGTGGGACTGAGCGTGGCCAAGGGCTTGGCCATGCCTCTGGAATTGCCGGTCGTGGCGGTTGGCACTTTGGAATGTGAGGCTTGGCCCTTCGCCTCCACAGGGCTTCCTGTATCTCCAATACTGGACGTGGGACGGAACGAAGTAGCCACAGCCAGCTTTCAACAGAGAGCCTCTTGGAGCCGGATAGCAGAGGAGCGGATATGCGGTCCAGAGGAACTGGAGACCCTTGCCGATGATGCAGTCTCCTCCTTCATAATCTGCGGCGAGGGTGTGACTGGACGCGAAGAACACCTGAAAGAAGCGCTTGGAGAACGCGCTTTGGTAATCGGAGGAGGCCATCCCGGACGCCTCTGGGCCCTAGCAGAGTTGGGTTGGCTGAGACTGGAAGCGGGACAGACTGAAGACTTGGCCAGCTTCCAACCCTTCTACCTGAGACGCCCCACCATCGGCCGCCCTGCAACCCCACGTGTAGTCAGCAGTTAGGCAAGTTCAAGATTCAGGAGGACCGCCTTGGCGGATAGCAAAGAACGCACTCTGGTGCTACTGAAGCCCGACGCGGTGCAGCGAGGCTTGGTGGGCACAATCATCGGCAGGCTGGAAGGCCGGGGGCTGCTCATAGCAGCGATGAAGCTGATTCACATGGACCAAGCCATGGCCTCACGCCACTACGAGGCCCACGTCGAGCGCCCCTTCTTCCCCGGGTTAGTGGACTTCATCACCTCCGGCCCCCTCGTGGCCATGGTGTTGCAAGGGCCCAATGCCGTGGAGATGGTGCGAAACACCATGGGCGCAACGAACCCGCTGCAATCATCCCCCGGAACCATACGGGGCGACCTCGCCACTGACATTGGGCGCAATCTGGTCCACGGCTCGGACTCAATGGAAGCGGCCCAAAGGGAAATCGCCCTGTTCTTCGGAGAATCGGAAATCGTCGACTATAGCAGGTCGGTGGACCCGTGGATCATAGAACAGTGACCACCTGCGGGGCCCCCGCCCACAACTGGTCCAACTGGTAGTGTTCCCGCTCTTCCTCGCCAAAGATGTGGACGATGACGTCGCTGAAGTCCAGCAGCACCCAGCCTGAGGCGGCGCTACCCTCGCGGTGGTGCAGGGGCACCCCCACGTCCTTCATCCCCTTCTCCAAGTCCTCTTGGAGGGCGGATACCTGACGAGTGCTCCCCGCAGAAAGTATGACGAAATAGTCTGCGAAGGTCGTCATGCCCCGGATATCCAGCATGACGATATTCTCCGCCAGCTTGTCGGAGGCCAACTCCACGACAGCGTGGGCTATTTCATCAGCAGTAAGGGCCATGTTTCGCTTTTCTCTCGTAATCACTTACTTCATTCTAGCCCTGCCTGACGGAGAGGGTCAACGACAACATGGATCAGCGACGCCCCATGCCATATGCTCGTTGAAGATGGAGTGCTGGCTATGGTACGGTTTCTGTGATGAACACCAATACCAAAGTAGTAGTGGCCATGAGTGGCGGGGTCGATTCTTCGGTAGCTGCTTTGCTGTTGAAGGAGGCTGGCTATCCCGTAATCGGCGTCACTATGAAGCTGTACAGCTTGGAGCAGGCTGAGTTGCCTGCCTACTATCGCGGCTGTTGCACCATTGACGACGTGGAGGATGCCCGGGCCGTATGCCGGCAATTGGGCGTGCCCCACTATGTGTTGAACGTGCAGGATGCCTTCCGGACTCACGTCGTTGACTACTTCACCAGCGAGTACGCGTCGGGAAGGACGCCTCATCCCTGCATCGCCTGCAATGACAAGATCAAGTTTTCCTTCCTGCTGGACCGCGCTCGCGCCCTCGACGCCGACTATGTGGCTACCGGCCATTACGCCCGGGTTAGCCACGATTCCGGCGAGTTCTCCCTCATGAAGTCGGTGGATGCCTCCAAGGACCAGTCCTATGTCTTGTTCGGCATGGGCCAAGAGCAACTTGCACACACCTTGATGCCTGTCGGCTGGTACCCTAAGGAAGAGGTGCGTAAGCTGGCCCTCGAGGCTGGATTCCCCAATGCTGACAAGCCCGACAGCCAGGACATCTGCTTCATCCCCTTGGGCGACTACCGCGAGTTCCTGTCCCAGCGACTGCAGGGTGAGCCGGGGCGCATCGTCGACACCGCCGGAAACGTGTTGGGGGAGCACAAGGGCATCCACCTGTACACCGTGGGACAGCGTCGCGGCCTAGGTGTGCAGTCCTCCCATCCTCTATACGTGATTGCCATCAATGCGGAGACGGCGGAAGTCGTTGTTGGCCCCGAGGAGGACCTGTACAGCGACACACTGTGGACCTCAAACGTCAACTACGTGGCATCTTATCTGCCGGACGGGCCCACAGAGGTGTCCGTCAAAGTGCGCTACAAGGCCTCGGAAGCCCCGGCCATCCTCCATCCTCAGCGAGATGCGCACGCATTAATCCGTTTCGTTGAACCCCAAAGGGCCCTGACTCCGGGGCAGGCAGCCGTCTTCTACCAAGGCGACCGTGTGCTCGGCGGTGGCTACATAGAGACTCAACGAGTCCCTGCGGGTATGGGTTAGCGCAGGCAATGCCCTCGCTTGACCTTGAGTGGGCTCTGCACCAGCAAGGCTACCATTGGGTGGCGGGTGTTGATGAAGTGGGACGCGGGCCACTGGCCGGCCCAGTAGTGGCCAGTGCCGTCGTGCTTCCTCAAGGTCTGTCTCATGTGCCCGACTGGCTTGCGGACGTGGATGACAGCAAGAAACTCACCCCTCGCCAGCGCCAACTCTGTCTTGCCGAGATCAAGACCCATGCCTTGAGCATAGGCGTCGGCGTAGCCCAGCGTGACGAGATTGACTCCATAGGCATCGGCAACGCCACACGTCGAGCACTGCGCCGCGCCATCGATGACCTGCTACCTCAGCCGGATTACGTACTCGCAGACTACATCCCCCTGTTCGACCCCGGTATCCCATGCCGGACCATCAAGGCCGGAGACGGGCTATCCTGCTCCATCGCAGCCGCCTCCATCGTGGCCAAGGTCACACGCGACGAAATGATGGAAGAAGCAGATCAGACCTATCCCGGCTACGGCTTCTCGCGCCATAAGGGATATGCCACCCGGCAACATCTCCAAGAACTTGCGGACCGTGGCCCCTGTCCCATCCACCGGCGCTCCTTCGCCCCCATGCGCACCATGTCCCTCTTTGCTTTCGCCGAGGTCCCATCCTAGTGCCCACCTCCCGCAGCCGCACGGGTTCCCTCGGCGAGAACACGGCCCGCAAATACCTAGAAGCCCAGGGCTATCGCGTACTCGACACCAACTACCGGTGTCGCTGGGGCGAAATCGATATCGTCGCGCAGACGGACGATACCCTCGTATTCGTCGAGGTGCGTACCCGAAAGCATCTGAGCTACGGCACCCCCCAGGAATCTCTCTCCAAGGGCAAAATGTCCCGCCTTACCGCCACCGCAGAGACATACCTACAGGAGCGCCAGCCCGAAACCACTCACTGGCGCATTGACCTCGTCGCCGTATTCCTAGCGCAGAATGGGGTCGTTTCCGACATTCAGCACATCCCCAACGCCATTGAACAAGGGTACTCCATACGTGAAGACTAGGCCCTTGGGCTCCAGCGGCACGGAGATACCCGTCATCGGGCTGGGGACCTCTCGCTACCATGGCGGTGCTCCACCCCTGATTCGAGGCATCGAGTTGGGCGCATGGATTGACACCGCCGAAAGCTATGGCAGTGAGGGAATAGTAGCTGAGGCGACGGCAGGGACATCGCGAGAGAACCTCTTCATCGCCACCAAGGTCTCGCCCGGACATTTGGGGTATCACGACCTTCTGAGGGCTGCCGATGCCAGCCTCCGGCGCTTGGGCACCGACTACATCGACCTGTACCAGATTCACTTCCCCAGTACCCGAGTGCCCATCGCTGAGACCATGGGCGCCATGGAATCACTGGTCGACCAAGGCAAGATACGCTTCATCGGCGTCAGCAATTTCTCCACGACCCAGCTAGTAACAGCCCAGCAGTCTATGACTCGACACCCGATAGTCTCCAATCAGGTGCGCTACAGCCTCACACGTCGCGACGCCGAAGCCGACCTGCTCCCCTACTGTCAAGACAATGACGTGACCCTCATCGCCCACACACCCTTGGACCGCGGCGGGTTAACGGCCCGGTCCCTCATCAGCCGTCGGCCATCAATGGATGCCTTGGAGCAAGTTGCGTCCGAGGTGGGCGCCACTTGGGCTCAAGTGGCTCTTGCATGGTGTCTGTCCCGCCCCAACGTGGTCGTCATCCCCAAGTCGGACAAGACTGAACGGGTGGAGCAGAATTGCGCCGCCGCCGACTTGAATCTCACCATGGACCAGATAGAGACCTTGAACCGGATTGCATGACCCCGCATGTGGCCCACCCGTACAAATAGTGGGCACCCTTTGAACACCAGCCTCACCATTTGAACGAAAAGAAGAGCCCCGACCAAATGGCCGGGGCTCTCATCGTAGTCGCTACTACGTTACTTCAGTTCTTGCGGGGAGCCATCTCCCAGTAGCTCAGCCAGTCCAACTCAGCGGGAGCGGCCTTCCATGAACCTACCCTGCCACTGAGAGGCCACACGGCGTTCTCAGCATACAGAGGCATGCTGAACACTTGGTCGAAGATGAACTTCGCCAACTCACCCTGCACACCCCACCGTGCGTCGGTGTCCTGGGTTGACCGTACCTCCTCAATGAGCCGGTCGATCTCGGGGTGATTGACTCCAAACATGTCGTTGCTGGACGAACTGTATACGGTTCCGTACACCCTCAGAGGCTCGGGGAAGCTGGGGGCGTCATTCAGCCCGTATATGTCGTTCGCCTTGCGGGCTTGGCTTATGGTCCTGTAGGACGCAGCCTGCACGTTACGCAACTCGGTTTCCAGTCCGATCTGCTCCCACATTCCGGCCACAGCGTCCTTGACCAGCAGCAACGTGCCAGTGCCGGACCTCTTGGCGATGGGCACCTTGAATCCATCGGGATACCCTGCCTCTGTCAGCAGTTCCATAGCCCGTTCAGGGTTGTACTCCCACGACAAGTCATTCAGGCCCAATTGCTCCATACGGCCTCGGTTGGCCCAGATACCAATGTACCAAGGCTCGCCCTCACCGAAAGCGATATTGTTGATCAGGGCCTCTCGGTCGATGGAGATCGTCATCGCCTCGCGCACCTTCAGGGCACGCTCCCAGTCAGCGGAACCCACCTCGCGGTCGCAGGACACCCAGGGGCGCCTCTGGTCCTCGTCACTGCCGTCGTCGCAGAAATAGGTGTAGCTGGTGCCTTCCTCGTCCACCCTTACCCGTATGTTTCCATTGGCATCAGGATGATGGTGTGGGGAGTCGGGAGTGTAGTGACCACCGCCGAACCACAGCATCTGGACGATGGCTCCAGGGAATATCATGAAACTCTGGCCCTCAACGGGGGTGTCTTTCATCGCTTGGATGGAGTCCGAGTTGAATATGCCGGTGTCCAAGTTGCCCGACAGGAAGTTGGACAAGCGAGTGGACTCTTCCAGCATGTCGTGCCAGATCATCTCCGCGAAGTCGGGGGTGTGTCGCCAATGGCCTTCCACCGCCTTCATTATCCGGCGGTCGTCGGTGATATGCTCCACCATCTCCCAAGGCGCGGTGCCTACATCCTCCAGCAACGCCACGTCTTGTCCCACGGTCTCATAGTGCTTCTTGCTGTTCATGGAGAAACCGGGGATGGGAGCTTGGCTATACCACGTCAACTCAAAGGTAGGCTCGGGACGCGTCAGTTCCACGGTGTAGTCGTCGATCTTCGTCAGCGTGCAGCCGTCACACTCGAACACCCTGCGAGTATTGCCTGCCTGCACATGGTTCGAGCCTTCGCGGGCTATTTCGCCGATTGACCAGATGAAATCGTCGGCATTGAACTCACCCCAGTCACCCGCGGCCGAAGCACCTGCGTGCCACTTGGCACCCTCTTGCAGGTACATGGTGTAGGTCAACCCGTCAGGCGATATGTCAAAGCTCTTGATCAAGCGGGGCGCCCACTCGCCTTCATAGTCCATGATGAAGAGCGTTTCGTGCGTGACCAGTTCAGCGAACCGGTTCTTGAAGTAGCCAGCATCATAAAGGGTTGCCACATAGGGCCCGAGGCCCGACATACCCACGTTGAACGTGCCCTCTGGCTTCTTGCCATCCATCATTGCATCCGCTGGAGCGGGTGCCTCTGTCGCTGGTGCCGCCGTCGGCGTGGCAGCTACCGCAGGCTCGGGCGCTGCTGTCGCTGCGGGCTCCGGTGTATCCGTTGCCTCCTCACCGCAGGCGATAATGACTGCCAGCAGTAGCAGCAAAATCCCCACGATGGCGGCCTTGGCTCTTCTGTTCCCTAGCATCCAATGACCTCCATTACTAATACTCCCGCCGCGTTGGTCGAACCAACAGGCTTCCTGAACCGCCCAAAGCGACGCCGTAGGCTATCAGAGTGCCCACCTATAGTCAAATTTGCTGCTCTGACACATGAGGCCCACAAAGCGAGAGCCCCGGCCATAAAGCCGGGGCTCTGCATTCCTTTGTCGCCGTTGGGTAGCTTACTGGCGGCGGCGTGGGTGGTCCCAGTAGCTCAGCCAGTCAAGCTCCGCAGGGGAAGCCTGCCACGAGTCTACTTCAGGACCAAGAGGCCACACGGCGTTTTCAGCGTACAGAGGCATGCTCAGGACGTTGTCATAGATGAACTTGGCCAAGTCGCCCTGTATGCGCCAGCGCGCATCAGTGTCCAACTCGTCTTCCGAGTCCTCAATGAACTTGTCCAATGCCGGGTGGTTTGTCCCGAACAGGTTGGTTCCCCGAGAGTGGTAAACCGTGCTGTACACACGCAGGGGCTCGGGGAAGCTCGGAGCGTCGTTCAACCCGTAGATGTCGTTGACCTTCCTGGCTTGGCTGGTCACACGATATGCAGCGGGCTGCTGGTTCTGCAGGGTTACGTCCAAGCCCATCTCCAGCCAGTCGGTGGCCACAGCGTCCTTCACCAAAAGAAGGGTGCCGGTGCCCAAGCGCTTGTTCACGCGGACGGAGAACCCATTGGGGTAACCGGCCTCTTCAAGGAGGTGCTTGGCTTCAGCGGGATCGTAGTCCATCTCGCCGGGGCCCAGGTTGTCCAAGCCCAGTTGCGCCATCCGGCCACGGTTGGCCCAGATGCCGACGTACCAAGGCTCGCCCTCACCGAAGGCAATGTTGTTGATCAGGCTCTGCCGGTCGATAGACCGCAACATCGCCGTTCGCACCTTGAGCGCTCGCTCCCACTCAGCGGAAGCAGGGTCGGCATTGCAGGAGATCCATGGACGCCGGTTGTCGGAACTCATCTCCGTGGCGACGCCATTCACGATCTCCGAGTCGTCACAAATCTCCGTGTACTCGTAGTCCGGAGCTGCCTCGGCTGGGGAGCCGGGCGTGTAGTGCAGTCCCTCGTGCCACAGCATCTGGATGATGGCAGCAGGGAAGACCATGAACTTCACGTCGGGGTGCGTCCCGGCACTGATGGCATCCTGTATCGCTCGCCGCGAGTCTGCGTTGAAGATGCCCGTGTCCAGTTCGCCCGCTAGGAAGTTGGCCAAGCGGGTGGACTCTTCCGGTATGTCGTGCCAGATCATCTCCGCGAATTCAGGCGTGTGCCTCCAGTGGTTTTCCACCGCTTTCATGTGGCGACGCACGTCTGTCACGTGTTCCACCATCTCCCAAGGCGCGGTGCCTACGTCTTCAAGCAGGGCAACATCCTGCCCCACCGTGTCATAGTGCACTTTGCTGTTCATGGAGAACCCGGGGATGGGGGCTTGGCTGAACCATGTCAACTGGAAGGTGGGCTTGGGCCTCTTGAGCTCCACCGTATGGTCGTCGATCTTGGTCAGCGAGCAGCCGTCGCAGAGGAACACTCGCTCGGTGTTTCCGCGCTGCACATGCTTCCCGCCCTCTTTGCCGATCTCGCCGATGGACCAGATGAAGTCGTCGGCGTTGAAGTTACCCCAATCGCCTTGGGACTCAGCACCAGCATGCCACTTGGCGCCTTCCTGCAGACGAATGGTGTAAGTAAGGGCGTCGGGTGATATATCAAAGCCCGAGACCAAGCGGTGTTCCCACTCACCGTCGTATCCCATTACGAACAGCGTCTCGTGGGTAACCAGCTCCGCAAACCGGTTCTGGAAATAACCCGCGTCGTAGTTGGTGGCCACGTATGGACCAAGGTTGGCCATGCCAACGTCCAGAACGCCCTCAGGCTTCATCGCCATCATGGCATCGTCTGGCTCGGGGGTGGCCGCCGCAGGTGCGGGCGCGGCCGTGGGAGTAGCAGCAGCCGGGGCGGCCGGGGCTTGAGTGACAGCGGCCGGGGCCGGAGTAGCCGCATCCGGTGTCTGTCCCGTAACCGATGGGGGCAGAGTGACTACCTCAGCGGCAGACGTAGCTGCCGGGTCTGGCGTGGCCGGTGCCGGAGCCTCGGTAGCTTCCTCTCCGCAAGCTATGATCACCGCCAATAGCAGGAGCAGCACCCCTACTATGACGGATTTGCCTCTCCAAGTACCTAACATCCATGACCTCCAATCAAGTATGCCAATACCCAATGGAAGGCGCCAAGCAAAATTAGGCGCCCGCCAAGGCGACGACGTAGGTTATCAGAGCGTTTCGCCGTCGTCAATCCATGGCAAGGGTTTATTTGCCGCTTTACGGCACATACGGACTCTGGGAAACGCTCCGCAAGCCTGTCAGTGGCGGCGCCATAAGCACAATGGTAGCGTTATGTACGGTTTCCGAGACGAAACAGAGCCCCGACATGACTGTCGGGGCTCTGCCTAAGGCAACATCCTGTGCCCTGTGTTACTACTTCCGCCGTGGCATATCCCAGTAGCTCAGCCAGTCCAACTCCGCAGGAGCTACCTGCCAGGAGTCCACCTTCCCGCTGAGAGGCCAGACCGCATTCTCAGCGTACAGGGGCATGCTGAGTACGTTCTCAAAGATGAACTCGGCCAGCTCGCCCTGCACCCTCCACCGCTCGTCGGTGTCATAGGTGGTCTCCGCCCTCGCAATCAGCTCATCCATTATTGGGTGATTTACACCGAATGAGCCACCGCTGGATGACGTGTAGACGGTGCTATACACCCGCAGCGGCTCCGGGAAGCTGGGAGCGTCGTTCAGGCCATAGACGTCTATAGCCGTTCGCTGCTGGCTCTTCACACGGTAGGAGGCAGGCTGCTCGTTCCGCAGCTTGGTCGTTAGCCCGATCTTCTCCCACATTCCGCCGACGGCATCCTTGACCGTGAGCAGCGTGCCGGTGCCCAGCCTCTTCGCAACAGGGACCTCGAAGCCATCGGGGTACCCGGCTTCTACCAGCAATTGCTTGGCCAACACGGGATCGTAGTCCATGGGCCTAGGGCCGTCGGGCGGTCCCAGCTTGTCCAAGCCGAGCTGTGCCATCCGGCCACGGTTGGCCCAGATGCCGATGTACCAAGGCTCGCCCTCTCCGAACGCGATGTTGTTGATCAACTCATCACGGTTGATGGCCCGCAGCATCGCCTCTCGCACCTTCCGAGCACGCTCCCACTCGGCGGAGTTCACGTCACGATCGCAGGCAACCCAAACACGTGTGTCTGCGCCGTTCTCGCCGTTGTCACAGAGGTTCCGGTAGTCGGAGTAGTGTGGGTCCACCGGCACCTTGACCTTGCCCTCTGCATCGGGATGGTGGTACGGGGAATCCGGCGTGTAATAATTGCCTTCGTGCCAGAGCATCTGGATGATGGCTGCGGGGAAGACCATGAACGTCAACCCGTCAACCGGGTCGTCCTTCATGGCCTGGATGGAGTCCGAGTTGAAGATGCCCGTGTCCAGCTGCCCAGCTTGGAAGTTGGCCAGCTTGGTGGACTCTTCAGGTATGTCCCACCAGATCATCTCGGCGAACTCGGGGCGTGTGCCTCCAGTGGTCCTCGACCGCCCTCATGCGCCGCAATTCGTCGGTCTTGTGCTCCACCATCTCCCAGGGAGCAGTGCCCACGTCCTGCAACACAGCCTCTTCGTTTGTCACCGACTCGAAATGCTTCTTGCTGTTCATCGAGAAGCCCGGGATGGGGGCTTGGCTATACCAAGTGAGCTGGAAGGTGGGCGTAGGGCGCTTGAGTTGGACGGTGTATTCGTCGATCTTGGTCAACTCGCAGCCGTCGCACCTGAACACTTTACGGGTATTCCCGCTCTGTACGTGCTTCCCGCCTTCACGAGCAATCTCTTCAATGGAAAAGATGAAGTCATCGGCGTTTAGCTCACCCCAGTCTCCGGGGTTGGTCCTGTTGTGCCACTTTGCGCCCTCTTGCAGCCTGATAGTGTAGGTCAGCCCGTCGGCTGAGACGTCAAAGCCGCTGACCAAGCGATGCTCCCACTCGCCGTCATACCCCATGATGAACAGGGTCTCGTGGGTCACCAACTCAGCGAACCTGTTCTGGAAATAGCCCGCATCGTACAACGTCGCTACATACGGCCCCAGAACTGCCATCCCCACGTTCAATGTCCCTTGCGGCCCTTCATCCGGCGCCATAGCCGCGTCTGGAGATGGGCTGGGCGAAGGGGTGGCAACTGGTGTCTGTCCCGTAACAGATGGGGGAAGGGTCACAATTTCCGCAGCAGGAGCCCCCGGGGTCGCGGCTGGTGGCGCCGCTGTCTCCTCGGCTTCCTCACCGCAGGCGATTATCACCGCCAGCAGCAGGAGCAGTATTCCTACAATGACTGCCTTGCCTCTCCTTGTACCTGTCACCGGTCACCTCCAAATAAGATGATGTCGGAAGATACCTTGGTCGAATAGCAGCTTCAGAGGAACCTTTCCCGCCGTTTAGGGCGCGACGTTATCATGTACATCAACACTAAGTCAATATATTTCTGCCATTATCTGAATGTACTACGTTCATATACATGAGGATTATCGACGTTGTGCGCATCGCATTCCGCGTCTAGAATAAATCCCATACAGCAGCTTTCGGAGGCGCTGCCATGATGAAATATCCTCTTACTATCAACACCGTCCTTAATCGGGCAAACGCCTACTTCTCAAAGAAGGAAATCGTCACAAGACTTCCTGAAGGAATCCATCGATATTCCTACTCCGACCTCCACCGCCGGGTGTGCCGCCTTGCCAACGCTCTTTCGTCCCTAGGCGTGGGCACCGGCGACCGTGTCGGTGTTTTCGGCTGGAACACCTTCCGCTACTTGGAGGCTTATTTCGCCGCCCCCTGCATGGGCGCAGTAGTCCATACCATCAACATCCGCCTCGCCCCCAACGACCTCGTACACATCATCAACCACGCCAAGGACAAGGTGCTCCTCATTGACGAGGACCTGCTACCTGCCATCGAAGCCATCGCGCCACGCCTGGACACGGTGCAGCAATTCGTAGTGATGACCGAGAGCGAGGTCACATCCCAAAGCCTGCCCAACGCCCACAACTACGAAAGTCTGCTGGCCCAAGCCTCCGACAGCTACGACTTCCCCGATCTGGACGAGGACGCCCCTGCCGGCCTCTGCTACACCTCCGCCACCACCGGGAACCCCAAGGGCGTGACATACTCCCACCGCGGCCTCTACCTCCACACCCTGACCCAGTGCATGACCGACTCCCTCGCCCTCACCGAGCGCGACGTGATTCTCCCAGTGGTCCCCATGTTCCACGCCAACACTTGGGGCGTGCCCTACACATCCGCCTTCCTCGGCGCCACCCTCGTGCTGCCCGGCCCCCGCCCGGATGCTGCCGCCGTCTGCAACCTCATCCAGCAGGAAAGGGTGACAATCAGCCTCGGCGTGCCAACTATCTGGATTGGCGTCCTGGATTACGTTGCGCGCTCTGAAAACTCCTGCGACTTGAGCAGCCTCCGCTCTCTGGTCAGCGGCGGCTCTGCCGTCCCTCCCTACATGTTCCGCGCCCTTCGATGAGCTTGGTATCCCCATGACCCACGCCTACGGCATGACCGAGGCCACCCCCCTTGTCACCATCTGCAATTACAAGAGCCACATGGACTCATGGAACGCCGACGAGAAGATGGCCGTCCGCGTAAAGCAGGGCCTCCCCGTTGCCGGACTCGAGATACGGCTCGTGGACGAAAACGGCACGGACCTCCCTTGGGACGGAGAACAGCAGGGAGAACTCCTCGTCCGCGGTCCGTGGATTGCCAGCGAGTATCTGGACGATGAGCGCACCGCCGACACCTTCATCGGCGGCTGGTACCACACCGGTGATGTCGTCACCATCGACCCCGAGGGCTATGTCCAGATCATCGACCGCGCCAAGGACATGGTGAAAAGCGGCGGCGAATGGATTTCCTCCGTCGACCTCGAGGCAGCCATAATGGCCCATCCCGCCGTCTACGAGGCCGCCGTCATTGGCATACCTCACGAGCGCTGGCAGGAACGCCCCCTGGCCTACGTGGTCCCCACCCCCGAACAGAAGGACTCCCTGGATCGCGATACCATACTCACCCACTTGCAGGACACGTTCGCCCGCTGGTGGCTCCCCGACGACGTCATATTCATAGACGAAATGCCCAAGACCGCCGTAGGCAAGTTCGACAAAAAGGTCCTGCGCCTGCGATATGCCAGCGAGGCAGCAACCGCCCCAACAAGCGCCCCAACAAGCAACGGAGGCACTCAATGAAAGCCGCGGTCATCCACGAAACAGGCAACGAAGACGTATTCCGCTACGAAGACGTTCCCGACCCCGAGCCCCGCCCTCGCCAAGTGCTCCTCCGCATAGAGTCCGCCTCCGTCAACAGGGGCGATCTCTTCCGACGCGACGGCAGCTACGGCGGCGGTGCTGCCCCATCTCTCCCCCTGATAATCGGCTGGGACGTGGCCGGTACCATCATCGAAGTCGGCTCCGAGGTACGCAACCGCGAGGTAGGCCAGCGAGTGGTAGCCACTCTGCCCCACGGCGGCTACGCCGAGATGACCGCCGTCAACGAGGCAGGCACCGTGCCCATACCCGACAGCGTCTCCATGGACGAGGCAGCCAGCATACCCATCGTCTTTCTCACCTCTTGGTTCGCCCTGCTCAACGTAGCCAACCTGAAGGAAGGCGAGACAGCTTTGATTCAGTCCGCAGGCAGCGGCGTCGGCATGGCTGGCATCCAGATTGCCAAGAACTTGGGCTGCACCGTCATCACCACTGCTGGTTCCCAAGACAAGCTGGACAAAGCCCGCGAACTCGGCGCAGACCACTGCATCAACTACACCGAAACCGATTTCCTAGCCGAGACCATGTCCATAACCGACCGCACTGGCGTCGACGTAGTCCTCGAAGCCGTCGGTGGCGAAGTCCTCACCAAGAGCATTCAAGCCCTGGGAATGGGAGGCCGCGCCGTCACCGTCGGCAACACCAGTCGCCAGCCCGCCACCGTCGAACCGGGCCTGATGCTGAACCGCCTCCTCACCCTCCAGGGCTTCTCCCTAGCCGCCCAGATGGGCGCCGGAGGCGTCATGCAGGAACTCCAGACCATCCTCGACCTCTTCGCCCAAGGCAAGCTCCGCACCGTAATCGACCGCGTCTTCCCCCTGAGCGAGGCAGGCAACGCACACCGGCATCTAGCCGACAGGAGGAACTTCGGGAAGGTGTTGTTGAGGCCGTAACTGCGTCCTAGTACACATAGCTGAAATTCCTTCATTGGGAGCAATTCGACAATGAAAATCGAGATAGGAGAATCTCTCGGATATTCCTATTTGCGGCACGTCAAAGGCTGCTGGCTGGTGCAGGCCAACTGGAAGCCATCAGAGCATTGGGTCAAGCACATGACCGATGATGCTCTGGAATCGTTGTTCCAAGAGATGCGACGACGGTTTGACCCCGCCAGCGAAGTCTTTGGGGGGACAAAGAATAGCGGTCAATTTTTGCGGCAAGCAGAAATCGACGTGGTTGGTATCGACCAGAGTGGCGGCGTTCACGCTATGGAAGTCGCCTTTCACGAAGCGGGCCTGAATTATCAGCGCGGGTCCCGCGACAACGTCCTAAAGAAACTACTCAGGACAAAGTTAGTCCTCGACGCTTATCATCCGCATGACGTGAAACGCACCATCTATTTCGTCTCACCCAAGGTTAACCCGGGACCGCAACAGCTATTGAAGGAAGTTTTTGAACGTTTGCAACAGGAATATGATTTGGTTCATTGGTCATTGCTGACCAACGAGGGGTTCACCCAAGAGATGCTAAAGCCTACCCTCGACAAGGCGGAAACAGTAGCGGACACATCGGAACTCTTTCTTCGGTCTGCAAAGCTGATGAAGCTGACACGGGACGAGCAGGGCAACTACGATTCAAGTCGGTCTCATGGGGTATCTGAAGGCGCTGTAACAAATAAAAGACGCCAAGAATCGACGCAGGGCATCGAATTTCAGCATATCGTAAGGGGCTTGATGAAAACACTTCTAGATGGCAGTCATGAAATCCTCGAAGAACGGTGTTTGCAAAATCTGACCGACCCCTCATACTGTCGAACTGCTTTGCAGCTGCAAATCGGTGGGCTATCCCTGTTGCGTCGGAAAGAGCAAGGAACGAAGATCAGTGGAACACGCTAGGTATTGGAGTCATCTGTACGGAGGGATGTACTATGTCACAAACAACTGGTGGCTGACACACCATGTCCACAACGCCAAGAGTCTTCTTGCATTCATAGAGTACCTGCTTTCGAAGGAACAGGATGCTGCCAGTGTTGCGGCTTTAGAATCACACCAAAAGTCTATTCAAACTTACTTGTCGTCTTACCCCTAAGCCAAGCCCCCACATCCACCGCCGCCTAGCCTACCGCCGCAAGTTCTAGAAAGTCCTCGTCCGCCCCCTAATGAGGCGCGCCAACGGCGCTCAATCAGCGACCATGCACGGCGCCGCTGTTGTGTATTATTCCGGCGGGCGCATGCTCTGCCACAACGTCGACGGCCGCCTCATGGCCTCCTGTACATCTCTCTTCGATGCCTGACGAAGTGAACGACTACTCTCTTGGTTGCTCTCAATGGAATACAGTACACGGTAGGCTCCGACGCGGAGCTTGAACACGCGTTCCCAGTCACCTCTCAGTGGCTCGTGCCTCAGTACGCGGAAGTTGTCCGCCAGCCACTGTAACTTGTCAATGACCCGACGCGCGACGGAGGGGTCCAATCGCCTCAGGTCAGCACTGGCCTTAGAGGTCAGTTCAACATCGGGATTCAACCCTTAGCCTCGGGTTCCCGTAGGACGAACTCCGAAAGGCTGGTGGTCTCACCCCCGTTGCGTACCTCCGCAAGGGATTGCCTAAGCTCTTCCGCGAAGTCGTCACGCAGGGACAATCCTTCGTCGGGGTCCCCAAGCAATTCGGCTATCGATTCGGCGACCGACTCCCGCACGAGGGTCTTGAACTCCCCAATCGTCAAGTCAGCTACTCTGGGGTCATCCATGTCAGCTCTCCAGCATATGTCGTGAAATCGGTCCTATGATGACTGCGCAACAGGAACCGCTATTCCGGCGGGCGCAGGCTCTGCCGCAACGCCGCCTCACACCACCGCGCCGCACACAACAACTCATCCTCCCGGAACGGCGCCCCAATAAGCTGCACCCCAAACGGCAACCCGTCCTTACTCAACCCCGATGGCAGCGTGATGGTCGGCAACCCACAGGACGTCCAGGGACTCTGGAACACGGGGTCACCCGTCGTCCCCAAGTCCCGCGGCGCCACCGCAGGGGTTGTCGGCGTCACCAGTATCGCCCCATCAGCCACCAACTCCCGCATGTCGCGTGCGAATGCGCTCCTCATCCGCTGCGCCTGCAAGTACCGCACCCCAGGCATCAGCAAGCCCGCCTCAATAGTCGACCGCAGCTTGGGCCCATACTGGTCCGGGTGCTGCCTGAAAAGCTCCTCATGGAAAGTGGCGCACTCCACATCCATCACCACTCTGTGGGAGGCATAGCACGTATCGAAGCTGACCGGCAGCCGCGTCTCATCCGCCTCGCAGCCAAGGTCGGCGAACTTGTCGAAGGCCCACTCAGTATTCGCCCGGGTCTCGTCGTCGCACACCTCAAGAAAATGCTGCCGTATCAGCCTCACCCGCGGAGCCAGCGGATAGTCGGCCACCGGCCCAACATAGTCCAGCACCGGCTCATGGGCCGACGACGGGTCGTTGGGGTCGTAGCCCGCCATCACCTGCAGCATCAGCGTCGCATCCTGCACATCCCGCACCAAGATGCCCACCGTATCCAGCGACCACGATGCAGGGATAACCCCATACTTGCTCAGACGCCCATAAGTAGGCTTCAGCCCCACAATCCCATTGTACGAAGCAGGCCGGCACGTAGAGCCTCCCGTTTGCGAGCCAAGAGCCCCAGCGCACATCGAGGTCGCCACCGCCACGGCCGAACCGCTGCTGGACCCGCCCGGAGTATGCGCATGGTTCCACGGATTCAGCGTGGGCGAGGGGTCGGCAGTCGCGAACTCCGTCGTCACCGCCTTCCCCAGGACGATGGCCCCAGCCTCCTTGAGCTTCGCAACCACCGTGGCGTCATAGCCGGGCACAAAATCCGCATACAACGGCGAGCAGGCCGTGGTCTTCATCCCTGCGGTATAGAAGATGTCCTTCAGCCCAATCGGCACCCCATGCAACGCCCCCAGCGACTCCCCTCTAGCGATTGCCTCCCCAGCCCGCGATGCCGCCCCCAGCACCTCCTCCCGGTCCACGGTGACCCATGCCTGCAAATTTCCCTTGGCATCGATGCGCCCCAGCAGTGACTGGGCCAGTTCCACAGGCGAAAGCTGCCCCGAGGCAATCCCTTCAGCAGACTCGCGCAGGCTCAACTCATAAGCCTCAGCCATGGGTCACCTCCCCAAACGGAATCCATCTAGATGGCCCTCAAAATAGGAATAACCTTCCTATTTTGCTCCCTTCCCCTACACGATACCCTCTCAGTACCTTCCCAGCCCCGAAGCGATTACTCTGGAGAGAGTATTTCGAGACCACTTGATTCTAACGTGCGTGGACAGAACCGGGTCAAGCAGCTTCTGTCATGGGCAGCATGATACAATCCAGCCATGACCACACCTGAAACACTCACGTACCGCGAGGCGGCCCACCTGCTCCTTGCCCAAGCCCAAGAGGAGTTGGAGGCTGGCGACCTCCGGCAAGCCTCAGAAAAAGGGTGGGGGGCTACTGCCCAGATAGTGAAAGCGTATGCCGAGCATCGAGGCTGGCCTCACCGCGCCCATTGGATGCTGAATCAAGCGGTCGAGAACGTCGTTGAAGAAACCAGCGACCAAGGCTTCCTAGACCTCTTCAACGGGGCCCAAGGCCTCCACACCAACTTCTACGAGATGTGGCGCCCTCCACTCACAGTTCGGTGGAACCTCAACCGCGTGGCACAGTTCATCCCTCGCTTGGACTCACTCCTTCCCTGAGCCCCAAACTGTGGGTTCCAGCCTTGCATCGCCGTGCGGGGCGGACTCTGGCGGGCATCGCCATGTTTGTCGGCCAGCCAAGGACATGAGACCACGCGACCCAGCTAATGCCGGGAGGACCGTCTACCTCCTACGCTACCGCCCCAAAAAGAACGCAGGCTCCTCCTCCCGCTTCGGCAGGTTGTTCCCCACCATCTGCAGGTACTCCGCAGCCTGCCTCATCGCAGGCCCCATCCGGCTCGCCCGCTCCTGTCCCCAAAGATCGGCAGCCTTCTCCTGAAGCTCCTGCGCCAGCGCCTCAACGCTGGCGTTATCTTTCATACCTACCATGAGCAACCTCCAGCCTCCTTCCGAGTCACAGCGTGGGATGCAAGTCCACACCAGCGTGACGGAAGGGCGTCCCTACTCCTCGGCAATCGTGATGGTCTGAATCACCTGCGGCTCCAGCGGGTCCGACCCCTGCGGTCCCCCCACCGCCACCGTAGCTAGTGCATCCAGCACGTCAAGCCCTTCCCTCAACAACCCAAAGACGTTGTAGTTCGGCGGCAGCGGGTAGTCTTGGTGCACGATGAAGAACTGGCTGCCGTTCGTGTTCGGCCCCGCGTTGGCCATCGCCAGCGTGCCCCTCGAATACGGCCGCATCACCTTCTCATCTTGGAAGCGATAGCCCGGACCGCCGCGCCCCGTCCCCGTGGGGTCGCCACCCTGGATCATGAAGTCTGCAATGATTCGGTGGAACACCACCCCGTCATAAAACCCCTCCCGGGCCAAAAACACAAAGTTGTTGACCGTAATTGGTGCCTCTTTGGGAAAGAGTTCAATCACCATGTCCCCATGGTTCGTCTGGATGGTGGCCGTGTAGCTCTTGTTCTGGTCGATGGTCATTGGGGGCGGCGCCGAATACTGAGTGATGGTGATGCCTCCTTCTGTGATTGTCATCTTCTCTGCCGCATCCGCTCGTGCGGGCGTGCTCGCAGGACTGGGTGTCTGAGCAGGTTCAGGCGTGGCCACTGGAGTGCTGGTCGCCTGAGGGGTGGCCACTGGTGTTGGGGCGGGCGTAGCCTCAGGCGTGGCGTCCCCGCCACAGGCCAGCAACAACGCTGCCCCCACAGCTACGACCGCCAACCTGAACCAAGCTCCCCGGCTAATCATGGTCGGTATGATACCATAACCTTTCATCCCTACCCGCGGGCCAACTCCGTCGAAGGAGGTCCCCCAATGAAGGCTGTCTACATCAACGAGGCTGGCGGCCCCGAGGTCATGATTTACGGCGACCGCCCCAACCCTGAACCCGAACCCCGCGAGATCCTGATTCGCGTCCGCTCCAGCGCCATCAACTTCGCCGACCTCGGCGTCCGCTCCCGTGGCGCCACCGGAGGCTTCCCCCGTATCCTCGGCCTCGACATGGCCGGAGAAGTCGTCCAAGCAGGCCCCGACGCCCTCGGCCTTCAGCCCGGCGACCGCGTCCTCGTCGACAACCGCGTCAAGTGCGGTGCCTGCGAGAACTGCCTCCAGAGCATCGACCAGTACTGCTCCAATCAGAAGCGCCTCGGCGCAGACATCGATGGCGGCCACGCCGAGTACTGCGTCGTCCCCGCCATCAACGTCCACCGCTTCTCCGACGACATGTCCTTCGAGGAAGCCGCCGCCCTCCCCATCGCCGGTCACACCGCTTGGCACTGCGTCATGACCCGCGGCCAGCTACAGCCTTGGGAGGACATCCTGATTCAAGCCGCCGGCAGTGGCGTGGGCAGCACCGGCATCCAGATTGCCAAGCACATCGGTGCCCGCGTAATCACCACCGCTGGCAGCGACTGGAAGCTGGAGCGCGCCAAGGGACTCGGCGCCGACGAGGTCATCAACTACAACGACACGCCCAACTTCAGCGAGCGCGTCATGGAACTGACCAACGGTCGTGGCGTGGACATGGTCTTTGACGTCGTCGGCGCAGCCGTCTGGGAGCAGAACCTCCGCAGCCTCAAACCCGGTGGCCGCCTCGTCATCACCGGCACCACTTCCGGCAACCGCACAGACATGGACCTGTCAATCCTGCAGGGCCGCCCCCTCACCCTCATGGGCAGCGGAGGCCGCCCCCGCCGCACCTTCGGCGAAATGATGAAAGTCGTCAACGCCGGCGGCCTGCGCGGCGTAGTCGGCCGCACCTTCCCCCTCGAAGAAGCCGCCGAAGCCCACCGCACCATGGCCTCCCGCGACTTCTTCGGCAAGCTGGTGCTGACCCACTAGGGACCGAATATATCCCTCACGGCGCAGGTGAACCCTGGGAGCACATCGCCCCCGTCCAGTGTGTCGCCATCAACTAGCGTCGGCCCTCTGGCCTCTCTGTGATGCACTTCCACAGTCCGCGTTGCCGGGTGCATCACCCACACCAACCGGACTCCGTGGCGGAGCCACATCATCGCCTTGTCGTTAATTTCACGGTGACTGTCGCTGGGGGAGGACACCTCGACCACCAAGTCGGGTGCCACTTGCGAAAAGCCCGGATTCGCGGCGTCCAGAGGTAGCCTCTCCACCGAGAAGTAAGCGATGTCCGGCTCGCGGACAGTATCGGGGTCCGTCTCCAGCAGGACCCCCGCATCTGACCCGGTGAGCGTTCCGATTTGGCGGGGTTCGATGAAGTTGCCCAGCAGACGCCCCAGCCGCATCACCACCTTGCCATGCATCTCCCCGGCTGGCATGGTCTCGCTGAGCACCCCTCGTATCAGTTCTCCCCGGACTCCCTTCGAATAGAGATGGAGCAGGTCATCCGAAGTCAGCAACTTTGATTTTGCGGTCGCCACGGTCGATTGCCTCCCCCTAGGCATACGGCTACCTGCCACAGTGGCCCACTAGAGGCTCGTTGTCCTCACAATTCACTCAAGGGCCAAGCCCCATTCTTAACAAGATGAAAACCACTTGCTGGCGGATCGGATTTCCAAGCCTATGGGCCAGTCCGACGCGTCATCGGGATCGTCCGGGTCTCGGCCCCAGTAAACTACTAGGTCACCGTTCACCACTGCGGTCGCCCCTTTCTTGGTGCCCAACACAAGGGTGTCAGTGCTCTTGTCGTAGCCCTTTCTGCCTAGCGGAAACAAAGTCGAGGCCCCTATCACTTCCACGGCGACAACTTCGCTGTAGCAGGCATCCTTTGCGAAGTCCAACACAACGTAGTCATGCTCTGCGACCATCTGGTCGCTGCATACCGCGGCCTCGCCCGTTGTGACCAGCAGGGAGTCGGCCAATCGGTCATACGACACCGTGAGATTGCTCATTCCCGTATCTCCACGCGCTGGAAGCGGCGATTGAAGTAGTCCAAGTCACCCCGTCGCCACCTTATAGTGAGCTTTCCGACTACGTGAGACGTGGTGATGAAGTTGGGAGGAGAGTCCGCCTCCAGCGAAACAGCCACCATGGCCATCTTGCCTAATTCTGGTACCTCAGCCATGTAGTTCCGCGACCACTTGCCAGTCCCAGGGTCTTGCCTGTCACCAGCTATCACCCAGTTTTCCAAGATGTAGGCCCTGATTTGGTCGTTCATTTCCGGGTGCATGCCGGTGAACAGGTGAGCGGACTTGGTAAAGGTCCGCCCACCTGCTTGGATTGTCTCACTCTCTTCAGTCAAAACCCCTAGCCCAACCCCCTACGGCCCCGGAAAGAAATCCCCCCCATACATCAACTGGTCCCGCTGCACGTCAATCACGCCACGCACCCGCGGCATGTACTCCCCCGTCCAGCCCGGATGCTGGTACACCGCCCGCATCTTCCGCGCCAGATCGTCCGAGTCGTTGTACGCCCAGATGTGCATCACTTGGTTCAGCGTGCCCACGTCGCTGTAGAACCACCCCGCCAGCTTCACTCCCAACTCCTCCCGTATCGGCAGCCCCACCTGCTCCACCGCCTCCATGTAAACGGGAATCTGCCCCGGCTTGATGTCATAGATGCGCATGTCATACAAACGCGGGTCGGCGTCTTCCACCGTCTCATAGGACGCCGGAGCGAAGGGCGCCTGCACCGAGATGGAGTCCCGCTGCGACTGCACCAGCCCGCGGTTGGCCGGCATATACTCGCCCGTCCACCGCTTGTCGGCCCGCACCGCCTCGGCCCCCTCCACCAGATGCTTGATGTCCTCATACGCCCAGATATGCACCACTTGGTTCAGGGCCCCCACCCCCGAGTGGTACCACCCGCCCAGCTTCACCCCATAGTCCTTCCGTATGGGGATGGCAATCTCCTTCACATTCTTCATGTAATCAGGCACCCGCCCCGGCGCAATCTCATAAGTCCGCACGTCATAAATCATGATGTCACTCCTCCCAGTGATGGTCTCGGTGGTATGGTATCACAACGGCCTCATGGCAGCCCCTAAGCGTATGTGGCAATATGCGAATGGTCACCCTCCTCACCTTGTCCCCATATCTAAAATCGCCTGTAGTGAGGTTACCCGAATGATCAGGCTCCGCGTAACGATTCGGCGAATAACCGCTAGGTTCGATTGGGACCAGTCGGGAGTTTGCTTAGCCGCCCTACTGTTCTTGGGAGAGAGTGTTGCAGTAGTCTTGGCTGGCACCTCCATAGTATTGGAGGGCTACGATGGGGGTCGATTGGCTGCATTGCTAGGTGCTGCCGTCCTCGCACTCTATGTCCCTCTCGCCATTAGGATGGGCAAACTGCCTTTCGCCGCCCCCAACGAGTATGAGAAACGCAGAAAATACGCACAGGCGACTTTAGGGGTGAGCATCCCTCGCTCAGGGGATAAGATGACAGGAGGCTTGGCATTAGGTTCCATCCAAATGCACTTGGAAGACGATTCTGACGGGCCCATCGATGCAGCCGTAGGGCGAGCGTACTGCTTGGGAGACGAGGGTCTACAATATTTCTGTGACCAGCCTTGGCCACAGGACGTGAAACAGAAAATCTGGCTTGCAAGGCTTAAATTAGTCCCACCCAAGGCCAGTGCTTTCGCCATATCAGCACCGCCAGAACTGATGGAACCAATACTCCGGGCATATCAGCACCCGACAGATAGTGAGAATTCGAGTGAGAAGAGCTAGTGAGGTAGTGCCCTACAAGCAACCGAACTGTCCTGAGCGTAGTTAAAGGACCCACAACCACCCCACCCATGACACCCCGCTATTGCCCCCCATCCCCCCACCGTCTACCATCACCCCGCCACACCCACCCCCAACTTCACCAACCGCACCCTATGTACAAGCGACAACCTCGACGTCATGCGAGGCATCAACTCCGAGTCCGTAGAACTCATATACCTCGACCCTCCCTTCAACTCCAACCAAGACTACTCGGCCCCCCTCGGCCCCCATCGGCCCCGACGCCACTCCCAACACCGTCATTCCTGCGCAGGCAGGAATCCACGTAACCCGGACCATCGGCCCAGTCCACTAGCCAAAGCTCCGACCATTCCTCCCGCCTCCCACCAATCCGTCATTCGATCACGACCTCTCCTGCGAGAGCAGGATTCTCTGCTATAAAGGTTCCGTCCCCTCACTAAGGATGTTCACGTATCCGGCGTATCCATACAGCCGGTTGCGGCGGCCTTCAGTAACTTCGACTGTATCAAAGAAAACTTTAATAGGCCCCACTCTTATTAAAGAATAGGGCCCGTTCTTTTAATACCAAGGGCTCGGGTGCAGCCGTCGACACCCTTTGAGGTTCACGCACGTCAGTTCCGCGATACTCCCGCTCCATTTCCCCTACCACCGGCACTGCCCCCACATCCTCATCCGTTTTGGACACCCCAATCACTGCTTCAACAGGTACGACTCTATCACCACCAGCCTGCTGGAGTCGTTCTCGCACTCCCAACCATCACTCCTCCACACCCACCCATCATTCCCGCACCCAACCCTGTCACTCCTCCACTCCCAACCCGTCACTCCTGCATCCCCAACCCGTCATTCCTGCGCAGGCAGGAACCCACCCCTGCCACCAAGTCGAAGTACCCTCCCCCGCAACCAAGCCAAGAACCCACTCTCCCCATGACATCTCGCCCTTGACATCACTCAAACACCAGTTCTACCATCAATAGAGAGCGCCCAGAGCACCACCTCTAAGAAGCCATCATGCGAAAACACGACAACCCAGGACGACCCAACTCAGCTTCTCTCAGGCAAACTGCGCCTCCCGAGGGATACCCATACCTTCCCGCCGCCTGCCCCCACGGCCTCATACGACTACGCATTTACCGCCCGCTCCCACAACGAAATCCGTCAACACCGCCTGTCACCTCAATCTCCCGCCGTTCACCCCCAATGCAACTCATTCGTCAGCTACAGCCCAGCTACGACGATGCAACTAATGCAACTCCTCCCAGATACGAATCGCTCTTTCTCAGCTACGAACGGAGTTGCACGCCCCTATCTGCGATGCAACCGCCATCGCCCAACTCCCAAGCGCATCCGTCACGACGAAATCCGTCAAGCCCTCTTTCGCCCTCAATCCCCCTCCATCCAACACCCACTCTACACATGTGTCAGCTACGGCCCAGCTACGACCATTCGACAAATTCGACACCCCTCAGATACGAATCGCGTTTTTTCAGCTATGAAAGTGTCGAATGCGTCGACGCCAACACACCCAACATCCCCGCTGCCAACCACGACGAAATCCGCCAACCACGTCCTGACCCTCAAATCTCCCCTCGTGGAACTGTCTGGTCCAATACGAGCCAGCTACGGCAGTGGAACGAATGGAACGCCTCTCAGATACGAATCGCTCTTTCGCAGCTACAAACCGAGTCCCACGCCCTATCTGGCATGGCACCGTCCCTCACCCAAAGTCCCGCCCCATTCGCCCCAATCCAACACGACGAAACACGACCATGCCAACGCTTTTCGGCAGGACATCACACGCCGGATATCCACCCTGCACCGGGGCCATCGCACAAGGCCGAGCGGTCGTGCTATGGCTGCGTCCCGCCGTCATTGAAGGCCCAATACCCTTGTGATACGCTACTCTCGACATACCAGACCATCCCTGTCTGCGCACCGTAGAGATGAGTGACACCCCCTCCGGCATCCGCTTCTCACCGCGGCCCAACCGCGCCCACGAAATCCAGTGGCGCCCTTGGGGCGGCGATGCCTTCCGTCACGCCCAGCAGACAGGCAAGCCCGTACTCCTCTCCATCTCCGCCGTTTGGTGCCACTGGTGCCACGTCATGGACGAGACCGCCTACTCCGACCCCGAAGTAATTCGTCTCATCAACGACCGCTATATCCCGGTCCGGATCGACCGCGACCTCCGTCCCGACATCGATGCCCGCTACAACATGGGAGGCTGGCCCACCGCCGCCTTCATCTCCGCTGAAGGTGACCTCCTCACTGGGTGCACCTACACGCCCCCGCAGGAATTCGCCATCCTGCTCCAACAGCTTGCCGACGCCTACCAGCACGACAAGGACGGCATCCGCCAACGGGCCTCCCTCTTGCAAGCCAAAGCCACACCCCCCTCCGTTCCGCACCAAGCACTGGACCTGGCCCTGGTCCAACAAATCGTCGACACAGCCAAAAGAAGTTTCGACCCCATTCACGGCGGATTCAACGATGCCCCCAAGTTTGCCCACGCCGACAGCCTCGCCCTGCTCCTCCACTGGTCCAGGGCCACCGAAGACCCTGCCTGCCGCGCAATGGTCCTGCAATCCTTGGACGCCATGATGAACAGCGAGTTGCGCGACCACAGCGAAGGCGGCTTCTACCGCTATGCCACTGGCGCTGACTGGTCCGTCCCTCACTACGAAAAGATTCTGCTGGACAACCTCAAGCTAACCGACCTCTACATCGAAGCCTACCTAGCCACCAGCGACCCTCGGTATGCCAACATCGCCTCCGAGGTGTTGGACTACGCTGGCACCAACCTGTTCGATGCCTCCCAAGGCCTCTTCTACGGCAGCCAGGACGCCGACGAAGACTATTACCCATTGTCGCTGGAAGACAGGCAATCCAAGGAGAAACCTCCCCGGGATGCCACCTTCTACACCGATATGAATGCCCTGGCCTGCTCCGTCCATCTCAAGGCCTCTTGGGCCCTCGGCCGCCTGACCGCAAAAGAAACGGCCCTGGAAGCCCTCGAAAGCCTGCTGGCTTTGGAATGGGCCCACGGTCTGCGTCACAGCTACGACCCCGACGGCTCCGCAGGAATACCTGCCCTCCTGCAGGACCACGCCTGCCTGCTGCGCGCCCTGCTGGACGCCCACGAGCACGCTGGGTCAGACCGGTATCTGAACGAGGCCCGCCGCGTCGCCAACCACATGATTTCCCGCTTTAACAGTGGCGATGAATCAGCCCCCCTCTTCGACACCCCGTACGACTCGGAAGCCATGGCAGCCCTCCGTCACCGCTTGGTCCCCGTGGACGGCAACGCCCTGGCCTCCGGAGCCCTCGACCAACTGGCTCGAGCAACCTATGACCCGGACCATCATCACTTGTCCGGCAGGCTGCTATCCAGCCTCTCCGTCGACCCAAACCATCACACCGATACCGCCGCCGCTTATGCCATGTCCATCTACCGCTGGCTCCATCCAGCCGTTGAGGTAACTGTCGAGGGCGTATGGGGCAGCGATGCCACCCGTAGGATGATGTTCTCAGCAGCCTCATTGCCCTATCCCAACGTGGCCATCAGACAAGTTCACGTTGCTGATGGTGACCCTGAGATGGCGTGGGCCGAAGCTTGTCTCGACACCATGTGCCTTGCTCCCGTCAAAGACCCCGCCCAATTGCGCCCCGTCGTCATGGACTACCTGGGCGCCTCGGCCCCCGACGCACCCGATGACTTGCCCCTCGACGACTTGCCTATCGTTACCCTGCTGTCTCCTCCGGTGTAGGCCACGCTTCGTGGACTGCCGGAGATTAGTCCCCACTCTGTCCCGGAACGACCGGAACTCTCAGGAGGCCCCTGCTTGCTAAAGGACATCCCTTGCGGCGAGGTTACCGAAAGCCACGTCGGGTCCACCATCACTCTGGCTGGGTGGGTGCACCGTCGACGCCTCCATGGAGGCGTCGTATTCATCGACCTGCGGGACCGCTCCGGCATAGTGCAACTGGTGTTCAATCCCGACATCTCTCCCGCCGCCCACCAAGTCGCGGAGCAGGTTCGCGCCGAGTGGGTAATACAGGTCAAGGGGCTGGTGCGTCCCCGCCCCGAAGGCAGTGAGAATCCTGCCCTCCCCACCGGTGCCATCGAGGTCGCTGCCGACGAGGCCGTCGTACTCAATCAGTCCCTCACCCCTCCCTTCTACATCAATGAGGAATCCGAGGTTGACGAGAGCCTGCGCCTCAAATACCGCTACCTCGATTTGCGCCGCGCCACCATGCAGTCCAACATCCAGATGCGCCACAAGGTGGTCAAGTACATACGCGACTTCTTGGACGCCAAGGGCTTTCTCGAAATCGAGACCCCTATCCTCATCAAGAGCACCCCCGAAGGCGCGCGCGACTACCTCGTGCCCAGTCGCGTGCAACCCGGCGAGTTCTACGCCTTGCCCCAGTCACCCCAGCAATTGAAGCAGCTTCTGATGGTGGCAGGCATGGAGCGATACTTCCAGATCGCCCGCTGCTTCCGTGATGAGGACCTGCGAGCAGACCGCCAGCCCGAGTTCACCCAACTCGACTTGGAGATGAGTTTCGTCGATCAAGAAGATGTCCTCTCCCTCACCGAAGAACTCTATCTCAGCATGATGCGCACCCTCGTCCCCGATCGGAACGTACCCGGGCCCATGCCCCGCCTCACCTACGACGAGGCCATGGCCCGCTACGCCAGCGACAAGCCCGACCTGCGCTTCGGCCTCGAGATGACCGACGTCAGCGACCTAGCGGCCCAGACCGACTTCAACGTCTTCCGCTCTGTCCTCAACGCCGGCGGCATAGTCAAGGGCTTCGCCGTGCCCGGAGGCGGCAGCTACAGCAACAGTGCCTTGCGTGAGTTGGAGGACTTCGTCAAAGAGCGGGGTGCCCGTGGCTTGGCCCATGTCCGCTTGGGCCAGGACCATCCCTTGGACGAGCTTACCGAAAGTGATGTCCGCATGGCCTCTGGCCTGAACATGCATCCCCAGTGGGCTGCCCAACTCGCGCGTGCAATGGGAGCCGGACCCGGCGACCTGATGCTCCTCATGGCCGGAGCCCCGCACACCATCCACCCGGCCCTCAGCGCATTGCGCGAGGAGATGGGCCATCGCCTCGGCCTAGCCGACCCCAATACCCTCGCCTTCGCCTTCGTCGTCGACTTCCCCCTATTCGAATGGGATGCCGAAGAGGAGCGCTGGAACTCCTCCCATCACCCCTTCACCGCCCCCAGCGACGACCAGATTCACCTGCTCGACGGTCCTGACTTGGGCTCCATCAAGTCCAAAGCCTACGACCTCGTATGCAACGGCAGCGAGCTTGCTAGTGGCAGCATCCGCATCCACCGCCGCGAGTTACAAGAGAGGGTTCTCCATCTCCTCGGCTACGCTAACGCAGACATCCAGGAGCGGTTCGGCCACTTGTTGGAAGCCTTCGACTACGGCGCCCCACCCCACGGAGGCATTGCCCCCGGCATCGACCGCCTAGTCGCCATCCTGACCCACGCCAACTCCATACGCGATGTCATCGCCTTCCCCAAGACCCAGCGTGGCACCGACTTGCTCTTCGGTTCGCCGTCCCCAGTCAGCGAAGTTCAACTACGCGAGCTACATCTCCGCGTAGCAGAATAAAGCCCCCCCGAAGTCCAAGCAGGGGAATCCAATAGCATAAGTAATCGTCCGCTCGAGCAAAAAAGAGGCCCGCCATATCTGGCGGGCCTCTTTGGTCGAAGCGCTTGCCGAAGCGTGCCCTACGCAGGTACCTTCAGGAAGGACTCATAGTGCGCGCCCTTGGAGATGGGGGCGAGACCACTGAAGATTTCCTTCCAAGTCTCTCCACCATCATCGCTATTCCACACCTCGCCGGTGGCGGTGGCCGCGAACAGCGAGAAGCTGTCGCCACCCCAGTCCTCGATGCACATGGCCTCAAACGCCGTGAAAACTTCGTTGATCCCGTTCTTCAACTGCGTCCAAGTCCGCCCGCCGTCGGTGCTCTTGGAAATACGGGATGTGGCAGTGCCGGTCTCCCGCCAAGTGCCCGGTCCGAACTCAGCGGAAGCCACGAACATTAGGCTGGGATTCCGCGGGTGTAGCACCAGCAGGTCGGGATACCCGCCGATGGGGTGCTTGGTATCCGTCCACTGGTCCCAGTTGGCCCCGCCGTCGCCCGTGTAATACATGCCAATTCCGGTGGTCACGTATATCTGGTCGGGATCGGCAGGATTCAGCACACTGCGGTGCACGTCATCGTCCATGCCGTGAATGACCGAGAAAGTCTCGCCACTGTCGGTGCTCTTCAGCAGGCCGCCCTGCTCCACCCCGATATAGAGGGTCTGCGGGTCTGCCGGGTGGAAATTGATGTGCTTGGTGTGAGCAATGTGAGGTGGCGCTGGGAAGCCCCATCTAGACATGTCCACCGATCGCATGGCCGACAACTCCGTCCACGTCTGGCCAAGGTCGTCGCTGCAGAACAGGTGAGCAGGCTCCGTGCCCGCATAAATCCGGGCCTTCCCGTTAACCACCGTGGCCTCCATGCTGTACACATCGGTCTCGGTGAGGCCGTTGTCCCGTGGCTCCCAAGTATGCCCGCCGTCACTGCTGGCCGAGATTGAGCCACGCTGCGCACCAGCAAAGATTGTTCCGCTCAGGGGCTCTACCACCACCGCGTGAATGTGCTTGTCCTCCAAAGCCCGGTGCGACACACGCCATCCGCTGCCGTCGCGCTCTATGAACGCCACGCCATTGATGGTCCCCACAGCCACGCGGTCCGACCTCGAAGCCGAAGAAAAGATACTGGGTCCACCATGGGAGAGAGTAATCGTCATGGTCGTCTCCTTCACTTTAATGGTTCGTCTGTACTGTTCGGAATTATGGGTCAGAGGTGCAACACTGTCAAAGGACCACCCAAGTCACATTCAGTCATCCAACGAGGGGTCATCCCGGCGTACGGCGAAACCTGCCCCGGCCAGGAATCCTTCAACGCGGGCCAGCCCTGTCTCAACTCCCGACAAACGGCCGTCTGTCTTGTCAAAACGAGCATCGGTGCGGTGCTGCACTCTTATGATGAGCGTGGCAAGGCCGAGACCAACGGTCACTCCGACGGAGATGATAGCCGCAAGGATCCCGAAAAACTCAGTCGAACTCAACTCGGCCTCCACATACTAATTCCGCGGAATGCCTCATGCCTTCACAACTATACCATGGCTACTTCGCCTGATTGCACCAGTCCGCCGAAGTAAGTGCCAGCACCTGTGCCACACGCACCATGCTGCTCACGCTCACGAACCCGTCTGGCTCGCCTTGCCTGTCCCGCCCTCCCTGTGGTCCATAAAGGCAGCACGGAATCCCCGCCTCCCACAAATGGCAACTGTCATTCCCCGCATACGACTGCGTGATCACTGCCCCAATCTGGTCCGGGTCCCGCCCTGCGAATCCTCGGAAGTTCTCTTCTAGACACTTCACGATCGGCAGGTCGTTCGGCACATCGAATGGCTCCATGTACACCGTCTGCACCTTGTAGTGAGCCGGGGGCGGGGCCTCAATCTCATAATTGAACGTCGGGTCCTCCGCCTTGATTGCGTCCAACACCTTCGTCACGTCTGCGATCACCATTTCCGCCGTCTGCCCCGGCACCGTGCGAATGTCGGCCACCACCGTGCAGTAGTCGCATGTGAAATTGGGCCCCCGCATGTCATGGTCCTTGCCCCTGCCTCCGAGAATGGTGCCCACTATGATCCGTGGCATGTCGGGCAAGTCGGCTCTTGGTTCGTGCACGAACTTCACGTTCTTGATGGCCGGTATCGCCTTGATCATCATATCGATGGCATCGATTGCCAGATGAGACCGGCTCACATGCTGCGATAGCCCGATGGTGCTGATTGCCATCTCCACCCAACCCACATGAGTCGTGATGATGTTGTCCCCGTCACCCACTGGCTCAGCCACGATCGCCGCATCCGTCTTCAGACCGTTCCGTAGCGCATACGTCGTCCCCACGCCACCTTGCAACTCACCCGCAACACACGCCACCACCAAGTCGCCTTTCAACTCAACGCCTGACTTCCGCACCGCCTCCGCGGCAGTGATGATCGAAGTCAGCCCGCCCTTCATGTTGTTCGAGCCGCCACCATACAGCCTGTCCCCCTCCCAACTCGGCACCCAGGGGTCGCGCACCAATCCGAACGCCAGCGGGTCGATATCCATGTGCCCGTTCAACATCAGGCTCTTGCCACCGCCGCTCCCCCTCAGTGTTGCGATCGTCTGGAACCGCCCCGGCTCCACCTCCTGCAACTGTACATCGTATCCGCGGTCACCAAAGAAGGTTGCCAGGTAATTGGCCACCGGGGTCTCTTCCGTCTTGAAACTCGGAATCCGCAGCAAATCGCTGCAGAACTCCACCGTCTCCTTTTCATCGATCTGCGCCAGTATCCGCTCCTTCGTGTCCTCGTCCATCTCTCGCCCCCTGAAAGATTGTCTGGTGGTGCGCATTGCTCTCTGCCTGCGATTGTAGCTGAAGCCAAGCACAAGGCAAACTCTACGCCCGTTGCCATTATTCATGTATGATAGGCCCCACTGACGGTTCCAATAGCATAGCCAGAAGCCCCCCCATTACCCGAAGCCCCAATTACCACGAGCATTGAAAGGGAGACCCAGAGATGACGGAACAACAAGACCCCTGGATGGTTTTCGAGTCTGCCGAATGGGACGTGCCGGTCCACTGCCGCCGCTACGAGGGCCGGGTGGCCATCGTCACCGGCGGGGGTCAGGGTCTCGGCCGCGTGATTTGCCGTCGCTTAGCCTTGGAGGGATGCAGCATAGTCATGGCCGACTTCAATGACGTCACTGCCCCTAAGGCAGCACGTGAGATGGAAGACGAAACAGGCCAGCCCTTCATGTGGGTCGGCGGCGACCTGAGCGAGGTCGGCGTTGCAGATGGCGTAGTTCTGCAGGCCCTAAACCGGTTCGGACGCATCGATACCTTGGTGAACAACGCCGCCATGCAAGCTCGTCTTCCCCTTCTTGAGTTCCCTGAGGAACTCATGCAGAAATCGGTGAACACAAACGTCTGGGGCACCGTCCGCATGATCAAGGCAGTCCTTCCTCACATGATTGAGAGGAACTACGGGCGCATCGTCAGCATCGGAGGCACTGCCTTCGAGGCTGCTGTCCCCTACCACACCTTCCTCGGTGGCATCGGCAAGGGCAGCGTCGTTGGCCTCACCACCACCGTCGCCGCCGAGTACGGCAAATGGAACATCACCGCCAACTGCGTCTCCCCCGCTGGCATGGAGACCCGCAATGACGGAACCCTCGACTCGGTGGCAGGCCAGCGCGACGACTACCTTAACCCAACCCAAACAATGATCGACTACTATCCCCCCATGGGAGGGCGCAACTGGCTGGGCCGGGCTCGCTGTCATCCCGCCGAGGTAGCAGCCGCTGTCGCCTTCCTCGGCTCCTTCGAGGCTTCCTACATCACCGGGCAGCTTCTCGGAGTCAACGGCGGCGCCCGCATGGTCTAAGGCCAGCCCATGACCCTTGCAAAGGGCCGCCTCGATACCGTCCTGAGCAGGCGGACGGAGGGCTATGCAGGGCAGGAAGTGCCCTACGAACTCCCCGTCACTGCCTATCCTTCTGCCTCGGGCGTGATTCTCGTGAACTCACCCGGGTCGGGGGAACTCAAGGACGGCCGTTACAACCGCTGGGCCAACCTCGCTCGCGAACTGCAAAGTCGTGGCATGCTCAGCATGGTCACCTACAACGTGCCCCGGCCAGACGCCCAGTTCGTCAATCCCACCGAGCCCTATGCCTACAAGAATGCCAGTTGGAACCGCATCCTCGTCGAGGGCCTCGCCCACGTCATTGACTACGCTTTGGAACGACGTCGCCAGCTATGCGGCTCAGCCAACCCCATCATGTACCTGTCCGGCTTCTCCTCAGGAGGCTCCGCCGTCGGTGCCGTAGCCTTCCGCTACAGCGAGATAAAGCGCATTCTCCTCAACTCCACTTACGACAGTGTCGGCGACTACTTCTACGCCGCCATCCCCCAGTTCACCGGGCGCATTTACGTAGCCTACGGGGCCAACGACCCCCTCGCCCGCTTCCTCGCCTATGTCCTTCAATTCGGCGCCAGCTCCGCCGAGTCTCTCCATGTCCGCGAAGTCCCTGACTGCGACCACCGCTTCAGCGGTGCCACCAACGGTAAGATACTCAGCAAAGCCTTCCTCTGGGCCTTCGGCGAAGACGACACCTTCCCCGACCCCGAAGGCGGCCTCGACATCTACGAAGAGTAGCCTTAACGGCTGAAGATTGGGAGTGACAGTGTTCAGCTTGATAATTGCCGAGTTGCAGATCGCCGTCGTCGCCTTGGAGCAAGGCAACTTGGAGGGTCACGCCTTTCATACCGGCAAGGCTGGTGGGGTGTCAGCCGCTATCGGAGCCTTCGGCATCAAGGCGCTGAGTCTTTGCGATGATATTTCCAACGCTTACGAGGCGGGCGATAAAGAGTCCCTCGACCGGGTCCTCCAAGAAGCAATGGAACGTCCCGACTATGCCGCGAAGCCCGATGCCATGCCGAGCATATTTGGAGAGTCCTCATCCGAGGGCGTCATCGGCTGGGAAGAGTCCGGCGCAGCCCTTCGGCAAGCCGTCGAAGCCAAGAATGCCGGAGATGACATCCGTTATTCTCTGATGATTGGGTTTGCCTCGGGCCTACTGTTCCGCAACCCCGGACCATCCTACGACCGGGGCACGATTCTCGATGCCATAACAGCGGGCTATGAGACAAACGACTCGGAACAGATCGACTGGGCCGGGGATCGTCTAGCGGCGGCCCACAGGTTGTCGACGCCCATGTCCTTCTTGTCCGGTGCCAACTTGGACAGATATGTAGAGGCGAAAGTGCGAACAACTCGATGGGCCCAGAATTTCGGGCTCCGCAACGCCCGCGCTACCGACGAATCAGTCTTGATGCCCAACGCATTCTGGTTAAACTGGAAGCTCGCAAGGCAAAACCAACATGACGCATAGTCTGCCTCTGACCCCTAGCTTGCCACGATGCCTCGCAATCCGCTAGGATTGGCCTTTCCAACCCGCTCAGGGGGTATTGGCATGGTTGACGTCAATGGCTTGGTTGTAGACGACGCGGAACAAGGCGTATTCCGTTACCACCGCACTACGTTGACATCCCAGGAAGTACTGGAGGCGGAGCGCGACCGCATCTTCGAGAAATGCTGGCTCTATCTGGGCCACGAATCGGAGGTGGAGAAGTCAGGTGACTACGTGCGCCGCAACGTCGGCGGCAGGCCACTCTTCTTCGCCCGTGGCAAGGACAATCGGGTCCGTGCCTTCTACAACACCTGCACTCACCGCGGCGCCCTTATCTGCCGCATGGACAAGGGACACGGTGATGTCTTCCAGTGCTTCTACCATGCCTGGACATTCAACAACGAGGGCGAACTCATCGGCAGGCCCGACGAGCCTGGATACAGCGATTTCTTCGACAAGTCAGATATGGCCCTGAAGTCCCCACGCATGGAGTCCTATCGCGGTTTCATGTTCGTCACTTTCAACCCCCAAGCAGAGGACCTGTCCGCCTATCTGGCGGGTGCCAAGGAATACCTGGACCTCATGATTGACCAAGCCGACACCGATATGCGCGTCGTCGCTGGTTCCAACAAATACGTCATGAAGTGCAACTGGAAGCTCTTGGTCGAGAACAGCATCGATGGCTACCACCTGATCCCCACTCACAACACCTACCTCGAATACCTGGCGGGCCTCGGTGCCAAGACCTCCGCCAGCGCCTCCGGACGTTGGTCTCGAACCACCGCTTTGGGCAATGGCCACTCCGTTTTGTCGTCCGAGGCCATCAATGGCAAGCCCGTGGCCAGTTGGGTCCCCCTCTATGGAGAGGACACCAAGGAGGAGTTCGCCCGCAAGCGCCAGAACCTCGTTGACCGGTTCGGCGAAGAAAAAGCTTGGCTCATCGCCAACGCCACCCGCAACCTGCACATCTATCCCAACCTGATCATCAACGACGTGGCCGGCACTACCGTCCGAGCCTTCTGGCCCGTGGCCCCCGACCACCTCGAGGTTTCGGCGTGGGAAGTAGTCCCGCGCGAAGAAGACGAAAGGGCTCTCGCCCGCCGCCTCGACAGTTTCCTCACCTTCCTAGGGCCGGGCGGCTTCGCCACCCCCGACGACGTGGAAGCCTTGGAGTCCTGCCAAGAGGGCTTCCTCTGCGACGAGGTCGAGTGGTCTGACATCTCCCGTGGCATGCATGAACGAAACCCGAAGGGCATCCACGAACTCCAGATGCGCAGCTTCTGGCGCCGTTGGTATGCGGACATGACCGGCCAACGCCGCTTTGATACCGGAGACCGTGTACCGGTGAGTGAAGAGGAGCCGGTGCTCGCCTCGGATGACGACTAGTCCCCACAACCTCGAAGCTACACTGAGCACTAACAAGAGAGGTAGCACAATGGCCACACTGAGCGACATGGTCATCAACTACAACGACTTGGTGGAAGAAGTCGATAGCGGACTCCGCGTAAGCGGCCGGGTGTACCACGACCCCCAGGTCTTCGAAGAAGAGATGGATAGAATCTTCCATCGTGGTTGGGTTTTCGTGGGCCACGAGAGCGAAGTTGGCGAGCCGGGCGAGTACATTACCCGTCAGATCGGCACCCAGCCCGTGATCATGTCCCGTGATAGCGACGGTCAACTGCATGTGCTTCTCAACCGTTGTCGCCATCGGTCGGCTACTGTGGCCCAGCAAGACCGCGGCAAGGGTTTCACCTTCATGTGTGCATACCACGGCTGGACCTACGGCAGCGACGGACATCTGATTGGCGCACCCTTCCATGGAGGGCGCGGAGGTTACGACGAATGCTTCAAGCGCGAAGACTACGGACTGGTGAGGGTGCCCCGTGTCGCCTCACACCGAGGCTTCGTGTTCGGTAGTCTTAGCCCCGTGGGTCAGAGCTTCGACGACTATTTGGGGCAAGCCAAGTCCTATCTGGACCGCTTCTGCGACATGGCCCCCGATGGTGAGATACTTGCCAGAGCTGGCAGACAGAAGACCCGTTTCGAGGGGAACTGGAAACTGCAGGTGGAGAACCTCACCGACCAATACCACGTTTCCTTCACCCACCAGACAGCCCTGAACCGTCCGGGCCGTGACGCGACCGCCATCACCATGGACGACCCATACCAAGTGCAACGAGACTTGGGAGGAGGTCACACTATAATCGACCGGTTCCAAGCCAATCGGAACGTGGGCGAAAAGCTAAACGACCGCATAACCGGTGCTACCGGCACCCTTCATCCCGAGGTGGTCAGCCGCGTGGCGGAGCGCATGGGAGAGGAGGCTGCTGCTTACGCCTCCTCGGGCGGTCCTCCCCACGTCATGATTTTCCCCAACCTCATGGTATTGTGGAATGCTTTCCGGGTGCTGCAACCGGTACGTCCTGACCTTAGCTACATCTACTACCACCCAACCTTCCTCAAGGGCGCTAGCGACGAGATCAACACTCTGAGGCTACGGGCCCACGAGAATGGCTTCGGACCTGCCGGCTTCATCAATCCCGACGATGTGGACATGTTTGCCCGTATCCAGACTGGTACAAAGGCCACGGTGGAAGACTGGTCCATCCTCACCCGCGGCACCGCTGGCGAGGCAACCGAACCTGACGATTTCGGCCAGCCCTCCCTGACCACCCAAGTGCTCGGGGAGACTGCCCAGCGCGGTATCTGGCGCCACTACCGGGATGTGATGAACGAGATATAAGAGAAAGTACCCTAGCCCCTCAGACAGCCCATATAAGGACTGGACTCTATATGGCCCTAGACCGCAACGAGATTGAAAACTTCCTGTATCGAGAAGCCCGTCTCATGGACGAGCATCACTATGATGAATGGGAAGCTCTCTGGACCGATGATGCCATCTACTGGGTGCCCTGTGGAGGCGAAGACACCGATCCTACTAAAGATGTTTCCATCATTTATGATGACCGTGCCCGCATAGCGGGGCGTCTGGTTCGATTGAAGAGCGGAGCCGCTTGGGCCCAGGACCCTCAGTCGCGTCTACGCCGGGTGGTCTCCAACATTGAGGTCTATGAAGAGAAAGACGACAGTATCACCGTCTACTCCAACTTCGTGCTGGCCGAGGTGCGTCGTCGCAGCGTAGATACGTGGCAGGACATGTGGGTGGGTCGCTCTACTCACAAGCTCCGTCGCGAGGACGGTGCCCTCAAGATGTCTTACAAAAAGGTCGCCTTGGTCAACAACGATACCGAGATACCGAGCCTTTGGATACTGGTGTAGCCAGGCCGCTGCATCCCCCCTGATGACCCTGATCATCTTTCACAATCCTTAGTCATGGTGCGTCTATGGAATCTCAGTACGACCTCTTGGTAGTCGGAGCCGGTCCCGGCGGCTATGTCTGCGCCATCAGGGCAGCCCAGTTGGGTATGAGGGTCGCCATCATTGAGCGGGAGGAGTTGGGCGGTGTCTGCCTCAACTGGGGATGCATCCCCAGCAAGGCCCTCCTCAAGAATGCTGAGTACATCTCCATCCTCAAAAAAGGCGAGGAGCTTGGATTCTCATTCGATAACCTGCGTGTCGACTATTCCAAGGCCTTCGAGCGAAGTCGCAGCGTCGTCCAGCGCCAGATTCGCGGGGTTGCATACCTGCTTCGCAAAAACGAGATCGAGCATGTGCAGGGAGAGGCTGTTTTGCGGGATGCCAACACCATCGAGGTATCCCCAACGGGGCAAACACTCCGGGGGCGGAACATTGTCCTAGCTACTGGGGCGAGGCCCCGCTCCACCCCGTCCCTTCCCATCGATGGTGAGACGATTATCAACAGCCGGCACGCCCTGGCCCTTCAGGAATTGCCTGCCTCAGCAGTCATAGTGGGAGCAGGCCCTGTGGGGGTGGAGTTCGCATACTTATGGCATTCCTATGGGGTGGAAGTAACGGTCGTGGAATTGCTGCCGCGCGCGGTCCCCAATGAAGACGAAGAAATAAGCCAGCAATTGGAGCGTGCCTTTTCCCGCGAGGGCATAAACGTACTAACAGGCGCGAGCATCGCCTCGCTCAATACAGGCCCAGACGGTCGTGCGTACATGCAGGTCCGTTTCAATGAGGGTGCCGACGGGCAGGAACTGGTCTGTGACAAAGTCCTAGTGGCCATTGGGGTCGCACCCAACTCCGAAAGCATAGGATTGGAGCAAGTTGGGGTCGACACTGACAGAGGCGCCATCACCGTCGATGGACACATGTCCACCAATGTGCCCGGCATCTACGCCATTGGCGACGTAACCGGCAAGCTGCCCCTAGCCCATGTCGCCTCAGCCCAAGCGGTCCATGTGGCCGAACACATCGCCGGGGAAGAGACGCAACCTTTGGACTACGAAATGATGCCCCGTGCCACCTATTGCATCCCCCAGGTGGCCAGTTTCGGCCTTACGGAAGCCCAAGCCCTTGAACGCGGTTACAGGGTGCGGATTGGGAAGTATCCCTTTCTGGCAAATGGCAAGGCTCAGGCCATAGGAGAGACGGCTGGTGTGGCCAAGCTGATTGTGGACGATGCCCACGGCGATATTCTCGGAGCCCACTTAGTGGGTTCGGAGGTCACGGAACTGCTGGCGGAACTCTCCATCACTAGGTTGCTGGAAGGGACTACACTGGAATTGGGGTGGATGGTACACTCGCATCCCACCCTGTCCGAGGTGGTGAAAGAGGCTGCGCTGGCCGCTGAAGGCCGCGCTGTTCACGCCTGACACAATAGAGCGACCAACGCGCGGGGGAAGCCTTGGCTACATCCATTGTCATGCCCAAAATGAGCTACGACATGCAGCAGGGTACGGTGGTACGCTGGCTCAAAGACGAGGGCGACCAGATTATTTCTGGCGAGGTCATCGCTGAAATAGAGACCGACAAGGCCACAGTTGAGATGCCTGCCTATGTCAACGGCATCATGGGCCGCATAGTGGTGGAGACGGGCAGGTCGGTGCCTGTAGGCGAGTTAATCGCCATCATTACACAGCAAGGGGAGACGCTGCCGGTCGTGGACATTTCGCATACGGAAGAGCCTACTCCAACCTCGGAATCTGCCCAAACGCACAATGACGCTCCCTCTTCCCCTGCTTCCCAAGCTCCGCCCTCCAACGGCACTCCCGCAGGCACCGGAGACGTGCGAGCCTCGCCAATCGCCCGCAGACTCGCCCGCGAGCGTGGTATAGACCTGACACGGGTGACCGGCTCAGGTCCTAATGGGCGCATCGTCGAGGCGGACATACTGGCTTGGCAGGACGGCCCTGTCGAAGTCTATCCTGCTCTCACTGTTCCTACGGCGCCACAGGAGGCTCCGCTGACCGAGCCTTACGAGCAACAACCGGTAGCAGTGGAAGCAACTGATACGTCTGCAAGCGTGCCCATTGAGGCTGCTCCTGCCCAAACTCCAGTTCCCCCACCTTCACCAGTAGATCCCGTGGCCCCGACGCCCGCTCCCTCTGCTCAGCCAACTCCGGACGACCGCGCAGGCACGTCCGAGCCTCTCAGCCGTATGCGTCAAGCCATCGCCCGCGTCACCAGCCAGAGTAAACGAGAAGCCCCCCACTTCTATGTCACTGCCGACATTGATATGACGCAGGCCATGGCCCTCCGCCGGCAAATCAATGAGAGCTTGGAAGAGGGCAAGCGAGTCACTGTCAACGACATCGTGGTCAAGGCCGCGGCTATGACACTGCAGTCCCATCCCCGCTTCAATGCCTCGTTCCGGGAAGACCATCTCGAGCTTCACACGGCCGCGAACATAGGCATTGCCATTGCACTCGCCGAGGGGCTGATCATTGCTGCCGTTCCCGGCTGTCAGGACAAGTCCCTGCTCCAGATTGCAGAAGCAAGCCGTGACCTTATTCAGCGGGCTGAAGGCACTACTCTACGAGCTGAGGAGTATGAAAGCACCTTCAGCATCAGCAACATGGGTATGTTCGATGTGGACAGCTTCTCGGCCATCATCTACCCGCCCAACGCCGCCGTATTGGCTATCGCCAGCGTCAAGGAGCGTCCTGTGGTACGTGATGGCCAGCTGGCCGTAGCCCAAATGATGAGCGCCACCCTCTCCGTGGACCATCGTGTTGCCGACGGGGCCGAAGCCGCCCGATTTCTGGTGAACATCAAGTCCCTGCTTGAGCAGCCAGTCAAGCTTCTGTTCTAGTAGTCTATCCTGCTGTGCTGGGACCACGGCAAACGAGACCGCGCAGGGAAGTCGAAGCCTAAAGGGGCTACATGGTTGGCGGCGTGTCACAGGAGCCCTATAGCGGCTTTCCCAGTAGTCAAGGGTGGCAGCTACCCTTCGACGACGCTGAGGTTGCCCCTCCTCGACCCCGGGTCTACCCCCTGACTGCTGGTAAAGACCATGCCGGTGATCTGACCGAAGAAGAAATGGCGGTGGTCTTCGCCATGACCTCTCGCCGGCCCGAACCCTTCGATGAGATTGCCCGGCAGGTCAACGCGCAAAAGGCAGCAGATTTCCACGAGCGATGGGTACTGGGCTACGGGCACGCCTCGGTGGCGGAGCACGCCGTGCTCCATATGGCCGTGGAGGACATCTCCCGACTAGCCTGCGATACCCTAGAAGATAACCGTCTCGCTTCCTACACCGAGAAGAGCAGCCGCTATCAGGTGTTGCCCCGCTATGGGTATCACGTACCCGACGAACTCCCCCCGCGTTCCAATGCACGTCGAACTTACGTCCAAACGTGCGACCACTTGATGGAGACATATCACGATTTAGTTAATCGCGCCACCACCTACCTGTCTGAGGAACTGCCCCGTGGGGAAAACGAGACAGAGAATGCCTATAACCTCAGGCTCAGAAGGGTGGTCACTGATAGCTGTAGGTTCTTGCTGCCCGCTGCGACCCTGACCAATGTGGGAGTGACAGCCAACGCAAGGACGATGGAGCATCTGATCCAGAAGCTGCTCACGTCAGAGCTGTTGGAGGAACGCAGGCTGGGTCTGGAAATCCGCACGCGTTCCCGCGAGGTCACCCCGACGCTGGTGAAATATGCCGAGCGCAATCCGTACTTGGAGCGCGTGCGTGAACGCCAACTCCATGGCGCCGTCCAACTTAAGGAAGAGCCAGAAGAGAGTCCGGCGGAGGTGACACTGGAACACTACGATGCGGATGCTGAGAGCAAGCTGGTCACCGCGCTCCTTTTCCGCTCTGCGCGGCTCTCGTACCGGCAAGTGTGGCAGCGGGTAAAGCAGATGCACCCTTCCCGACGTCGCCGAGTCATAGCCGACACTCTCGAACAGATGGGACCGCACGATGCGCCCCCTCGGGAGTTCGAGGTGGTGGACTTTACCTTCGGTCTCACCATGGACTATGGGGCCTATCGGGAGTTCAAGCGTCACAGGATGCAGACCTATATCCCTCAGCCTCTGACGGTCCAGAACGGCTACGTGATGCCACCCCTGATCGAAAGGGCTGGATTGGAGGGACCGTTCCGCGACGCGGTCGGGAAGGCCGAAGAGGCCTACGATGCCGTAGCCCGGGATGTTCCTGCGGTAGCCCAATACCTCGTCACGCATGCCCACAAACGTCGAGTGCTATCGAAGATGAATTTGCGTGAATGCTATCACTTATTCCAGTTGCGCACCCAAACTCAAGCCCACTTCTCGATCCGCGAGCCCATGGAGCAAGCGATGCGCTTGGCGGTGGAGACCCAGCCCGAGCTTTTCCGACACTTGAGGCTGCGACAATACCCGGAGTGGTGGCCCTTCACCGAGGGCCCCTTAGACTAGAGAAGGAGTATGGTGTTGTCAGCGGGACAGCTTTAGTGCCGCTTCCGCCACACGAACGCCCAACCGCCTAGCCTGCGCCAAGTCTTCAGCGGTGACCTGCCCGGCGGCCGTCCCCCCGTAATAGGCCCCCGAAGTGCGCATCTGATCTGTCCACGGCAGTCCGACGATCACCATGCCACAAGCCAGCATCCAGTGAATCAAGGCCAGCAGGGTGAATTCGATGCCGGTGTTCCGTCCCCGCCCAGTGGTGAACGCAGCCCCGGCCTTGCCAGCCAAGACGCCCTCCTCCCACAGGTCGCCCTGCTCGTCCAGCCATACCTTCAAGTATCCGGTGATCCCGCTCCAATTGGGAGAGCCGAGAACTAAGGCGTCCGCGGATAGCAGATCATCGCGCGAGGCTTTGTTGATGTGTCGCTGCAGGGGTTCAGCCCCCTCCACGGCCGCAACGCCCTCGGCTATGGCGGAGGCCAAGGCCTCCATCTGGGGGCCGTGGCTGTCATAGAGGACAAGGACCCTCATGAGGGGCGACGAAAAGTCCTAAGGGTCGGAGCAGTCCCGGGTGTAGCCACAATTCGGGCAACGGAGCTTGCAGTGGGCATCAACCATGGTAGCTCCGCAGATGTCGCATTTGGATGCCGGACGTTGTGGGGACATCTCCCGTTAGCCTCCTGCTGGTCGGATCGACTTAATTCGCAGGCGTTACCGTATACCACAGAGCTCGTATTTGGCGTTGGATTTCCGCGGCGTCGTTGGCGTTGGGGGACAGTTCCAAGTATTTTTTCAGGTCTGCGGCCGCAAGGGTGTGCCGGCCCCATTGAGCGAACATGGTCGCCCGCTCCTTGTAGTTGGCCGACACTTTTGGATCGGTAATGACGATCAAGTCCATGGCCGAAATGGCCTGTCGTAGCTGCTTCTGGCGCATGTAGTTAATCCGCAGGTTGCCTAGCAGGCGCGTCAGTATCTGCCGGTTGGAATACGGGAGAAGGTGTTCCAATCGAAGATTCAGACGCCCCCGGAACATCGACTCCATGGCCTGCAGGCACTCTCGCCCTGTCATCAGCCGACCTTGGTGGAAGGAATCCACATAGAGGCCTTCACCCTCTCCATCGATCCGCACAACAAAATGTCCCGGCAACCCCACCCCCTCGGCAGGTAAGCCCAACCGGCGACCAACCTCCATGTACACCAACGAGAGGGTGATGGGGATTCCCAAGTGGCGGTCCATCACTTGGCTCAGGTAGCTGTTGCGGGGATCATAATAGTCGTCTTGGTTGCCCTCGAATCCACGCCGTCGGAAGAGGTAGTCGCTGACGGCACTGGCCAACTCCCTCCTGTCGGAAGTCGCTGCCGTAGATACGTGGATGTCCGTGGCCATTGAGTCCAGCGTATTGAGGTATCGCTGCACATCGATATTGGGATAAATCTCCCCACTGATCAGCAGAGCGGCTCTCGCCAAGTCGATGTCCGAGTCGGGTCTCTGCAAAAGGTGTTTGTACTGCCGCCGGAAGGCGAGGGGGCTTGGCATGAAAGTTATCCCCTAAAGTGCGAGGGTTGGCCAAAGAAGCGTGACTGACCCGTGGAACATTATATCAACCTGCTCCGATAGAGGTCAGGTCTAAGATGGACCCAACATCCGGCAACCCATCTAGTTTGCCTACCTGCTTTACTAGTTCAGAGCGGGCGGAGTCCGGAAGAGCACCGCTCGTCAAGCGGTCGAACTTCTCCTTCACCTCAGCATCGCTAAGTGGGTTACGTGGGTGGCCTTTGGGGTATTGGGCTTCCTCCATCAGACGCTCTCCTGACCGCGTGGTCAGGGTTATGGTTGATGGCTGGGCTTCGGGGTATTGCTCGGTATAGTCTGCTCGTTCGCTCACTGATATTCGTGCCATGAGAGGGCGCAGGACCGGGTCGTGCAAGCGAGCATCCTCAAAGGACGCCGGGGTGACGGCTCCATCGGTCAACGCCACGGCGATGAGATAGGGCAGGCTGTGGTCTGCGGTCTCGCGGGTGCGCGGGTCCCATTTATTGGGGTCGTTCCCCGCGCTGCTCCAAGCTGCATGGTACGTCTCCAGATGGACCGACTCGATGTCCTCAATCGCAACCCTGTCCCGCAGGGCGAGGGCCATCCATATGGCCGACTGGGTATGAATCTGGGAGGGGAAATACTTGAAGCCCGGCTCAACCACCTTGAAGTCAGTGTCCCGAGTACCCAAGTGCTCCAAGTCGGCTGACCATCCCAGTTGTTCCCACAAGCCACGCCGTCCCTCAAATGGTTCGGGAGGGCCGCTCATGCCCTCCCGCGCCAGCATGGCTGCGAACACCCCAGCCCGGGCTGCTGCGGCCGTGGCACAACCCTTCCACATAGAGAGTTCACCAACACGTGTCTGCCCCAAAGCCAAGTTGGGGGTGACTGCCAGCGAAATGGCCTCCCGTGTCTGCCCCGGTGAGAGGCACATTACATTGGCTGCAGCGCATGCCGAGCCTAAGGCTGCCAGCACGCCTTGATCCCATCCCAACTCGCCCAAGGGAATCTGGTCCGCAATGGAGCAGAAAGCTTGATAGGCCACGGCAATGGCGGTCATTGCCCTCGCCCCGCTGGCGTGGGTGGCATCGGCCACAGCCAAAGCGGCCGGGATCATGTCGCTGGGATGCCCGCCGGCCACAGAAAAGAAGTTGTCGTTGCAGTCCAAGTACCGCACCATCACCGCGTTGGCAAAGGCCGCCATATCGGGGGACGACGTATGCCCCGACCCGATAATGCGTGCCGGTTGCGAATGGGATATCTGCCCTGCCAGCGTGCGGGCGATCCGGGGTGGCTCACTGTCGTAGGCCCCAATGGCGCATCCCAGAGAGTCGAGAAGGCGGCGACGCACATGGTGTGCCGCCTCAGGCGTCAGGTCCTCGTAAGTAAGGGAAGAAGCGTAGTCGGCCAGCAGGTCGGCGGTGCGGTCCATAGCGTGCGCCTCCATAGCGTCCCCATAGCGGAGATAGCGGCGATATGTTAGCATCTTGGCGGCTTTTCCGTGGCCTCAGCGTATCCCGAGTTAACTAGCAGGCCACCCATCTTGCGGCCCAGTGATTGGGAGGAACCGGAAATGGCACGAGTCCCTTTGAAGCAACGTGAAGACCTGTCGCCCGAAGACCAGCAGATATGGGATGAAGTCGGCAACAGCCGCGGGGGCGTCGCGCCCAACTTCCAAGCTATCTTCAACAACCCCAAGGCTGCAGGCAATCTGGCCCACTTGGGTGGCTACGTCCGCTTCGGCAACAGCCTCGACGAGAAGACCAAGTCACTCGCAGCCCTCGCCACTGCACGAGAGGCCAACGGAGAATATGTCTGGACCGTGCAGGTACCGGGGGCCAAGCGCAACGGCATCAGCGACGAGACCATCGAAGCTATCCACCAGCGGACCGCCCCGGCAGGCCTGAGCGATGGCGATGCGCTCATAGTGCGCTTTGTACACGAATTACAGCGAGACCATAACTTGACCGATGCCACCTATGCCGCTGCCGAGAGCAAACTGGGCTCAGCCGGCGTAGTCGATCTGCTCATACTCACAGGCTACTACTGGGGCTTGGCCCACACCCTGAACGGTCTGCAGGTCGAGCCGCCTGGCGGCTCAATTCTCTGATCTTGCGTCGCCAATGAAACGTCCTGCTCCCAAGTCAGGAACTTAGGAGGTACCCAATGCCAGGAGAGCCTATTATCCCTGCCGGTTCAGCCCCACCCCTTGCACCCTACTCACCTGGTATGAAGTCGGGCAACACTGTCTTCGTCTCGGGGACCATTCCTAATGATGCTCAGGGCAATGTGGTTGGCAAGGGCGACATTGTGGCGCAGACCGAGCGGGTGCTTGAGAGCATCAAGGCTATTCTGGAGGCCTCTGGAAGTAGCATGGAAGAAGTGGTGATGAACCACGTCTTCATCACCGACTATGCCAACTATGCAGCGATGAACGAGGTCTACGGCCGCTACTTCGGCAACACTCGCCCAGCCCGCTACTGTATCAAGTCTGAACTCGTGCATCCCGATTGGCTAGTGGAAATCGCATCCGTTGCCGTGCTGCCCCAATCCTAGACAGTCCAATCAACGTCCATTCAAAACAAAATCAGGTGCGAATAAGCCTAGCTACCAAGATGGAGGTGCCCCATGCCTGACGGCAGAATCCGTGTGGGGAACGTGGAGGTTATTGGGCTGACCGACGCCTCACTAGACTTTCCGCTACCCCTCAGCACCCTCTTTCCCGGAGTTCCTGCTCCCGCATGGGACCCCTTCCGCGAACGCTACCCCGACATATTCCCCACGCCCGACTCGGCCCACTTCCACTTCGGGTGCTATCTCATACGCTCCCAGGGTCAGACGATTCTGGTGGACACCGGTATCGGCAGTGCTTCCACCAACCCGGGCATTCAGGGAATGATGCAGGTTGACGGCCGGCTGCCAGCGGAGTTGCTCTCGGTCGCGGTGCGTCCCGACGACATCGATACCGTCTTCTTCACCCACCTGCACATTGACCACGTGGGCTGGAACCTAAGTCAGCATGGCCCCCACGCGCGGGCCACCTTCCCACGGGCCCGCCATGTTATGCACCGGGCCGACTGGGATTTTTTCCAGCAGCCTGCCCAGCAGGAAATGGCCAAGTACTGGGACGAGACTCTTGGCCCACTGGAAGGCTTGGGCTTGGTAGATTTGCTGGACGATGAGAAGGCTCTCACCAGCGAGGTTACAGCAGTCCCATGTCCAGGCCATACGCCGGGGCACATGGTGCTTCAGATTGCGTCCCAAGGCGAGCACGCCGTCGTGATTGGAGATGCTGCCATACATCCAGCCCAGGTGACGGAACTGGATTGGGGTGTCATCTTCGAGTCGGACCAGCGCATGGCCGCCACCTCTCGCCACCTGATGTTCAGCAGGGCCGAGAACGATGATGCGACCCTGGTAGCCTGCCACTTCCCCGGAAAGGGGTTCGGCAAACTTGTACGTGTGCAGGGACGCCGTTACTGGGAGAGCTTAGACATCTAGCCAAAGACCTGCGAGACGAAGTGCCCACAACACAATCGGATAGGAGGCCCACATGCGAGTAGAAGCCAAGCTCAAGGAAATGGGTATCGAGCTAATCCCCATGCCCAACCGGTCCACGGGCAACTTCATAGGCGCCCGGCGCACCGGTAACCTCGTCTACACGTCGGGACACGGTGCCGGAATGCCCGAAGGGGGCTTCCTTCATGTAGGCAAGCTGGGCAGCGACCTGACCATCGAGCAGGGATATGCGTGCTCCCGGCAGACCATGATCAATCTGCTCACGACTCTGAAGGCCGAGATCGGTGATTTGGATAAGGTGAAGCAAGTGGTCAAGCTGCTGTGCATGATCAACTGCGCTCCCGACTTCGGCGACACACCCAGCGTAGCCAACGGCGCATCCGACCTACTCATCGAGCTCTATGGAGATGCCGGGCGCCATGCCCGCTCAGCAGTTGGAATGGGCTCGTTGCCGTCGGGGATGCCTGTGGAAATCGAAATGATAGTGGAAGTCGAGGACTAGCGTTGTGAAATTTGCCCACTTTTCCCAGCTGTTCAACAAGGTGGGCATGGAACCTCACGCGCGCTACGAGCAGATGTGGCGCGAGGTGGAGTCGGCGGACGAGCTAGGCTTCGATTACGGCTTCCAGTCGGTGCATGGCTTCCACAAGTTGCGGCCCACGCCCGCTGTCTATTGCACCGGCGCGGCCGCCCGCACCAAGCGGTTGCGCCTAGGCCCCATGGGGTACACAGCCGGGTTGCATAACCCCATTACCCTCCTTGAAGAGACGCTGGTCTTGGACAACGTGACCAATGGCCGGTTCGAGTTGGGCTTGGTGTTCGGGGTGTATCCCGACTATTTCCGGGTGATGGGCGCAGACCCGTCCATCCGGCGTGAGTGGGCGAAGGAGACGGTGCAACTGGTCAACGCCTTCTATCGCCACGCCGAGAAGAGCCCTGGCCCCCGTCCCGACCTCTTCAGCTTCCGAGGGCCCATCCACAACTACGAAGAGGTGGAGTTCGCTATCGGCCCAGTGCAGAGACCCGGGCCGCCTGTGTGGCTGGCGTCCACCCAGCAGGAGACTATGCAGTTCCTAGCCCAGGAGGGGGCCCACGGTGGGTATCTGCACCTGAGCGACCGCCAAGAGATGGCCCCACGCATCCGGGAGTTCTTGGCATGGTGGGGGGAAGCAGGACATCCGCAGCCAGCAAATATCGGCTATCTCTGCTTCGTGTATGTCGATGAGACCGATGAACTCGCTCTCGAGAAGGCGACTCCATGGGTGATTGCCAGCACCAACGAGGTGTACAACAACACGCCACGGCAGGGAGGCACCTTCACCCAAGCTGAAGAAAAGCTGGGGCCGCGCAGTGATGAGATATTCCGCAACAAGACGGACATGGACTTCCTGATGCAGCGGAATCTGGCCTTCGTCGGTTCACCCGAGACGGTGGCCAAGCGGATCCGGGAAGCCGCTGCTGAGGGCATGCTCAACACCATCATGGCCGAGTTCAACATCGGCACCGTAGGCGAAGAAGACCTGATGCGTTCCATCACCCTCTTCGGCCAGCAGGTAATTCCCGCGCTGCGGGACTTCGATCCCACGGCGTAAGGTGAAGGGCCTCTAGAGTTCGGCCGCTCCGTCGAAGTCTATGATCTCGGCTCGCTGGCGCTGGTAGGTGACGTAGCGCTTGGCGTCCATGGGGAGCTTGGCTTGGTCAAGTACGCCGTGGGCCTGTTCTGCGGCGTCGGCCAGCAGGTCGATAGCCACCATAGCCATAATCTTGGCGGGGTTAATGACCGCCTTTTCGTAGTCGGCGATGATGTAGCTTTTGCTGTGGCCCGGGCCAGTGGCACCCCCGGCGTATGGGTGGCAAACGGGTATGACGTGGCTGAGGTCGCCCATGTCAGTGGAGCCTCCCCGGTTGCGCCGACCGGGTATGATGGCGACGCGCTCTGGTCCCAGTAGTTCCGAGGCGTTGCTCTGGAACAAGCCCTGCATCATCGGGTCATGGCGCATGGGCAGGTAGCCGGGGATGTTAGTGATTTTCACCTTCGCCCCCACGGCTAGGGCACCGGCCTTGAAGCAGCGGTCCACCATGGCGTTGTTCTTCACCACTGCTTCGGGGTTGGAGGAGCGGACGCGCCATTCCAAGCGCACATCGGCGGGCACGGCGTTCACCGCCTCACCACCCTTGGTGACGATACCATGGAAGCGTCCCGTCTCGTTTTCCCTCACCGTCTCCCGATTGGCGTGAATGGCGTTCAGCGCCCAAGTGGCGGCGTTGAGCGCGTTGATGCCCAAGTGAGGGGCGCCTCCGGCATGGGCGGCGCGGCCTATGTACTGGACGTATTTCACCATGTGGCCGTTGCTGGTCCCGCCGACGGAAAAGGACTGCTCACCCATGTCGCTGGCAGTGTGGCACATCATGGCCATCTGGACGTCGTCAAAGGCCCCGATGCGAATGAGTTCCTGCTTGCCCCCAAGAAACTCCAGCCTGCCCTCCTCGCGCATGCGCAGGCGTCCCTCAACGTCGATGAACTCCTCGGCGGGGACGGCGAAGGGGGCTAGGGAGCCGTGTAGATGGGGCTTGATTTGGTCGTCCAGCAGGCCGAGAGTTGCGCCGAGCATCATCCCGATCTGGCAGTTGTGACCGCAGGCGTGGGCTGCTCCAGTGGCGGAGTCGGCATGAGGGTGCTCGGTGACCACCAAGGAGTCCAGTTCACCGATGATGGCCACCCTTGGCCCGGGGCCGCCCCCGAAGTCCACTTGGCCCTTGACGCCAGTGATGGCGAGCCCGTCGGAATAGGGCACGCCCATGGCTTGGAATTTGTCCTTGACTATGTTGGCGGTGCGGTGCTCGTTGAACCCTGTTTCGGGGTGCTCCAGGATATCGCGGGCGATGCCGATGAGTTCGTCTCTGCGCTTGTCGATGACTTGGCACGCCCTGCGCTTGAGTTCCTCCTTGGTGGGCATCAAGACTCCTCTCTCTTCTCCTATGGCTTCTAAACGGGCCTAGGCTGCGCCGTCGAACTCCTCTTCTTTGGCCAAGCCTCGCATGAACTTGAGGTATTCGTCGCGGGACATTTCGGGTTGGTGGCGTGATAGCACGTTGCGGCCTTGGGATGCGCCGTCGGCGAGCAGGTCTATGGCTGTGGTGGCGAGGGCCTTGGCGGCGGTGATGACGGCCAAGCTGTAGTCGCGTATGACGTAGTCGGCGCCGTGGCCCAAGCCTGTGGCCCCGCCTACGTAGGGGTGGAGGACGGGCATCAGGTAGCTGACGTCGCCCATGTCGGTGGAGCCGGTGCGGTGGGCGGCGTAGCCGACATTCTCCTCGCCGACTAGGGACATGGCGTTGGAGCGGAACAGGTCGGCTAGGTTGCGGTCCTGCTTCATGGGGAGGTAGCCGGGGATGGTCTGGATGTTGACCTTGGCGCCGACGGCCATGGCCCCGGCCCTCAGGGCGCGGTCGACCTTGGTGTTGGCGTCCATGATGGCCTCCAGGGTCTTGCCCCGGACGAAAGTCTCCATGCGGACATCGGCGGGTACGGCGCTGACGGCCTCGCCGCCCTTGGTGATGATGGGGTGGACGCGGACGGTGTCGTCGTCCTTGAAAGTCTCGCGGTTGGCGTGGATGCCAGCCATGGCGAGGTGAGCGGCGTTGAGGGCGTTGATGCCCAGATGAGGTGCGCCGCCTGCGTGGGCCCCGCGGCCGATGAACTGGATTTTCTTGGCGACGGTGCCGTTGTTGGTGCCGCTGATGCAGAGCTGGCCTTCGTCGTGGTTGCTGGTGGTGTGGCACATCATGGCCATGTGGACATCGTCGAACTCGCCGAGGCGGATGAACTCAGGCTTGCCTCCGAGGAACTCGATCTTGCCCTCGCGGCGGAGACCGTCGCGGTATTCGATCTCGATGTATTCCTCGGCGGGGACGGCCATGAAGACGAGGCGCCCGCTGATCTCGTCGAGGATGCGGGTCTGGCTGAGGGCGGTGGCAGCGCCGAGCATCATGCCGATCTGGCAGTGGTGGCCGCAGGCATGGGCTGCGCCGGTGGCGGGGTCGGCATGGGGGTGCTCGTTGACGATGAGGGAGTCGAGTTCGCCGAGTATGGCGAGGGTCGGACCAGGGGTGCCCCCGGTAACCTCGGCCCGGACACCGGTGACGGCTAGGTTCTGGCGGAAGGGGATGCCGAGTTCGGCGAAACGGTCGGCCACGACCTTGGCGGTCTTGACCTCGCGGAAGCCGGGTTCGGGGTGGCCGAGGATGGTGGTAGAGGCGCGCACGATTTCATCGGCGTGGGCATCAATCTCATCCACGACCCAGGCCTTGAGTTCCTCACGGGATGCCATGGCATCCTCCTAGTGGCGCAGAGTGGGGGCTGGGAAAGCCGTCTGGATTCTAACAAAGGGTGGGGTAAAAGCAACCTGGGGGTTGCGGGGGAGGTCCTTCGACTCCGTGGATCAGGACGAACGGAGGGTTTCTGACTGCGCGAGAATGACAGAGGGGGGGAGAAGGTCTAGCGGCTATGCAATTGCGTTAGCTATTGGGCCGTTGCTAAAATGCTCGGCACGTGTCAAGCTAGTCAATAGTTGCCTGCGGTCGCCTCTTCACCCGGTATGCGGAATGAACAAATCCAAGGGGGGTGATGCATGTGGCCCCGAGTATCCCTAAGAGATGTCTCCCGCGAAGACGTAAGCCGTCTTTGCGAATGGCTACAAGACGAAGATGTAAACAACTCCTGGTATGGCTGTGACGAGGCCGGGGCGCCGGTGCATGTGGGCTACACTCCCCAAAGTACAGTCGACTGCTCAAGCGAAGATTGGGCGCACACCTTCGAGGGCGAAGAGCGGAAGATTTACTCCATCTGCAACGCCGACGGCGAGCACATCGGCGAGGGCCAACTGGTGATGGAGCCCGAGGTGCGCAGTGCGCACATGTTCATACTGATCGGGCGCAAGGACCTCTGGTACCAGCATTATGGGGCCTCGGCGATGATTCACCTACTCGATGAAGCCTTTTCCACTCACGGGGTGCATCGGGTCTGGCTGGCAGTGCCGGAGTACAACGAGCCCGCGCGTTTCATGTGCGAACGGATCGGGTTCGTGCTGGAAGGCAGACTGCGCCGGCGCCAGCAGCGAGGGGGTGAGTGGTATGACTCGCTCTCGATGGGCCTGCTGGCAGACGAGTATATCCGGCGCCGCCCCGGCCTGCTGGAGCAGGTGTCAGCGTCCTAGGCGCTCCTTCAGATAATCTAGGGCCGTTAGTCGAGGTCCGTTAGTCTCTAGGGAATGGCTACTTATCCGCGGGGAGGGTGGATATGCCCATCATCACGTTCAATGGTCCCATAGGCTGCGGCGGTAACGAGCTTGGGCTCAAGGTCGCCGATATGCTGGATGCCGACTACGTGGACCGCATCGTCTTTGCGGAGGCTGCGAAACGGGTCGGCTCGACGATAAGCGCCTTGGCGGAGAAAGAGGAGCGAGTGGTGCGGATGAGGGACCGCATTGCCTTCTTCCTACAGAACATGCTGGAGAAATCTGCCGTGTCCGGGGCGGCTGGTGAACCCTATTTCAGCCCTGGGATAGAGATGCTGCCGGGAGGCGAGTACAGCGACTTGGCGGAGGAGCCCATCACCGAGTCGCAGCGCTTGAGCGACGGGCAATTTTTGGAAGCCATGACGGCCGTCATCCAAGAGCTGGCATCATCCGGCAATGTGGTGATCATCGGGCGAGGGGCCAACATCATCCTCAAGGACGCCCCTGGGACAGTGCATGTTGCCTTGGCAGCTTCGCCGGAAAAGTGCATCGAGACGATCGTTGGACGGGAGAGGTTCAGCCAGGTTGAGGGCGAGAAGTTCTTTTCAGAAGCAGAGCGGGCACGGCAAGCCTTCTTCCGGAAGTTTTTCAAAGTGCAGTGCGACAACCAGTCGCTGTACCATGTGTGCCTCAACATGGACCGCATAAGCTTGGATACGGCGGCTGAAATAGTTGCGCATACGGCCCGGGACATGGAGGAGTGACCGGATCCCGGCACGCGCCGGATTCCTGCTGCCGTGAAGGTCTCAACGGCTGAGCCATGATTCCCCTAGGCGATGCCGACATCCAGCGCCGGACATTCCCCTATGTGACGCTGGCACTAGTGCTGGCCAATGTTGTCGTGTTCGTTTACCAGTTTGCGCTGGGGGACTTGGACAGGCAGATATTCATCCTCAGGAATGGACTTATCCCTTATGAGTTGACCTCCGGGGAGGAGCTTGGAAGGGTACTCTCGAACATCGGGATAGTAGACCTGACCTCTCCCTTCGGGACTTGGGCCACAGTGTTCACCTCCATGTTCCTGCACGGCGGGATCATGCACATCATTGGGAACATGCTGTTTTTGTGGGTGTTTGGTGGAAACCTAGAGGACAGGCTGGGGCACGTTAAGTTCCTAGTTTTCTACTTGGCAGCGGGGTTTGGGGCGGCGATGGCGCAAGTGGGGGTCGACATGGAGTCGCAGGTGCCGATGGTAGGGGCCAGCGGGGCCATTGCTGGGGTACTTGGGGCGTACCTGCTGCTCTATCCTTTCAGCCGGATCAATACGCTGTTTATCTTCATATTCATCACCGTGATCCCGGTGCCAGCGGTTCTGGTGCTGGGGTTGTGGTTTGTGCTGGAGCTTTTCAAGGGCGTGGGTTCGCTGGGGGTGGAGACCATCGGTGGCGGGGTGGCCTATTTCGCCCATGTGGGTGGCTTCGTGGCTGGGTTGCTGATGATAGCGTTTTACAAGAAGCTGATTGGCGAGCCGATTATCCCGCGGCGTCCTAGGCGGATGTATTACTGGCGGGGGCGTCCGCTGTGCTGAGAATCTGAGCCGATTATCCCTAGGCCAACTGTTTGAGGCGGGGGAAGATGACGTCGCGGAAGGCTTCGAGGGTGTAGCGGGGCAGGGAGTAGGTCTCGGCGGTGCGGATGAGGATGCGGGTCACGCCGTTTTCGGCTGCCAGTGCCAATCGTTCGCCCACTTCCTCGGCGGTGCCGTAGCCACCGATCACGCCGCACAACCGCTCCACCATTTCATCGGACAGGAATGAGGTGAGCCGTACCACGGCTTCCTGGTCTTCAGCATGGTAGAGGTCTGGGTAGGCGTTGAGGAGTTCAGGGGGGAAGCTCATCTCGGGCACGTCCACGCCGCCGATGCGTAGAAGGTTCACCAAGGCCTCCTGGGTGACCCAGTGGGCGCATACGTGGCGGGCTTGGTGGAGGGCTTCTTCGTGGGTGGGAGCGATGTGGGTGGAGATGTCGAAGATTTCCTGGTAGTTGGAGCCGGGGGAGACGTCCTTGCCGGAGACGGATGCGCCCTTCTGCACCTGCTGGCGTCCCCAAGCGATGGTATCGGGGTGGAGTGCTACGTTGGCCATCACCCCGTCGCCGATCTCGCCAGCCAAGGCGAGGGCGCGGGGGCCCCGAGCGGTGAGGATGATGGGGGGTACCTCTCCTGAAGCATAGGAGAGGTGAGAAGGGGCGCCATTGAACTCCAACTGTTCTCCGCCTAGGAACTGACGCAGGCGGGTTGTGCACTCCCGCATGCTGGCAAGGGTGGCCGGGCGGCGGCCGATGGTCCTGACGGCGCTGAAGCCGGTGCCCAGCATAGGATGAACCCGCCCGGGTGCAAGCTCTTCGAGGGTGCGAATCAGGGAGGCGATGACGGAGACGTGGCGGGTGACCGGGTTGGTGACCGCAGGGTAGAGCATTATGCGAGAGGTTCGCTCGGCGGCCAAAGCCAAGGCGATGAAAGCGTCGCGGGTGACCAATTGGGTATCGGGGATACCCACGCCGGCGAATCCGGCCTGCTCCGCCTCGGCGATGAAGTCGGCCACCTCGTTCACGGGACCACAGGCTGGGACTCGGAGGATTATGTCGAGGGCCATTGCACTCTCCTTGGAGCAAGCAATTCAGGACCGGGCAGGGCCAGGGAGTTCAATCAGCGGACCCTTCACTGACGGGAACCCCTGCAGCAGGGGCAGGGGCGCTGATTTCGTGCCATGGAGTCACCAAGGGACGCCGGGTGGACTCCAAGAGGAGTATAAGGGCAGCGCCAGCCAGACTGCACGCCGCGGAGAGGACGATGGCGATAGCGTAGCCATCGGTGAGGTCGTAGGTGAGCCCCCCCAGCCATGCACCCAAGGCCATGCCCAATCCGCCTCCCAGCGACTGCCAGCCGTAGATGACCCCCATGGGAGCGTCTCCATAGTATTGGCGGTTGATGATGGGGAACACGGACATTTCCCCGCCCAATCCCAAGCCGAAGACGGCTGCGAACAGGTAGTAGTGCCATGCCTCGGAGGCCCACAGCAGGGCTATCACAGTGACCCCCTGAATCAGGAAGCAGATGCCCATGGAGAGCTTGCCACCCAATCGGTCACCCATCACGGGAGCGGCCAAGCGGCTGAGAAGGCTGGAGAGGGAGAGCACGGTGATGATGCCGGCGGCGGTGGTGGCCTCCACCCCGGACAGGCTGGCCATGGCCACGATGTACACGACTACCACGACGTGTCCAACGCACCCGAGGAAGTGAATGGCGATGAGGTTCCAGAAAGCGTTGGTGCGCTTGACCTCCTGTCGGAAGATGGTCAAGCGGGCTTGGATTGTGTTGGCGTCGGAGGGTCCAGAGTTGGTCTGATCAGAGGGGTTGGCGCCGTAGGGACTCAGACCCATATCGGCGGGGCGTGTACGGAAGAAAGCTATTGAGACGAGCATGACTCCGCTGCAACTCAATCCGGCTATCCAGAAGGTGGCCTGCCAACCGACAGAGTCGAGGAGCACGCTAAGGATTGGGGCGGCTATAGCAGGGCCGAGGCCGCTCATGCACATGAGAATGCCGATGGCGAGGCCGAGACGTCTGCGGAACCAGGTCATGGCGGTGGTGACCATGACCAACTGGAAGATAGTCAGCGCGCCGCCCAGCAGGACGCCGTAGGCGACGTACATGTGCCAGAGTTCGGAGACGGCACCTCCTACGGCCATGCCTCCGGCGAAGAGCAGGACGCCGGCGAACAGGGTTTTACGCTCGCCGTAGCGGTCTGCAATCCAGCCGACGACGGGGGAGCCGACGGCGGCGGAAAGGCTGGCGATGGCGTAGGCACCGCTGAGGTCTCCCTGCTCCCAGCCATAGGTGTCCTCCAGCGGGACAATGAGGACACCGAAGATGTTGCGGATGGAGCCTCCGGCCATCTGGACGACGGACATGAGGGCGACGATGACCCAAGCATAGTGGTACTTGGCCGCCATGCTGAATGGGCCGAACCGGTATCTGAGATTAAGGTCTTCGGGCAATGATGGGAGGTCCGTCGATGCGGGAGCGAATCGGAGGCAGGGGAACTATTGTGGCTGCGGCGGAAAGCGTCGTCAAGCGGGATGGGGGAACCGTGGGGTTCATGCAGGGTCGTTTTCGGGTGGGTGGGACCTGCGGAAGACGTGGCTGCGGGCGGCACGGGCTTCGGCGCCCTGCTTGATAAGGGCCATGTGGTCGCGGATGACGGCGTCATATTTGGGTTTGATGTAGAGCAGGGAGGCGAGCCAGCCGAGACCGGGGAGAAAGGGAACGCGGTGCTCGATGATACCGGTGTAAGTGACTTGGGTACCGCCGTCGGCTACTTCGGCTAGGAGGAATTCCTCTTCGGAGTAGGTGATGGGGCCCTCGAGGTGGCGATAGGTGATGCGGTGGGGCGGGAAGAGGCGGACTTCTTCGACGGTGCGGTAGGTCTTGTTGCCGGAGGGGGTGAAGAACTCGGCGATGAGGGTATTGCCTTCACGCTGGAGGACGTTGGAGCGTTCGTTGCTGCCGGGGAGGCGTCCGCTGCCGATGGCACTCATCATCTGGTAGACGAGTTCCAGCGGGGCGTCGATGGTGAGTTTCTGGGTGGCGAGGGCGACTTTCATGGAATTGGGCTCAGGCGGCTTGCCCGCCATCCATTTCGATGACTTGGCCGACGATGAACTCGGCGTCCTTGGTGCAGAGCCAGGCGATCAGGCGGGCCATTTCTTCGGGCTGGCCGGCGCGGCCCAAGGGGATTGTGGCGGTGCGTTCGCGCCAGTAGTCGCTGCGGGGGAAGCCGTAAAGGGCATCGTTGCGAGCGGTGTCGGTGGTGCCGGGGCTGACGGCGTTCATGCGGATGCCGTGGGGTGCCAAGGCGCGGGCGGACTTGGCGGTGAAGGTGTAGAGGGCACCGCTGGCGGTGGCGTAGGCGATGTCGTTTTCGCGGCTGATCTTGGCCTCGACGGAGATGACGTTGACTATGCTGCCGGGCTTGTTCTGGGCCATGAGGGCGTTGGTGACGGCGCGGGTGCAGAGGAAGGCACCGGTGAGCTTGATGTCGAGGACTCCGCGCCAAGCCTCTTCGGTGAGTTCGTTGAGGGGGGCCCAGGCGGCGAGGCGGGGGGCGCTGGCGTTGTTAATCAGGATGTCGGCACCGCCGAGTTCGTTGACGGCGCGCTGGACCATGTCGTCGACTTGTTGGGCGTTGGCGACGTCGACGGTGAGGGGGAGGGCGCGGCGGCCCATGCGCTGGATTTCCTCGGCGACGCTTTCGACATCGCGCCAGTTGGCGGCCTGCTCGTCGGCGGGGAAGGTGGAGGGGTCGCGGCCGGTGCCGGTGACGACCACGTCGGCGCCTTCTTCAGCGAAGGCCAGGGCTGCGGAGCGGCCGATGCCGCGCATGCGGCCTGCGCCAGTGACTATGGCTACTTTGCCGTCGAAGTGGCCCACTTTTCGTCCTCTTTTCCTCGTCAGGTTCTTGCCGGGAATGTCACAATGTCACACGGTTTATAGCTAAAATATTTTTTTCGTATCTGAGAATTGTGACATTTGTGACATTTTCCTAGCTGGACCAGATACGAATTGGGTGTGACATTTTTTCGTATCTGGGGATGTCACAGATTTTTGGGAATTGTGACATTTGTGACATTTTCGTAGCTGGAGAAATTTCACACTGTGACATTTTGGGGCTGGCCTCCTGAGTGCTGATTTTTTTGGGCGAGTGCATCCGCAAGAACCGCTTCGGGGGTCTGCGCTGGACCCGGGAGGCGGGCTTGGGTAGGCGGGCTGCTCGGTGTTCTAGTGATTGTTCTGATGGTAGCGGGTAGGGGGCGGGGGTGTCAATGGGGAAGTGTCATGGGGGGGTCCTTTGCTCAGGAAGGACGGATTGGATGATGGTCGGGGTCTTAGGGGAGTGTCTTGATGTCGGTAAGGCGGTGGTCAAGCTAGACGTCGCTGCCTTGGTAGTCGGGGATGTTGGAGAAGGCGTCGATGAAGACCTCGCCGTCGGGGAACTCGGCGACGATGGTCAGTGTCCCGCCTACGTTTTCGACGTGAGAGCGGAGGCTGGATATGTAGGCGTCGGCGTGCTTTTCCAGCTTGGCGATGGCGGGTTGGTCGAGGTTGAGGGTTTTGACCGTTTCCTTCTGGGCGCGGACGCGGGCGCGGCTCATCTCGTGCTGGGCTTTGGCGAGGGCCTCTCGCTCCCTGGCTTTGATGTGTTCACGGTCTTCGGGGGTAACGGACTTGGAAAGATTGCTCCACGGGTGGTGTCCGCTCATTGGATTAGGCCCTCCCTTCGCAGTTCTTCGAGATGTATGTCGTAGAGGCGGTCGGCGATGGGTATGTATTCTTGATAGAACCTGTCGTTGCCGGTCTTGTCGCCTCCGATGAGAAGGATGGAAGTTCGCCTTGGGTCGAAGGCGTAAAAGACTCTCAAGGGGTTGCCGCCGCTTTGGGCTCGAAGTTCGCGCATGTGGCTATGGCGCGAACCTCTGATGGCAGAGGAGTATGGATGCCTCAAGGCGGGGCCGTGTTCTATCAGCATATTCACTCTGTTGTCTATGTCACCCTGCTGGCGTTCCGATAAGTCTAGCCACCATTCGAGAAATTCGTCGGTGTACTCGACGTCCCATCCCATGTGATAAGTGTATGGCTTGGCTGGGATGGAGGACAAGAAGGAGATGGTGGTCAGATGGCTCCGGGATTGCGCGGACTGATCCCGTGCTCGAGATGGGGTGTGGTTGCCGGGTAGGTGGGGGTCTGATAGGCTGGCGCGTGGCTTTTTAGCTTGATTGCGTCTTCTGTGGATGGTTTGTTGTGTCCCTAGTTGCTGAGAGACGGGTATCGCTGTTCGTTACCTGCATTGTGGACCAGCTTTTCCCGGAGGTGGGGGAGAGCGTGGTTAGGGTGCTGCGGCGTCATGGGGTGGATGTGGACTTTCCGAAGGGCCAGACCTGCTGCGGGCAGCCTTTGTTGAATTCGGGGTTTTCGAAGCGGGCGGCGGGGCTTGGGCGACGTGTGTTGAGGGCGTTGGATGGCAAGGGGGATGTGGTGGTGCCTTCGGGTTCGTGCGCTTCCATGTTGCGGGTGTATTACCCGCAGTTGTTTGAGGGGGACTCGCGGTACGGGGCCATGGCGGAAGACTTGGCCTCGCGCACTTATGAGTTCGGGGAGTATTTGGTGAAGGGGCTGGGGGTGGAGGGGCCGACGACATCCTTTGGGGGAGAGGTAACGTATCATCCGTCGTGCCATTTGCTGCGGGAGGTGGGGGCGTCGGGGGAGAGCGAGGGGCTGGTGCGGGCTGCGTGCGGGGAACGGTACAAGAGCTTGCCGCAAGGAGAGACTTGCTGCGGGTTCGGAGGGACGTTTGCGGTGAAGATGTCGCATATCTCGGAAGCCATGCTGGAAGACAAGGTGGCGAATGTGCTGGCGACGGGGGCGGAGGGGCTGGTGAGCAGCGACATGGGCTGCTTGATGCATATCGGAGGCGGGTTGAGCAGGCGAGGGGCAAAGGTGCGTCCCCTGCACTTGGCGCAGCTTCTGGATGGGGCTGGCTGATATGGCCGAGGTGAAGACGCAGGAGTTCATGTCGGCCTCGGAGACGGCGCTGGCTGACGAGCAGATACAGAGGGCGCTTCGCGGAGTCAGCGGGTTCGACATGGGACGGCGGGAATGCATTGAGGAGTTGACGCCAGAGGTGTGGGAGGAGCTGCGGGAACGGGGACGGCAAATCAAGTCCAATGCCATCGCGAATCTGGACACCTATACCGCCATGCTGGAGGAGCGGGTCACGGCCAATGGGGGGCACGTCCATTTCGCCAAGGACTCGGACGAGGCCAATGCAATCGTGGTGGAAATCGCCAAGCAGCACGGGGTAAAGCTGGTGGTGAAGAGCAAGTCGATGGTGTCGGAGGAGACGCGCATCAACGACGCACTGGCGGATGAGGGGATACGGGCGGTGGAAACGGATCTGGGCGAGTACATCGTGCAACTGGCTGATGAGACTCCCTTCCATATCGTGGCACCGGCGATACACAAGACGCGTGGGGATGTGGCGGAGCTTTTTGCGGAGAAGATAGACCGGCCCGGGTTGGTGGAAATCGAGGACATGGCGGCGGCGGCGCGGGATGAGTTGCGTCAGGAGTTCGTGCGGGCGGACATGGGGATAAGCGGGGCCAATTTTCTAGTGGCGGAGACGGGCACACTGGTAATCATCACCAATGAGGGGAACGGGCGGCTATGCACGTCAGCGCCGAGGGTGCATGTGGCACTGGCGGGCATCGAGAAGGTGGTGCCGTCGCTGGAGGACTTGGCGGTGGTGCTGCGTTTGCTGCCGCGGTCGGCTACGGGGCAGCGGTTGACCAGCTATGTGAGCATGGTGTCGGGGCCCAAGGCGGACGAGGATGCGGACGGGCCGGAAGAGTTCCATCTGGTGCTGATGGATAATGGGCGCACGCGATTGCTGGAGGACCCGGTGTTGCGGGAGGCGCTGAACTGCTTGCGCTGCGGGGCCTGCCTGAACATCTGTCCCGTGTACCAGAAGGTTGGGGGACACGCCTATGGGTGGGTGTACCCTGGGCCCATCGGGGCGATCATCACGCCGACGCTGGTGGGGGAGAAGCAGGCGAAGGAGTTGCCCTTTGCGTCGACGCTATGCGGGGCTTGCCGGGATGCCTGCCCGGTGAAGATCGATATCCCGCGTCTGCTGTTGCACCAGAGGCGGAAGGTGTCGGAGGGGATGGAGGGACGCCCGGCGATGTCGGGGAGAAGGGAACGCTTTTTTGCTTGGGCTTTTCATTTTGGGATGTGTCACTCAACGGTCTTGGGGTTGGTGAGACGGCTGGGGTTGCTGGCGCAACTGCCGTTCGTTCGGAGGGGAGTGGTGCGCAAGGCGCCGGGTCCGATGTCGAAGTGGACGAAGGGGCGTGATTTGCCGAAGTTGGCGGGGAGGACGTTCCGGAAGCGTTGGGGGCAGGGTATGGCGAAGGGTCCCGGACGATGAAGCGCGAGGCTTTTTTACAGGCGGCGCGGCAGGCATTGGGAAAGTCCGGCAGCAGCATTGTGCCCAAGGTCGCGCCATCTGCGGATGATGCTGGGCATTTGCGCGAGAGGGCGCAGGAGGCCTTGGCGTCGATGGAGGATGCACGGGGACGGCTGGTGGAGGGGTTGTGCCAGACGGCTGCGGCGCGGGGCTGGCATGTGGCGCGGGCTGCGGGGACGGAGCAGGTCATTGATCATGTGGTGAAGGTGGCTGGGGATTTGGGGGCATCGCTGGTGGTGCGGTCGGCGCAGGAGGTGTTCGACGGGCTGCCGGTGGATGGGGCGCTGGGGCAGCGTGGGGTGACGACGACGGTGATGGGGGACGAGGCCACGGGAGGGCGGGAGGCGATGCGTCAGGCTGCGGTGGATGCGCAGCTTGGCATCACTGGGGTTGACTACGCGATTGCGGAGACGGGGTCGGTGGTGCTGCTGCCGAGTCCGAGGTTGAGCCGTTTGACGTCGCTGCTGCCCCCGGTGCACTTGGCCATCGTGCGCCCGCAGGAAGTGCTGGGGACGCTGGATGATTTCTTCCTGCTGAGACGCTTGGAGTTCTATGAGCGGGGCAGGATGGCGCCGTATATCAATTTCGTTACCGGGCCGAGCCGTACCGCGGACATAGAGCAGCAGATAGTGATCGGGGTGCATGGGCCGGGTGAAGTACACATGCTGGTCTGGGACGAGGGCCGGACCGGAGGACAGGTGGACGGCTGATGCCAGTGCGAATCGGGTTTGCGGAGTTCCGCCGGCAGATGCTGGATAAGGACTTGGCACGAGTGCTCGCCCTGATGCCACAGCTTGGGATACAAAAGGTGATACTCACGGGGTCCCATGCGCGGGGCCAAACGAAGCCCGGCAGCAATCTGAACCTGGTTATCGTGCAGGAGTCGGCTCGGGACTACCAATACGGGAGGCGAGAGGACTTCTTCTCGTACCATCTGAACCCGGAAGTGGCAATGGACTACGTGGTGTACACGCCGGAGGAGTTCGAGGAGGAGAGCCTCAACAACCCATCGTTACGTTATGCCTTGGAGAGAGGACGGGTGGTCTATGAGTCCGAACCCGCGGGCTGAGGCCCGACGCTGGCTGCGACAGGCCGAGGCCGACTTGGAGGCCGCCGAGTACCTGAGAGACGGCAAGTGGTACAACCTAGCGTGCTTCATGAGCCAGCAGGCGGGGGAGAAGGGGGTCAAGGCTTTCCTGTACCATCAAGGGGCGGAGGATGTATGGGGGTATTCGCTGGTGGACTTGTGCGAGGACGCAAAGCTGTTCGACCCGCATTTCAACGCCCTGAAGCCGGATGCGATCCTGCTGGACAAGTGGCATGACATCACGCGGTACCCGAACTTTTTGCCGGGCGGGGCGGTGCCTGCGGAGTTGTTCGAGGAGCCGGATGCGGGGCGGGCGATTGAACTGGCACAGGAAGTACTGGCGTTTGTGAAGGACCGGGTGTCATGAGGGGCGCCGCCTGCTGGGGCGGTGTCTGAACACAGAGTCGATTGTTCGTTGATGCGCCGTGCATTGCTGCTAGCTGGTCTGGTTTGGGGAGTCGTGGCGCTGGCGGGGTGCCACGGGACGATGATGCGGGAGACGGGGACTCCTGGGCTAGGGCCAGCTTCCGTGTCGGAGGTGGTGGCGACTGCAACGCCTGTGGCGACGGCTGCGGCGGTAGTGACGCCTGATGCGGTAGGCACGGCTACACCTGCACCGCCTTTCGCGATTGTTGATACGCCTGCTGCTGTGGCTACGGCTACACCTGTGGGTCCACCGACGGCTGTGGCGACGCTTGCTCCCGTAGTGACACCTACTCCAGTGCCTACTGTGGCTCTGGTGCCGACTGCCGTGGCGGTTGAGAACCCTAGGCAAGAGGTGGTGGCTGAGGAGGCTAGGGCGGTTGTGGTTGGGGGCCGGAGGTTTGGGGTGGAGGTGGCGGTGACGCCTGAGGAGAGGCGGGTGGGGCTTTCGGGGCGGGAGGAACTGGCTTGGGATGCGGGGATGTTGTTTGTGTTTGAGGGGGAGCGGGTGTTGTCGTTCTGGATGAAGGACACGCTGATACCGCTGGATATCGTGTTCATTGATGGGGAGAGGCGGATTGTGGATGTGCAGACGATGACGCCTGAGTTGGATGTGGCGACGGGGGATTTGACGGTTTACCAGTCGGCGGAGCCAGCTAGGTATGCGTTGGAGGTCAATGCGGGGGTGGCTGAGGAGTTGGGGTTGATGGCAGGGATGGTAGTGGTGTTCGAGTAGGGGGCCAGGATACTCGAGGGCCTGTTTCAGAATTCATAGTCCAATTTGCGACAAACCGGAGAGGAGTCGGTATCTTTCGTCCCCAAGCACTTGGTCAATGAGGTCAGCCGCAGACAAGTCCTCGACGCGATTCCCTACGTAGATCGCTAATAGCCTTCCTCCCTTATCTGCTCCAACAAATCGTGTCCAATCCACGTAAGACCCTTGATATCAATCTGCAAGTCGTTACCGGAATTAGTCCAATACGCTCCTCCCTCAATAAATCCAGACGCAACAAGCAGATAGAAATTGTACTCCAAAACACCTTCAGGCTCATTCGAATCTCTAAACATGTCACTAAGAATGGAAGGCTTAGCAAGTTCAGAGCGCGTCTGCTTCTCAATAGCTTCCAATATCGATTTTATGAGCCTCTTATCTCGTTTTGGCAACAGACCGTACCTCCACATCCAAGTGTTCAAAGCTCCTTAAACCCAACAGGACACCCCAGCAACGGCTAAGTAGCCCCAGCAGTGTCGACCTTGAGGAGCCTTGTTCAGCAGCAACAGCAGGGTGCTTGATTGCGGACTGCTTATAGTTTGAGGAGCTTTTGGAAGGGGCGTTCGCTGCGGTAGGGGCCGACTACTGAGAGGTTCAGGTGTTGGTGGGAGATTATTTCGTTGGCGAGGTTCTGGACGTCTTCGGTGGTGACTTGGCAGAGGTTGTCGACGACTTGGTCGACGGTGCGCACTTCGCCCTGTAGTAGTTCCTGGGCGCCGAGCCACATGGCCACGCTGCGGGTGTCTTCCATGCGCAGGAGAAGGCGGCCCTTGAACATCTCGCGGGAACGCTCCATTTCATCGTCGCCGATGAGGCCGCGCATGCCGTCCAACTGCTCCATGATGGCGCTGACGGCGCGCTGGGCCTTGGGGGGTTCAGTGCCGCAGGAGACGACCATGCAGCCGGTGTCGCGGAAGAAGTTGGCGGAGCTGTGTACGTCGTAGGCTAGGCTCTCCTTTTCGCGGAGTTCCTGGAAGAGGCGGCTGCTCATACCGCCGCCCAAGATGGCGTTGAGAAGGTTCATGGCGTAGCGGTCGGGGTGGTCGAGGGGGAGGCCGGGGAGGCCGACGCAGAGGTAGGCTTGGTCCGTCTTGCGACGCTCGAAGCGGACGTTGGGCTGGCCGTTTCTGGGCTGGATGGGCAGCCATGTGGCGGGTTCGCCGGGCTGCCAGTCTCCGAAGGCGGGTTCCAGGTAGGCGAGGGCATCCTCGTGGGGGAGTTCGCCAGCGCAGGCGATGACGGTGTTGCCGGGGACGTACTGGCGGCACATGTAGTCGTATATCTCTTCGCGTTGGAGGGCGCGGACTGATTCGATGCTGCCACCGACGTCGCGGCCCATGGCTTGGTCGGGCCAGAGGGCCTCGTCGATGAGGAGGTCGGCGCGGAAGCCGGGCTGGTCGTTACTGGCGCGGAGTTCTTCTAGGATAACCTCGCGCTCCTTCTCGACTTCGACGGGGTCCAGCGTGGGATGGAGGACCATGTTGGAGAGGACGGAGACGGCGCGGGGGAAGTGGTCGCGGGCTACTTTAACCCAGTAGACGGTCATCTCGCGGTCGGTGGAGGCGTTCATCATGCCGCCGACGCCTTCGATAGCCTCGCTGATGTGCATGGCTGTGGGCCAGTCGCGGGTGCCCTTGAAGGGGAGGTGTTCGAGGAAGTGGGAGAGGCCAGCCATTTCGTCGGTCTCGTAGCGGGAGCCTGCGCCGACGAAGACAGCCAAGGTGACGGAGCGGGTCTGCGGCATGGTGCAGGTGAGCACGGGCAGCCCGTTGCTCAGGACGGTGCGTTCGTACATCGTGTCCTCAGTGGCGCTGAGATTGCTTTCAGGGGATTTGACCTGGCATGACATCGCACCCGCTGCGAGGACAGGCGCGATGCTTGCAGGCTGAATTGGCTGATGGCGACTAGTTGTCCAGCCAGCTAACGTCGCCGCAGAGGTCAGCGGGATGGGGCTTGGAGTCGAATACCGCGATCTGCTGGCGGGCGTCGCCGATGGTAGTGTCCGAGCCGTGTCCGGGATAGACCTGGGTGTCATCGGGGAGGGGCATCAGCTTGCGCTCGATGCTGTCCTTCACCTGCTGGAAGAGCTCAGGGGCACCGGTGCGGCCGGGGCCGCCGGGAAAGAGGGTGTCGCCAGAGAAGAGGTGCTTGCCGGTGAGGATACAGATGGCGCCAGCAGTGTGGCCGGGGGTGTGCATTATGTGCAGCTTGGTGTTGCTGCCGAGTTCGATTACGTCGCCATCGTTGACGCGCAACTCAGCGGGTGCGGGCATCATGTGGGCGTCGTCGGGGTGAACGGAAACAGGAACGCCGGGGGTTCCATCGCGCATTTCGTCCCAGCCGAGGGTGTGGTCGCGGTGGCCGTGGGTAATGAGGATGCCCTTGACCTTGGTGTTGCCAACTTCGGCTAGGAGCTTTTCGGCCTCGGTAGGGGCGTCGATGATAATGCCTTCGCCGGACTCGGGGTCGGTGATGATATACCCGTTGTTGTCGTAGGGCCCCATGTTGACCTTGACGATCCGGACTTCTCCGTCATAGTGCAGCGGCATGGTTTTCGTCTCCTCTAGTAAATCGGGTAGTAATCGGGGCGTATCTTACCAGAGGCATGGAGTGACGGCAAAGGTTGGATGTGTCTGAGGGTGAAATCGACTGAGGGTATAATGGGCGGACGATGAAGGTAGTGATTGCACCGCAAGCCTTCAAAGGCAACCTGACAGCCAAGGAGGCTGCCCAAGCCATTGCACGGGGCGTGCACCAAGCCGACCCGACGATCCAGTGCGTGCTGGCCCCGGTGGCTGACGGCGGGGATGGGACGGTCGAGGTGCTGGTAAGGGCGACCGGGGGCCGGATTTTCACTGCGCAAGTGACGGGACCGCTGGGGGAGGAGGTCACGGCGCGCTGGGGTGTGACAGGGGACGGGAAGACTGCGGTGATCGAGATGGCACTGGTGTCGGGACTGGCCTTGGTGCCGCCGCGGCGCAGGGATCCCCGCATAGCTACGAGCTATGGGACGGGGCAGTTGATACGGCATGCGTTGCAGCACGGGCACCGTCGCATCATCGTGGGTTTGGGAGGTTCGGCTACCAACGATGGCGGGGCGGGAATGGCACAGGCCTTGGGGGCGCGGTTTCTTGATGCGGAGGGGCGTGATTTGCCGTTTGGCGGGAGTGCTTTGGCGAGGCTGGCGTCGATCGACCCATCGCAAATGAAATCGGGGCTTGCGGAGGCAGAGGTGATCGCGGCGACGGACGTCAACAACCCCTTGTGCGGTCCCACCGGGGCGTCGGAGGTGTATGGGCCACAAAAAGGGGCGACTCCCGCGGTGGTAAGGGAGCTTGACCAAGCACTGCACGTCTATGCGGAGGTGCTTGAACGCAGCTTGGGCAAGCAAGTTGCCGACATACCTGGGGCAGGGGCGGCCGGGGGCATGGGCGCGGGCCTGATGGCCTTTGGGAACGCGAGCCTACGCACAGGCATAGACCTGATATGCGAAGCGATGAATTTCGACAGACATCTGGCAGGGGCGGACCTGCTGATTACAGGGGAAGGCCGTATCGATGCTTCCACGGCTTTCAACAAGGCCCCGGTGGGGGTGGCGAAGCGGGCCAAGGCCAAGGGCATCCCGACCATCGCAATCGCCGGAAGCTTGGGCACGGGGTATCACGCAGTCTATGAGCATGGGATCAATTCTGTCGTGCCACTGGCTGACCGGCCGATGTCTTTCCGGGAAAGTTTGGGACGCACCCGGGAGCTTTTGTGCGATGCAGCAGACCGGTCGGTGCGCTTGTATCTCGCTGGTGCGCGATAGTCGGCGTCAGGTGACGTGCTCCCTGAGCCAAGACGCTATCTGAGGGGCGGCTTTCCCGATAGCGAGGCGGTTCAGGACCAGACCCCAGTGGGATGCTCCTTCCATGGTGAGGCGGTTTCCCGGCAAGTCCAAGCCTTGGTACCGTTCTGCGGACCATTCGCGGTCACGGGTGCCTGTCACCAGCAGGAACGGGCAGGGCAGGGAGTCGATGACGATACCGCGGCGGCGCTGGTCGCGGGCCATGCGCGACTCCCTGCTGAGGGAAGAAAGGGCAATGAGACGCTCCTCGCGTACCAAGTCGGACATGCCGCGCTGGGCGTTGGGGTCGAAGCTGGTGATGCCGTATTCTTCTGGACCGAACTCGCCGGTGCGCACCGGAATGGCGGGGTCGACTTCCCTTGCCGGGGCACTGGGAGCGAAGGCGACGCAGGCGGACCAGCCGCCGCGGGCGGCTGCCATCATGGCTACGAGGCCGCCCATGCTCCAGCCAACCACGACGGCGGGGCGTCGCAATTCATCGAGTATGCGTTGTACGTCGTCGGAATAGTCTTCCATGGTGGTGGTGGACAGGTCTGCGGGGCCGCTGCCGCCATGGCCGCGGAGGTCGATGGCGTAGGACGGCCAGTCAAGCTCCGCAAGTTGGGTCTGCCAGAAGGCCCATACGCCGCTGGAGTTAGCGGCGCCGTGGACTAGGACTAGGGGCGGGAGGCCGCGGTCTTCTTTGGGAAGGGTTGCAGTGACGGAGACGACCATGATGCTAGTTACGCTGGTCAGTTGGGGCGTAGCATGGAGCGGATGGTGAACCAGAGGTATGTGAGCCAGATGGGGAGAGCGGTGATGGACAGGGCCAGCTTCTCTCCCGGTTGGTAGTCCCGGCTGACGGGGTCCAAAACGGCGTATCGCAATGTCTCGAATACTGCTTGAGGCAGACTGATGATGGTGATGATGCCGAAAATCACGGTCAGCAGGACGAGGTAGATGCGGTTGAGGGGGTCAGCCCTGTCCTCCGTGCTCTCTATTCTCTGACGGCCTAACATGTGGGCAGCCCAAATCAGGGCTCCGATAATGGCGAAGCTGATGCCCTCAATCAGCCCTTCGTCGAATGCCCGTTCACGGCCCAAGCGGTCCCGTTCCTCACGGTCCCTGATGTCCTGCTGGCGTCGTTCTTCGAGGATGGCGCTGAGTTGTTCCCGTTCCTCAGGGGACAGGTCGCCGCGGTCTGCGAGTTCCAGAGGGTGTTGGGGCTGGGCAGTTTTGTCTCCAGGAAGCTCGACATGGACGGGATAGTAGCTGAACTCGTTGCTAGCGATGCCGGCAGCACCTGCCTTGATAAGTTCCGAGGCTCCTTGGGTAAAGACGAGGAGGCCGGCGATGATACCCACGTACAGGTAGATGCGCACCAAGGCGCGGATGTCGAACCCAATCGGCCCCCCGGCGCGGATGCGCATGATGAGGAAGATGGCGCCGCCGACCAGCAGGGCCACGGCCACGAGGATGGCGAAGATGAGGAGGACTATCCAGACGATATCCATGGGCTTCTCCTGACCCTATTTTACTGGCATTGTGGTGCTCGCGGGTGGGGGCGTAGGTCCTTCGACTTCGTGGCGGGTAACTTCGCTCAGGACGAACGGATAGGGGGTGGACTGTCGTCACTACGCGCTCCAGCACGAGCACCGCGCCAAACTCCTTGGAGGCTGTGCTGACCCACGACTTCCGTGCATAAGATTCAAGGACGAACGGACCGGAGACGATCAGTGCAAGTTAGCTGGAAATGGGGCGGAAGTAGGGGACGTTCATGGTGTCGCTGGCACGGCGGAAGGTGACTTCGACGGGCATGCCGATGCGGACGTCCTGCGGAGGGCAGTCGATGATGTTGGTGAACATTTTGACGCCTTCGTCGAGTTCCACGAGGGCGAGCACGTAGGGGACGTCTTCGGCAAAGCCAGGGGCGCGGTTCTGGCGGGTGACGGTGAAGGTCCATACGGTGCCCTTGCCACTGGCCTGCACCCACTTGATGGTGGGGGTGAAGCAGGCAACGCAGACGGCACGGGGGTAGAACTGGTACTCGTTGCAGACATCGCATTGCTGGATGAGAAGCTGGCCGCGGCGGCAGGCTTCCCAGTAGGGACGGGTCTCGCCGGACATGGTGGGCATGGGTTTGTTCCAGTCGGGCATGGTCTAGTCCCTCCCCAAGATGACGGTGCCGCCGCTGTGGCGGGAACCGATGGTGCCGCCGGTGCCGTGGCACAGGACAAGGTTGCAGTTGGGCACCTGCCTCGGGGTGCCATCGAACTGGCGGCGTAGCTGGCGGGTGGCTTCGAGCAGGAGGAAGAGGCCGCGCATACCGGGGTGGTTGGAGGAGAGGCCGCCGCCGTCGGTGTTGATGGGGAGTTCGCCGCCGAGCTTGATTCTTCCGCCGCTGACGAAGTCGCCACCCTCGCCTTTCTTGCAGAAGCCGAGGTCCTCCAGGGTCTCGACCACGGTGATGGTGAAGGAGTCGTAAATCATGGCCATGTCGATGTCGGAGTGGGTCACGCCAGCCATGGCAAAGGCGTGGGGGTGGCTCTGCTTAGCGGCGATTTCTATGAGGTCGCGTTTGCCTGCGCCTTGGTGGGCCAAGGCCTCGCCGACGCCGAGGACCCATACGGGGTGCTGGCGGCAGTTGCGGGCGACTTCGGGGGAGGCCACGATAACTGCGCCACCGCCGTCGGTGATGATGCAGCAGTCGAGGAGGTGCAGGGGGGAGCTGACGATGCGGGAGTTGACGACATCCTGGACGGTGATGGGGTCGCGGAAGAGGGCGTTGGGGTTCATGGCGGCGTGGCTGCGGACGGCCACAGAGACTTCGGCCAACTGCTCGGAAGTGGTGCCGTAGAGGTGCATGTGGCGCTGGGCGATCATGGCATAGAGGCCGACGGTGGTGAAGCCGTAGACCTCTTCGAAGCTGTCGGGAATGGGGTCGAGGATGGGGGGCCTGCCGGGGCGGGATGAGCCTCCTGTGCCCACGGCATCACCGCCCGAGCGGGATACGGAGCCGTAGGTGATGAGGGCGCAGTTGATGCGGCCGGTGGCGATGGCACTGAGGGCGTGGCCGAGGTGGAACTCGAAGGATGCGCCGCCGACATTGGTGTTGTCAGCCACCTTGGGGTACATGTCGAGGTAGTCGGCTAGGGCGAGGCCGCTCATGCGGCCCAAGCTGGCGGTGAAGAGGCCATCGACATCTTTCTTGGAGAGGCCGGCATCCTCAAGGGCGGCCATGGCAGACTCGGCGTGAATCTGCATCTCGCTCTTGTCGGGGGCGTAGCGGGTGGGGTGCTCGTGGATGCCGACGATGGCGGCGGCTTTGGTGGGACTTACCACGGTGCTGGTCCTCCCATCAGGACATAATGGGTGCTGGGCCAAGCGTGCAACAGGGCAGGTTGAAGCGCGCCCATGGTAGGCGGCCCCCTATGGGGTGTCAAGGTGAGTACCCGTTAGGGCAGCAGCTAGTCTCCGGTGAGGTCTGCTAGGCGGGGGCTACTTCTTCGGCGAGGAGGCGGAGGGAGCGCTGCTCCAAGGCGTGGTCGTCGGGGTCGTGGGTGATGGCGAGGAGGGTGCCGAAGCCGCCGACTTGGTGGTAGAGGTGGCGGAGGCGGGTGGCGACAGTCTCGGGACTGCCGACAATCCAAGCGTGGTCCATCATGTATTCAGGGGTGACCTCGTCGTCGGTCATCTCGATGTCCTCTTTGAGGGCGAAGAGGCGGCCTTGGGCCATGATGTTGGGCTTCTGGTGGCGGACGAAGGGCTTGCTGAGGACCTCGGCGGCTTCTTCGCGAGCCTGCTCGTCGGACTCGGAGACGTAGACATCGCGGGCGATACGCCAGCGGGCGCGTTCCGGGGGGATGCCAGAGGACTCGGCGCCTTCTCGTATCAGGTCCCAATGCTTGAACAGGTCGCGCTCCAGCAGGTTCGAGCTGCTCATGGGAATCCAGCCGCGTTCTCCCGCGAGGCGGATGGTCTCGGAACCGGGGGAGGTGGATGCGACGCCGATGGGTGGATGGGGCTGCTGGTAGGGCTTCATGTAGAGGTAGCGCTCGAGTTCGGGTGCGCCGCGGGTGGCGTGGACTTGGAAGTGCTTGCCGTCGAAGTCGAACTCGCCGTCCTCGGCCTGCCACATGCCGAGGATGATTTGCAGAGCCTCGCGGGAACGCTCGTTGACGGTGGCTGCGTCGATGCCGAAGAGGGATAGGTCGGTGGTGAGGGCGCGGATGCCGATGCCCCAGTAGAAGCGCCCTCTGGCCATGTGGTCCAGCATAGCGATGCGGTGGGCAACCTCGGCAGGGTGGTGGACGGCCAGCAGGGTGACGCCGGTGGCGAGAACGATGCGCTCGGTCATGGCCAAGGCCTTGGCGATGAGGAGTTCGGGGGTGGGGGCTGTCTCCCAGCGCTCGGTGATGTGTTCACCGATCCAGCACTCGCGGTAGCCGAGTTGGTCGCCGAGGGTGATGAGTTCGAGGTCGCGGTCGTAGGAGTCGGCGATGGAGCGGTGGGGGGGATGGAGCGGCATCATGAAGAGGCCGAGATTCATGGGTTTTCTCCCGTTCAGGCGAGTGCGAGGTGCCTCATGGTAGGTAGGGGGTCTGAGGGTGTCAAGAACGGAATGGGGGCGGGCCCCCATATTGGAGCATGTGGCGTGGGAGGGTCTGTGGGAATGTTGGGGCTAGTGATGGCCTTCGACTTGGACGCGGACGATGTCGATGCCGTGGTATTTCTGGTGGCGGACGGCGGAGGCGTAATGGCGCAAGAGGCGAAATGAGACTTCCTCCTCCTCGAGGCCTTCAGGCTGCTGGCCTAGGTAGGCCAAGCGGTCACCCAAGTTTTCTTCCTCGAAAACCGCCATGAATTCCAACTCCACCGCGCCATCGCCGGGTCGAGCTTCGATGATAAGCCGGGGCGCGTCCTCGATGCTCTCGTTTTCCGTTGGCTGCAAGAGGCTGGAGAGGGTTTCTTCACCGGCGGCGCAGAGTTTCTCGGTGGAGGCGTGGTTCCAGCCGATGCGGGAAGCAGTCTGGCGGAGGAAACGGTCGATCTTGGGCAACTCCGAGGCATCCAGCTTGACCTCCAAGCGGCGGCGGCGCGGGCTGGTGATCTCAAAGAACAGGGTCATCAGAATGGCGGAGATGGCCCCTACGGCGATGCCGCTGGTGAAGAGGATACGGAGCGGTCCCGTCAACTGATCAGGGTAAATCAACTCGTTCTGAGCGCCGACACCCATCCAGAAGGCGACGCCGATGATAGTGGCGGCGCGGATATCGATGCCATCCCGAATAAAGGTCCTGATGCCTGCTACGAACAGGATGCCCATTACGAGGATGATATAGGTGCCGACGACGGGTCCGGGTATGGCGAGGAGAATGGCCGTCAGCTTGGGCAGAAAGGCCAAGACGAGGAAGATACCCCCAATGGCGTACCCAGCCGTGCGGGCTGCGACACCTGTGAGGCTAACGAGGGCAGTGCTGGCGGCAGCGTAGCCTTGGGGTGGCATGGTTCCTGCGACACCGCTCAGGAGGACGCCGAGTCCATTGGCGTTGAGGGCTCCCTGCACGAGACGAAAATCGGTGGCTTTGGGGGCACGGCGAGATCCTGCTTGGATGATGATTCCATCGCTGATGCTATTGGTCGCAAGGATCATGGAGGCGATGAGGAACACTGGTAGCAAGGCCCAGAATTCGGCACTGGGCGCGACGTCGAGGCCCGTCCAACCACCGTAGGGGACACCAACCCATGGAGATTCTATTACCTGCTCGATTTCGTACAGCCCCAGTCCTGCGCCCACGGAGCAGCCCACAAGGATTCCGATGAGAGGGGCCCACAGCCGCCAAGCTCCAGAGGCACGGAGTGCCAAGGCGACGGCGACGCACAGGGTAACAACGGCGGTAGTTGGGGCGGCGAACTCCGGCGTGCCTTCGGGTACATCGTCGATGAGGCCAAAGGCTATGGGGACGACGGTGGAAGCTATCAGCATGACCACTGTACCTGAGACGACGGGCGTGACGACGCGACGCACCAAGGGGAGCCACACGGCCAGCGCAAACTGAGCAAGGGAGGAGATGACGATGAGGCTGGCCATCGCAGCGGGTCCAACCTCGTTCAATGCGGTGATGCAGATAGCTATGAAGATGCCGCTGGTGCCGGTGATGAGTATGTGGCCAGTCCCCACCCGGCCGAATCTCCAAGCTTGGAGCGCGGTAACAACCCCGCAGATTATGAGGGCGGAGAAGACGGCCCATGAAACGTGGTCGGCAGACTGACCACCTGCCCGGAAAACGATGGCCACCACGACGACTGTGGGTGCCAGAATGAGCATGACGCCTTGGAAGCCAATGCCGAGAGATACCAGAGGCGGACAGCGCTCCTCAGGCTCGTAGCGAATGTCTTCGTTGACGCGGGCTGCCATGAGGACCTCGAGTGAGGGGGGTTGCTTTGGGGCATGCTACCTGTGGCCTTGGCACAAAGCAAACCCACTACGCTGGAAGCGTTCAATTTCGCATTGGGGCCCGCCAAGCTTGAAGGACGGATGCTAGAAGGAGGAGGGGCTACAGCGACGAGGTTAATGGGTTTTCTCCCTGTTCAAGCAATTGCGGGGCAACTCATGGGGTAACAAGAATTGAGCGGTGTTGCAGGTTGACACACTGAATAGCCTAACCGCATAATTGGTATATACCCCCCCTATCGCTTAGGCGGTAGGGCCGAGACCGCCACTCCGGCGGTCTCTGTTTTTTTGGTGCACTTCCAAGTGGTTACTAACGTCTATATTGATGGCTTCAACCTCTACTATCGCGCTGTCCACGGTACACCCTTCAAGTGGCTAGACCTGTATCAGCTTGCGGTGAGCCTGTTCCCTTCGGACACGATCTCCAAAGTTTGCTATTTCACCGCCATGGTGGACGCGCGTCCCGATGACCCTCAGCAGCCCCAACGTCAGCAGGCTTACTTGCGAGCGTTATCCACTTTGCCAAGCCTGGACATTTATTACGGCTCCTTCAAATCCGGCATCAAGCGACGCCCGCTGGCGAACCCCGTCGTGGGACTTCCGCCGTATGTACAGGTCAGGGATTCGGAGGAAAAAGGATCTGATGTCAACTTGGCTACACGACTGTTGGTCGATGGATTCAACAGAGAATACGAACAAGCGGCAATAATGTCCAACGATGCTGACTTCTCCATGGCAATGAGGTATGTCAAAGAAAATCTGGGTCTTAGAGTGGCATTGGTCAACCCAGACTCTCGAAGGCCCAGCCCTAAAGCACTGGCGGAAGCGGCCACATACGTCAAGCGTCTTTGGAAGAGCCACCTTCGGAAGTGCCAATTCCCTGACACACTCACAGACGAAGTCGGAGTTATCACTAAACCAGCTAACTGGTAAAGCCCATCTCCGGGCCAATCCTCAGGCCGCCACACCGGGTTCTTTGTTCTTTTCCTTCTTCGCGGCGCCCTTACGCTTACGCCCGTTCTTCGACGGTGCTTCCACCGGCACGCCATCCCCCAACAAGTCGCGGAGGTAGCGGGCGGTGTGGGAGGCTTGGACGGACATGACCTGTTCGGGGGTGCCGGTGGCTACGAGTTCGCCGCCTTTGTTGCCGGCGCCGGGGCCGAGGTCGATGATCCAGTCGGCGTTCTTAATCATGTCGAGGTGATGCTCGATTAGGACGACGGTGTTGCCGGCGTCGACCAGACGGTGGAGGACGCGGAGGAGGGCTGCGCAGTCCTCGAAGGAGAGGCCGGTGGTGGGCTCGTCGAGGAGGTAGAGGGTCTTGCCGGTGGCCCGCTTGGATAGCTCAGTGGAGAGCTTGACGCGCTGGGCTTCGCCGCCGGAGAGGGTGGTGGCGGGCTGGCCGAGGCGGATGTAGCCGAGGCCCACGTCGCGCATGGTCTCCAGCTTGGGCTTGATTCGTGGGAAGTTGTAGAAGAGTTCAAGGGCCTGCTCGACGGTCATGTTCAGGACGTCGGCGATGGAGCAATCGCGGAACTTGATTTCGAGGGCCTCGCGGTTGTAGCGGGCACCACGGCAAACCTCGCAGGGGACGGTGACATCGGGGAGGAACTGCATCTCGATCTGGGTGTATCCGTCGCCTTGGCAGGCCTCGCAGCGTCCGCCCTTGACGTTGAAGGAGAAACGGCCTGGGGCATAGCCACGGACGCGGGCTTCGGGGAGGGAGGCGAAAAGCTCGCGGATGGGGGTGAAGGCCCCGGTGTAGGTGGCGGGATTGCTGCGGGGGGTGCGCCCGATGGGGGACTGGTCGATGTTGATTACCTTGTCAATGTGGTCCAGACCAGAGATTGAATCGTGGGCACCGGGGCGGTCCTTGGAGCCGGATACGAATTGGGCAAGGCGCTTGTAGAGAACCTCGTATACGAGGCTGCTCTTCCCGGAGCCGGAAACGCCGGTGACGCAGGTGAGGACACCGAGAGGAACCGTGGCGTCGACGCCCTTGAGGTTGTTCTCACGGGCCCCCTTGACCTCGAGGAAGCGCCCATCTGTCTGGCGGCGCTTGGGAGGCAGGGGAATCTGGCGGCGGCCGCTGAGGTAGTCGCCGGTGATGGAACCCTCGGACTCCATGATTTCTTGCATGGTGCCAAAGGCGACGAGATGGCCGCCGTGTTCACCCGCGCCAGGACCGAGGTCTAGGATGTGGTCGGCGGCGCGCATGACGGCTTCGTCGTGCTCGACGACGACGACGGTGTTGCCGAGGTCGCGGAGGTGCTGCAGGGTGTTGATGAGCCGGGAGTCGTCGGCGGGGTGAAGGCCGACGGTGGGTTCGTCGCAGACATAGAGGACGCCGGTGAGACCGGAGCCGATCTGGGTAGCTAGCCGGATGCGCTGGGACTCACCCCCGGAAAGGGTCTGGGCAGTACGGTCCAAGGTCAGGTAGTCGAGGCCGATGCCAGTAAGGAAGTTGAGGCGGGCGGCGATTTCCTTGAGTATCTGGTTGGCGATGGCGGCCTCGCGGTCACTGAGGAGGGGCTCCTTGCCGTTCGCGTGGCCCTCTGAGCCTGAAGCGAAATTGGTCAGGTTGTTGGCGGCGGCTTCGTTGTCACTCAATTGACCGACCCATGACAAGGCGTCTCCGATGGTCATGGCACAGAGTTCCATGATTCCGATGCCACCAACCCTTACAGCCAAGGCTTCAGGACGGAGACGCTTTCCGTTGCAAGTGTTGCAGGGGCGGGCGGCCATGTAGCGCTCGACTTCGGAGCGCATGTAGTCGGAGTCGGTGCGCTTGTAGATGCGCTCCAAATATGGAACGACGCCTTCAAAGTTAGTCTCCCAATTGTAGGTGCGTCCTGCATGGGTACGGTGGCTCATGGTGAGGGTCTGGCCCTCGTTGCCGTACAGGATAAGCTGGATGGCCTCGTCGTCCAACTCGCGGACGGGGACCTTGGATGAAAAGCCGTAGGCCTTGGCAACGGACTCAAGGAGACTGGTGTACCACTGGCTGCTGGAGCCGGAACGGGTCCACGGTACGACGGCGCCTTGTCCAAGGGAGAGATCCTTGTTGGGCATGATGAGTTCGGGGTCGACTTCAAGACGGTAGCCCAAGCCAGTGCAGGCAGTGCAGGCACCGTGAGGGCTGTTGAAGCTGAAGGTACGTGGTTCGATTTCCAGCAGACTGGCACCGCACTGGACACAGGCAAACTGCTCGGAGAAGAAGAGTTCGTCGCCGCCTTGGATGGCGACTTGGGCTACGCCGCTGCCCTCGCGAAGGGCGGCCTCCACGGAGTCGGACACGCGGTTGGTCTCGATGTCGTCGCGGATGATGAGACGGTCGACGACGAGTTCGATGTAGTGCCATTTCTGCTTGTTGAGGTTGAGGTCACCCATCTCATCCAGCAAGTGCTCGGTGCCGTTAACGCGCACGCGGGACCAGCCTGCCTTGCGGGCCTCTTCGAAAACCTCCTTGTGCTCGCCCTTGCGACGCCGAATCTTGGGGGCCAGTATCTCGATACGACTGTCCTCTGGCAGGTGGAGGATGGAGTCGACGATCTGCTGGACTGTCTGGCGCTGGACGGGCTTTCCGCACTTGGGGCAGTGGGGGCGCCCAGCGCGGGCGTAGAGGAGGCGCAGATAGTCGTAGATTTCGGTGACGGTGCCTACGGTGGAGCGGGGGTTGTGGGAGGCACCTTTCTGGTCAATGGAGATGGCGGGGGAGAGGCCCTCGATGTACTCCACATCGGGCTTCTCCATGCGCCCGAGGAACTGGCGGGCGTAGGCGGAGAGGGACTCGACGTAGCGTCGCTGGCCCTCGGCGTAGATGGTGTCGAAGGCTAGGGAGCTTTTGCCGGAGCCGGATACGCCGGTAATCACCACCAGCTTGTCGCGCGGGATGGTGACGTCGATGTTCTTCAGGTTATGCTCACGCGCCCCTTTGACGATGATGTCTTCCTGGGGCATAGATATGCACCTCGGATGATGTTGGATGGGGGTATTTTAGCACTGGATGGGTGGCGGCGGGGCAGGCGTTACAGGCCTAAGGGTTATCCAACTCTTCGATGATGACGGCACCGTTCTCGACCACATCGAAGGTGACCCGATTCCCTCGAAGCAGGTTCATTCCTAGTAGTGGGTATCCGTCGGACTCCAAGACTACTATGCTCCGTGGCAGTCCATGCCATTGAATCGTGCCGAGCCATGTATTCATGGTTGTGAGACTTCCGTCAGCCAATGCAGCAGTTATTTGGTCCAATGGATCCAATGCGGCTTCTTTTATGGTCTCTGAAGGCAACAACAGATCACCGCTGAAGCCAGTATCCAAGATAGCATCCACCAACACCATCTCCCCTCCGCTCCCTGCTATCTCAACGGTCAGCGTTGGCTCAGCGTTGCGGTTTACGATACCCCTAATCACGAGGGTTAGTCGTCTGCAATCTTCCGCCGAGACTATAGGCAGCCTGATACCCAACTTTGCCAGCGTAGGTCACTGCGTTAGGCCGACGTTCTCGCAGCCGAGTCGATGCGGCTATATGTTGGCCGTCTACTTCGTAGTCGCCGCTCTCAACGTCGATCACGACGAACTTGCCCGCTTCGTGCGGCTCTACTAGGTGCTTGATCTTCTCTGAGTATATCTCTTTCCCTCGTCGGACAATCTCTCCGGGAGGGTACTTGTTGGATAGCACGTTCACCTCAGCACGTCATGGCGTCAATGAGGCCCTTGAAACACAGTATCGCACATCATCCCAGCCTCGATAAGCGAACAGCTACTCCAGTTCGAGGAGGGGTTCGCCGGAGGCTACCTGCTGGAGGGGGGTGACGTGGACGGTCTTGACGACGCCGTCTTCGGGGGAGCGGATGCTCTGCTCCATTTTCATGGCTTCGACGACGCAGACTTCCTGGCCTTGGGATACGCGGTCGCCCGGGCGGACACGAACGGAGACTACTCGGGCGGGCATGGGCGAGCGGAGCACCTTGTCGAACACTTGGGGTTCTTGGTGGGCGGGCCGGGGCAGGAGGACGGGAGGGGGACGCATTTCAGGATGGGCTTCGGGAAAGCCTTCGACTTCAACCAGAAAGGTCTGGCCTTCGACTCGCACACGGACGGGGGAGTGGGAGGCGTCCTCGATTTCGACGGTAAGCCAGCGGTCGCCGACGCGAACCCGAAGGGTACGTGGGGTCATGAGACGCCTCCTTGGGGCGCACCAGTGGCTGCTGCCCCTGCGTGGACATGGTCCATGAAGCGCCGGGAGCGTATTTCGTGGTCGGGCCAGTAGGAGAGGAGCATCTGCAGCAGCTTGCTGACCTCGTCAGCCAACCCGCCTTCCAGTCTCAGGCGGTCGGAGTCGCCCAAGGCTGTGTTGGCGAGGAAACGCAGGACTTTAAGGGCGTCCAACGATAGGGGTCGCACCACCACGCCAGAGGGGCGGCACTGATTGCAGAGGACGCCACCTGCTTCGGGGCTGAACTGGTGGTTCCGAGGCAGAAGCTCTTCGCTACATTCCACACAGGCGTAAAGTTCCGGCATAAAGCCGGACACCTTGAGAAGTTGCATCTCGAAGGCGCGGAGCACGATGTCGGGATTGTTGGACTCAGGGAGGACGCGGAGACCCTCGAGCAACAGGTTGTAGATGCTTGTTCCGGGGGCTTCCTCGACGGCGTACCAAGAAGCGAGTTCGGCGAGGTAGAGACCGCGGGTGACGCCTCCGAGACCAGTTTTGAGGGGCAAGAAGGTGTCCAGTACTTGGACTTGGGACACATAGTGGAAGTCGGAGCCGCGGTTCAAGGACATCTCGACGCCGGTAAGGGGCTCCAAGTGGCCCACGAGCTTGCTGGTGGTCTTGCGGGCGCCGCGGGCGACGGCGCGCAGCTTCCCTTCCTCGCTGGTCAGCAGGGTTATCATCAGGTTGGCCTCGCCCAATGGCTTGGAGTCGAGGACGATGCCCTGTCGCCGGAAGGTCCTAGGCGCTGCCACGGACTATAGCTCCGTGCGGCCTTGGAAGGCACGGGTCAGGGTGGTCTGGTCGGCGTATTCGAGGTCGCCACCGACGGGGAGGCCGCGGGCGAGGTGAGTGACCCTAGCACCCAAGGGGCTGACGTTGCGCTGGATGTACATGGCCGTAGCTTCCCCTTCCAGCGTGGGGTTGGTGGCGATGATGATTTCCTGGATGCCGGAGTCGTGCAGGCGGGAAGCGAGTTCCTTGAGTTTGAGTTCCTCAGGGCCGACGCCGTTCATGGGGGAGATGACTCCATGGAGGACATGATACAGGCCGCGGTAACAGTTGGTGCGTTCCACGGCAAGGATATCCAAGGGTCCTTCGACGACGCAGACTTGGGACTGGTCGCGCCGAGGGTCGGAGCAGATGGTGCAGGGATCGATGTCGGTCAGGTTCTGGCACTGGGAGCAGAAGAAGACGCGCTCCTTGACTCCGATTACGGCATCGGCCAAGGCCTCGGCTGCATCGGGCATGCGTATGAGGTGGTAGGCGAGACGCTGGGCGCTCTTGGGGCCGACGCCGGGGAGCTTGTTCAACTCGCCGATGAGGCGGGCGACAGATGGGGCTGTGGAGGGAAGGTTTTCCATGGTCAGGAGGATGGTTAGGTCAAGCCCGGTATGTCGATGCCACCGGTTAGGGATGAGAAGCGGTCGGAAGCCATTTCGCTGGCTTTGCCCAAGGCGTCGTTGACGGCGGCGACTACCAAGTCCTGCAGGAGGTCGATGTCTTCGGCGGCTTCGGGGGCGATTTCTATGGACTGCACTGTCTGCTTGCCGGTGACGACGACTTTGACCGCACCCCCACCAGCGGTGCCCTCCACTGTGGCAGACTCCAGTTCTTCCTGGACCTTCTGTAGCATGGCGAGTTGTTGCTGTTGCTGGGCTTGGGCTCCGGACGGGAGGCCTCCACCACCCTGCATGCGTTGCGCTTGGCGTCTCAGGCGTCGGTTCATTGCGTCTGGTCCTCCACGATCCTAGCGCCGAGGTTCTTGGCGTACCTTACCAGCGGGCTTTCCGTAGCAGTCGGCGATCCATTGCGTCCGCTGGAGTCCTCGGCTAGGACGAGGTTGAGTTCGTATGGCGTGCCCAAGTTCTGCGTCAAGGCTTCCCTTACAGTGCGCATGACTTGGGGGTCTTCCAGTTCCTCTTGCAAGCGTTCCAAGTGGGAACGGTTCTTGAACCTGAGGGTGAGTGTCTCACCTTCGGGAGACTGCTCTTTGCAGTCTCGAAGAAGGGCGCCGATGGTGAAGCGGCGGCCCTTAGCCCTGCTCAAGGCCTTGACCAAGGCTTCCCATCCGTCGATTGGCGGGGCGGCAGCCATGGCGGGAGCCGGGGCAGGACTCGGAGTAGGGTTATTGCGTGGAGGAGGCGGCTCACTGGCGGACCGGGCTGGCGGCCGCGGGGTGGCGCCTTGAGGAGCGGGGGCACGCCGCTGGGGTTGTGGGCGCATGGGGGGTGGAGCAGGTGCTGCGGCGGGCACAGGAGTGTCCATGCAGGTCTCCACCATGGCGAGTTCAAGGGGCAATGGAGAGGGGGCATCGCGGCGAAGGTCGACGTTGGCGAAGAGCCTCGACGCCTTGTGCACCCTATCGGAGTCGGCCTTGGCAGCTAGGGAAGCCACTTCGGCCATCACGTCGGCGGGCAGGTCCAAGGATTCCCCTGCGCCCCACTGGTGGACCATCACGGCGCGGAGGAGTTCGAGGGTCTGGCGGTGAAGCTGGCGCAGGTCAGCGCCTTCCCATGCCGCCCGGTTGAGAGCACCCAGTGCGGATGCGGAGTTGCCTGCCAGCAGGCACTGGACGAGTTCCATGGCCTGACCGGTATCGCCAATGCCGAGAAGTTCGAGGACGCCATCCAAGGCTACGGTGGACCCGTAGGACACCACCACCTGCTCCAGCATGTTTTCGGCGTCGCGCAGGCTGCCGGCGGCATTGCGGGCCAAGGCTTGTAGGGCGGCTTGGTCGGCAGCGACGCCCTCCTCCCGGCAGACGTGGTCGAGGCGGGCGACGATGTCGGCTAGGGGGATGCGCCGAAAGTCGAAGCGCTGGCAGCGGGATACGATGGTGGGGGGCAGCTTGAAGGGTTCGGTGGTGCAGAGGACGAACAGGGCGTGGGCTGGAGGCTCTTCCAACGTCTTGAGGAAGGCGTTGGCTGCCTCGGTGGTGAGCATGTGTACTTCATCGACGATATAGACCTTGCGCTCGCCCTCACCGGGGGAGAAGTTGACCCGGTCGAGGATGCTGCGCATATCGTCGATGCGGCGATGACTGGCAGCATCGAACTCAATGACGTCCAGCAGGTTGCCAGCGGTCACTGCCACGCAGGTGGGGCAGGCGTCGCATGGGTCGCCGTCGTCGGGCCTCTGGCAGTTGACGGCCTTGGCCAAGAGGCGGCCGGTGGTCGTTTTTCCGGTGCCTCTCGGCCCACAAAACAGGTAGGCGTGGCCGACACGCTGCTGCGCTACGGCGTGGCGCAACGTGGTGACCACATGCTCCTGACCTGTCAGGTCGCTGAAGCGTTGCGGACGCCATTTCCGTGAGTAAACGAGGGAGGTCATAGGGTCGGCTCGGTCAAAGCGCCTCTATTATTTTTGACTAGGCTACCGGGTTTTCTTCCGGATACGGCCCAGGGCTTCCTCTTCCCTTGCTTTCATCCGGGTCTCTTCTTCCGGCTCAACGTGGTCGAAGCCCGCCAAGTGAAGGATGCCATGGACTACGAGGAGGGCCAGTTCCTGCTCGGTTTCGGCGCCACGGGCTTGGGCTTGGCGCTGGGCTTGAGGATAGGATACTACGACCTCGCCCAAGGGGTGATAGTCCTGTTCCAGGGTGGCGTCGATGGGCCATGGCACGTCTGCCTCGGCATCTTTCCGGGGCTCGTCGTCACCCTCCCAGTGGCCTTCGTGTTCCCATGAGAAGGACAGGACGTCAGTCACTTCATCGGCTCCGCGATACTCTTTGTTCAAGTCTTGGAGCGTCTCATCGTCGGCTATCACAAGGCCCATCTGGACGGGTCCTTGTTGAGAATCCGAAAGGGCAACGCTGATGCCCGACAGAGCGACACGGCGCAGCCACGCCCGGGATACCGACGAGCCATCCGGGGCATGAAGCATGGTGATATCCACTTGGTGGTGTGTCTTAGACAATAGGGGGCTCACTTGGGCAGAATCTTAACAGGGGGTCTGGGGTGCTTCAAGGAAAACGGGCTCACTCTTCGGGCACCGGATGGGCTGGCGGAAGGCCGGATACGTACTGCTCGAACTTGTCGATGGTGCCGAACCGCGAAATGGTCCGGACGAAATCACCCACTGATGGGGCGTGGGCACGTACTTGGTCCACTTGGCCTTGGATAGGGCTGATGGATGAGGGGCTGGTGCCGTAGGCGCCGTGGAATGCGAAGTAGGCTTGGTTGAGCTTGCGCAGGTGGTAGCCATTCTGGACGAAGAGGTGCCTTCGTTCCTCCATGTAGGCCTCAGCCTCCGGTATGCGACCTTGTTCCAGCAAGCGGTCGACCTCCAAGCGGGTTTCGCGCATCTCGTTGAAGAAGTTGAAGGCGTCTGGATGATTATGGGGCCCGTCGTGTTCAGGGTGGATGGCGCGGGGGGCTGGCTGGCCTGTGATGTTCTCGTAGACCATGGCCCCCAATTCCTCACCGGCCAAGTCGGCGGCCGTCTCGTTGAGGGTGGTCATGGTGGCATTGGAGAAGTAGTTCCAACCTAGAGGGTGGAAGAACCAGTAGTGGTGGAGCCATTCGTGGACTGCGGTGACGATGACGTTGTACAAGCCCCCGCTGGTACTAACCATGCTGGGATAGCTGGCGATGCCCCCAGCGCGCAGCACGAGGGCCGAGGAGTCCTGCTTACGCAGGAGTTCCTCTTCCAATTCTTCCATCTCGGACACCTTCATCCCCATGTCCAAGAGCATGGAATCCTGTCTCTCAATGCGGTCGCGGGGGGAGACCACCAGCACCAAGGGGGCTCCAGTGAAGACGAGGTCCACAGGGGGGAATACCGTTCCCCAGCGGGAGGCCAAGTCCTGTTGCCCCAGCACCAAGTTAATCTCAGCTTCCAAGGCGGCTTGGGCCCTTGGATTCAAGGCATCCATCTCGTCCTGAAGCATGGTGATGCGTCTCTGGGCGTTCTCCGTAGTCAGTCCGTTGGGATCCGCATTTTCTGCAGTGAGTCTTTGCAGGGCGGCTTCCGCCTGCCTCAGTTCCCCGGCCAGGGAGGTGAAGCGGGTGAGCAACTCGTTTGCGTCCGCATTGTCGCGGTCGGCCCAAGGGAGGGAGCCTGCCAGCAGGTCCCACCATTTATCGGGCAGGTGGTCCAGTTCCCATTGCACCAGCCGGAACTTGTAAGGGGATGTGGCGATGTCCATCACGGAATAGACGCCCGGGCTGTTGGACAAGGCGATGATGATTACGCCTAGGAAGACTAGGACTAGTTCCCTGCCGATGGTACGGATTCGTCTGAGAATGGCCATGATGTCGATGAGCCGAGAGGCTGCGTTGGGTGGCCGCTACTTTACCCGCATGGGTAGCACCCCTCAGATACGATTGTTGCGCCAGCCTCGTTCCATTGTCTAGAATAGGCGCGGTTTCTGCAGGGACGTGTACCTTCCGTGCAGCCGCCCTGCGGGATAGTCCCCCAACACCGAAGGGAGATACGTAATGCCCGTTGCCGACGTGGCCAAGCTGCGGAACGTTGCCCTCCTGTCCCATAGCGGTGCAGGAAAGACATCTTTGGGCGAAGCCCTCTTGTTCCAGACCAAGACGATAACCCGGATGGGCAGGGTGGACGACGGCAATACCGTCTCCGACTACGAGCCCGAAGAGGCCAAGCGGACCAGCAGTGTGCAGACCAGCCTGCTGCCCTGCAGCTGGGAGGGAGTCAAAATCAACCTGCTGGACACCCCCGGGTATGACGACTTTGCGGGAGAGGTGGTGTCGGCACTGCGGGTGGCGGAAGCCGCGGTGATTCTGGTGGCCGCTCCGTCTGGAGTGGAGTTGGGAGCGGAGAAGGGTTGGGCCCGGTGTGAAGGGGCTGGCCTACCACGCATCTTTTTTGTGAACAAGATGGACCGGGAGAACGCGGACTTCGGGCGCACACTGGCACAGATACAGGATCTGTTTGGCCGCAAGTGCATCCCCTTCCAGATACCCATTGGGAGCGAACAGAACTTCACGGGTGTGGTGGACATACTCAACCTGCCTGCTGACATACCGGCAGAGGTGTCCAGCGAGGTGGAGGCGGCCCGAGAGCAACTGCTGGAAGCAGTTGCAGAGACCGATGATGAGCTAATCAACAAGTTCCTTGAAGGCGAGGAGATCGGAGACGAGGAGTTGCTGGCGGCCGCCAAGAAGGCGGTTGCCTCCGGTGAGGTGGTACCTGTCCTAGCCGGCTCCGCAGTGGCGAACGTGGGCACCCCTGAGCTTCTGAATGCGATTGTCCGCTTCCTCCCTCCACCCAACGAGGCGGGAGAAATCGCCGCCTCAGACGGGTCGGTGATAGAAGCTGACTCCGATGGGCCCTTGGCAGCATTCGTGTTCAAGACCAGCGCGGACCCGTTCGTGGGCAAGCTATCGTTCTTCCGGGTGTATCGTGGCATTTTCCGCAGCAACTCGGAGGTGTGGAACACGGAGCGCGAGCAGTCGGAGAGGGTGGGGCAGGTCTACTACCCCTGCGGCAAGACACAGGAGAATGCACAAGAGGTGGGCCCCGGCGATATAGCGGCCATAGGCAAGCTGAGTGCGACCCTGACGGGGGACACGCTCTGCCAGCGGGAGAGCGCCACTTCCTTCGACCCAGTGGACATGCCGGTGGGCTACTACACCATGGCCGTGAGTCCCAAAACCAAGGCCGACTTGGACAAGATGTCCACCGCCTTGGCCCGCATTGTCGAAGAGGACCCTAGCATGAAGCTGGTGCGGGAAGCGAGCACCAACGAAATTCTGCTGGGCGGACTCGGCGATACCCACTTGGAAGTAGCAGTGGAGCGAGTGAAGCGCAAATTCGGCGCAGAACTTGCGCTGAGTCTACCGAAGGTGGCCTATAAGGAGACCATCACAACGGTGGCGCGGACCGAATATAAGCACAAAAAGCAGACGGGCGGTCACGGGCAGTATGGGCATGTGCTGCTACGGCTGGAGCCTCTGGACAGAACCGAGGGCTTCCAGTTCGGAACCGAGGTGGTGGGAGGCTCCGTTCCCAAGGAGTACTTCCCTGCAGTGGAAAAGGGTGTGGTCAAGACCCTTTCCGAAGGCGTCGTAGCGGGGTATCCCGTGGTGGACATGAAGGTGGTCCTGTACGACGGCTCTTTCCACGATGTTGACTCCTCGGGCATATCCTTCGAAATCGCTGCTTCTTATGCAATCCGCAAGGGCGTGAACGATGCCAACCCATTGCTGCTGGAACCAGTGGTGGAGTTGAAGGTGCTGGTGCCCGATGCGGTGACGGGCGACGTAATGGGTGACATGAACGGGCGTCGGGGGCGCATCAGTGGAATGACTCCCCAAGGCGGCGGGATGACGCTGATCGAGGCCGAGGTGCCCCAAGCTGAAGTTCTGCGGTACGCGACGGAGTTGCGCTCTCTTACCCAAGGGCGTGGCTCTTATACCCAAGAGTTCAGCCACTATGAAGGTGTACCGATGAACATCTCGCAACGGGTCATCGACAACGCCAAGAAGATGCAGGAAGCTGCCAGGGCCTAAGCCCTTTCGGATAGGATTCGAATCGGGGCCTTCGAGGCCCCGATTCTGTTTTGCCTCCAATAGACCTCAACTCGGAGGGAGAAGTCCTCCACAGCCAGGATGGTGTAAATGGCTACCAATACCCAGCCGACGACCACCCAACCTACAACGCTAGGTGACCTACGCGAGAGCGGGTACAAGGTTGTCTCCGTACGGGAGGAGATGCGGAACAACTTAGTCCGGTGCATGAAGCAGGGAAAAGCGATGTTTGAGGGCATCGTCGGCTTTGAGGAGACGGTCATCCCGCAACTGGAGAACGCTATCCTAGCAGGGCAGGACATCATCCTGCTGGGAGAACGGGGCCAAGCCAAGACGCGCCTGCTGAGGGCGCTGGTATCCCTGCTGGACGAGCAGATTCCCACCATTGCCGGTAGCGAAATCAACGACAATCCCTTCGACCCGATATCCAAGGCCTCCCGTGACTACGTGGCTGAAGTCGGCGATGACACCCCGATTACATGGATTGGCCGGGACTCCCGTTATTCGGAGAAGCTGGCGACGCCGGATATCTCCATCGCAGACCTGATCGGAGAGGTAGACCCCATCAAGGTGGCCGAGGGCCGCTACCTCGCCGACGAACTGGCGATACATTACGGATTGGTGCCACGGACCAACAGGGGCATCTTCGCCATCAATGAGTTGCCCGACTTGGCCGAGAGAATCCAAGTGGGCCTCTTCAACCTGATGGAGGAACGGGACGTCCAAATCAAGGGGTACAGGGTGCGCCTGCCCTTGGACATAATGCTGGTTGCAACGGCCAATCCCGAGGACTACACCAACCGCGGACGCATCATCACGCCATTGAAAGACCGGTATGGAGCGCAGATAAGGACCCACTACCCGCGCACCATCGAGCATGAGATGGACATCATGGAGCAGGAGAGGGCGCGCTTCCCCAATGAGACCTCGGTGTGTGTGCCGGACTACATGCGGGAGGTGATTGCGGAACTGACGTCGCTAGCCCGGCGTAGCTCGGACATCAACCAGCGCTCCGGCGTCAGTGTCCGGGTCTCCATCGCCAACTATGAGACGTTAATCAGCAACGCCATGCGCCGCTCGATACGCTCAGGAGAAGAGGGGGTGAGCCCACGGATCACGGACCTGCCCTTCCTTGTGGCCTCCTTCAGCGGGAAGGTGGAACTGGAGACCTTCGAGGAGGGACGTGAGGCCCGCATCATGGAGGACTTGGCCAAGCGAGCCGTGCTCAACGTATTCAACCGGCGCTTCAACGCCGACGACCTGGAGGAGTTGGTATACCACTTTGAGGGAGGGGCCGCAGTTGAGGCTAGCAGCACGCTGCCTTCGGCCCACTATGCAGGGTTGGCTGAACTGATACCCTCGCTGAAGGATGCGGTTGAAGTCCTCGGGAGTGGAGATAGCCCTGAGGGAATGGCCTCTGCGATGGAATTCGTTCTGGAGGGCCTGCATTTGAATCGCAGGCTCAACTGCGACCGTACCGATTCGGGCCTAAGGTATGGACCACGAGGATAACCCGACTCACTGATATTGCCATTCGCCAGTTGATATAATTATGGTCGGTGGAACATAACGTCCGGAATGTATCAGCGAATAACTGGCGGATAACGTCATGAATACCATCAAGACCGGCTTCTATATGATGGTGATGGCAGGCCTCCTGATGATGGCAGGGGCCCTTACCTTGGGCGAGATTGGCATCATCATTGGTCTGGCCATCGCCCTGCCCCTCAACTTCTTCGCCTACTGGTCCAGCGACAAGATGGCCCTGCACATGGCGCATGCGCACGAAATCAGTGCCGATCAAGACCCTGATTTGTGGGGACTGGTGCAGGAACAGGCGGATTTGGCTGGCCTGCCCATGCCAAGAGTCTATGTCATCGACAGCGACACCCCCAACGCGTTTGCAACGGGTCGTAATCCCAAGAATGCTGCGGTGGCGGTTACCACAGGCATCCGCCGCCTGCTTACCCGGGAGGAGTTGGGCGGGGTGTTGGCCCATGAGATGGCCCATGTAGGCAACCGGGACACTCTGATAATGACGATGGTGGCAACGGTAGCCATGGCCATCGGCATGATAGCGATGCTTGCGCAGTTTGCAATGCTCTTCGGCGGTCTGCGAGGCGGCAGGGAGGGAGGCAACCCTTACGTCGGCATCATCGGGCTGCTGGTGGTGGCCATCGTGCTGCCTCTGCTGGCCACAGTGGTGCGGCTGGCTATCTCGCGGGCGCGAGAGTTCCAAGCCGACTCGACGGGGGCCCGCACATCGGGGAACCCCGAGGCGTTGGCCCGGGCGCTCGAAAAGCTGGAGATGGGTAACCAGGTACGCCCCATGGAGGTGAACCAAGGGGTGGCTCACCTATTCATCGTCAACCCGCTGAAGGGTGGCGGGCTATCGGGCCTGATGTCGACACACCCTCCACTGGCTGAGCGTATCCAGCGGCTACGTAACATGAGGACGGGTTGGTAAGGCCTCAAACAGTCCTAGTGACCGGCGGAGCCGGGTTCATCGGCTCGCACCTAGCCGACAAGCTCATTGAACTGGGTCATCGCGTGCTTATAGTCGACGACCTCAGCACCGGGCGGCTGCAGAACGTCAACAAGCAGGCCCAGTTCATCCACGCCAGCATTAACAGCCCTCTCGTAGAGGAACTCATCGCCCGTGAACGCCCCAACATTGTCAGTCACCATGCGGGCCAGAACAGTTTGACCGTATCGGTGCGGGACCCGGTCAAAGACGCCACCATCAATATCGATGGGAGCGTGCGCCTCATTGAGGCTTGCCGGCGTCATGGCGTGGGCCGGATCATCTACGGCTCCTCGGCATCGGTATACGGCGAGCCACAGTACACTCCCTGTGACGAGGGACACCCCATCGAACCCATATCCCCTTTCGGGCTTTCCAACTACGTGGTGGAGGAATACCTGCGGCTGTACAACCTGCTGCACAGGCTGGATTACCGGGTGCTGCGATACGCCAATGTCTATGGGCCGTGTAGAGATTTGCACGAAGAGACGGGCATAATCTCAACCTTCATCAGCAGCATGGTGCAAGGAAAACAGCCCACCATCCTGGGCACAGGTGAGCATGAGAGGGACTTTGTGTACATCGACGATGTAGTGGAGGCCCATATGCGTGCCATGGAAGGAGGCACTGTGGGCGCGTACAACGTGGGCACGGGGCAAAGCGTCTCGATTAGCGGTATTTTCGAACTGATGAAGGGCATAATGCGGTACCGCTGGGGCCCAGTCTACGGCCCCCAGCGTCCCGGCGACATCTCACGCATCAGCCTGAATCCGGACAAGGCAGCCGCTGAACTGGGCTGGCGCCCTACAGTAGGTTTGGAAGAGGGAATACGGCGGACAGTCGCCGATTCGGGGCGACCAGCGCGGTCATCGGTATAGGGAGGCGCGCCACGTTTCGTAAGTTGTTTGAAGAGACGACCGTATTGCCCTACCCGGCAGAGGGTGGAGGATAGTCGTCCAAGTTGAATGGAGCCCCGTTCAGGGTCATGGTGTCGCTGAAAAGGTCGGGGCGTGCGACAGACTGTCGGACGTAGCAACCGTTGCGGGCGTTGCGGAGCACTCCGGCTACCTTGGCAGGCTCTTCGTAGGACTCGATGTCATAGTGAACGTCGATGCGGTCGGCGCGCGCCTTCACCGTCTGGCGCAAGACTGAACCCTCGGCGCCTACGTGCAGACCAACGCTGCCCTTCACGCTATCGACGTGGACCTTCATCATCTGAGCGTACCGCTCTATCTGGGTCATCTCTCAAAACATGAGGGAAGACGCGAAATAGGCCAGAGGAGGTGGAGCGGAGTTGTCACCGCCGATGGCGATACCTTCGTCGCAATAGATGGTGAACCCGCGTACCTCCGCTTCCTTACGCATGCCCCCGGTAATACGACCGACGCTTTCCACGTCGATGTTGCGTGAGATGGCGTCTTGAGAGCCCGACTGGGCAGGAGTTGTCATGGGTCCCTCCTAATACACGGGGAGATTGGGTTCGGGGGAAATTGGCGCAAGTCTAGCATGGGAGGTTGGCAGCTACAACGTAGGGAGAAGATGGCGTTGACAGTCGCATTGGGCCTCCGTACCATCGGGTCACCAACCACGGTGGAGTCCCATATGTTTCCTCAGCACGTCTTTCCCGATACTGCTGCCGTCAACCCGCAAGGGCACTTGGTAATCGGCGGCTGCGATGTTACGGAACTGGTGCAACGGCACGGCACGCCCCTCTATATCTTCGACGAAGATACCCTGCGGGAGCGGTGCCGTCGGTTTGTGCAGGGGTTCGGGCGCCTTCATGCCGACACCCAAGTGATTTACGCCTGCAAAGCATACGTGAACCCTGCCCTAGCGCGCCTGCTGCTGGAGGAGGGACTGGGGTTGGATGTGGTGTCGGGAGGTGAGGCGGCCATTGCGCAGGCTGTGGGGTTCCCGCCGGAGACGGTCTATTTCCACGGCAACAACAAGGGGCGTCAGGAACTGGAGGAGGCGGTGTCTTGGGGCATCGGGCGTGTGGTGGTGGACAACTTCCATGAATTGTCTTTGCTGCAGGAAGTTGCTGCCGGGCTGGGCAAGACTCAAGACATCATGCTGCGGGTGTCTCCGTCGGTTGACCCGCATACTCATGTGTACACGACCACTGGCGTACTGGACAGCAAGTTCGGTTTCTCCATCGAGACCGGCCAAGCGCAGCAGGCCGTTCGCCACGCCCTGAGTTCTCCCAACCTCAGGGTGGTTGGGCTGCACTACCATTTGGGCTCTCCCATATTCGAAGTGGAGCCGTACCAACATGCCATGGAGATCGTATTGCGATTGGCCGCCAGTTTCCGCGAAGAGGGGCTGAATCTGGAGGAGATCAGTCCGGGGGGTGGGTTCGCGATTGCCTATACCCGGGAACATGAGCCTCCCACCGTTGCCGAGTATGCTCAGGCAATCGTCAGTTCGATGACGGAGACCTGCGAGAGCCTTGGGCTGCAGCTTCCCAAGCTGGTCATTGAGCCGGGGCGCAGCGTGATGGGCACGGCCGGTGTGGCCGTGTACAGCGTGGGGGCGGTGAAGGAAATACCGGGCATCAGGAAATATGTTTCGGTGGATGGGGGCATGGGCGACAACATACGCCCGGCCCTTTATGAGGCACAGTATGAGGCATTGGTAGCCAACAAGGCAGACCAACAGCCCAGCGAGCAGGTCACGATTGCCGGGAAGTATTGCGAGTCAGGGGACGTGCTGGTGCGAGATGTGCAGCTGCCCCCGTTGACGCAGGGCGACCTGATCGCGATACCCGCCTCTGGGGCGTATTGCCCGTCAATGGCCAGCGTGTACAACCTCAACGGGCGCCCGCCCATTGTGCTGGTGAAGGACGGGGCGGACCGGCTGATTCGCCGGCGGGAGACCTACCAGGACTTGATGCTCTGCGACGTGGTTTAGTGCTCTCGCCGTCATGGAGAGAAGGCTTGCAAGCTCCGACACGGCGAGCAATTTTTGGGAACTGATTGGCCATGAAGCCGCCGTCGGGGAGTTGGAGCGTGGCCTCAAGGCGGACCGACTGTCGCACGCATACCTGATCACAGGCCCTGCCCATGTAGGCAAGCTCGCCCTTTCCATCCGCCTTGCGCAAGCAATCAACTGCCTCTCGCCACAAGATGCTCCCTGCTTGGGATGCTCTTCCTGCCGGCGTATAGGTTCGGGGCAGCACCCGGACATACTGGTAGTGGAACCGGGAGCAACCGAGGAGGGGAGAGCACGGCGGGATATCAGCATCGACGATGTGCGCGCATTGCAGCATGCCGCTACGCTGAACCCCTACGAGGGGAACTCGCGGGTGTTCATTGTCAACGGAGCCGAACTGCTCAGCGAGGAAGCCTCCAATTCCCTGCTCAAGGTACTGGAGGAGCCACCTCCACGGTCGCTGTTGCTGCTGTTGACCACTGCTGCTGACGGTCTGCTATCCACCATACGATCGCGCTGCCGGCGCATTGAATTACGCCCAGCACCGATGGCTGATATCGCCGCTTTGTTGCAGCAGCAAGAGGAATTACCGCCCGATGAGGCGGAGAAGGTGGCTAGGCTCTCGCTGGGTTGTCCCGGATGGGCGATATCGGCTGCGCGGGACCCATCCATATTGGATGAGCGAGCTGAGGAGGCGGGGCGCATCCTGCAGTTGGTGCACGGGGGCATGGAGCAGCGATTCGCTTATTCGGGGGAACTGGCTGGAATGTTCTTCCGAGAGCGGGATGCTGCGAAGGAGCACCTCTACCTCTGGCTGAGGTGGTGGCGTGACCTGCTCTTGGTGAAAGAGGGCGCTTCCCAGTACGCTGCGGACTCCGATTACCTAGCCCAGCAACAAGAGCTAGCCGAAAGCTTGAGCACTGCACAGATAGTAGGTTTCCTGCAGGCCATGGACCGCACTCTGGACGCCCTGGACGCGAATGCCAACGCCCGAATAGCCTTGGATGTCATGATGCTCAAGGTGCCGGTGCCGCCATCCACAGCCGTTGCGAGTGCAGCAGCCGAGGAAGACGGAGCGGACTCACGCCGGGGTCGTACCCGGAGCGGACCCGGCTACCCAAGTTCGTGATTCGGCTGCCAATTTTATGGGGAGAAGACGCCGAAGGCTTCAGATATCAGGACAACAGGTCCGCTATTCCAGACCTAGATGTCTTCCCAAGGGATGTACTGGCGCCACTCGTCTTGGATGGTGCGGTGGTGCAGGATGTAGTAGGGGTTGGGATAAGGGGCCTTGGGTTGCCTCAACAGGACCATCCCGGCTTCCGCAGGCGTCCGGCCCGCCTTGCGGCGATTGCAGGAACCGCAAGCCGCAACGATGTTCTCCCAACTGTGTCCACCGTCCTGCCGGCGGGGGACCACGTGATCAAGGGTCAGGTCCTTTACCTTGGCACCGCAATACTGGCAGGTGTGGCGGTCACGCAGGAAGATTTCTCTCTTGGAGAGCTTGCGCTTTGCAAAGGGCCGACGGACCAAATAGGCCAGACGGATTACCGAGGGGATAGTGTAGCTGGAATTGGGGGAGTGTATTTGCCCCCGGCCGTTTTCCAGAAGCTCAGCTTTGTCCTTCTCCAGCAGGAGGATGGCCCGGCGAACGGTGCACACGTTGATAGGGACATAGTCGAGGTTGAGCACCAATACCGGGCTGCTCAGCATTTCTCAATTATAGTGGTGCGATATTGGTTTTCAACTCCCATCCTGCCTGCCATGCTCCAGCGTGGTATAATCGATGCCTGCAATCAAGGACTGCCCAAGTCCACCACATACGTAGCCCCATGAGAAATCAGACTCCCACAAAAGCTCGCCGGAGGAAAGCGTGTGAGTACTGTCGATGAACTGAGGGTTTTCACTGGTAACAGCCACCCCCAATTGGCCCAAGACATATGTGATTACTTGGGAATCCCCTTGGGGAACGCTGAGGTCTTCAAGTTCGCCAACGACAACAGCTTTGTACGCATCCATGAAAATATCCGGGAGCGGGACGTCTTCCTAGTGCAGCCCACGTGCTACCCGGTAAACGATAGCCTGATGGAACTCCTGATCATGATCGACGCCGCCAAGCGGGCGTCGGCAGGCAGGGTTACCGCGGTGGTGCCCTATTATGGGTATGGCAGGACGGACAAGAAGGACCAGCCGCGAGTGCCCATCACGGCGCGCCTTGTGGCGGACCTGCTTACGGCAGCAGGAGCGGACCGGCTGCTGACGGTTGACCTGCACGCAGGGCAGATACAAGGGTTCTTCAACATTCCCGTAGACGAACTGACCGCCGTACCCATTTTGACGCGGTACTTCCAAGAAAAGGGCTTGGATAATCTGGTAGTGGTGGCGGTGGATATAGGTATTAGCAAGCGGGCCCGTAACGTGGCCGAGCTGATGAACGCTCCCTTGGCCATCATAGAAAAGCGCCGGATGAGCAACGATGACAACAGCGAGGTGATGAACGTCATCGGTGATGTGCGCGGCCGGATAGCCCTCACCTTCGACGATGAGGTGACTACAGGCGGCTCCATGATCTCCGCCATCAAGACGGTGCAGGACGAGGGGGCACAAGAGGTATACGCCTGCGTCACACACCCTGTGCTGTCCGGCAACGCGGCGCTGAACGTGTGCAACAGTCCCCTGAAGGAGTTGGTGGCTGCCGATACGGTGCGTGTCTCCGACGAGAAGCGCAACGGCAAGATCACGGTCCTCTCGGTGGCCCCTCTCCTGGGCGAGGCCATCAGGCGCATACATGAAGGGCAGTCGGTGGGAGCCCTGTTCGATCCGAACTAGGTACCGTTGGCACTGATGTGTCATCCGAATCTGGCCAGACCTGCTCTTTGGGAACATTGGCGCAGCACGAAACGTCAGAAAGTGGAACCGGACTTCAGCACTGACTTAGAATGAAGTCGAGGCACCTCGAAAGAGGAACACTCAGCCACAGCGAGCCCCTCTTCAAACAAGGAAGTAACTGATGGTAAACCTTCTCCCCAAAGTCTTCTCCTCCAAAGGCTCCTCCGACAGCAGCAACGACAAGGCGACCAAGAGGTTCCGTCCCATTGTCGACCGGGTCAACGCTTTGGAGCCGGATATGGAGCTTCTGTCAGATGAGGGGCTTAAGGCCAAGACGGACGAATTCCGCCGGAGGCTCCACGACGGCGCATCTTTCGATGACTTGTTACCGGAGGCCTTCGCAGCAGTGCGCGAAGCGGCCAAGCGGACTCTAGGTCAACGCCATTTCGATGTGCAGCTAATCGGCGGAGCCGTCCTCCACCGTGGGCAGATCGCCGAGATGAAGACGGGCGAAGGCAAGACCTTGGTCTCCACCTTGGCGGCCTACCTGAACGCCCTCGGTGGTCAAGGTGTGCACATAGTCACAGTAAACGACTACCTCGCCAAACGCGACCCCGTGTGGATGGGCCCCATCTTCTACCTGCTCGGACTTTCGGTGGCTTGCCTGCAGCATGAGTCGGCCTACATGTACGACCCCTCGGAGAATGGGGCCGATCCCGCTATGCGCCATTTGCGCCCTATCTTCCGGAGAGAGGCCTACGAGGCCGACATCACGTATGGGACAAACAACGAGTTTGGCTTCGACTACTTGCGGGACAATATGGCGCTGGATTCCAGCCAACAGGTGCAGAGGGAGCGCAACTATGCCATTGTCGACGAGGTGGACAACATCCTCATCGACGAGGCACGGACTCCCCTGATCATCAGCGGGCCCGCGGAAGAGCCTGTGCAGCTATACTCCACCTTTGCCAAGCTGGTTCCCCGGCTCAAGGAAGGCGAGGATGAAGACTACACCATCGACGACAAGGGGCGCAGTGTGTCCCTTACCCAGCAGGGGATGTCGAAGATGGAGCAGTGGACCAAGGTGGGCAACCTGTACGACCCCGAGAATTACCACTTGGTCCATTACATGGAGAACGCACTCACCGCTTACGTGTTGAAGCAGCGCGACCGGGACTACGTTGTCCGGGACGGCGATGTGGTTATTGTTGACGAGTTCACTGGCCGCTTGCAACCGGGGCGTCGGTGGGCTGACGGCCTGCATCAAGCTGTGGAATCCAAGGAAGGGTTGAAGGTGCAGCGGGAGAGCATCACCTACGCCACCATCACCCTGCAAAACTACTTCCGCCTCTATTCCAAACTGGCAGGCATGACTGGCACGGCGGCCACCGAGGCCGAGGAGTTCTTCAAGATCTACAAGCTGGAAGTGGTCTCGGTCCCCACCAATAAGCCGATGATCCGCGAGGAGTTGCCGGAACGGGTGTACCAGACTGAGGCTGCCCGTTGGAAGGCCGTCGTGGAGGAGATAGAAAACCTGAACAGCATCGGCCGTCCTGTCCTAGTGGGCACCACCTCCATTGATAAGTCCGAGAAACTCAGCGGTATGCTGGACAAACGGGGACTGCGCCATCAAGTCCTGAACGCCAAGCTACATGAGAAAGAGGCTGCCATCATCGCCCAAGCAGGGCGCCCAGGGGCGATTACCGTGGCCACCAACATGGCGGGCCGTGGCACGGACATCATCCTAGGGGGGAACCCCGAGGCTACTTCCATACCCCATGCCCAGTGGGAGCGGGACCATCAGCAGGTGCTGGAACTGGGAGGTCTCCATGTCATTGGCACGGAACACCACGAGGCGAGGCGCATCGATAACCAGCTTCGAGGGCGCACCGGACGGCAGGGCGACCCCGGCAGCGCCCGCTTCTATACCTCCCTTGAGGATGACCTCATGCGCCGTTTCGGGGGGGACCGCATCAAGGGCCTGCTGAACGCCATGAAGGTGGACGCCGACACGCCAATCGAGAACAAGCTGGTAGCAAAGTCCATCGGCGGGGCCCAAGTGAAGGTGGAGGCGTATCACTTCGACATACGCAAGCACCTACTCGACTATGACGATGTGTTGAACCGGCACCGAGAGGTGATTTACACCGAGCGGCACAAGGTGCTCAGTGGCGCCGACCTTCGGGAGAACATTCTGGGCTCGCTGGTGCGCAACGAGCTTTCAGACCTGGTTAACCGGCACATGTCGGAACGAGATTATGAAGAGCGGAACTATGCTGCCCTGCTAGCCGAGTTGCGCGTCGTTTTCCCCAACCTGCCTCCAGACATCGACAACGAGGAGGCCTTGCAGCAACTCTCTCCTGCCGATGTGGAAGAGTTGCTGCTGGAGCATGCAGACCAAACGTATGCCAGCAGGGAAGAGGAGATCAGCGGGGAGAACATGCGTATCCTGGAAAGGCTGCTCATGCTCCGCTCGATTGACGTTCACTGGGTGCACCACCTCACTGCCATGGAGGGCCTGCGCCAAGGAGTGGGGCTGCATGCAGTGGGTCAGCGCGACCCCTTGGTAATGTACAAGACTCAGGGCCACCGGATGTTCCAAGAGATGCTGGAGAAAGTGCAGAGCGACGTTGCGCGCTCGGTGTACCAAGCCTCCCTGGCTAACGGTACACGCGGTCAAGCTGCGCCACCGCCTTCCAGCCCGATGGCCAAGGTGAGCCCCAAAGGGAAGGGCGCGGTGCCTTCCGCCAAAAAAGTAGGCCGTAATGACGCTTGTCCCTGTGGCAGTGGCAAGAAGTACAAGCGCTGCCACGGGATGGGTGCATAGTCCCCGCTCCATAACCCCTGACATTTGCCTATCGACGCCTGCCACCGCCGCCGGTATCATGGGGGGCATGTATCCGTCTAGTTTGGCTCCCACCGGGAGTTCTGCGGCAAACGCAGGCGTAAACGAAGCAGCAATGCTCATGCGCCTGACATCTATCACATTCCGTGATACTGAATCAACAAACAGTATGAGACAGAGTGTCTCACAACCTTCATATCTGGAATGGCCCGGAATGAGACAGATGAAACACGATGCAGATACGAATTTCCCCCAGCTATGATTGATGTCTCACTCAGCTACAAATCATGCGACAAAGCGGCCGGCACAGCTACAGCAAGTGGGACACGCTGTCTCATCATGCGACTTGATACTCCGGCATTAGATGGGCCTGCGAGTCCACCCAAGAAACAATGGACAACAGCCGTATAGCCCAAACCTTCGAAGAACTCGCCATCCTCTCCGAGATGAAGGGTGAGGTGGTATTCAAGGTGCGCGCCTACCAGCGGGCGGCGCGGACTATTGAGCAACTGTCCCTCTCCTTGGAAAAGGCGGTCATGGATGACGTCGACCTCAAGACTATTCCTGGCGTCGGGTCTGCTATCAGTTCCAAGATCAAGGAGCTGGTGACCACGGGCAAAATGCAGACCTACGAGAAGCTTGTGTCTGAACTGCCCCCGGGGGTACTCACCCTGATGAATGTGCCGGGCATCGGCCCCAAGACAGCCATGCTGGTGGCTACCGAGCTGGGGGCCAGCACCGTGGAAGAAATGGAGAGCGCCATCCTCGCGGGGAAGTTGTCAGCCCTCCCCCGCATGGGGGATAAGACGGCTGAGAACATCCTGCGCCATATTCGCTCGCTCCGCAGCAAGGATGGACGCACTCCCATCGGCCAAGCCCTGCCCATCGCAGAATCGATCATCACGTCGCTGAGGGAAGCCTGCCCCGATGTGCGCCAGATGGAATATGCTGGGAGCCTCCGGCGCTGGCAGGAAACCATTGGGGATATCGATATCATGGGGACTGCGCCGGATGGCCTGCCGGTCATTGATGCCCTCGCCTCACTGCCGTCGGTGCGACAGGTGCTGGTGAAGGGTCCCAAGAAGTGCAGCGTGGTCGTGGAACCGGGAATCCAAGTGGATCTGCGAATAGTGGACGACGACTCCTACGGTGCCCTGATTCAGTACTTCACCGGCAGCCAGCAGCACAACGTGCGACTCAGAGAATACGCAGTACAGCGTGGCCTGTCTCTGAACGAATACGGCATCACCGTTTTGGAGACGGGCACTCTGGAGAAGTTTGTTGACGAAGCCTCCTTCTACGGCCGTCTCGACCTGCCCCTCATACCGCCGGAAGTACGGGAAGGCATGTGGGAGCTGGACTTGGCCTCCCGGGACGCCATGCCCCGTTTAGTGGAACTCTCCGATATCCGTGGCGACCTGCATGTCCACAGCAACTGGAGTGACGGGCGGGACTCTATCGAAGATATGGTGGGAACGCTGGCAGCTAAGGGCTACCAGTACATGGCCCTGACGGACCATTCGGCGGGCCTTGGCGTTGCCAACGGATTAAGCATTGAAAGGCTGCGACAGCAACGCATCGTCTTGGATACAGTACAACAGAGCTGCCCCATCAAGCTGTTTCGCGGCTCGGAGGTCGACATCAGGGCTGACGGCAGCCTGGATTACCCTGACGACATGCTGGCGGAACTGGATGTGGTTATTGCTTCGGTACACTCCGCCATGGGACAGAGCAGCGAGAAGATGACGGCCCGAATCATCAGCGCCATGCGTAACCCCCACGTCATGGCGATCGGTCACCCGACCTGCCGGCTAGTGGGCAGCCGTGATGCGGTGGAAGTGGACATGGAGGCCCTGTTTGAGGCCGCAGTGGAGACCGGCACCGCGCTCGAGGTAAACGCATCACCATGGCGGCTTGACCTGAAAGACACTCACATCACTCGTGCACGGGAGTTGGGAGTCCCTCTGATTATCAACACCGACTCCCACGCTACCGAAGAGCCGGAAGCGATGCGGTTCGGCATAGCCATCGCGCGGCGTGGTTGGTGCGAGGCGAACCACATCCTCAACACAATGCCCCTTGAACGGTTTCAAGCCTTCCTATCCACCCCCAAGCCGCAAAGAATGCGGGTGTTCTCCGGTCTCGACTAATGACGGCCGCATCCCAAACAGACAGACCTCTTGACGGCTCCCTTTTGTGTAACGCTCCCAATGGGAATGGCCTCAATGCAGAATCGGTTGAGGCCATTCGCCATCTACGGGAGCAGGTGGCGAATGGGAAGGAATGGGGCCTTGCGCTACTGGAAGCCGCCGGAATGTGGACCCAAGCAGTGGAGGAGCGCGACGGGCGAATCTACGTCTACTTGGTGGGAGAAGAGGCTTTCGATTGGCTTCTTCTGGCTGAGCGTTTGTGCTCCGAGCTAGCGGACATGGTCCCCATGAGCGATCAGGAAGACCTGCTCTTCCACGGAAAGTTACCCCAAGACCCCGCTGACGGCGAACTGGAGGAGTTACTGGGATTCACCAAGTTCAGGGCCTACACTAACTACTGGTACGGCGTGGTGGTTGAGGAAGCCTTGCAACTGGCTGTGGAGCAGGAAGTCCAGAAGGAGAACCGGTCACGGGGTCGTGGCACTACGCAAGAGCCACAAACGGAAGACACTGCTTGGACGCGCTTGTATAAGGACACCGAGGCCAACCTGCTGGCGGCGTTCCGTAAAGAGAAGGGCTACCTTGAGGGCGACTCCATATCCCTCACCGAGAAGAAGGAGTTCACCTACTGGCTCTTCAAGAGGCGTGTGGGAGCGTGGGACCCAGCCCGCGTCGCCAGTGATACACGCAAGGCACTGGACTGCCTCCATCTTATCCGTGGGTAGCGAAAGGACCGCAGAGTGAAAGCTCTCCTGCTGGCCGACATCCACTCGAATCTGGAGGCTCTTGAGGCTATCTTCGCTGATTGCGGGGCCTTCGACCAGATCTGGTGTATGGGAGACGTGGTCGGCTACGGTCCTGACCCGGTAAGGACCTTAGAGTTGTTGCAGTCACACGACTTCCGATGCGTCGCAGGAAACCATGACGCGGCAGTAGCCGGGGTGCTGAGTGTGGAGGACTTCAACTACGCCGCTGCGTGGGCAGCCCGGTGGACCACGCAACAACTAGGCCAAGAGCAATTACAGTACCTGGCAGACTTACCTCTGACTCTGGAGGAAGAACCCTTCACCATGGTGCATGGCAGCCTGCGGGCAGCTTTATGGGAGTACCTCATATCAGTGGACGCGGCCGCTGCATCGCTGCGGCTGCTAAGCACTAAGTATTGTTTGGTAGGACATTCGCATCTGCCGTTCATCTGCATGGAACAGCCGGGACAGACACCCAGATTCAATGAGTTCCCCGAGAAAGAGGTTGTCGCATTGGGGGAGGGCCGGTGGATAATCAATCCCGGAGGGGTGGGGCAGCCCCGTGACGGCGACTCCCGTTCCAGCTACGCTATCTACGACTCGGAAGAGGGCACAATTCAACGACGCAGGGTGGTCTACGACATATCAAAGACTCAGCGCAAGATGGAGTTGGCAGGGCACCCTGAGCCACTGATACGCCGACTAGAGTTTGGCCATTAGAGCCAAGCGCCCATATCAGTCTGGCAGCACCGCCCCTACAAAATCCCGCTGCCCTCTTAGGAACTCTTCAGCGGACACCGAGCGCCTCCCCTCCAATTGTAGTTCGTCCACTGCCAAAAGGCCTTCGCCAGTCGCTATGGCAACTGGGTTGTCGGCAGTGTTAAGGACAGCACCCGGTTGATGTGGGTAGCCTGTTATAGGCGGAACCGCGCGGGCCTTGGTCAACTTGAGGATTTTCCCTTTGCGGTAGGTGTAGAGCCCAGGCCAAGGTTCGTAGGCCCGGCACATCCAGGCCAGCCTTTGGGCCGGCAGATTCCAGTTAGCGAGGCCATCCTTTTTAGTGATCTTCTGTGTGACGGTTGCAAGAGACTCGGATTGAACGATGGGACGTAAATCGCCCGCCACCCAATCAGGGAGTATGGAAACCAAGAGTTCTCCTCCGACACGAAAGAGGCGAGCGGTTAGGGTATCTGCAGTCTCTTCTAACCCAATCTCCGTCGTTTTCTGTACCACTATCGGACCGCTGTCCATGCCTTCGTCCACCACCATCACGGTTACCCCAGTGATCTTGTCCCCCTCCAATAAAGCTCCGACCACAGGAGATGGTCCGCGATATCTGGGTAGCAATGATGGATGTATATTCAAGCAGCCATGGTGGGGGATCTGGAGTACTTCGGAGGGCAAGAGCTTGCCATAGGCTGCCACCACAACCACATCCGGCTCCAGAGCAGACAATTCTTGGTGCGCAACAGGATTCCTTAGGCTGGCGGGCTGAAACAGACGTACCCCATTATCTATGCAGTACCGAGCAACTGGCGGGGGAGTGGGGACACCACCTCTTCCAACTGGTCTGTCCGGTTGGGTGTAGACACCGACAACATCAGCCACGGAAATGAGCGATTGGAGAGGAGGTATTACGTATTCCGGCGTGCCCATGAAGACGATTCTCACGAAATCCCCCCTCCGTAGTACCTATGGAGCTTCACACGATGCCAATGTATCTCACTAGGATTTGAGTGCAATGCGCTTCGATTTCCACTGATTTAGTTGTGATTGCGCACCCCGCCACCTGCTCTAGCTAATGGCGACTTATTATCGGTTATGTCTCCTAGGGAGCTTATACCGAATTCATTATCCTGAATGCATCTTATTACGATATCAATCTTTCCTAGCTGGATTTATGTTCTATCCCATCGCCAATGTTCTAGTTAGTGTCTATATCCGCAACCAATTTTCTTTCAATCTTCAAAATCACGTCATCATCCCTTGAAGCCCCTGCCGACCGCTGATACGTTCTTTCGGTCGTGGAGCCATCCCCTCACTTAAGCCCATTCCACATTTGGCAAGCAGTCCTCGGGCAGCTAGAGTTGCAAGTCAGTCGGCCTGTGTTTGACACGTGGCTGTCCGGCACACGTGGAACCGCTGTTGACGAGTCAGTCCTTCTAGTGGAAGCGCCGAATTCCTTCATCGTTGAATCGATTGAGAAGCGGATGTACCAGACTGTGCTGAAATCGGTGCGAAGCGTGGCGGAGCAGATCATCGATGTGCGTTTCCATGTGACTGCTATGGACGAGACCCCTGCCACCGCCCTGGAAATGACTATAGCCGCTGAGGCACCTCCTGCAAGTCTTAATACCCAGTATACATTCAAGACATTCGTCGTTGGCTCTTCCAATGAGTTGGTTGTGAGCGCGGCTAGGGCTATCTCCGAATCCCCGGGCACCACTTACAATCCGTTGTTCATCTACGCTCCCCCTGGTCTCGGAAAGACCCATCTAATGCATGCAATCGCCCATGCCGCACACGACAAGGGCTTTCACGTTCGATATGTGACTTCAGAAGGATTTACCAACGAGTTTATACAGGGGCTACGATCGAAAAACACGGAAGATTTCCGCACACGCTACCGGTCTGTGGATATTCTATTGGTCGACGATATCCAATTCCTTGAAGGCAAAGAGCAGACGCTTGAGGGATTCTTCCATACCGTGAACGATCTCCATACCTCACGCAGGCAACTGGTCCTAGCCTCGGAGCTGCCACCTCAAAGGCTGAGCTTCTTGGACGAGAGGCTCCGCTCCCGGTTGGAGAGCGGCTTAGTCGCTTATCTGCAGGTGCCTGACCAGTCGACCAGGCTGGGCATATTAAACGCCAGATGCCAGTCCATGGGAGTCACTGCTGAAGGCGACGCTCTCGCCTCTCTATCACGAATGGAAGTTGGGAACATACGAGAACTCGAGGGAGCCTTTACCAGAGCAGTCGCCCTGGCAACTCTTAACGATGGCAGGATTACGTCAGAGACGGTTTCAAGAGCCATAAGTGTGGCTAGCCAATCCAGACTAGCCCAAGAAGCTCCGCGGGCTAGTCAAGACTCTGTGATATCGTCCGTAGCAGGTTACTATGGAGTTACCCTCTCGGACCTCGTGGGTAAGAAGCGCAACCAGAAATTGAGCACTGCGCGCCTAGCAGCCATGCACATCATGGCTGCTAGCCTAAAGATGGGTGTGACAGATATATCCAAGGTTCTGGGTAGAGACCATTCCACGATAAGCCTAGCCCTCAAGCGTTTGGACCATACCTTACCTAGCGATCACGTCCTTCAGGCTGACATCCAATCAATCAACAGTCTGTTGTACGACGAGACAACATAACCTCTTCCTCGTTGATTCCAAGGTCAACCAAAGCAGAGTCTAACACCCACGATTCAGGACCCAGTCTCCCTCAATGCTATAATGCAACTACTCAACGAGCTCACTAATCTCAAGCAACAGGTTCAAACTGAATGCGTACCCCACCATACAACTCTCATTATTAGTACTCTTATCATCTAATAATATGATTGACCGAGTTGTCATTAATTCAGTAGCCGGAAGTGGTGGAAACGGTTGCATCAGCTTTAGAAGAGAGAAGTTCGCTCCTCGTGGTGGACCTGATGGTGGAAGGGGAGGGGATGGCGGTAGCGTTTGGCTTGAGGCTGATGGTTCCCTCAATACGCTTCTCCACTTGAGTTATGCACGTGTTTGGCGCGGGGAGAGGGGTGGTCATGGGTCGGGTAAGAATAAGCGTGGTTTCAACGGTGAGCCATTGGTGATAAGGGCTCCAGTCGGAACCGTAGCGTGGCGCCTGTCCGGCGAGGACGAGAAAGAGTTGATCGGGGACTTGGCAGAGGTTCCGCGAGTGTTGCTGGCTTCTGGCGGCCGTGGTGGGAGAGGCAATGTGTCTTTCGGTAGTTCTGTGAACAGGGAGCCTCTGCTGGCAGAGGTTGGTCAATCGGGAGAGCAGGTCTCTGTTGAGTTGGAACTGAAGCTGGTTGCGGATGTTGGAATCGTCGGAGCTCCCAATGCGGGGAAGTCTACGCTGCTCTCAAGTTGCTCCGCTGCCAAACCGAAGATAGCCAGCTATCCGTTTACCACGTTGGAGCCAGTTTTAGGCGTTTGTGAGGCCCACACGGACACCTTTGTGGTGATGGAGGTTCCTGGACTAGTCGAAGGGGCCCATCTTGGGGTGGGATTGGGACACAGATTCCTGCAGCATGCGGAGAGGGTACGGCTAGTATGGCACCTTGTGGATGGCACTCAGTGGGACATCCATCATCAAATCGAATTACTCAACGCTGAGTTGAGGTCCTATAGCGGGGACCTCAGGGAGAAGCCACAACTGATAGTCATCAACAAGATAGATGTCCCGGAAGCGCGTGAAGGGGCTGAGAGAGTGCGGGCGGAGATGGAGTCTTCAGGTTGCCCTGTCTACCAGATATCGGCCTCTACGGGTGAGGGGATTCGACAACTGCTGAACGACACACAGGCCCGCCTAGCGGAAATGGGTGGGAACCGACATACAGGTAGTCCTGATGATAGGGAAATGACCAATGAAATCCGGGCTCTGGGACATGAGAGCGTATCAAGGGTGGATGACGGATACCGGGTGCACTCGGACAGGCTTGCAAGGATCGCGCAAATGGTCAACCTCCGCGACCGACGGGTGGTGGATCAGTTGTTCAACGAAATGGTGCGTGTGGGCCTAGACCGTAAGATGGAAGAGTTGGGTGTGCAACCCGGTGATCGTGTGCGCATAGGCCGTGCCGACTTGGAGTGGAGATAGGTGCGGGTCGGTGTATTCGGCGGCACGTTCGATCCAGTACATCTTGGACATCTGGCGGTTGCAAGGGGGGCTCTCCGCCACCTCGTGCTAGATGAAGTGGTGTTCATGCCAGCGGGACGGCCTTGGATGAAGGAAGGTGTGTACCTCGCTGAAGGCTACCACAGATTGGCCATGGTAGAACTGGCCATTGAAGGCCAGCATGGCTTCAGCACATCGGATATGGAACTCAGGCGTGAAGGCTTGACCTATACCGTGGACACATTGCGCGAAATGGCGAATTCTTCGCAAGGTGAGAACGATGTTCATCTCATCTTGGGTGCAGATGCTTACTCGTCTTTCGAGTTGTGGAAGGAGCCTTCAGAGATACTTGGCATGTGTACCCTGGCGGTAGCGGCAAGGCTCGGAGGAGGCGAGCCGGATTTCCGCAAACTTGATGGGCTCCTTGCAGGAAACACTGAGAAGGCCATAGCTGTGCCGGTCGAACAGTTGGACATTAGTGGTTCGGACATACGTGATCGCTTGAGCAAAGGGCTATCGTTAACCGGGTATGTGCCTGAAGATGTTGAGAAGTACATATACGAGCACGGTCTTTACTTGGGACCAGGGAGGACGAAGTGACTGAGGCGGAGAGGATGCTGGAGTTGGCCTTGGAGAGAGGGGCGTTGAGGTATGGTAACTTCACCCTCTCATCGGGTCTGCGCACTTCCTACTATATGGACGGTCGCTTGCTGACTTTGGACCCTGAAGGAGCGTGCCTAGTCGGTAAGGCTCTCACGGATATCTTGCGTCCTTTGGGCATCAAGCGTGTGGGAGGCCCCACGGTAAGTGCGGTGCCCATAGTGACCGCCGTGTCGATGACGAGCCACATGTCGGGTGAGGCGATCACTTCGTTCATAGTGCGAAAAGAGGTCAAGGGGCATGGGACAGAGAAGCTGATAGAGGGCGACATGCCGATGGGTGAGAAGGTCGCGATAGTGGACGATGTTTGCACGACCGGCTCGTCCGTATTCCACGCGATTGAAGCAGTGGAAGAGGCGGGCTGCGAGGTTGTAAAGGTCGTGATACTAGTAGATCGATGCCAAGGTGGCAGCGACGAGCTACGCCGCCGGGGATATGACTTGGTGTGCCTGATGCAGGCTACCCCGGACGGCGTAGTGGAGGTGAATCCTCAGTTCGCTGTATGACGCTCTCAAGTTCCGACTAGGGCTCGCTGCTGTCCCAGCTTGGGATGGTGTGGTAGCCCTCATCAGGCAGTTGCACCGTTGCAGTGAGCCCTTGCGCCCTCTTTAGGCGCTGTATGTTGTACAGGTGGGTCAGGGCCTCGAACCAGATGTGGCGGAACGTATATTCGAGGTTGATGAAGGCTTTCTCAGGGTCAGACGGGTCTAGTCGCCGGCCGGTTGGATGGGCCTCGGCCATCTGGGCTGCCTGACCAGTATTGGACCAGGGAAGTTCCATGTCGCGCATGGAGCCTACCGTCTGATTAGCCAACACTGCATCACAGAGGTCCAGGCCGTCCTTCAACACGCCCAGTATTGAGTCGACGGTATGGTACTTCTCTTCGTCGAGCCAGCGTGCGCCGGAGTCCACTATTTCCCTAGACTCATCGGACACTGGGATGCCTTCCGCGAGGTCTGCATCGGCCCAGCGGCCTAGTATCCAGCGGAGGCCTCCAGATGAGACGTGGCTGGCATTGCGCCGTATGCTCCACTCAGCCCACTCCCACTTGTCTGAGGTGAAGTCGAGTTGGTCGTCAGTGAGTCCGGCTAGCTCCTGCGACAGCATGGAATGGAAGACGCCGAGGTTGGGAAACAGGATGGTGCCGGGAGCGTCATCGCTCTGTTGGGTCATGTAGCCCCTCCGTAGGGTAGATGTCGAACGCCTGCTGATTCTGGCAAGCAGTACGATCAGACCTAGTATAGCGTGTGGAGGGGCGGGTTCCTACACGTCGAGTTCTTTGACGTTGCGGGCGTGGGTGGTTATGAACTCCTTGCGGGGTTGCACGTCATCACCCATGAGGGTGCTGATGGTGTTGTCTGCTTGGAAGGCATCGGTGATGTCTACCCGGAGCATGGTGCGCTTTTCAGGGTCCATGGTGGTCTCCCAGAGTTGCTCTGGATTCATCTCACCCAATCCCTTGTACCGCTGCACATGCACGTTGCGCTTGCCGTTCAACTTGGTCAGTTCGCGTTCTTTCTGATCCTCGGTGTAGCAGTATTGGGCGCTCTTCCCGTTTTGCACCCGGTAGAGGGGAGGCTGGGCGATGTAGAGGTGTTCCGCCTCGATAAGTGCAGGCATGCGACGGAAGAAGAAGGTGAGCAAGAGCGTGCGAATGTGGGAGCCGTCCACGTCGGCATCGGTCATGATGATGACCTTGTTGTATCGCAGCTTGCTCAGGTTGAAGTCCTCGCCTTCGCCAGCACCCAAGGCGGCGATCAGGGCCCGTATCTCGGCGTGGCTCAGGATGCGGTCGGGCTGACGCAATACCCGTTCAATGTTGAGAATCTTGCCCTTCATGGGGAGGATGGCTTGGAAACGACGGTCGCGTCCCATCTTGGCTGATCCGCCGGCTGATTCACCCTCAACTATGTATATCTCGCAGTTTTCCGGATTGCGCTCAGAGCAGTCGGCGAGTTTGCCGGGGAGAGATGAGCCGTCGATGGCATTCTTGCGGATGACTAGCTCGCGGGCTTTGCGGGCGGCTTCCCGTGCCTTCTGGGAGGTGATGCATTTTTCCACGATTCGCTTGGCATCGGTGGGGTGCTCTTCCAGGTAGTGGGTAAGGGACTCGCCGAGGGCTACCTCAACGATGCCCTTGACCTCGGCGTTGCCCAGCTTGGTCTTGGTCTGTCCCTCGAACTGGGGGTCAGTCAGCTTGACGCTGACCACGGCGGTCAGGCCTTCTCGCACATCCTCGCCGGACAGGTTGCCTTGGTCGTCGCGCAGTAGTTTCTGGCGGCGTGCATAGTCATTTATCACCCGCGTGAGGGCGGCCCGGAATCCAGTGAGGTGAGTGCCGCCTTCTTGGGTGTTGATACAGTTGGCGAAGGAGAGGACCGTTTCGCTGAAGGCTGCGTTGTATTGCACCGAGGCCTCTACGATAGTCTCGTCGATGGTCTTCAGCAGGTAGAAGGGGTTGGGCTGGAGTACGGTTTTATTGCGGTTGAGACTGCGAGCGAAGCTGGCCAAACCGCCGTCGAAATAATAGGTCCGGTCGATGTCCCCGTCGCGCTGCTCGTTGTGCCATGGGCTGGAGAACCTAATCTCCAAGCCCTTGTTCAGATAGGCTACTTCCTTGAAGTGAGAGGTCAGGGTGTCGAAGTCGTAATCGATGTCGTTGAATATTTCCACGTCGGGGAGGAAGGAGATGGTAGTGCCGCTGCCCTCAACCCCTTGCTCGGTCTCAAGGCCTGTAGTGGGTGCGCCTTGTGCGTATTCCTGGCTATAGAGGCGTCCATCGCGGCGCACCTCGACGCGCATTCCCTGGGAGAGACCGTTGACCACTGAGGCGCCTACGCCGTGCAATCCGCCGGAAACCTTGTAGGCCCCGCTTCCGAACTTAGCCCCGGAGTGCAATGAGGTCATGACGGTCTCGAGAGCGGAAACGCCCGTGGTGGGGTGGATGTCTACGGGTATGCCGCGGCCATCATCGTGGACGGAAATCCAGCCATTCTCGCCGAGGCGTATGTCCACAGCGGTACAATGACCCGCCATTGCCTCGTCGACGGCGTTGTCGACTATCTCGTAGACCAGATGATGCAGCCCGCGCTGGTCGGTGCTGCCGATGTACATGCCAGGGCGACGGCGCACGGCCTCCAAGCCCTCAAGGACTTGGATATCCTTGGCTGTGTAGTTGGCGGAGGCCCCATTATCTTGCATAAGTAGTCCTGTCTTGCAAGCGGATGGAATGCCCTTTCGGGCATGAGGGAGGATCGCCGAAAGCGACCATAAAATGCAGTGAGGTATAGCGCATATTGTAGCTATGTAAAGTATACCACTATCTGAGGTATATGTGACGCAATTTGTTGGACGGTTTGGGATGTTTTCGGTGGTTGGCGCCGCGGAGCGGGTCGATAGATTCCATGCCGGGCTCGCTTGAACATGGTGCATTAGTTCTAACGGCAGGGCAAGCGGAAAGTGGCAGTGGGGAAGCGGGGGGTTCGTTGACTTGCCCTAGTGGGTATGTTACAAGGAAATCCATCCCTCACTCTTGGGAGGTCGCATGTCCGAGGCGGAAGCCAAAGTCTTCGAGTACGGTGAAGAGCGTATCGGTGAGGAGCTGGGCTCCTATGAATATGACTTCACCCAAGAGTTGTTGGATCGGTTCCGTCAGGCGGTGCAAGACCCCGAAGCACGCTTTGCGACCCTTGCCGTGAAGCACGATGCCACGGCCTTTCGCATGGTGTACCAGGACCCTACCGGCGGTGTGAACGCTGGAAACGAGGTCGAGTTCTTCAATGAGCCCATACCGGGCAAGAAGGTGCGGGTGACGGGGCGTGTCGCCGACGTTTACTGGCGCAGGGACAAGCCCTATCTCGTCATTGAGGCCACGGCGGTTGATGAGGACGGGCGGATGCTGGAGAAGATGCGCACTTACCAGATGAAGAAACCCGAGGAGGTTGGCAAGAAATGGCATCCTCAGGGAACCTAGGAGTCGGGGCGGAGATTCCTTCCGTCACGAAGCTGATAACTCAAGAGCAGATTGACCTGTTTGAGGCTTGCGGGATCATGGGCGAGCCCAATATACATACAGACCCCGCACTAGCGGCGCGTCGGTTGGGCACGAATTATCCCATCGCATCGGGGCGTATGTCAGTGACATATGCTTCGGAGTCACTGCGAAAGTTCTTCGGAGCAGAGGCGTTCCATCGAACGGGCAACATCAACCTGAAATTCCTCAGGCCTGTTAAGCCAGGAGACTCGGTGACCGTGACGGGTCAGGTCAGCGAGACCCACTCCGAGGCGGGCGGGACCCGTGTGATTGTGCAACTCACGTGCCAGAACCAGAACGGCGACACCACGGCTGCAGGTGTGGGCACGGCACTGGTTAGCTAGAAGCTCAGTCTGGCTGAACCCCTTACGACATGGCCGTTTCCGCGAAGATAGACCGCTTCATGCAAGAGGGCGGATGGATCCGTCGCATGTTCGAGACGGGAATCGCCCTAAAACGGCAGTATGGTGAGGACAAGGTCTTCGACCTTTCCTTGGGCAACCCGGTGGTCGAACCCCCGCCCGAGTTCCGTCGCGAACTCCTCCGCTTGGCCCAAGAACCCCTATCCGGTATGCACCGATACATGCCCAATGCCGGATATGCTGAGACGAGAGAGGCTGTGGCTGCAGGGTTGAGGGAGGAGACGGGCCAGAACTTTTCTGGGTCCGACATAGTGATGACCTGTGGGGCTGCAGGAGCCATTAACGTGGCGTTGAAGACCTTGCTGAACCCCGGGGACGAGGTCGTTATCCTCTCGCCTTATTTCGTGGAATATGGCTACTACACCGATAACCACGAAGGGGTGCCGGTGGTCGTGCCGACGGATGGGGATTTCCAACTCGACCTAGCCCGGATTGAAGAGGCGCTCACCGAGCGGACACGGGCATTGCTCATAAACTCTCCCAACAATCCTTCAGGAGCGGTTTACCCTGAGGATGACATCCGTGCATTGGGAGACCTCCTGACCCAAGCTGGCGATCGCTTGGGGACGACGATCTATCTGATCAGCGACGAGCCATACAGGCGAATCATCTACGACGATATGGTCTACCCCCAAGTGTTCCCCCACTATGAATATTCGATAGTGGTCAACTCTCATGCCAAGGACTTGGCACTGCCGGGAGAGCGCATCGGTTACGTTGCGGTGAACCCAGAGCACGGCGACAAGGCCCACTTGGTGGACGGCCTTACCTTCTGCAACCGTATTTTGGGGTACGTCAATGCACCCGCGCTGATGCAGCATGCCGTTCGCGCCCTGCAAGGGGTCACGGTGGATGTGGGAGACTACCAGCGGAAGCGGGACTATCTGCACGGGCGACTGGTGGGTATGGGGTACTCGGTGCCGTTGCCGCAGGGGGCGTTCTACCTTTTCCCGCAATCGCCGGTTGAAGATGACGCAGCCTTTGTGGCCGAGTTGCAGCAATGGAATGTTCTCACTGTGCCGGGCCGAGGGTTTGGCACGCCGGGTCATTTTCGCATATCGTATTGCGTGGAAGACCGGGTGATTGAGGGCTCGCTTGACGGGTTTCATCGCGTTGCAAAGGCCCATGGCCTGCTGCCTGGATGACCTACCAGACACGTAACCAGGTTTTGGCTGAACGAGCTACAACTTACAGAAGGAGATACTGCTATGTCCTTAAGCCAAGAGAAGTTCGACGATGGGATGACCTCACAGGAGTACCTAGACCAAGTGAAGGTGAATAAGCAGGCTATTGAGCAGATATACGCTACGGTGGAGACTCCGGTCGAAGCCACGGCGTTCTTCGATGGTCTGAGTGAACCCCTGCAACTGGCCATTTTTACGGCTGCTTGGTGTGGGGACGCGATCAGCACGTCTCCGACTATCATGCGGTTGGCTGAGAGCACCGAAAATTTGAAGATGAGCATATTTGACCGGGATGTGGAGCTGGATCTGACCAACAGCTTCCTGCCGGAGCACAGGGCGGGCACGGTGCCGGTGTTCGTGGTGTTTGACAAGGATATGCGTGAGGTGGGGCGCTTTATCGAAACGGCCAAGGAGTTGGTGCCCACGCTGGACAAGATGGAGGATGAGGTGAAGCGGGAGACTCTGGCCTCTGCCGAGATGGACAAGCCGATGAGCGAGATCAGTGAGACGTCCCGCAACGCCTTTCGTGGGCGGCGTACGGCCTACCGGGTGGACCATGCGAAGGAGTGGGGCGAAATTATTGCGAATGCCTTTACCTCGGTTGTTCGTGACGGCCTTGCGCTTCCACAGGGCCAGCGGCCCGCCGAGGGCGGGACTGAGTGGCCACCGCAAGACTAGGGTGAATCTGATGGACCAAAGCAAGCTCCCGTTGCCCTTGGAGGGCATACGGGTTGTCGATTGCACCCATATTGTGGCCGGACCGTTCTGCTCGATGCTGTTGGGGGATGCCGGGGCGGAGGTTATCAAGGTTGAGCGTCCGGGCATGGGTGATCGTTCCCGCCTGAACCGTCCCTACTTGGAGGACAAGGATGGTTCTACGGTTAGCGGACGCTTCATAGCCATTAACCGCAACAAGAAGAGCCTTACCCTGGAGATTGGGCATCCACAAGGGCGGGAGTTGTTCGGCAGACTGGTCGAGGTCTCGGATGTGGTGCTGGACAACTATGGGCCGGGGGCATTGAGGCGCTTGGGCTTCGGGTACGACCAATTGAAGGCCATCAACCCCGGTGTTATTTATGCCAGTATCACAGGGTACGGAAATTACGAAGAGCTGCAGGGGCCCTATTCGGGCTGGGCGGCGCACAATCCCTGTGTGCAGGGTATGGCTGGCTGGATGAACATCACGGGAGGGCCGGATGGCCCGCCTGAAATGGTGGGAGACAACATAGGGGACTCAGTGCCTGCGGTGTGGACGGCCTATGGGATTATGCTGGCCCTGCAGACGCGGAACCGTACCGGGCTGGGGCAGCATGTGGACGTAGCGATGTACGACTGCATGATGATGCATAACACGAGCGTGTTTCCCTTCTATCAGGTGGATGGGAAGGCACCTGGGCGGCAGCGCGAGAACATGACCAGCGCACAACTGGCGTTGGAGGCCAGTGACGGGTATGTCGTGCTCGCGGGAGCCATTGGGGAGGAGAAGTGGGAGGCGCTATGGCGGCATGTAGGGCGCGCTGAATTGACGGAAGACCCGCGCTACTTGGGGCGGGATGTTGAGGGCCCCTTTTACCTGGATGTGATCCGTCCCACGCTGGAGGAGTGGACCAAGCACCGACCCAAGCGGGAGGTGGCGGTATTGCTGCTGGAGTTGGGGTTCTCAGCGGCTATGGTGCAGGACGCGTCGGACATGATGGCTTGCCCGCACTTGGAGGCGCGAGACATGTTCGTGGACCTTGATTATCCGGTCACTACGGGCAGCTTCAAGGCGCCCGGCACGCCGGTCAAGCTCACCGGGTCGGAGGGGATGCCGGTGGAACGTCCGCCTGCCTTGGGGGAGCATACCGATGATGTGCTGCAGGGCCTGTTGGGTCTTTCGACGAAAGAAATCGGCGCCCTGCGTGAACAGGGCGCCATCTAAAGCCGGATTGGTGGGTGGTTACAGAGGCAGGTAGACTGCCTCACCCGTTTGGGCGCTGCGGGCAACTCCTTCGCTGAACTCCATGTACTGGACGCCTGCATCAAAGGGCGTGCGGGTCACTTTTTCCACTCCTCGGATGGCGTTGACAAACTCCTCCTCGGCGCGCCACTTGTAGCGCGATGCCTCGGGGTTGGGGACTTCTTTCAATTCCGTGTCTCCGCGCTTGCCCGCGAACACGTTGGCGTCTTGGCAGTGGATGGTGCCTTGAGTGCCGAAGAGCCATATTTCGTGCTGCGGCCCCATGCCGGAGACGGAGCTGACGTTCATGTGCATCTGTGCGCCGCAGGCGAGGTCGGCGAGAATGTCGACCAACTCAGGCAGACGTACTGAGCGCAGATTGCCTTCATCGTCCTTGCGCATGGTGTTGAAGGTGCGGGTGTTGGCCATCACCTTAGTGGCGGGGCCCAGCCAGCGCATCATCGATTCGTACTCGATCCCGACGCTAAGGGCGTTGTAGCCGCTGACGTCGGCATCCATGCGCCAGTGGAAAGGAGCGTCGGGGTTGCTGAAGGCTTGGTGGGGCTGGCGGCCGATGGGGAGGGCGCGGATGTCCACTGAGAGGATGTCACCGAGGTAGCCGCTGTTGATCATCTCGATGAGCAGATTGTCTACGGCGAATGTGGGAGGGCCGGGAACGATCTGGGTGATGAGGTGAGGCTTGGCGCGGGACGCGTCCAGCATGATGCGTGCTTCTTCAGCGTTCATAGCCATGCGTCCCTCGGTGAGGACGTGCTTGTCGGCCTCGAGGGCGGCGAGGGTGATAGCGCAGTGCATATAGGGCCAAGTGCCGATGCAGATGGCGTTGGTGTCGCTGGATTCCACCAGATCGGTCCACTGGTCGTATACGGTTGGGATTTCCATCTCGGCAGCGGCTCGCTCGCTGGACTCGCGACTACGGTTCACCACGCTGACGACTTCAACCCCGGGCATGGCCCGGAGGCCGGGGAGGTTGCGGGAGCGCACAATGCCTCCCGCCCCTACGATTCCAACTCGAATGGCTTCATCGGCCATCACGTTCCTCCTCGCAAAGAGCTAGTGCTGTAACAGTTTACCGTGAAAGCGGGGGCAAGACCTTGGATGACCACTCTACCAAGTCGGAGAGCACTTCGGGGCTGATTTCGTGGGCCATGGGGTATTCCTTGTACTGAGGTTGGTAGCTTTCGGCTTTTAGGAACTCGTGGGCTGCGCGCCCCCGTTCGATGGGGAGCACGCTGTCCACCGTGCCATGGGCCACGAATAGTGGTTGGTTGCGGGCTTCGGGCAGGCGGGAACGCAATGACTGGGGGTCGGGCATGGTACCGCTGAGTACGGCGAGGCCGGCGAACAGATTGGGTTGGCGCAGACCGCAGCGGTAGGTCATGCCTCCACCTTGGGAGAACCCGCTGAGGATGACGTTGCCGGGAGATACTTGGTACTTCTCCATGATCTCCACGAAGAAGGTGTCCAAGGCGTCTTCCGCATTCCGGATGTCCTCGGCGGTGGCTTCCGCACCGCGGGGCGTCCAGCCATAGCCCACCATGCCGGGCATGATCTGGAAGGACATAGGGGCTTGGGGGCAGGCGTAGACATAGCCCTCGCGGTTGATGGCAGGGGCCAACGACGCCAAGTCCTGCATGTTGGCCCCGAACCCGTGCAGCAGGATAAACAGGGGGTACTGCAGACTGGCGTCGTAGTCATCAGGCTCTACTGTGAGGTAGAGCAGGCTCCGGCCTTGGTGCTGCGCTGCCTTCATCTGTTGGTTGCTCCTTTTGTGAGGCGGGGCGGCTACTCGTCGAGGAAGGCTACCACGCGGCACATTGCACCCTCGCCGCCTTCGAAGCGCCAAGGGAAGGCGCCGATCTTGCAGCGCTTGTTCAGCACCTGCTCGATGTCGCCACCGACATTCTCCACATGGATGATGCCTTTGCGGAAGGGGGCACGGTGCATGTAGAAGTAGTCACGCATGGGGAACTGTTCATCGACGGACTTGCCGATCTTGTCCTCGTACTCAGCGCGTATGTCAGGACGGAGGTTGCGGATGGCGGTGTTCATGGGGTGGTCGCCGGAGCCGGTATCGGTGCCGGTCCACTTCAGCTCCATCTCGATGAACCAGTCGGAGACTTCCTTGTAGGGACCGGGGTGGCGGCAGAAATAGGTCTCTTCATCCTCTTCACGACCACCTTGGTAGTACTTGTGCCAGCCGGTGTGGATGATGAGGATGTCGCCCTTTCGGACATCGGCGTTGCGGGTGATGTGGTCCACGGTGATCAGGTCGAAAGCGCCCACCTCGTGGCTGATGTCCACCACGATGCCGTCCCCGTAGAGGCGGTCCAAGGGAACGCTGCCGATGTCGCGGCCTCCGCTGTAGCCGTGCATCTCGGAGTCCAAGTGGGTGCCCACATGCAAGGGGGTTGAGAGCCACTGGCTGACCACCCCTCCCATGGAGTGGCGCTGGGTGTACCACAGGCGTGGCGAGTCGTATCCCATCCACGGCGGTGAATGGATGTTCCAAGGGTGGCTGAGGTCTACTGCTCTCTCCATGTCTGTATCCTCCGGTGTTTTCTGAAGTCGTGAACTGTCATAGTTGTTCCAAGAATTCGGGCACCTGTTGGCGCTGCTGTCCGCCGGTTGCCATGTCCCTGATGGTGATTGAGTTGGCTGCCACCTCGTCCTCTCCAATTATGGCCACATAGGGGATGGAGAGGGCGTTTGCTTGGCGGAGTTGGCCTTTAAGGCTGCGTCCGGCGGAGCCTAGGATTGCGCCGGTGCCCTGTTGGCGCATGCGGACGGCCACGTCCAAGGCAGTCTCGCGGGCGGACTCGCCCACATTGACGACCAGGTACTGGGGGGAGGGCTCCTCGTCCACGGGTACTTCCTGGCGAAGGAGATTAAGGGTGAGCCGTTCCATGCCGGTGGCAAAGCCTATGCCGGGCGTAGGCCTGCCGCCGATCTCTTCGATGAGGCCGTCGTAGCGCCCACCGCCGACTATGGTGCTCTGGCCGCCCTCCTGCAGGGGCTGAATCTCGAAAACGGTGCGGGTGTAGTAGTCGAGGCCCCGCACGAGGCGGTGGTCCACTTGGTAGGGTATATCCATAAGGGACAGGTACTGCTGCAGCCGGTCCCAGTGGGACTGGCAATCGTCGCAAAGGTGGTCAACTGAACGCGGGGCATCATCGCCGTATTGGCGGCACCCCTCGCGCTTGCAGTCGAGGAGGCGTAGGGCGTTGCGGTCGAGACGCTGCTGGCAATCGGGGCAGAGGTTGGCCTGCCTCTCGCGGTAATAGGAGCGCAGAGCATCGATGTAGGCTGGGCGACACTGGCGGTCGCCAATGCTGTTGACGTAGAGGGTAACGTCGGACAGGCCCAACCGGGATACGAGCCTCCAAGCTAGCTCCACCACCTCGGCGTCCACCGAGGGGTCGGCGTCTCCCAAGACCTCTAGGCCGAACTGGTGGTGTTCGCGGTATCTCCCGGCTTGGGGGCGCTCGTAGCGAAAGACGGGGCAGAAGTAGTAGAGGCGGACTGGCTGGGGCAGGTTGTGCATGCCGTGCTCGAGGTAGGCGCGGCAGATTGGGGCAGTGCCTTCGGGACGCAGGGTCAGCAGGTCGCCGCCCCGGTCGGCGAAGGTGTAGGTCTCCTTCTCCACGATGTCGGTGCCTGCGCCCACGGAGCGGTCGAACAGCCCTGAGCTTTCGAACACGGGGGTGTCTAGGCGAGAGAAGCCGTATTGCTGGCTCAAAGCGACGCAAGTCCGCTCAATATGACGCCAGTACTTCTGTTGTTGAGGCAGAAGGTCGGCCGTTCCTCTGGGGGCGCGGAATTGCAAGTCAATGTCTCCAGTACGGGAATAACTGGGCGGGGGTAGGATACTGCGGCTGCCTATGTGTGTAAAGCTGCGGACGGGTGCGGTGCGGGTGAGACACATGTCTCATTGCGGTCTCACTGTTGTCTGAGGGTGTCAGCCTCTCCAGATATGATTTGGATGCGAGTGAGACACTGTTCGTAGCTGAGGGAAGAAGTTTCGTAGCTAAATGGTGTCTCATCTGTCTCACTGGGGTCATTTGCAGATACGATTTGGGAGTGGGCTGTGAGACAGATGAGTCTTCAGATTCAAGCCGTACAGACTGGTGCATCCGGGCAACGACTTTTCCTGGCAATTCAGACGACAGAGAGTACACATGAGCATATAGTACATGGGTTCGCATGGAATTGGCAAGGGGAATTTGTCATGGAAGGGCAAAGGAGATGAGGGACTGCCAGATATAATCGCGGGCGAGATGACGGGTAGTTTGGGAAAGGGCGTGTACCTGTTGGTGCTGGAGGCGTATGGCCCGCTGGAAGTTGGGAGGTTGGGGGTGTTGGACTTCGATGGATGGTATGTGTATGTGGGGTCGGCTCTGGGGCCGGGGGGGTTGAAACGACTTCAGAGGCACTTTGATTACCGACGGCGGTCAGATGCGCCGGTCAGGTGGCATGTCGATGTACTGTTGGGCGCGGGGGCACTGCGAGGAGCGGTGGCGGGTGTGACTGAGGGGCTGGTAGAGTGCAGGCTGGCGGAAGCTCTGGGAGAGGTCTTGGGACAGGCGTTCGAGGGGTTCGGGAGCAGTGATTGCGGGTGTGCTGCGCACCTTTTTGGCGCGGGGTCGTATGAAGAGGCAGTGGAGATGGGGAGGAGAGCGATTGAGGGCTTGGGGTTAGTGCCGAAAGTGATCCCTTAATTGGAGGAGACCTTAACCTCGATGTGATGTATCTGGGGCTGGGAAGCGACGGGCGGGGTGAAGTGGAGGTGAAGAGCCTCCTGCAGGTTGGCAAGGGCGTCTTCTACGGAAGTTCCCTGGCTTGCCACGTCCACTTCCAAGGCTTGGGCGATGTACCATTCACCCTCTTGCCAGACGCTGGCGCTGAAAGTCCTTTTCATGTTGCGGCGTCCTCCGTAGCTGGTTAGTAGAGGAATCCCAATTATAGGGAGACTAGAGGCCGCTGGGGGATGCGCCGGGCTTGCGGAACATGTGGAGGAAGTTGCGGCGGTGGGCCCAGTTGTGGGCGCGGCGGAGGGCTTCGTCAGGTATGGTCTGGCCGCCTTCGCCGGTGACCCGGATGGTGTCGTATCCGGGTCCGACAGGCGCGGGAACGTCCTTGATGTAGGCGGTCTGACAGCCCTGGGACTCCAGGTACTGCTCCAGAGCTTCCAAGCCGCGGATCTTGCTGTTGCGGTGGCGATAGATGTTTAGCTCGTAGCTGCCGACCATCTCATCGAAATGAAGGTTGGCGCCGCCTCCGCCCCCGTCGCGCACCTGCTTGCGATTTACTCGTCCCCGTAGGTCCATTGCCAACCCATTTAATCACCTTATGGGTCGGTGGTGAAGAGGAGACCGCAGCCCTAGTTCAGTTCCCGGAGGCGCTTTTGGGTGATCAGCAGCAAAGCAACGATGAACAGCAGCAGGCCGGCGAGAATGCTGATGGCCACTTCGCCCCCCAAGTATTCGGAGGCCAAGCCAGCTGGCAGGACACCCAAGGGGACGAGCCCGAAGTTCATCATGAACACGCTCCACACCCGGCCACGGTATGCGTCTTCGGCGACCTCCATTACCAAGGCTTGGTTCAAGGCCCGCCTTCCGGCATCTCCCAAGCCGAGGAACACCATCAAGGCTACGGCCAGATAGTAGAAGGGGAGTAGAGCAAGCGAGAGTAAGGTAAACCCTGTGATGGCCCCACCAGCGAGGAGCAGAAGCCCCCGATGCCATTGCCCTATGGCAGCGATAAACAGGGAGCCAATGAGGGTTCCGACACCCATCATGGCGAGCAGCAGCCCCATGTCGTCGGGGCCTCTGTTGTAGATGTCCACTACGAATACGGGCATCAGGAAACGGAAGGGCATGGCCAATAGCGTGGTGCCCATAGCAGTAACCAGCAGAACGGCTACCAAGGGACTCCGTCCGATGTAGGAAAGCCCAGCCTTGATGTCGGACATCATAGAGCTCCGCCCGGTGCCCTTGGCGTCGATGTGTGGCAGGAAAGCTGTGAGAACCACCGACAAAAGGAACAGGCCAGCGATCATGTAGTAGGCGCCATCGGCTCCGAGGAATGCATAGACGTTTCCGCCGATTGCCGGGGCCATAACTGTGGCTGCGCTCATGCCTGCGGCGTTGAGGGCCATGGCGTTGCTGATCCCCTGTTGTCCCACCAACTGGGGAATGATGGCCTGCCGGGCCGGCATCATGAAAGAGACCAGCGAACCGTGGATGATGGCCCCACCCAACAGGTGGTACCAAGTGGCGGTATTGGTGGTGATGGATAGACCGATAAACAGGCCGAGCATGCACAGGGAAATCTGGCTCATCTGGATTATGCGCTTGCCTTCCAGCCGGTCGGCAATGGCACCTCCGAAGAGGGCTAGTACCAACAGGGGCAGAGCATTGGCAGCGCTGACGATGCCGAGGATGGCGGCGTTCCGGTCAGTCAGTTCGTAGACTAGATAGGCACGGGCCAGCATCTGCATCTGCATGGCGCACATCCACGCCAACATGCCGATCCACAGGAGGCGAAAATCGCGGTTCTCCAGCGAGGAGAAGGTGCGGCGCCATGCAGTGCCGGAAGACCTTGATAACGAGCCGGGATCGCGGATGGTCGTGTCAGTCTAGGATGACCAGAGGCGAGCGGACTCCCGGAGTCCGTCCCACCTGTCGTCCATGGGTGAGGGCTAGGGTGCGGTAGATGATGTGAGCGAACTTGGTGAAGGGCAGGTAAGTGAACAGCATGAAGTAGAACATGAGATGGAACATGTAGTTCCAGTAGGCGGCGGTAGCGAGTTCGCTGTAGCGCAGTATCTCGACCACGAAGCCAGTGATGGTGCAGGCATACAGTATGCCGACGAAGTACCAGTCGAAGTAGTTGGTGCGGCCCGCTTCGTCCTTTTTGGTCAGACGTCTCCAAGATACCCATGTGAGGCCGAAGAGGAGTAGGCCTCCGCCGAGGTTACCCAAAATCTTGATGGGGTCCCACGGGAGACGTGCCAGTTCCCAGCCGAGGATGGTGGAGTAGACGAAGGCCCCGGTGGTGGCGGCAAACAGCAGAAGGAAGCCCCACAGGATGCCAGCGTGGGCATGGCCGCGGGCCTTGTTCCGCTTGCAGAGGCGGAACAGACGGTGACTGAGGATGTCGTACATGGTGAGGACGAAACTGGTGATGAAGGGTTTTCGCTCCGCAGGCGGGTCGACCTCGTTGCTGCGTATACCCTTCCAAAAGCGCCGAGCACCCCATCCGCCGACCACCAAGGCGAATCCCAGCGAGACGATGGTGAAGATGTCGATCCAGATGTGGTCTATGAATTCCTTGAACAGGATGGGCCTGCCGAATTCGGCTACCAACTCGGCCTCGTCGGGGAAGTCGAGTCCGCCTTGGGGAATGACGTTGGCTGCCAACACCAACAACACGGTGAGAATCAAGGGTGGTATGAAGGCTATGGGAAGGTAGCGAAGATTCCCGGTGACCTTGGAGAAAACGTCGGGGAGCGAGTACTGCTCGATCTGATAATGGCGGAGCACCGCCATCAGGTCGCCGGGCTTGGCGTCACGGGGGCAGTGAATGGAGCACTCGTTGCATTGGTGGCAGAGCCAAGCGTCGCCGTCGGTCAGCAGTTTGTCGGTGAGGCCCCACTGGGCCCATACCATCTCCTTGCGGGGGAAGGCTTGGGTATCAGGGGTTTCGGGACAGACCACGGAGCAGGTGCCACACTGATAGCACCGCTGCATGTCGTCGGCGCCGAAAGCGAGTATCTTCCGGACCAACTCGCTATTGGGCTGGGTGGGCGTTCCTGCTGCTACATGACCTGCCATGACTAACTACACGGACGCCGCGGCTATATGAAGCCCTTGTAGGGGTTGGGGCCGATGGATTTCATCTCTTCCACAAACTCGCTCACCAAATCGGGAAGCTGGTTGTAGTCAGTAATCTCCAGCTCCACCATCTTCACGCGCTCGGGTTCAAGCATCTGGCGGGTGAGGGTTTCCTGGATATTGGTCATGCGCCTCGTGGCGAGTTCGCTGCCATGGATGAAGTGGCACTGGTAGTCGTCGCCGGTCTTGCAGCCGAGAAGCAGGACGCCGTCGACGCCTTCAGAGAGGGCGTCGGTGACGAGCACGATGTTGAGGGAGCCCAAGCAGCGGAGGGGCACCACGCGAACGCTGGCGTCGGACTGGAGGCGGTTGATGCCCGCCATATCGATGGCAGGGTGGGCATCGTTCTCGCAGGCGAAGGCGATCACGCGGGGGATGCTCTCGTCTTCGGGGAACTTGATGGCCCGCACCATGCTGGAGAGTTGCTCGACGCTGTAGTCCTCGAAGGAGATGACCCGTACGGGGCAGGCACCCATGCAGATGCCACAACGGCGGCAACGGGAGGAGTTCAGGGTGGGATAGCGGCGCTCGTCGAGTTCGATGGCACCGAAGGGGCACTCCTCTGTGCAGCGGCCGCACTGGGTGCAGCCACGGAGCAGGGTGAAGGGGAGAGACAGATCGCGGGACCGTGGGTGTACTGCCTCGCCTTGGCTGATTAGCTCCAAGCTCTGCATCGCCTTGAGGGCTGCTCCGGTGGCGTCCTCGGCGGCGGCGTTGGCGTCCATGGGTTCGCGGACGCAGCCAGCGGCGTAGATGCCGGTGCGTCGGGTCTCATAGGGGAAGCAGATGAAGTTGGAGTCGGCGAATCCGTGCTGGTTGAGGGGTATCTGGGGTCCCTGCAGGTACTCGAGGTGTAGGACTTCTTCGGCTGCGGTGCTGGGGGACATCCCGCGGGAGAGGACCACCATGTCGACCTCAACTTTGAGATCACCGCCGATGAGTGTGTTTTTCAGGTCCAGCACCAAGTTGCCGTGGTCGCCTTCGCTTACGTCGGCTACCTCGGCCTTGGTGAGGACCACGCCGGCGTGCTGCTGCACCTCGCGGTAAAAGAGTTCCATCTGCCCCGGAGTGACCATGTTGTCGTAGATGATGTAGGCGAGGGCGCCGGGGTTCTGCTCGGAGACGTAGAGGGCCTGCTTGAGGGCCACGAGGTCGCTGATGCTGGAGCCGAAGGAGAAGGCGTTGTCGGCACGCTGGACGAAGGCGACGCTCTCGACGGCCTTGCGGTCAGATGGCCGGCGGATGGTGCCCCGGCTGGCTAGTTCCTCCATGGCGATGCTGTCGATGATGTTGGTGTGCTTGCCGAGTCCTAGGTCCTCCTGTTGGCTGGAGTCGTGGGGCTGCCAGCCGGTGGCCATGACGACGGCCCCGACTTGGATCTCGGAGGACTCGTTGCCGTGGCGCAGGGCTACGGTGAAGGCACCCGGCTTTCCGGAAATCTTCTCCACCGACGTGGAGGTCATCACCTGTATTTGGGGGTCGTTCTGGACTCGCTGGGCTAACTCTTGGGTATTGGAGGGTTGTAACTCATTGAAGGGTGCGCGGGTCGGGTACAGCTTGTGCAGGCGGGAGAGCCAGCCTCCGAGAGACTCCTCTTTCTCGACGAGGACTATCTCGGAGCCAGCGGCTGAGGCCTCTAGGGCTGCGGTGAGCCCGCTCACTCCCCCGCCTACTACCAAGAGGTTGCGCAGCGTTGGTTCCACCTTGGGTGGGACCGGGACGGTGTTCTGTGCACGGGCGATGCCCATGCGGACGTAGTCGTCGGCCAGGGCTTGGGTTTCCTCTTCGTTTGGAGGCTTGCTCCAAGCGACGCCCTCGCGGACGTTCACCCGTTCCACAGTCTCCACTCCGAGAGACTCGGTGGAGAAGACGTCCCAATTGACGCGGTGAGAGCAGGCTACGATGACTGCTTTGTCGGCGGCTTGGTCTTGGATGTCCTTGCGGAGGAAGTCTAGGCCTTCGGGGACGCAGAGTGGACCGTGGATTTTGGCGGGGATGCCGAGTTCGCTTTCGGAGACCTCGGCGAGGCGGTCGGCATTGAGGCATTCGCCTATCCCGCAGCCGGTGCAGACGTATGTGCGTGGGTTGGAGGGCATGGCTATGCGGGAGTTCTCTCTCGGACTTTGAAGGAGGTCTGGATGGCTTTCAGGGCTGCCCCGGTGCCGTCGCGAGTGGAGGATGTAACGTCCATAGGGCGGCGGGAAACGCCGGCCACATAGACACCACTGGAACGGTCTTCTATTGCGAATCCCAACTCGTCCACCTGTAGGCCGAGTCCCGGGATGTTCAGGTCCTTTGTGTTGGGCACCATGCCGGTGGAGAGGACCAGCAGGTCGACGGTGGCCTGCACTTTACGGCCGCCCACCATATCGTCGGCTTCGACGATGATGTTCCCGGTGGCGGGGTCCTCTTCCACCTTGGCCACTTTGCCCTTGATGAAGCGGATGTTCTCGTCCTGCTCTACCTTGCGGTAGAAGGACTCCATGTTCCCTGGGGCGCGGATGTCTATGTAGAAGATGTAGACGCGGGAGTCCTCGGGGTACTGCTCGCGCACGAAGGTGGCCTCCTTGAGAGAGGAGAGGCAGCAGATGGCAGAGCAGTAGGGGAGGTGGTTGACGTCGCGGGAGCCAGCGCATTGCACGAAGGCCACGCGCTTCGCGGGCTTGCCGTCGGAAGGGCGGAGCAGCTTGCCTTTGGTGGGGCCGTTGGGGGCCGTCAGCCGCTCCATCATCACGTTGCTGATGACGTTGGGGTACTGGAAGCCTAGGAGCTCCAGTTGAGTGGCGTCGTAGGGCTTCCAGCCGGTAGCTACGATTATCGAGGACACCTTCAGGTCGAGGGTGCTGGAAGTCATGCGCAGGTCGATGGCGTCGGTGGGGCAGACCTGCACGCACTTGGAGCAGCTATCGCCTTGGCAGTAGCCCTCCTCGATGACGTATTTCATAGGCATGGCCATCTGATGGGGGAGGTAGATTGCCTTGGTGGTGCTCATGCCGTAGTCGAACTGGTTGGGACGCTCCTCGGGGCATACGTCGACGCAGAGGCCGCATGCGGTGCACCGGTCTTGGAGGACGTAGCGGGGGTTGAGGCGGACGGTTACGTCGAAGGCGCCGGCTGTACCGGAGACTTTCTCGACTTCCGCTAGGGTGAAGAACTTGAGACGGCGGTGGCCGTTCTTTATGCGGCGGAAGTTGATCTCGAGGCCGCAGGAGGGCGGGCAGAGCTTGGGGAAGTACTTGTTGAAGCCAGCGACCCGACCGCCGAGATAGGGTTCCTTCTCGATGATGTAGACATCGTTACCGGCTTCCATGGCCTCAATGGCGGCGGTAAGGCCAGCCATGCCGCTGCCTATGACGAGGACTCCCGACTCCCTAGTGCCTTCTTCAGCCATGGCAGTGCGCCCTAGGGCACCACCTGGATGTAGGGGCGGTCGCGGAACTCCCACTCACCCGTATTGCGATTGAAGTAGGAGTTGATGAAATGCTTCCAGTTCTCGTCGTCGAGGTTGGGGTAGTCACCCCGGTAGTAATAGCCGGGCCAGCGGGTTTCCTGGCGGTGGAGCAGGTGGCGGATGTGGGTCTCGCCGCAATGCGCCCTGTGGATTACTTCCCAGCAACGGAGCAGTTCGTGAAGATCGCGCGCTCCGAAAGCAGCGAAGTCCTCCTTGAACATGTCCATCTGCTCGAGCCCGCGATTGAGGGTGGGCTCGTTGGTCATGTAGGCGGAGCCCCAGCCGCCAGCGTATTCGTCCATGATCTTCTGTAGACGGTGCAAGGCCTGCTTGTGGAGCAGGTAGTTGGGGTTGATTTCCTCGCGGGTGGTGGCGCCCCGGTATTCGTCGAAGCGAATCAGGGGGGCCCAGATATCGCGCTGGATTTGCTCGACGGCTGCGCCATCTATGTTGGGGGCGCCGGGGTTGTCGTAGGCGAAGTTGACGGCACCCTTGGCGGCCAGCCTGCCTTCGGTGTAGGAGCCTGAGGAGAACTTGTGGGCGGACAGACCGCAGCCATCGCCAGCTGCAAAGAGGCCTTGGACGGTGGTCATGCGGTTATAGCCCCAGAAGTATTCAGGCGGGGACACGTCTTCGGGCCCGCTGCACCATGCGCCGCAGGTACCGGCGTGGGAGCCCATGAGATAGGGTTCTGTGAGCACCAACTCGGAGTCGGTTACGGCTGGGTCGATGTTGTTGGAGGCCCATAGCAGGGCTTGGGAGATGGTCATATCGAGGAAGTCTTCCCAAGCGTCGCTCTCCACGGCCCTTCGCCTAGTGGCATCGGCACCTTCCATGAGCTTCTGAAGGGCTTCGGCAGTCCGCATGTAGATGGGGCCCTTGCCCTCCTGGATATCCCGCAGCATCAGGTGGTTGCGCAGGGGGGTGGGCATGGGGGCGGCGTAGGCGTAGGGCTGCCAGCCTGCCAACTCGTGCAGGCGGGTTTTCTCATATTCTTCGCCGTAGGCGTTGGTGGCCTTGCTATGGAACATGAGGAAGTACATGCCGACGGGGCCGTAGCCGTCCTTGAAGCGGGTCTGGACGATGCGGTGCTCCATCTGGCTCAGTTCGGCTCCGGCTTGGCCCATCAGGGCATAGACGGAACCGTTGTTGAAGACGGTGTACCATGCCCGGCCCAGACCTTCGCCAACGCCGTGGGGACGCCACAGGTTGACGGCACCACCGCAGGAACAGATGACCGCTTTGGCCTTGAACACGTAGATGATGTTGTCGCGGACGCTGAAGCCAACGGCACCGGCGATCTTGTTGGGGTCGTCGACGTCGGTCAGCAGGTGGGAAACGAATACGCGCTCGTAGATGTTGCCGTCTCCGATGGCTGCCTTGGCTGCTTCGGCGACGATAGGCTTGTAGGACTCGCCGTGAATCATGACCTGCCAGCGACCCTCGCGCACGTACCGGCCCTCGGGTGTCTTGAAGAAGGGAAGCCCCCACTCCTCAAACATGTGTACGGTGGCGTCCACGTGGCGGGCGATGTCGTATGTCAGGTCCTCGCGGGAGAGGCCACAAGTCTCGTTGCGGACATAGTGAACAAAGTCTTCGGGTACGTTCTCGCCCCACTTCATGCCGAGGTACATGTTGATGGCGGAGAGGCCCATGGCCACGGCACCGCTGCGCTCAATCGCTGCCTTTTCGACCAACACGACGCGCATACCCTTGAGCTTGGCCCAGTGAGCGGCCTCGTAGGCTGCGCCACATCCTGCCATGCCGCCGCCAACGATGAGCACGTCGGTCTCGACGACTTCAGTCCTGTAGTCCGCCATTGCTACACCACCTTGCGATTGGAGCGAGTTGTGTTGTTTGCTGTCATGGTGAAGGGAGAGGAGGTTGGCTGCCTTTCAAGGTGTGCCGAGGGGGCCTTGGTTGGTAAAAGCGCAAATCTATTTGGAAGGCGCCGGAAGTTCGTCCACTCCTAGGTAGTGGCCCTCAGCGGATATGCTGGGGTCCCGCAGGCTCTCCTCGTTGGGGGTGTCGGCCCGTTCGTGGGGTTCGATAGTGCCCCAGGGCGTTGTGCGGATGGGGAAGCGGAACCGCTTTAGAGTGCCGTCTCGGAATTTGATGGCCCAGATGATTTGCTCGGTGCCTCGTAGAGGGGTGGCTGTGGCACCGAGGGGCATCACGTCGGCATAGCCTCGGAGGTCGATGGCCGACTGGGGGCACATCTTGATACAGGCGAAGCACTCCCAGCAGGCATCGGGTTCCTGGTTGAAGGCCTGCCCGATATCGGTATCCAGCTTCATCAGGTCGTTGGGGCAGATGTACATGCAGGCAGGGCGGGTCTGGGCCCGGCAGCCATCGCACTTTTCCGGATTCACGAAAGTCGGCATATTTTCTTTCCCTTTGGAATTTGGCCTCAGTTGGGCCGTTTCGGTCGGGGCAGGTGCGCTCTAGTTGGAACGGGAGTCAGCTAGCCTGCGACCTCTTCGATCTTGTACATGATGGTTCCCCTAGGCGCGGTGACGCTTACTTCTTCACCGACGGCCTTCTGCAGAACGGCGCGGCCTACGGGACTGCTGGCCGACAGCTTTCCCAAGCTTGGGTCTGCCTCTGCGGCGTCCACCAGGGTGTATTGGGATACCTTGCCACTGCTGAGTTCTTTCAACCGGACAGTGTGACCGATCTGCACAGTGGCCGAGGCCTCTCCGTTTTGGCGGAGGACGGCTCGCGCCAGAGTGTCTTCTAACTCGCGAATGTCAGCTTCGATTTTGCCTTGGCGCTCTTTCGCGGCGTCGAGGGGGGAATTCTCGCGGAAGTCCTTGTCCGCCATGGCACGCTGGATGTCGCCCACCACCGATATGCGCTCTTCCCTGAGGGATTCAAGACGGGACTCCAAGTTGGACCTGCCTTCGGCGGAGAGCACCACTTCGGGGCCAGCTGCGCGGCCGGCTGCCGCGCTGTTCCGTCGGGCACGTGGCACGCGCAGGTGAGTGGCTAGGGAGGCTTGGACAATTTTCTTCTTGCGGAGATAGGTGAGGAAGGAGCGCACAGAGACCAACTTCGAAGTAGAGTCTGATCCCTCGCGAGCCATCCATTCGCCGTATTGCTCCACCTGTTGTGGCGTCAACTCTCCAGCCGACCGGTCGCTTCCGTACCAGCGTACAAACCCGTCGATCGCTGGTTGTTCAGCGCCGCGGTCTTCGGCAGGCAGGGTACCAGCATACTGGGTAGCTGCTTGGCGTAGGGTCACACTAGACTCGACCGCCAATTCCGTATCTCCTTCCGCATCAGGGCACAATTCTGCAGATGATTGCAGTTAGGGAAAATTTTCGCAGGCAAGAGCATAGCAGTTTCCACCTGAGTTAGCAAAGACAATAGGGAGCTTGGAAGGCGAAATGCAGACGCATAGGTACGGATAGGAGTAGAATAGTGACAGCATGGCGTTGATCGCCGTTAGCTGCCCCCACGATGCTGAATTCTTGGCCTACGCCGGAGCCCTCGCTTCCTTCGACGTAGATTTGTACCGCCTGCCTGCTGTGAACGCTGCTCGACTCAGTAGTCATGGCTTGGGGAGCGCCGAGGCTCTTCTCGTTGGTGGCGGCCCTGACTTGGACGGCTTTGGGTTGGAGGCTCAGCGGGCAGTGCTGAGGCAGGCGTTGGAAAGGGACCTGCCGGTCCTAGCGATAGGGTCCGGCATGCAGTTGTTGAACCTCGTGTTCGGCGGGAAACTGCTGGACGACCTGCCGGAGCATGCCCCTCTGACGGGCCAGCAGGAGGCGTTACGCCACCAAGCCTACATCACCCCAGGGAGCAAGCTGTCGGCGATTCTGGGGCCGGGGGGGTTCTTCCGGGTGAACAGCTGGCACCGCCGAGGGCTGCGCGAAGCGCAACGGGCACCTGGGCTGATGACGTCGGCCTACTCACTGGAGGACGGTGTGGTGGAAGCCGTGGAGAGCCCGAGTCACGACTGGGTTATCGGGGTGCAGTTCCAGCCGGAACGGGTGGAGGAAGTGCCCCGGTCGTTCGCGAACCTCTTCACTTGTTTAGTGCAGCGCATCGGCCACTGACGAACGTTCGCTAGTGCTCCAACTTGGACCCTAGCACTAATGAGACGGTTTGCGTCTGTTCTGGTAAAATGTCGTTTTCAAGTATGTAGTGGTTCGGGCGTGCATGACATACATTTTCTGGGGCCTGAACCACAAAATAGTAGGGGGTAGAGGAGCGTGACCACCTCCGGAACCGTGTTGCCCGTCCGCATAGATGAGGAAATGCGGACTTCTTATCTCAGCTATGCGATGAGCGTCATCGTCTCACGTGCTTTGCCCGATGTGCGTGACGGTCTCAAGCCTGTGCAGCGACGCATCCTCTATGCGATGGATGAGATCGGCTCGCGCCCTGGCACGGCGTACAAGAAGAGCGCCCGCATAGTTGGCGAGGTGCTGGGCAAGTACCACCCCCACGGGGATGCTTCGGTGTACGACGCCTTGGTGCGCATGGCGCAGGACTTCAGCATGCGGTACCCGTTGGTGGACGGCCAAGGCAATTTTGGCAGCGTGGACGACGACCCCCCGGCTTCGATGCGATATACCGAGGCTAGGCTCGCCTCCATATCCACCGAGTTACTGGACGACATCGATCTCAACACCGTCGACTTTGCCACCAACTTCGATGACACGCTTTCGGAGCCGACGGTGCTACCCGCACGGTTGCCCCACATGCTCATCAACGGAGCGTCGGGAATCGCGGTGGGCATGGCGACCAACATCCCGCCGCATAATCTGACGGAGATATGCGACGCCATCTCTCACTTGGTGGACCACCCCGACGCCACCACGCAGGCATTGATGAGGTTCGTCCCTGGGCCGGACTTCCCCACGGCAGGCATCATTCGCGGACACTCGGGCATCATTTCAGCCTACGAAGGCGGGCAAGGACGCATCGTGGTGGAGGCCAATGCCACCATTGAGGAGATGCGAGGCAACCGTGAACAGATTGTCATCACCGAGTTGCCATACCAAGTTAACAAGGCCTCCTTAGTGGAGAAGATTGCAGGGCTGATGCGGGAACGTCGCGTAGAGGGTATCTCGGATGTGCGTGACGAGTCGGACCGGCAGGGTCTCCGAGTGGTGGTGGAGCTACGCCGTGACGCCAACGCACGCGTGGTGCTGAACAACCTCTACAGGCATACCCAGTTACGCACTGCGTTCCATGTGATGCTACTGGCTCAAGTGGACGGCCAGCCTCAGATGCTGGGTCTGCGCCGGGCGTTGCAGCTATTCATCGAGCACCGGCAGCGGGTCATCGTTCGGCGTACCGAGTTCCTGTTGCAGAAGGCGCGAGACCGGGCCCACATTGTTGAGGGGTTGCTGCTGGCCCTGAACCGGCTGGATGAAGTTATCGAAATCATACGGAATTCTGCCGATGTGGAGACGGCCCGGCAGAACCTGATGGATGACCTGACCCTCACTGAAGTGCAGGCGCAGGCGATCCTCGACATGCAGTTGCGCCGGTTGGCTGCCTTGGAACGGGAAAGACTGGAGAACGAGCATCAAGAACTGCTGAAGACCATCGCTGAACACGAGGCGATGCTGGCCGACCCGGCCAAGGTGCTGGCGGCGGTCAAGAGTGAGACACTAGCCCTCAAGAAGAAGTTCGGTGACAAGCGACGCACCCAGATTAGCGAAGAGGAGGCTGCTGAGCTGGGTCGGGAGGACTACATTCACCATGCGGAAATGGTGGTGACTCTCAGCCAGCGCGGGTACATCAAGCGCATACCCTCCGAGACCTACAAGCGACAGCATCGTGGAGGCAAGGGCGTGAGAGGCATGTCCACCCGTGATGACGATGCACTACAGGACTTAGTGGTGTCCGACACCCACGATACGCTGCTGTTCTTCACCAATCGTGGCCGCGCCTACCCCCTACGATGCTTCGATATCTCCGAGGACTCCTCTCGCACGACTAGGGGCACGCCCATCGTCAACCTGATACCCGTTGCCAATGGGGAGCGGGTCAATGCCGTGCTGGCCGTGCCCGATCTCCGGGAACGGGGGAATGTGTTTGTCCTAGCTACTCGCCGTGGACAGGTGAAGATGCTGCGCCCTGGGGACTTGGCTGGGATAAGGGCCAAAGGCCTGATAGTGATGAACCTGAAGGAAGGGGATGAGGTGGTCTCCGCCCGCATCGTGAAGGAGGGCGGGGACGTGTTACTCATCACGGAGATGGGGCAGTCCATCCGGTTTGCCGTGTCGGATGTGCGCCAGATGGGCCGTCAGGCCGGAGGTGTGGGAGGCATCAAGCTGGCCAGTGGCGACCAAGTGGTGGCCATGGATGTGGCATTACAGAACGGCTTTCTGCTCACTGCCAGTCGCAACGGCTATGGCAAATGCACGAATCTGGCCAACTACCGCAGGCAAGGGCGAAATGGCCTCGGCATACGCACTTTCCGTGTGAGTGATGTGACAGGCCCGGTAGTGGCGGCCAGGGTGGTGACTGAGGCCGAGGGCCAGGAGATCATGCTCATTTCGGCCAAGGGACAGGTGATACGGGTCAGCTTGGAGGACTTCCGGGTGGTGGGCCGCAACACGCAGGGCGTGCGCATCTGGCGTGACAAGGTGGAGGACGACTACGTTGCTTCCCTGACCTGCCTCATGCCCCAAGACCGGGGCAGTGAGACCCCCACCGACGAAATCGAGCCTGAGGTAGCGTCGGACACCCCGGTGCCGGTGGCAGCCGCGTCGCGCAATGGGGCATCCGCTGAGACTGAAGATGCCGGTGATGATGACGAGGAGGAAGGCGACGGGGAGTAGTCCCTGAGTCGTCCTCGCAGGGCCAGCCTTAAGGACTCGTTCAGTTGAGCGATTCTTGTCTTGCCTGCCGGGTGAGCGGCGTATAGAATCTCACGTCGGGCCTGATGCGGGGCCGCTTGCGGCCCCGCTGCGTGTTTCCTCCATATCTCTTGGCGGCAAAGGAGCCGAGGAATGAAGCTGGTGTTCATACATGGTTCGGGAGAATCAAGCATCACGTTCTATTACCAGATGAGGCATTTCCGTAATTCCAAAGGCCTCGACCTCCCGGGGCACCCTGCCGGAAGACCATGCACCAGCATCGAGGGCTATGTGGAGTGGGTGCGGGGATTCATCACGGCGAGGCGTTACAAGGACGTAATCCTCTGTGGACACTCCATGGGCGGAGCTATCGCCCAGCAGTTCGGACTCATGTACCCCGATGAAATCAGGGGTCTCATACTGCTGGGGACCGGAGCCCGGCTGAGGGTGCATCCCACGTACCTCCAGCAGGCCCAAGACGGCGTGAAGGACAAGGACCAATGGCTGGATATACGACGCTCCACCTTTGACAAGGTGCCCCAGGATGTCTACGACATGCTGATGCGCAAGGGAGAAGAGGTCGGACCCGCGGTGCAGCATAACGACCTGATGTGCTGTGACAGGTTCGACATCATGGAGAAGGTGCAGAAGATATCGCTGCCCACTGCCATCATCTGTGGTTCTGAAGATGTGATGACGCCGGTCAAGTACAGCAATTACTTGCAGGACAAAATATCGGGGTCGAACCAGACAGTAATTGACGGAGCGAGCCACTTCGCTCAGGTGGAGAAGCCCTATGAGGTCAACCGGGCCATAGAGGACTTCGTGGCCAGCTTGGCCTAGGGTTAGCTACTCGTTGGCTGGGACGCTGGTGTTCCACTGGCTCTCGAAAAAGAGCAGGGGCGCGCCGTGTTCTCCCAGCTTCATTTCTTCCACGCAACCCACGTAGATGGTGTGGTCCCCGTATACGTGTGAACCTAGGACGCGGCAGGCCATGGAGACCATGGAGCCGTCCAACATTGGGATGCCGTCGGCGGACGTGGAATAGGTCCAGTCGATTTCCCCTGTGCGGTCTTCAGGTCTGCGGGCGAAATACTGGCCCACGGGCAGTTGATCGGTACCCAGGACGTTGACGCCGAAGGTGCCTTGGCTCTCGACGTAATTGTAAGTGCGGGCGTTGTGGGCGACGCAGACTAGGATGGCTGGCGGCTCGAGGCATACAGAGGTGAAGGAGTTGGCTGTCATCCCGTGCACCTCGCCCGCGTCGTCCAGGGTGGTGACCACGGTGACGCCGGTAGCGAACCTGCCCATGGCACTGCGGAAATCGTTTCTGCTAACCAACGTCCTACCCTTTTTTTCGAGTGTGTGCGATTATATCGCCCACATATAGGAGGGGCAATAATTGGCGTAGTTGGCCAGCCCCGTCTCACCGAGCCCCCGACAGGAGAGATTCCCCTTGGAATTGCTTCGCAGCCTGATTTTTGTGCCTGGCAACCGTGCCAATATGTTGGAGAAGGCTCGGGATTTCCCGGCTGACGTGATAGTGGCAGACTTGGAGGACTCTGTGCCTCCGGGTGAGAAAATGGCTGCGCGGGATATGGTGGCGGAGGTGGGGCCTGGGCTGTGCGCCAAGGGCCGGAAGCTGATGGTCAGGCTGAACTCGCTGGATACCGGGCTGACGCGGGATGAACTGGCGGCGGTCATTGGGCCGCACCTGTATGGGGTCAGCTTGGGGAAAGTGGAGTCCACCTACGACATCCGTGAGATGGAGCGCATTGCGGGCACGCTGGAGACGGCGAACGGTCTGGAGCGGGGACGGCTGCGCCTCATACCATGGCTGGAGAGTGCCCGCGGGGTGCATTTTGCGTATGAGATAGCTACAGCGTCGCCCCGCATCGTGGGAGTGGCGTTTGGTGGCGAAGACTACACCCAGGACATGGGTGTGCGCCGCACCGAGTCGGGCGAGGAGGTATACCACGCGCGGGCTCAGGTGGCGATAGCTGCGCGGGCGGCACGGGTTCTGGCTCTGGATGGAGTATTCGTGCGGTTCCGCGACCAAGAGGGGCTGGAGGCGGATGTGGAGCAGGCCGTGAGCATGGGATACAAGGGCAAGTTCGCCATCCACCCGTCCCAGATAGATACCTTCAACCGCATGTTCAGCCCATGGCCCGAGGACGTGGAGTATGCCCGGCGGGTAGTGGCAGCTTGGGAAGAGGCCGAGCTGGAGGGACGCGGGTCGGTGGCCTTGGACGGCAAGATGGTGGATGTGCCGGTGGTGAAGCGGGCCAGAGATTTGCTGGCTTTAGCCGATGCGATAGAGGCTGCATCGAGTGGATAGCCTTCGGAGGCGGGCGTGACGGACCGCATCCTGCTGGAGGGGATGCAGTTCTTCGGCTTCCATGGAAACAACCCGGAGGAGCGGGAACTGGGGCAGCCCTTCCTCGTCGACCTTGAGGTGGAAGCGGATCTGTCGGCTGCGGTCAGGTCGGACTCGCTGGACGACACTATCAACTATGCTGCGCTGTACCGTGCCGTGAAGGGCGTGATGGAGGGGCCTCCCCGAAACCTGTTGGAAGCAGTGGCGCAGGACATCGCGGATGCGGTGCTGGGCGGCTTCGCCGTGGAGGCCGTGAGGGTGCAGGTGCGGAAGACGCAGCCGCCGATACGGGATGCGCGGTTGGGTAGCGCCGGGGTGGAGATAGTGCGCAGGCGGGGTTGAGGTCGCGCTGCTTTTGGCTTACTGGCGTTCTCGCTTACCTCTCACAGTCATCGCGAAAAATGGGAAGGATATTCCCATTTCATTCCCATTTTCTTGCTAACTCCTACCGAAACCTTCCTGTTCTTTGGACTTCGCCAGATACAAAATGGGAAACCATTCGTATCTGGCGCGATTTTTTCGTAGCTATTTCGATTCCCATTTTCCCATTTTTGTAGCTGGCCCCTAGCTGAGTTGGCTTCCCACTTTTTCGAAAGCGCCCAGGAAGCGGGCTGGGCTGTCCGGGTCGCATGATTGATTCTAGCGCGAGCAGCCCGACGGGGGTCAACAAGAAAATGTCATGGGGGGTGTCAGCGGGGACGCTCCATCACCACTAGATGCTCGGTAGTCATCCGCGGATCAGCCTCCCCCGTGGCGGGGTTGGCGCGGTAGAAGAACATGGCGCGGGAGACGATGCTGTCCACGAGGGTGGTCTGGTGGCGCCAGCCGATGTGGGAGAAGTGCTCGACGGCAATCTGGGAGATGGGTATGGGCATCCCCCGGACGGATGCCGGGCCGACGAAGAGGAGTAGGTGGCGGCGGATGCTCTTCTGTAGGCGGGTCAGGGCCCCGAAGACACCCCAGAAGTAACGCTGGTAGAGGAGCCTCAAATGGGGCTCCTCTATTCTTTCCAGATAGTCCTCGTAGGTGCGCGAGTAGATGGGGACCCCGTCGACGCGCTGGTAGGGCATCTCCAAGCGTCCGAGGTCGCGGACTTGGTCTTCGGTCCAGCCCAACCATAGCAGATCCATCTTGAAGCGGCGGATGTATTCCTGGGCCTGCATATAGGGAGGCGAGGTGAGGAGTATGTCGTGCTCGCGTTCCAGTGGTTGGATGAGGGTGTTGACGCCGCCGGTGACGTGGGACTCGACATCGGCGGGCTCCATGGCTTGGTACTGGCGCTGGGCTTTCAGGATGTGGGCCATGCCGTCGCGGAGCATGCGATAGAACTTGGCCTGCCAGTCTTCCTCCAAGAGGTTGTCGATGCGACGGCGGGAGAGGGGGGACTGCGAAAGCTTCTGGCGTTTCTCGTCGTTGAAGGAGTAGTGCTGGGTCGCCTTGAGCAGGGGTATCAACAGGATGCTCTTGGCTGCGCCGTCGGGCAGGCTGTGGTAGAAGCTCCATGCTTGGCCGAGCATCGGGAGGAAGGCTTGGTGGTGCCAATAGTCGACCTTGCTCCACGCAGGACGGAACGGGTGTTGGTGAGCCTTGAGTTGGTGTACGAGGGCGTCGGGGTGGACGTCGGGAGGTCCCATGATGGAAAGGTCGTGGAGGGTGGGCATCAAGGGGTTGAGGTCCCACATCTCGTAGGGGTTGGCTTGGGTGCGGGCGACGGTGCCGACGGTGCCGTAGCCGGCGAAGGGGTCGATGACGGACTCGCCTGCGCCACCGAAGCGGTGCAGGGCATAGGAGACCACTTGCGGGATGAACTTGGCGGGGTAGCGGTAGAGGCCGAAGGTGGCGTAGGTGGTGGATGGGATATGGGGTGCAAGTTCGCGGAAGGAGACGAATTCGGATTGTGCCTCGCCATTTCCCGCGTCTGTGGAACGTTTCGGGGTAGCCGTTGTAATGGTCATACCGACATAACCTTTCGGCATCTACCTACGTGATAAGCGAGTTCTGAAGGCTTGAAAGGTACCCATCGTTCCAGTTCAACAGGATGTCCCAGTTATTGCGTACCATACGAATCTTCTTCAGTGATACTGACGTCTTGTAAAGGGAAGCAAACCGAACCGGGAAGAGGTACAGGTCGAGGTCGTCACGGCTTACCCCGATCATGAGGTCGCAGTGCTCCTCCGTATACTTGTAGGTCTTCACACCAGATATGGTTATCCTGTCCACGCCCCCTCTACCACCACCCGTCAGGCTCAGGCTGCCTTGGCAGGTCTTCACCTGTGCCTTGAGAAGCATTTCAGAAGTTCCCGGGCCATTCGTGAAGGCTTGGACCAACACGTCGTAATTGGCCGTGGTCACACTACAGACGGATACATCGAACCCCAGACGCATCAGAAGGCCGGTTACTAGGTGCTCGTGGGCTGCTCCCAGCACACTCCCGGACTTACCACTGACCTTTCCGGTAACGTCGATGTCGGTTAGCTTACCCACTGGAAGGTGGAGGCGATAGAGGCTACTTGTCAGCGATTGTCGAGATGGTCTTGCCTTATGTCAAGGCGACGCCACGTGGCCTAGTAGCGTGCCTTCGTACAATCTATCACGAAGGAATAAGCCCCTCCTGAGGCTGCGTCCAAGGCAGATTGTAGACGGGGGCGAAATAGGGGGCGCGGGAGGTGGTCATGTCGCCCAAGGGGACCTCGATGATCACCGGGGCTTGGAGGTCGAGGGCTTGGGGTATGAGGGTGGCCAAGTCCATGGGGTCATTGGCTCGAAGGCCGACTGCGCCGAAGGACTCGGCGAACCTGACAAAGTCGGGATTGTGCAGGTCGGTCTCATAGGCCCCGTCGAAGAAGTCGTTCAGGTCCCGGGCGACGTTGCCGTAGGAATCATTCCGAAACACGACGGTGACCACGTTAATCCCGTACTTGACGGCGGTGGAGAGTTCGGAACAGTTGAACATGAAGCCGCCGTCACCAGCCATGCAGACGACGGGGCGGTCGGGCTTGGCAACCTTGGCCCCCAAGGCAGTGGGGAAGCCATAGCCCAAGTTGAACTGGTATCCGGAATCGATGTAGGTCTTGGGATGAATCACTTGGTAGTGGGTGCGGGCGTAGTAGCCGAACTGGGTGATGTCCCAGACTATGAAGGCGTCCTCCGGTACGCCGCTTTGGATGGCCTCCAAAATGGGGTACTGGGGCTCCCTGTCACGAATGTCATAGTACGATATGAGACGGCGAGCGGCGTCGACGCTCTCGGTGGGAGAGGGGCGTTCGCCGGCCCCGGCATCCAGGAGGTAGGGGACCATCGCCTCGATTGTCGCCTTGGCGTCGCCGTGCAGGGGGATGGTGTTGGACTGGAGGCGGGTGAGTTCGGTGTCGTCGATGTTGATGTTGACGAGGGTTGACGCCTCGCCAGCGGGATTGCCCAGCCCGAAGCGGGCCCCGATGCCGATGACCACGTCGGCGGACTGCATGACCTCGAAAAGCTGGTTCATCTCCTGCCTCTCTCCCCGGGCGCTGAAGCAGGAACCGTAGGACAGTGGATGGCTGTCAGGGATGGCGCCCTTGCCACCGCTGGAGGTGACCACAGGTATGTTTGTCATCTCCACCAGCTTGACCAAGGCTTCCTCGGCGTCGGACCTAGCCACACCACCACCCGCGTATATCAGGGGCAGCTGGGCACTGGCAATCACGCTGGCGGCGTGCTGAAGCTGGTCGGGGCTGGGCACGATGCGCGAGACGGGAGAGGGTTTGCGAAGCTGGACCTCCTCGCGTTCAACCCCGGCATCGGGGGGCATTTCAATCAGAACAGGGCGGGGACGACCACTGCGCATCTGCCGGAAGGCCTCGGATACGGCCCAAGGCACCTCTCTGGGTCGCATTGCCCGCTGGCGCCATTTGGTGACGGGGCGGACGACTTCGGCTTGGTCGGCGATTTCGTGGACCGCCCCCAAGCCCTTGCCTATCGCGGCCCGCGGGACCTGCCCTGCGATGATGAGGACAGGGGAGGAGCGTGCGTACGCATTGGCCAAACCGGAGGCAGCGTTGTACAAGCCCACGCCGGGGACCACCAGAGCAACGCCCGGCTTCCCGGAGGCGCGGGCGTAGCCGTCGGCCATGTAGGTGGAAGCCTGTTCGTGGCGGGTGGTTATCATGCGGATGGAGGGCTCGTCGCGCAGGGCTGCGACAATGCCGTATATCTGGATGCCGGGTATGCCGAAGACCACCTCGACGCCCTCGTTTGCCAGCGAAGCCACCAGTGCTTCGCCGCCGCTCATTGTCGGCATGTTTCCCTCACTCCCCCCAGCCGTGCCTTGAGGTAAGACCCTGCGACAGTAACCGTGGGCCTATAGTCCGTCCACTATGACCATGTTGATGTTGGAGGACCTGGTCATGATGTCGTTGAGGGCTTTGAACTCCGTAGAGTCCAGCCAAGTGTGTATCTGGTCGAGACTCCCGAATTCCATGATGGCAAGGCGCGGAGGGTCCCAGTTGCCCATCACGGTTTCGAGAGCCCCACCGCGGGCGACGAACTTTCCGCCATGGTGCTCGACGGTGGGTGTCACCTTCTCTATGAACTCTCGGTAGAGGGGTACGTCTGTAATCTCAACGTCGGTGATGACGTATGCTGCCATGAGCTTGCCGCCTTTGGTATAGCCGTTCTGGCAATGTACTTTTCGGAAGCATCCGTTACAAGGGGTCATTGTTTTGGGCAACCGGGGCCGCTCTCCTGTGTCGCGACGCGCCAATGGACTGTAGACTGCTGCCGTGCTCGTGTCTTAAGCGATAGCGTGACCTCTTTGGCATCCTGAGAAGGCAGGGATTGAATGTTCCTAGAGTTCACCGAAGGTCTGGTTGCTTGGGAGATTGCCATTCTGGCGGTGATTTCGCTGGCGGTGGGCGTGCTGGGGGGACTGGTGGGACTGGCTCTGGGGACTATGCGCTTGCCGGCGATGCTGCTTATCGGGATGGATGCGGGAATCGCCGGGGGCACCAACATTCTGGTGAGCACGCTGAGTGCCATGGTGGGAGGATTCCGTCACCTGCGGGAGGGGCGGGTGGACTGGCGCATCGTGCTGTACCTAGGGGTGCCAGCGATCATCGGGGCATTCATCGGCGGGTTCGCTGCCTCGCTGGTGCCTGTGGGCGTGCTGGTGCTGGGGGCAGGGTTGTTCGTTGCGTGGCAAGGGATTGAGTTCTTCCTGATGGTGCGCAAGGTGAGCTTGGTGACGCCGGGGAGCGTGGTGGAGCCGCTGGACCCGCGTTCGGTGTTTCTGACCAGCAAGCGGGGAGCACTGGAGGCGACGCTGGGGTTCACAGTGGGGCTGGTTGGGGGCGCGGTGGGGCTGATTCTGGGGAGCGTGCGCCTGCCCATCATCATACGGGTGATGAAGGCAGACCCGCGGATTGCCGCCGGGTCGAACCTCATGATTGGGTCGTTTCTGGGCGCGTTCGGGTTCATCGGGCACGGCATACAGGGAGAACTGGATCTGATAGTGCTGGGGTTCATGGCCGTGCCCGCAATGATAGGGACGTATTTCGGGGCACGGCTGACGGGCAGGATCAGCGTGAACGGGCTGCTGCTGGTGATGGCTGCGGTGCTGCTGGTGGTGGGGGTATTGCTGATAATTGATGGTTCCGGGAGGTTGTCATCGGGCCCTCAAGCCTCATAGTTGAGGAACTGGGCTTTCTGGTTGTTCATTCCATTTCCCTACCCCTTGACAAGTCTCAGACATACGTTCTAACATAATCCAGTGAGCGCGCTGGGGACTGACCCCAAGGTCGGCCCCGGCGTTTTGTTTGCCAGCCATGGGGACACCGCCAGAAGCTATCTGCCCCTGCATTATTCGCCCCTACGTTATTCGGAGGACAAGAGACCCGTGAAAGCGCACATCCGGCAGCCCCGGCGCAACGCTCCGGGAAACCGCTTTCCGCAGCTACGGCATGAGACCAAAATTCCCTATCTGAGCAGCTACTCAAATGCGGCCAGTGAGACCAGTATCACGCATGAAGAAAGGGTGCGCCAGCTAGGACACCCTCGGTCCCGGCCCCCGAAACCACCCTCAAATCGCCCCCCAAAGCCCCTCTTCCAGCTATGGCATCAGACCAGAAATCCCTATCTGAGCAGCTACTCAAATGCGGCCAATGAGACCAAAATCAGCTATGAGAAAAGCACTTCCAGCTACGATTTTGGCCGCATCCCTATCTGCGAGTGGCCGCACACCCGCCCCGGAACAGCCTTTTCCCAGCTACGGCATCGGACCAAGAATCCCTATCTGAACAGCTACAACCATGAGACCAGCGAGACCGGACAAGCCTCGTCCGTTCCCGTGATATTGGCCTATGGTATATTGGGCGGGCCAAAGCTGGACACAGGCTGGAGAGGGCCTGCGTCTACGTTCAGTCATTTCGAGCTGATAACGAGGAGGCGCCATGATCGACATGGTGATTAGGGGTGGCATGGTGGTGACGCCATGGGGAGTTGGTGGATGGGACGTGGCCATCGAGGGAAGCAAGATAGTGGCAGTGGCACAGCAGGGGTCGCTGCCTGCGGACGTAGGTCAGGTAATCGATGCGCTGGGCAAGGTCGTAGTCCCCGGCGGTGTGGAGCCGCATGCTCACGTGGCGGCGCCGATCATGGGTATGCCCGGAATGGAGACGGCGCCCCCGGAGCAGGTGAGCCGTGCTGCGCTGTTCGGCGGCACGACGACGATGCTGGACTTCGCGATCGTGAGGCCGGGTAGCACCATTGAGTCTGCCATCGCGGAACGGGACGGGCGCTGGCGGGGCAACGCCTACTGCGACTACGGGTACCACATCATGCTGCTGCCGGAAATCCAACCCGACGTGATTAACCCGCAGGTGCGGGAGGCAGTGCAGGCGGGGTATCCCAGCTTCAAGATATTCACCACTGACATACGTCCCGCCCACCTAACTGAGCAGAGGCGCGTGGGGATGGGGCACCTTTCGGATCTGATGGAGCAGGTGCAGCAGAGCAGCGGGATGCTGATGGTGCACTCGGAAGACGACGACATGGTGCAGTACATGTACAAGAAGCTGACTGAGGAGGAGCGCACCGAGCACTGGAGAATGCACGAGGTGCATTCCAACATGTCGGAGGACGTGTCCTTCCGGCGGGTGCTGCGGGTGGCGGAGTGGACGGGCTGCCCGGTGTACATGGTGCACGTGAGCGCACAACAGGGCGTGGCCGCCATTCAGGAGGCCCGGGGCAAGGGAATGCCCGTGTACTCGGAGACGCTGCACAACTATGTGACGTGGAATGCCGAGGCCTACAAGGAGCCCGACGGCATGAAGTATCACACCTACCCCTCTCTGAAGTCGGAACAGGACCGGCAGGCACTGTGGGAAGGTTTGATGAAGGGCGACATCAACAGCATGGCCACCGACGAGTACTGCACCTCGTGGGCCCACAAGATACAGGGTCGGAGTCTGCTGGACGTGACGGGCGGGCACAACGGCGCGGAGACGCGCGTGGGAATCACGTACAGTGAAGGCGTGTCCAAGCGAGGTATGTCGCTGGCCCGGTTTGTGGAGGTCACTTCATCCAACGCAGCCCGCATCATGGGTCTGTACCCGCGGAAGGGTGCGATTGCTCCCGGCAGTGATGCGGATATCGTGCTCATTGACCCGGGCGTTGAGAAGCGCCTGGGCAAGGACGACTTCCACATTAGTGACTACAGCATCTGGGAGGACTTCCCGGTGCAGGGCTGGCCCGTGATGACTATCCTGAGGGGCAAGGTGGTAGTGGACGCCGGACGACTGCTTGGGACCGCTGCCGATGGGAACTACATGCAACGGAAGGTGGATGCGCGGGTGGTGGACCGGCCGATAGTGTAAGCCGCTATCCTGACTCCGGTCATTGGACAAGAAAAGGCACCCCCCTTTCCCCCACTGGAGAGGGGGGTGATTTATGCACGTGAGGAGGGAGGAACGAGATGCCTAGAATTGTGCATTTTGAGATACCTGGGAGGGACCCGGACAGTCTGGCGGACTTCTACCGCAGCGTGTTCGGGTGGAAGATTGAGAAGTGGGAAGGGCCGGTGGACTACTGGCTGGTGACAACGGGAGAGGAAGGGCTCGGCATCAATGGGGCGCTTCTGCGGACGAATCCGGTGCACCAGAGTACGGTGAACGTGTTGGACGTGGAGTCAGTGGACGATTACGTGGAGAAGACATCGGCCGCGGGTGGTGAAGTGGTGACGCCCAAGACGGCCATACCCGGGTTGGGTTACGTGGCTTATTGCAGGGATACGGCCGGGAATGTGTTCGGGTTGTTTGAGGAGGATGAGGGGGCGGGGTGATGTGGTGACCGTGGAAGTTGACGCACTATAGTTGAGGAGTAGAGGCGGTATGATTTACATGCAGCCAGCGCTCACCAGCACATCGATGGTTTCCGGGGAGAGGTCGCGCTGCACCTGAATAGCCTCTGCTTCCAGCGGAGCCGTTGCTTCCTCCATCTTTTCCAACTCCTTCTCCAGACGCAACCCTATCTGAACCAGCTGTCCCATGTCCGCTATTGCCGACCCATCCTGAATTGCGGTCACTCCATCAAGAACTTGGAAGAGCCCGTCGCCTTCGAGAGAATCAAGTACGTAGTCCTCAATGTCCTCATCGGTCTCCATGTCGGACAGCCGGTCAACGCCCTCCTCAAGCCGACCCAGCCCCTGCATGCCGCTACTTGAGAGCACCTCCTGAGTCTCTTCCAACAGATCGCGCAAACCGCCTGAGCGCAACTGCTCTCGCGATAGCTCTACATATCTCATCATCAGTTCGTGGAATGGTCTCAACTCCTCCGGCGGATTCCAGGTCGTCATCGTATTCAGGGAATCCTCAAAGGCGTCGATGGAGTCATTCATTGCCGCCAGTGCTTCCGACGCCGCCAGCACCATATTGTCGGGGTTGTCGTAGAGCATGTTCTCCATGGCAGAACTTCTGGCTTCGACCTCCGAGAACAACTGTCCACAGGCGGCAGCGTACTCCTCAACAGTCATCGGGGCAGTCGTGGTGATTTCGACATCCGCAGGCTCTTGGGTTTCCGCTGGTGGGCTGCCCTCGCTTTCCGGCGAGTCAGAGAGGGCAGTCCTGTCAGGTCCGGGGTCGCCCCCGTTTGAACTCTCGTTGACGGTACAGGCGAGTGGCAGGACCAACAGTATTAGAATTGTGAACAGTCTGAACATGTTCAATTCATTCACAGAGGCTCTGCGGTATTTGGCGGCGTCCGGAAGCGGACTGCTATGCCGTCTTGCGGGACTCCATCCAGCCTAGGAAAGCGAGGATGGCCCCGATGAGAAGCAGTGCCAAGGCCAACCCACCCAAGAGCGTCAAGGGCGTCCAATCTTTGTAGACCACGGCAAGGGCTATGATGGTCAGCACCGAGGCTATGACCAACATAATCGCGCCGGCCAAGGGTTTGGAGGCCGACATAATGCCCCCAACGAGGGCCACAACGGAGCCGATGAGTGCCAGCAGCCCAATTCCCATGATGCTACCTCCACTGAGTAAAGGCAGGACATCCAAGAAGTAACCGGCGGCGATTGCGACGATCGATGCTAGGAACGCGGCTATCGCTCCCAGTATCCCTAGGGTCGTTGCTGCTGCTTTCATTCTTTCGTTGCTCCTCTCTCAGGCTGCGTTGTTTGTGGCACGGCAAGCACGCTTACCCTTCGGCAGAGGGAATGAATGTGTCTTGCGGGGTTGTCGGGGGGGTGGCCTGAAGAGCCAGCACCACCTGCGCGGAATACAGGGCAATAACTGGCTGCGTCTTACAATGAAGGACCTTAGATAAGAAGGCCCAGTTACAGGGCATGCTGTGGGCTAGCACCCGCGTAGGATACAGATACAATTTGATAAATGCAAGAGAGTTGGCTAGTACATTGAGGCACTATGGAAGGGTTCTTGCCAAGGGGAGAATGTCATGGGGCGAATTAGGGAGACGACCGGGGTATCGGGCAAGGGGTGTGTCAGTCGTCGTCGGAAGCGGAGGGGGCTGAGGCGTCGGCGTCGCTGTAGTTGAGGGCATACAGGTGGGCGTAGAGGCCGCCCTGCTCCACCAGTTCGTCGTGCCTGCCCATCTGAACGATGCGACCGTCCTGCACCACAACGATCTTGTCGGCGTTGCGTATGGTGGAAAGTCGGTGGGCGATGACGATGGAGGTGCGCCCCTGCAGCAAGTGGCGCATGGCATTCTGAATCAGGAGTTCGGTGTAGGAGTCGACGTTGGCCGTGGCCTCGTCGAGGACGAGGATGCGTGGGTCGGCCACAAGGGCACGGGCAAAGCTGATTAACTGGCGCTGGCCGATGCTGAGGTTGCCGCCACGCTCGTGAAGGACCGTGTTGTAGCCTTCGGGCATGCTCATGATGAAATCGTGGGCTCCGACGGCCTTGGCGGCGGCGATTACCTGTTCGTCGGTGGCGGCAGTGTGGCAATAGACGATGTTCTCGCGAACGGTCCCGGAGAAGAGGATGGGTTCCTGTAGCACCATGCCCATCTGTTCCACGAGGGTGGCCCGCTCCACGCCGCGGATATCCTGCCCGTCGATGGCGATGCGCCCGCCAGTGACGTCGTAGAAGCGGAAGACAAGGGTGGCGAGGGTGCTCTTGCCCGCACCGGTAGGGCCCACGAGAGCAACGGTCTCGCCAGGGGAGATGTGGAGGTTGATGTCCTTGAGCACCTCCACGCCGGGGACGTAGCTGAAGTTGACGTGCTCGTAGTCGATGGCCCCGCTGACATGGGGCATCCTGAGTGCTTCGGGGGCGTCCACCACCTCGGGCTGTACGTCGAGAAGCTCGAAGATGCGGGCCCCGGATGCCATGGAGCGCTGTAGCTGGGTGAACTGCATGGTCAGGTTCCGTATGGGGTCGAAGAACCGCTGCACGAAGAGGATGAAGGCTACCAGCACGCCGATTTCCACTTCCACGGCTTCACCGGAGGCTGCTCCCAGTGCCATCCACCCACCCACCACGATTACCACGGCCATGGCGGCCCCGGTAAGAAGCTGGACGGGTGGCTGGATCATTCCCGATAGGCGGCTGGTGTGGATGGCAGCATCGAGGTAGGTGTGGTTCAAGCCGTCGAACCGCTCCATGTTCAGATCTTGCCGGTTGAGGCTCTGCACCACGCGGACCCCGGAGATGTTCTCGTTGAGGGCACCGTTGACGATGGCGATGGCACGGCGGGCCCGGATGAAGGCGGGCTTGGCAAACTTCTGCCACACATACATGACCAGCACGAGGGGCGGTATGACGCTCAGCGAGAAGAGGGCCAGTTGGGGGTGCATGTAGAACATGACGCCAACGATGCCCACCAAGCTCAGGATGTCGGCCATGGTGTGGACCATCAGGTTGAAGGTCTCCTGAAGCTGGAGCACATCGTTCTGAACCCGGGACATGATGCGCCCTACTTCCGTCCGGTGGTAGAAGGAGGGCGAGAGACCCTGCAGGTGGTTGAACATGTGGGTGCGGAGACCGTAGAGAATGCCTTGGCTCACCTTGGCCATCCCGAGGTACTGGACGTAGTTGGCCCCGAAATGCACCACGGTGACGATGAGGAAGATGATTCCAACCCACATCAGGCCTGACGGGACCACGCCTGTTTCCGAGGCTGGCTCGATGAAGTCGTCAATGCCCCATTTGACCAGATAGGGGATAGCAACTGTGGCCCCGGTATAGACCATGACCGCAAGCAGGCTGACCCAAGCAGCTGCAGCATAGGGCTTGATGTAGGGTGCCATCCGTGTCACGACGGTGTGGTCGTAGGCCTTGCCCATGACCGTGTCGTCGCGCAGCGTGTTGCTGTCTGCCGTGGCCATTGGTTGCCAGCGTCCGCCGCCCATACCGTACGCGCCTCCCGCGCCACCATGGCCCATCATCAGGCATCACCTCCATCGTCACCTGCTGGCATGGGGACGGCCCCGGTGACTGCTGGAGTTTCCAGGGTGGCGTCGAGGATGACCTCTTCCTGCGGACGCAATTGAAGTTCGTAAATGTCCCGGTAGATGGCCCCCCGCTCCATCAATTCTTCGTGATTGCCCTGCTCGACAATCTTCCCGTCCTTCATCACCAGAATCAGATCTGCCCCCCGTACGGTGCTAAGGCGATGGGCTATGACGAAGGTGGTGCGTCCGATGATCACGTCGGCGAGAGCGCGCCGGATTTCGCGCTCCGTCTCCACGTCGACGCTGGAAGTGGAGTCGTCCAGAATCAGCACCGGCGGGTTGACCAGAATCGTGCGGGCGATGGCAAGACGCTGTCGCTGGCCGCCGGAGAGGGTGTGTCCCTGTTCGCCCACTGGTGTGTCGTACCCTTCGGGGAGGGTCATTATGAAGTCGTGAAGCTGGGCCACCTTGGCGGCATGCACGATGTCGTCGTGGGTGGCATCGGACACACCATAGGCGATGTTCTCACGGATTGAAGCCCCAAACAGGAAGACGTCCTGCTGCACTATGCCGACGTTGTGACGCAGGGATTCGAGGGTGACGTCCCGCACATCAATGCCGTCGATGGTCACGCTGCCATCAGACACATCATAGAAGCGGGGTATGAGGTGCACCAGCGTGGTCTTGCCAGACCCAGGGGCCCCCAGAATTGCGGTGACCTGGCCCGGCTTGGCATCGATGTTGATCCCGTTCACGACCGGCGTGAGGTCGTTGTAGCCAAAGGCGACGTTCTGGAACCGCACCGCTCCCTTGGCCCGGGGCAGCACGGGTGCGCCGGGCTTCTCCACGATGGAGGACTCGGCATCCAGCACTTGGAAGATACGCTCACCGGAGGAGACGGCCCTTGAGAAGGCGTTGATGGTGAAAGCGGTCATGCGTACCGGCAACTGCAACATGCTCATATAGGCAAGGAACTGCACCAAGTCGCCGATGGAGAAGGCAGGGTCGGTGATTACCTGGCGGCCGCCGTACCAGAGGATGAAGCCGGTAACTAGGGTGAAGAAGAAGGTCATGATGGCGCTGTTGGTGCCCTCGGTCTTGTCGGCCCGGTATCCCTGGTCGGCCAACTCCTTGGTCTTGCGGGCGAAACGCTCCTTCTCGTATTCCTCGGAGCCGAAGGACTTCACCACCGTGATGCCCGAGAGGTTCTCCTGGAGAATGGTGACCATCTCTCCCATCAAGACCTGCACCCCGGTCCAGAGACGCCTGAGATGACGAACGGCTATTGAAGAGCGAAGGGCGAGAAATGGCACAAAGGAAAGGCTTATCAGGGCAGTTCCCAAGAGAGCAGGAACATCAGGATGCAGCTTGCAATGGTCAACAGCACAATGTCCGCTGACCGCAGGAGACCCATGCTGATATAACGACGGACACCGTCCACATCGGCGGTGGCGATGGACATCAGGTTGCCGGTGTGTTCAGTATCGTGGTAGGCAAAGCCAAGGCGCTGATAGCTGTTGTAGAGGCTGTTGCGCAGGTCGTACGAGACTCTCTGGGACAGGGCTTCGGCGTTGAACAGCCGGACGTACTCCAAAAGACCGCGGAGCGCAAACGCGCCAACTATGGCAAGGCCCAGTATGATGATGAGGCTGCGGTCGGCATCACCCAAATTCTTCAGTTCGTCGATGGCGTTGCCGAGAAGCTTCGGTATGGTCAACTGTGCCACCGCGCCGCCGAGCAACCCGAGGTATGCCAAGGCAACCCTTCCACGATAGTGGAAAGCCATAGCGGTCAGTCTGAGGATGATAAGCATCTGCCGAGTGGGGCTCCCTAGGGGCAGCGCGAGAGGAGATGGGCCTTAATGAGGCCGCAGGTTTTGGTCAGTAGGCGAGTATAATACGAAACTTGAAAAAACGAAACTACAGGTGCTCCTTGGTGCTGTGTGGGTTTGCTCATGACTCAACTGCCAACTGACGCTGTGCACCGTACCGACCTAGCGAAAGCGACTGTTCATGGGTGGCGGTCTCCTGCCATGTTGCAGTCGCGGCTTGATACGTTGCGACCGGGGCCGGGCGAGGGATACACACTCTATCTGGCCCCGACACAATTGCCAGGGCTGCCACGCCCGTTGCTGGAGGCAGTCCCAGACTTGGGCTCGTGGCCGACGGGGGCGATGTTGTTTGGGTCTGCGCAAAGGCAACTGGTGGTGCTGCCACCCTTTGAGGTGGGAAGCAGGCCAGCAATGGCCGGTTGGGACTCCGGCCCGTTGATGTCGATGCTGCAGCAAGAGCGGGACATTGCGGTAGTGCTGGTCAGGCTGGGGCGGTTTGCGGTTGGCGTGTTCCGGGGCGCAAAGCTGATTGCCTCCAAGACTGACACCCGCTACGTGAAGGGCAAGCACAAGGCAGGCGGGACATCGCAGCTACGGTTCCAGCGTATCCGGGAGAACCAAGCGCGGGCGTTGTTCGACAAGACGTGTGAAGTAGCCCGGCATGTGTTCGGGCCGTATGAAGACTCGCTGCGCCACCTCGCTGTGGGGGGCGAAAGGCATACATTGCTGGGACTGCGGGAGCGATGCGCGTATCTGTCCCGCTTTGATGGGGGTCAGATTCCTCGGGTGCTGGAGGCCCGGGTGCCCAACCTCGAAACCCTGCAGAGGTGCGGCCCAAGACTGTATGAGAGCCTGCTAGTCGAGGTGACCCCACCTGTCACCCTGCCCCTTGGGCTTGCGCCTACTGCTTCGATGCCCTCTTTCAAGGGCTAGAGGCAGGCTGGTAACATCTCCTTATGACGATACCCGCGCCAAGCACTGGACCGGAGTTGAACTCCGCGTCGCTGACACTTCTGGAGTTCAACTTGGTGCGGGAGCAACTGGCCTCCTACACCACCTTCGAGCCCGCTAGGGAGTTGGCTGGCACCCTCCTGCCGACCTCCAATGGAGATGAGGTCGCCTCCCGCCAACAGGAGACCTCGGACGCGCGTCGGTTCTTGGAGGAACGGGGCAACCTAGACCTCTCGGCGGCCTATGACCTGACCCCACTGATCCGGCGCGCTGTACTCGGTGGTTCGCTGCGTGGTGCCGAGTTGCGACAGGTGGCCGATACCATCGGCACAGGACAGACGGCACGACAGGCCCTGTCGAGGCAGCGTCACTTGGCACGCCTCCATCCTCTCTCACAACTGCTCCCCGAACTACCCAGCTTTGCTAGGGAACTGGACACGGCAATAAGCCCTTCGGGAGACATCCTTGATGGGGCTAGTCCTTCGCTGCGCGGTCTGAGGGTGGATGCACGGCAGGCATACCAGCATCTGGACGACATGCTGCAGCGAACGATGCGACGCTTGCAGCGCCAGGGCGTTTTGCAGGAGCCCATCATCACCGAACGTAACGGGCGCATGGTGCTGCTGGTGAAGTCGGAGATGAGGCACCGGCTGCCGGGGATCGTCCACGATGTGTCCGATAGCGGGGCCACGGTATTCGTAGAGCCGCTGAATGCCGTGTCGTTGGGGAACGAATGGCGGGAGCTGCGCTTGGCAGTGGAGCGTGAGGAAGAGCGCGTACTACACGCCCTCTCGGAGTACGTGGCCGCACTGGCAGATGACCTCACCCTGATGGTGGAACTGCTTGCGCGCTTGGATCTTGCGATGGCGAAGGGCAGGCACTCGCTGGCTCTCGGCGCGACCCCGCCGGATATGGAAACCAATGGCCCCTCGGTGGTGAAGCTGCAGGATGCAAGGCATCCCTTGCTAGCGGGGCCAGTGGTGCCTATATCAGTGGAGGTTGGAGCGGAGCATCCTGTCCTGCTCATCACGGGGCCCAACGCCGGCGGCAAGACGGTTGCCCTGAAGACGGTGGGGCTCGCCGTAATGATGGCCCAGGCGGGCCTGCATCTCCCGGTGCGCGAGGCGATCCTCAGCTTGTTTGACGACGTATATGCCGATATTGGAGACCAGCAGAGTATCCAGCAGTCGCTGTCGACTTTCAGTTCCCATATCCGCACCCTGCGCACTTTTATGGAGGGGGCGACCTCTAGGTCGCTCGTATTGCTGGACGAGTTGGGCACCAGCACCGACCCGGAGGAGGGCACTGCTTTGGCCAAGGCAGTACTGGGGCATTTTGCTGAGCGGGGTGTAACCCTCATCGCCACCAGCCACTACCGTGGCGTAGCTACTTTTGTGCAGGAACACCCCCAGATGCGAAACGCCAGTGTGGAGCTTGCGCCCGCAACCTTGGAGCCCACCTACCAGCTAAGTTTGGGGCTGCCGGGACGCAGCTATGCCCTTGCCATAGCGGCGCGGCATGGACTCAATGAGAAAGTGGTAGAGCAAGCCCGCTCCATGTTGGGTCCTGCCCAGCAGGGAGCCGAGCGTCTGCTGCAGGAGTTGCACCAAGAGCGACAGATGGCGATGGAGATGCGGCGGGAGGCCTCCACGCTGCAAGCCCAAGCGAGAGACAAGCAGACCGAACTGGACCGCCAGCTACAAGAATTGGAAGAGAACCGCGCTGAACTGATGGAGAAGGCGCAACTGCAACTGAGGGAACAGACAGAAGCCCTTGAGGCCCAACTACAGAAAGCTGCGCAGGCTTTGAACCGACCGCGGCGCGGTATGCCGATACAAGCGCCTCCAGTCAGTATCTACGACGAACCCGATTCTGCGGGTGAGACCCTTGTGTACCACAGCTTGCCGGAAGTCGATACCCCACAATCCCCTGCCACCATTGAAGAGGCGTTGCGGCAAGTGGCCCATGTGCAGGAGGAACTGGCCTCTCCGGCCTGGCAGCCGAGCCCCTCGGAAAGGGGAGATTGGTTGGCCGGCCTCAGTGCTGGAGACCGCGTCTACCTGCGAGGCATCCCACAGCCCGTGGAGGTGGTCACTCCGCCTGACGGCCCGACCTTGGAGGTACTGCTGGGAGCTATGCGTGCCCGCTTGCCGGTGCATCGCGTGGAACGCCCGGCTCCCATCGCTTCCTCAACTCCGGAGAGGTTGTTCAGGTCGCCGGGGCCAAGACCCGGGCCGCAGAGAACCCTTGACGTGCGCGGCCGTCGCGTGGAGGACGCGCTGGACGAGGTTGACCTGTTTCTCGATCAAGCAGCCCGTTCCGGCGCACCTGACCTGCGCATCATTCACGGTGTAGGCACGGGAGCCCTGCGGTCGGCCGTTCGCAATCATCTGGCGAGCCACCCGATGGTGCAGTCGTTCCGTCCGGAGGAGGGGCCCTCGGACGGGGTCACGATGATTGAGGTGGGGTAGGTAGCGAGTCCCGCTCCCCCTGTTTAACGGCCCTGAAAACGGGGAGGGCGTTTTTCCCAAGAACGCTGTGATGCCCTCCCTGAAGTCTCAGTGAGACCCATGTCCGCCAGCTTGCGGGCTTCAGCTTCCAGTTGCGCGGGCTCTGCATGGTCCGTGGGCTTGGTCCATCAGGGACTTGACATCGCCGAAAGCGAGCGTGGCTCCCCGGGCCAACCGGCGGGCGGCTGTTGCTACCGTGTCGGCCAACTGATCAGCGGCAACTACTTGGTTGACGAGGCCGATGTCGAGGGCGTGCTCGGCGTCTACCACGCGGTTGTTGAGATACAGGTCCATGGCACGGCCGTGGCCGATGAGACGGGGGAGCAGGTAGGTGGAACCGCCATCAGCGGTTAGGCCGATGCCAGCGTAGCCCATGACCATGAGGGCATCCTCGGAGGCAATGCGCAGGTCGGCAGCCAAGGCGAGACTGAACCCTGCGCCTGCAGCCACCCCGTTGACCGAGGCGATGACGGGTATGGGAAGGCGCCGGATGCCAAGGATGACCTCTTCGTGCAGACGAGTGGCGAGGGACAGCAGGTGGTCTGACACAGCTTGCTGCCCGCCCTCGTCCATCACCTGCTGGAAGTCGCGTATGTCAGCCCCGGCGCAGAAGGCTTCGCCCACGCCCGTGATGACTAGGCACCGTGCCGAGCCGTCCTGCACTTGGCGCAAGGCGCCGGCCAGTTCCCCGCCCATCTGGGGCGTGAGGGCATTGCGGGCTTCGGGGCGGTTGAGGGTGATGGTGGCCACACCCTCGTGCTCCTGTAGCAAGACGGCCTGCTGGGCCATGTTGCTGCCTCCCTTCAGGGCAATAAACCTTATGGGTCTTGGTGGCGAGCGGGGTCTAGTGGAATACCACCATCTTGAGTTCGGTCATCTCCTGCACCGCGTAGGCGGGCCCCTCCTTGCCCATGCCGCTGTCCTTCAGCCCACCATAGGGCATCAAGTCGGCACGGAAGCTGGGACCGAATTGATGTGCAGGTTGCCGGACTTCACTTCTTTCACGAAGCGCATGGCGGCTTCAAGGTCATTGGTAAACAGGGCGGCACTGAGACCGTAGACAGAGTCGTTTGCGAGAGCAATAGCGTCGTTGATGTCGCTGAACCGGGTCACCGCCACGGCGGGCCCGAACAGTTCTTCGCAGGACACCTTCATCTCCGGCTTGACGTCGGCGATGACGGTAGGGGCGTGCATCGCGCCTTCCCGGTCGCCCCCGGCGACGACGCGGGCTCCGGTGCCTACCGCCTCTCTAATCCAATCGCCGACACGGGCGGCGTCGGTGTCGCGAATCATGGGTCCCATCTGGGTGTCATCGCTGATGGGGTTTCCGTGGCGGAGGGCGTCGACCTTGGGTGCCAGGGAGTCAAGGAAGTCGCCATAGACCTTGCCGTCCACCAGAACCCTCTGGGTGGAGATGCAGACCTGCCCTGCATTGCCATAGCCACTGGCCACGGTAGCCTGGGCTACTTTCTCGATGTCGGCGTCGGGCATGACGATGAGAGGTGAGTTGGAGCCCAACTCCATGGTGACCTTCTTGATGCCTGCCGTGTGGCAGATATGTTCACCCACGTCGCGGCTGCCGGTGAAAGTAATCTTGCGGACACGTGGGTCGGAGCAGATGGCATCGCCGATCTCACCGCCGGGTCCGGTGATGCACTGGATGGCATTGGGTGGCATGCCAGCTTCTAGTAGGATTTCAGTCAGTTTGAGAGCAGACAGCGGAGTGTCGCTGGCGGGTTTGATGATGACAGCGTTCCCGGCAGCGATCGCTGGCCCCACCTTGTGGCACACGAGGTTCAGGGGGAAGTTGAAGGGGCAAATGGCAGCCACCACTCCGCAGGGCACCCGCATGGTGAAGCCGAATTGGCGGGTGACGCCGGGTGCGCCATCGAGAGGCACCGTCTCTCCGTGGATACGCTTGGCCTCCTCGGCTGAGCCGGTGATTGTCTGGACCGCCCGGCCCACTTCCCCGCGTCCTTCGGTGATGGTCTTGCCCTCTTCGAGGGTGATAGTGCGTCCTAGGTCTTCGGTCCGCTCCTCCATCAACTGGGCAGCGCGTCGCAGGATGTGGTAGCGCTCGTAACCGGGGATTCGGGCCATCTCCTCCGCCCCTTGCACGGCGGTAGAGATAGCGATGTTGACGTCCTCGGCATTGCCCCGGGGCACGGTGTCGATTGTGGAGCCGTCGAAAGGATTGATGACCGGAACGGTACGAGGGCGGTCCGACCACTCGGTTCCTACGTACATCTTCATTGCCCATACCTCCGGATGGTTAGCTTTAGGGACGGTTGTCGTGAGGGGCAACTATCGTGGGAAGTTGCGGTTTATCGCAGAACTGGAATGCGCCGGGCCATGATAGTTAACCCCTTGGCGCAGGGTCAACGGTTATGGGATTTGGCAGAAACGGGGCATTTGGCCCCAAGAGTATTTGGCGGGGGTTGACAAGCGGAGAATATGGAGTAGACTACATGTTTGCAACTATGCGTTGTCTGCTATTTTGGCCTCATCTGCCCTCTGCCCCAGCCGCAACCCCGCTTGCCTCTGTGCGGTAGCCTCTACCCTATCTGCGCCTAAGGAGTGTCCGGCATGGCTTTGGCTCCTACTTATAGCGACACTGGTGTCGTCCCTGTCGTCAAGTCTTACGCCCGCATCCCGCAGGTCATGGAGGTGCCCTACCTAATTCAGAGCCAGCTACATTCCTTCGACTGGTTCAAGACCGATGGCCTGCGAGACGTCTACCGGGAAGTCTCGCCCATCCAGGACTACACAGGGAATAAATACGAGCTCTCCTTCTTCGACCACTACTTCCGCGACCCCAAGTATACGCCGGAACAGTGCAAGGAGCGAGAGGTCACCTATTCGGCTTCTCTCTATGTCCGGTGCAGTCTACTGATGAAGGAGACGGGTGAAATAAAGGAGCAGGAGGTCTTCATGGGTGACATACCCATGATGACCGACAACGCCACGTTTATCATCAACGGCGCCGAGCGGGTGGTGGTCAGCCAGTTGGTGCGTTCCCCTGGCGTCTATTTTGTGGTGCAGAAGGACCTATCCAGCGACCGCGACCTCTGCTCGGCCAAGCTCATCCCCTCTCGTGGGGCATGGCTTGAGTTCGAGACCAGTTACCGGAATGTCCTCTCGGTAAAAGTGGACAGGAAGAGAAAGGTGTCTGCCACGACCTTCCTGCGAGCCTTGGGCTATGCCAGCGAAGATGAGCTTATGCCCATCTTTGAGGATGTGGACACCGATTCCGTGAACCAGTATGTCCGGTCCACTCTGGACAGGGACCCGCTGATTGAGGAGCCTGAGGGTGCCTTCAAAGAAGAAGACCTGCGGGAGGTCTGGGCGTGGCTGCGCCCGGGCGATGAATATGACCGGACAAAGGCCCGGCAGATAGCCAGCGCACAAATGGAGTTCTACCGCAGGCTGAGGCCGGGTGAGCCTCCCAGCTTGGAAAACGCGCGACTACTGATACGGAACCTGTTCTTCGAACCCCGGCGCTACGACCTTGGCAGGGTGGGGCGCTACAAGCTCAACAACAGGCTTGCCTTGGACGAAGCCGAGACCATTCTTACCCTCAAGGACATTGAGTCAGTGCTGAGGACCATGGTGCGCATCAACAATGGCGACGGCATGGTCGACGACATCGATCACTTGGGGAACCGCCGTGTCCGGGCTGTGGGCGAACTGGTGCAGGACCAGATGCGCGTCGGACTGCTGCGCATGGAGCGTATGGTCAAAGAGCGCATGACCCTGATAGACCCGGAGCAGGCGACCCCGCAGGCTTTGGTCAATATACGACCCTTGGTAGCTTCAGTGCGGGAGTTCTTCGGAGGCTCCCAGCTTTCCCAGTTTATGGATCAGACCAATCCGCTGGCCGAGCTTACGCATAAGAGGCGCCTCTCGGCCCTTGGCCCGGGAGGCCTGTCACGAGAGCGGGCAGGCTTTGACGTGCGCGACGTGCATTTCTCTCACTACGGGCGCATCTGTCCTATTGAGACGCCAGAGGGGCCCAACATCGGACTTCTCAGTTCACTCTCGACATATGCCCGCATCAACCCGCTGGGGTTCATCGAGTCTCCCTACCGTCGGGTGTTGAAGGAGTTGCCCAACGATGATCCGGAGTTGCTGGGCCGCACCGTGCAGCAGAGCTTCGGCACCGGAATCACCCTGAAGCCCGGCTCGGTAGTGCGTCCCAGCGACCTTAAGAAGCTGGCCGCTTTAGACCCCCAGCAGATTGCAGTGCAGCCCTTCGTCTCCACCCGAGAGGAAGATGTTGTCTACCTCACGGCAGACCAAGAGGAGAAACACGTCATCGCGCAGGCCAACGTGGTGCTCAACCAGAAGAACGAACTCGTGCGTGACAGGGTGGAGGCAAGGTTCGGAGAGAAGTACACCGAGATGCCACCCCAGTCCGTGGACTTCATGGACGTCTCACCCATGCAAATAATGAGCGTGTCCGCCTCTCTCATCCCTTTCCTAGAGCACGACGACGCCAACCGCGCACTCATGGGCTCCAACATGCAGCGCCAGTCGGTGCCCCTGCTCAGGCCCCAAGCTCCACTGGTCGGCACCGGGATTGAAGGACAGGTGGCCAGAGACTCAGGGCAGGTGGTGCTGTCGCTTGCCTCAGGCACCGTGTCTTCGGTGGGAGGCAACCACGTCTCTGTGATGGACAGCGAGGGAAACGAGCACTTCCATCGCCTCGTCAACTTCGAACGCAGCAACCAGAGCACCTGCCTCAACCAGAGGCCCATCGTGAGGCGTGGGGATGTCGTGGAACGGGGCGATGTTCTAGCGGACAGCTCCTCCACCGACCAAGGAGAGTTGGCGTTGGGTCAGAACGTGGTAGTGGCCTTCATGAGTTGGGAGGGCTACAACTACGAGGACGCCATCATCCTCTCGGAAGATTTGGTGAAGAACGATTACTTCACTTCCATCCATATTGAGAAATACGAGACCGAAGCGCGGGAAACCAAGTTGGGCCCCGAAGAGATGACCCGGGACATCACCAATGTCGGTGAGGAGAGCCTGCGGGACTTGGATGAACGCGGTGTCATCCGCGTTGGAGCCGAAGTGGGCCCCGGCGACATCCTAGTGGGCAAGATCACCCCCAAGGGCGAAACCGAGTTGACGGCCGAGGAGAAGCTGCTGAGGGCAATCTTCGGCGAGAAGTCCCGCGACGTGAAGGACACCTCTCTGCGCGTACCCCATGGCGAGCGGGGCAAGGTCATCGGCGTCAAGGTGATGGAGCGGAAGAACAAGGACGACGTGGCCCCGGGAGTGAACGAGGCCGTCCGCGTCTGGATTGCCCAGTCCCGCAAGATGTCGGTGGGCGACAAGATGGCGGGACGTCACGGCAACAAGGGCGTGGTAGCCCGTATTCTACCAGTGGAGGACATGCCCTATCTGGAAGACGGCACCCCTGTGGACATCATCCTCAACCCCATCGGCGTGCCTTCGCGCATGAACTTGGGCCAAGTGCTGGAGACACACTTGGGCTGGGCCTCCAAGCTGCTGGGCTTCCGCGCCACCAGCCCCGTTTTCGACGGAGCTAGGGACCAAGCCATTGAGGATGCCCTCTCCCGCATCTGGTTTGCCCAGAAGGCGGAGGCCATCGACCCCAGTCCCGCTACCAACTCTCCCCGCTTGGATGAGGAGAAGCTGGTGCAATACCTCTCCGAACGGGGCTACGACGCGAAGAGACTCTTGGATGACTCGATCATCGGCGAGGCGTCCGAGGCCTGCCTGCGCGTGTGGCTGAAGGAAGAGGCGGAAGTAGACAGCGCCGGCATGTCTTTCGAGGAGATGCGTGAAGAGGTGGCGCGCCTGCACCGCGACCAGCGCATGGCGCCCCCTATTTTTGGCAAGGTTCCCCTGTTCGATGGGCGCACAGGCGAGTCCTTCGACCAGCCCGTGGCTGTCGGCTGCATCTATATGCTCAAGCTCATACACCTAGTGGAAGACAAGATCCATGCCCGCTCCACCGGACCATACTCGCTAATTACCCAGCAGCCCTTGGGGGGCAAGGCCCAGTTCGGGGGCCAGCGTTTCGGAGAGATGGAGGTGTGGGCCCTGGAGGCATACAGTGCTGCCCACAACCTGCAGGAGGTGTTGACGGTCAAGTCCGACGACGTGTCGGGAAGAGTGAAAGCCTACGAAGCCATCGTCAAAGGCGAGGACATCTCGCCTGCTGGGGTACCTGAATCGTTCAACGTCCTCCTCAAGGAGCTCCAGTCGCTGGGACTAGCAGTGGAGTTGCTGAACGAGGATGAGGAGCAGATGTCCACCTCTATCGATGACTTGGATGACGACGAGCCCGAGCCGATGGAACTGCCCATCGGGGCAGTTCCCGGACTCGACCCTTGTTAATCGGGTGAGTAGCAACAGCTTGGATACAGGAAGCAGGACAAGCTTTCCTCCGGCCACGCAATAAAGGACATCAAGGGGAGAGCAACGGGAGAGAATAGTAGATGGTAGCCATTCGCGATCGATACGAGACCCAGTCGACGGACTTCAATGCCATCCGGATCTCCATAGCTTCGCCGGACCAGATTCGCAGCTGGTCTCACGGCGAGGTTACCAAGCCCGAGACCATCAACTACCGGACATTGCGTCCGGAAAAGGATGGCCTCTTCTGCGAGCGCATTTTCGGTCCCACCAAGGACTGGGAGTGTTTCTGTGGCAAATACAAGCGCATACGCTATCGGGGCGTGATTTGCGACCGGTGCGGTGTGGAGGTCACCCGGGCCAAGGTGAGGCGCGAGCGCATGGGCCATGTGAGTCTAGCGGCTCCGGTAGCCCACATCTGGTTCAGCAAGACTACCCCCAGCCGCCTGGGCCTGTTGCTGGATCTTTCACCCCGCGATTTGGAGCGGGTTCTCTACTTCGCCCAGTACATTGTCACCTATGTGGACGACGATGCGCGTCAGCAAGCCATCGATGATGAGCAGGACAATCATGACGTCGAAGTTGCCCGCCAGCGCCAGGAAGTGGAGGCAGCGAAAGCCGTCATACTAGGGTTGGATGGTGGGGCAAACGGCTCCCATGGCGAGTTGGACGGACTGCTGGACGACAACGATCCGATTCCCGACGAGGATGACCCCTCGCAGGACGCCCCCAGTCTCACACCCGAAGCTGAGGCCGAAGCAGCCCGCTTGGATGCGGAACTGCAGCAAAAGGAAGTTTCCCTCAGCAAGGAACTTGAAGAGCGCGTCGACGATTTGAAGACGCTGCGGAAGCATAGGCTCTTGTCCGACAGCCGGTTCCGCGAACTGAAGGCGCGATACGGCGATGTGTTCCAAGCCCGCATGGGCGCTGAGGGTATCCTTGATATCCTGCGCACCACCGACCTCGAGGAACTGCGCGAAATCCTGCATGGGGAGATGCGTTCCAGTTCCGGCCAGCGCCGCAAGAAGGCCATCAAGCGTCTCAAGGTGATTGAGTCCTTCCGGAAGAGCAACAACAAGCCCGATTGGATGGTTCTGGAGGTGCTGCCCGTGCTGCCCCCGGAACTGCGCCCCATGGTACAGCTCGATGGCGGTCGGTTCGCCACCAGCGACCTCAATGACCTGTACCGTCGAGTCATCAACCGCAACAACCGGCTCCGGCGACTGCTCCAGTTGGGTGCGCCCGACATCATCGTACGCAATGAAAAGCGCATGCTGCAGGAAGCGGTGGACGCTCTCATCGACAACGGCCGCCGTGGGCGTCCTATCCAAGGCAGCCACAACCACAAGCTCAAGTCCTTGTCCGACCTACTGCGGGGCAAGCAGGGGCGTTTCCGTCAGAACCTGTTGGGTAAGCGCGTGGACTACAGCGGTCGCTCGGTCATCGTGGTGGGACCTGAACTGCAGATGCACCAGTGTGGCCTGCCCAAGCGCATGGCCCTAGAGCTTTTCAAGCCCTTCGTCATGCACCGGCTGGTCGTGTTGGGAATCTCCCCCAACATCAAGAGCGCCAAGCGCATGGTGGAGCGCTCCCGTCCAGAGGTATGGGACATTTTGGAAGAGGTAGTCCGGGACCGTCCCGTGCTGCTGAACCGCGCTCCCACGTTGCACCGCTTGGGCATCCAAGCCTTCATGCCAGTGCTCATAGAAGGCAGTGCCATTCAGATTCATCCCCTAGTGTGCAGCGCGTTCAACGCCGACTTCGATGGCGACCAGATGGCGGTGCATGTGCCCCTGTCCGGCATGGCCGTGGAAGAGGCAAAGAGCACCATGCTCAGCGTGCATAACATGCTCTCCCCTGCTTCCGGCGAGCCGCTGGTGGCCCCCACTTTGGACATGGTGCTGGGCTGCTATTACCTGACTGACATCCGCACCAATGCCAAGGGCACGGGAATGCGCTTTACCACTTTCGAGGAAGCTCAAGCCGCGTACGACGCGGGCCACCTCGAGCTGCAAGCGAGAATTCTCGTACGTGACCACGATGAGCCTGAGGGCTGGCGTGAGACCACCTTGGGACGGATGGTTCTCAATCGGGAATTGCCCGCGGAAGTGGAGCAGCGCAACGGTGTGATGGACAGAGATGGACTCAAGCAGCTTACCAGCGAGTTCTACCGCAAATTGGATCATCTGGAAGCCGCTGCTGCCTTGGACAGAATGAAGACGCTAGGCTTTCACTACGCTTCCAGGTCAGGTATCACCATTGGCATGAACGACATCCAAGTGCCTCTTGGAAAGCGTCAAATCATTGAGGAAGCCAATCGCAAGGTCGCAGAGCACGAAGAGAACTACATGATGGGACTGACGACTGAACAGGAGCGGTATGAGCGGTCCATCGATGTGTGGACTGAAGCCGGGAAGGGCATGGCAAAGATTGTAGAAGACGAGATGGCCAACTACGGCGGCATAGCAGTGATGGCCAAGTCTGGCGCCAAGGGAAACATCGCCCAGATCAACCAGATGGCTGGTATGCGGGGCCTTATGAGTAACCCCAAGGGCAACATTATCGAACTGCCCGTCAAGTCATCCTTCCGAGAGGGCCTGACTACGTTGGAGTACTTCCTCTCCACTCACGGGGCGCGTAAAGGCTTGGCTGATACCGCTCTGCGGACGGCTGATAGCGGCTACCTTACTAGGCGTCTCATTGATGTGTCCCAAGACGTCATTGTCCTGGAGGAGAACTGCTCTACTACAGAGGGAATCCCAGTCACCCAGCGCTCTACTGACAGAAACGCTCTCGAATGGTATGAAAGGCTGACTGGCCGGACAGCCGCTCATCCTGTTGTCGACCCTGAAACTGGTGAGATCCTAGTGGACAGCGGTGAGGAAATCGGGGAAGAGTCTGTTGACCGTGTCCGCAGGGCCGGTATCGACAGCGTCACTGTCCGTTCTCCTTTGACCTGTGAGGCAAAACGCGGGTTGTGCGAAATGTGCTATGGGCGCATCCCGGCCACGGGGCGTCGGGTGCAGCGAGGTGAAGCTGTGGGCATCATCGCCGCCCAGAGCATCGGCGAGCCGGGCACCCAGCTCACCATGCGCACTTTCCATACCGGAGGTGTGGCTAGCGTCTCCGATATCACCACAGGTCTACCCAGGGTTGAAGAGCTGTTTGAGGTGAGAATACCCAAGGGAGCAGCGATACTTGCTGACATCGATGGAGTGGCCACGGTCGACGAGCCGATGGAGGGTCGTCGACTGCGTATCACCTACCGCGAGCAGTATCGCGAGGACCACCAACTTCCCAGTGATGCCGACATCCTTGTGGTTGAAGGAGAGTTGGTAGAGGAAGGAATGGTCTTGGCCGCTACCGTCGCATCCGAAGCCACCGATAGCGAAGGGCAGGATATCACCGAGTGGACGCCCACAGGGTTCCGAGCGGGAATGAGCGGACGGATCGAATTGGGAAACGGAACCCTCTCGGTGGTGCACGAGGAAGTGGAAGAGCGGGATTACCCTCTTCCTGCTTCAGTCCGTCCACTGGTTAAAACGGGTGACGAGGTACAGGCGGGACAACCCTTGACTGCCGGGCCTCTTAATCCCCACGACATCCTCCGCATCCGTGGAAGCGAGGAGCTACAACGCTACTTGGTGGAGGAGGTCCAGAAGGTCTATCGTGACCAAGGAGTGAGCATCCACGACAAGCACATCGAAGTGATACTTCGCCAGATGCTGCGCCGTGTTCAAGTCGAAAGCCCGGGAGATACCGACCTAATCCCGCAGCAAACGGTGGACCGGTTCGAATTCCGCGCCAAGAACGCCATGATGCTGGCCGAGGGTGGCGAGCCTGCTACTGCCAAGCCGGTACTGCTCGGAATCACCCGTGCCTCCCTGCTTACGGATAGCTTCCTAGCTGCCGCTTCCTTCCAAGAGACAACTAGGGTGTTGACCGAGGCGGTGGTCAGTGGGGCCCGTGACCGGTTGCAGGGCTTGAAGGAGAACGTGATTATCGGGCGTCTGATACCCGCGAGGGTTGAAGCCTTCAAGGAAAAGCCCTTGGCCTTGGACACGGATGTGCAAGATGCCATCCTTCCTCCCGACTGGTTGTCGGAGGAACTGGGCTATGCCAACCGTCATGTTGAGGACAGTGAAGAGGGATTTGAGCCCGCAACGGCGGAAGACCTGACGGACCAGTTATTCGCGCTGCCCGATTCTGACGATGCGGATGATGAACCAGCAGGTTCGGGGCAGGAGGAAGAGGGCGACTCCCCCCTCGAGTAGCCCCGTAATAGCCCTTTCCAATAAAGCAATAAAGTGCCCGCCGACGATCCGTTAGCGGGCACTTCTCTTGACCATATATGGTAGTCTATCGGGAAACAAGCGCAACATGGGGGGACAGCAATGCTGGCAACCGATCAGTCGGCCCTCACAGTAGACTTGGCCCCCGGTCATCCCCGGGGGCTTCGTTTGCTCAGTCCGGTGATGATCGCATCCGGTACCTTCGGCTGGGACGGATACGGACTCGGATTTGATGAAGGCCCGGGCGTGCCCGGCATGTTGGACCTGAGTCGACTCGGGGCAGTTACTGCCAAGACCGTCACCATGCGCCCACGCGCAGGCAATCCCGAGCCCCGCTGGTATCCCCATTCATGGAGACGGGTTCCAGCGGAACTACAGCGTCTCCGCTCCGAAGGCTTGATAGACTCCCAGATGGCTGACCGTCTGACAGAGGTCACGCTTCTCAATTCCATAGGGCTGACCAATCCAGGCATAGAGGCCGCTTTGCGGGACCACGCCCCCATTTGGGCCCAGTGGGAGGTCCCCATAGTTCTCAGCATCGCTGGAGAGACGGTGGAAGAGTTCGGATACATGGCCGGCCTCATCGGCGATACCCCAGGCATAGAGGCAGTGGAACTAAATCTTAGTTGCCCAAACGTGGATCACGGAGCATCCTATGCCTTGAGCACTGAGCTTACCCGCGAAACCGTCGCGCGCGTGAGGGCCAATACCGATCTTCCAGTGCTGGCCAAACTGGCCCCCAATGTGCCCGACATCGTTCCGATTGCACTGGCGGCCGAAGAGGCCGGCGCGGATGCCTTGACCATCTGCAATACCATACCGGCCATGGCCATTGACACCGAAACGAGGAGACCCGTCCTAGGAGCAGTCACCGGAGGTATCTCCGGCCCGGGATTGCACCCGGTAGCGGTTGCTCTGGTGTACAACGTGGCTCCCAGGGTGAGTATTCCTATTGTTGGTGTGGGCGGTGTATACACTGCAGAGCATGCCATTGAGTTTATTCTGGCAGGCGCGACGGCAGTACAGGTCGGCAGCGCCAACTTAGTCGACTTCTGGACCCCCTTGGATGTGGCGGAAGGCATCGTCGAGTACATGGCTAAGCGCGATATCCAACATGTAGGCGAATTACGCGGCCAATTGGTGTTATCCTGACCTAATGGATTGGTCAATATCGAAAAAACTGTTTTGACATCCCTATCTCCTACCGCTTTCAATGCCCAGTAACTCCCCTTGGCTATTCCCACACAGTACGGGCGAGGGTTGGGCATTGAACGGTCCCCTAGCCGACAGTCGTAAGGAACGTCTGGTCAATAGTGCCAAGCGGGCCTTTGCCAACGGCGGTTACTCCGCCACAAGCGTTTCGAGTATTGTGCTTGAAGCAGGCGTAGCACGGGGCACCTTCTATCAGCACTTCGATAACAAACTGCACCTGTTCGAGAGCATCCTTGACGCATTCCTGCAGGACTTGGAGGAGCGGGTCAGGCCCATTACCTTGGGTCCCGCCTCCGCGTCTCCCTTGGTCCAGATTGAGGATAACATCACCCGGGTCTTGGAATTGATGCTGCGGGAGCGTGACCTCACCCGGATATTCATGCAGAACACGAACTCTTTCGACCCGACAGTGCAGCGACGGTTGGAGGACCTGTACCAGCAGATAGCCGGTATGATTCAGCGTGCTCTGACCGTGGGCATGGCCATGAAACTGGTGCGTGACTGCGACACCCGTCTCACAGCGTATTCCATCATCGGTGCGGTCAAGGAGGTCATCTTCCAGTTGATGGCCTCGGAAGAACCTCATCCGCCTGTCGAGACCATCGCCCGGGGACTCGTTGAATTCGGTGTGGGCGGCATTTTGGCTAGCCCATACGCGTCCCTCTCAGCCCCGGCCCTTGTGCCTGCGCCCGCCCAATAGACTCCTGACTACCAAGGAGGCCATTGAAACGACATGACGTACGACAACTTGATGATTGGCTTGGACGTAGGCTCAACCACCGTCAAGGCGGTGGTCATGGACGCTGCCACCGATGAAATCCTGTGGAAGGACTACGAGCGTCACCAGACCCGCCAGCCGGAAAAAGTGCATGAGTTCATGCAGCGCATTCAAGCCGAATTTCCGCTGCCCAGCGACAAGATGCGCATCTTCATCACCGGCAGCGGTGGCACCATGCTCAAGGACTACATCGGTGCCAAGTTCGTTCAAGAGGTCAACGCGGTATCCCTAGCCGTGGAACACCTGTATCCCGATGCCGGCTCCGTCATCGAACTCGGTGGCCAGGACGCCAAGATCATCATCTGGCTCACCGACCCCGAAACCGGGGCCAAGCGCAAGGTCCCCAGCATGAACGATAAGTGCGCCGGCGGCACTGGCGCCGTCATCGATAAAATCAACGCCAAGCTGCGCCTCAGTGGCGAAGAACTACGATCCCTCCCCTATTTTGGAGTCAAGCTCCATCCCGTAGCGGGCAAGTGCGGCGTCTTCGCCGAGACCGACATCAACGGTCTCCAGAAAAATGGCGTCCCCGGCGACCAACTCATGGCCTCCCTGTTCGAGGCCATCGTGCAACAGAACCTCAGCGTCCTCACCCGTGGAAATACCCTCCGTCCCCAAGTCCTCCTGCTGGGAGGGCCCAACACCTTCATCCCTGCCCTCCGCGACTGCTGGCGGGGCAACATTCCCAAGATCTGGGAAGAACGCAACTTCCCTCTCCCCGATGGCATCGACCCCAAGGACCTCATCGTCGTTCCCGACAACGCCCAATACTACGCTGCCATCGGTTCCGTCCTGTACGGCAAGACGGAAGACCCCGACATCGGCATCTACAAGGGCACCAAAGAACTGGAGGACTTCATCGAGGTCGGCCGCACCAAGATGCGAGAGGCCTCGGGCGACGTGGGTCTCTCCCGCAGTCCTGATGAACTGGACGAGTTCAAGAAGCTGTTTGCAACCGCCCCTTGGGAACCAGCCATATTCGAACACGGCGAGACGGTGGAGGCCTTCGTTGGCATCGACGGCGGCTCCACCTCCACCAAGGGCGTCCTCATGGACCGCGACGGCAAGCTGCTGGGCAAGGCCTACCAACTTTCCAAGGGCAATCCCCTAGCCGATACCCAAGACATCCTCGCCGAACTCCGCAGTTTCGTGGAAGACCAAGGCGCCACCCTCAAAGTGGCAGGCGTCGGTACCACCGGCTACGCAAAGGACATGCTGAAGGAGTCATTGGATGCCGATGTAGCTATCGTCGAGACCGTAGCCCACACCAAGTCGGCCATGCACTACTACAACGATGTCGACGTAATCGTCGACGTGGGCGGACAGGACATCAAGGTCATCGTCTCAAGAACGGCAAGGTCAAGGACTTCAAGATAAACACCCAGTGCTCGGCCGGCAACGGCTACTTCCTGCAGAGCACGGCCGCCAAGTTCGGCCACTCCGTCGCTGAATATGCCGATGTCGCATTCGACGCCGACCGCCTCCCGGTTTTCGGCTACGGCTGCGCCGTGTTCATGGAGACGGACATCGTCAACTTCCAGCAGTTGGGCTGGGAGGAAAAAGAAATCATGGCAGGTCTCGCCAAGGTCCTGCCCAAGAACATCTGGCTCTACGTGGTCGCTGAACCCAACCTGAGCAAGTTCGGCACCAACTTCGTCCTACAAGGAGGCACCCAGCACAATCTCGCTGCGGTCAAGTCCCAGTACGACTTCATCAAGTCCAAGGTGCCCGGCGCCAGCATCCGGGTACACCAGTTCACTGGCGAGAGCGGTGCCATCGGCGCAGCCCTGGAAGCCATACGCGTGGCCTCTGAGAACGACTCCAGTTTCATCGGCCTGTCCGCCGCTGAGACCCTCGAATTCACCGCCACCCGTGACGAGTCCACCCGCTGCAACTTCTGCAAGAACAAGTGCCTCCGCACCTACATTGATACCAAGACGCCCCAGGGCGAGTCCCGTCGTTTCATCATTGCCACCTGCGAAAAGGGCAGCGTGGAAAAGATGGAGGACATGAAGGTCATCAAGGCCCGCCTTGATGAAATCAAGAAAGCCAACCCCAACTTCGTCGAAAAAGCATCCGTCGAGGCCTTCCGCAGCTTTGGTGCACCCAAGGTGAGCACCCTCCGCGAGGCCGACGACGAAGCGGAGACGGACACTCCCAGTTCCAAGGGAATCCGGTCCCTGTTCCAGCGTCGCAAGGAGGCGCAGACGGTCGCCGCCCCACCCCGGATATCCGACGAAGTGCGGGAGATGCGGTCGTCCATCAAGATAGGTATCCCAAGGGTGCTCAACATGTACAGCACCACTCCCTTCTTCAGTGCTTACCTCGAAGCAGTCGGAGTCCACTTCCGCAACATCGTCTACTCCGACTATACCGACCCCCAGATGTGGTTCCGTGGCTCCCGGCGTGGCTCCATCGACCAGTGCTTCCCCAGCAAGGTATCCATCGCCCACATCCACAACCTCATCTTCGACAAGAAAGAGAAGGACAAGCCCGACGTCATCTTCTTCCCCATCATCCAGAAGCTGCGCTCCGAGCTTGCCAACACGGTAGACAGCGCTGCCTGCCCCACCGTCTCCATCTCCCCCGAGGTGGTGAAGGCCGCCTTCACTCGCGAGGGCGATGTCTTTGCCGAGAACGGCATCCACTACATGTGCCCCTCCTTCGACATGAAGGACTGGAAGCTGTTCCAGTTGCAGATGTACCAGACCTTCAACGAACTCCTCCAAGTGACCCCGGAAGAAAACGAAGAGGCCATGGACATCGCCTACAAGGTATGGCGTTCCTATTTCGAGGTCTCCCTGCGCCAAGAGTCTCGGAAGGTTCTGGACCAACTCGAAGCCGAAGGTCGCGTCGGCGTGGTCCTGCTGGGCCGGCCCTACCATAACGACCCCGGCCTGAATCACGAAATCATGGAGGAGATACAGAAACGGGGCTACCCCATCTTCTCCATCGACTCCCTGCCCCACGATCCCGACATTCTTGAGCGCCTGTTTGGTGAGGAAATCCGGGACGGCGTTATTTCCGACGCCATGGAAATCAACGACGTGTGGAAGAACTGCTACAGCGAGAACTCCAGCCGCAAGGTCTGGGGAGCCAAGTACGTGGCCCGTCACCCCAACCTAGTCGCTGTGGATCTCTCCAGCTTCAAGTGCGGGCACGACGCTCCCATCTACAGTGCCGTGGAGAGCATCATCGAGGCGTCGGGCACCCCCTTCTTCACCTTTCATGACATCGACGAGAACAAGCCATCCGGCTCCATCAAGATTCGCGTGGAGACCATCGACTACTTCCTTCAGCGCTACCAGGACTACCTCCAGAAGCAGGTGCACGCCGAGGGCGAACTACAGCAGATGGTGGACGCCTACCGCGCCCACCTGGAGCGCCTCAACGAGAAGGCCATCGGCAAGCTGGAAGCAGCCTCAACCATGTCCATCAGCGGAAACGACTCCCAGCGCGCCCGCCATAATGGCCGTGGTCACGAACTGGATGAACTGGGCATGCCCCATCACGGCGCCGACGTATGGCAGCCTATCAAGCTGGACCTCCGTGAGGCCGACGTCCTCAAAGTGGCCAAGGCCGGGAACGGCAACGGCCATGGCCTGCCGGACTCCAGCGCATACGACGGCATCCGTGCTGCTAACACCGCCAGCGACCCGGAGGACGACGAGTTCGCCAGTGCCTCCGCTAGCTGCAACTCCCCTGCCCAGGACCACATCAAGCGGGCCTTTGGTGCCCAAGATGGGGCCTGCTGTGGAGACGATCATGGCCACCAGCACGACAACGGTTTTCAGCAGGACCGTAGCGAACTGGTGCAGCTTGTCAACTTCAAGCTCAAGACCAACGGCAAATCGATAGATGCTGATGAGAAAGTGGAAGCCCACGCCGACTGAGGCCTGCTCTCAAGCCTAATTGCCCTGCCCATTAAGACCTTCAGGAGGAGACCACGATGGCAAAGGTTTTGGACAAGGAAGAAATAGAAGCCAAAACACGGGCCTATGAAGAACAACTCCGTGAGGAGATGGGCCTTGGCAGCAAGCGGGTCGACCACTTCCAGAAACCCGTGGAGCGTCGCTGGACCAAGGACCAGAAGGACGGTACCACCATCCTCTTCGGCGGCCTGACCCTCGTCCATGAAGAACTGGTGAAATACGCCATGGAGGGTCTGGGCTACAACCTGCGCATCCTCCCCTGCCCCGACAACGATGCCCTCAGTGTGGGCAAGGAATACGGCAACCGCGGCCAGTGCAACCCCACCTACTACACTGTCGGCAACCTCGTGAAATACCTCAAGGACCTCGAAGAGGACGGCGAGACAGATATCGAGGACCGCTATGTGTTCGTCACCGCTGGTGCCTGTGGCCCCTGCCGCTTTGGCATGTACGAAGGCGAATACCGCAAGGCCCTGCGTGATGCGGGTTTCGAGAGGTTCCGCGTCCTCCTATTCCAGCAGACCGGCGGCTTGAAGCAGTCCGACGGACAGGAAGCCCTTGAGCTAAACGCCAAATTCGCCCTCAGCCTCGTCAAGGGCATCATGGTCGGCGACATGATCAACGACCTCGGCTACAAGATCCGCCCCTACGAGATAAACAAGGGCCAGACCGACGAGGTCATCCGTCAGGCCACAGAGCACATGGGCATAGTTCTGCGTGAGAAGAAGTCTGTCTTCCGCGGGCTCCGCAGGGTGCGCAAGATGTTCTCAGGTATCGAGGCCGACTATACCCGCGTCAAGCCCAAGGTCAAGATTACCGGCGAGTTCTGGGCCCAGACCACCGAGGGCGACGGAAATTACCACATGTTCCGCTGGCTGGAGTCCGAGGGCGCGGAAGTCCTGGTTGAGCCCATCGGCACATGGGTCGAGTACCTCATCTGGTCCGCCAAGCATACGTTCGAAGAGCGCGCCCAAGTCGACAAGAGCAAGAAGGACGTCGTCCGTAAGCTCACCCTCGGCCAAGTCGTCTTCCGTCAGTGGTACAACTTCTACCGCTGGGCCTTGGGATTCAAGACCGACACCCTTCCCAACCAGAAAAAGCTGGCCGAGTACGCCAAGGCCTACTACAACACCCACCTCAAGGGCGGTGAGGGCCACTTGGAGATCGGCAAGAATATCATGACCACTGCCGAGAAGCATGCTCAGATGGTCATCTCCCTCAAGCCCTTCGGCTGCATGCCCAGCACCATGAGTGACGGCGTGCAGAGCCGGGTGGTCGCCGACTACAAGGATGCTATCTACATCCCCATCGAGACCTCCGGCGATGGTGAGGTAAACGTCAAGAGCCGTGTGCAAATGAAACTCTATGAGGCCAAGATGAAGGCCCGCGAGGAAATGAAGGAGCTTCTCGACGAACACGGCGTGACCATCGAACAGGTCAAGGACTACGTGGACAGACACCCCAAGCACCGCCGTGCCATGCAGAAACTCTCGCACCACCACGGCGTCTCCACTGCTGCCAACTTTGTGGGTGCGGTCGCCTCCAGAGTATAGTTGAGAAGTGCATGCCCTGGGCGTGGACGCAGGTTGTGATACCTCGTACGCCTAGGGTATTATGTTGGGCATTCTGCCGTTAGGCAGGATCGCCCGTCAGTCCTTCACCACCAAAGCAGGGGCCCCACATGAAGATAGAAAAGATCGCCTTCATAAGCGCCGAGCTCCCCTACTGGAACCTGGTGACCCATGCCGTTTTCCCCGAATACGGCATGCCCCTCATAGCGACCATCGTCCGCGACGCCGGCTACGACGTATGTGCCTTCGTTGAGCATATCGGGTCCATCAAGTGGGACAAGGTAATGGACGCCGACCTCGTCTGCTTCCACGCCTTCAGCTCCACCATGCCCAAGACCATTGAGTACATCAACAAGGTCAGGGAAAAGCGCCCCGAAATGCCCATCGTCATCGGAGGCACCCACGGCTCGGTGATGCCCGAGGACACCCTCCAGTATTGCGACGCGGTGGTGCGTCAGGAGGGGGATGAGACCCTGCTGGAACTGCTGGACCGCTGGAAGAACGATGAAAGTTTGGACGGCGTTCTCGGCGTCTCCTATTGGGAGGGCGGACGCAGTCACCACAACCCCAACCGCCCCTTCACCCAGGAATTCGAGACCATACCCGACCTCGAACTCATTTCCGGCTACATGGACTGGCCTTGGTGGAAGCTGATCTGGAAGAAGAAGATGCGGTGGCAAATCCTCCAGACCACTAGGGGATGCCCCTACGACTGCTCCTTCTGCATCGCTCCCCGCGAATTGGGACGGGGCTACCGCATGCGGTCCATCGATAGCGTCATCGACGACATCAAGTACCAGCAGAAGCTGGTGGGCACCAAGTACTTCTTTGTCGTGGACAACCACTTCACCGTGCGCCGTGACCGCACCAAGGAACTGTTGCAGCGCATTATCGACGAGAAAATCAAGTGGTTCGGTATCTGCTTCAGCCGCTTGGAGGTGGCCCGGGATGAGGAGATTCTAGCTCTCCTCAAGAAGGCCCAAGTGAACACCCTATACATTGGCCTTGAGTCCTTCGATGACCGTGTGCTCAAGCTCCTCAATAAGGTGCAGACCAACAATAGCATCACCAACTCCCTGAAGACCATCAAGTCTCACGGCCTGCGAGTGTTAGGCTCCTTCGTCATGGGCTCTGACGAGGACACGGTGGAGACCATCCGAAAGACCATCGACGGGGCCATAAAAAACAATGTGGACTACGTGGCTCTCTTCCCACTCAGCGGCTATCCCGAATACAACGCACCCACCATCCCTCTGAATCGGTTCCTGCTGCCCACTTGGGACAGACTCGATGGCACCTTCGTCATCTTCCTGCCCAAGAATATGAAGCCCAGCACCCTTCAGCGGGAGATAAACCGGGCCAATAAGACCTTCTACAGCCCCAAGCAGATCCTCCGCCCCCTTCTGCGTCGTGACCCCAAGCTGACCCTCAAGCGCATCGCCTATGCCTACTGGGTCTGGGAGATGAGGCGAAGTACTCGCAAATGGATCAAATACCTAGAGTCCGTGGAAGGTCGCTACTACGACGAGAATGAGCGCCTCATCGAAGACCGTCTGGGCGAAGAGGGCATCCACCCTGCCAAGTACCCCGGCTCCTCCCGCGCAGCAGGCTTGGAGACGGCGGCTATCGGCCATTAGTCCGGTTCCTTCCGGTTGCCCTGAGTGAAGTACGTCCCGTTCACCGCCTCGGTCGCCGCACCTCCACCCATGGCTGGCCACCCCTGAACGCGTCCACCAAGCCATCCAGGAAGCGAGGGCTCGGGGCGAATTCATCGACCGAGAAACCTGTGCCGTCATTTACGCAGGCGAGAACCCAGAGACTACCCTCATGACACCCACCTCTTGACACACGCCACACATTAGTTCTATTATCCATCGCACAGAGCGAGTTGGGCACCAGACTCTCAGGCTTCTGTTGCCTCTCCTTTCGGCCCTGAAAATCGCTCTCCAGATTCGAATGACGCAAAGATGCGGCCAAGCTCGGCAAGCTGAATCAGATACGGACGTGCGGCCAATGAGACCACTTCCAGATACGAAAAACCGCTCCTCAGCTACGAAATTGGCCGCATTTAGCTACAAAAGTGGCCGCGCTTCAGTTGAGAATCTCTCCACGCTCACCTATGCGGATCACCCCAAATGCGGCCACGCCCGGCAAGCTGACTCAGATACGACCACGCGGCCAATCAGCCCGCTTCCCGGCGGAAGGAAATGCTTGTCAGCTACGAATATGACCCCAAACAAGAACGCGAATGATGCAAAATGCGGCCACCCTCGGCAAGCTGGCTCAGATACGGGCATGCGGCCAGCGAGACCACTTCCTCGGCTACCGCAGCACCCCCCTTGCTCGCCTGTATAATGGGAAACTGTCAGATCGACACTGTGGCTACCTGACAATTGGCCCGACCCGTCAATAAACAAGCCCCAAAAGAACAAGCCCCAACAGAGTAAAGGAGGAGTCCCCATGGAGTTCGTCTGCAACCACCTGCACTTCCGGAGCGAAGACCCCGACGCGGCTGCCAAGTTCTACTGTGACAACTTCGGCGCGACCATCGCCTCGGTGAATCCCCTCTCCACCACCAAGTCCATCCGCTTGGAACTCAACGGCCAGCCCCTCATGACCATCTCCGGTAGGGCTGAGGGCGAGAACCCCGTCCCCGGTTCCACCGAGCCCCGTTACGGCCTTGACCACTGTGGCTTCACTGTCGACGACCTCGACACAGCCGCCGCCGAGATGAAAGCCCGTGGCGTCAAGTTCATCTGTGACCCTTGGACCATGCCGTCAGGCGGTCGCGTGGCCTTCATCGAAGCCCCCGACAAGGTCAGCATCGAGCTGATTCAAAAGCGGTAGCCCGCCTATAATTTACCTTGGCTAAGGGAGTGCCCAGTGAGCAGTGATCAGAACGCAATCAAATTAACGGTACGCGACTACTACGCTGGGCGCGCCCTACAGGCCGACGACCTAGCGGGGAATGCCTGTTGCGACCCCGCTGACCGCGCCATTTCCGGAGGCAACTACGACCCCGAGGACCTGCGCTGGCTGCCCGATGACGCCCAAGTCTTCAGCTTGGGCTGTGGCAATCCCACCGCTTTGGCCGAGTTGCAGCCCGGTGAGACCGTGCTGGACTTCGGCAGCGGGGCTGGGCTGGACGTGCTGCTGTCAGCGCGTCGCGTTGCCCCCAACGGCATCGCTTACGGCTTGGACATGACCGATGAGATGCTGGTCGTGGCTCGCGCCAACCAAGAAAAATCAGGCGTGACCAACGCCCGCTTCCTGAAGGGGGAAATGGAGAACGTCCCCCTTCCCCGATGCCTCGGTGGATGTTATTATCAGCAACTGTGTAGTAAACCTCTCGCCCGACAAGAACCGCGTTCTGAGTGAAGCCTTCCGCGTCCTCAAACCGGGCGGTCGCATCGCCATCTCCGACATAGTCGTACGCGGAGAAATACCCGACTCCCTCCAGAGTGACCTCGAAGCATGGTCCGGCTGTATCGCTGGTGCCCTCAGCGACGCCGACTACACTGCCAAGCTCCACAACGCCGGCTTCAACGGCATCGACATCGAGACCACCCGCAGCTATTCACTGGAGAGCTTGTGCGGTGCTGAGGACAACTCGGGATACTGGAAGAGCCTGTCCCATCTGTCGAGGCAGGAGCAGGAAGAAATTATTTCCCGCTTCACCAGCAGCTTCGTACGGGCGAAGAAGCCGGGCTAGGAACCCTCACGGTTCATCGACGTTAGAATGCCTCAACATGGGATCTGATCCACCAAGGACAGGACGGTTTCTACTTCTGCTGTTTCTCCTGTTGCTGCCTTGCCTGGGAGTTGTCTGCTGGAACGAGATAGTCGAGAATACAGATGACACGGCCTTAGGGACGATAGCTGCCATCGGCCGAACGATGGGGCAGTTTGTCATAGCAATGACCGCTGTGACGGTATTCATCGTGGATGGAGTGCCCATGTTAGCCGAATTTTTTCTGCGGAGACAGCGAGAAGAGGGACGTCAAGAAGGACGTCAGGAGGGGAGAGAGGAGCGCGACCGTGAGTGGCGGGAATTTTGGGACGCGCTTCAGTCGGAGCTGGAGCGGAAGGGCATTGACGTTGAATTGCCTCCGCCACCATCTTCCGGGCAGGACAGACGCTAGCAACTCATCCTTGGTTTCAAAACGCCCTGTCTCATCGTGACCCTTTCCCTGTCCGTCCTCGGCTGTGGTAACTACGCTGCCACCTTCGCCCGCCAACTGCGTGACCTCAACGACTCATCAGTGGAGATCTACTTCGCCAGTCGTGACCTACGCAGGGCGCAGGCGTATTCCCGTCGTTACGGCGGCCACGGTGCGTTCGGTAGCTACGAAGAGGCTGTCGCCGATCCGCGCATCGACGCCTGTTATGTATGCACACCGCATCACCTGCACTTGGAACACGCGCTACTGGCTATATCCCATCGAAAGCATGTGTTGGTAGAGAAGCCTATCGCCCGTACCGTCGAGGAGGCCAAGCGCATGATTGACGCGGCCGAATCATCCGGAGTCACGCTCATGGTAGCTGAGAACGCCCGCTTCCTACCGGTGGTGCGCCACTGCAGGCAACTCATCGACGATGGACTGTTGGGGGACTTGCGTTTTGCTCAATTCCAACAGGAAGGCCCCTTCAGGCCCGGGGGCTGGCGGGCATCCGCTGATATGATGGGCGGTGGGCTGCTCATCGATGGAGGGATTCACCTAGTGGATTTAATGGTACATTTGGCGGGCCTACCCGTCGAGGTATATGGCACCCGGCTGCCCCACGCCATGGAAGGCATGGAAGGTGAGGACGGTATCGCCGTGACGGCGCCACTCCACGGAGGAGGTCTGGCCTTCGTCAACTATAGCTGGGCTGCTACGCAGCGTATTCCAACGGCTTGGGTGTCCCTATCGGGCAGCCGGGGCAAAATCAGTTTCCAGCTTGGGGGGCAGACCATCACCTTGGAGACCACCACGGGCAGGCACAGGTGGTGTTTCCCGGAAGACCGTCTGGGCATACGGGCCACGGTCAACGAATTCCGCGATGCGATTGACCAGGGCCGGGTGCCCGTGATGTCCCCACGGGAAGCGTTATACGACTTGGAACTGGTGCTCGCGGCCTACCGGTCTGCGGACACTGGAGAGCCAGTGCGGATGGTAGGCGGTTGACATGCCCGCGAGCATAGCGAACAATCGCCACAATCAGCCACAGCCCATTGGGGGTGGAGGATATGAATGCAGATTTTCGGCTTTGATTTCCTAGCGTACCCTGAACAACTCGACCACCTGAAGAAGGATGGCGAGCTTCCCTATCCGCTGGCCAAGGAGCACTTCAAGCCTGATCTCGCCGTGCGGAACTACGAGGAGCACCTTCAAGCTTGGTGCCTCATGGAGGAACTCGGCTTCGACGGGGTGGGTTTCAACGAGCACCACACCTCGCCTTATGGCTTGATGACCTCGCCCAACGTTATGGCTGCTGCGGCGTCTCAGCGCCTGAAGCGCATGAAGATGCTCATCTACGGCAACCTGCTACCCATCCACGAGCCCCTGCGCCTTGCCGAGGAGCTTTCCATGCTGGACTGCCTCAGCAATGGCCGTCTGATTTCCGGCTTTGCCCGAGGCATCCCCCGCGAATATCTCGCCTACAACGTGAGCATGTCCGAGTCCCGCGCCCGCTTCGAGGAGGCCTATAAGATCATCAAGAGGGCGTGGACGGAGGAGGTCTTCTCCTACGAGGGGGATTTCTGGAGCTACAGCGATGTGGCAATCTGGCCCCGCCCCGTGCAGCAACCCCATCCGCCTGTATGGATCCCGGTAAGCGCCAGCCAAGAGACGTTGGACTGGGCCGGACGGGAGAACGTACCAATATCACCCGGAGCATTGGGTACCCTAGCGGGACGACAGGATATGGTGCGCTACTACGGGCGGCAGCTTGCGGAGAACGGACACACGCTTACTCCCGAGCACGTCATCGGCACGGCTAACGTCTTCGTATCTGATACGAGGGAGCAGGCTCTGGCAGAGGCAGGGCCGTACATGGTGTATTTCTACCGCACACTCTTCGGCCACGGGAACCAAGCCAACGTGGAACGTCAGCGGGCCACTGGGTACCGGAGCGAACGGAACTTGGAGTGGCTAAGCCCGGAAAACCGGGAGGACTTCCTCAACAGTATTCAGACCTTCCGGGCAGCCACCATGGATAGCATCCAGCACCAAGACCGTCTCTGCTTTGGCCATCCGGACGAGGTCCGAGACTCAATCATCGAGTTGGCCGAGAGCCTCGGCACCAATGTGCTAATGCTCCATTTCAACCGGGGGTCCATGCCCCACTCCATGTTCATGAACCAGATCGAGCTTTTCGGGCGAGAGGTGCTTCCTGCTCTGCATGAACATCAAGTGACCGAAGCTCTGTCGTCCCCATCGCGTTGAGGCGTTCGACCAGCAGGGAGATGGCATCGTCATGTTCGCGCTCTTTAGCCCGCTGGAGATAAACGCCGATTTCGAGGGCCGTGAGTACAAGCTGGGTGATACCGTTGAGGTGGAGGTCTCGCTAAGAGCTCGCGCCAATGTCCACATAGCCCAAGCCCGCGTCGAGTTGGTGTGCCGGGAGCGCTTCATCGAGGTACATACCGTGATGGTGCCCGCCTCGCGCCCCGTCGTCCCAGGGCGCCTTGGTGGGCAGCAGATTCCGCAGATTCGCATACCCAAGCGCATTACCGAGGAGTTCAAGAACGTCTCCATCCATAGCCAGGAGGTCTTCCTGACCGACCTCTCGCTTGCCAAGGGCGCCTCGGATAATCGCCAAGTCCGGTTGGACATTGAGAATGAGTTGCCTCCCTATGCAGATCGGGGAGGCACCGTCCGCTGGCGTTTGGCCGTGTTGGTGGAACAGGACAATGGGGCGATGGTGACCAAGGAGAAGAGGATCTTCATCGCCTTGTAGTCAACCATCCTGTCATTGACCTGTTGCCCCACGGCGTGTCCATAGATATCATCCCCTGCGCACTATTGCCGAATACGTAAAGACTACACGGGAGGAAGGAATGCCTGAGGTGACCAGCTATGCCCAAGGAACGCCGTCGTGGATTGATTTATCGACCACTGACGCGGAGGGAGCGCTAGCTTTCTATAGTGCCCTTTTTGGATGGGAGAACGACCCCCAAGAGATGGGGCCCGACAGCTACTACTACATGCAAAGGCTGGGGGGCAAGGCCGTGTGCGGCCTATACCTGCAGATGGAAGACGACACCGCCCGAGGGATACCCTCTCACTGGACGACCTACATCACGGTGGACAATGCCGATGAGGCCGCAGCCAGAGCGGAGCAGGCTGGCGGTACAGTCTTAGCTGGGCCATTCGATGTGTTCGAGGCGGGGCGCATGGCAATGCTGCAGGACCCGGAAGGCGCGGTTTTCGCCGTGTGGCAGCCCAAGTTGCACATAGGCTGCGAGGTGAAGAACGATCCGGGCACCCTGATATGGAATGAAGTGATGAGCAACAACCCGGCCCAAGCCGGTGCCTTTTACGGGGCTGTGCTGCGGACGGAGTTCACCAGTGCTCCCATGGACTATTACCTGTTGCGCGCTGGGGGCAGGAGCGTAGCGGGCGTACTTCAGATCACGCCGGAGATGCACGGAGTTCCACCTTGCTGGGTCACGTATTTCGGTGTTGACGACGCCGACGCCAAGACTGCTCAAGCCCAAGGACTTGGGGCCACGGTGCTGGTGGCACCATGGGACGTGCCCGGCGAGGGGCGTGTCGCTGTGTTGCAGGACCCGCAGGGGGCGGTGTTCAACCTGTTCCAGCCAGTGCCAGGGGGTACACTCCTGCAGTCGTCCTAGTCGGCGGCAACAGGCTGGCTTGCCTCCACCCGGGCGATGAAAGCTGCCAACTGCTCGGCATAGAAGGGGGCCTTCATTGAATAGCGGTTGGTGGCGGCGAGACCGGGGAAGGTGTTGTCGTGCTGACCGACGACGGCCCATTCCTCGTGGGTCCAAGCCGACGGCCTCAGTTCGGAGTGGGGCACGAGGCGATGCAGGGCTTCGGCTGCTGATTTGTGATGCACCTCGTCGGGGGTGTTGCCTTCGAAAATCATGAGGGGGCAGTGGATGCTGCCCAGTTGCTCGTCGGTGAGTTCGGTGACAGGGTTGGGGACCACATAGGCATCCTGCCAGCGGGTCATGGCATCGCAGAACTGCTGAGGGTCCATATTCAGGAGGCGTTGCCCGCTTTCGGGGTTGTCCTTGATGCGCTGGGCGAAAAACTCGGTTTCGCCTACGGCGGTCATCCCGCCGTTGCGGGCCGCATCGATAAACTGGCCGTAGTAGTTGGGGGCGGTGGCAGCGGCGCTGTTAGGACCGCCACTGACCTCCCAGACGAACAAGCCCTTGACGGCCTCAGGGTGCCGGACGGCTAGAGTCAAGGAGGTGCGAGAGCCTGCGGAGCCACCAGCAGCGTACGCGGGCGATGCGCCGAGGTGTTTCAGCAATCCGGCCATGTCCTCCGCCCATTGGTGCTGCTCCGAGAGGTCGCTGCCGATGACCACGTCGGACCGGCCACAGTTGCGGCGGTCGTGGAGAATCACGCGACAGTGGAGGGACATGAGGGCGCCGATGGGGCGCAGCCCCTCGCGGTCGACCCGGCCTCCCGGCGTGAGGATGAGAGGAGGCCCACTGCCGTACTCCTCGTAGTAGAGATTGACACCGTTGATGTTGGCGTATGGCATGTGGGCTCCTTCTCTCGTTCCTTGTGGCGCCCCGATGGGATCGCCCTGTGTTGGTGCTTACTGCTAGCGGGCGGCAGTAAGCTCCTCGATGATGTGGCCGCCTTTTTCGGCATGGTCCAAGGCTTCCTGGATGGCCTTGATCATCTGGCGGGCTGATTCGGCGCTGAGTTCCACGGCGACTCTCGCCGCGGGGCCATCGGCCTCGTTGACGAAGTCGAGGTTGAGGGTGTGCTCGAAGTGGGCATGGTAGGGGTGGTCGTAGGAGACGTTAACCTTATTCAGTTTGAACCAGCCTGCGGTCCCCTTGCCGCTGCCGGTGATGTCGGCCTTCTCGATTATGGCTGTGCACATTGCCGTTTTCTCCCTGTCGGATTAGTGGGCTGGTCTAGCCGAGGTGCTTCCCGAGGAAGGCCCAGATTTTCTGCCAGCCGTCGACGGCCTGCTCTTGGCGGTAGGCGGGGGTGTGGTAGTAGAAGAAGCCGTGGCCCGCGCCGTCGTAGCGGTGGAACTCGTAGGTCTTGCCGTGCTTCTTCAGTTCGGACTCATGCTGATCGACCTGCTCGGGGGTGGGGGAAGCGTCGTCGTTGCCGAAGAGGCCGAGGAGCGGGCAGGAGAGGTCCTTGGTGTAGTCAATGGGGGCAACGGGGTTCTTGGGGTTCAGGTCGGCTTCGGGCATGACAACGCGGCCTCCCCAGCACTCAATGGCTGCATCGAAGCCGGTGGTGCGGCAGGCGGTGAGGAAGGTGTTGCGTCCGCCGGAGCAGGTGCCGAAGAGGCCGACCTTGCCGTTGACGTAGGCTTGGGAGCGGAGGTATTTCATGGCACCGGTTACGTCGCCGACCATCTGGTCGTCGGGGACTCCGCCGCCAGCGCGGACGGCTGCGCCGATGTCCTCTGGGGTGCCGTGGCCGTCACGGGCGTAGAGGTTGGGGGAGATGGCTACGTAGCCGTGGTGGGCGTAGCGGCGGGTGGCCTCGCGGTACCACTCGTCCCAGCCTGGGGCGTGGTGAATGACGACCATGGCGGGGAAGGGGCCGGTGCCGAGGGGGCGGGCTAGGTAGGCGTTGATCACGTCGCCGTTGTGGCCGTGGACGGCCACGGTCTCGGCAATCATGCCTTCATATTGGTCTGTCTGGTACATGGGTGCTCCTCTCTGCGTGTATTCGCTATTCGCGTTGGGGTCATTCTACCCCTTGGTGGGGTGGCCTGCACCTGCTCCGACCATGCCAGAGACCTCTTCTTATGGCATTTGTAGGGCGTCTTACTGGCATGGGGAGATGTCATGGCGACGAGGGAACGGGTCCTGGGGGGACGCTGATCCCGGCATTTGACCTGCTTGGAGGGTGGTGCTAGCGTAGGATTCCTATGGCGAATGCGATTGCCACGCTGGGCACACGGGTAAATTCCCTGCTGCCCACTTCCATGCGGTACGGCCAGTACCGCTATTACTGGGTCGCGCTGCTCATTGGCGTGACGGGGCACCAGATGCTGCTCCAGTTCACCATGGGCTGGCTGATGTTCGACCTGACGGGCGAGGAGTTGGACCTCACGTTTCTGGGGCTGGCCATCGCCACGCCAGCCATTGTGTTCAACGTCTTCGGCGGTGCGTTAGCCGACAGGTTCGAACCCAGGGTGCTGGTCACGACCGCCCAGTCCATATCGGCAACGGGCATCACCGGATTGGCCGTGATGACGCTGATGGACAAGGTGGAACCGTGGCACATACTGGTGGTAGCGGGGCTCATCGGCTCGGTACAGGCCTTCGACCAGCCGAGCAGGTCCTCGATATTTCCGCGGCTGGTGCTGCGGGAGCATATAGTGAATGCGGTGGCCATGGAGTCCATCGTATGGAACGTGGTGCGCATTCTGGGGCCGCTGCTGGCGGGGATCGTCATTGAGCGGGTGAGCATTCCGGCATCGATGCTATGCACGGCGGCCAGCTTCTACTTACTAGGCGCGGTGGTGGCGGTGCTGCGGCTGCGAGAACGCCCGCCGGCCCAGGGACAGGTGGCGCGCCAGATTGCGGCTGGACTTCGCTTCGTAAGCCAGCACTCGGTCTTTTCCATCATCATGCTGCTGAGTTTCTGCAGCAGCATGTTTGGCATGGTCTACATACACCTGATGCCGGTGTTCGCCAAGGAGATACTCGAGGTGGGCCCGGAGCGGATAAGCTGGCTGCTGGGAGCAGCGGGGGTGGGGGCCATTTCCGGCACGGTGATTATCGGCATGATGAAGGCGCGGCACCCCTTGGGGATGGCCATCATCGCGGGGGCCGTATTCTATGGCTTGGGGTTAGTGATATTCGCCTACATGGCAAGCCAGCAGATGTACTGGCCGTCCATGGGCATTCTGGTGTGGGTGGGAATTGCCCATTCGCTGTACATCACTGGGGGCATCGCGGCGATACAGAGCTTGGTGCCGGACCAGTTGCGCGGGCGGATCATGGGGTTGTACGGGGTGACGTGGAGTCTGGGGCCGTTGAGCATGACCTTTGGAGGGCCAGTGTCGGATGCGCTGAGCCCGTCTTGGGCGGTGGCGATCGGTGCGGTGATCATTGTGGTGGTGGCGCTGCTGGTGTGGGCGTTCAGCCCACAGATGCGGTCGTTGCCGGTGCGGTCGAGTGAGGAGGAGCGGGGGAGGTATCAGGTGGGGGCGGGGGATCGTGTGGGGGCTGGTAGAGGGTAGGCCTCGAATATCTCCTGGGCTTCTGACGGGCACTACCGTCGCTTTTTCGTATGGGGGACCGCTGCCCACATCACCTTGGAACACCAGATTGGAGGAGGCCTGTCGGAGGAGCGGGCCGCTGGCGACGGGACCATGTGAGTAATTTTCACCTTTGGCCTAGCCGCCACCGGGCTGGTCGGGGGATGCTGCCGTCGGCGTCGTGGCTTGAGTATAATGCGCTTTGGGCAGTCGGCAGGAGTAGTTGGGCGATCTTGCCGAAGAGTCTGGCGTTTCTAGTCAGGCTGTCGTGCACCAGATTAAAAACCATAAACTGTTACACGTAGTGCAGGGTGACCAACGCCGTGGCACCACTGAGGGACGTTCGTCAACGCGTTCCCATCAGAGTTCCCTGCTGTCCCATGATGGCGACGCTTAACGAAGGTGTATTCGTAATGCAGATGAAGATCGGGAACCGCGGGTTCGCTTTGATAGTGGCAGTTGCTCTAATGCTCGTGGCCGTGGCATGCAGTAATGACGGAAGCAGTTGGGGAGATGCGCGCTACACCGCCGAGATGCGGAACATGGAAGGCGACCCCGTAGGCACTGTTGTCATGCAGCAAGGCTCAGGGGGATTCCTGGTGACCGTCATGGTGGAAGGCATCGAACCCGGCCCGCACGGAATCCACATCCACTCGATCGGGACGTGCATGCCCGACTTTAAGGCGTCAGGCGGACACATCAACGTGGACAACCGCCAGCACGGTCTGCTCAATCCCGACGGCCCGGACAACGGAGACCTGCCCAATATCTACGCTGACGCTGATGGCACCGTGCAGGCCGAACTCTTCACGACCCTAGTTGATCCAGGTCTCCTGATGGACGACGACGGGTCCGCAATCGTGATCCACGAGAACCGCGATGACCACAACACCCAGCCTATCGGGGGAGCCGGAGGGCGCATCGCCTGCGGCGTGGTTAACTAGGCGCCGTGCTCTACTCCAGCAACAGCGCCCGCTCGATGGCTGACAAGTCGAGGCCATAGACGATTGCTGACTGGTCTTGCGCGACTAAGACCCTTCCATTAGCAGGCTGTAGAAGACTATGATTCTTAGGGTGCTGAAGTGGTAGGGAGCAAATCAGGTTGGGTTATGTTGTGCAGTGCAGGTGGGGAGGCACCGTATAGAGTGCAACTCCTCCCCACCCCAAAACGTCGTTACTAGCCAACAATCGGCCACGTCGAAATATCTAGACTATTCTTCCGAAGCCTGCTAATGGGACCTCTAAGGAGGCTTCTAAGGGAGACATACAGTTTGGCTGACCGGGGATACGGCAGGCGGAGCACGCAGAGTTTGCCAAGATAGCCACATTCAGCTGTGCCAAGGGAGGACATATGGCAATATACAGGGTATTTTCGGACTCCAAAGGAGAGAGTCATATTGAGGATCTAAGCTTGGCGGAGCACCCGGAGTTGGGCGCGCTGGTGAATGTGGCGGAGGTGCGGGTGCAGGAGTTTGACGGGTCGCGGAACATGGACTATCACCCGCTGCCGGAGCGCAGGCTGATTGTGCATCTGTCGGGCGAGGTGGAGATCGGGACGAGCGACGGATCGAAGCGAGTGCTGAAGGCTGGGGATATCCGGTTCATGGAGGATGTCACCGGCAAGGGGCATACGCATGTGGATTTGACGCCTTCGGCTGCGGTGTATGTGCTGCTGAAGGACTGAGGGGCACTGGCACGGATAGTTGGAGCCGGACGGCGGGGGACTGCCGTGGGAAGCCCAAGGGATATAATGGTCGCCAACGTGAAATTAATGTGAGGGGTCATGCCGAGAACAGGAGAGGTATGCGACAGGCTCGGACTCTATGAGAGCGAGTGCGGACACACTCACCGCTTCGACGTGGGGGAGGCCTTCACCGACTGTCACCGCTGCAACCGTCCCACCAACTGGACGTGGATAGGGTTGGACCGGGCGTAATAGCCTTGGCCAAGGAGAAGGGGCCCGTGATGGAGACCTCGGCAGAGGAGTTATCCCATCGTGGTTGACTGGCTTGGGATTGAGCACCTCTTTGAGCTTTCGTGGGTAGAGGCGATTGCGGGGTTTTTGACGCCGCTGGCGGTCTTCGCCGCGTTTTTCGTGGTGCAGGTCGTTCTGCCGGGACGGCGTGTGCCGGGGTATGTTATTGACGAGAAGACGGGAGAACCCCGGAGCTACCGGCTGAACGGCATCCTAGTGTTTGCGGTTGCGGTGGTGGTGTGGGCCTTGGAGCTCACGGGGATGCCACGGGACTGGTTCTACAGGTCGTCGATATATGCGGTGGTCGGCGGGACGGCGGTGTGCTTTGTCTTTGCGATGGTGGCGGTGTTCAGCCAGCCGCGGGGCGAGATAAAGAACCCTATCGCGGCGTTCTGGACGGGAAGGGCGCGGGAGTTCTCGTTTTTCAAGAACCGCTTCGACGTGAAGATGTACCTGTATGTCGTCGGCGGGACGATGCTGTCGTTGAACGCGTTGTCGGGAGCAGCGTACCACTATGGGGAGTTCGGGGAGGACTCCAATCCGGGGGTGTTCCTGTATGCCGGGTTCTTCACGTTCTATGTGCTGGATTATTTCGTCTTTGAGCGGGTGCAGCTATACACCTATGACCTGATCCATGAAAGGCTGGGCTTCATGCTGTTGTGGGGTGGGCTGGTGGTCTATGGATGGCTGTTCATCCTGCCCATGTGGGGCATGGCGGCCCATCCGGACCCGGGCTTCGGCACCGCATTGACATATGTGTGGCTGATTGGTGTCGCTGGGCTGTTTTTCTTGGGGTGGAGCATTTCGAGAGGGGCCAACCTGCAGAAGTACACCTTCAAGCGATGGCCGCAACGGAAGTTTCTGGGGATCATTGAACCCAAGTACATTGAAGTGGGCGACCGCAAGATACTGTACAGTGGTCTGTGGGGTGTGGCGCGGCATTTCAATTACATGGGCGAGGGGTTCCTCTCGTTGTCAATTGCGCTGGTGTTCGGGCATTTCGGGAACCCGTGGGCGTGGACTTATTTCGTGTTCATCGTGACTCTGTTCACCTTCCGGCAACGGGATGACGACAGGCATTGCGCCGAGAAATATGGGGCCGAGAAGTGGGCAGAGTATAAGATGCGTGTGAAGTACCGGATTTTCCCGGGCGTTTATTGAGAGGGGCGGCTTCCCGCTGGACGGGCGCTGGGGGCCATGTTGACCCCTTGGGCTTGTCTGGGGTTAGGTTCAGGGCAGAGTCCAGTAATGGCACTTGCTGATGAAGGGAGATGGTCATGCCGTTTTATGAGAGAGGGGACACTTGTATCTATTATGAGGAGGCGGGGTCGGGGTTCCCGCTGATGGTGATTCCAGGCGGAGGGCTGAACTCCACGGTGGCGGGGTTGAATACGCTGGCGCCCTTCAACCCGCTCAAGGTGTACAAGGACGACTTCCGGTGCATTGCTGCTGATTTGCGCAATGCCAATGGGGGCCAGTCCAGCGGGCCGGTGGAGATTGACAGGCCTTGGGATGCTTACTCGGAGGACCAGCTTGGGCTGATGGACCATCTGGGCATCAAGGAGTTCTTGGTGATGGGGTTCTGCATTGGCGGGCCGATGATCCACAACCTGTTCAGGCTGGCGCCAGAGCGGATTGTGGCGGCTGCGATGATGCAGCCCAGCGGGTTCAGACCGGAGATACCGGACGTTTTCTACCAGAACAACATCAAGGGATGGGGGCCGCCCCTTTGCGAGAGCCGACCTGAAATCACGATGGATATGGTGCATGACTTTTTGACGAGCATGTATACCAACCGGGCGGACTTCGTGTTCACGGTCTCGCGGGAATTTGTGCGGACGGTGCAGACGCCTCTGCTTATCGCGCCTGATGATGTGCCGGCGCATCCATACAAGGTCGCTATGGAGGTTGCCAGCCTTGCGCCGAACTCGGAGGTCACCATTTATCCATGGAAGGACACGCAGGAGCATATCGACGAGGTGGTGGCCCACGCGAAGCGTTTTTTGAAGACGCATGAACCGGTGGTTGCAGCGGCCTAAGGGTGCTGTGCGGCTAGCTCTGCTGCGCTCGCGGTGACTTCAGGATGGCGTAGAGGAGGATATCTTGGGAGACTCCCCGCTTTAGCACGGCTTGGAGGAGGAGTCCTTCGCGCTTATATTCGAGTTTCTCCAAGACGCGTATGGATGCGCCGTTGGAAAGCTGGACGCGAGCTATAGCCGTGAGGGAGAGAGGAGTTCATGGAGAAGGGGGAAGGAGAGGGATATCAGGCGATGTTGTGACGGTGGGACCAAGGCTACCTGGGCCTTTGGCAGTCTTCCGGTGGGGGGTGGCGGCTGTCGGATTGGGAAACTCAGCAGGGTTGCCGGGCTTGGTGGTGCGAGGTTGGTTTAGCTGAATGGCGATGATTTGACCGATCGCGAAGGTTCATGAGCGCGGCTAGGCGCGAACAATAAGCAATATTCCCGTAGCTATCAAGACGATTTCCACGATGATGGGGAAGGCGCCCACGGACACGCGCCGTACTATTAAGCTCCCTATGTATGCCCCCACGAAGGCGATGAGTCCAATGGACACGCCTATGATCAGAATACGCAACGTCAACAGGCCGTCGGCCCCATAAACTGCTAGGCGAGGGATTTGGGTGACTATGACGTTGAAGGACGATGTGCCGATGAAGGCGCCCGTGACCAAGCCATATCCCAGATAGAAGGGGGCGAGCAGAGGCCCTACTGCTCCTACCATCCCGTTAAGGAACCCGGTAACCCCTCCGACCGGAGCGAACCAGCGCAATCCCACACGCCTGCCCTTGCCCCACGGAGTGTGGCGGAACAGGACCACCAGCAAAATGATCCCCCCGAGCAACCGGGGAAGAATATCGGGAGGGGTTGCAATGAAGACGATACTGCCCGCGATCACACCAGGAATGCCACCCAAGCACAACCAGCGGACCACTGGCCAAGAGATGTCGGACCAGTTGAAGTACATGCGGCCGACGGCGGCCAGGATCTGAGTGAAGGCCAAGGCGGTGATGGCATCGCGGGCGCCGATGGCCCAGATGAGGGCGGGCAGGGTGATGATGCCCCCGCCGATGCCCGCCACTCCCGCCACGGTGAATCCGACGAGGGCCGAGCCCGCGACGATCATGAGGACGAGGGGGTCTTCCACTTAGGCGGAGACCCCCTTGGCAGGGCCTTGTCTATTCCTCAACGGCGATGAAGCGGCAGGGGGAGGCACCGCCTTCCTTGATGAGCATGGGGAGGATGATCATCTTGACGCGGTTGGAGGTGAGTTGGTTGGCGTTGACCAAGCATTTGCAGATGGCGATGGTCTTGATAACTAGATCGCGGTAGCCGCCGAGGCCCACCGACGGGGGAGCAGGGGAGAAGACGCCTGGGGGAAGGTCCATGAGGCGTTCGCGGGCCTCAGCCGAGGGCCATGGCTTGGGACGGGGAACGATGCGCTCGGGGCCGATGGACCATGCATAGCCTTGGTAGGCGGGGGTCATGATGAGGGCGGCGTCGGTCATGAAGACGCCGCTCTTCTTTTCCTCCATGATTTCGGCCATGCGCAGGCAAGCCTCGTAGCTCCATGATGGCGAGTAAACGCAGTAGTCGTTGCCCAGTGCGAAGGCTTTCTCGGTGGTGGCCCAACTTGTACGCACCAGCACGTCGTCGCCCTCGCGGTAGTCGGCTTGGGCCACGGCAGCATCGATTTCCTCGGCGGTGATGATGTGCTGGTCCTCGCCGGGGACGTCAAGCACAACTGTGTCACGTAGTATGAGACGTTCCAGAGGCACTTCGTCGAGGCGCCACTTGTAGATGTTGCCTTCGCGCAGGGGACCGCGGCGGTGGGGTGAGCCTTGGTAGGGCGTCATGAAGGGGCTGCCCGATTCGTCGTCGATCTTCAGGTGAGTCATGCGTACGCCGTTGACGTCATAGAACATGTACTCGTGGAAGCTGACGGAGCAGTTGGGCGTGGCTAAGATTTCCCCGTAGCCGGCGCCTTCCCAGATGGGCATCGACAGGTCTACGAAACGCATTTGGAATACCTCCTTACTCCTCGATGGCGACGACGCGGCAGGTGGAGCCCACTCCCCGGATGAGGGCCAAAGGCCCGACGATGATGCGGACACGTTTTTCCTGGATGGCGACGCAGTTGATGAGGCGCTTGACGGTCATGATCCCGGCTGAAGCCAGCGCGATAGCTGCGCCAAGGTCGGCTGCTGCTTTCTCTGGCGTGTAGGAGCGAATGTAGCCCGCTGCCTTGTCCGAGGGCCACGGGTCAGGCCGGGGCGCGATGGGGAACCACTCGGGGATGAGGTGCTCTTGGGGCATGGCAATGACGGCCGTGTCGGTGAGAACGAGGTCATTGCCGTTGGCCCGCATGCGGGAGGCCATGTGCTGGGCGCTGGCCTCGGAGAGGTATGGGGAGCCGACCATGTACTTGGAGCCGGGACGCTCGTGGAGGTCTTTGTCGCCCCAGCCGGTGCGAATGAGCAGGGCATCGCCGTAGCGGACATCAGCGGCATGCCAAGCAGCATCGACATCGGCGGCGGTTATTTCTCCGTCGTCGGGGCCTCCATTCTTGGGGAGGTCGAGGACTGCGGTCTCGCGAAGAGTGAGTCGCTCTAGTTCGACCTCGTGGAGGCGGGGTGTCTTGCGAGTCTCGGCGAATTGGGAGGGAAGGGTCAGGCAAGTGCCAGCCTCAATGCCTAGGGAGAAGCCTTTCAGAGGATGGCCACCGGGAGCCACGATGAAAGGCGTGGCAGTGGGGAACACCTCATCCGCCATGTGCTCGTGATTCAGGGGCATGGTGAGTTCAATCAGTTGCATTGATGCGCCTCCAAACGGCGGAGTAGGGTTGGTGCGGACATACTATACCTGAGAGCAGGTGCGAGGAAAATCGAAATGGTCTGTCAGTTGGATGTTGGCAGACCGCAACGAGGAACCGCGGCGGATCATTGAGTGTGACGCTAATAACCTAGTTATGGCCGTGGAAATCGATTACAAAAGGGTTACTGGGCGTTGACTTACTAATACCAAAGTATTAGTATCGGGTTAAGCCTCTTACTTCTTATGTTTGGAGACCAAAGCGATGAAGGTGGTTATCGCCCACCGTAATGCTGCTACCGGTCATGGCTTAGCGCTGCTGCTGGCCAAGTATGGTGATTTCAATGTGGTGGCAGAGGTCTCCGATGCTTCTATGATCGTCGACAGCGTCACTGCAAACAGTCCCGACCTTCTTCTCGTGGACTCCGAGTTCCCAAACATTGACTTGGACGACACTATCCGCGAGGTGAAGCAGGTTGGTGGTGAGATCGCGGTGGCAGTGATTGCCGGTTCAGAGGACTGGTCTCTGCTGGACTCCTCAATGCGAGCTGGGGCGACATCCTTCATATCGATGAAGACGGACCCGGAACAACTGGCGCTGTCGCTACGTTTAGCGGGCGACGGACATGTACTGGTGTCCACCCCTCTCGTTGCCTCTCTTTCTGACCTCTTCAGGAGTGATGAGGGCTTGGGGAAAGAAGGCGACTCACAGCAGGGACACGACCTGTCGCAGAGGGAGTTGGAGATTCTTCAATTGGTGGCCCAAGGCTCCACCAATGCGGAGATTGCCGAGGAATTGGTGATTGCCGAGAACACGGTGAAAGTGCACATGCGCAACATTCTCGGCAAGTTGCAGCTGCGGAACCGCCAGCAGGCAGCCGCCTACGCCCTGCAGTCCGGTATAGTGCGCGACCTCACGCTCCCGTCCTTCAACGTGAGTTAGGCCCCAGACTGGCAAGCAGACCCGTGTCTTCAGACATGTAGTCTTGCGGCGGTCATCATGATGTGTCCCGCGACCCACGATGGGTGCTTGCAAGAGTATCGGAGGGACGGGGTGGTGGTAGAGGCAAATGTAGACGATACCCATGTAGAACAGATGGATTAATCCGGCCTACTCCATAGGTATCTATACACAACCGTAAGAAATAGTACGCATGCAATCCCTCGAATAGTCGGTTTGGGTCTGTTGCGGGTGCTTAGTGGTCGGTAATCTGGTAATTGAGGCGCAAAGAGCCTGAGAATGTCCAGGGCAAGGACCGGCGTAGAGTCTCCGGCCCGGGGCCCCAAGTGGCCCAAGTTCTGAGGTGAGGTGCCCTCGAGGAAACCCGCGACAAGGAGGAATATCCCATGTTGGAATCGCAGACCCTGAATGGTAAGGAGGCCGGTGTGGTGGAGCAGACTAAAGATGACGCAAATGCGCCAGTGTTGGGCCGTCTCACTATCACTGAACTGGAGCTGATGCCCCACGGACACGAGATCACCGACATAGAGGCCTTCGAGGTCGGCGGCGAGACGAACATCCACGAAGACGTGGTAGCGGCCATAGCGAGCCGAGCCGCCCAAGAGATACCCGGCGTCACCGATGTTGGTCTGAGGACCATACGCGGAGTTCTGTCGGAGACTCTTGGAAGTTCTGAACGCACAGCCAGAGGCGTGGTTGCGGAGGTGGGCAAGAAGGAGGCCATTCTGGACATGACCCTTCGGGTGATGTATGGCTTCAGCATACCGAAAACGACCATAGCAGTGAGGCAGAATGTGGCCAACCGGGTGCTGGGCTATTGTGGCCTGACGGCCAAGGAAGTGAATATCCATGTGGCCCGGCTGGAGTTCCCCGCCCGCATGCCTGGCAGGGTGGAGTAGGGCCCGGCAAAGTCCAGTGCTCCCGTGCGCCACGCCGTGCGATAGCTAACGGCAATACTGACAAATCCACTGGCAAACAGACTACTGGCAAAAAGGCCAAGGAGGAGATAATGGCTGGACAGACTGTTGAAGAGCAAGTACAGGACAAAGAGTCCAATCTGCCTATGGTAACCACGTTGGAGGAAATCGAGGTCTTGGGCGAGACCACAATTGAGGACGATGTCATCGGCGCTATCGCCGGTATCGCGGCACAGGAAGTCGGTGGGGTCTCGCAACTGGGGACCCGCTCGTTCCGGCGAATCATAGCGGAAACCGTTGGAGGCCGTGAGTCGCGGGCCCGCGGGGTGGCGGTTGAAGCCGGGCAACGAGAGGCCATTCTGGATTTGGACCTGCGAGTGAACTATGGTTACAGCATCCCCGACATCGTCATCGATGTGCGCCAGACGGTGGCGCTCCGGGTGTTGGAGATGGCAGGCCTCATCACCAAGGAGATCAACATCAACGTGGTGGGCATCGACTTTCCGGAGGGGCACTCGGACCGGGTGGAGTAATGCTCGCTCGCTCCGGTGCTTTCAAAAGGCGGCCCCGATAACCTTGGGGCCGCCTCCCTGTGCCCGCTTAGTGGCACAAATGAAGAGGGATCAACATGGGCCCATTCAATAAATTCATAGTTTGCCTGCTAGCCCTGTTCCTGATCGTCGCCGCATTATTTACTCTGCTGGTCGCGACCCAAGCAATAGGACCCGCCTTCCTTCCCGGAGGCGAGGTCAGTGAAGCGGTGGGGGAGCAGGGTTCCTGGTTCCAACCGCAGCTTGAGGACTTAGCCTCCTTCCAAGGTGCCCCAAGGGTGACGGCGGTAGCTATCAGCATTGCGGTAGCGGCGGTCATGCTTGCCCTCTTGACCTTGCAATTCGGTCCAGGTCAAAGGACGCTGAGCCTTTTGATCAGCATCACTGGCGACGGGGGGCTCTCCATCGAGGAGGAGAGCGTCCGCTATCTGGCAGAACGCACGGGGTTGAGCAACCGCCACATAACCAGCATCAGGTGCCGCGTGAGCGTACAGGGAAGACGTTCCTCAGTCCCGGCGAGGATCGTTGTCACTTGTTATCCCAGAGTGGACTTGGGCAGTAATATACAGGAGATAAGGGATGACCTGCAGCAGCGCGTCAAGGATACGGTGGAGGCCCTAACGGGTCTGCAAGTCGTCCGGGTAGATGTTGCGCGGGTGCGTTACGAGCGCGCCGACACCGGTAGGCTGATAGGCGGTTAGACCATGAGGGACGCAAAGACAAAGGGGCTGGCCATCGGGCTGGCAATGGGCGTGGTCCTCGTCTGGCTGGGAGCTTGGCAAGCCATAGTGGTGGGAGTGCTTGGCCTCGCGGGACTGCTGGTGGGCAAGTTCTTTGATGGAGAACTGCCCACTTTCTTCTATTCTTGGATGGAGAGATTCGGCTCTGAACGCCAACGCTACCGGGACTGACCCCAGCATCGACTACGAGAACTACGGCTTACGCGGTATCGCCCAGATCGACTGCCCATTTGCCCACGCTTAGCTCCCCCTACCACCTGCTGGACTCTTCGGAGTATACGTGGTCCGGAAGGCGGTAGCTTATGCCAGCTTCAGCAAGCATTGAGGCTTCGAGCAGGGATGTGAACCTGGTGAAGTTGGAGTTCTCGGCCCGCTGTGGGGCCAGCCTCGCCAGGACGTTCTTGTAGCGTTCCTGCAGGCGGAAGATCGGAAGGACGCCAAGGGTGGACCCGGGCGGATACATGAGTTGGTCCGCCAGTTGATTGCCGATCAGGGCCCGGGATACGGCGAAGACGTATCGGGCAAGCTTGCGGCGCTCGACGGGCTCGGTGATGCCAATCACCAGTGGGGCGGAGTTTATCAGCGCGTTTGCCATGGAGATTGATTCCAGTTCCGGCTTGGGCTCGCACAGCGTACCGATGCGGTACAGGCGCAGGGCGTCCTCTTCTTCCTGGAACAGGATGGAGGCCGGGATACCCATCAGATGGCCCGAGTAGCGCCAGACGGCCATGAAGCCCTTACGTTCTTCGTCGTCATACTTGGCGCCCAAGTTCTTCATATGGGTCAGCAACCGGGCGGAGAAAGAGGTAATGGCGTATCCCAGATGCGCGGAGCTAAGGGGGGTGCCCCACGCCGGGGCATCCCAGTCGTCCGAAGTCTGGAGGAGTTTTCTAACCTGTGCGTGAATTAGCCGGATGCGCACTGACAGCTTCCATCCGTCCCCATCGCGCATCAACCCATCGGGCATGAATATCTCGATCATGTGACGGTTGTTTTGCCTCAGTCGTCTGACGCCTTGGTCGCGCAGTCGTCCCGAGATGAAGAAGGACTTGGCGATGTTGGTGGAGAAGCCTTCTACCAGGGTACCTCCCACGAATGCCCCGAGGATCAGCTTCGAGTTCCTGTGGAACATACGTATCCCGGGGACAAACGCGTCGAAGTCGACCCAATCAGGGACTGCCTCCGCATCCTCGAAGAACTCGCGTGCCGAGGGAGGGTAGTCATCAAGCGCTGCCCAGTCGTGCTCGTTCAAAACGGCTTGGAACAGGAGGGTCTGTTCCTGCCGGGAGAGCGTGGAGAGGTCCTCCATCATCCTGTCGGCGATAGGATCTCCGATCATGGTGTGGGCGATGTAGTTGCCTGCCAATTCAGGGTCGACGGCGCGGGCAGACTCATAGCCTGTCGGGTAACAGGTGGGAATGTGAGGTAAGGCGTCTGCTGCGCCGTTGCTGTTCAGCATTATTCTGTGCTTTCTTCTACGGGCTCCACACGCATGTCCGGAAGCCAGCGAAGCATAGGAGGCAGGTACCAGTTTCTACTGCCTAACAGCTCCATACTAGCAGGCACAAGCACAGAGCGCACCAAGGTGGCATCGAGGAAGACGGCAACCGCTAAGCCGAACCCCATTTGCTGGTTGATTATGGTCTTGCCCGAGGCAAAGGCCCCGAAAACGGCCACCATGATCAGGGCCGCCCCAGTGATGAGTCCCGCTGTGGACCGCAGACCATAGGCCACAGCTTCGGCATTGTCGCCGGTCTGGTCGTAGCGTTCACGGATGCGGCTGAGCAGGAAGACATGGTAGTCCATAGAAAGCCCGAAAAGAATGGAGAACAGGAAGAGAGGTATCCATGCATCTATCACCTCGGCCTGTTGGAACCCCAGCAAATCCGCAGCCACTCCCTTCTGGAACACCAGCACCATCAGCCCGTAGGCGGTACCAACGGAAAGCAGGTTCATCAAGACGGCCTTGATGGGTATGACAATGGACCTGAACACCAGCATCAGTATCAGGAAACTGCACCCTAATACGAAGGCAAACACGATGGGCGTGTATGTGTCCACAGTAGAAAAGACGTCGGCGGCCACGGCTGACACACCGCCTACAAACACCTTGGCATCGACTCCGTCAAATGCCGCGGGGATGTATTCGTCGCGAATAGTGGTAACGACCTCAACGGTCTCCTGGCTGCGCGGCTCTCCCTCGGCATAGACAGTGATGAGGGCAATGTCACGCGGATCATTGACCTGCGGCTCAGGGGAAGCCAACACCAAGCCTCGGTGTCCTACCAGGGAGCCCTGCAATTCGGTGATTGCCGACTGGACTTGAGGGCTGTTGATATTCCCTTCAACAACTATTTCGGTCGGATTGACCAGACCGAAGGAGAACTCCTCTTCCATCAGAAAGAAGGCTTCTCTGCTCTCTGCGCCTTCGGGAAACACATCCACGCCGTTCAGGCCTGTGTTTATCTGAAAATAGAAAACAATGGCCACGACCATCGGGGCACCCACGAGGATGATGCTAATGTGGGGAAATCGCATTACCAGACGGGTTGTACGGTCCCAGAATCCTTCTCCGGACTCGGTTGAATCCGTGGCGGGGCGACGCCTCCTACCGAAATAAGGGACCGGCAGGCGATTAATCCTCGCGCCATGCAGCGCGAGGTTGGCTGGCAGGAAGGTCAGCGTGGCGGCCAACGCCACCAAGACGACCAATATGGCCCCTGTACCCAAGGACTGGAAAAAAGAGAAGGGAACAATCAGCATACCGAAGAGGGCAATGACCACCGTCAAGCCGCTAAACAGGACAGTACGGCCTGCGGTTGCCCCCGCTCGCTCGATGGCAGCCGGCACATCCAAGCCCCGGTCCAGTTCGTCCCGGAAGCGGGAGATTATCACCAGCGAATAATCGATGCCCACAGCCAGTCCGATCATGATAATCATGAGGGTGACGAAGAAAATCAGGTCGAAGGTTTGGCCGAGAAGTGCAGTTATTCCGAGGGCAACCAGCACGCACACTATGGACAAGCCTATGGGAACGAAAGCTGCCACGAGGGTCCCGAAGAGGACGATTAGGATGATGAGGGCCACGGGCAGGCCGATCCGTTCACCCTGCCGCAGGTCGGCCTCAGCCAGTTCGTTCTGCTCATGAGCAATACTGGCGTCCCCAACGATCAGGACCCGGAAGTCGTTACGCCCGTCGGCTTCATGTACGACATCCAAGACAGGTCCGATATTGTCGAGGGCCTCATCGAAGTCGCCCGCTAGGGTCAACCGCATGATAGTTGTCCTGCGGTCGGCGGATACGGTCTGTTCACGCAGAGCCTGCAGTTCAGGCGGAAGCAGGGCGAGAAGGGCTTCTGGGATAAAGTAGTGCTCAGTATTGGTGATGGTCTCGGGCCCCAAGGATTTGAATTCGGCGTCCAAGGCTTGGACCGTGTCCCTAAACTCCGTATCGTCAACGGTCAACGAGCCGGACTGGATGATCACGATCTCCGTGTTGGGCTTGGGCCCACGCAATCGATCTTCCAACAGACTTTCAGCACGAGACGACTCAGCACCTCCGCCCAAAGTCAACTCGGTGGTGGTCGCGTTATCGAGGATGTCTACTAACCCAAAATTCAGTCCCAAACCGCCATCATCTGCCAGTATTCCGCCAGCGACTACGAGGACGCCCCAAATGGCGATAACCGCTATAGCTCTTCTGGCACTGACGCGGGCCAACCACTCAGTCAAAGAAAGTCCTCCGTGGCATACATAGACTAGAGTAGGTTGCATCCTACTATGGGACTCATTGACGTGCCAATGAGCTTGATATGAAGGAAATGCGAAAAGGTTATACTCAGCTCCCTGCGCATTGACGTATCAAACACTGACATTCCCTCGCTGACTTCACGGCAGCAAGCGAGTAAGATACCCGTCGCCGCTCCGCATCATCCCCTTGCGGCCAAACCCTAAGGGAGGGCTTAACCGGATCTGTGAATGCTCCCGACGCCTCCGTTAACGTACTGAAGTCGCGCTTCGGGTACGACAGCTTCAGGGGTCTACAGGAAGAGATAATCGCCAACGTCCTAGCCCGCCGTGACGGATTGGTCCTGATGCCGACAGGGGCGGGCAAGTCCCTCTGCTACCAGTTGCCGGCCCTGATGTTCAGCGGAGTCACATTGGTGATCTCGCCCCTCATCGCATTGATGAAAGACCAAGTGGATGCCCTGAATGCCAACGGCATACGCGCCTGCTCAATCAACAGTGCCCAGTCGCGATGGGAGATGGAGGAGGTGCAGGCGGAGCTACGCCAAGGAAAAGTCAAGCTGCTATATGCAGCCCCTGAAAGACTGGCACTGCCCGATTTCCGCGCCTTCCTCCGAAGGCTGGACCTGAGCCTGATCGCCATAGACGAGGCCCATTGCATATCGGAGTGGGGCCATGAGTTCCGCCCCGACTATCGCAACCTGCTGCAGATGCGACAGGACTTCCCGACAGTGCCTGTGATTGCCCTCACTGCCACCGCTACGGAACGGGTGCGGGAGGACATCATCAGCCAGCTTGGGCTTCATCAAGGTCAAGTCTTTCTCTCCAGCTTCAACCGGGCCAACCTCAATTACTCAGTCCATGCCAAGTCCGACTCCCTAGCCCTGCTCATGTCATTGCTGCAAAAGTGGAAGGGCCAGTCGGCCATCATCTATTGCCTCTCCCGTCGTGAGACCGAGGATATTGCCGATGGACTGAATAAGCGGGGCTTTCAAGCACGCCCCTACCACGCCGGTCTTGATGCTGAGACCCGGCGCAAGAACCAGGAGGACTTTGTACGGGACCGGGTGCCTATCATTGTGGCCACCATCGCCTTTGGCATGGGCATCGACAAGCCGGATGTCCGCTTGGTGGTGCACAACAGCATCCCCAAGTCCCTGGAAGGCTATTACCAAGAGACGGGCCGGGCTGGCAGGGATGGGCTCCCCAGCGAGTGCGTACTGTTCTACGGCTATGGCGACAAGGCGAGGCAGGACTATTTCATCAACCAGATAGAAAGCGCCAGCGAACAGCGCAATTCAAGAGAAAAGCTGGCCCAAATGGTGGACTACGCCCAGTCTGCGACCTGTCGCCGCCGCACCCTGCTGGAGTATTTCGGGGAAGAATGGACGGAGCAGAACTGTGGCGGATGCGATGTCTGTCAGCGGGCGGCCGATGAATTTGACGCCACCGAGATAGTCCAGAAGATACTGTCAGCGGTGATCAGGACAGGGGAGCGGTTCGGGGCCGTCCACATCGTTCAGGTGCTCACAGGGAGCCGGGAAAAGCGGGTGCTCGACCTCGGCCATGACCGGCTCAGCGTATACGGCATAGTGAGGGACTTCGAGCGCGGGGAGCTACGGGACCTCATCGGGCAGCTACGAGCAAAGGGATTACTGCTGCGCAAAGAAGGGGAGTATGCGTCACTGACCGTCTCACCCGAGGGCCGTGAGTTTCTACAGGAACGTAAAACTGTGATGCTGTCTCGCCCGCAATCTGGAAAGGATGATGACGGTAATCGGCGCATCCGGCGAAACGACCCACCAAGCGCGGGAGACTACGATGAGAAGCTCTTTGAAGAGTTGCGCATCCTCCGCCGTCGCTTGGCCGATGCACGTAATGTACCGCCCTTCGTGGTCTTCGGGGACATAGCGTTGCGTCACATGGCCTCGGCTGTTCCGCAAACTCTTGACCAGTTTGCTAGGATACCGGGCGTCGGTGAGGTCAAGCTGCAACAGTATGGGCAGGATTTCGTCGACGTCGTAAGGGCCTATGCCGAGGCCAAAGGCTTGCCTCCCGTGACTTATGATGTCTTGGTACGGTGGGAACCCGGTGGGGACGCGCCTGAGCGTGAGCCTCTCGCAAGAGGCCGGGGCAATACGATGGACGTCACAAAGGAACTCCTCTCGCAAGGCTTCACCATCAGTCAAATCGCCCAAGAGCGGGGGTTGGCCGAGACCACCGTCGTCGGCCATTTGGAACGTATCAGCTACCAGGGGGAAACACTGGATATCGGCCACCTGTTACCAACCCAAGAGAAACTGGCCGATATTGAACATGCCTTTCGTACCTGTGGCAGCGCCTTTCTCAAGCCCGTATGGGAGTTCTTGGGGCCGGACTTTTCCTATGAAGAGATTCGGCTTGCTCGACTAGTGTTGCGCCAAGAAGGCCGCCTGCCAGAGGAATAACCAATGACGCGCCTCGGCCGCTGCCCTGCATCGCTCGGGTGTTATAGAATTTGCCAATGCCAGACCTCACCCTGATCACCGGGGGCCCAGGCTCCGGTAAGACCACCACAGTGGTGGAGACGCTGGCCGCTGTCTATGGCGACGACCCCTTTGCTAGTGCTCTGGTGCTCGTGCCAACGGTGAGGCACGGCGACCAGTTCCGAAGGCGCCTTGTAGGACGGTGCGGCGTTACTTTGGGGCTACGGGTGGAAACAATCAGCCGTTTCAGCCGGGGAATCGTTTCCGATGCTTCAGTCCCTTCGCAAGCGTTGGTGGACGAACTGCTGACCCGCACATTGCGCGGCCAAGTTGAAGCCGGGCCCGCGTCCTATTTCAAGCCCATCGCAGGCACCAAGGGACTGCACGCTATGGTGCGTGGGGCCATCGGTGACCTCTTTGCGGAGGTGACCGTGCCGGAAGCCATGTCCGAGGCTGCCAATCAGACCGGTTCGGACAGCCTAATGGCCTTGGCTGTCATATATGCAGCCTACGTCGGGGAGCTTGAACAGAGGAGGTGGGTGCACCCGTCCCAGATTCCTCTGAGCGCCGCTCGCTTGTTGAGGACAGGGAACGCCGCCGCCAGCACCATCGTGGTGGACGGGTTCCACCTTTTCCGCGGGACAGAGCTTGCCCTGCTGCAGGCCCTTGCCCGAGATGCAGATATTGCAATCACGCTGGACCCCGGTGCCAGTGCCAGATCCCAACATGACTACGAACGGCTCCTACGCCTCTTCCCACAGGCCACGATGGTACGACTGGCGCAGGATGGTCGAGACGCACCACTTTACGGCACGGCAAGGGGAGATCCTGCCCAACCGGCGCAGCTGCGCCTGTTCGCGCAATCCGAAGGCCAGGATTTCGAGGCCGATGTGGGCCCTCCGACTCAGGACGTCATACCTGGAGAGGCGGCTAATCGCGAGGGACAGATGCGGGCTATCGCGAGGCAAATCAAGCAGCGGCTTACCGACCAGCCATCACTGCGGCCCTCCGATTTCGCCGTTGCCTTCCGTCAAGCCTCGCCATATCTGCGCTTGGCACGCCAAGTATTCGCCGAATACGACTTGCCTCTTGACCCCGCGGCTGGAGAACGCCTCAACTCGCGCCCGTTGGGCGTATGGTTGCGACGCCTGCTGCATCTAGCCGAGGATGGCTGGAAGGCGCGGGACGTGGTGGCCGTGTTGTCCAGTGGCTTTGTGGATTTGGTCAGGTGGAACCTTCGCCAGGAGGACATAGGGCGATTTGCCCAGTATTCGAGGGAAAACCATCTCTGGTCAGGTGAGGATGCCCTAGGCCGGGCCGTTGAGGGCCTGCGTCTCGAGTCGGAGAAGGAGGGCACGGCCCACTGGTTGAGGGACGCCATGCAACGGACGTCCAACGGTATGGCCGCTGCCCTCGCTACCCTCCGAGAGCTGCTGGAACGACCAACCGCGTCCACTGCTGACCATGCCCGCAGCTTGGAGGAGGCACTGTTCGGGCAGCAGGCTCTCCTCCATGCCGCTTCGCGTGGCACACCGGGCGTTGACGTGGAGATGGATGCCCTCCGCAGCTACTTGCGCGACTTGGAAGCGACCCACGAGGCCTTGGGCGGAGAACCTGAGGAATTCGCCTCCTTCCGCGCCCGAATTGAAGCCAAGCTCGACGCTCCCACTGTGATCTTGCGTGAGGCTGGAGGAGTCCTGCTGGCCCCGATGCACACCTTGCATGGTCTGCGTTTCAACTTTGTGGCGGTGGGCGGCCTCATAGCAGGAGAGTTCCCGGCACCACGCACCTCCGCAGGCTTGTTGAACAACTCCTCGATAATGCAGCTTAATCAAGCAGGCTTGAATCTTCCTCCCGAACCGCGTTTAACGGAGGACGAGCTTTGGATTTCCGCATCGACGCGGGCTGACGGTACCATGGCCGTGTGGAAGACACGCCTAGATGAGCGGGGAAGGCCGGCTGCTCCTTCCCACTACTTCCCCCCGGAGACCCCAGGACAGATTACGGAGCACCGCTTGATCCTGCCGGAAAGCACTGGCTCCCGCCGTGAACTTGCCGTCGCCTGTACCCAGGACTGGGCTAACCGGGGCAGGCGTCGTCCGCAGGGCGAGACCTCGTGGCCCGTGGTGCATTTGGCAACCCGGACCGAGGCCCACCGGCGTTCCTTCAGCCACGCGGGGCTGCGGGAAGGTCGGTTGACTGCCGGACTGGTTGACCGCCTCACTGATGGCACGGCCACATGGAGCGCCAGCAGGATTGAGTCCTACCGGACATGCGCCTTCCAGTTTTTTGGGCAGTATGGGCTTCGTTTGAGGGAGTTGGATCAAGAACTGGAGGGGGTCGACCCTGCCACCCAGGGCACCGTCATCCACGACATCCTTCAGGACGCTCTAGGTCCGCTTATTGAGAGTGGGGAACCCTTGGTGACCCGTACTCTGGGGGCAGCCATGGAGAGGCTGCATGCCAATGGAAGGAATATCTGGAACGAGGCGCCTGTGAAGCACGGCTTCGGGCGGGCCGCCCTGTGGCGGCTGGAGTACGTAAATACCCTGCGCCAACTGGAATTGCTCTTGCAGCGCGAGGCGAGCCGGAGTGAGGAGCTTGGCGTGACCCGGATATTGGGCGCGGAGCGGGATATGAGCGCTGAGTTGCCCTTGGACCCACCGCTCAAGGTTAATGGCAGAATCGACAGGATAGATGAAGGCGATAATTTCGTAGTGATAGTCGACTATAAGTCGGGACGAGGCATAAGCGAGAACGATATGTTGCGGGGCCGTCGCGTTCAATTGCAGCTTTACGGCCATCTAGGGCGTATAGAAACCAATTCGGAAAAGGTCATAGCCCGCTACGCTTGGGTACGGCCAGATATTCCACAATGGGAACTTGATTCCTCCGAGGCCAAGTATTCCGAGGCGATGGAGGATGTACTGACAGTAGTCCAGGATGTACGGGATGCTGTGCAATCGGGAGACTTCAGGGTAAACCCACAGGAGTCATCCTGTCCTACGTACTGCTCCATGAAGCACGTCTGCCGCGTGAACCAGTTCAGCCGGTGGAAGCACTGGGAGTCGCGGCCAAGTGGCTGAAGCAGCAAGGGCGGCGGGACAGGGGATGGCGCTGACCGGGGAGCAGGCCGCCATCGTATCCGGTCTCGGGCAGGATATGCTGGTTACGGCAGGGGCTGGCAGTGGGAAGACGCGCGTGTTGGTCGAGCGCTACCTGTCATTGCTACTGGAGCATCGCATACCCGAGATAGCCGCCGTCACCTTCACCGATGCAGCGGCAATGGAGATGCGAGAACGGGTGCGCAGTGAACTGCTGGCACGCCCTGACTTGGCCCACCACCACGCCGACATAGACGAAGCAGTCATAGGCACCATCCATTCGCTCTGCTTCATGATTCTGCGGGAACATCCGGTGGAGGCGGCCACTGATCCCGCCGCCCGCGTCCTCGCAGAGGATGAGGCGGAATTCGAGTTGTTCCAAGCCTGCATTGATGCCATGGAGGATGCGGCCGAAAAGGAAGACCATCGCGCGTTGGCCCTCCGTGAGCTCAGCGTTCGTTCAATCACCCCCCAGCTTCCCCACATGGTGCAGCGCCGCGATGAGGTGGAGGAAGCCTTTCGATCGATGGGGGAGGGCATCGACGAATGGCGCGATCACATCCATGGGCGGTTGGGAAACGCGTTGGCCCCCGCCATAGAAGAAATCCGACCAAAGATAGCGGAGGAAATCGAGTGGCTCCGAGACGCCTATGTAGGGCCCGGAACTGACGCCCTTTGCAACAGGATGCCGGACTTTTTGGCGGACTTGGGCGACCCGACAGAGGGTGAGCCCCCCCAACTATTAGAACGGATGCAGTTGGCGCGTAGACACATTAGCCTGAGTGCTGGAAGCGCAAGGAACTGGCATGATCTACCGCGAATCAAGGATTTCTGGGACTGGTTCCGTAGACAGACCAAAGCACTCATCGACTTGCCACGCTGGAATGAGCACGACGAGACCGCCCTCGAAGTGCTGGACTCCCTGCGGGCCCTCTTTCGCGACGCCTGCCAGCGTTACCTAGCCCGCAAGCGGGAGTTGGCGGCCTTGGACTACCTCGACTTGGAAATCGAGGCAAGCCGCCTGCTACGGGAACATCCTCAAGTAGCCGCCTCGTACCAAGATCGATTCCGGCACCTGATGGTGGACGAGTTGCAGGACACTAACCCAGCGCAAATTGCTTTGCTTGAACGGGTTTCTTATGGTGGAGGTGACGGTACGCAAGCACCGCAGCGCTTCTTTGTCGGAGATGTGAAACAGGCCATCTACCGCTTCCGTGGCGGTGACGTGCGTAACTTCACCCGCCTTCACCGTCACACCGAGCAAACAGGCGCCATTCATGCCCTGAGCCAGTCCTTCCGTGCCCATAACCCCTTGGTCCAGACCGTGAACACTATATTCGAGGCCGTGTTCTGGGACCCGCAAGAGGACTTCGAGGCCCCCATGCAGGCCATGACAGGGCGGGGAGACGATCGTCCACGCACCCCCCATTTGGTCCTGATGCCCATCTCAACGGCAAAGGTGGATGACACCAACTCCCAAGGCGAGGACCGCCGCAGGATGGAAGCGGACGCCATAGCCCATGAGATCGCACAGCTTTTGAAAGACAAGACCCCTGTGTGGGACCGCGAGTTAAAGCAGGTGCGGCCGGCTGTTCCAGCGGATGTAGCCGTGCTGCTGCGACGGTTTAGCAATGTACACCTGTTCGAGCAGTCTTTGGAGAGCCACGGAGTGCCATATCGGACACCGACCGGGGCTGGGTTTTTCACCCGCCAAGAGGTGCTGGACCTCACCAACCTGCTGACTTGGCTCGCTGAACCCGACGACAACATTGCCTTGGTGGGAGCACTGCGCTCCCCACTGTTCATGATTGACGACCGCACACTGCTGGCCCTGCGTTCCAACAGAAGCGGTCTGCTGCGGTTGTTGAAGAATCCCCCGGATGCCGTTGATGGAGAGGAGCGCGACCTGTGTACCAGGGCCGCCGAAGTGCTCACTGACCTCGCAGGTCGGGTGCCCCTGTCAGGCGTTGATGTCCTGTTGGAGCGTGCCTTGGAGCTAACGGCTTTCGAGGCAGCTTGGGCCCCACTACAGGGCGGAGACCAAGCACTAGCCAACATACGCAAGTTCGTCGAACTGTCCCGCACATTGGCCGACCATTCGCTGGACGAATTCGTCACCTATGTGCAGCGACGGCGAGACGAGCTGGAAGCCCGCGAGAGCCAAGCGGTGCTGGACGAATCGGATGCAGTCAAGCTGCTGACAATTCACGGAGCCAAGGGCTTGGAGTTCCCAATCGTGTTCGTCCCCGAAGCCCATGTGGCACCTCCACGCAGTTGGGATTCGGTGAGATGGCGGAGCGCAGAGGGCGTTTCCTTAACCCTCACTCCGCCCGAGGAGGGCGACACCCGCCGCCGTCCGGGCTTCTACTCCTACCTGATAGAGCGGGACAACGCTGAGGACGACGCTGAACACAAGCGGCTCTTCTATGTCGCCTGCACTAGGGCTGCTGACCTTCTTTACGTCAGTGGCGACGAAGGGGACAAGGCGGGCAGCTGGCTGTCCGCTGCCATAAACGCGCTGGACGGAATGCCTGCTGACGGCGTTGAAATCCGCTCGCCCCTCGCTGTCGACCTTGATGGCATCGCCCGTCGGGGGTCCCCAAACATGCCGCCCATCCCGCGAGAAGAAGACGAAGAGGACTTCATGCCCCCGCTGGTGGCCCGCCCCCGGGTGATCCCCCTGCGCTCCAGCACACCGGTCACCGCATTGCAGGCGCCTCTGCCAGCCCACGCACACGGTCATCGGCACAGCGATGGCTTGGGTCTGGTACGGGGCAGCTTGGCCCACAGGGCCATTGAGGTGTGGTTCACCAGCGGAGCCCGTCCCGACTTGGCATCGCTCGTCGAAGGGCTGGACGCTTCATTGAGTGATACGGCCATGAGACGCGTGATGGGAGAGGTCGAGAGCCTGCTGGACCTGCTCGACCTTAGCCCGCTGGCAGCCACTTTGCGGGCTAGTGACACCCGGGCTTATTTCGAGTTGCCCTTCTCGTGGGACTGGGATGGAGTGCCGGTCCACGGCACCATCGACTTGGCATATCAGACCTCAGGCAACTGGCATCTGCTGGACTTCAAGACCGACGACCTGCGAGGTAGGACGCTGGCCACCGCCGCCGAGGCCTATCTGCCCCAGTTGGCGCTCTATGCTGCAGCCTTGACCCAAGCAACCGGCCAGCAGCCCGTTACGGGCTTGCTGTTTCTGCGCACGGGCGACATATACACGCCTCCCGCTGGGGAGTTGGAGCGCGCCTTATCCGAGACGCGTTTAAGGGTCGATGCCGGTGCGCTGCTTGAGCCGGAAATGCCCTCTGCCTTCGAGGAATTCGCGGAATCCAGCTAACTGGACATTTCCGAGCCAAGCCGCTTGACAACCCGCGCTTTGATAACCGAAACTGGTGCTTCGGTATCAATTGCTTTGTCATAAGCAAGGCGATAATTCATATCCTGTCTCAAAAACTATTGGGGAGGTAGCCAAATGCTCAAGCACGATATCCACGAGTGCGACACACACGAACATCATGGCGACGAACCCGGCCATGTGCACGACATCCACGAGTGCGACGGGCACGAGCACCATGCCGACGAGCATGCGCACGACATCCACGAGTGCGACACGCACTGCCACCATGCTGACGAGCCGGGGCATGTGCACCAGATGCACGAGTGCGACGGCCACGAGCACCACGCCCACACCCACTAAGACTGACTGGCAACCGCTAACAAAGCCAAGGCCCCCGCATCAGCGGGGGCCTTGATCTTTTCCCCTCTCAAGCACTGGCCCTTAAACGGGCAGGCGTGGTCCTCAGATGAACACAAATCTCTTGGGCTTGTTCGCCTCCCTTACGATGGCAGCCAAGTGGTCCACATGATGGTTTTCATTGTTACAGTCACTCACAGATTCCTCAAGCTGCACTGTGACATGCGCTATGCCATATTGGGTACGAGCAATGGCGCATATACTCTCCAGCATTTCTTCCCGGCTACCTGTATGGCCGGAGTCAATCAATACGTGGGCGGTGAAGGCCTCACTGCCTGAGGTAATGGTCCACACATGAACGTCGTGGATAAGGGTTACCCCCTCCACCTCCTCAATGTCGCTGCACAGGTTGAGCACATCGATATGGGCTGGTGCCCCTTCAATCAGTACATGGAAGATGGTGCCCGTCAGCTTGCGAGTGTTGAACACGATGAGTATCGCAATGACCACGCTCAGAATCGGGTCCGCGATATTCCAGCCAAAACCCATGATCAGGGCCGCTGAGATGATGACGGCAACCGACCCCAGCAGGTCGGCCATCACGTGCTGGAAGGCCCCCTCCACGTTCATGCTTTCGCCCGACGAGCGGTGCAATATCCAAGCTGCTGCCAAGTTCACCATGAACCCGCCGATACCCACCAGCAACACCGGCAGCCCGACTACTTCAACCTCTTCCGAGGTGAACGCTCGATGGTAAGCTTCATAGCATATCCAAGCCACTATCAGCCATAAGAACAAGACATTGGCTAAGGCCGCTATTACCTCCGTGCGCTGGTAGCCGAAGGTGCGCTCCGCCGAGGCCCCCCTCTGCGCAATCCAGATTGCCGCCAACGCCATGACTATGGCCGCAGCATCCGTCGCCATGTGTCCGGCGTCGGCTAACAATGCCAAGCTACCCGACAGTATCCCCCCCACGATCTCCGCTGCCATGTAGCCGGTGATGAGAACGAGTGCCAGGACTAGGCTCTTCTTGCTGGCACTCCGAAAATCATGCGCATGGTCGTGATGTGCATGGTCATGCCCATGATGGTCATGTCCGGCATGTGGGTCGTGGTCATGTCCGGCATGTGGGTTGTGGTCATGTCCGGCATGTGGGTTGTGGTCATGTCCGGCATGTGGGTTGTGGTCATGTCCGGCATGTGGGTTGTGGTCATGTCCGGCATGTGCGTCATGGTCGTGCCCGGCATGTGCGTCGTGCTCGCGTCCGGACTGGCGGGTTTCCGAGTGTTCGGGATCTCTCATCTCACACACTCCGGTTGAAAGGAAGACATATTATACCCCATAGTGAATCGGCTACCAATAATAGTGGGAGGTCGCCCCGCAGGGAAATGCTCTCCCTGCAACACCGCTTTGACTACACGGTTCGTCACAAGAGCGGGAGAGATCGACGGCGAAGGTTATTGCCTCAATCCACTTACACGGCAATTTGCTTATGTTGTGGGATGCTGAAGAATCCACGCTGGCAGTCAAGTTGCAAAGCACACCACTGCAACTTATGATTTCATGGAAGCCCCCACAATTTTGGCATCGAGGGCCACTCGAATCCCAGTCACGCGCCGGCCGCCATCCTTAGGGAATAATGGGAATTCGGCCTTCGAAGGAGGTAGAGAACATGAAGCTGCTCTCCTACGAAAAAGATGGCGTGACCAGTGTAGGAGCGGCCGTCGACGAAGGCATTATCAACTTCACCCGCGCCGTTAACGCCACCCATCCCAGCGTGCGTGAGGCCGATTCCGTACTTAACATCATCCAGTCCGGCATTGACATAGACACCATCGGAGAAGAGTGTCTCGCTCGGCTGCGCGGCAATGGGAACCTGCGCCACTACTTGGTGTCCGGTTTCACGTGGCTGCCGCCAATCATCCGCCCCCCCAAGATTCTCGCCCTAGCCTTGAATTTCCAAGAGCACATCGACGAGACCGGTCTCTCCTTCTTCCAAGAGCCCATCGTGTTTGCCAAATACGGCTCCAACATGCTGGCCCATGAAGGCGAAATCGTTCTTCCTCCCTTCCCTCAGTTGGTCGACGAGGAGATTGAACTGGGAGTTGTGGTAAGTCGTGACTGCCGACATATACGACCCTCCCAAGCCCCCGACTTTGTGTTTGGCTACACCATCTGTAACGATGTCTCTGCTCGAGACCGGCAGCGCCAGCGGGGACAGATGGGCCAACCCTATTCATACGCCAAGAACTTCGACACCTACTGCCCCATCGGTCCTTGGGTCGTTACCAAGAAGGAGATACCCGACCCAGCCAACCTAGCCATGGAGGTCCGCGTCAACGGGCAGATGCGACGGCGGGACAACTCCGGCAGCATGATTTTCGACACCTACGAAGTGCTGGCCTACTGCTCCGACTACACCAAGATGGAAGCGGGAGACGTCATCTCCCTCGGCACCTTTGCCGGTCACAAGGAGATCAAGGACGGCGATACCATTGAGCTGGAAATCGAAAAGATCGGCGTTCTTCGTAACAAAGTGGTTGCATCCCGCGAGCCATGGCCCAATTTCACCTTGGAGGAGCGCATCGGCCCCTTGGTTCGCTAGCTGCGAAGCAGTCGCCCGAAGCATCTGCTAGTTGACACTTTGCCATGCCGGGCGATAATGAGCGCAAGCTGGAGAACAAACTAGCCCTTGAAGATCGACCCATAAAACTAGGAGAGAGTGAACATGAGCAACGACTTCAGTGTGCTGTTGGGTACCGTGGGAACTGGCATATGGTTTAGCGACGACGGTGGCGATAGCTGGACCCGCCCCCCAGGCATCTGGAACGAGACCAGCGTCTTTTCCATCACCTCGGACCCCAGGAACGACAACGTGATCTTCGCCGGGGCAAACGATGGCCTGTATCGCAGTGACAATGGCGGTCGCAGCTTCGAGCATATCGAAGCCCCCATGGATCAGTTTGCAGTCTGGTCCGTGGCCGTCGACCCCACCAACTCCAGCAACGTATTCGCTGGTTGCCGGCCCGGTGCCATCTTCCGCTCCCGCGATGGCGGTGCCCACTGGGACAAGACCTCGGCCGATTTCGCCCCTGAGTGCGCCAATGTGCGCTGGCCCCGTGTGTTGGCCATGGCCATCGACCCCACAAATCCCCAGATCGTCTGGGCTGGTGCCGAGGTCGACGGTGTGCGCGTGAGCACCGACGGCGGCTACACTTGGAGCAAGACTGGCGCCGCCATGGAGCCCGGTACCATGGGTCTTGAACTCAACGACCCCGACATCCACGGGGTTGTGGTGAGCCCCGGCTCTCCTAGTACTGTGATAGTGAGCACCCCGCAAGAGCTTTTCGTTGGCACCGACAACGGCCGCAGTTGGCGTCCCCTCGGTGTGCAGGAGCACTTCCCCATGCGCTACTGCCGTAACATCGCCCTCAAGGCCGACGACCCCAACGTCATATTCGTCGGCAACGGCGATGCAGCTATCGGACAGACCGGCACGGTGCAGCGCTCCTCCGACTTGGGTGAGTCCTGGGAGACCCTGCCCCTGCCCTGCGTCCCCAATACCCCGATGTGGGCCTTTGGCATGAACGCTGCCGACCCTGACCGTGTGGTCACCTTCAGTCACTATGGTCAGGTGTTCCTCAGCAACAACGCAGGTGACTCCTGGAGCAAGGTAGACCGCGAGTTCAGCGAAATCCGCTGCGCCGCATGGGTCCCCAACTAGGACGCTAACCTAAAGGACAAAGAAAGAGGCCCCGGCATTAATGCCGGGGCCTCTTCGTGTCTCCGTGATTTGAGATTCTAGCCCAGTGGCCCTTGGTACACCTGGTCTACATAGGTGTCCGACATTGGCTCCAGCACATCGGGCCACTCCCCATTGGTCACCCGCCTCATGCTCTTGGGGCGCGGTTGCTCGTCCCAGCCCAACTGCTCCATGTAGTAGTACAACTGCACCAAGTGACCGTCCGGGTCCTTTGCATAGGCAACGTAGTCGATCCCAGGATGCAATTCTGCAGGCATCTCTTGGAATTCGACGCCGTTCTCCTTCAGGAAGCTGACGGCATTGCGCAACTGGGTGTAGGTCGCAACCTCAATGCCGAAGGAAGCACTGGTGGTGTCGGGGCTGCAGCCTAGGTCTGCCCGCAGCGCTTTGGGGAACAAGGCCAAGCTGTGATGCTCGGCGCCGTTGCGCAGGAACACCAAGCGGTGACCGTTGTACTGGTCTTCCTCGGTGATCTTGAAACCCAAGTGATCCCGGTAGAAGGTCACGGCCGAGTCCAGATTGTCCACGAACAGGTTCACGGGTCCGATCTTGGTGATGGCGAAAGGACGGGGCAACATGATGCCTTCGACATCGTACTTGGCCTCCAGGGTCTCCTCGTGGTGGTGACCCGCATAGATGTCGATGCCCTTCTCCAGAGCCTCGCGGACCTCGTCCTCCTCGGACATCTGGGGCAGCGAAGGCTCCTCATTGAAGCGCCGGTAGTACATGTCCCGCGGCTTGCTCCGGCCAAGCCAGCCAATCTGCTCGATACCGTAGTACAGCTCGTTCACATGGCCGTCCGGGTCCACCGGGTACACGTGCCAGTTGCTGCCCGGCATATCGCGGCCGATTCGCTGGATGGGAATATTGTTGTCCCGGAAATAGTGGGCCCCGTGTACCACCTCTTCCAATGCACCCGTCTGCCAAGTGATCTGGTTGATGGTGACCTCTCCGCCACCGCCACCACCGGCGGCGCCACGGGCGAAGGCATCCATGACTGCCTTCGGGAACAGCACAAAGGTGTGGTGGTCATGCCCATGGTGGAAGAAGAAGCCACGGCCATCATCCACATGAGCCAGTGTCTCTTCCATACCCGGAATCCTCTTGAAGTCCAGCACGTCGGAACTCTTGAAACCCAGGAGGTCCTTATAGAAATGAATCGCCTCATCCATGTGGCTGGTGTTGAAGCCGAAGTGGCCGAGCCTTCGAATCTTGAAGGGCTGGTCCAGCATCACACCGCCAACATTAAACCTTTGCTGGGTGGTCGCCATCCGTCGCTCCTTTCATGTCTCTAGATAGGAGAATCACCTGCAATCGTACTTGAGGCAGCTTGGAGTGGTCAAGTTTGGAGAGGCAACCCCGATGCTATGGATATCCTCTCCGGTTAACATAGGGGCACGCTGGTCCTCGTTCCATCTCTCACTGCCGACACTACCCAGAGGAATTGCATGCGATATATCCACCGCAACGAATGGTTTGCCTATGGAGTTCTCGTCATAGCAGCAATAGTCGTCTCCCTCCCTTTGTACCCCTATCGATGGCACACGTTCCTGCACATCGCCGGTGCTGTCGTCTTCCTCGGCAACATCATCGTGACTGCCGCTTGGATGGTCATGGCAGAGCGGACACGCAATCTGCCTGTGATCCATTTCTCTGCCAAAGCCGTCATACGGGCCGACCTGCTCTTTACCATTCCTGGAGTGCTGCTGATCCTCATGAACGGTCTTGCGATGGTGTTCGCAGCTTGGGGAGGACGGGACGCCATTTATCAACTCACATGGATATCGGTGGCCCTGGGTCTGTTCACCGCGTCGGGAGTGATATGGGTTGGAATCCTGATCCCAGCCCAGCACCGAATGGCAGTGCTTTCAGACCCATCTCACTACTCCGACTCGCCCCCTCCACAGTTCCTCGCCGCCGTCCACAGATGGTACTTCTGGGGAGGGCTGGCAACTGCATTGCCCATCTGCTCGCTATACCTGATGGTCACCAAGCCATCGTTCTGATTAGGCCCTTGCGCGGCTAATGAGAAGTCTCACGCCATTCCCCGCGGCCGGTACTGCAGGGCCTCAGCCAGATGAGGCACGCCAACAGTCGGGCTGCCTTCCAAGTCAGCGATGGTCAGTGCCACCTTTAGCACCCTGTGAAAGGCCCGGGCCGACAGATTCAGTTGGTTCATCGCCGTCTGAAGCAGCTTCTTCGCGGCCTCCTCAACTTGGCAGAAATCCCAGACCTCCCTCGGGCCCATCTCCGAGTTTGACGCCAAGGGTGTGGCGCAGAATCTTTCCCGTTGAAGCTTCCGCGCTGACTCCACTCGAGGGCGGACATCCGACGAACCCTGATGCCCCTCTGGCGCAACCAAGTCGTCGTATTCCACCGCCGGTACCTCCACCACCAGGTCGATACGGTCCATCAGCGGCCCGCTGATGCGCCGCTGGTATTTGGCCACTGTGGAAGGCGCGCAGGTGCAGTTCTTCTTCGGGTCCCCGTGAAACCCGCAGGGACAGGGGTTCATCGCCCCAACGAACATAAAATTCGCCGGGAAAGTCACGCTCCCTTGCGCCCGGCTGATGGACACCGTGCGGTCTTCCAAAGGTTGCCTCAGCGACTCCAATGCCGAGTGCCCAAATTCCGGCAGTTCGTCCAAGAACAGCACACCTCTGTGGGCCAGCGTGATTTCACCCGGCTTCGGCAGGCGTCCCCCTCCAACCAGCCCTGCATTCGAGATGGTGTAGTGCGGTGCGCGAAACGGCCGGTCCGCTATCAGCGGGTGCGATGTGGGTAGCATTCCTCCGATGCTGTATATCTTCGTCACCTCCATGGCCTCTTCGTTGGACATGGAGGGCAGTATGGTGGGCATCGCCCGTGCCAGCAGCGTCTTGCCTCCGCCCGGAGGCCCGACCATGAGCAGGTTGTGTGCCCCAGCAGCCGCCACCTCCAAGGCCCGCTTGGCGTGGTCCTGTCCGCGCACATTGGCGATATCTATGTCGGCGCTTGCTACAGGAGTGGCATCATAGCAACCCGACCTTTCGGCGACATACTGCTCGCCACAAAAAAAAGATGAGAGTTCCAGTTCGCCCCGCAGGTGTCCAGCCAACTCGGCTAGGTTATGCACTGGCACGGCATCCATGCCCTCGACCAGCGACGCCTCGGAAGCGTTGTCCACGGGCACGAACACCTTGCTCAAGCCCTGTTCTCGTCCCACAGCAACCATGGAAAGTATGGCACTGGTACGCCGCAAGCTGCCGTCCAGCGATAGCTCCCCCAAGAACAGGCTGCTGGACACGTCGTCCGTTACCTGTCCCGAGCTGAGCAGAACGCCCACCGCAATAGGCAGGTCATAGGCAGGACCGGCCTTGCGCAGATCGGCAGGCGCCAGGTTCACCGTAATACGCCTCATGGGGAACTCGAATCCAGAATTGCGAATGGCGGAGCGGACGCGCTCCCTGGACTCCTGCACAGCCGTGTCGGGCAACCCGACTATGGTGAAGGCAGGCAGCCCCGGAGATATGTCCACCTCCACCTCTACGATGTATCCATCGAGTCCCACTACGGCGCAGGTCTTCGACTTGGCAAGCATCGACTCCTCCCACAAAACGAGTTCGCGGGGGACTATAGCGGTACAACTCGCAACGCGCGACCACAAAATGTCATGCCTGTGGGCCATAAACATAGGTTTCGGATACGCCTTGGGGCAGAAAACAGCCTTCTATGACCTCTGTCCAATAGCCCCTGCTATACTCACCTCGGTATGATTCCCCTGATACGGAGATTCCTCAAAGAGTTGTTCCGCCCACGCTCCGGAATGCCTAGGCATAGATGGTTGTGGCTAGTGGCGCGGAACACTGGCATCAAGCTGCGACGCTGGCAGTTGTGCTGTGGCAACACGGGGGAGCCCGGGTGTTGAAGAGAGCCTGATGAGACCCCCGGAGGGGGTCACCTACCGCACCGGCACCAGTAGCCTCGTGAACTCCCGCACATCGGCCACGCCCTGCAGCGAATGCGCTGTTCTCACAACCTCACCGGCCGCCTTCTCGCCAACAATTCCCTCACTCAGGAAGAGGAACTTGTCCACTAGTTCTTGGCGCGTCACCGGGTTTGCCCTGTCCCCACGCACTATGATCGTCTCGTCCTCCAGCCGCTGACCATCCCTCAAACCGATGGCCACCCTAGCCGACGGGTAATCGTGTCGACGCATCGCCATTTCGGGGTCAGTATCCACCTTCACCCGGCTGGCCAACTGCCGTATCGCCTTCTCCTCAACCTGCTCCGGGTAGAAGGACGTAACGTCAGTGCGTCCCCTGATCAGAGCCGCCGCCACCGCATGGGGAATGGAGAACTTTGCGCTTAACTGGTTCTCCGGGTCGTCATAGGCCATGAACTCGGACGCAAAGGGAATCGTCGTCACTTCCACCCACTGGACTTGTGACGCATCAATACTGTGCTGGCGCGAAAGGGACAGCACAGTATCCAGCGCAGGGTGGTTGTAGAGGCAGCACGAATGGAACTTGAAGTAGTTCTCCGCAATGCGGTACCCCCCTCCCAACCCCTCGACTACCGCGTCGCGGTCAAAACTCCGGCCCAAGAACCCGTCGTAAACGTCCGACGGCCCATCATCCAGTCCACTGAAACCGCAGTCGGCCAGTTGCACTGCCAGCATCCCGTTCAAAGCAGCCCGGCCTGGATACAGATTGCGTATGGTTGCCCCCTCGAAGCAGGGTGTCCAACTGTTGGCTGGAGTCATCGAGGCTGCCAAATTCATGACCCGCTCCATAGCACCCGCATCCCATCCTCGCAACTTAGCCACCGCCACTGCCGTTCCGATGGCCCCCCAAGTGCCGTGGGAGTGCACCTGCGTATGCGCTTGGGTTGCGCCTCCTATTCGCGACAGTACCTCATACCCCACCAGCACGCTCTCCATCAGCGCCTTCCCGTCTGCCCGCATCACCTCGGCAGTGGCGAGCGCCGCCGGTACGGTATGAATCGCAGGGTGCCCGCCTCCCCATCGGTTGCCCTCGTCCACTTCCAACGCGACTCCGGCAGTGCTGTTCGACAGGGCCGCCCACATGGGACGCGCTTCTGTGTGATGCCCTATGAGACGGGAGGTGCTGAGCTGTGATGTACCCGCCCCGGATTCCAAGGCTGCCCACTGAGCCAGCTTGACGTTCTCCGGTTCCCGGCTCCCTGCCAACATCGCCCCAACCGTATCTAGCACCACATCCTGCACCGCGATCAATGTGGTCTCATCCAAGTCATCAAGTGTGGTTTCCGCAGCGAATTGGGCCAGTTGCTTGAGGTAAGCAGTCATGCCGGTTCCACCTTATGAGGAGTGTCTGGATTGTAGCCTCTAGTGCCATGGTACATAGTTCGAGACATGAGGTGAAGTCATCCGCACTGCCCCTCTCGAAGCATCTGCTAACCGCCCTCATGGAGGGTGTTTGCGATACGCACAAATTGACAGCCGCCATCCCCACTGCTAGACTGATTCGCCGGTTGTGAAGGGTATGACAAGGGGGAGAAACGGCGTACCCACAACCATTACAAACCCTTTCTATAGCAGATAGCAGTCGGGCCTTCAGCATTTTTTCGTCCCAAGTGTCTCCGGCTCGGTCTACTATTCAACAAGGAGGCGGCGTGAAGACGACCATCTCGATCCTCAAGGCTGACGTGGGGTCCATCGGTGGGCATACTAGGCCCTCCGCCAGAATGATGACCTCTGTGGAGAACGATGCCCAGCAGGCTGTCAGCCAAGGGCTCCTCCTCGACGCCTACGTTTCCCATACCGGCGACGACATTGCCATTATCATGTCCCACACAAGGGGGCCCAACGACACTGAAATACACCAGTTCGCTTGGGACTCCTTCATACGCGCCACCGATGTCGCCCGCGAATACGGGCTCTACGGCGCTGGTCAAGACCTGCTCGTCGATGCCCCATCCAGCAATCTTCGTGGGGCAGGCCCCGCTGTCGCCGAGGTGGAATTCGACCATGACCCTGTCAAGACCAACCGCACCCGTCCCGCCGAGTCCTTCATGGTGCTCGCTGCCGACAAGTGCGGCCCCGGCGCCTACAACCTCCCTCTGTTCCTCGGCTTTGCCGACCCCATGTACTGCGCCGGCCTGATGCTCCCCAACATGATTAAGGGCTTCACCTTCCATATCATCGATATGGACAACACCTCCGGCGACAGCATGATCGACCTCAACGCCCCAGACGACTACTACCAAATCACTGCCCTGCTGCGGGATAACGAGCGCTTCGGTATCGACAGCATCTCATCGCGTACCTTCGACGGCCAAGTCGCGGCCGCCATATCGGCCCAGCGCCTGCACAATGTCGCTGGCACCTACACCGGCAAGGATGACCCCGTTGCCATCGTGCGCAACCAAGGCATCTTCCCAGCCCCCGAGGAGCTGACCTCTCCCTTCGCCAAGGCCCACTATGTCGGTGGTGACGCCCGCGGCTCCCACGTCATGCCCCTGATGCCGGTTGCCATCAACACCCCCGTCACCGGCATGTACTGCCTGCCCATCGTTTCCTGCATCGGCTTCTCCCTGAGTGCAGAAGGCAAGTTCTCTGACTCCATGGTCGACTTCTTCGACAACCCTGCTTGGGACGAGGTCCGTCGCAGGGCCCAAGAAAAGGCCTTCGCCATGCGCGACCAAGGCTGGTCCGGCGCCGCCATGCTGCCCTACACTGAGCTTGAGTACAGCGGCTTCCGCACCACCGTCACCAACCTCGTTGACAGGTTCGCGCTCCGCGAGGCAACCAACGGTGCCAGCCCCTCCTCCGCAAAGACCGCCCAGCCCAGCGGCTAGCCTCCAGAATCGACTATGAATAATCGGGGCCGCGGGCTGCTCGCGGCCCCGATTTGTTGGAGCCAACCGCCGCAACTACACAGGACAAGGCAGGTCATTGGTAACACAACTCCTCATCGCTACCCACAACCAAGGCAAAGTCCGAGAGTTCTACCATCTGCTGGGAGACATACCCTTCTCCCTCACCTCTCTGAAGGAAGTGGGCATCTCCGACGAAGTGGAGGAAACGGGCTCGACCTTCCAGGAAAACGCCATCATCAAAGCCCAAAGTTACGCCCGCCTGACGGGCCTGCTCACCCTAGCCGACGACTCCGGCTTGGAGGTCGACGCCCTAAATGGCGACCCGGGTGTCTACTCGGCCCGCTATGGTGGCGAGGGCCTCACCGACGAAGGCCGCGTCGCCCTCCTGCTCCACAACATGCGCGGCGTCCCTTGGAACCTGCGTAGTGCCCGGTTCCGTTGCGTAATCGCCATCGCTCCGCCCGAAGGCGAAGCTACAATGGTGGAAGGTACAGTCGAGGGTGTAATACAATACGAGGCAATGGGCGACAACGGCTTCGGCTACGACCCGATATTTCTTCTACCGCATAAAGGACTGACCACGGCCCAGTTGCCCATGGACGAAAAAAACTCACTGAGCCATCGAGGTCAAGCCGCCCGCAAGGCAGCCGCACTGCTTATAGATTGGCCCCGTGCCTGAGCCGCCATTATCATGACTACCATACTCGACAAGATGCACCGCCCCATGCGGGACCTCCGGGTGTCCGTCACCGACAGGTGCAATTTCCGCTGCCCCTACTGCATGCCCGCCGAAATCTTCGGCGACCGCTACCAGTTCATGCCCAAGCCCCAGATGCTGGCCTTCGAGGAGATTGCCAAGCTGGTAACCCTGTTCACCCAGCTTGGCGTCAACAAGATTCGCCTCACCGGAGGCGAACCCCTGGTTCGCGCCAACCTTGATCGCCTCGTAGGCATGCTCTCCCAAGTCGAAGGGGTGGATGACCTCACTCTCACCACCAACGGCTACCTGCTTGCCCGCCAAGCTCAGAGCCTGAAGGACGCTGGACTCAGCCGCATCACCGTCAGCTTGGACTCCCTCGACGACGAAGTCTTCGCCCAGATGAACGGGCGAGGCTACGGCACCGACCGCGTCCTGCGTGGCATCGAGCGCGCCGATCAAGTTGGCCTCCACCCCATCAAGATTAACTGCGTGGTGCAGCGCGGCGTCAACGACCACACCATCGTCGACCTTGCCCGCTGCTTCCGGGGCACCGGCCACATCATCCGCTACATCGAATACATGGACGTTGGCAACATCAACGGCTGGGACCATACCGAGGTCGTCACTGCCGCCGAAATAGTCGATATCATCAATGCCGAGTTCCCATTGGAACCCGTCGATGCCAACTACCGTGGAGAGGTCGCCAAGCGCTACCGCTACTGCGATGGCCAAGGCGAAATCGGCATCATCGCCTCCGTCAGCCAGCCCTTCTGCGGCGACTGCACCCGCGCCCGCCTCTCCACTGACGGCAGTCTCTTCACCTGTCTCTTCGCTGGTCAAGGCAAGGATCTCCGCGAGGCCCTCCGCTCCGGCGCCACCGACCGGGATATGCTCGACCTCATCTCCAGCGTCTGGGGCGCACGAACAGACCGGTATTCCGAAGAGCGCTTCCATCTCGCTGCCGCCGGAGGTCCGCGCCGCAAAATCGAGATGTACCAGATCGGCGGATAGGCCCTACCTTGAGCAGCACCCCGCCCGAGGTCACCATCTACACCGACGGCGCCTGCATCGGAAACCCCGGCCCCGGTGGCTACGGCGTCGTGCTCCTCCATGGCAATCAGCGTAGGGAACTCTCCGGTGGCCGCAGACTCACCACCAACAACCGCATGGAAATCCTCGCTGCCATTGAGGGCCTTGAAGCCCTCAAGCAGTCCAGTTCCGTGACCCTCTACAGCGACTCTCAATACGTGGTAAACGCCATGGAGAAACGCTGGGCTGAAAAATGGCGCAAAAACGGCTGGATGCGCACCAAGCAGGACCGCGCCATCAACCCCGACCTGTGGCAGAGGCTGTTGGACCTCTGCCAAGGGCACAGAGTGAAGTTCCGCTGGGTCAAGGGTCACGCAGGCCACCCTCTCAACGAGCGCTGCGACCAATTAGCCAATGGCGAAGCCCGCAAACAGGGCCAACCCCCGGACCAAGAATACGAGTCCACCACACGGAGGTCGAGATGACCCAACAGCAAGCCCCCTCAGGACTCACCCACCTCGACTCTCAGGGTCGTGCCAGCATGGTCGATGTCGGTTGGAAAGAACCCACCCGCCGCGAGGCTGTCGCCAAGGGATTCGTCTCCATGCAGCCCGAAACCCTAGCCCGCATCCGGGAAGGCTCCATGGAAAAGGGTGATGTGTTCGCCGTGGCCCGCTTGGCTGGCATCATGGGGGCCAAGCAGACCTCCCAACTAATCCCCCTCTGCCACCCCATGCCCATCGACCGCGTGGCCGTCGACCTTGAAGCCGACCCGGAGGGCCAAGGTGTGGAGATCACCGCCACCGCCGCCACCTCAGCCAAGACCGGTGTGGAAATGGAGGCCATGACCGCCGTCTCCGTCGCCGCCCTAGCCCTCTACGACATGTGCAAATCCGTAGACCGCGCCATGCGCATCGAAGCCGTCCGCCTGATCAGCAAGCGAGGAGGCAACAGCGGGGACATCATCCTCGAGTAGACCCTTCACTCTATGTAGGCCCGCAAGACCTCCAAGGCCGCCTCCGCCCACACCACATACTCCTCATCCGTCAGTGCCAAGGGCGCCAACTCCTCCGCTGGGTTCGGGTCGCTCACCACCTCCGCCCCCGGCAGCAGCCTCAGCACCAACTCATACAACTCCCCGTCTGGACACACCACCACACACCCCCGGTCCACCCCCACCGGACTTCCACCCAACTCCACCTCCACAGCCTCCAACCAGTTCCGCCCCAAAAATGTGGGAAACGGCCGCACCCGTCCCGCCACCTCCCGCAGTCGCCCACGCACCTCCTCCGCCTTGCGAGAAAGCTCCTCAGCCACGGTTCCCACGTTTGACAGCCAGCATACCCACAGCTACAGTATTCTACATCGGGGTCACAGTCAGGCGGCTGGTCGGCTGGCCTCAGGCGGCAACGTAGCTCAGCGGCAGAGCGGGCGCTTCATAAGCGCTAGGTCATAGGTTCGAATCCTATCGTTGCCACCACCTTCCCGCTCTCTCCTCCCACCGTAGAAATCTCCCATACAAAAAGAGAGGCCAGTACGACTGGCCTCTCTTTTTTCAATACTGGGGTTTAGGCGCCGATTACTTCCGCGGCTCCTGCAACTCCAACTGGTTCCCCGCCGGGTCCCGCAAAAACACCTGTCGCAGGTTCCCCACCAGCCCGTCAATCAGCAGGTACTCAATGCCCTCGGCATCCAGCTCCCGCATGGCGTCGTCCAGGGACTCCACCTGCAACGCGTAGTGCACTTGGATGGGGTCGTGGGTCTCGCCTGTGGGCTCGCAGCCTATGATGTGCACTTGCGGCTCGTCGGACACGCCTTCCGCGCCCAGCCACGCACCTGGCATGTTGGGTATCTCCGGCCTCGGCGCCATCTTCATCCCCATCACACGGGTATAGAAGTCGTGGGTCTCGTCATAGGGCATCGTGGGAATGGCAGTGTGTAGGAACTTCGTGACCTTCATTTCTGTGATCTCCTTGAATGCTTGTGTGCCGATAATGATAACCCAAGGCGTGTCTTTTCCCAACCCTTGGGTTGCCTGTCCAGACCCTGCCTATTCGGGCAGCACGCAGATGGCCTCTATCTCAATCTTCAGGTGAGGTTCCACCAAGCCCGCCACCTGGACCCTCGTGCTGGCTGGCAGATTGTCGCCAAAATAGCGCACCCGCACCTCGTGAGTCTTGGCCCCGGCAGCGCTGTCGATCTCTGTCACGAAGCTGGTGATTTTCACAATGTTGCTCATCGTGCCGCCCTCGGCCTCCACGATGTGCTTCATGCGCCTCAGAATCACCTCGGTCTGCTCCGCCATGTCGCCATGCTCCGCCTCGGTGTCCCGGGCAGTGGCCCCCGATAGGAAGAGCATGTTGCCCGCCCGTACCGAATGGAAGTGGGGAGCGCCGGGAGCCGGTATCTCAGCATAGTTCTTCCTAGTGATGTCCATGGGGCGCCTCCTCAATTGAGCTTGCCAGCTGAATTCGAAAGCGGGCCTGCTGGTATTTTGCCCTTACCCGCATGGTGCGGCAAGTTGTTCGACTTGCGCCCCTTCAAGGGCCGCACCTATAATGGTCGTCTGGCAGCTTCATAGGGGCGGTTAGCTCAGCGGTTAGAGCGCCTCGTTCACACCGAGGAGGTCAGAGGTTCAAATCCTCTATCGCCCACCATGCAGAGTCCAGGGTTTCCAGTCCCAGCCGAGGTGGCGGAACGGCAGACGCGCTACGTTCAGGGCGTAGTGTCCTTACGGGCGTGCGGGTTCAAATCCCGCCCTCGGCACCACCGCTTCTGCCCTAAGGCCCGCCCATCGGACTCTGCCTATGCCTTGGGTGCCGGAAAATACGCGCTTGTAGCTCAGTTGGATAGAGCGCAGCCCTGCGGAGGCTGAGGCCGTGGGTTCGAGTCCCGCCAAGCGCGCCACCCCAAACCTCACCCGTCCCATGTCTCCCATCCTGTTTTTCGGCATGGGGCAGCTTGGAACACTGCCATGACAACCCCCCAACGAATCACCAACGACAGCCTCAATGCCTTCTGCAACGACACCGAGGCATACCTGCCCGGCAGCCCCACTGGTCCCCTCGCTGGCCTTGCCTTCGCTGCCAAGGACATACTCGATGTGGCAGGCCACGTCACTGGCGGAGGCAACCCCGACTGGAAGGCGACCCATCCTCCCGCTGAGCGCACTGCTTGGGTGGTCCAGACCCTGGTTGATGCCGGGGCCACCATGGTGGGCAAGACTCACACCGATGAACTCACCCGCGGCATCTTTGGCGAGAACGTCCACTATGGAACGCCCGTCAATGCCAGTGCCCCCGACCGCGTGCCCGGCGGCTCCTCCAGCGGCTCCGCTTCGGCCGTCTCTGGACGCCTCGTGGATTTCGCCCTCGGCTCCGACACCGGCGGCTCGGTGCGCATCCCCTCCTCCTTTTGCGGCCTCTATGGCCTTCGGCCCACCCACGGGCGCATCCCCCTTGATGGCATCCTGATTCAAGCCCCCAGCTATGACACCATCGGCTGGTTCGCCTGCGATATTGAGCTTTTCGCCCGTGTCGGCGATGTGCTGCTTGCCCATTCCCGACGCACTGAAATGCGTGCCCAGCGTCTCATACTTGCCCAGGATGCTTTTGAGCTGGCCGATCCTGCTACGGTGGAGGCCCTCCAGCCCCATGTGGCTGCCGTCACTGCCCTCATCGGAAATGTCCAGAACGAGCGCATCGCTCATACCAGCCTCGCTGACTGGGCACGGCGGCAACTGGTGTTGCAGGGGCGCGAGGCTTGGGCGTCGGTGGATGAATGGATTGACTTGGTGAATCCGCGGTTCGCCTTCAACGTGGCCGAGCGGTATACCATGGGGCGGTCCTTCACCGATGAGGACGTGGAACAGGCCCAAGAGGTGAGGACTCAGATCCGGACGCGGGTGGGTGAGTTGCTGGGGGATGATGCCTTCATCTGCCTGCCCACAGCCGTCGGCCCTGCTCCCCTCCTCGGAGGCACCCAGCAGGAGCGCGCCGCCCTCCAGGTCCGCAACAGCCACCTCACCACCATCGCTGGCAACTCCGGCTCCCCTCAAATCAACCTGCCAGTCGCCCAGGTGGACGGGGCTCCTGTGGGTCTCTCGCTCATTGGGCCTCGCGGTGCTGATGAGGCCCTTATCGCCCTTGCCAGTGAGCTGGCTCAAGGTGCGGGGTAGCCCCGCTCTTTGGGGGTGCCAAAATGCCACAATGTCACACGGTTTATAGCTAAAATATTTTTTTCGTAGCTGAGAGTTGTGACATTTGTGACATTTTCCTAGCTGGCCAGATACGAAAAAAGTGTGACATTTTTTCGTAGCTGGGAATGTCACAGACGTCACGCTTCTGTGACATTTGTGACATTTTCGTATCTGAAGAAATGTCACACTGTGACATTTTGGAGGGCTCCCTAAATGGGGTGTTTTTGGGCGGGGGAGCAGGGCGGGTTGTTGGGTGGCGGCGGTGAGAACATGCCTCGCGGGGAGGGGGAACTGAGCCGACATGGGAAGGGGGATTGCGGGGAACGCTGCAATGACGGAGGGCTGAGGGGAAACGGCGATGGACCGCGCGAAAACGAAGGAGAAGAACGTGCGAATAACGGACGAGAGCGTGAGGAGGACGGAGAAGGGCGGCTTGGCCGTTTGCATGTCCATTGATTCTCCTATCGATCAGGGGCCGTTCAGGGCGTTCGGGGGCGTTTGGGGCTGGTCGCCGTAGTTTGCCGGTGCTGGCAGAAGGCCAGAGTCCGGTGGCGACGGTTTAATGATGGGCTATAGAGGACGGGGGCCGCAAGCGGTTTTTGTCATGCCTGTTCAGCCCCAACTCCGGCCTTGTGTCCAGAGGATGGGACTCGGGAGGAGGGCACGGAATGAAGGTGGCTCCAGTTTGGCCCATCCCAGCTCATAGCAACCAAGGAGGCTGATACATGGCCACAGTGCATATTCTGGGAGCAGGCACCCCCACTCCAACTCCCACCCGCTTCGGCTCGTCCTATGTGGTCGAACTGGACGGGCAGTACCTGATGGTGGACTGCGGGCCTGCGGCCACCCACAAGCTGGTGAAGGCCGGGCTATGGCCCACCAATATCGACCATCTCTTCTTCACCCACCACCATTTCGACCACGACATCGACTACCCCTGCTTCCTGCTGTGTCGCTGGGACCAGAGCATCGGCAGGGAGAACCGCCTGCAGGTCTTCGGCCCCACCCTGACGGAAACGGTCACCGAACGCATACTGGGGGAGGACGGGGCCTTCTCCCACGACTGGAAAGCGCGGGTGAACCACCCTCTCAGCCAGCGCGTCTACGTCAACCGCGGCGGCACGCTGCCCCGCAAACCCCCGGATGTCCTAGCGCGTGACATCGGCCCCGGCCATGTCGCCTCCGGGTCCGACTGGCAGATGACGGCCGCCCCTGCCGAGCACGTCCAACCCTGGCTCGACTCCCTCGCCTACCGGCTGGACACCTCCCAGGGCAGCATCGTCTTCACGGGCGACACCCAGCCCTGCCAATCAGTAATCGACCTTGCCCGCGATGCCGACCTGATGCTCTGCATGTGCTGGGACGACCAGGAGGTCATGGACCAGAATGGCGAGGCCGAAGGCCAGTGCGGCACCACGGGCGCAGCCCGTATGGCCCAAGAAGCCAACGTAAAGCGCCTAGCCGTAGTCCACATCGGCCCCCATTTGTCCGCCCACGGTCCCATGGAAAAGGGCATCGGGGACATCAAGTCCATCTACGACGGGAAACTCATCTTCGCCGACGAGCTATCCACCGTCGAACTGTGACCCCAAGCCGCGCAGGTGCTAGAATAGAATCATGGACGAAGTTTTCATCTACTGGGACAATTCAAACATCTTCCACGAGGCCCAACGCTTGGCCGAGGAACGTGAAGAAGGCCCGAACGCCCGCTACCTAGTGCGAATCAACTTTGACAACATGCTGCGCTTGGCTCAAGCCGGGCGTCCTCTCAGACAAGCTGTAGCCGCAGGCTCTGTCCCTCCCGAGATGCGTCAGCTATGGAACCGGCTTGAAAACATGGGCGTAGATGTCAACCTTATCGACCGTGGCGACTCCACAAGGGGAGAGCAGGAGATGCCTGACCGCATCCTCCAATTGCGAATGCTGGAAGACGCGCTGGATAACAACGGCGACCCAGGCATCGTTGTGCTCCTGACTGGCGACGGAGCGGGCTACATGGAAGGCACCGGCTTCCATCGTACTCTAGAGCGGATGCACAACCGAGACTGGCGGGTAGAGATACTCTCCTGGGGCCACTCCTGCAACCAGCGCATGCGCCAGTGGGCCGAGCAGAATGGCATATTCATCTCCCTCGACGACTTCTATGACGCCATCACCTACTTGGAGCCGTCCCGTCCCGGCTTCGAGTTGTCCCAAGGCCGAGGCTCCGCTCCTCTTGACCTTTCCAAGCGTCCTGTCTCCTAGACCATTCCCTGTCCTCCCATGCACCCCCTTCTCTTGCCCTATAGCACCATTGCATACGACAATGGCCGCCACTGTCCGCCCAGCAGGCAGGCAGCAGAGCCAAGGCGCATATCCGCCTCGTCACCCTGCGGGATTCGAGGGAGGAAACCCGCAGACCAAGGTACGGGCACCCATCCATAAGCCGAGTGCGCCACCGAAACAACCAGACCTGCAAGCCCAAGGAGGGACAAGTGGACATTCCACGTCTCAGCAAGCCCAGCATCACCAGAATCAAGTTCAGTGGTTGGACGACCGTGCTACTTGCTCTAGCGGCGCTTGTCGTTCTTGGGGCTGTCCTGTTGCAGACAACCGGCAGCGGCTCGGAATTCCCAAAGCTGGCCCACAAGACATCCGTTTTCACGGCGGATGATGGCACGGTGTCGATATTCAGCAGGGACGTTTATCTAGGCCGGCCCATTGCCGATGGGCTGCAGGCTGCTACCAAATGGCTGACGATAGCAGGGGCCTTCATATTCAATCCCATAAGCGATGGGATTGAGAATGCAATCCACTGGATCAAGAAGATTCTGCTTTGGATACCGTGGCCCGTCCTCATCCTTGGGATGACCCTACTGGCGTTGCGTTTGGCAGGCTTGGGAGTGAGCCTGTTCACTGTTTTCGCCCTTGTGTTGATTGGGCTTTGTGGCCTGTGGCCGAGCTCCATGGAGACAGTTGCTCTCATGGTGACAGCCGTGGCTATCTCTGTAGCTCTCGCCATACCTTTAGGAATCATGGCAGCCCGCAGCGATAAAGTGGATGCTCTTATGAGACCCATTCTTGACGCCATGCAAACTATGCCGAGCTTCGTCTATTTGGTGCCGGTCATATTCTTCTTCGGGCTGGGGAACGCCCCAGCCGTCGTAGCCACCATTGTTTATGCCATACCTCCGGCGATTCGCCTCACCAATCTGGGAATCCGCCAAGTCCCTTCAGAGACGGTGGAGGCGGCACGGGCCTTCGGTGCAAATCCGAAGCAACTCTTGCTGAAGGTACAGTTGCCCCTAGCGCTGCCGACTATCATGGCGGGCATCAATCAGACAATAATGATGGCTCTCGCTATGGTGGTGATCGCTTCCATGGTGTCCGCTGGTGGCTTGGGACAAGATGTGCTTACCGCTATTGGTGGACTGAAGGTCGGCGACGCTATTGTGGCGGGGACGGCAATCGTGTTCCTGGCCATAATCATTGACCGCATCACTCAAGGGATAGCACAGGCGCAAGCGAAGGCCACACAAGCATGAGAAGCTGGTGCAAAGCCTCACTGGATGCCATATTGCCAGCTACTACTCGATAGCTGAGAGGAACCCGAAATGGCTACCACGAAGCCAAAGCTCATTACGGCAGACGAACTGTTGGAACTGTACGGCAAGGGAGTGCGAGGTGAACTGATCAGGGGAGTACTTTGCGAGAGGATGGCATCAGGTGGTGAGCACGGCGAAATTGTGATGAATCTCGGGGCTGAGTTGAGACAATTCACGAAAGCCCGGAAGCTGGGCAGGATCTTTGGGTCGGACGGCGGCGTCCGCCTTGAGCGTGAACCCGACACGATACGCGAGCCGGACATCGCCTACATTTCGAGCGAAAGGCTTCCTTTGAGTACGCGCGTGACAGGGTTCTACGAAACAGTCCCAGACCTTGTAGTGGAAGTCGCGTCTCCCAGCAACAGCTATTGGGGGCTCAATGACAAAGCACTGATGTGGCTGCACTACGGGGTGCGGCTGGTATGGGTAGTGTACCCTGACACAAGGAACGTGGCCGTGTACCGCGCGGACCACAGGGCGCTTACTCTTTCCGATGAAGATGCCTTGGACGGGTTGGACGTTCTGCCCGGTTTCACTTGCGCGGTGAGCGAGATATTCGACACATAGGCGCGTGGTGCAACTAACGTAAGAGGGCAGGACACCAAACAAAAGGGCCGGGATATCATCCCGGCCCTTCAAGGTCACCTATCGGAGCGGTCTAGCTTGCTTGGGCAGCAAGGGCCGCCTGCACACGATCGGCTACGTCGGTGGGCACCCACGCGGTCCAAATCCCTTTTCTGTTGGTCAAGAACCAGACCGCCGTCTCTTCGGCGGTGGCATCGGTCTGGGACCTGTACTGCAGGACCTCACCTATCTGTGCGTTATCAAAGGACCATTGCCTGAGCATCTCAACAACATCCGGCGCACGCTGGATCATAGTAGGATGCACTGCAATCCTGACTGGTCCCACCCCATAGGCACAATTGGCATCTTCAGGATGGTCATCCTCACAGACTGCCGGCTCTTCAAGTCGAGTGAGGTCTAACGTGTTGGCCGGGACTGAGGGGGCCCACAGATAGCCAAGCCAAGCCTCTTGCTTGTCATAAGCCCCTTGTAGCGAGGCGAACAGTGGCCCACCCCCTTCAGCAGGCTTGAGCGTAACAACATCTTCAAGACCGTAGGCGGCGACTTGGCGGTTGTTCGTCTCGTGGCAGCCCCAGCTTCCGGGGCAGGTCCACAATACTATCTTGCCGTCCTCTTCGGGGAACTCGCCTTGGCCCACAAAGTCCTCAAGGTCACCTATGCTCCGCAACTCTGGATACTTCTCAGCTAGGTAGGTTGGTATTACGAAGGCACTCTGCCATTGCTCGTTCAAGCTGTTGCCGACCGGAATGACGTCTCCGGCATCCAAGGCGGGCAGCCAATGGCTGTTCTGGTTGGGCAACCATATCTCCAATGTGACATCAATGTCGCCACCAAGGAGGCCCTGGAACAGGGGCAAGGTGGCTCCGGCTTTGTCATCCACCGAGTACCCGTATCCATGCTCCACGATATATTGGCCGATGGCGCTTTGTATCTCCGCGGAACTCCAGTTGAGGGTGGCGAAGGTGATAGTACCCTTCTGCCGTTGTTCCTCCATGGCGGCCTCTTCGAGAGCCATGGCGACTATCTCTTGCACCTTCATGGCGGTGAGGGCATCGGGGTCCTCGGCTGCCATGAGGGCGTTGTCGACGATTTCCTGGACCTGCATGGCTGTCAGGCCTTCGGGCTGGTCGCCCATGGCCATGGCGATGATGCCCTGCACATCCTGAGCGCTCAGGCTTTCGGGGGTGGGGATGGCTGCGATGGCGCTGCCGACGATGGCCTGCGCCTGCTCTGCTGTCAGCCCCTCCTCGGGGATGTCCATGCTCATCATGGCTTCGCTGACGATTTGCTGCACCTGAGCGGAGGTCAGCCCCTCAGGCTGGGACATAGCCATCTCGTCAATGGAGCCTTGGACAATGTTCTGGACCTCGGTGGCCGTCAGTCCTTCGGGCTGGGCCATGGCCAGCTCGTCGATGGACTGCTGCAGGTTGCTGAGGGCCTCGCTGTCGTCGCTGTCGCTGGCGCAAGCTGCGGCTAGGAGCAGCACCACGACCATCAGGCTCCCCATGACCAGCAAGGGGTTGTATCTAAGGGCGCGCTTAAGCATTTAGAAATTCCTTTCCGATATTCGAGAAAGTTGAGATTGAATCACGGAATTGGCCTAGTGGGCCATAGCCAGAATCACGTCGTCGCGATGCACCTCCCCCACCAGTTCGTCCTGGTGGTCTAGCACTTGAATCGGCTTCTGGTGTTCCATAAGCAGGGGGATTAGCTCTTCGAGGAGGGTCTCCGTAGTGCAAGAGGGACCCTCGCCACCAGCACCATTGGTGAGGCAGTCCTTCATGACGTTCTTTGCCCTGAGGACGGACTCCTTGCGAACGTCGCGGACGAACTCCGTGACGTATTCGTCGCTGGGCTCCATGACAATCTCTTCCGGGGTCCCGGACTGTACAATCTCGCCGTCACGCATAATTACAATGCGATTGCCAATCTTGAGGGCCTCGTTCAGGTCATGGGTGATGAACACCATAGTTTTGTGGAGTTCGGACTGTAGTTTGAGCAGCTCGTCCTGCATGGTGCGGCGAATAAGGGGGTCGAGGGCGCTGAAGGGCTCATCGAGCAAGAGAATCTGCGGGTCCACGGCGAGGGCCCGGGCCAAGCCAACCCGCTGTTGCATGCCGCCGCTGAGTTCGCGGGGGTAGTTGTTCTCCCAGCCCTGCAGGCCCACCATATCAAGCACGCGCTGGGCGGTGTCGACACGCTCATCCCTGGAAGTGCCCCGGAGTTCCATGCCCCACACAGTGTTGTCCATGACGGTGCGATGGGGGAAAAGGCCAAAGCGCTGGAAGACCATGGCGACCTTGGTGCGCCTCAACTGGGTAAGTTGGACGTCATTGCAGGCCAGCACGTCCTCGTCGTCGATGTATATTTCGCCTTGAGTTGGTTCGATAAGGCGGATGAGGCAGCGAATGAGAGTGGACTTGCCGCTGCCAGAGAGGCCCATTACGACGAAAATCTCGCCTTCAGGCACTGAGAAATTCACATCTTTCAGGGCGACCACGCACCCTGTCTCTTCTTGGACTTCACTGCGGGACTTGTCCTGCCATTCTTCGGAGAGGACCTTGTCGGGGTCTTGTCCGAAGACCTTCCACAGGTTGTTGACTGTAATGCAGTCCTTATCGCTCGCCATGTAACACCCCCACGAGGCAAAAGGGAATCTCGAAGCAAGTAGGTGGGTACACGACACCTTACCCACGGGAGTTGTATCTGTCAACCTTTGTCCCCGCTAAGGGGCCCAAAAGCATCGCTTAGCGCACAGGAATCTGCTTTACAAAAAGAAATAGATTGGAGTATCATGGCTGTCGTGACCGGCCTCGCATAATTCGGCGAGGACTCGGTCTTTTTCTTGTTAGGTTGGGGGGATGATGGCCCAGCCCACGTACCTCACAAAAGAGGGCTTGGAACGACTGAAGGAGGAGCGTGACCACCTCTTCAGTGTGCGACGCCACGATGTGGCAGAACGCATCCAGCGGGCCAAGGAGATGGGCGGCACCGTGGACAATGCCGAGTATGAAGAGGCGAAGAACGACCAAGCGTATATCGAAGGACGCATCCTCACTCTAGAAACCCTCATCACAAACGCCCGCATCATTGATGAGGACACCGCGTCCGATGTGGTACGCATCGGCTCCACTGTTGAAGTGGAAGACGAAAAAGGGCGCAAGAGGCAGTACAAGATCATCGGCAGTGCCGAGGCCGACCCTTCACAAGGTTCCATCTCAAACGTATCGCCTATAGGGAAAGCACTGCTGGGAAAGCGTCCCGGCGATGTTGCGGATGTGTCAGTGCCAGCAGGCCAGATCCAGTTGAAAGTAGTAAGCATATCCTGAGGACCGCAGGAACTTCCCATGGGCCAAGGGTCTCCAATGGTTAGAGGAGACTCCCTCCTCCAAGCGCGGCGGGAAAAACTTGAACGTCTCAGGGAGATGGGAATCGACCCCTACCCACCCCGTTATAATCGTACCCACTCTGCTGCCGAGGCCGTGTCATACTTCCTCGAACAGGAAGGAACCCTCACCGATGACGGCCGCACCGGACCCGTCTCCGTGGCAGGTCGGATCGTTTCCTTGCGCTCCATGGGCAGGGCTGCCTTTTTGGACCTCCGTGACGGCACAGGGAAGGTGCAGGCGCATCTGCGCCGTGACCTGTTGGGTGACGCCTTCCAGGTCAGCCGGGCCTTGGACTTGGGAGACTTTCTGGGTGTGCGCGGCCCGCTGTTTCGCACCAACACGGGTGAAATCACGGTAGAAGTTTCAGAGTTTGTCCCCTTGAGCAAGTCCCTCAGGCCATTACCCGAGAAATATCATGGGTTGCGCGATGTGGAGCAACGTTATCGGCAGCGTTATCTCGACCTCATCTCCGACCCCGAGGTAATGGACGTCTTTCTGCTGCGCAGCCGCATCATATCGGGCATTCGTCGCTTCCTCGACGGGCGAGGCTTTGTGGAGGTGGACACCCCGGTGCTGGTGCCGGTGGCAGCGGGTGCGATGGCCCGCCCCTTCATCACACATCACAACGCCCTTGACCAGGAACTCTACCTGCGCATCGCCACCGAGCTATACCTGAAGCGTCTCATTGTGGGCGGGTTCGACAAGGTCTATGAGCTGGGACGGGTCTTCCGCAACGAAGGCGTCGACCAAGACCACAATCCCGAATTCACGCTCCTAGAGAGTTACGAGGCATATGCCGACTACAACCATGTCATGAGCATGGTGGAGGAGATGATGGCCCAAGTGGCCATGGACGTATTGGGGACCACCTCCATAACCGTTGGCGAGCACGAAATCAGCTTGGCCCCCCCTTGGCGGCGACTCTCCTTGCGGGAAGAACTGGCAGCACGCAGTGGTATCGATATTGAAGAGCATGCCACAGGCGAGAGCATGGCAGCCCGCTTGCGACAGCTTGGAGTTCACAGCGAGGGCAGCGAGAGCAGAGGCAGGCTGATTGATAAGGCCCTGTCCACCTTTGTGGAACCCCATCTAATCCAACCGACCTTCCTGCTGGACTATCCCGAGGAAATGTCGCCCCTAGCCAAGGGCAAACCCGATATGCCGGGCTACGTGGAACGTTTCGAGGGCTTCATCTGCGGGATGGAAGTAGCGAACTCCTATTCAGAACTCAACGACCCCGACATACAAAGAGCACGGTTCGAAGAGCAAGAGAGGCAGAGGCTGGAATACCGCGACGAAGAGGTCGACCGGACCGATCACGATTTCCTCCTCAGCATGGATCATGGCATGCCCCCTACAGGGGGGCTGGGGATGGGTATCGACCGCCTCGTCATGATTCTGACGGGCCAGCAGACCATCCGCGACGTACTGCTCTTCCCACAGATGCGGACTAGGGAATAGGGCCATTCGCAGCCTCTTGAGGTAACGCCAGATGCTATCTATCGAACTCATACGACAGCAGCCGGACATGGTGCGCGATGCCCTGTCTCGCCGGGGCGAAGAGGCTCCCATTGACGACCTGCTGGCCTTGGATGAACAGAGACGGCAATTGATTCACGAAGGAGACGAATTGCGCGGACGCCGTAATTCGGTCAGTCGCGAGTTGGGTCACTCCTCCGAAAGACCGCCCGAACTCATCGAAGAGATGCGACAAGTCGGCGACCGCATCCATGAATTGGAACAACAGGTCAAAGACATCGAAGCGTCCCTGGACGAACAGCTACTTTCTCTTCCGAATCTGGCATTGCCTGAAGTCCCTCTAGGAGCCGGTGAGGACGACAACATTGTTATCAGCACTTGGAGCGAGCCTCCCAGCTTTGATTTCGAGCCTCTGGCCCACTGGGACATCGGCGAGAAACTCGGAATCATCGACTTCCAGCGGGGAGTCAAGCTGTCGGGTTCGCGCTTCTTCACCCTCAGCGGACCCGGGGCCCGCTTAGAGCGCGCCCTCATCAACTGGATGCTGGATGTCCATACCGAGCGCGGCTATCAAGAAATGCACCTGCCTGCACTGGTGAAACAGTCCACCATGCTGGCCTCGGGCAATCTGCCCAAGTTTGGCGACAACCTGTACCGCGACGAAGAAGACGACCTCTGGCTGGTACCAACTGCAGAAGTCCCCCTCACCAGCCTTCATGCCGACGAGGTCCTGCCATTCGAGTCCCTGCCCCTCTACTACACTGCCTATACGCCCTGCTTCCGGCGGGAGAAGGCTGCAGCAGGCCGAGACACCCGGGGCATCAAGCGGGTCCATCAGTTCGACAAGGTGGAAATGTACAAGTTCGTCGCCCCCGAGCGCTCCAATGATGAACTGGAACTATTGCGACAGGATGCTGAGGGTCTCTGCCAGCAACTCGGTCTGCACTACCGCGTCCTACAGCTATGCACGGGCGAACTCGGCTTCGCCTCCGCCAAGTCCTACGACATAGAACTCTGGGCCGCAGGCTGCCAGGAATGGCTCGAGGTCAGCTCCTGCTCCAACTGCGTTGATTTCCAAGCAAGGCGGGCCAACGTGCGGTGCCGCCCTGAGTCGGGGGGCCGTCCCGTTTTTGCCCACACCTTAAATGGGTCAGGCCTCGCCCTGCCGCGCCTCATCATCGCCATCCTGGAAAACTACCAGCAGAGCGATGGTTCGGTAACAGTACCCGAGGTCCTGAGGCCCTACATGAGAATGGATGCAATCACAGGGGCGTCATAACGGCCTATCGGTAGGACATTCCCGAAAAAGCACACTTTGAACCCACTCTCACCCTCAGCCTTGATTAGATTTGACTAAGCCGCGGTATACGTGGCCCATCTGATATGGCAGGGAGACAAGGCAATATGCCACTGGCGTTCACTTTCGAAGAGGCCTCCGCTCTTCTCAAGCAACTAAAGTCAGAGCATCTCTGCCGCAGGCGAATAGAATTAGAAGTCACGCCCACTCTCAAGCGGACCCTCGGACAGACCAAGCGGACCGGCCTTCGTGCCTATTTGATTCGCCTCTCGTCTTACTTGTCCTATGATGAAATGCAGGACACCATGCGCCACGAGTTTGCGCACATTATGGCTGGGCTGAGAAAAGGGCATGGTGAACACTGGAAGGAGTGGGCTAGAGCCGTTGACGCAACACCCGAGAGATGCGCCCCCAGATACCCAGCCCTAACGCCTCTCCACAACTATGCGTGTCCGTCATGTGACGACCAAGTCATCAAGACCGCCAATCGTTTGCGCACGAAAAAATGGGTGTGCGGCCGTTGCAAGACGCCTCTGGAGCAGTTCATCTACACCTATACCCAGCCAACCGAATCAGATATCCCGCCCAGACAAAAGGTATGGCTCCGTTCCGGAGAGATTAAGCCTCTTCCGCTATACCGAAGTGTATAATGCAGCCACTCAAGGAAGTTCCGCCATAATGACGAAGGTGGGTGCTGCATGCCCAGAATTGCACTGGACCTCAACAAAGCTGAAGACCGTGCCAAGGTCAAAGGCGAGTGGCGAATGGCCCCCGGGTTGGTTCCTGGGGAAGGCAACGAGGGGCTGGCTGCCCAATTGGCCGGCAGTCCGGCCCGACTGCCGGACTATGACGACTCCGGTTGGGAGGCGTGGGACAATATCCGCCACAGCATCTCCACTGGCTTTACTTTTGCTTGGTACCGCATCGCCGTGGAAGTGCCCGCGGAAATCGAGGGTGTCGACCTGTCGGGCATGCGCGTCTGGTTCGAGACCAACGTGGACAACTACGGCGAAGTATGGGTTAACGGCGAGATTGATCGCACCGCTGGCGTTGTCGTCGGCATCAATGCCCAGCAGCGCGTGGAGGTAAGCGGGAGCGCGTCCGCTGGTGACAAGCACGTCATCGCCTGCCTCGTGGGCAACGGCCCTCTAGCTGAGCCTCGTGGCGGTATCTGGATGCGCTACGCCACCCTGGCTTTTGAGTCCCCGGGCTGAACTGCCAAGTCCTATCAGTCTAATCATTGCTATCGGGAGGTGACGCCATGGCAATGGCAGAATTCGGCACCTACGACCTGTTCCAGTGGAATGTGCTTGCCAATGTCCCAGAGGCGGTTGATGCCTACGACCAGCATATGAAAGAGGTGAAGCTGGCAGAGGAAGTTGGCCTCAAGTACCACTTCATCATCGAGCACCAAGGCAACAACATCGGCCAGTGCACATCGCCTGCCGTATACCTGTCCGCCTTGGCCCAACAGACGAAGACGATCCGGTTCGGGGCAATGATCTTCCAGTTGCCCTTCTACAACCCCATTCGCTTGGCCCAAGACGCCGCCACCCTGGACCAGCTTTCCCGGGGCCGTCTGGAGTTCGGGGCAGGTCTGGGAGTGCTGGAACACGAATTCGTACGCTGGAACATCCCTTTTCACCAGCGCCGGGCCATGTCCGAGGAGGCACTGGATGTCATCGAACAGGCGTGGACGCAGGAGACGGTTACCCACGACGGTGAATACTGGAAGTTCGATGAGGCCATTCCTGTGCCCAAGCCCTACCAGAAACCACGTCCTCCCATCTGGTTCGGCTGTCACAGCCCCACGTCCTTTGAATACGCTGCCAAGCGCAACTACGACGTGTCCCAGAATATCGACATTGATTCCGTGATCGCAGAGAAATTCGATTACTGGCGTCAGTGCTGGAAAGAGCATGGACACAAGTCGGACATGCCACGCACCTTCCTCACTCGCGCCATCCATGTCGCCGAAACCGATGAGCAGGCCATAGCCGAGGCGGCGCCTCATATCGTACAGGCCTACTCCTACGGCATCGAGCGTGTCCAGAACACCCGGATCGGATACCGGGGCACGGAGGGCACGGCCACGGACCAAGAGATCGTCCGCGTGTTCCAGGGTATGGCCACTGGCATAGATTTCTGGCTGGAGCATGGCCTAGCCCATGTCGGCAGCCCGGAAACAGTGGCACGCCGCCTTGAGGAGCAGCATGCCAAGATAGGTTTCGATGTCTTCTGCGGACGGCATCGCTTCGCCGAAATTCCCACTGAACAGGTGGAAAAGTCCATCCGCCTCTTCGGGGAAAAGGTAGTCCCAGCCCTCTCTTAGGTCCTTGGTTCGCTGGTCCCAGGGAATCCGGCGGCTTCTACCACGTTTGGCAGCCGGGGACTTAAGCTGGTGGGACTCCGTCACCATTGCCGGGCAACGAGAGCCAGAGCCGGTAGGCTTCTCGCCGGGACAAGCCGAACCTCTGTGAGGCAGCGGCTACCGCCTCTTTGGCTTTGGCCCCTGAGGCCTTCAGGGCCTGCAACTCTGCCATAGCTGTCTCAGGGTCACCCTTTGCTACCTTGTCCTGTGCCCCCTGCAACACCAGTGTGAATTCGCCGCGGGGCTCCTCGAAATGATTGAGGGCTCCGGAGAGGGTTCCCCGGAACACCTCTTCGTACAACTTGGTCAACTCGCGGCAAACAGCGACAGGGCGGTCCCCGAGAGCGGCCAGCATGTCCTTTAGGGAAGCTCTCAGGCGGTGTGGGGCCTCGAAAATCACAAGGGTTTCCGGGCTGGCGGAGACTGAAGCCAGAGTTTTGCGCCTCTCGCCAGGCCGACGTGGCAGGAAGCCTATGAACTGGAACGAGTTGCCGTCAAAACCGGATACGGCGAGCGCGCCTGTGACTGCAGAGGCTCCCGGCAAAGGAACGACTGGGAATCCACTGGCCGCGGCCTCCGTCACCAACTCCCGGCCTGGGTCGGAGACGATTGGAGTCCCTGCCTCCGACAATAGGACAAGATCACCCTGCTGCAATACGTCCAACAAAGAGGGCAACCGCGCCATCTTGTTAGCCTCATAGAAGCTGACCAATCGCGCCTTCAACCCATAATGGGTCAGCAGCCTGCGGGCAGAACGGGTGTCCTCTGCAGCAACCACCTCCACTTCCTTCAACACCCGCAGGGCGCGAAGGGTAATATCCTCCATGTTCCCGATGGGGGTGGCCACCACATACAGGGTGCCCAATCATTGCCTCCTATGGTCAGGGCCTAGAGCGACAGATCAGTCTGAAACAGATTGTAGCCAGTTCGAGCACATCCGTCGTCGTTCTTCCGCCATGCTGCCGCTAGCTTTCAACCTTGTTGACGGATTATCATGGGCTTGTATTCAAACTGCGAGGTCTATTTTGGCGACAGTGAGGGCAGGCGCTGGGCAGCCAGCCAGTTCGGGAGGACAGAGGCTGCGGGACTTCGTGCAGCGCAACTATCTGGCCATACTGGCCACCGTGTACCCCAGCGGAGGTCCGCAGGCACTGCCGGTCTGGTACGACTACGACGGCTCCGTCTTCTCAATCGCCACTGATGCGGCGGCCGTCAAGGTGCGCAATATCGAGAACAACCCTCAAGTGGCCCTGTGCATCACCGACACCACCCGCAATATACGTTCCCTGACGGTCCGGGGCCTTGCCGAAATCATCACTGATAACGAGGCAGCCCACCAGTTGAACCGCCGCCTCTCCGTACGCTATTTGGGTGAAGACGAAGGGGCCGAATGGGCCGACTCGATGGCGGACGACGATTTCGTGATTCTCCGCATCATTCCGGAACGGTTCATCTGGACCGGCTAAGCCCATGATCAGGGAAGCCATTGAGGCACTGGTAGCTGGCAAATCCCTCGCCCTCGACGAGGCCAGCGCAGTCATGCGCGAGGTTATGGATGGTGAGGCCACCCCTGCGCAGATCGGCTCTTTCGCCACCGCCCTGCGCATAAAGGGGGAGACCGCCGACGAGATGGCTGGCATGGCCACCATCATGCGAGAGAAAGCCCTGCACGTTGAGGTCGACGGGCTGACCGTGGATACCGCTGGCACTGGCGGGGACGCCAAGGGCACCTTCAACATCTCCACAGCAGCCGCCATCGTGGGTGCGGGGGCTGGTGTCAAGATGGCCAAACACGGGGGCCGCGCCGCCTCGGGCGTTTGCGGCAGTGCCGATATCCTCGAGGCCGCCGGAGTCAAGATCGACCTCGGCCCTGAGGGCGTGAAGCGCTGCATTGAGGAGGTGGGCATTGGTTTCATGTTCGCCCCCACATTCCATCCCGCCATGCGCCATGCGGCCCCGGTACGGCGCGAGCTTGGCATTCGCACTGTCTTCAACGTCATGGGCCCTCTCACCAATCCCGCAGGCGCAGGAGGCCATGTCTTGGGCGTGCCCGATCCCGCTTGGGGCGAGCGCATGGCCCAAGTGCTGAACATCCTGGGCGCCACCCATGCCATGGTCGTCCACGGCGAAGACGGCATGGATGAACTGACCCTTGGCGCCTCCACCCGTGTCTGGGAAGTAAAGGACGGGCGCGTCCAAGCAGGCATCATCGACCCGAAAGAAGCGGGCCTGCCCCATGTCACCACCGACCAGATACCCGGTGGCGGCGACCCCGGGGAGAGCGCCTCCATCCTTCAACGCCTTCTCGCTGGCGAGCAGGGGCCCCTGCGCCAAGTGGTGCTGCTCAATGCTGCGGCCGTATTGTTAGTCGGTGGAATAGCGGATAGCCTCCCAGCCGGCATCCCTATTGCTGAGGAAGCCATTGACTCGGGCAAGGCCTCCAAGACCCTGAACGGCTTGGTCAAGCTGAGCCAAGAGTTGGGATCCGACTAGCCCGTAATCCATGTCGTGTCACCCGACCCGTTATCCATCAAGGAGAACCCCTTGACTATTCTGGACACCATCGTCGCCGCAAAAAAGCTGGAACTGGAGCAGCAGAAGAAAGACATCCCGCTTGCCACCCTGCGCCAGTGGTGCGAAGCGGCTTCAGCGCCAGCTGGCTTCGCCGAGGCTCTGTCCAATGAAGGCGTGAGCCTCATCGCTGAGGTCAAGAAGGCGTCGCCGTCGCGGGGACTGCTGCGGAAACACTTCAACCCCGTGGGGCTGGCCACCACGTACGTCCAAGTCGGAGCCTCGGCTATCTCAGTCCTGACGGACTCCCACTTCCAAGGGGAACTGGCGCACCTTTCCGAAGTAAAGCGCGCGCTCGGCCGGGGCATCCCGGTGCTACGCAAGGACTTTGTCTTTGATCCCTACCAAGTCTATCAGTCAAGGGCCACAGGGGCCGACGCCATTCTGCTAATCGTGGCTATGCTGGAGCCTGCTCAACTCGGAGAACTGCGGGGTCTGGCCACCGAGTTGTCCCTGGACTGCTTAGTGGAAGTCCACAACGAAGAAGAACTGGACATTGCCGTTTCCGCGGGAGCCGAGATAATCGGCATCAACAACCGTGACCTTCACACGTTCAATACCGACCTTGCAGTCACCGCCCGCTTGGCCCCCCAAGTACCCGCCGACAAGGTCATCATCAGCGAAAGCGGCATCAGTGGTCCGCAACATATCGCGCAGATTGCCGAACTTGGCGTCCATGCCGTCTTGGTCGGTGAGGCGCTTGTGACACGAAATGATGTTGGAGCGGCCGTGCGGGAACTCATGGGCCCACCCATAGATGCCAAGACCCCTCTGGCCACCGAACCGCGGTAGTCAATTCGATGCTGGTCAAGATTTGTGGCCTCTTGCAACCCGCCGACGCGTTGGTGGCAGTAGAAGCCGGGGCCGATCTGGTAGGCATGGTGTTCGTGCCCGGGCGTCGCCGCTGTCGCGACATCCCTACAGCGCAATCGCTGATGAACGCCCTGCGAAACCTCGATGCTTCCCCGCCCACCGTCGGCCTGTTTGCCGACCAACCTCTGGAAGAGGTCAATCGCATCGTTCGCGACTGCGAGTTGGACATGGTGCAACTCTGCGGCCACGAGTCTCTTGAATACTGCACCCAAGTGGAGGTGCCCGCCATCAGGGTGCTCCACATCCTTCCCTCTTGGGAGGTCGATCACGCCGTGGGGCTTCTCGCCGAGCAAATCGAAAGCCACGCGCAGCAGGGCCACTGGATAACCCTTGACCGTCGCGTCGAGGGGCTACAGGGCGGCACGGGGCAGTCCTTCAACTGGCAGATTGCCCGGGAACTCTCGGATCAGGGACACCGTTTCCTGCTGGCGGGAGGATTGGACCCGCAGAACGTAGCCGCCGCGGTAACCGCTGCCCAGCCTTGGGGCGTCGATGTGTCCACAGGAGTTGAGACCGGGGGAGACAAGGACCCCGACAAGGTGAGGGCCTTCATCGCCGCCGCTCGCTCGGCGGCGATATGAACCCTCTGGGTGGCACTGAATCCCGAGTGCCTCAGAACCCTGAGTGATAGAATGGGCTGACTATGAGCACTTCACTGGGAACCGCATCACTGCCCGACCCTAACGGACGTTTCGGCTCCTTCGGGGGCCGCTTCGTCCCCGAAACCCTCATGCCCGCCTTGGAGCAACTGGACCAAGCCTACCACTCCGCCCGGGAAGACGATGCCTTCCAAGAGCAGTTGAGTCATCTCCTCCACACCTACGTGGGACGTCCCACCGCCCTTTACTTCGCATCCAACCTCACCGAACGCTGTGGCGGTGCAAAGATATACCTGAAGCGAGAAGACCTAGCTCATACCGGGGCCCACAAGATCAACAACGCCGTGGCCCAAGCCATTCTCGCCAAGCACATGGGCAAGAACCGTATCGTGGCTGAAACAGGCGCCGGACAGCACGGCGTCGCAGCCGCCACTGTCTGCGCCCTGCTGGGCCTTGAGTGCATCGTATACATGGGGGCCGATGACATCCAACGTCAGTCGCTCAACGTCTACCGCATGAGACTGCTGGGCGCAGAGGTCCGTTCCGTGGAGTCCGGAAGCCGTACCCTCAAAGACGCCATCAACGAGGCTATCCGCGACTGGGTCACCAACGTCGAAACTACCCACTACCTGCTGGGCAGCGCAGTGGGTCCCCATCCCTACCCGCGCATGGTGCGCGACTTCCAGTCGGTCATCGGAAGCGAGGCGCGAAGCCAGCTGATGCAGGCAGAAGACCGCTTGCCCAACTACGTAATTGCCTGCGTAGGCGGTGGTAGCAACGCCATAGGGGTCTTCCACCCCTTCCTGGGGGATGAGACCGTGGAGCTTATTGGAGTTGAGGCGGGAGGCACTGGCCAGGGAGCGGGGGAAAACCACGCTGCCCCGCTGAGCTTCGGTCGTCCCGGCGTTCTGCATGGCTCCATGTCCTACTTGATGCAGGACGACGATGGTCAGGTGTCGGAGGCCCAGAGCCTCGCTCCTGGCCTGGACTATCCCGGGGTGGGCCCCGAACACGCTTGGCTCAAGGAATCGGGCCGCGCCACCTATGTCAGCGTCAACGACCGGCAGGCACTGGAGGGGTTTGATCTCCTGTGTAACACCGAAGGCATTATACCCGCCTTGGAGCCCAGTCACGCCGTCTACTACGCCGCCCAACTCGCCCCGCAACTCGACCGCGACAAAATCATTGTCGTCTGTCTCAGCGGTCGCGGCGACAAGGACATCCACATCGTGGCAGAAGCCACGGGCGTGGAACTCTAGGCTGTTCCCTCTTGTTTAAGGCCAGTGGAGCCAGCGAGATGGGTTGTAGCAGACGAGGACCTGGTCTACACTCGAATTGCTGACATGAAGAGAAACGCACGATGACTTCCGTAATCGACACCCTACGCATGGCCCAAGCCCTCAAAGAGGCGGGTTTCGACGACCGCCAGTCCGAGACTATCGTCACCGTTATCCGACAGTCCATGGGAGAAAATGTCGCTACCAAGAGCGACGTAGTAGAGTTGCGGGGCGAACTGAAGACCGATATCGAGAAGCTTCGCGCCGACCTCTACCGAGCCATGCTTCTCCAGACCGGCAGCATCCTCCTCGCCGTCCTAGGAGTCGGGGGAGGCATCCTGGCAGCCGTCCTGTAACAGCCAACGCCACCAAGGGCCCCCACTTGAACAACTACACATTCCCCGACGACATCGGACTGACTTGGGTCGAACCCAGGGGAGGCTTCGTCATTGCGTGGCCCAACCAAATCGCCCGAAAATCGGAACAGCCCCCGCGATTAATCCTCCCGCCCCAGTCCCCATCTCAGCTTGACACCACATAGGGCCGCAGATAGAATCGACGGTCGAGGTTTTTGATGGATTACGCCATTTTTCGTACAGGCGGCAAGCAGTACCGTGTCCGTCCTCGGGATGTCATCGACGTGGAGAAAATGCCCGTCGACCCCGGCGCTCTGATTGAGATGGGTGAGGTGCTGGCCATATCCAGGGACGGTGACCTTCAACTGGGCCGTCCCTTGGTCGCAGGGGCCAGGGTGGTTGCGCAAGTGCAAGCCCAGACGCGCGACCGCAAGATTATCGTCTTCAAGTACAAACGGAAGGTACGCTATCGCCGCAAGCGAGGCCACCGCCAAGCCTACACACGCTTGGCAATTCGTGAGCTGTTACTGGAAGGCGAGGAACCGGCAGAGATAGCAGACGACCTGCAGGAAACGGCGGTTGCCATCTTGGACGACGAGGAATTCGACGAAGAGGACTCCTTGGAAGAATCCCCCTCGGAAGAGTCTGACGAGGAAGAAGCCGTCGACGAACTGGAAGAGGTCGAAGCTGAAGAAGACACTGGGTCTGATGATGATGGCCCTGACGAGGAAGGAGCACCCTAATGGCCCACAAGAAGGCAGGCGGAAGCTCCCGCAATGGTCGCGACAGTAACTCCAAGCGCTTGGGCGTCAAGCTCTTCGACGGCCAGCAGGTAAAGCCGGGGAACATCATCGTGCGCCAGCGAGGCACTCGTATCCGTCCCGGACACAATGTCGGGTTGGGCCGCGATTTCACCCTGTTCGCCCTGGCTGAAGGCAAGGTCAAGTTCCAGTGGGCAGCCAAGGGGAAGCGCATGGCCAGCGTTCTTCCCGACGGCGCGGGCGAGTAACCGGGGGCTGGTGATGAAAAAGGAAATTCATCCTGAATACTTCACTACTGCTTTGATTACCTGTTCCTGTGGCAACACTTTTACCACTGGGGCTACCAAGGCCAGCCTCAGGGTGGAGGTATGCAGCAAATGCCACCCCTTCTACACTGGAGAGCAGAGGGTGGTGGACACAGAGGGCCGCATCGAGAGGCTGAGACGTCGCTTTAACCTCGACAGGCCAACCGCTTAGTAAGGTTTGTGGCAACGCTGCCACGGGGTAGCAGGATGGCCGCTACCCAAGGCTATCCTTAGTGTCCTAGGTTAGGCGCCAACAAGGGGGTCCCGTTTGTCGTCCGAGCCCCGCTTTTTCTATGGGGGCCAAGCCGTTATAGAAGGCGTCATGATTCGGGGCCGCCGTCACTACAGCCTTGCCGTCAGGCGGGCGAGCGGCGAGGTCGATACCCTCTGCGAACCCCTTAACTCCCTATTCACCGGAGCATGGCGTCGCATCCCCCTCGTCAGGGGCATCGTCGTCCTTATCGAGACTCTTTTCCTAGGCATCAAGTGCCTGAACCGATCCGCCGTCATGGCCGCCGCCGACCAGTCGGACGATGACGAGGAGATGCCCAAATGGGTCCTCGCAGGAACGGTGGCCATCTCGCTATTATTCGGCATCGGTCTTTTCTTCGTTCTGCCCCTGTTTGCTGTCCGCTCCTTTGATCACGCCATCGCCTCCGACGTGTTGAGCAACTTCATTGAGGGCATCATCAGACTCGTAATACTGGTCGCCTACATCAGCATCATCGGCATGATGTCCGATGTGCGTCGCGTGTTCGCCTACCATGGCGCCGAGCACATGGCGGTCCACACCCATGAGGCAGGCTTGCCTTTGGAGGTGGAGAACGTACGGCGCTTTCCCACGGCCCATCCCCGCTGCGGCACCGCATTCCTTCTGACAGTAATGGTGGTCGCCATCCTGGCATTCGCCTTCCTCGGACGGCCTGACCTAGAGTGGCGCATAACGTCACGGATAGTGCTGATACCGGTGATTGCTGCTTTCAGCTACGAAATAATCCGCTTCTGCGGGGCCCACTCCGGCAACCCGGCCACCAAGGCCGTCACCTTTTTGGGCCTGACCCTGCAGCGCCTGACAACACGGCAGCCAGACGACCAGCAGATAGAGGTTGCCATCCATGCCATGGAAACGGCTCTAGCAGCAGATGAGGAACGGCAGCCGCGGTTCGTGAGCGAGAACACTGGAGAAGTTGGGGTAACCGAATCTCCCGGACATCCACGGGCTGAGTTCGACCCCCGCTAGGGGCGGTTAACCCCGGCCTGCCTCCGCCACCAGATTCCGCGCGAACTCCTCCATGGTGGTCTCGGCCTTCTTGCGGATGAGAGGCTGTCCCATTTCTCCCAGCTTGCCCATGAAGGTGAGGTCGGAGGATAGGGCGAGTTCGGTCTCTTCTGAGGAGAGGTCATTCAAACGCATCGTGAGACGGCCACGCACCGACCCGCCCACGCGCCGGTCTGAGCCCTCGACTTGCAGCAGGGCCTGCCACGCTTCCCTGTCAGCTTCCAGGATGACCAAGTTACCGCTCATGCCCAAGCTGACAGGGCCGACACGGACCTTCAGTGAACCGCTATAGGAGCCGTCCTCATTGGGCACTACTTCCTGCGCTCCTGGGAAGCACTTGGCCACCCGCTCCACATCCAGCAGCAGGTCCCAGAGTTGAGGCCTAGGCACGGGGACCGAGCTTGTATGTTCGAAATTCAATGGCCTATCGGCCTCCCCGCCATGCCTGCTCCACAGCGCGCCGGGTGAACACCACTGCCATGTCCCGCTTGTACTCAGCCGAGCCACGAAAGTCGTCCAAGGGGGACACTTGACCGGCCACACCCTCGGCGGCGTTGGCCACCAGTCCGTCCATCAGGATGTTGCCGTTCAGCGCATCCTGGGTGGAGGTGGCCACGACGGGCGTGGTGCCCGCAGAGCCCAGCACAATATGGGCTGCTTGGCACAAGCCACCCTCGCCCATTTCCAGCACGGCGGCCACGGAAACCGTGGCATAGTCATCAGCGGTCCGCGGAAGGAACTTGATGAAGGCACCCCGCGCATTGGGAGGCGGGATAGGAATACGCAACTCAGTGACCACTTCACCCGCCTGCAAAGTAGTCTCATAGTAGTCCACGAAGAAATCGGAGAGGGGCACGCTGCGATCTCCGGCAGATGATCGCAAGACCACAGAGGACCCCAAGGCGATGAGGGTTGGTGGAGGGTCTTGGTTGGGATCGGCATGGGCGAGCCCGCCGCCGATGGTCGCCATGTTGCGAATGCGCACCGTAGCCACCCGCCCTAAGGTCTCCGCTACCAGTGGAGCGCGTTCCTGCACCAAAGCCGACGTCTCAACTGACCGTATGGTGGTGAGGGCACCGATGCGTAACTCCCCGTCCTCTTCCCGTATGTAATCAAGCCCCGGAATTCCAGCCAGACTTACCAAGTGGGCTGGCTGGGCCAGCCTTTGCTTCATGAACTGGATCAGTGCGGTCCCACCAGATATCAAGCGGGCATCGTCGCCGTGACGGTCCACGAGGGACAGGGCGTCCTCCAAGGAAGCTGGTTGGTGGTACTCGAACTCCATCATGGGCGTTCCGCCTGCATGGCCTCGGCAGCCTTGCCCACCGATTCCAGAATCTTGTAATAGCCGGTGCACCGGCAGAGGTTCCCCATCATCCAGTCCTTGATTTCCTGCTGACTGGGAGAAGTGTTCTCGTCCAGCAACGCCTTCGCAGCCATTATCTGCCCAGGTGTGCAGATTCCACACTGGAAGCCGCCATAGTCGATAAAAGCCTGCTGCACCGGGTGAAGCCGGTCATCTTCGGCCAGGCCCTCGATGGTCGTGATGTTGGCTCCCTGGGCTGCCACTGCCAGCATGATGCACGAGGCCATCATCTTGCCGTCTATCAGGATGGTGCATGCCCCGCATACGCCAACGCTGCACGCCTCCTTGGTGCCGGTAAGCCCCAGATCATATCGCAGAAAGTCCACCAAGGTGCGCTGAACGGGTGTCTCCGCCTCGCGCTCCACCCCGTTCACCGTCAACCGGACCGTCGTGTTCATAGGTGTTCCCACCCCTGTCGGGATTGGCCTCGCGGCTAGGCCCCACAGCTACGCACAACGGCTGCCGCAAGACTGGGCCATGGTATACTACGCCCTATCCAGCGGCAATAGGAGGCAAGCTGTGGCAACCACTTTCTCCTCGGTCGGACGTTCCTTTGTGCATGGCGAGGGACCGGAAAAAGTGACCGGCCGCACCGTGTACGGCGTCGATGTCACACGTCCCGGCATGCTCTGGGGAAAGACCCTGCGCAGCCCGCTTCCTCATGCCCGCATCGTCTCCATCGACACCTCCCGCGCCAAGCGCATCCCCGGCGTACACGCGGTGCTCACTGGCGACGACGTGCCCACCACCCGCGTCGGACGCTTCCTCCGGGACATGCCCGTGCTAGCCCAGGAGCGGGTGCTCTTCATCGGCGAGAAGGTGGCAGCCGTCGCCGCCGAGAGCCTGGAGGTTGCCGAGGAAGCTCTGCTGGCCATTGATGTGGAGTACGACGAGTTGCCTGCGGTCATTGATCCCGTGGAGGCGTTGCAGCCCGGCGCCCCTATCCTGCACCCGGATGTCGCGACCTACAGGGGGCTGCTGAACCAACTCGACGGCCCAACCAACGACTACTGTTTCGAGGCCCGCAGTAAGGGCGACATCGACCAAGGCTTCGCCGAGTCGGACCAGGTCTTCGAACACACCTTCACCACCCAGTTGGTGCACCAAGGCTACCTGGAGCCCCATGCCTGCTTGGTGGACATCGACCAGTCCAGCAGGGTGCAGGTCTGGGCCAACAACAAGTCCCCCTTCCTGCTCCGTGAGCAATTGGCATCCGGGGCTGGCATCCCCGAGTCCGACATCGTCATAGTGCCCTCCAATATCGGAGGCGACTTCGGGGGTAAGGGCGACTTCATGGACGTTCCCCTCTGCTACCAACTCGCCAAGGCATCCGGGCGCCCGGTCAAGATGGTGATGAGCTACCTTGAGGAGCTCATGGCAGGCAACCCCCGCCATCCCTCGGTCATCACCGTCAAGACCGGCATGAAAAACGACGGCACCATGGTGGCTTGCCACGTCTACATGGTGTTCAACAGCGGGGCCTATGGCTCCTTCAGCCCGCGCGTGCTGTTGCCGGGAGCCCGCCGCGCTGCCGCCAGCTACCGCATCCCCCATGGCAAGGTCGAGATGCACATGGTCTATACCAATGCCATCCCCTGCGGTCACATGCGCGCCCCGGGCGAGGTGCAGGCCGTCTTTGCCGTCGAGTCCCACATCGACATGATTGCCCGCGAAATGGGCCGTGACCCCTATGAACTTCGCCTCCAGAACGTTGTGCGGGAAGGCGACACGTCCATCGTGGGTGAGAACTATGCCGAGGTACGCGGAGAGGAAACCCTCCGGGCAGCGGCCCAGTCCGGTTCCTGGGGTCAGAGCATGACCGGTGCCGGTGCCGGCAGCAGGGCGTCCGGTCGTGGCTTCTCCTTCGCCGAGAGGCGCTCCGGCCCAGGCGAGACCACTGCTACTCTGATCCTCGACGCTGATGGCCGTGTCACCCTCCATACTCCTGTGTTGGACACCGGTACCGGCGCACAGACCATCCTCCAGCAAATTATCTCGGAAGAAATCACGGTGCCCGTCGAGGAAGTCCGCCTCAACATCCTGAACACGGATCAGCTTGAATTCGACACGGGTGTAGGTGGCACCCGCACCACCAACACCTCCGGGGGTGCCACTTATCGGGCCGCCCAAGCCCTCCGGGCCAAGCTCGTCGACATGGTCAGCGGGATGCGCCAGTGGCCTGCGGACCAAGTCGTGCTCCGCGATGGCACCCTCTCCCTGCAAGGCAGCTCCGAGGGCGCTCTCACCCTGGAGGAAATCGCGGCCCACGCCATTGCCGAAACCGGCGAACCCTTGGCTGGTGAAGTACACCACCGGGCTGCCGAGTCCGACGTCACTTCCTTCTGCGCCCAAGTAGCCGAGGTGGAGGTGGACACCGAAACGGGCGAGGTCGAAGTCACCAAGTTCGTCACTGCCCATGACGTGGGCACAGTCCTCAACCCGCTGGCCCACCAAGGCCAGATTGAGGGGGCATTCATGCAGGGCTTCGGCCAAGCCCTCATTGAGGAGATGCAGACTCAAGATGGCCGTGTATCAACTCTCAGCTTGGGGGACTACAAGCTGCCCACCGAGAACGACCTGCCCGACCTCGTGACCGTCCATGTGAGCGAGGGTCCGTCGGGTCCGATCCCCTACCAAGGAAAGGGCATTGGCGAGGCCCCCATAGGAGGCGTGGCTCCCGCCATCGCCAATGCCATCGAGGACGCCGTGGGGGTGCGCATTACCGACCTCCCTATCACCGCGGAGAAGGTGCTGCGGGCGATGCGGGAGAAGAACCGGTAGGCAGACTATGTCGGCTTACCTCTGGGATATGTAGTCGCGGACCATTTCCAGGGCGGCGTAGGCGGTTTGTTCTTTGGTGCTCATGCGGTCGCCTTCCCATTGGAAGTCTTGGGCGACCTCGTGGCCGTCGCGGGTGGATAGGCCGATGTAGAAGAAGCCTAGGGGTCTGTTGGAGTGGCCTTGAGCCGGGCCGGTCACGCCCGACGTTGATATGCCGATGTCGGTGTCCATCACCTCCCGGACTTTGCGGGCCATATCCAGCACTACCTCAGGACTGACGGAGGTGTACTGCTCCTGCAGGGCGTCGGGGACGCCTAGGAGCTTGCGCTTGGAGCCGCCTGAGTAGGCGATGACACCGCCCCAGAAGTAAGCGGAAGCGCCGGCGGGGGCGCAGAGCAGGTGGCCGACATAGCCGGCGGTGCAGGCTTCGGCCACGGATATGGTGAGGCCGCGCTGGGTGAGCATCTGGGCCACTTCGTTCACGATATCGCGCATTGGCTTCGTTCTCCTTGGTAGTTCAGGCTAAATTTGCAGCCGCCCTGCAGTACGGGGCAGCAATTCGTATCTGTTGACCCGGAATTTTGCAGTGCCGTCGTATCTGAGAAGAGCCTTTTCGTAGCTGATTTGACTGCAAATTCTGCAATTTTCGCGGTTGACTCGATTTTTTGCAGTGTCGTCGTATCTGGGGAGACTCTTTCGGGGCTGATTTGACTTGCAAATTCTGCAGTTTTCGCATCTATAACGGAAGTTGTTGTTCTTTCGGAAGGCTCGTTGGATGTCAGAGAGACAAGGCATATGTTCTTATACCATGGCTGGCGGAACGGCGATAGGGGCAAATTGTCATGGGCGATAGGCTTTGGCAGTGGCGAGTACCTGCTTGGCGGAATCGTAGTCGCGGGCGCCTCCGCGGAGAATGGGTGGGACGATGTAAAAGTGGCGTATGCCCGCCTCCATCAAACTGCTTAGGGTCTCCAAGGCGAGTTCCACGCCGGACTCTCCCTGCTCCAAGCGGTCCCTGACCTCCTGCGGGATGGCGCTGAAAATCACACCTCCCTCGGTCAGGACTTGAACGCCCCAGAACACTGGTTGCTGAATATCTTCACCAGCAGTGGAAGCATAGGCAGTTTGGAACGCGGCCACTTCGTCTGCTGCAAACACGGGCTGCGTGATGAAGAAGTGGGCCCCAGCCTGCGCCTTGCGGTGGGCAAGCTCCGCCTCGGCCTCCACTCCCTTGCCCAAGTCGATGGTAGCCCCGATGCAGAAATCCGTAGGCTGGGCCAGCGACGAGCCCCGGAAATCCACTCCGTCGTTCATCTGGCGTATGGACTCGATGAACTCAGTGGCCTTGAAATCGTTCACCGCCGTCATGCGTTGCGTATCGCGCTGGCTGAGGGGGTCTCCTGCCAGCACCACCACATTCTGCAGACCGAGGGCCTCCGCACCCAGCAAATGGCTCTGGAGGGCCAGCTTGTTCATGTCCCGGGGGCTGATGTTAAAGCAGACGTCGGTGCCCGTCTCGCTGCGCACGGCATGGGCCAAGGCAGCGGAGTCGACGCGGACAGCGCGACCGGGGTTGTAGGCGACGCAGATGAAGTCGGCGTCAATGCCTTGGGCGTCTTGGACGGCAGCCTTGCCTCCTCCTCGCGGTGGTGAGAAGTCGCAAAGGAATAGGGGGCGGTCTTCTGCTTCTTGAACTCTGTCAGTGACCTTCAATGGCTGACTCGCACCGGCCTCAGGGGTATTTGGATGCTATCGACGGGACCTGGGGGTGTCAACGCAACTCCCAATCGACAAATCAAGCACTGCCAGTCCAGCCCAGCCACGTTCAGGGTCCCAACGCTCCAAGCGATATAAGTAGCTAATTACGTTATATCGTCAGAAATACTCAACGAATTATTGTGATTTAGCTCAATGTTTATTGCAAAAGGTGTCCCGCTTTATAATGACGTGGCCCTGATCTCGTTTGTGCGTGGATTAGACGATTCAGATTAAGGATATGAAACACAGCTCTTGGGCTCTCGGGCTGGCGATATGCGTCCTGCTAATTACTTTATTGGCAATAGGATGCGGTGGCGAGGAGTCCAACCGGGAGGCCGAGCTCGCAGCAGCTGCGGCACAGGTGACCGGGATTTTCGCGGCCATTAGCAGCGGGGCTACCCATACATGCGGGTTGCAAGAGAATGGGGTAGCGGTCTGCTGGGGCGGCAACAATGATGGTCAGGCAGATCCTCCGGTGGGTGAGACCTTCGCCTCCATCAGCAGCGCTGGTGGGCACACCTGCGGGTTGCGCCAAGACGGCGCGGCGGTGTGCTGGGGGCAGGACGACCATGGGCAAGCAAGCCCGCCGAATAATGAGACGTTTACGGCAGTCACTAGCGGAGGGTTCCACTCCTGCGGGTTGCGGGAAGACGGCTCAGCGGTGTGTTGGGGCAATGACGACCGTGGGCAGGCAAGCCCGCCAGAGAGCGCGACCTTCACGGATATCAGCAGTGGGCTCATTCACACCTGCGGGTTGCTGGAAGACAGGTCGGCGGTGTGTTGGGGCTATGCCGGGAGCCGTCGGGCAAGCCCGACGGGTGGTGGGCCCTTCTCCGACATCAGCAGCGGAGGGTACCACACCTGCGGGTTGCGGGAAGACGGCTCCGCGATATGCTGGGGTGGTGATGGGGACACTCGTACAAGACCGCCGCGAGATGAGACATTCGCCGCTGTCAGCAGCGGAGGGAACCACACCTGCGGATTGCGGGAAGACGGGTCGGCGGTGTGCTGGGGGTGGAGCTGGGAGGGTCAGACAAGCCCGCCGGGCGGAGCCTTTGCGGCCATCAGCAGCGGTTATCTTCACACCTGCGGATTGCGGGAAGACGGGTCGGCGGTGTGCTGGGGCTATGACAGGGGCGGTCGGGCAAGCCCGCCGCAAGGTGGGGCCTTCAGCGCCATAAGTAGCCGTGGGACGCACACCTGCGGGTTGCGGGAAGATGGGTCGGCGGAGTGCTGGAGCACTGGAGGGGTCCGGCAGGCAGACCCTCCGGAGGGTGAGGCATTCGCCGCCATAAGCAGGGGCGGGGGCCACACCTGTGGGTTGCGGGAAGACGGGTCGGCGGTGTGTTGGGGCAATGACAGGGACGGTCAGGCAACCCCGCCAAAGGGTGAGAAATTTGCCGCCATAAGTGGCGGTGGGACGCACACCTGTGGTTTGCGGGAAGACGGCTCAGGGGTGTGCTGGGGACGGGAAGAGGAGGGGCAAAACAGGGTGCCGGAGAGTGAGACATTCACAGCCATAAGTAGTGGTGGGGAGCATACCTGCGCGTTGCGGGAAGACGCCTCGGCAGTGTGCTGGGGCTATAACAGCGGCGGTCAAGCAAGCCCGCCGGAGGGTGAGGCATTCGCCGCCATAAGTAGCGGCGGGAACCACACCTGTGGGTTGCGGGAAGACGGCTCGGCGGTGTGTTGGGGCCGTGACTTGTTCGGCCAAGCAAGCCCGCCGGGGGGTGAGACATTCGCCGCCATCAGCACTGGAACGCAGCATACCTGCGCGTTGCGGGAGGACGGCTCGGCGGTGTGCTGGGGGTGGGACTGGAAGGATCAGACAAGCCCGCCGAAGGGCGAGACATTCACCGCTATCAGTAGCGGCTGGGATCACTCCTGCGGGTTGCGGGAAGGCGGCTCGGCGGTGTGCTGGGGCGATATCCAAGCAGTGGTTCGCCCGTGATTTCCGGCCAACCCCAGACAGCTCCCGCACATTTGTGCACTTGACTACCCCCGTCTCCCGTTCCTCGACTGGAACGGGCTAGACGCCTGCTCAGGGTACCGCAGTACATTGAAACAAGCGCACGTAGGCTGGGCAGTGGGGGTGGTGTTAAAGTTCTCAAAGGCCCACTGGACTACGGGTATGCTAGAATGCCACCGACCCATATAACACTGACTTGGAGGAGACCCAATGGCCACACCCGTGGATGTCACTGTCTGGCACGACTATACCTGACCCTTCTGCTATGTCGGCCTGGCTAGGCTCGACAAGGTAGCTGAGGAAGTACCTCTTAATGTGGACCGGAAGTCCTATTTCCTGCGCCCCGACCAGCCCATAGAAGGCGCTCCCCGCCGTATGTTCGATGGCGAGACCGAGACCGATCTGGCCCCTGCCATGCAGGAGCGGGCCGCTGGGGTCGGCTTGGTTATGAAGCGTCCCCCAATAGCCCCGAACACTTCGCTAGCGCACCAAGCCACTGCCTATGCCAAGGAAAAGGGCTTGGACAACGAGTTCCACCATGCCGCCGCCAAGCTCTATTGGGAGACGGGGGCCAATTTGGGTGAGATGCCCGTGATACAGCGGGTTGCCCAAGAGGTGGGCTTGGACTGGGCCGAACTGGAAGGCCGCCTAGCATCGGGCCATTACGTTTCCCAAGTTTCAGCCGACTACGACGACGCCAAGGCCCAGGACGTGGGCGTCGTTCCCACCTACATCGTCAACGGCGAGTACCTCAAGGGCGACGTGAGTCTCGAGGATTTGCAGGCCGCCATTCGCAAGGCTTCGGCCTAGACTCCCGCAGCCACTAGCGGGTAGCCCATGGCGTGGCACTGGCAGCGGCATGGATGTGCGCTTACGAACTCGTAGGCGGATGTCGCTGCCAGTGCCCCTTGGGCTGCGGCGGTGATTGTCTGCTTCAGGTTGCCTGAAGCATCTGTCAGGTCTCCAGCCGCAAACACTCCGTCGACGCTGGTACGCATCAGCTTGTCCACCACGATCTCGCCCTGCTCGTTCAGGGCCACACCAACATCCACCCCCAGTTTGGCTCTTGGGTCGGCGCCGATTTCCACGAACAGGCCATCCAGTGTAAGATCATGGGAGCCATTGAGGGCGCGGTCCAAAGTCACCCCATCCAACCCGTCTTGCCCCTTGAGAGACGTCACCTGAGTACTCAAAAGGACTTCCACGTTGGGAGTGTCTCCCAACATCCTCAGGGCGATAGGTTCGGGCCTACGCAGGTGGTCTCCCCGGTAGATCAGATACACCTTCTCGGCATAGCGGGCCAGCAGAATGGCCCCCTCCACGGCGGCGTTGCCTCCCCCAACCACGCCAGCCACCTTGCCCCCGTATAACGGGGCATCGCAGACGGAGCAATAGGAGACTCCCCTGCCTGTCCACTCCTCCTCCATGGGCAGTCCCAGCTTCCGGCGCTCCCGTCCCACCGCCAGAATCACGGCGTTGCCTCTATACGAACCCTCTTCCGTGCGCGCTTCGAAGCAACCCGGCACACGGCTCAGCGCATCCACACGTTCATCAACGATCTCCACTCCATAGCCCTCTACCTGCTCACGCATCTTGAGCATCAGGTCGAAGCCGTCAATCGATGGAAACCCGGGATAGTTCTCGATTGCTCCGCCGATGGCTGTCTCCCCGCCAAACTTGTCCCCGAAGACCACTGCCTTCATCTGGTATCTGGCCGCATACAGGGCCGCGCTGAACCCCGCTGCGCCTTGGCCGATTATGAGAACATCGTATGGGGCTCCCTGCCCGTCCATCGAACAACTCCTTTGACTGCCGGATCACATGGTTCCCTGCTCTCTTCACTCGGGTCCCTGCTTATATTGTACGCCCTGTCGATACTGAACTTGATTAGGAGTTTGCATTCAGATACTAAATGGACTGATTTGGGCTGGTTTGACCCCAAAATCGGGCCATTCCCGAAGGAGAAGAATATGCCGGTCAGGACGCGCTATTCGTAACGCAGGGCTTCCGCCGGGTATATGCGGGAGGCCTGCCGAGCGGGCAGGAGCGTGGTGAGAAGGGAGAAGATGTAGGCCACACCGACTATGATGGCAATCTCCGCCCAAGGGAAAACGAAGGTCAGCCCCTCCACTCCCTCAAACTCGCGCACATCGTTCACGATGTTCCATGAGATGATGCTCCCTAAACCAACCCCAATGGCAATCCCCAGAAGGGCCACGAACGAAGACTCGGTCAGGAAACTCAGCAGCACCATGCGGCGCCGGTAACCGATGGCCCGCAGCACGCCAATCTGCTGCCGTCGCTCCACGACCGCGCGCAGGCTCACAACTCCGAGCGAGGCAATGCCAACCAGCAGTCCCAAGGCCATGAAACCGGTGAACAGATAATTGAAAGCCCGCTGCGCCGCCGATCTCTCCGCCACCACTTCGGCAAGCACGTCAGCCTCAAGCCCGTTGTCCCGGAAGGCCTCCTCCAGGGCATGGGAGACGGCAGCAGCATCGGCCTCTTCGGCAAGCTGTAGGCGGTAATGGGTCAGGGGCACTGGGAACGGGATGGCGCTTTCCAAGTAGCCGCGGCCGCTGAACATGCCGAGGCTGGTGCCATCGTTCAAGTCCTCTGCCAGTACATCCATCACCGCCACCACGGTGAGCCGGACGAGGCCTCCAGTGCGTGGCTCCCTCACCTCAATCTCGAAAGGGGCCATTGACTGGTCTTCGTACTTGACCCCCTCGATGTTGAAGGGGGCCCACCCGGTGTTGCCCACGCCGGTGCGGCTGGGGACGGCAGGGGCATCAATCACCACCAGATTCGGGTCTTCATCCAAGGCCCGCCACACATCGGCACCATCAGGCCCATATCCATCGGCGACTATCTTCAAGCGGTGGCTGGTGTTCTTCAAGAAACCTGCATCGGCCGCCTTGACCACATAGGGCCTCCAAGCGCGCTCCTCGGCCTCCACCTGACGCACCTCCACCGGGATGAGGGTGTATCCGCCTACTGCGGAGATGTCTTCAGACGCTAATCCGGGGACCTGCAGGATCTCACTCTCCAAGTCGGAGATGGGGGTGGTCACGTTCACGGTCGCCTCAATATCCCACCCTCCCGAGAACACGTCCACGTCGCTTCCCACGCGGCCGAAGGCACTGGTGAGGATGGACATGACGATCAGGGTGAAGATGACCAAGGCGAACATTGCTAGTGTGAGGCCGGTGCGGAACTTGGAGCTCATTGGGTAGGCAACGGCGGTCACCATGACCGGGCGAAACTTGCCGAACGCTCCAGTGGCTACCGTTAGGCCCTTCAGCAGGAGGTCCGAGTTGTACATGACGGTCCAGACGCCGGCGGCCACCATGGAGATTCCGGAAACGAAGAACATCTCCGGGCCGCCACTCAGGTCTCCTGCCACGTCACGCAGGATGTCAAAGGGAAGCACCCAGAAGAGCAGCGTCACGATGCCAATGAAGGTGTAAGCCAGCCTGTCAGCGATATCCGGGCGCAGGGATGTGCGTTGCAGAATGAAGCGGAGCATCAGGCCGAGGCCGATAATCATGAGGGTCACGCCGAGGCGGAACCATGCGACTTGGGAGCCGATGCCAGCGTAGGTCAGCAGCCCGCCCAACAAAAAGGTGAGCCACCCTTGATACAGAGGGGGCCAGAGCAGGCGGCCAAGGGAGGCTATGGCGAGGACAGGGATGGAAATGACTGACCATACCAAGCGCGCGATAGCATCGGAAACCGGCTGGGGCCGGAAAGTCGTGAAGGCCTGGAGCAGCGACTGGGGTGTAGCAGCGATCCGGCGGACATGGAATACCAGCGTCACCAAGCTCTGTCTCCACCCACCTTCGGACACTGAGGGAGGAGCGGTGGGCAGGTCCCGCACTGCCGAGGCGATGTTCAAGCGGCTCACTCTGTAAGCTGAAAGTCCCACTGTGGCCAGCGTTATCACCATGGCCAAGCAGTAGGCGACGATGATGCTCTCGGGCTCAAAATGGCGGGTCATCTGGAAGTCGCCGGCACCGGCACTGGCGCGAAAGATGCGGTTGGCGACCACGACAATAAGGGAACTAACCCCCAAGCCGATGCCCACGCCGATAGCTGCAGATACGAGTGAGTAGGCCGTGCCCTCAAAGACAAACATCTGAATCAAGTGGGCACGGCGAGCGCCCACCGCCCGGGCCATACCCATCTCGGTCCGCCGGGCAGCGGCGAGCATGACGAAAATCAAGAATATGAGCAGGACGCCGACAATCACGGAGAAGAGGCCCATAATCAGGAAAAAGGTAGTGACGAAACTGCCAACCTCGTCTGCCTGTTGGATTACCTGCTGCTTCACATCCAGCACCCTGAATTCCGCCAAGTCGGCGAACAGGGTGCCGACTTGCGCCTCCAAATCAGGGCCGTCAGCAGGCCCATTCCCCAAATCGGCTCTGGACAGTGCCCTCTGCACTTGCTGCTGCATGTCGGGGTCCGCCAGAAGGGCCACGAGTTCATCGCTAACTCCGGGCTGGCGCAGAGCTGCCTGCAAGCGGGTCAACTCAGATTCTTCTGAGTCTTCGTCGTCCGCATTCTGGTTTGCCAAGGCGCCCATGGCTGCTGGCGCTGCCAGCAAATCCTGCAACTCTGCGGCTACCTGCGGGTCGGCAAAGCGTACCCGCAACAGGCTGGTGACCTCTTCGCTGAAGTCTGCGCCAGTGCGCTCGTCACCGAGATTGGAGACGGCTATGTAGTTGATCTGACCATCACGGTCGAATAGTTCCTGGGCCCGGGACAATGGAAGGAGCAGCGTAGGCGCGTCTCCGGCCAGGCCTCCCTGTTCTACGACTCCTTTCACCGTGAAGACAGTCGGTTCCGCGAAGCCGGTATCGTCCAGAGAGAGGGCTAGACGGTGGCCTGCCTCGGCCTTCATCTCATCGGCGGCTTCCTGGTTGATGTACCCCTCGTTTGGCGCCAACTCCTCGAGACGGGCTCCGCCTCCGGAGGAGAACACCAAATTTCCGAACCCAGTCAGGTAGTTGGGGTCGACACCGGCAACACGGAACCCCCCTTCGCTAAGGTTGGTGTCGAGGTTAACAGCAGGCACTGTCTCGCCTATGCCGGGTGTGATGCCATCGATGGCAGGCCGTGGGGCCAAATCGGCGTGCAAATCCTGGAACTGCTGATAGGACACGTAGGGATTGCTGCCAAACGAGTCGGCTTCAGTGGCCCGGGCCGGCACGATGATTTCATCGATCGGCCCAAGGATTTTGACCGCCTCTTGGCGTATGGAGTAGCTGATGGTGTCGCCGGTGCCGAAAGCCGCGGAGGTGATGACGGCACTGAGCATGATGCCCACGATGATGAGAATGGTCTGGGCTTTTCGCCGGGGTATGTTGCGCAGGCCGAGTTTCAAAAGGACTGGATTACGCCATGCCCGGTAGAAGATGAGGCCCAATGCTGGCGCAAGCAAAGCCAGCAAGACGAACATGTAGACGTTGATGGAGACGCCAAAAAGCTCTTCCATCCGGCAGGCTCAGCTAGCGGCTTCGTCCATCGGTGGGGCCGATACGGCAACAGGGGCAGCCGCTGGGGTATCAAACCATGTGGCGGATGAAGGGTCGAGTTCTTCGCGTTCAATGACGCCATCACGCATGCGCACGATGCGGTGGGCTCGGCGCCCGACTTCCAGCGAGTGGGTGACAATCACAAAAGTCTGACCGTTTTCCTGATTCAGGCGCACCATGAGGTCCATGATGTCGGTGGCGGTCTCAGTATCCAAATCGCCGGTGGGCTCGTCGGCCCAAACAATGGCAGGGGTGTTGACCAAGGCCCTAGCCAAGGTGACGCGCTGGCGCTGGCCTCCGGAGAGTTCTCCCGGCAGATGGTGGGCGCGGTCGGCTAGCCCCACCAAGTTCAAGAGGTCCAAGGAGCGGCTCCGGGCTTCCTTGGGGTTCACGCCTGAGACCAACAGGGGCAGCTCCACGTTCTCGACGGTGTTGAGGACGGGAAGCAGGTTATAGAGTTGAAAAACGAACCCCATGTTCTGGGCCCGGTAGTCGCTGCGGTAGTCATCGGGCAATTCGTGGAGCACGACGCCATCGATAAGGACCCGGCCCTCGTCAATCTCGTCAAGACCGGACAAACAGTTGAGGAGGGTGGTCTTACCGCAGCCACTGGGGCCCATGATGGAGACGACCTCTTCGCGCCGGACCTTGAGGTCGACGCCGCGCAGGGCGTTGACCTCAAGGGCGCCAGCACGATAGGTCTTGCGTATGCTTGAGGCGTCAATTATCAGGTCTTCCATACCATCCCTCTGCGGGGCGTCCCAAATAGCCAGCGGCCTAGGTCGCCAGCCGCAGAAAGGGGTGGGTTGGCTGGAAAGACCTATCGAGTCAGGAGCCTGCCCTAGAGCTTCGACACTCCCGCGTTGGCGCAGTCTTCATCCTCTTGGGCGGTGCCGCCACCGACGCCACAAGCGCCTTCCACGACGCCGTTGCGGACGATGGGGACGGCACCCTGGCCGGGAATCATGTGGCCCTCGGTTGCTGCAATTCCTCGCAGGGTAACGCTGGTGTCATAGCGCTGCTCTATGAGGACGCTGGGGCGTCCAAAGGCCGCGGAGGCCACGGCCTTGCCTTGGGAGCCGTAAACGCCAGCCCAGATTGCACCGTCCATGCGGTTGAAGGCTACTAGGCGCCCGCCGGAGTCGACCACGGCCGCGCTGATCTTGATGCCCAGCTCTTCCGCCTTTTCGACTGCGCCTGCCACGATACTGTTTGCTTCTGCCAAGGTAAGTGCCATGTCATGCCCTCCGTATTTTGTTTTGGGTACTTGTGTTGCTCACTAGGTCCTCAGGAAGTCGGCGATATAGGATTTGACCACCTCCACCAGCCTGTCGGACTGGGGTCCGGCTGTGTTGCCAAAGCTGTGAGGCTGGTCTTGGAAGGGCTCTAGTTGGGCCCGTCCACCTGCTGCGTTATAGAGGGAGCAGAACCGCTCGGCACGCTCAAAGGGCACGTTGTCGTCGGCGGTGCCGTGAATTACCAGTGCCGGGGGCAGCGTGCATTGCTCACCCCGCTCCATCATTTCCACAGGATTGGCCTCGTGCATTGGCTCTTCACTTAGGAAGTAGCCCAGATTCTTGGCCGATAGCTCGTCGTTCCCGGCTTTCTGGGAAATCTGGTGGCGGACGTAAGGGTCGATGACGGGCCAGCAGACGCCCATCCAGCCTACGGTAGCATCGGCATTCCCATCCAAGGGAATCGCGCCATAACGCGGGTCGTTGGGTCGCATAGCTGACAGGGGGAGCGTGTGTCCTCCAGATGAGTAACCGATGGCACCCAATGTGGCTGGGTCGCCATTGAACTCGCTGGCGTGCTGCTTGAGCCACCGGGTGCCGTAGTTGGTGTCCTGCACTTGAGCCGGATAGGGGAACTGGGGGGCTACGCGCAGGCCAATAGCTGCCACCAGCACGCCACTGCGGGCGATGGGGCGAGTGGTGACCGGATTGTTCTCGTGGTTACCTGCGCTCCAAGCGCCTCCATGCACGCTCAACAGCACGGGGAAGGGACCATCGCCTTGGGGCTGGTAGATGCGCACCATGCGTGACTCGCCTTGGTAGTTCAGGTACTCCAAGTCGAATTCACGAACCTCATAGGTGGCGTTGGGGTCATAGCGTACGCCTCTCTTGGTGGCCATCATTTCTCACTTTCTGAGTATCGTTGGGCCATGTTCTTCGGACCCTTAGTTCCAGTTACGTCTCTACGAGTCTAGCGAGATAAACCCCGGACGTGGGCCGGTGCCTCGCTTCTGCATGGCAGAGGCCATATCCTCGACTGCCTGCTGCCCGGCACGGGCCAATGCCTCTTCCTGTTTCGCTTGGTCGCTCCAGCGGTATCCGACTACCTCGGAATAGAAGGCAGTGAGGCGCACTCCGTCTCGCCGTCGCTCCCGAGAATCCAGAATGTAGTCCATTGCGTTTTTGATGGTAGGCGGATCGGTCCAGTCGGCGCGGAACAGGACGCGTCCGCTGGCACGGGCAACGATATAGGTCATGTTGGGAAGCGTGCCGTACATCTCGTGGCCCGTACCGATGACGTCATCCACCAAGATGGGCCTTTCAATGCCCAGTATCTGCTTGAAGGCCATGGCTTGGGAGATTTTCTGTTCGATGCTGCGGTGGGCAGGGTAGTGCTCACCGGGATGGGCCTCGCGGGTGTAGACGAAAATGGACTTGAATCCCTTGGGTTTGTATTCCCTTGCCATGGGTTCCAGTGCTGGCGCCGCCAGCGAGCAGTAGGGTCAAGTGAGGGAGCCAAACTCGATGAGCAGATCGTCGTCTTTCCAATAATCGCTCAACTGGACGGTCTGTCCGGTATCGAGCAGCGTGGCAGGGAAGTCGGGGGCCCTATCGCCGACCTTCATGTGTTCGCGAAACTTGGCGAAGTCGGAGGCACTGGAGCCCAGGCCAAAATTTGCGTAATTGTAGGCCTCAATGTCAATCATCGTAGTCATTAGTGCCGTATCCCCCCACCCTTGATTACTCTGAACCAGCGTATGCTGAAAGGGTTAGTCCGCTGGAGTGGCAGCCTCTTGGGAGCCCGACCTCTGAAAGGCGGGCATGACGTCTCGAGCAAACTGCTTTAGTTGCTCACTGAAGTCGGCCCAGGGCACTCCCTCGGGCCAGTGCAGAACAATGTGCTCCAGCCCTGGGTACTTTTCCTCGATCTCCCTAAGGTAGGACACAAAGTCCTCGGGCGGGCCGCATACCCAAGCCTTTTGCTGGACACCGTCCTCGATGTGGGGCAAGCGGGCCGGGGCGCCGGGGGTGCCCCAAGCGCGTCCCTGTTCGTCGGTGTAACGAACGAACCCGAAGGGAGCGAACCACTTGTAGCGTTCGTCGTGAGATTTGCGCACGCGCTCCATGGCTTCCTCTTGGGTGTCGGCCAAGTAGAAGCCGACGTTTAGGGCAAGGCCCTCACCCAAGGCGAGGTCACGGCCGTGCTTGGCGGCGTACATTTGATAGTCGCGGAAGAGTTTGTCGACCAGCAACTCGCCAGTGAGGCCCACCATTGCCTTGATGCCCTTACTTGCCATCCATTCCAGGGTCCTGCCACTGGCGATGGGCTGCCATATCTCTACGGGATGGTGGGAGGGACGGGGGACCAAGGTGATGTCTTCGAGGTCGTAGCCACGATAGGGGACTTTGGCTGGGAGTTGGTAGTGCTTGCCTTCGTGGGTGAAGGACTCTTCGTTGAAGGCTTTGAAGATAATCTCCATCTGCTCTTCAAAGAGGTCACGGTTGGCGTCGTTATCGATGACGGGTGCGCCAAAGGTCTCAACTTCACGGCTGTGGTAGCCGCGGCCTACTCCGAAGATGATGCGCCCGCCGGTGAGAAAGTCGGCCATGGCGTAGTCTTCGGCCAAGCGCAGAGGGTGCCACATGGGGGCGATGTTGAAAGCGCAGCCGAATTTGAGGTTCTTGGTCTTGCCTGCTAGGTGGGTCCCAAGCAGTATGAGATTAGGCAGGCACTCGTAGCCTTCACGCTGGAAGTGGTGCTCGGCGGTCCACATGGCATAAAAGCCCAAGTCGTCCAGCAAAACAGCCAGCTTCTCGGAGTTGGCCAAGCCTTCCGTAAGCCGCTCATTGGGGTACCGCCTATCGTCGGCCGGGGTGCCGTCGACCCCGATATTTTCGAGCTCGATCTGGCCGACGTATAAGACGGAGAACTTGTCAATCATGCGTTGCCCCTTCCTGTGGAAACAGGTCAATTATACTACAGCGCACTGGGAGCCCCGTTGCCCAAACGCCAGTGGAGGCAGGACGGAACTGGATGGAACTGGCCTTGCAATCGCTGCACAGTTGACCATAACCCCTTGCTATACTCGCCGCATGAGCCCCGGTCGTTTGACAGGCCTTATGGCACGTGTCCCATCTGCCGCAAGGACCTTATCCAGTCTCCCGATTGCGTTCCTACCACTGTTGGTCATCCTGGCCTGTGGCTCCGACAGTGGGGCCATCACTTTCATATCCGAGCGGGACGGCAATCCCGAGGTCTATGTTATGCAGGCCGACGGGGCGGGGCAGGTCAGGGTCACGGCTACTGATGCGCTCGAATCAGGACCCCTGTGGGCTCCCAACGGCGACTCGGTTGCTTTCGTATCCCAAAGTTCGGAGGCAGATGCGGAGATCATACGCGCCACGGCCGACGGGGCGGAACAGAACAGGGTAGCGACCTCTCCAGGCATGAACCGCCAGCACGTATGGTCTCCGGACAGCGTGCGCATAGCGTTTGTGTCAGACCGCAGCGGTTCGGAGCAGATATGGCACCTGAGTGTCGATGGCTCGGATTTGCGCCAGTTGACGCAAGACTCGGAGGGAGTGGCCTTGGGACACTGGTCACCTGACGGAGCGTCGCTGCTATTCAGCACCGCGGAGCCTCCCGGCATCGTCATGAGGAACCCAGATGGGGTCAACGTGGAACGACTCACGGAACATCCCGATGAGTCGCCGCGCTGGTCTCCCAAGGGGGACATGATTGCCTTCGTATCCCCTGGCGACGATGGCCTGCGGGACATTTATGTCATGAATGCAGATGGAAGGGAACGCAGAGCGCTGACCCAAAACGATGGGGACAACTATGGCCCCAGATGGTCACCGGATGGGAAGCGAATCTGCTATGTGTCGACAACCGACGGTGACGCCGAGATATTCGTGATGGATGCTGACGGGAATAATCAGGAACAGCTGACGAGGAACGAGGCGGAGGAATCTACCCCCGTGTGGTCTCCCGATGGCAAGCGGATTGCCTTTGTATCGGACTTGTACGTGGAGAGGGAGATTTTCTCGATGGACCGGGATGGGACGAAGCAGAAGCGTTTGACCAACAATGCCTTTGAGGACTACCAGCCCGACTGGTAGGAGGGTGTCGAGTCGCGGGCGTTGGCGGGACAGTGGCCAACCTGGAGCAAACTATACAGTCCATGTCTGCGGGTATATACTCCCCACAGTGTTCCTCCCTTCAGAAAGCGAACCTTCAGGGACACCCCTCAGCGCTCGCTCAGGGGTACCCACGAAGCATCCGACCATAGCCATCGACGGCCCTGCTGCATCAGGCAAGACGACTGTGGGCAGACTCTTGGCCAGAAAACTGGGGCTCCGCTTTTTGGATACCGGGGTTATGTACCGGGCTTTGGCTTGGAGCGCCATGCGCAAGGGGGTCTCACTATCCGATGGACCGGCTTTAAGCCTGTTGGCGAAATACGACAGCTTCGAATTTGCCGTCCAAGATGGCTCGACGTTTGATGATGCACGGGACCCGCGGTTTTATACTCCGGAGGTAGACGCTGGGGCGTCGAAAATAGCGCAGCAGCTTGAAGTGCGGGAAGCTTTGGTACGACAGCAGCAGGATATCGCAACCAAAGGTTCCATTGTTATGGTGGGCCGGGACATCGGAACGATAGTGGCTCCAGAGGCGACGCTAAAGGTCTTCCTCATGGCCTCTGCTGCGACACGGGCCCGCAGGCGTGCGGTGCAGGCCAGTGATGAGGGGGCCTATGCCCGAATACTTGCCGACATGACCGAGCGGGACGAGCGGGATAGCAGGCGCAGCCACTCTCCACTTGTGGCGGCGGATGATGCGCACAGGCTGGATACGGAAGGCTTGGACGCACAGCAGGTCGTGGACAGGATCATCGGACTGCTTGGTGCCTGCTGATGGGTGTCTACTACCATTTTGGCACTGAGATGGCCCGGGTGGGGATGAGGTTATTCGCCCGCGTTGACCGGCATGGCCGGGAGAACGTCCCACGGCATGGGCCACTAATTGTTGTTTCCAATCACATGGGTAACTCGGACATTCCATTGGTGACCAGCACGGTGGGGCGGTATGTTTTCTTCATGGCCAAAGACTCGCTTTTCAAGGGACCCGTACGGAACCATGTGTTGCGAGGCTTGGGAGCCTTTCCGGTGAAGCGAAACGGAAACGACCCGGAGGCATTGCTGTGGGCCATTGAGCAGTTGGACCGAGACCGGTGCGTGGGGCTGTTTCCCGAGGGAGGACGCAGCCTAGAGGGTCAAATGCAAAAGGCCTCCGCTGGTGTGGCTTATCTTGCACTCAAGTCTCAAGCCCCGATCCTGCCGGTCGCGGTGTGGGGTAGCGAGAAGATACGCCCGTTGTGGCGCACTCTCTTTGCCTTCTGCCATATGTCAGTACGCATCGGTCAGCCCTTTACGCTACCGAAGGTCGAGGGCAACGTCAGCAGGGCGGTGCTGGACCATTTCACTGACAATATCATGGGCCGGGTAGCCATAATGCTTCCTGAGCAATACCGTGGCTATTATTCGTTTGAACAGATGCGGGCACGGGTCAACTCCGCAGGAGACGCGCCCCAAGACCAGGACGGTGATAAATGCAGCACCATTCAAGATTCGGCATCTATTTGAACGCAGAGGAACTCAAGGTGGTGCGCATCAACTCGCCCTACTGGTTCCCTGAAGAGCCGGACTGGGTGTTTCTAACTGCTGAAGTGAATGCGACATTGCTGCAGATACGACAGATGGCCGGAGAACAGGGCTTGGTCGTAGAGGCGGATTCGTTGACTTGGGGCAGCCTGCCCCTGAGAGACTAGCCGACCCCGTGGGTCCCCCCGTCGCCTTGCGCCGCTTGAACAACGTGCTGCCCTCGTCCATGAGGTATGGGCAGTTCCGCTATTACTGGATGGTGCTGCTGGCGCAGGTTACCGGGCACCAGATGTTGCTCAACTTCACCATGGGCTGGCTCATGTATGAGTTGACCGGTGAGGAGCAGCACCTAGCCTACTTGGGTATGGCCATTGCAATTCCCGCCCTCATCCTGAATCTAGCAGGTGGCGTGCTGGCCGACCGCTTGGAGCCGAAGCGGATGGTGGCGTCCTGCCAAGCCATTTCTGCAAGCGTCGTCGCCCTATTGGCCGTTATGGTGCTGACGGACCGAGTGGAAGTGTGGCACCTGCTGGTTACCGCGGTGGTCATCGGGGCCGTTTCGGCTATCGATCAGCCGAGTCGTTCGAGCATCTTTCCGCGCCTTGTGTTGCGGGAACACATCGTGAATGCGGTGGCGATGGAGAACATCGTCTGGAATGCGGTACGGATAGGGGCGCCGGCGGCTGCGGGGCTGATTGTCGAGAACTGGGGAATACACGTTTCCATGTTCTGTAGCGCGGCTGCTTTCTACCTCATGTCGCTGGTGGTGTCGCTGCTCAGCCTGCGTGAACGGCCTCCGGCCCAAGGGCGGGTGGTGCAACAGGTGCGGGAGGGGTTCCGCTATGTGCGGCAGCACACGGTTTTCTCACTGGTGATGCTGCTTACCTTCTGTAACAGTCTTTTCGGGATGATCTACGTGCATCTGATGCCCTCTTTCGCAGATGAGGCGTTCCATGTGGGGGCGGACCGGGTGGGCTATTTGCTGGGGGTAGCCGGAGCGGGAGCGCTGGTGGGGACGATATTCATTGCCAGCCTGAAGCCGCATCATCGGAAGGGTCTGGTGATTCTGGTGGCAGCGGTCAGCTATGGGGTGTGGTTGATATTGTTCTCCTTAACCGCGTGGCAGAGCGCTTATCTGCTGGCCATGGGGGCCCTTTTCTTTGTGGGGATGTCGTATTCCATCTACTTGGTGGGGGGCATGAGCACACTTCAACAGTTGGTGCCCGACCAGTTGCGGGGCAGGGTCATGGGGCTGTTTGGGGCCACTTGGAGCTTGGTCCCTTTAGGGATGGCCATGGGCGGGACTGTGGCGCAGCAAACGGATGCTGCCACGGCAGTGGCTATCGGGGGCGGGAGCATTCTGCTTGTGGCTCTGATTGTGCTTATCTCCAGTCCACAAATGCGCGCCCTGCGAGGGTATGCGCCTGACCCAAGTGGGGTGAGCGCATGGGAACCCTCGGGAGAACGGGTGCATGAGGCGGTACCCCGTTCACGATAAGGGCCGCCGTGACAGGCGTAGTCTCACATCAATGTCAGGGGCCGTGGGCATGCCGGGCGGTTGTGACTTGCTAGTTACGGCTGTTGGCTAGAGCACCGTAGGTAGCGACGCAGAAGGGGACGCAGAAGGTGAGGGGGATCTTCCAGTAGAGAGCTGCATCCCATGATCCGGCAAACATGATGGTGCCTTGGTTGATGGCGGTAAGGAGGGAGCCTACGACCAAGGATGCGATGAGGGAGCGGCGGATCATGGGCCAGTAGAGGAAGCTGCAGCGGAGGCAGCGTACATGCTCCTGGGCACCCTGCTTGAAAACAAAGCGGCGGCCCCTTTTCAGGGGCCGCTCGCATGATTCACAAGGGAAGTCCAAGCTGGCTGGCTGCACTGAGTGTAGGCCGAGCTAGCCGTGGGCGGTCCTACTTTGCGTTGGCAACGGCTTCCTGGAGTGCACGCCGGGTCATGACTCTGGTCAGATGGGCGCGGTATTCACCGGAACCGTGGATGTCCTCGTTGTAGAGGGTGACGGCCCGGCTGGCCATGTTAGCCGCGCGTTCAATCTGGCGGTCCGAGGGGTCACGGCCTTCCAAGGCGCGCTCTGAGGCTCGAGCCCGGACTGCCTTGGGGCCTGCGCCGGTGATGCCGATGCGGACCTTTTCGCAGTTGCCGTCGCGTCCCAAAGTTACTTGGGCGGCGACGCCGACGATGGCGTAGTGGGATGCCTTGTTGGCGAACTTCTTGTAGGACTCACCGGTACGCGGAGGAGCGACGGGGATGCGGACCTCGGTGAGAATTTCGTTGTTGCGCAGGCGGGTTACGAAGGTGTCGACGAAGAAACGCTCGGCGGGAGTGGCGCGAGTGGCACGGCTGCTCTTGGAGTGTATTTCCGCTTCCAAGGCGAGGGCGGTGGCTGGCATGTCGCCTGCAGGGTCGGCGTGGGAGAGGGAGCCGCCGATGGTGCCCTTGTTGCGGACTTGGATATCGGCGACTTCGGCGGCGGTAGCTGCCAAGCCGGGGCGCTTCTGCTGCACCAACTCGGAGGACATGATGTCCCAGTAGGTGGTCATGGCGCCGATGGCGAGATGGCCGTCTTCTTCGCGGATGTAGTTGAGGCCGGGCACACGGCGCAGGTCGATGACGGAGCCGGGGCGGGCAAGTCTCAGCTTCATCATGGGGGTGAGGCTATGGCCTCCCGCCATAATCTTGCCGTCTTCTCGGTTCCGGCCCAGCAGCCGCAGGGCATCGGCCAAGGTGGTGGGTGCGTGGTAGTCGAACGAGGCAGGTATCATTTTGTACCGCTCCTCATATCCTCATACTTTTTGTACAGAGAGGGCGCGCCTTAAGGCGACATCTTGTTGGCTGCGTACTGGATGGCCTTGACGATGTTGTGGTAACCGGTGCAGCGGCACAGGTTGCCAGCGAGGCCGTGGCGGATTTCGGCTTCTGTGGGACGGGGGGTACGTTGGAGTATCTGGTGGGCAATCATAATCATGCCGGGGGTGCAGAAGCCGCACTGGAGGCCGTGCTCCTCCCAGAAGCCTTCCTGGATGGGATGAAGTTCGTCGCCTTTAGCCATGCCCTCAATGGTGAGGATGTCTGCACCGTCAGCTTGGACGGCGAACAGGGTGCAGGACTTTATGGCACGCCCATCGACGTGAATAGTGCATGCGCCACACTGGCTGGTATCGCACCCGACATGGGTGCCGGTAAGACCGAGTACGTCGCGCAGATAATGGACGAGCAGGAGTCTGGGTTCTACGTCGTTGGTGTACTTAGTCCCATTAACGGTCATCGTAACACTGGGCATCGGCTACACTCCTCCCGAAGCTGGGGATACCCTTGGCTGGGGCAACTCCCTTGGCCACACCTTTGGCGGCGGGCCGTCGGCATTCTACTTGAGGCATTTGTGGGAGTCAATCGGAAACGGGCTTGGTATTGGGGCGGGGGCGGGCAGGTGGGTTGCTGGTGAGGGCGCGGTGCGGGTGCCATGACGTGGAAACGCTTTGCGGGGAGTAGGCGGATGGCGAATAGTCGTTGATCCGCTGGTCGTGTTTCGTAGTGTTGGTTGAGGTGGATGGGGCGGGAATTGGTGTTGGAGACAGTCGCGCGCCAGATAGGACGTGCGACTGTCGTCGTAGCTGGAGCGAGTTTCTTCGTATCTGAAAGGCGTCGCATTCGTCGCATGGGCGTATCTGGGCCGTAGCTGACGAATGAGTCGCACGGGAGGCGGCTTGGGCGGGTGGGACTGGGTTGGCGGATTTCGGCGGGGCGTTGGGCGGGAATGTTGGGTGGGGCGGTGTCGACACGCAGATAGGACATTCGACACCGGTCGTAGCTGAGAAAACGCGATTCGTATCTGAAGGGTGTCGAATTTGTCGAGTGGTCGTAGCTGGGCCGTAGCTGACACATGTGTCGAATGGGAGGTTGGATGGCGGGGTGTTGGGGCGAGGAAGAGGGTTGGCGGATTTCGTCGTGGCAGTAGGTGGGAGGGCGTAAGGGAATGCAGGAATGGGGGCGGGCGGCGGGCAGATTTGGGCTGTCTGCCCCGGACGATGTTGGGCGAGTGGGTGTGACAACATCGGATTGTCGTGTTCTGACGTAATTTCTTGGCATGGCGTCCTTAGAGGAGTTGCGCCTGTTCTATGACTGTTCTGATGATAGTGAAGGGGGAGGGAGGGTGTCAATAGGCGGGTGTCATGGTGGAGGGGGTGACGTGTTGGCTTGGAGGGCGGGTCCTTCGACTTCGCTCAGGACGAACGGAGGGGTTGTGGGGCTCTTTCCAAGGGGGTGAGTGATTGATGTTGGGGTGAGGGTTACGTGGGTTCCTGCCTCCGCAGGAACGACGGGGGTGGGCGCAGGAACGACGGGGGCGCACGCAGGAACGACGAGGTGGTGGGGTGCGATTGGTTGTGGGGGTGAGTTGTGGGACGGTGAGGGTTACGTGGGTTCCTGCCTCAGTAGGAACGACGGGGGCGGTGGGGTGCGATTGGTTGGGGGTGAGTTGTGGGGATGGTGAGGGTTACGTGGGTTCCTGCCTCCGCAGGAACGACGGGGGCGGGCGCAGGAACGACGGGGGCGGGCGCAGGAACGACGGGGGCGGGCGCAGGAACGACGGGGGCGGGCGCAGGAACGACGGGGGCGGGCGCAGGAACGACGGGGGCGGTGTTAACCCTCTACTTTGCTCAGGGCGAGCGGGGGCAGGAACGATGGGGGAGTAGTCGTGCTCCCAGTGCAGCGGCGGTCTGCGAAGGAGTCCGGCCGTGGGTTCCCGCCTCCTGCACGGGAATAACGGAGTGGGATGTGGGGTGGGCGGGGCTACTCCTGCTGCACGAGTCGGACTACCTCATCGCCCATGGCGCTGGTGCTGTGGCTGCCGCCGAGGTCGGGTGTTTTGATTGTTCCCTGCTCCAAGCAGGTCTGGACTGCGCGATCGAGGGAGGTGGCGGCTTCCGTTTCGCCCAAGTGTTCCAGCATGAGCGAGCAGGCCAGAATGGTGGCCAGCGGGTTGGCTATGCCCTTTCCGGTGATGTCGAAGGCCGCTCCGTGGACGGGCTCGAACATGGATGGGAACTCACGGGTGGGGTTGATGTTGGCGCTGGCTGCCAGTCCCATGCTGCCGGTGATGATGGCAGCGATGTCGGTCAGGATGTCGGCAAACAGGTTGGAGGCAACGACTACGTCGAAGCTTTCGGGCCAGCGGATGAAGTCCATGCAGGCGCGATCCACCAGCAAGGACTCGGTCTCGATGTCGGGGTATTCGGCGGCAACATCACGGGAAGACCTCGTCCCAGAAGACCATGCTGAAGGCTTGGGCGTTGGACTTTGTGACGGAGGTCACCTTGCGTTTCTTGTTGCGCTTCCGGGCGTATTCGAAGGCGGCACGGATGATGCGTTCGGTGCCGTGGCGAGTGAATACGCCTGCTTGGACGGCCACCTCGTGCTCCGTTCCCGGGTAGAGGCGACCGCCCATGGGGGCGTACTCGCCTTCGGTGTTCTCGCGGAAGACGACCATGTCGATGTCGCCCGGGGCCTTGCCGGCAAGAGGGGAAGAGACGCCTTGGTAGAGGTATGAAGGGCGGTAGCAGACGCCTTGGTCCATGCCGCGACGGATGGGGAGGATCAGGCCGTGGAGGGTGACATGGTCGGGTATGTCAGGGTCGCCGACGGCACCGAAGAGGATGGCATCATGGGGTTGGAGGCGCTGAAGGCCGTCCTGGGGCATCATCGTGCCCGTCTCGCGGTAGAAGTCGGAGCCCCAGGGGAGGTCGGTAAAGTGGAAATCGAGGCCGCTGCGGGCAGAGGCTACGGCGTCGAGGACTTTCTTTCCTTCCGCAATGACTTCGGGGCCTATGCCGTCACCGGCGATGACGGCTATGGTGTATGAGGGCAAGGTGGGGCCTCCTGATGGGTTTTAGGCGGGGGAACCGACCTGATATCCTGATAGTGGAGCAGGTGGAATGTGACCCTTACCCTGCCATAGTAGCGTGGGCGTAGAAGGGGGTAAAGCCTGCGTGCCGTAAATGAGACACGGACTACGACCAAATAGGAGGAGGACGAGGTGAACAGGTTATTGATATTGGGGGCTCTGCTGGCGGCTTTGGGGGCTGCGTTCAAGATGAGCCCCTGGGTGCGCCGGAAGATGAGTGAGACCACGAGGGCCAACGTGGGGCGGTGGCCGCCGGGAGGAGGGGGCAAAAGATAAGAACTTATATCAGCCATATCAGGCTAACAGGTTCACTGAGCCAAGCCGGAGCCACCCCAAATGTCACCCCACGGTATGTCGTCATGGCCCATGGCTAGGAACAGGCAAGCCATGCGTGTGATGCTGTGGACGTCGGAATCGGACATGGACGCCAATCCCAAGTCATCGGCATCACCTGCCCACATTGCCCGAAGCGCCGAAGGACTTAGGTTGTTGAAGGCGTCGCGGCAATCGTCGTATAACTCCGGGCTGTAGGAAGACATGCGCTCTCCATTGGCTGACCCAGGACCTCCAGCCGGTCCTGGAGGTCCTGACGGCCCCGGAACTCCAGCCGGTCCTTGCGGGCCGGGAGCCCCGGCCGGTCCTTGCGCGCCAGCCGCTCCGGGTTGCCCAGGCTCTCCCGCAGGACCCACGCAGCCCAAAAGAGTTGCGAAAACAAGAGCCGGAAGTGCCACTAGGACAAACAAGGCGCGACCTAGCATCTTCCATCCCCCTAAACCGATTTCCTCTTCTTAAGAGACTACCAACTCCGTGGGAGGTGGGATAGTCATCAGAACGAGCTGAAATACTTTCGGGTTTTAGTCTGCGACGTAATACCCAAAAGATAAGGGGGCTTCTTAGCCCCCTTAATTTGAACGCTACGGTTAAGCGCAGGCTGCCTATTGGCCCTGCATGGCGTTGGAGAGGTTCCCCAAGTCGGGCGGACGGCTGCCGAATACGTCGGCGTATTCGGGGCGGGGGAACTGCTCGTTGTTGGGCACCTTCATCATTTCGGAGTAAATCTCCAAGAGGTTGTCGTCGGGGTCCTTGAAGTAGAAGGACCTGCTGCCGCTGCCGCCCATGAAGTTGGCAGGCGCGCCCATGATACCTTCGGGGCCGTGAATCATCGGCCCCAAGATGATGGGCACGCCCTTGCGTCGCAGGTCGGCGAGGGCCTTGAGCCACTCGTCGCGATCTTCGACTTCCATAGCGATGTGCTGGAGGCCGTTGTAGCCGAGGTTTTTGGTCTCGTCGTCGACCTCGGTGGGGTGGGTGAAGAGGACGATGTTGTGATGGTCCTCGTTGAACCGCATAAAGGCGATGGCACCGTCCTCGCCCATGGGCCACTTGCCGGTGAGGGTCAGGCCCAAGGTCTGGGTGTACCACTGCAGGGAGCGGTCAAAGTCGGTTACCTGGATGCCGACATGCCCAACCCGGCTGATGTCGAAGGTCTTCGCCATGGGTTTCCCCTTTTTAGAAGGTATGCCGGAGGGACTGAGGCCGACTTACTTCTTAAAGACGTCGGCGTACTCGGCCCGGGGGAACTGCTCGTCGTTGGGCACCTTCATCATGTCGGCGTAGATTTCCAAGCGGTTGCCGTCGGGGTCGTTGAAGTAGAAGGAGCGGCTGCCGCTGCCACCCATGAAGTTGCCGGGGCCCATGGAGCCCTCAGGGCCGTGAATCAGGGGACCCTGAACGATCTCTACGCCCTTGCGCCGGAGGTCGGCCAAGGCCTTGAGCCACTCGTCGCGGTCCCTAACTTCCATGGCGATGTGCTGGAGGCCGTTGTAGCCGAGGTTGCGGGTCTCGTCATCGACCTCGGTGGGATGGGTGAAGAGGACGATGTTGTGGTGGTCTTCGTTGAAGCGCATGAAGGCGATGGCGCCGTCCTCGCCCATGGGGCCATTTGCCGGTGAGGGTGAGGCCGAGGGTGCCGGTGTACCAGTCCAAGGAGCGGTCGAAGTTGGTGACTTGGATGCCCACATGCCCAACCCGGCTGATGTTGAAGGTCTTGGCCATGGTATCTCCTTTCGTATCTGCGACTAGCCACTCCCAGCTAGGCGCATTCCTACCTCAGTAGTTGGGTTGAGTCTACGGCTGGTGGTGTGGGGGTGTCAAGCTGGGTGAAGCAGGTATGGAGCGCGTCGTGCTGGCAACCTCTTGGCTTGTGCGCTAGTATGCAGGCCATACGTGGTAGGGGGCCGGTGGCCATGAAGAGCAAGGTTCTAGAGAGCTTCGATGAGGCGGTGGCGGACATCCCTGATGGCTCGACCATCATGGTCCCCGGTTTCGCCGGGGTGGGGGTGCCGCGCAATCTGCTGGCTGCGTTGCACCGTCAGGGGGCCAAGGACCTCACTGGCATCTGCAACAACCACGGGGGCTACGACGGGCTCATAGACGTGGGAAAGCTGATAGAGGATGGGCGGGTGCGCAAGATGGTGTGCGCTTTCACCGCTGCACCTCATCCCTCCCGGGCACTGGCTTTTGAACGGTTGCACGAGGCAGGGGAGATTGAGGCTGAGCTGGTGCCTCAAGGCACTCTGGCCGAGCGCATACGGGCGGCCGGCGCGGGGATTGGAGCCTTCTACACGCCTACAGGCGTGGGTACGGAGACCGCCGAGGGCAAGGAGCACCGGGAGTTCAATGGGCGGATGCATGTTATGGAGTACCCGTTGAAGGGAGACTATGCCCTGCTGCGGGCATACCGGGCGGACAAGGCGGGGAACCTGCAGTTCCGGTTGTCGGCACGCAATTTCAATCCGATCATGGGGATGGCGGCTACGACCACCATCGTTGAGGTGGAGGAGGAGTTCGTGGAGGTGGGGGACTTTGATCCCGACCAGGTGCATCTGCCGAGCATATATGTGCAGCGGTTGGTGAAGATACCGCCCGATGGCATCTGGCATGGGGCGTCGCGGGTGAATTAGGAGCAAGAGAGGGGTTTATGGCTACTGAGAAGAAGCCCATTGACCGGCAGACCATGGCCAGCAGGCTGGCCATGGAGTTTCAGGATGGCTGGGTGGTGAATCTGGGCATCGGGATACCCACGCTCTGCTCCAACTACAAGCATACGGAGCGGGAGATCATCTTCCAGTCGGAGAATGGGGTCATTGGGTACGGGGCTCTGAGTCCCGAGGGGGAGGAGGACCCGCATCTGGTGAATGCTGGCGGGCAGCATGTGACCCTGAATGCAGGGGCGGCGATTGTGCACCATGCCGACTCGTTTGCGCTGATACGCGGGGGGCATGTGGATGTGACGGTGCTGGGGGCGTATGAAGTGGCGGAGAACGGGGATTTTGCGAACTGGAAGACGTTGGGGCGCAAGGGCGGAGGGATAGGTGGGGCCATGGATCTGGCTGTGGGGGCCAAGCGGGTGTTCGTGGCGATGGAGCACACGACACGTGAGGGCGAGCCACGTTTGCTGAAGCGCTGCAACCTGCCTCTTACTGCTGTGGGTGTGGTGAAGCTGGTGTGTACTAACCTGGGGTTGATCGAGGTTACGCCGGACGGGTTCGTGCTGAAGGAGATTGCGCCGGGGTACACAGCGGAAGAGGTACAGGAGGTTACGGACGCGGAGTTGGCAGTGGCGTCGGACCTGAAGGAGTTGCGGGTCTCGTAAGGGTGGAGTCTATTCCCATAGCATGTGGAAGAACATCAAGTATTACGCCCTAGCTTTCGCTATAATCCTAGTAGGAGCGGTGGTCTCAACCGGACTGCAACTGGTGGAAGGCTCTTTACCGGTGGGCCACCCTGCCAGCGCGTTGGCAGCGAATCTGTCGGGAGTAACCATAGGGGGCATCATCATGGTAATCGGTTTCCTGAGGGACAGTCGGTTGGAAGAGGAACGCCGGCGCGCTGAAGAAGAACGCCAGCGGGCGGAGGAGCAACGCCAGCGGGCGGAGGAGGAACACCAGCGAGCCGAGGAGCAACGCCAGCGGGCAGAAGAGCAACGCCAGCAAGCTGAAGAGCAACGCCAGCGGGCGGAAGCAGCTGAAGCCAGAATTCAGCAGGCGCAAGCGGAAGCGGAAGAGCGAGCACGGCAGGCGCGAGCGGAAGCGGAAGACCGAGCACGGCAGGCGCGAGCGGAAGCGGAAGACCGAGCACGGCAGGCGCGAGCGGAAGCGGAAGAGCGAGCACGGCAGGAGCGAGAACGCGCTGACCGATACTTGGAAGAGATGATACGTATCAATCAGACCTTCATGAGTGCGACGGAGAGGCTAGTCCAACGCCTTCCAGACATCAATGGCAAGAACGGGGAAGACCAAGAGCCGCGCGAGTAGATTCACCAGCCTAGGAACAGGCCACCGTTTACGTGGAGTGTCTGGCCGGTGACGTAGGCGCCTTCATCGGAGACTAGGTAGCGGCAGGCGCTGGCGATCTCGTCGGGCCAACCGGAACGGCCCAAGGGCACCTCGCTGTGGGCACGTGATTCGGGGACGCCCTCGGGGTACCACGAAGCTTCGTGGACAGTGTCGATGGTGCCCGGAGAGATGATGTTCACGGTGATGTTGTGTGGGGCCATTTCCAGGGCGAGGGAGCGGGCTAGGCCAGCGAGCCCCATTTTGGCGGCAGATACGTGGGCACGGTTGGTCCCGCCTCGATAGGTGCCTGAGCCGGTCATGTAGATGACCCTGCCCCAGCCTCTTTCGACCATGGAGGGGATGGCGGCTTGGCTGCAGTAGATGGCACCGTCCAGAATCACGCTGCGGATGCGGACCCACTCGTCGTCTGTGACTTCGAGGAAGGGGCGGTGGGGGCGAATGGCGACGTTGCTGATGAGGATGTCGATGCCGCCGAATTCCTCCAAGGCTTGGGCCACCATGGAGTCGACGGCTGTTCTGTCGGCTACATCGGCTAGGATGGGGAGGGCGCGGACGCCGAGGGCGCGTGCCTCATCGGCTACGGAGTCAACCTCTGCTTGATTGGTGCGGGCGTTGACCACCACGTTCACACCCTCTTTTGCTAGGGTAAGGGCTGTGGCGCGTCCTATGTTCCGGCCCGACCCGGTGATGAGGGCTGTTTTCCCTGCGAGCGGCATCGGATTCTCCTAGTAATGCTGAGGTTGTTTTTAGTTTTGGCTGGAGCTGTTGCTGCCGACGAACTCGTAGATGGCACCGAAGTACTCGTTTATGCCGACGAACAGGAGGTCGTTGTGGCCTGCCCGGGGGATGGTGAGGAGGCGTTTGGCGGGAGAGGGGAAGGCGTGGAACATCTCCACGGCTTGATGGAGCGGGGCAAGGGTGTCGATCTCGCCGTGTATGACTAGGACGGGAAGGGTGACGCCAAAGACCATCTGGCGATAGGCCCCCTCGAGGGCCTCCGCGGTTTCCTCATCCAAGCCGAGTACGAACTGGCCGAGGGTGGGACGCCCGCTCTCGATGATCAATCCCGAGAGGTTGCCGGCCTCGCTGCTGGCCAACTCGAAGGCGGGATGGCGGCCCATGGAGCGGCCCATGACGAACACGTCTTGTGAATATCCGGACTCTTTCAACATGTCATGGAGGTAGCGGAGCACCAAGTGGGCATCGGCCTGCATGGAGCAGAAAGAGGGGGTGCCGTCGCTCTGACCGTAGCCGCGATAGTCGGCGACGAAGAAGTTCAGGTGTACTTGATTGTAGATGGGGGCGATATTGTCGTAGTCGGCTGCGGTTTCACCGTTGCCGTAGAAGAAGAGGATGGTGGGGCGGTCGGGCGAGTAGGGGAAGAAGCGGCAGGAGAGGTGTGTTCCCGGGGCTACTTCCACCTGATGGTCTTGAGCGCCCGTTGGGGTGGGCGTCCAGTTGCGTCTCGGGTAAAAGGAGTTCTGGGAGATCTCGGGGCGGTCTAAGGGGGAGAAATCGGTTTGGGCCATGGGAGTCTCCTGAACAGCACCTAATGGGGCGGCATTATACACGGCTACAGTTCCGGAACTTGGTTGATGGGGCCGCTGTGTATAATGGCGGACACCCAAGTCAGGAGGCGTGTATGCCGTATTCGGGCTTGAGCTTGGATGGCAAGGTGGCCTTGGTAACGGGGTCGGCGCGGGGGATCGGGCGGGCTCTTGCCTTGGGGCTGGCTGAAGCTGGGGCGGATGTGGCCGTGTCGGATATGGCCCAGCGGCTGGAAGAGGCCCGAGGGGTGCAGGCTGAGATTGAGGGCATGGGGAGGCGCAGCGGGACCTATGAAGTGGATGTGTTGAACGTGCCTGCCATGCGGGAGTCTGTGGACCGGATGGCGGCGGACTTTGGCAGGCTGGACATCTTGGTGAATAATGCGGGTGTGCGTGTGCGACGGCCTGCTCTCGACGTCAGTGAGGATGACTGGGACCGGGTGGTGGATACCAACTTGAAGGGACTTTTCTTCTGTGCGCAGGCGGCTGCCCGGCACATGGTGCCGCGTGGCAGCGGACGGATCATCAACATTGCATCCCAGTTGGGGACAGTGGCAGCGCCGAACCGCTCTGCCTATTGCGCCAGCAAGGGTGGCGTGGTGAATCTGACCAAGGTGCTGGCGTTGGAGTGGACGCCTTTGGGGGTTACGGTCAACGCCATCGGACCGGGCCCTACGGTGACTCCCGGACTGCTGGAGACGGATACGCGGACCGAGGAAGAGTTGCAGCGAGACTTGGAGGCCCACATGCCCCTGGGGAGACGGATGGAGCCCGAGGAGTTGGTGGGGGCCTGCGTGTATCTTGCGAGCCCGTCGGCCAGTGCTACTTCAGGTCATCATCTGATTGTGGATGGGGGATGGACGGCCACATAGCCCGCCTGCGGAGCCACCGGCGATTGGTCCTAGGTTTCAGCGGCCTTGTGGGTCTTTATGGATTCGTAATGAGTTTTCTGGTGGCCACCTCTATTGGATTCAATAGTTACACTATGGAGGAACTCAGCTCTGTGGAGCGCCTGCAGGAACTCCTGAGAAACTTAGTAGCCGTGGGAGCCATCATTGGCGCGGCGGCAGCGGTTATTGCCGTTTTTCACATTCCCGGTGGGGTTGCGCTGTTTGTCATCGGGGGCGTGATTGCGTCCATTGGGCTGGGACTGGTGGGAGCGGGGTGGGCGTTAGTTGGCGGACCACGGGTGGAATATTTCTTGGGTCCTGTGCCTGTGGTTCACTGGGCCGCGGCGGGACTGCTGGCGCGTCCCAGGGTTGGTTCCATGCAGAGCTTGACGAGGCGATGGCGCAGGCGCGGCGCTGGCACACAGGCCACCGAAAGCCAAGGGGATGAGCAAGTCGATTCGGAGGTGTCGGAGTGAGATTTGGAGTAATGCTGCCCCATTACCGGCATGTGGCTGACCCTGACGGCATCATCAGGATCGCGGAAGAGGCGGAGGCCATGGGCTTCCATTCGGTGTGGGTGAGCGATCATGTGGTAGTGCCGGATGACATGGTAGAGCGGTTCGGGCGGGGTTACTACGACATGTTCACGGTGCTGGGTTACGTTGCCTCGGTTACGAAGCGGGTGCAACTGGGGACGAGTATCGTCATCATGCCCTTGCGTCATCCGCTGCACACGGCGCAGGTTGCCGCGACTGTGGACCAGCTATCCAAGGGGAGGCTCATTCTAGGTGTGGGCGTGGGTGTGGCCAAGAGGGAATTCGAGTGTTTGAACGCTTCGTGGGAGGACAGGGGGGCGATTACGGACGAGGCGATTCAGGCGCTGCGACATGCGTGGACGGTGGACCCGGTGAACTTTGAAGGGAAGTTCTTTGATTTTTCGGGGGTACAGTCGTATCCGCCCACGTACCAGAAGCCGCATCCGCCCATCTGGGTTGGAGGGGGCAGCCGTCGCTCGTTGCGGCGGGCGGCGGAGTTGGGAGATGCTTGGGGGCCGACGCGCCCGAGCTTCCGGTTGCTGGAGGAGAGCATCCCACGTTTGCGGGAGATGGCGGAGAGGGCGGGGCGGGATCCGAGCAGCATCAAGCTGGCTGCGCGACACCCGATGAAGGTGATGGATGAGACGCCCACCGGCTATCTGGAGGCAACCATGCCCTCCCACGGTATGCCGGAGACGTGGCCGCTGGTGGATATTGCGCCCAAGATTGTGGAGTCGGTGGGGCGGTTCCAGGACTTGGGTGTCCACCACCTAGTGATGGACACCTTTTATAGCCTGCCGAACCTCCACGATGAGAACATCGACACGTTGGTGGCGACCATGGAGAAGTTCGCGCGGGATGTTATTCCGCAGTTCCCGGAGGAGTAGGCAGGATTGGGCTTTCTAGTCGCGGCCGCGGCGGGCTAGGAACTCGGTGAAGGAGGCCTCGACGGTCCAGTTTTCCATCTGGCGGAGGAATTCTTTTTCGCGGGCCCACATGTCGCGCCAGTTGGAGCCGATGTCGTCGGTGAGCAGTTGCTTGATGCCTTGGATGGACTCGGGGCGGTGGTTGGCGATGGCGACGCCTATTTCCATGGCCTTTTCCATGACTTGGTCGGCGGGGACTAGGTGGTTTAGGAGGCCCAAGCGGTAGGCCTCGTCGGCTTGGACGTGGCGGCCAGTCATGAGCAGTTCCTTGGCGATGGGCCAGCCGACAATCATGGGCAGGGTCCAAGTTGTGTTGAGGCGTCCGTAGGCGGCGGCGAGGAAGCGGAAGACGGTGCGCTCGCAGCCTACGCGCATATCGAGGGATGTTGAGAGTACGCCACCACCACCGTAGGCGAGACCGTTCATGGCACCGATGGTGGGCTTACGGCAGGAGGCCAAGTGCCATGCCCATCCGGCACGGGTCTCACTGCGCTGGGCCAGTTCTTCGGGGGGACGGTGCTGGTCGGTGCGCTGTTCGTGGATGTCGCCGCCAGCGGTGAAGGCTTTTTCGCCGGAGCCGGTGACGATGATGGCGCCGATGGTGTCGTCCTCTTCCAACTCGGTGATGGCGCCGTCGAGGTCGCCAACGAGTTGGTAGTTCATGGCGTTGAGAACCTCTGGACGGTTCAGGGTGATGATACCCACTCCCTGATCGCGCTCCAGCAAGATGGTCTCGTAAGCCATGGCGCCTCCCTTAGATAACGGGTTTTGCAAGGCCGGATTGTAGCTAGCGGCAGTCGGCCCGTCAAACGGGGACGGGGCCTATGATATGATGCTGACGCCTAGGGAACGTCCCCAAATCATGCAGGAGGCAGCTTCGTGGATGTAGAGGCGATACGGGCGCAGATACCGGTATGCCAGAGGCTCACCTACCTGAACACTGGTTGGCAAGGCCCGTCGCCGAGGGGCGTGGTGGAAGCGGTGATGGAGTGCATGGAGTATGAGAGCTTTGGCGGGCCGACGACCCGTGAGGTGTTCGCTGCGGGCCGACTGCACATGGTCAAGGCCAAGGAGCAGGCGGCGAGGCTGATCAACGCCACTCCCGAGGAAATCGTGCTTACGTCCAGCACCACCGAGGGGTTGAACATCGTCCTGAACGGGTTGGACTGGAATGAAGGGGACGAGGTCATTGTCTGCAACTTGGAGCACATGTCGGTGATGGTGCCGTCGCTCATACTGAACCACAGGTTCGGGGTGCAGGTGAAGGTGCTGCAGTTTGCTCCGGCTGAGGAGCATGAGTCGATTCTGAGCCAGATAGGGGCGGCGATTACCCCCAAGACGCGGATGGTGTTCTTCTCGCATATCCAGTATTCGACGGGACTGCGGATGCCTGCGGAGGGGATACGGGCCCTGACCAAGGACCGGGGCATTTTGATGCTGGTGGACTCGGCGCAGGGGGCGGGGCATATTGCGCTGGATATGCGGAAGCTGGACCCGGACTTCTATTCGTTCTCGGGTCAGAAGTGGCTGCTGGGGCCGTCGGGTACGGGCGGGCTGTTCGTGCGCCGGGATATGGTGCCGCAGTTGCGGCCGGCGCGAGTGTCGAGCCGGTCGACGTCGTTCCATGACCATCTGGGGAACTATGAGGTGGAGACGGACTCGATTGAGAAGTTCCCGACGACGAATCCGAGCCACCCGCTGTGGGCGGGTTTCGTGGATGCGGTGCAGTTCAATATGAATGCGGGGCCCACGGAGGTTGAGGAGAGGATACTCAGCCTGTCGGATGCGTCAAAGCGGCAGTTGGCGGATGTGCCGGGGGTGCAGGTGACGTCGCCGACGGGAGGGCCGGGGCGGTCGGGGCTTGTCACGTTCACGGTGGAGGGGGCGGAGCCTCCGAAGGTGGTGGACCGGATGTGGGACGAGCACAATATCGTGTGCCGGCAGGTGAGCTACCCGCCTGCGGTGCGTTTGTCTTTCTCCTTCTTCAATACGGAGCAGGAGGTGGCGAAGGCCACTGCGGCGGTCAGTGAGATAGCCAGGGCACCTTAGGGCTTCACCCTCTATACCCTGACCAGGGCGGTCCTTCGACTCGGTGGTGCGGGTCAAGGCAACCTCTGCGCTTGGTCGCTTGGAGGCTGTCCTTACCCGCGCCACTACGCTCAGGATGAACGGTCTAGAGCATATGGCACATACGAAAGACGCCTGTTTTCAGAGTGATTAGTTGGAAGCCGTTACTGTCAAGCTGGTGGAGAGCGCCCCGGAAATGGAGGCGGCCAAGGCTATTCGTATCCGGGTGTTTGTGCATGAGCAGGGTGTGCCGATGGAGGAGGAGATGGATGAGGCTGATGCGGATGCCGTCCATGTTCTGGCCCTGCTGGGGACGCTGCCTGTGGGGACGGGGCGTTTGCTGAGGTTGGCTAGCGGGGAGGCGCAGATCGGGCGGATGGCAGTGGAGGCGCCGCACCGGCGGGCGGGGGTGGGGAGCCTCATCATGGAGTGCTTGGAGGGGGAGGCGCGACGGATGGGGCTGGCGGAGGCGATTCTGCATGCGCAGGTGTATGTGAGGGACTTCTATGCGCGGCAGGGGTATGTGGAGGAGGGGGAATTTTTCATGGAGGCGGGCATAGAGCATGTTCAGATGAGGAAGGCGCTGTAGCGTTTTCTACACTTGGCAAACCACGCCCAACTCACCGCAGAGGTCGCGTATCCAGGTGACGACTTCGTCGTGGAGGGGGATGCCGTTGGCTTGGCGGTCTCTTTCGGCTTCGGCTTCGGCCAAGCCGGGGAAGAGGACGCGGTCGGCGCCGGGTGCGGGAGGGGTCTCGCGGAGGGTGCGTAGGAAGCGGTCCATGGCTTCCTTGAATTCGTTGGTGTCGGTGAAGGCCTCGATTTTGTAGGCGGAGACCATGTGGTTGAAGTTGGGGCGGCCGGGGAACATGCCGAAGGAACCGTCGGAAAGCAGGCCGCACATGATGTCGACGACGCAGGCAAGACCGTAACCCTTGTGGGAGCCTGCCTCGCGGGTGCTGCCGACGGGAAGGAGGCCGCCATCGGCCTTGCCGTCGGACTCGTCAAGGATGGGGGTACCATCGGGGTCGGCGAGCCAGCCGGGGGGAATCATGGCCTCGAGACGGCGGGCTAGGACGATCTTGTTCTGGGCGACCACGGTGGTGGCGGCGTCGTAGACGAAGGGGGGTTCTTCCTTGGCTGGGGCGGCCACGGCGATGGGGTTGGTGCCCAAGCGGGGCTCGGCGCCGAAGGTGGGGACCATGCGGGGCGGGGCGCTGGTCATGCAGGTGCCTATCATGTCGCGTTGGAGGGCCATCATGGCGTGGTAGGAGGCCATGCCGAGGTGGCGACCGTTGCCGATGGTGACCATGCCGATGCCGGTGCCGTCGGCCTTGTCCATGGCAAGCTCCATGGCCTTGGGGGCGATGATGATGCCGAGGCCGCGGTCGGAGTCAATGGTGGCTGCGGAGGGGGTCTGGCGGACGACGCGCCATTGGGGACGGGGGTTAATCTCGCCGCTGTTGTAGCCGTTGACGTAGCTGCGGAGCATGTTGGAGACGCCATGGCTGTCGACGCCACGGGTATCGGCGGTGACGAGGACGTCGGCTGCGAGGCGGGCGTCTTCGGTGGGGACGTTCATTTTTTCGAAGATGCCAGCGACGGTCTCGCGTAGGGGTTCAGGGCCTATGCGGATGGCGTGGTCGTCTTTGACTTTGAATCGGTCCAGCATTGGTTTTTGGTCCTTATTTGCAGCTTTAGAGGTCTTCGGTCAGAACCTGCAACTCGTCCAACACTTCTGAGAACGTGGGGAACTGCCTGCGTTCGAGGATTTCGTGGAAGATTTCTTCGCCTGTCGCTGGGTCATATATGCGATGGTGATATTCGTCGTGGTCGCGGTGGAGGTTGTGGTACTTGAGGAGTAGGTGTTGGCCCGGCAGCCAGGCTACGTAGACGTAGGTATGGCAACGTACGCGAAGGGTGTGCCCCGAGTAGCGCGTATGGAACCATTTCTCAACTTGCAGCGCCACATTCTTTCGGCAGTAGACCCTACCGCTCAGATAGATGTCTTCGGCCTCATGCTCGAAGGAAAGGGTGTCGGGCTCGTCGGCTATGAAGGGGTGCTGGCTTAGTCGGGACTCGTGGATGTTGAGGTAGTGGTCCCATGAGTTCCAGTCGTGGGGGTCTTTTTCTGCATGGAGAGAAGCCCTTGATAAGTGGCGTACCATATGAGCACCTCGGCGGTGGGGCGGATTGCGTCCAGTTCCAAGAGCGTGGCCATCTTCTTGCTGGACATTTCATAGCGGTGCTCGTATACGCGCAGCTTGGCCTCTGTTTCGGCCAAGGCTTCTTCACGAGTAAGGTAGCGGACGGGGATAGTTCGCTTCTTGACGGTGGCCACTGTGATACCTCCTAGGCTCCAATCAACTCATTTCGTGAGCTTGTTGGGGCTTCGCCGACATTGTAGCAGGAATTCGGCATTCTCACATATGGGGGCACCGGGGCCTATTCGCGTTGCTGGCAGCCTTGGACGGCGACGGCAGCCCTACTCGGCCTTGCTGGAGAGGACGGCGAAGATGGGGTCGGAGCTTTCGCTTTGGGGTGGGACGTAGAAGCCTTGGGGTTCGGTGAAGTTGCCTGCTTCCTCGAGGTAAGTGGCGATGAGGCAGCCGCGTTGCTGGTCGTTGCAGACGAGCCAGATGTAGACGGCCTTGGTGTGGAACATGCGGTTGGAGTAGAGGACGAGGAAGCGGCCGCCTGGGCGGAGGATGCGATTGACCTCGCGGAAGGTCTCGACAGGGTGGGTGATGTATTGCATGGAGACGGTGATGATGACGGCGTCGAAGCTCTCGTCGAAGAAGGGGAGGGTGCGGTCTTGGTTGGCGTCGTAGACGAGGTAGTCTTCGAGGTCGGAGTTGTGCTCCATCTCGACGGCATTGAGGCCTAGACCGACCATGCGCTTCTTGGGATGGTCCTTGGGCCAGTGGGAGCGGTAGCTGCTGAAGAGGTCAAGGACTTCGGAATCGGGCGGGATGAGGCGTCCGATCAGGTGGGAGACGGCGGCGATTGCCCCATCGTCGATGTGGACGAGGAGGCGGGGCTGGCGGTAGAAGAGGGGATCGCCACTTTCGTCTTGGCGTCGGAAGTGGTCACGGGAGAGAAGCTCCTCCCGGCTGAGGTCCCAGTTGGTGCTCAGGGGTAGATTGGCGACTTCCAGGGTTCACTCCTCACTGGGCTTGTTTGGGATTGTTTTCGGTCAAAGTGGGCTATGGGGAATGGGACGGGAAGCTTTCCAGCCATCCGAGCCCGTGGGTTCCCGCCTGCGCGGGAATGACGGGGTGTGTCACTCCTCGTCGCCGTATTGTTCTTTGAGGGCTTCGACGACGCCGGGGTCGGCTAGGGTGGTGGTGTCGCCCAAGGCGCGGCCCTCGGCTACGTCGCGGAGGAGGCGGCGCATGATCTTGCCGCTGCGGGTCTTGGGAAGTTCGGCGGTGAAGAAGATGTCGTCGGGGCGGGCCATGGAGCCGATCTTGGTGGCTACGTGGCGTTTGAGTTCGTTCATGAGGTCGTCGGTGCCGTCGATGCCCTCTTTGAGGGTGACAAAGGAGACGACGGCTTGGCCTTTGATTTCGTGGTTCTTGCCGATGGAGGCTGACTCGGCGACGGTGGGATGGTCGACGAGGGCGCTCTCGACTTCCATGGTGCTGATGCGGTGGCCGGAGACGTTGATGACGTCGTCCACCCGGCCCAAGAGCCAAAAATCGCCGTCGGCATCGCGCTTGGAGCCGTCGGCGGTGAAGTAGATGTTAGGGTAGCGGGACCAGTATTGCTGGACGAAGCGTTCGGGGTCACCGTAGATGGTACGCAGCATGGCAGGCCAGGGACGCTTGATGACGAGGTAGCCGCCTGCGCCGAGGCCCACTGAGTTGCCTGCCTCGTCGACCACGTCGGCGTGTACGCCGGGGAAGGGGCGGGTGGCGGAGCCGGGCTTCAGGGTGGTGATACCGGGCAGCGGGGCGATGAGTATCATGCCAGTTTCGGTCTGCCACCAGGTGTCGACCACGGGGGTGCGGTCGGCGCCGATGTTCTTGCGGTACCAGACCCATGCCTCGGGGTTGATGGGCTCGCCGACGGAGCCGAGGAGGCGCAGGGTGGAGAGGTCGTGGCGGGCAGGGTACTCCTCGCCCCAGCGCATGCAGGTGCGGATGGCGGTGGGGGCGGTGTAGCAGATGGTGCAGCCGTATTTCTCGATGATGGACCACCAGCGATCGCGGTCGGGGAAGTCGGGTGAGCCCTCGTACATCACCGTTGTGGCACCGTTGGAGAGGGGGCCATAGACGATGTAGCTGTGGCCGGTGACCCAGCCGATGTCGGCGGTACACCAGTAGACGTCGTCTTCCTTGAGGTCGAATATCCATTTGGCGGTGGCGTAGGTGCCCACCATGTAGCCGGCGGTGGTGTGGACGATGCCCTTGGGCTTGCCGGTGGTGCCGGAGGTGTAGAGCATGTAGAGCATGTCCTCGGCGTCCATGGGTTCCGGTTCACACTTCTGGGAGGCGTCCTTCATCAGGTCGTGCCACCACTGGTCGCGTCCCGGCTGCATCTGGTCGTCGGCGTGGCCGGTGCGACGCACGACGACGACCTGCTCGATGGTGGTGTCGCCGGAGATGGCTTCGTCGGAGTTGCGCTTGAGGGGGACGATGTTGCCGCGGCGGAAGCCGCCGTCGGCGGTGATGAGCAGCTTGGACTGGGAGTCCTCGATGCGGTCACGGATGGAGTCGGGGCTGAAGCCGCCGAAAATGACGCTGTGAGGGGCGCCGATGCGGGCGCAGGCCAGCATGGCGATGGGAAGCTCGGGCACCATGGGGAGATAGATGGTCACGCGGTCGCCCTTGGAGACGCCGAGGCTCTTGAGGACGTTGGCGAACTGGCAGACCTCGCGGTAGAGGTCCCAGTAGGTGTAGACCTTCCAGTCGCCGGGCTCTCCCTCCCATACGATGGCGGCCTTGTTGCGGCGGGTGGCCAGATGGCGGTCGACGCAGTTGTAGGAGACGTTGGTCGTGGCGCCGACGAACCACTTGGCGTGGGGCGGGTCCCATTCGAGGACGGTGTCCCATTTGCGGAACCAGCTTAGTTCGTCAGCAAAGCGGGACCAGAAGCCCTCGAAGTCACGCTCGGCCTCGTCGTATATGTTGGGGTCGTTGATGTTGGCCTGCTGGGCGAATTCAGGTGAGGGGGGAAAGGTACGTTCTTCTTCGAGCAGGGCTTCGATGCTGGCAGCCTGTTCCGCCATGTGGACCTCCGGGGCAGTCAAACTTGTCGCTGATACTCGTCGTATATCGGTTGGGTTGTAGCATAAGCTGGAACCCTTGTAAACGTGGGGAGTAGGAGGTCACTGGGGGGCGGTGTTTGGCCTGTGGGTGGATAGGACATTGTGGATAGCCTTGCTAACCGTTGTGGTTGCATTTTCTCTGGCGTCGTGTATTGGAAGTGGAGAGCAAGGCGCCGTGGAACAGAGCCCCGGCGACTCTGAGCGAGGACTGCCAGCTACGACCGCTTTGCCGACCACATCCGGGCTAGTGTCTTCACCTGTTATGCCGGACGCATCGCTGACTGACAGATCGACACCAGAGCCTTCTCCCGCTGTGTCAACACCCTCGCCTGGTCGTACACCCTCGCTTGCTCCTACACCAGAGCCGCCGCCCTTAGGCAGCTTCGAGAATTGGCGGAGGATGGCACAGGAATACCCTGCCTTGGCTTCGGCATTCGAGCAACTGGGCTGGATAGAGGACGGTATCGAGGGAACAGAGGCAAGGGCCATCGGGAGCCTACTTGGAATCGCAATAGAACGCCCGCCTGACGGTGCCTCGCTCGTCTTTCTCGACTGGGTGCAGGATGGCATCGACGATGATATGGAGGCAGCGTCACTGGAAATGTTGGCTGAAATAGCTGGCAAGCCGAGTCATCTTGTCTCCTACTTGCTCTCGCTGCCTTGGGTACGTGACGGCTTGGAAGAGCAGGAGACGGTAGCGATTGTCCTACTGAACGACATAGAGGACGTGGAAGTCGCGGCGTACGCGGCGACTCTGGGTTGGATGCGGGACGGCATCGGGGATGGTGGAGAGATTGATGTCTTGGGAAGGCTGTCGGAAATTGCTGGGGAGGATGTCGAACTGGCGTTGTCGGTGATGTCGCTCACTTGGGTACAGGACGGCATCGATGGGACCGACGGTCGCTTGGTGGTTCGTTTCGCCGACATGGCGGGTCGGGATGTTGCCTTTGCACGAGAAATGGCATCCCTAGGATGGATAAGGGACGGTATTGGAGGTGATACGGAGATTGAGGCGTTTGAGGAGCTTTCCTACCTAGCGTTCAAGGAGAGCGGCCCAGGGTCGGCGGTTGTGTCCCTAGAATGGGTGCAGGACGGTATCGGCAGCGCAGTGGAGGTCGACACCATCCGGCAGATGTCTTTTATCGCAAATGAGGACTCTTCGCTGGCTCAGTCCATCGTCTCCCTTGAATGGATGCGTGATGATATTAACGCTTTGGAAGCGGCGGTGGTGAAAGGGATACGGAGTGTATCGGATGTTGGCATTGCTCAGGAAATCGCCTCGCTGGGTTGGGTGCAAGACGGAATCGATGATGACGCCGAGGTCGCGACTATCGAGCGGTTGTCGTATATCTCGTACAACGATGTCGTACTCGCAGCATCCTTGATCTCTCTGGGGTGGGTACAGGACGGAATCCACGGTGAGGCAGAGGGTGACACGATAAAACATCTGTCGCATCTGGCGAACGAGGACATCGGACTTGCGCAGGTTGTGGTCTCCCTAGGATGGATGCAGGACAACCTTGACGCTCTGGAGGAGGGAGCCGTCAACTCGATACAAAAGACAATGGGAGCTGAGCCCCCTTGGGCCATTCTCTCGCTGAGATGGGTGCAGGACGGGATAGATGATGATACGGAAGTAACGACCATACAGCATTTGTCCTACGCCTCATTGCAGGACATTTGGATTGCGCAAGCAATGGTCTCCCTGGAATGGGTGCAGGATGACACCGATATTCTTGAAGCGGAGGCACTTGCATTGCTGGGAAGGACTGCGTCCCTTGATCCTGTAATAGCATCATCCGCGCTCTCATTGGGATGGGTACAGGACGGGATTGATGGAGAGTTGGAGGTTGACGCGCTCGGAGAGTTGTATGAAGTCTCGTATAGGGATGCGGAGGCAGCGTTGGCGATTTTGGCGATGCCGTTCTTGGAAAGCGTTGAGCCTCCGGACGTTGCTGCCATGAGGAACCTCCGCTTGATGGCGGGCTCGGAGTCGGGGGAGATGTTCCAAAGGGTGATGGCCTCGCCCTTGGTGAGAGGTGGAATAACCGACGAGCTGGCCCCAGTAGTCGGGATACTGTCCGGCCTAGCAAAGGCAAACACGAGCCTGATCGATGCTCTGCTGGACCCCAACCGCGTCTTGGTGGAGATGCGCAATATCAGCTTGCCCTTCTCGGGGGAGGTGGCGCTGGCCATCATACGAACGAGGGAGGGGGTGCCCCGCTCAATGGATATCTTGGAAGGGGCGGTGCGCAACATTGAGTCGATGATGAAAGCGCCCCTGCCGACCCGGTACATCGGTCTGCTGTATGGGGACGCGGTGCCCCGGTATTCGAGTGGAGTGCATTCCGGCACGCATATCGCCATTCGACCCGAATATGACGTCGATGACGATAGCGAGGAATCGGAGGCGGCGGGACACCTCATTGCTCACGAACTGGCGCACTACTACTGGACGGGTAGCGCGGACTGGGTTGACGAGGGCGTTGCTGAGTTGGTGGCGACTCTGGTGGAGCATGATCGGGCAGGCCACCCAATTGAGGCTAGGAATTGGCCTTGTCCGTCGATGCGCACTATCGCGGAATTGGAGGCGCTTTCACCTACACAAGACGACGATGCATTCCCTTGCAACTATTCATTGGGTGAGCGTTTCTTCTTGGACTTGCTTCGCGGTCACGGGGAGGAGCAGTTCCTTACCGGGCTCCGGGAACTCTATGCCATGTCGCAGATAGAGGAGGATGATGCCAGCGGTTATTCTCGTGTCAGTTTAGGGGTAGACCACATACAGGAAGCCTTTGGCTCAGATGATGGGACGACCGACGAGGTTATTGCCCGTTGGTACGAAGGCACTGAGCCATACGACCTATCGCACCTCGTTCTCAGCCCCACGGACTCGAGTCTACCCGGCATTAATGGGCGGGTGGAAAGGGCCTACCTATCCGGAGAGGACATCGTCGGCTGGAGACTGTTCACATTGGAGTACTCTTACGAGTTGTCGCAGGGCCGCGTCGAGGTTCCGATTGAGATTGTGGAACGTTATGAGGACGGATTCGTGGTGCGTCAGAGGAGCTCCCATCTGACGGCGGACAGCGGCCGGACCCGCCGCATGGAGAGGCTGTATCTGGGACCACCTCCGGGGGTAGATTGGTGGCCTGCTGGCAGTTATGTGTTGCGTGTATACCAAGGGAACCGCGTAATCGCCGAGGTGGAGTATGAAGTGGCGCCGATGGTGGTGGGGTGATGAGCGACTGCTATAATTCCAAGACTCCGAACTATTACCTGCACTGGACTATACCGACTTGACCACATCGCGACGAATACTTGAAGGGTTGAACGCTGCGCAGCGGGAGGCTGTGGAGACTACTGAGGGTCCGCTGCTGATTGTGGCGGGGCCTGGGAGCGGGAAGACGCGGGTCATCACGCAACGGGTGGCTTATTTGATGGGGGGGCTGGGAGTTCGACCCTACCGCATTCTGGCCGTGACGTTTACGAACAAGGCGGCGCGGGAGATGCGGGAGCGGTTGGACAGATTGGGAGGGGCGGATGCAAGGGATGTCATCATGTCCACCTTTCATTCCTTCTGTGTGAGGGTGTTGCGGCGGGAAGGGCACCGTATCGGGCTTGATCCGGGCTTCACCATCTATGACGACGATGACCAGGGCAGCTTGCTGAAAGAGGCCATTGAGATGGCTGATCTGGACAGCAAGAGATTTCCGCGGCGGGCGGTGCAGGGTGTTATCTCCAAGGCCAAGAGCACCATGATCGACCCGCGGGCGTTGGCTTTGAACCCAGCCAACTATTTCGAGGAGCGCGCCTCCCGCGCTTACCAGCGGTATGAGGAGTTGCTTACGCGCAACAATGCGGTTGACTTCGATGACCTGCTTTTGAAGGCGGTGCAACTGTTCCGACAGGATGGGGAGGTGCTGGAGCAGTACCAGAAGCGGTTCCAGTATGTGATGATCGACGAGTTCCAGGACACGAATGTGGTGCAATATGAGTTGGCGAAGCAGGTGGCGGGAGGCTACAGGAATATCTGCGTGGTGGGGGACCCTGACCAGTCGATATATTCGTGGCGCAACGCTGACATACGGAACATCCTGAGCTTCCAGAACGACTACCCGCATGCCAAGACGGTCAATCTCGTGGAGAACTACCGCTCGACCGAGAACATCCTTACAGCGGCGCAAGGGGTGATCGCGGGCAACCTCATGGCGCTCCGGAAACCGTTGCGCACCAGCCGGGGAGGCGGGGTGCCCATCATTGCCACCGAGGCCCATACACCCGAGGAAGAAGCGGATTTCGTGGTGGGGCAGGTGAACCGTCTGGAGAAGGAGGAGGGGATAGCTGCCCGCGATTGCGCTGTGATGTACCGAATCAATGCTCAGTCGCGGCCTTTGGAGGAGGCGTGCTTGAGACGGGGGATGCGCTACCGGCTGGTGGGAGGAGTACGGTTCTACCAGCGGAAAGAGGTCAAGGACCTCATGTGCTATCTGCGCCTGCTGGCCAACCCGAACGATGCTGTGAGCTTGCGCAGGGTCATCAACGTACCATCTCGGGGATTTGGGCAGAGGTCAGTGGAGGACTTGGAGCGTTGGGCCTCTCACCAGGACATCCCTTTGTTTAGTGCCATACAGCAGATTGCGGATGGCGAGGCTGCGAGCCCACTGGGTGGACGGGCGACGGGTACGTTGAGGGGCTTCCACCAACTGATTCGCGACTTGGCTGAGTTGAGCCGGGAGGTGGATGTTGTAGGGCTGCTGGATACCTTGTTGGAGCGGACCAAGTACTACGACTATCTACAGGAGAAGGTGGAGCACGCGGATGAGCGGTGGGAGAACGTGATGGAATTGCGGGCGGTGGCACAGGAGTTTGAGGACTTGGACCCGCCGGAAGGACTCTTTTCATTGTTGGAGCGGTTTGCCTTGGTGGCGGATGTGGACAACTACGAGGAAGGCGAAGAGGGGATGACGCTCATCACCCTGCACCAAGCCAAGGGGCTGGAGTTCCCTGTGGTGTTCCTCGTGGGCATGGAGGAGGGGTTGCTGCCTCATATCCGGTCGTTTGATGACGAAGGCCAGATGGCGGAGGAGCGGCGCCTGTGCTATGTGGGAATCACTAGGGCAAAGGACCGGGTGTTCCTGACGCGTTCGTTCCGCCGAAGGGGCGGTTACGGTGGTGGCGGGCCCAGCATACCCTCACGATTTTTGCAGGACATACCGCGGGACTTAGTGCAAGCACCGGAGCGGCCTCAGCAGCAGCCTACGTCAGCTTGGGGCCGTTATGCCCCAGCCGAACCTGCTGAGCCGGGGATTGAGTTCAAGCCGGGCGACAAGGTGGTGCACAAGATGTTCGGGCAAGGGATGGTGATCAACACCGTGACCGTGAATGGAGATGTGCAAGCCACTGTCGCCTTCGATGAGAAGCATGGGGTCAAGAAGCTGTTGCTGGGGATGGCGCCGCTAGAGAAGTTGTAGGTGGGGTTATATAGGCCCGACCCGTTCTGCGACGTCCTTGGCTGCTAGCAAGTACACCGGGCTGGGGTTCAGGGCGTACTCGCGCAGGCATGCCTCAGTGAACTTGATTGAATGGGCACCGCCGGCAGCGACGGCGCGGTCGATAAGCTCTTCACTGTCATCAGACGGCGGACTCAGCGAGGTACTGTCTTGGGCGGGCACCGTTGAATACCAAGAATAGATGGCGGCGCATGCTTGCCAAACGTATCCAGCGGCTTGGCGGGAGTCGTCTTCGTCCAGATAGGGGACAAGCATTCGCAGGGCACTAGGGGCGGTCACGGTGTGTACGAAGGCAATCAGGTCTTTTGGGCTGGCTAGGTAGATGCCGGCAAAGGTCTCGGTCAGGTTGGAGATGAAGCGCGATATGTCGCCGCTGGTATCGGCAAGGTTGATGGCGGGGGCGAACTCGGGGTGACCTTCCATGCCCTTGATTTGCTGGTTGATGGGGCCCGTGCCGTCGAAGTTGGGGTCGTGCAGGCGGCCGACGCGGGGCAGTGCTTCCTTGGGGGTGTGCGGGCCTTGAGCGCCGGAGAGTTCGCCGGGCAGGGTGTAGTAGGTGGCGGCCCAGAAACCCAGACCCTGGGCCAGTTCGTACTTGCGTTGGGGTGTTTCGGCGGAGGACAGGCTTCGCACTGCGTGGCTGGTGCGGATGAGGCCGTGAGTGGCGGCGGACATTACGGCTGGGGCCAGCCGCGGCACCCAGGTCCTGACGACTTCCTGCCAGGGTGTTTCTGCCAGTTCTCTCTCGAAGAGTTGTATCCAGTCACCTAGACGTTGGCGAACACCTAGGTGATCCCGCCAGGCGGCGAGAGGGATCGGGAAAGAGGGAGAGGGCCGGTCTACCAACCGGCTTTTGTATCCTTCCACCCAGGGCAGAACTGCATCTTCCCTGCCAAGGGCAAAGAGGGCTTCAGAAGCCATTGGCCCGTGATTGGCGTTGCCGTTCGCCATTTCGGCACCGGCAAAGCTGAGCAGGTCCAGCATTTCATCGATGGTTATGGGCATCGGTTTCCTGTTGCTTAGTAGGTGTAGGCTTGGTCAATTGTCGGGCCTGAAATAATGACCGTCAACAAATCCAGTCATTTGGCTGGCCTGTAGAGTGGCGGCGGGTCCGCATTGCGTGGTTTTGCAAGGAGGCGCGACGCCTATCTCACTACTGTTGCTTATTTCTCTAGACTTTACGCGAGTGCTAGCCCTATCATACGGCCATGGCTATGACCGTGGGCACCGAAACGGTACCTGAGGAGCTTGTGTCGCGTCTTCAGCAGTACCTGCCGGAAGAGCAGGTGGGGCGGATTGAGGCCGCTTATGTGTACGCTGACCGATGTCATGAAGGGCAGACTCGCCGCTCGGGCGAGCCCTATATGCAACACCCGCTGAACACGGCACTGGTGCTGGCCGACCTGCGCTTGGACACCGATACGCTGTGCGCCGCCCTGCTCCATGACGTGATGGAGGACTGTGGCGTTACGTACCAGGACTTGGAAAAGGAGTTCGGGAGCGAGGTGGCGCGCTTGGTGGACTCGGTCACCAAGCTCACGCGGATGGACTATGAAAAGCTGGGGCGGACTTATTCCGAGGACCGACTGAACGACGAGAGCCTGCGCAAGATGCTGGTAGCCATGGCCAATGATGTGCGGGTGGTGCTCATCAAGTTGGCGGACCGACTGCACAACATGCAGACGCTGCCCGCACTGTCCCCGGAGCGGCAGAGGGCCATCGCGCAGGAGACGCTGGACATCTATGGGCCCTTGGCGCACCGCTTGGGCATCTGGGACATGAAGTGGCGCTTGGAGGACCTGTCGTACCGCCATCTGGAGCCGGAGAAGTACCACCAAATATCGGGGATGCTGGCATCCAAGAGGACGGAGCGGGAAGAGTACGTGGAGCGGGTGTCAGCGGTGCTGGCCACAGAACTGGAGAGGGCCAAAATCAAGGCCCAGGTCACTGGTCGTCCCAAGCATATCTATAGCATTGCCCGCAAAATCGACAAGTACGAATCTCAGCAGAAGACCAGCACGGACATCTACGATCTGTATGCGTTGCGTGTGCTGGTGGAGAGCAAAGCCGACTGCTACAACGCCTTGGGTATGGTGCACAATTTGTGGCGCCCGATACCGGGGCAGTTCGACGATTACATCGCCAACCATAAGGACAACATGTACCAGTCGCTGCACACGACGGTGATGTGTGAAGGCGGCGTGCCACTTGAGGTGCAGATACGCACTCATGAGATGCACCAAGTGGCCGAGTACGGCGTGGCGGCGCACTACCGATACAAGGAGGGCGACTCCTCGGACATGCGATTCGAGGAGAAGATGGCGTGGCTGCGGCAACTGCTGGAGTGGCAGAGGGAGGTCACGGCCACTGACGAGTTTTTGGAGACCGTCAAAACTGATTTATTCCCAGACCAAGTCTTCGTGTATACGCCCAAGGGCGACATAGTGGAGTTGCCGATGGGGTCCACCCCTCTGGACTTTGCTTACAAGATTCACACGGAGCTTGGTCACCGGTGTGTTGGGGCCAAGGTCAATGGCCGGCTGGTGTCGCTGGACTACCAGTTGAAGAGCGGCGACACGGTGGAGGTGGTGACCACCAAGGTGGCCCGAGGGCCACGGCTGGACTGGCTGAACCCCAACTTGGGGCTGCTGAAGTCGGCCTCGGCACGGCAGGAAGTGCGACAGTGGTTCCGGCGGCAGCAAAGGGGCAGCAACATGCAGCGAGGCCGGGAGTTGCTGCGCCGGGAGTTGAAGCGCCTTGGTCTCACCATGGACGAAGGCCAAGTGGCCCAGACATTTGGTTACAACAACCCCGACGAGTTCCTGGCGGCGTTGGGGTCCGGGATCGTCACAGAGAACCAGGTGTTCGGACGTCTGACGTCGTTGCAGACAGGACCGCTGCCGGGAGAGGGCCCCCACCCTGCGGAGGTACCCATCACGAGTCCGACTTCGGGAATCCAAGTGTTGGGGGTGGGAGACCTTCTGACGCGTATGGCCCGCTGCTGCAACCCGTTGCCCGGAGATGACATCGTGGGGTTCGTCACCCGAACCAATGGCGTGACGGTGCACAAGACGGGATGCTCCAACCTCAAGAACGAGGACGAGAAGGAGCGACTGGTGGAGGTGCAGTGGGGCCATAGCAGGCAACTGTATCCGGTGAGGGTGAGTATTTTAGCTTGGGACCGGGTGGGTCTGCTGAGCGACGTTACCACGCGGGTATCTGCAGAGCGTGTGAACATTGCGTCCGTGGTAACCACAGAGCAGAAAGATGGGACCTGCACGCTTTCCCTCACCATCTATGTCACGGGCACAGACCAGCTGAGCAGACTCTTCTCGAAGCTGGAGGGCGTGAGGGGTGTGATACGTGCGGTGCGGGATAATGGTGAGTCGAATAGCGGGGAGAGGACAAAGGGCGCTGGGGCTGACAAGAAGAGCCCGATAAGTGATAAAGTTACCGCGACACGTTGAACGCCATGAGAATCAGCGATAAGAGTTGGGAGGTCCTAATTGCCTAGTGAAAGGTCGGCGCGCACCTCAGAGCGACGCCGTGTGAGGAATCGCCAGACGCGGAGAGCCACACGTACGATAGTGGCCAATGCTACCAGTTCTCTCAGCGAGAGCGGCCCTGAAGAGGCGGACCCTGCTATACGCCAGGCATTGAGAGCCTTAGACCGGGCAGTGCGAAAGGGCGTGTTGCATCGCAATAACGCTGCACGCCGCAAGTCCCGGCTGATGGCGAAGGTCAACGCAGCTCAGAATGCCTGAGCTATGTTCTAACCTTCTGAACACTGTTCTAACCGTGACATTTTGCCGTTGACACCACCCTTAGGCCGTCGTGTAGAGTTTTCGTATAACATCAGAACACGACAAGGGGTGGTATGAGAGTGAGACGGGGTCTATCAGCCAGGCAAGAGCGAATGCTGGAGTTCATCCGGCAGTTCATGAGGGAGAACGGACTCCCTCCGACAGTGCGGGACATACAGGCTGCCTGCGAAATCAGTTCCACATCGGTGGTGGACTATAACCTGCGGCTGTTGCAGCGAGACGGTTACCTGAACCGTCGTCCGGATGTGGCCCGAGGGATTGAGTTGGTGGGGGTTAGGCCGCACGCCGACCCGGAGACCATCACTGTTCCCATCATTGCGTATATCGCCGCAGGAGAGCCACGCCCGGCTTTGTCCGAGAACGCATCCGAAAGCCTAGGCACGGTGACTGTGCCGCCAGAGATGGCGCCGGTTACGGGTGACCACTATGCCCTCAAGGTCAGAGGCATGTCGATGATGGATGCATTCGTGACCGACGGCGACATCGTGGTGCTGGAGAAAGTCTCAATGGCTGGGAACGGAACGATGGTGGCTGCGTGGCTACGGGACGAGGAAGAGGCTACGCTGAAGCACTTTTTCCATGAGGGCCAGCAGGTGAGGCTACAGCCAGCCAACAGCGAGATGGACCCCTTCTACTACCCGGCTGACAACGTGGAGATTCTGGGCAGGGTCGTTGGGGTCATACGGATAATGGGCTAGGGTCTCGGGAGTCGCAGGGTTCCGGGGGGCGGATCAGTCGGAGGATGGGAGTTGGCGGGGTTGTTGGAGTTCCATCTCCTCGCCACAGCAGGTCACCACACCGTCACCAGTCTTGGTGCACAGGATGCTGGTGCCGCATTTGGCACAGGTGTATCGCTTTCCCAGCTGGTTCGCCAACTCAGTTCACCTCGATCGGAACTACGGAGTGACGCGGGGGGGCTGTGGCTCGGGCCGTTACTTCAACTCCAGGGGTTGCTGGCAGCAAGAGAGTTCGCCTTCTCCGCCTTTGGTGACGATGAACTCTGCGCTGCACTGGCGGCACACGTAGCGTTTGCCTGTCTGATTCGCCAAAGCGGCCCCCTTAGGTCTGAATCTCGCTAATCTGGAATTCAGGCTTGATGTCGGTGAAGTTGGGGACATCGCCCATTACTTGGCGGCCGGTGGCCTTGAAGCCTTCGTGCACGCCCTCGACGGTATCGAAGGTCAGGTGGGCCATCACCATGTAACGCGGTGGCGCATTGGGGTCGGTGTCGGATATACCTTTGTCAACCTCCACGGTACCCAGGCCATAGGGCTTCAGCAACTCACTGGCCATGGGGATATGCTTGTTGATGTAGTAATCCAGATCGAACTTGCCGCCTTCGACGTTTTGGTAAAAGACAGAGACCCTTATCATGCTGCCCTCCCCACTGGGATAATCCTTGGCAGACCCTGGGCCTCCGATTCGGCCTTGGGTTGAGTCAATGGAGGCCGGGAAGGCTGCCTGCGGGACGGATGGCAGCGTACGCGAGGGCGAAAAAGCTGTCAAGTTTCCCTTAAGATGTAGCAAAATATTTGGAATCTCTTGTGAGGCACCAAGTGCTGCGCTACACTGTGACGAAATCGAACGACAGGCATGGGGCTGCGTGACTGCATCGCATCTAGGCAGCATTGAGGGCAAGCTAAGGACTGCGGAAGCCCGCTTCCAAGAGTTGGAAGACATGATGGGCCACCCGGATGTGGCCAACGACCATGAGAAGGTGCAGGAGCTGGCCAAAGAGCGTTCGCACCTCGAGGACACGGTGGACCTGTTCCGGCAATGGCGCAAGCTGGATGGGCAACGTCGGGATGCGCAAAGCATTCTGGACGAGGGTGGCGACTCAGCCATGATGGCCCTTGCTGAAGACGAGGTCGGAGCGCTGGACGAGCGGTTGGTGAAGCTGCGGTCCGATTTGGAACTGGCACTCTTGCCCCGAGACCCCAATGACTCCCGCGATGTTATCGTTGAAGTAAGGGCGGGAGCAGGTGGCCGGGAAGCAGCCATCTTTGCCTCAGACCTATTCCGGATGTACACGCGCTATGCTGCCCTCCATCGCTGGGAGGTGGAGGTGCTGGACACGAGTCATTCGGACTTGGGCGGGTTCAAGGAGATCGTGTTCGAGGTGAGCGGGAGGAGTGTTTTCAGCCTGCTCAAGTTCGAGAGAGGCGTGCATCGTGTGCAGCGCGTGCCGGTAACGGAGGGTATGGGGCGCATCCATACTTCGACGGCTACGGTTGCGATATTGCCGGTAGTGGATGAGGTGGACGTCCAGATCAATCCGGACGAACTGCGGATTGATATCTTCCATGCCGGAGGTCACGGGGGTCAGAACGTAAACAAGGTGGCCACGGCTGTGCGAATGGTGCACATACCCACTGGGACTGTGGCAGTGTGCCAAGACGAGCGGTCCCAGTTCAAGAACAAGCAGAAGGCCATGGCAATTCTTCGTGCTAGGCTTTACGAGGCGGAACAGACCAAGCGCGAGGGACAAATTTCTCAAGCGAGGCGGGCGCAGATAGGGAGCGGGGACCGCTCGGAGAAGATTCGGACCTATAATTTTGCTCAGGACCGAATATCGGACCACCGCATCAACCAGAACTTCCACGGGATTGAGCGAGTGCTGGATGGAGAACTTGGGGACATCATGGTGGCCCTGCAACAGGCTGAGCGGGCACAGCGCCTAGCTGAGGCCGTCAGCTAACACGTTCCGTCCCTAGGTGCACTATTCCCGGTCATTGCGTTGCCCAAACTGAACCGCTCAAGTTAAACCCCGGCTTCTGACGGCTAATCCGCACTCTGAGACCTTTCCATCCACAGGAGGGGTGACAGTTTGACCATACTCCGAGACGTGATCCAGCAACTGGAGGCACCCATGGCCGCGGCGGACATTCCGGACGCGCGGTTGGAGGCCGAGGTGATGATCATGAATGTGATGCGGGTACCGCGGCACCGCATTTATGCCTACTTTGAGGAGGAGGTCCCGGAAGAGGCGGAGAAGGTGCTGGGAGAGTTGGTGGAGAGGCGGCTGAAGCGAGAGCCACTAGCGTATATCATGGGACACAAGGAGTTCTATGGAGTGGACTTGCTGGTGGCACCGGGGGTGCTCATCCCACGCCCAGAGACTGAGGGCTTGGTGGAGCAGACGCTTTTTGCTTCGATGATGCGCATGGAAGAGGGGAGCTTTGTCATCGCGGACCCGGGTACCGGGTGCGGAACAATCGCGGTAAGCCTCGCGATTCACTTGCCATCGGCGCACATCGTAGCTACGGACTTGTATGAGACACCTCTGCGGGTAGCAGAGGTCAACGTGCAACGACACAATGTTGCCGACCGGGTGAGCTTGATCCAGGGTGACTTGCTGGAACCACTTCCCGAGCCTGCCGACCTAGTGGTGGCCAACCTGCCTTACATACGCAGCGAGGTCATCGACACGCTTCAACCTGAGATACAGTTTGAACCGAGGGAGGCCTTAGACGGCGGTGCCGACGGGTTGGACCTCATCAGACGGCTTCTGCAACAGGCGACCACCAAGTTAAAACCGAACGGTGCGATACTTCTGGAGATTGATCCCGAGCAGGTGGGGCTAATAGAGGCGGAGGCGGGGAACCTGTTCCCGGGCTCGACGGTCAGTGTGGAGCGAGACTTGGCAGGTTTGGAGAGGGTTTTGACTATCGAGACGGCTGGCAACTGGTAGCCGATGCGGCGCGACTAACTATCGTAGTCGCTGGGTCAGTCGTCGGAAGATCCTCCACCAAAGCGGCGTTGGCGCTCCTTGAGGAAGTCTTCGAGATCCCTAAGCACCTCATCCGGCTGAGGTATCTCGACATTGCGTAGCTCTGCGGAATCGTATCTTTCTTCCAGCTTCTCAATGTAGGAGGACAACTGGGAGTCCTCCACGACGGCGGAACTCACCTGTTGATGATAAGTCTCGGATGCTTCCTGTAGTTCTCCGAGTTCGATGGATGCCGTCAGCAGGCTGGACAGACCTTTAACCAAGGCGTGGCTGACAGTGTAGTTGGGGGCGGCGTGGAGATAGTGGGGAGTGTGGCCCCATAGGGTGGTGAAGGAGATGTCGCGTTTGCTGCATGCTTCCATCACTGCGGAGGTGATGCCAGTGGGGCCTTGGTAGCGGGAGGGACGGATACCGTAGTCCTCCAGCGTGTCGATCATGTCCTTGTTGTTGGAGGAGCCTGTAAGCAGTATTTCGCGGGTATGGGGAACAGCATCCAAGAGGGCACCGATGTGAACAACTCTGGACACACCGCACTGCTGCCCCAAAGAGATGATGGACTCGGCGTAGGTTCGCCACTTGAGGCTAGGTTCTACCCCGAGGAAGAGAAGGGCACCTGCTCCCGACAGGGCGGCAGGACTATAAAACAACTCGTTGGCGGGCCAGCGTATGCGTCGCAGTCCATCCCGATTCAGGCTGGTATAGGGACGTACTTGAGAGAAGTCGTAGAACTCTTCCGGGTCGAGGTCGGCGAACTTTTTTGCATTGAACTGCTTCGACAAACGGCGTAGAGCTGCGGTCGCCGCTTCTCCTGCATCAGCCCAACCAGCTAGGGCGGTAACCAATAACTGTGTTGGGGCAGCGGGCATTTCCTCGATCCTGAGGTGCTCCAAGCTCCCCTTTCATCTGAGGGCGAATTGCGAACTCCTAGGATGCCAGTGTAACACTCACCCACTGCCGTTCACAATGGAACGCCGCTAGTTGCAGGCGGGTGTAAGAGCTTCGGTTAGCCGGGCTATCTGCCGAGCAGGGGAGCGAGTTGCGAAACCAGAGCCTCGGAAGGGGCGATAATGAGGCCCACGTGGTCTTCGGAACCCTGCAAGTGGACCCACCGGCTCGGGCTGCCCCAACGGCGATAGTCGTCGCCCTCAATTGAGTCGGTCCATTCACGTTCAGAGTTGGCTAGCTCGCGATAGCTATCAAAAAATTCTGCTGCGTCTTCATCAGAGTCCCAACGAAAAGCCCAGAAGAGCAATCGACGGGCGCCAGAATCACGGTACAAGGCGAAGGAGTCGCCTCCCCAACCGGCGGCGGCCTCGGATGCTTCACGAGTGCCGTGGTGAGAATCGAGGTAGTTTTGGATTAGGAACTCGCCACCTGTGCTGGAGTAGACCAGTGTCCAACCTTCCCCTAGGACGGGGCTGATGACGGGCAGGGTGACCTCAGTGGGTGGCTCTCCGTTTAGATACTTTTCGGGGTGCAACACTTGTTCTGTGGAGAGTGGAGGGGCTTGGTAGGCTGCGTTGATGTCGTCCCAGCCTTCCTGGCCGAAATTCTGGGTCAGCATGCGGAGGCCGGCGGTATATGGAAAAAGGAGCAGGTCCTGAATGATTTGAGGAGCGCTGTCGTAGACAGGGCTTTCGGGTACATTGGGTAGAGGCAGAGAGTTGGACTGCAAGTACAAAAGCTCCAGAAGCGTGGCATCGCCCTCTGCCAAGGCGGACACTGCGAGGCCCCTGTCGAAATCTCCTTCCGCGTCTTCTAGCAGAGAGTGGATATCGAAGTGCTGCTGTTGCAAGGCGTGGGTAAGTTCGTGAGCTAGGGTGAGTTCTTGGTCAGAGCCAATGGCACCGGCTTCGAGGCGCACGACCAGCCGGTCGTCCTCAGTGTTGTAGGCGCCGAGGACTCCTTCGGCCAGCAGGTCGAGGTAGAGGTCTACCAAATCCACATCTGGGGGGACCAGGCCGAGGATGGAAAGGAGTTCTTCCAACTGGCGTAGCTCCTTCCTTTCCTCCTCTCTCATAAGTTCCTGCAGGTAGTCGGTGAGTTCGGTAGGTGACAGGTACTCTGCCTCCACGTGTTCGAGAAACGGGAGGCGGCGCAATTCCGCAACGTCGGCTTTGACCCTGACCGAAACGTTTTCGAGTGCCGAGGCCGAGGGGATGGTGGGCGCAGTTGTCACGGCTGTTGTCTCAGCAGAGCAAGCGGCCAATAGCAGCAGGATATATACGATTGCCGCCGACCGCAGCAATCTTGTAACGGGTTGACTAGACCTAGGACTTACCACTGAAAGAGGGGCTTTGGGGAGCGTCTATGTGCAGCAGCACGGGAGGTGATACGGTCCTGTTTAGCGAAGAAGGGCGGATAACAATCAGTCGCGGGATCCCGGTAAAACGTGAGCGGTAGCATATGTTCGCCGGACAAGTGTTCAGGATATCGAATGGGGAGGGTCACCAATCCACTGGTGGTGTCTTGCATGACGACACTGCCTTTCGAAGGGCTGCAGGTCGTAGGGCGGATTGTCGTGGAATGAGTGCCGAGGGTGGGACTCGAACCCACACCCCTTTGCAGGGAGCGGATTTTAAGTCCGCCGCGTCTGCCATTCCGCCACCCCGGCCCCAGCGACTGAAGGGAGGATATCAAAAGCCGGAGCCTTAGACGTTGTCAGGCTCCGGCGCATTTTCCTGAGTTGGAGGCGACGGGCGGATTCGAACCGCCGAATAGAGGTTTTGCAGACCTCCGCCTTAGTCCACTTGGCTACGTCGCCTTGTATTATGGTGGTGCCGAGGGCGGGATTTGAACCCACACGGGCTTACGCCCACCACCCCCTCAAGATGGCGTGTCTACCAGTTCCACCACCTCGGCCGGTCGGGGACGCCCCCTGAGGGTAGTGCATCCCAAGTAGGTTATCACGAACCTAGGATAGCAGATGCGGCATTCTATCCATAGAGATTAGGGGTGTCAACAGAGTTTTTTGCTCTTAGTGAATCTAGGCGATTAGTGGGACCGCTAGGGTTCAAGCCTTCGTCAGAAGGAGAAAGAACTCCCGGTTACCTGCATCGCCGACAATGGGTGAGGCAGTAAGGTCTCGCACTCTCAGGCGGTTATTCACGGACCATGTGATGACACGCCCCAAGACGCGGGCATGGACCTTTGGATCCTTAATTATGCCACCTCTAGGCACCTCTCCGCGCAGGGCTTCGAACTGGGGCTTAACGAGGGCGACGATTGGGCCCGCAGGCGGCAGGTGCTCCATGACATTGGGCAGCACCTTGGTGAGAGAGATGAAGGATACATCGACCGTGGCGATGTCCAGCTTGGCACCGAGGGAGAACGGGTAATGGGCGTTTATCCCCTCTCGCAACGTGACCCGGGGGTCTTGGCGCAGGGAGTGGGCCAATTGACCGTGACCCACGTCGATTGCTTGGACTGCTGAAGTTCCCCTTTGCAGCAGGCAATCAACAAACCCTCCCGTGGATGCGCCAACGTCTAGGGCGGTCATACCCTCCACGTTCAACCCGAAGTGGTCTAGGGCGTGGGCCAGCTTGATGCCTCCCCGACCTACATAGGGCAGTCCACCCTGAACGAGCAACTCCACGTTGGCATCAAGGGTTGTACCTGCCTTGAGGACTCGCTCTGGTGACGAGGGCACTTGCACCAAGCCAGCCATAATCATCGCTTGGGCTTGTTCTCGGGTGGGAGCGAGACCGCGCTGCACCAACAGGAGGTCGGCTCTTGTCCGCTGGGGTTTCGCCTTGGAGACACGAGATTTCAAATTGACACTCCCACCTGCTGGAATTATAATCGCTGGCCGAGTGGACCGATGCCTAAACGAACGTATCAACCTAAAAAGCGTCGCCGTCAGCGAGTTCACGGCTTCCGGGCCCGCATGAGCACCCCGGGTGGGCGGGCCGTTTTGCGTCGTCGCAGGTTCAAGAGCCGAAGTCGCCTGACGGTATAGCAGGCCCACTCGCCCATGCAGCGCCGCCAACGCCTGACCGGCGATAAGCGCTTTGTATCGATTCATAGAGAAGGGCGCTCGTGGGCGAACCGCCATCTGGTGCTCAAGGCATTACCTAATGGACTCGACAACAGCCGTTTCGGTTTCTCCGCAAGCCGCAGAGTGGGCAATGCGGTCACAAGGAACCGGGTCAAGCGGCGACTGCGAGAGGTCATAATATCCAGCGAAGTGAAACCGGGTTGGGATGTTTTAGTAATGGGTCGCACCGCGGCGGGCACGGCGGATTTCCACCAGCTCAAGGCAGCGCTACAGAATCTTCTCCACCGGGCAGACCTATTGGGAGTTGGGCCATTCGAACCGGAAAATACCGCCCTTGCAGCGAGTACCGGCAACGAGCTCTCACGCGATGGATGAGGGCCCAAGCCAGCCAGACCGGAGCAGGAGTTGTTGAAGCAAGGCGCACTTCTTGCGCTGAATTGGTACCAGAAGGCGGTTTCGCCTTACCTGCCCAGTGGTTGCCGTTACGAGCCCACTTGCTCTCACTACTCGCGTGAGGCTATAGAGCGGTACGGCGTATTCAAAGGGTGCTGGTTTACAGTGAAGCGGTTGTCGCGGTGCCATCCGTTGGGGGGAAAGGGATACGATCCGGTCCCTTGAGGCAAGACTCCAAGATTTTTCAGCCCATCAGGCATATTCATCGAATTGTTCTTGACTGTTATTGAAGAGAATCATCCACGCTCTCCCGAATAGGAAGCTCGCAGTACTTCCAGCGTTGGGTCTCCCCAAGCTCTGGTGCATTGCCGCGTTGACGACCGTCCTGATTGTGGCGGTGGCGTGCACAGGTGCGCAGTTCAGGGTGCCAGCCAACGGATGGACAGCGATGGCAGCGGAGCAGACAGTGGCCGCCGACGGGACTGCCACCGCGGCCCGCCTCTACGTTGGTACACGCGAGGGCGAGGTGCTGGCGCTAGACCCAGTGGTGATGAACCAGGCATCTGTGGGAACCAGCAATTTCGAGAGAGCGCAAGTCGAGGTCTCTGGACTGCTCTGGAACTTCAAGCCAGACACTGATCCTGAACTGGGAGGAATATTCGGCGCTCCCGCCGTTGACGGGCAACGGGTCTATTTCGGCTTCTCCACGCAAGACGGTGAGCGAGGGATGCTCTATGCCCTGAAGAAGAACCGTGATCGCAGGAACCCAGCGAATTTGGAGCAGGGGGAGTGGCAGGCGGAGGTTGAAGGCAAGATAGTGGCTGGGCCGGTGCTCGCTCCGGATCTCGGCTTGGTCATTGTGGGATCCGACTCGGGCGTCATCTTCGCCTTTGAGACGGAGACGGGGGCTCCTGCATCGTGGCGTCAATTCCCCGCGCCGGGCGACAATCTGGGGCCTGTCTGGTCTACGCCACTGGTTCATGGGAACAACGCTTATTTTGGTTCTCTGGATCACGGTGTGCATGCCATCTCGCTAGCCAACGGGACGCGGCTGGCAGGGTGGCCTTACACGACCTCGGGGGGAATCATGACCCGCCCTCTGCTGGTGGGCAGTCAGTTGATAGTTGGTTCTTTCGACCGCAACCTGTATGGAATAGAGATGACCTCGGGAGCAGGGAGGGTGTTGGTATCAGCGGACAAGTGGTTTTGGGGCGGGGCGGTTTCCGACGGATCGAACACCTTCGTTTCCTCTCTGAACGGACAGATATTCATTTTGGACCGCGACGGGAACAAGATGCGGGAGGTTGCGGTACAAGGGCCGGTGGTAGCCCAACCCACAACGATCTCGTCAGGTGGCCGCACTTGGGTGGTGATGGCCAACGAAGACGGGGCCGTGCATTTGGTATCGGACAGCGAGGATATCACGGATGTGGTGTTCTTGGAGGGTTCGCGCATTAAGGCCCCGCTTGTTGGCGTAGGTCGCGAGTTGTTCCTCAGCAAAGAGGACGGCATGGTTTGGGCCCTGCGGCTGACGGGCAGCACGTTTGAGACGCTATGGTCACTGGACACGACCACGTAAGCTAGGGCGATGGGATTCATAGAAGGCATATTCAACTTCTTCATCATTGACCCGATGATCAACGGCCTTGCGCTGTTGTATTACGTGTTTTTCGAACAGTTCTGGCTGTCCATCGTTATCTTCACGATTTTCGTCCGTCTGGTCACCCTGCCACTCACGCTGAAGCAGACGCGACAGATGCGGGCGATGAGCGCGCTTCAACCGCGCATGCGTCAGATACAGGAACGATATGCTGGCGATCGAGGGCGAGCTTCGCAAGAGACGATGAAGCTGTACCGCGAGGCTGGAGTGAACCCCTTGGGCTGCTTCGGCCCCATGCTCATCCAGCTACCGATCTGGATCGGGTTGTTCCAAGCGCTGCGCGTCACCCTGCCCACTGACCCTGACTCGCTCATTGGTCTGGCGCAGCGGTTTTATTCGTGGCTGCCTCCTGTTCACGAGACGGTGCCTCTGGACAGCGACTTTTTGTGGCTGGACCTAGCCAACCCTGATCCCTCGCCCTTTATCATGCCCATTTTGGTGGCGGCCTCGACATGGGCGCAACAAAAGATGACCACGATGCCGGCAATGGATGACCGGCAGGCCTCCACCAATCGCATGATGTTGTGGATGATGCCCCTGATGTTGGGTTTTTTCACACTTTCGTTCCCCAGCGGACTAGCCCTGTATTGGATCACCTCCAACGTCATAGGAGTGGGCATCCAATATTTCCAGACTGGCTGGGGACCGCTTTTCAATAGGCCCGCGGCTGCTCCGGCCCAAATCACTCCTCCGGGCACATCGGAGTCGGGCGCGCCGGAGTCCGGAGAGAAAGAGAGTGAGACTGATGGAAGCAACAGAAGTGATAATGTCCGCACGAACCGTAGAAGAGGCGCGCGAACTGGGACTCAAAGAACTCGGCGTAGATCTGGAAGAAGCCGAAATAGAAATTCTAAGCCACGGTAAGCCTCCGCGGTTCCTGGGGCTGGGGGCAGAGCCTGCGCGAGTGCGGGTACGACGTATGGCGGCGGGATCCAGCATTGCCCCAGCGGCCGTGGAAATCGTGACCCATATATTGCAGTCGGCGGGAACGTCCACCACTGCTACGTTGCGCACTTCCAACGATCCCAATACGGGAGGCCCCCTCATCGACATCACCGGGGAGGACTCGGGACTTCTGATTGGTCGGAAGGGGGAGACTCTTAGGGCTTTGCAGTTCATCGTCAACCTGATGGTGCGAAATCGAGCGGGTGAGATGAACTCCCGGGTAGTGCTGGACATTGAGAAGTACCGCGAGCGGCGAAACGAGTCCCTGCGAGCCATGGCCGTGCGAGTCGCGGAACGGGTGGTTGCGAGCGGTAAGGGGATAGCGTTGGAGCCGATGTCGGCTGCGGAGAGGCGAGTGGTACACATGGCGCTGGCGGACCACCCCCGGGTCACAACACAAAGCGCAGGCTCCGGCGAGGAGCGCAAGGTGACCGTCATGCCTAAAGGTGGCAGCGGGCAGGGGCCGTCCCGTGGTGGGCGAAACCGAGATGAGGATGATTAGCCCAGCATTGACCCCGGCATTGACCGTGGCGCAGGCCAGTCATATTATTCCGAGGTGAAGCTGGTGGCCGGTCGGGCACAGCCTTGCCAACATGGGGGACCGCAAATGACTCCCAGCAAGGTAGAGGACCACCCCAAGGACGAATGTGGGGTTGTGGCCGTTTACTCGCCGAAAGGGGAGGCCAGCCACATTGCATATACCGGGCTTTACTCACTTCAGCACCGAGGCCAAGAGAGTGCGGGCATCGCCGTGTCAGACGGTGAGACGGTTCGCCTGCACAGCGATATGGGCTTGGTGACGCAAGTCTTTCGCAACGGCGAACTCAAGGCGCTCTCCGGGTCCATGGCAATCGGACACACCCGGTATTCCACTACCGGCTCCAACCAGCAGTGCAACGTACAACCCTTTTTGGTGGATGGCCTCAACGGACGTTTGGCCTTGGGCCATAACGGCAATATCGTCGACCCTCTTGCTCTACAACAGAGGATCACCAAGCAATGGGGATGCGAGTTCACATCCACGACCGACTCGGAGCCTATCGCATATCTGCTAGCGAACGCACCCGGGGCCACATGGGAAGAACGGGCTGGTTACTGCATGCGAACCCTGCAGGGGGCATACTCGGCAGTAAGCCTCTCCAGTGATGCGGTGATGGGATTCCGGGACCCCTTAGGCGTCCGGCCCCTGTGTCTGGGTGAACTGGACGGCGGATGGGTCATGGCGTCGGAGACATGCGCCCTAGACCATCTGGGAGCCACCTTCCTGCGTGAGCTGGAGCCAGGTGAGATGGTGGTGATCGACCAAGAGGGTCTCCGTTCCACTATCTGCACACCGGAGCAGACCAATCGGGCGTTGTGCATATTCGAATATATCTACTTGGCCCGCCCGGACAGCATGCTGAGCAACAGGCTGGTCTACTCGACACGCAGCGACATGGGAGCACGCTTGGCCCAGGAGCACCCTGCCGATGCCGATGTGGTCATTGGAGTACCTGATTCCGCGACGGCTGCTGCGGTCGGATACGCGCAAGCTTCCGGTATTCCCTATAGTGACGGGCTGGTGAAGAACCGTTACGTGGGACGCACGTTCATGGAGCCCGACCAGAAATCGCGGGACTCGGGGGTGCGTCTCAAGTTCAACCCTCTGCCGGAAGTGGTGCGGAACAAGCGGGTGGTGCTGGTGGACGACAGCATCGTGCGGGGCACGACTACGCCGCATCTTGTAGCCTTGGTGCGACGAGCCGGGGCTGCTGAGGTGCATGTGCGGGTCTGCTCGCCGCCTATCCAGTGGCCCTGCTATCTGGGAGTGGACATGAGCACACGGGAGGAGCTCATTGCCTCCCACAAGTCTGTCGAGGAGATACGCAGGTTCATTGAGGCCGACAGCTTGGGCTACCTCAGCATAGGGGGGTTGCTGGAGGTGGTGGACGGGGTGAAGGGTGGATATTGTGATGCGTGCTTCACTGGCTACTACCCCGTACCAGTGCAGCTAGAGTTGACGGATAAACTGGTGCTGGAGACCGCCAAGAACGCGGCGGACCAGCGCTAAACCTGCGGATGAGGCAACCCTTGACCCCAGACGGCGACAACTACTTTGCCGCGGGTGTCGACGTACCCGGCTTGGAGCGGCTGAAGCAGCGCATCAAAGGCTACAGTGCTGAAACGCAGCAGTCTATCCCGCTACAAGCTGCCCGTGGTTTTGCCGGTCTGTACCCGCTGACCGGGTACCGGGAACCGGTGCTGGTGGCCAGCACCGACGGCGTTGGCACCAAAATCAAGGTGGCTTCTGCGTTGGGGCAATGGGAGTCGGTGGGGGCCGACTTGGTGGTCCTGAACGTGAACGACGTCCTGACTTGGGGTGCGCGTCCACTGTTTTTCCTCGACTATCTTGCCGTGGGAGAACTGGATACCGATGCCTTGGAGTCATTGGTGAAGGGCATGGCATCGGGGTGCAAGCAGGTGGGATGCGCCCTCATCGGGGGCGAGACAGCACAGATGCCGGGTGTCTATGCCGGTGGAGACATGGATATGGCGGGGTTTCTGGTGGGAGCGGTGGAGAAGGACGAGGTGTTGGATAGCTCAAGGGTGAGCGCGGGGGATGCAATTGTGGGTGTGCCTTCGAGCGGTCTGCATACCAACGGGTTTTCTCTAGTGCGCCGGGTATTCGGGCTGGATGGGGATACCGCGCCGTTGTGGCAGCATTACGACGAACTGGGGCGCACCCTAGGGGAGGAGCTTCTAGTCCCTCACCGCAGCTACTATCCGTTGCTGGAACCGGTGCTGCCATTGGTGAAGACGATGTCGCACATAACGGGCGGGGGGCTGCCGGGGAAGCTGCCGCTGGTCCTGCCGGACGGAATGGCGGCCAAGATGGACAGGAGCGCATGGGAGCGGCCGGCCATATTTGAGCTGATACAACGGTCGGGTAACGTGGATACGGGGGAGATGTATCGCGTGTTCAATATGGGGATGGGGATGTGCATGGTGTGCTCGCCGGAGAACGTGGCAGCCGTGGCGGGCGCTGTATCTGATGCCCGCATTGTGGGAGAAGTGATTGCCCAAAGAGACGGACAGCGACTGTACCTAGACGGATAGAGAGGACCGATGAAGGCGCTGATAAGCGTTTACGACAAGACCGGGATAGCTCCGCTGGCACGTTCGCTGGTCGACATGGGTGTGGAACTCATCAGCACGGGAGGCACCTTCAGGGCCATAGAGGCGGCCGGTCTTCCGGTGGCGCAGGTCTCGGACTATACGGGCTTTCCAGAGGTGATGGAGGGGCGGGTCAAGACCTTGCATCCCTCTATTCATGGGGGACTGCTGGCCCGCCGGGACAAGCCGGACCACATGGAGCAACTTCAGGAACAGGGCTTCGACACGATAGACATGGTGGTGGTCAATTTGTATCCGTTCCTTGAGGTGGTGACCAAGCCGGATATTACTTTGGATGAGGCCCTAGAGAACATCGATATCGGCGGGCCAACAATGTTGAGGGCCGCTGCGAAGAACCACCAATGGGTGACGGTGGTGGTGGACCCGGATGACTACGAGTGGGTCGCAGCCAGTCTGGCGGAGGGCGGGCCTTCGGCGGAGCAGCGACGCTCTCTAGCACAGAAGGCGTTTCAGCACGTCTCGTTCTATGATTCGGCTGTGGCGACGTACTTGTTACAGGAGACCTCGGATGAACCCCCGGAGACGCTGGGACTGGCTTTCCAGAGGGTGTCGACGCTGAGGTACGGGGAAAACCCTCATCAGAAGGGTGCGCTTTATGCACCTGCTCTGCCTTCGGCTACGGGAGTGTGTCAAGCGGAACAGTTGCATGGGCGGGAGTTGTCGTTCAACAACTACATGGATGCGGACGCTGCGTGGCGGACGGTGAAGGATTTTGCAGAGCAAGCGGTGGTGGTCATCAAGCATGCCAACCCTTGCGGGCTTGCTTGTGACCCGGATATGGCGCAGGCGTATTTGAAAGCCTATGACGGGGACCCGGTGTCGGCATTTGGTGGGATCGTGGGGTTCAATCGCATTGTGACGGCGGCGACGGCTGAAGCGATGGCGCCGATATTCTATGAGGTGGTAGTGGCCCCGGGGTACGAGCCTGAGGCGTTGGAGATACTGCGGCAGAAGCGTAATCTGCGCATTCTGGCGGTACCTGAAGGCCGTTCGGGAAACGTTTTTGATATACGGCCCCTATCGGGGGGATTGCTGGTGCAGACGGGGGATGTGCTGGAGGAGGACTCTTCGGACTGGCAGACGGTCACGCAACGTGTGCCGACGGAACAGGAGAGACGGGACTTGGCCTTCGCGTGGCGGGCGGTGAAGCACGTCAAGTCGAATGCTATTTTGCTGGCCAAGGACGGGACCATGGTGGGTATGGGAGCGGGCCAGCCCAACAGGGTCACGAGCGTTCATCTTGCGCTGCGGGCTGCTGGCGGCAAGGGGCCGGGATCGGTACTGGCGTCGGATGCCTTTTTTCCCTTTCCCGACGGGCTTGAGTTGGCAGCCGAAGGTGGAGTCACTGCTGTTGTGCAGCCGGGGGGCTCGATACGGGACCAAGAGGTGATCGACGCTGCCAACCAAGCGGGTGTTGCCATGCTGACCACTGGCGTGCGCCACTTCCGTCACTAGGCGTCAGCCGGCAGGACGGCGTAGGGACTCGAATGCGAACTCGCCCTGCTTCGTGGTTATCGTTCCTGTTGGCAACTGCGTTGTTTGTGCTCTTCGTGGTTTCCATTGGATGTACTCGTGGCACCTTTGAGGGAAGCGAGAACGCGGAGCCATCTTTGCCAGCAGAGGCCGATAGTACCGGCGAAGTGGCGTCTCCTCCGCCTTCGGGTAGCTCTGCGGCTGGCAGCGGGCTTTCTGTTGCTTGGGAAGCGACGGCAGTTGCGAGGGCTCAATCGTTCCTGTCCAGTCTTGATGATGCCAAGAGGGCCGAAGCGGTCTTGTTGTTTGATGCTCCGGAACGGGTGAATTGGTCCAACTTGCCTGCGGGCATGGTCAGCTTCGCGCACAATGGTGTGCGGATTGGTGACTTCGATGGGGAACAGACGGAGGCGATGAGGCGCTTTCTGATTGCGGCGCTCAGTGCCGACGGATTCGACACCGTGATGGGAGTGTTAGGCGCGGAAAGGGTGTTGGCAGAGTCGGCGCAGGCTGGCCGCATGCTGTGGGACCCGGAGGCGTACTGGCTGGCGTTTTTTGGCGAGCCCACGGAAGGGGAGAGGTGGGGGTGGCAGTTTGGGGGCCATCATCTGGCGGTGAATGTTACGGTTGTAGATGGGCGCAGTTACATGTCGCCCACGTTCGTCGGAGTGGAGCCAGCGTCCTACTATAGTGACGGTGTCCGAGCGGCACCCATGGCTGCCGAGGCAGAGGCTGGCTTGGAGCTAATCAACGCTTTGGGTGATGCAGGCCGGGATGCGGCTACCATGGAGAGACGTCCTAGGGAGACGCTGACGGGGGCTGGCCGGGACGGGGTGATTCCACCTCTGGAGGGGGCACGAGTCGCCGAGTGGGATTCCGGGCAGCAAGAGCAATTGCTTGACACCATTGAGTTGTGGGTCGGGATGATGCCTGAGGAGGGCGCCGGAATCCGAATGGAGGAGTTGAGGGCGGAGTTGGGTGACCTGCGTTTCGCGTGGCATGGAGACATTGATGGGAGTGGGCCAATCTACTATCGAATACAGGGGCCTTCGCTGATCATTGAGTTCTCGACGCAGGGGGATGTTGGCTCTGATGCGGGCCACTATCATTCGGTCTACCGGGACCCGACGAACGAATATGGTGGCGACCCGTGATGGCTGGATGATGCCTGCTCTTGGTGGTGTGGGGTTGAAGGCCAGCTAGTGGCGGGTTTAGAGTGAAGTCAACTCTTCTGGCGAACTATCCTCATGGGAGAAGTATCGCGGGAAGCTGGAGGCGAGTTATGGCCAATACTGTGCTGGTAGTGGATATGCTCCGGGGATTCTTGGAAGAGGGGCATAACCTTTATTGCGGACCCGACTCGCGGGCTATCATTCCGAACATTCAGGCACTGCTGAGGAGGGAGCGGGAGGCAGGCTCCACGATTCTATTCATTGCGGACCACCATGACCCCGATGACTTGGAGTTCCACATATTTCCGGTGCATTGCGTGAAGGGGACGGCGGAGACCGAGGTGATACCGGAGCTCCAAGAGTGGGTGGAAGAGATGAGCATTATTCCGAAGAACCGATATAGCGGGTTCTTCAATACGGAATTGGAAGCGAGGCTGAGAAACCTGAAGCCGGAGAAGCTAATCGTCTGCGGGGTGTGCACGGATATATGCGTCATGCATACGATCTCGGATGCGCGGAACCGGGATTACCCGGTGGAGGTGCCCACTGACTGCGTGGCGTCCTTTGACCCGGAAGCGCACAAGTGGGCCTTGGACCATACGAAGAAGATACTTGGGGCGCAACTGGTCGAGCCGGCGACGGCCTAGGGCGTTTGTCATGGGGCCTCTGGAGAGGCGGCAAAGCTGATGCGCAGGACGTGGTGGCTTTCGGAGTGTACCGCCGCCCAATGAGCCACGCGGTGGCCGACTACCCAGGCTAGTTTTCCGTCGAGAACCAGCAGGGGAATGGAGTCGCGCTGGGAAGCGGGAACCTTGCTGTCCACCAAGAAGTCTTGGAGTTTTTTTTCGCTGGACATGCCGTAGGGATGGAAACGGTCTCCTCGGCGGCGGCCTCGTACAGATAGGTCGGGGGTGGGGTGGGCGACGTCGAGGATGGCGGTGAAGGGGTCAGCGGGCACTGGTGAGGTTGGGGCTGCCCATTCTGTCGTGATATTCCAGCCGGGGAGATGCGTGATTGAGGGTTGGGTGCCGGGGTTGGTCAGGGCGAGTTGACGCTCGCCTTGGAGGTGGGTTGACGGGATGGGGGCGGAGCGGCTGATGGTCAGATTTTTGTCAGAGGAAGAGGCCCGTAGGCCAAAGGGAGGGACGCCTCGCTTTGGGGGCCTTGTGGGAGGAGGGCCAGCATGGCTTCGATGTGGGAGGCTTGGAGGCGGCGGGTGCTGCCTATGAGGGTCTCGTAGCTTTTTCGCAATAGACGTGCCTGCATGGCGGTGGGCAGGGATATCAGGGACGGACGGTCGAGGGTTATTTTGTCTGCTTCGGGGTGGGCCAAGAGTCGCCATGCGTTTTCCGTTTGTTCATCGATGTAGTTGGTTTCTTGGGAGGCTGTTTGGGCCAAGCGGACCAGGGCTTCGGAGATGCGGGGGTTGTATTGGCGGAGGGTTGGGAGGAGTTGGTGGCGGACGCGGTTGCGGGTGAAGCGCAGGTCGCGGTTGGCGGGGTCTTCGCGGTAGGGGATGTGGCGTTGTTGGCAGTAGTGGCGGAGTTGGTCTTTGGTGACGGTGAGGAGGGGGCGGAAGAGGTTGATTTGCTGGAGGCCGTCGGAGCTGTGCCAAGGGGTGAGGGTGTCCATGCCTCGGAGGCCGTTGAGGCCGGAGCCGCGGATGAGGTGCATCAGGACCGTTTCGGCTTGGTCGTCGGCGTTGTGGCCTAGGGCGACGGCGGAGGCGTTGATGGATTCGGCGGCGCGGCTTAGGAAGCGGTAGCGGAGTTCGCGGGCGGCGGCCTCGAAAGAGGAGATGCGGTGTTGGCGCTGGTAGGCGATGGGGTCGGCGTGCTCGGTGATGAAGGGCAGGCCGAGTTGTTGGGCTATGGAGGCGGCGAAGCGGGCGTCTTCGGCGGCTTCAGGGCGGAAATTGTGGTCGAAGTGGGCTACGTGCAGGGTGAGGTTTAAGGCGTCGCTGAGGTCGTGGAGGGCGTGGAGGAGAGCAGTGGAGTCGGCTCCTCCGGATAGGGCCACCAAGAGGGTGGAGTGTTGGAGTTGGTGGTTGCGGACGGACTGGGAGGCCGCGGTCTCAACCGCAGCCTCTCGGCGTGCGGGGCGGGGCATGCTCAGCCTCCGCCGGTGGGGAGGCCGGTGAGGTGGCAGCGGTCGTTGAAGTGGAGGAGGTGGCGGTGGCGCTCTCCGATGTCGAGGACGGTGAAGGAGCCGAGATCTACTCGAATGCGGTGGAAGCGGGAGAGGGGGAGTCCGAGGAAGCGGCTGACGATGGCGTTGATGGCGAAGTTGTGGGAAACGGCGACGACGGTGGCTGTCAGGTCGCCGGGGGGATGAGTGGACTCGATGTGCTGGGCGGCGCGCCAGGCGCGTCGCTGTAGCTGGCGGAGGGACTCGCCGCCGGGGAAGCTGACGCGGCTGGGGTTGTTGTTCCAGGTGTGGAAGACCTCGGGGTAGTTTTCGCGCATTACGGGGCCGGTGATGCCTTCGAGTTCGCCGAGGTGGATTTCTTTGAGGCCGTCCAAGGTGGTGACGTCGAGAGAGTGGCGGCTGGCTATCTCCTGGGCGGTGCGTAAGGCGCGTGGGAGGGGGCTGGAGTAGATGGCGGCGAGGTCGTGGGCGGCGAGGGCGGTGGCGGCGAGTTGGGCCTGCTGCAAGCCCAAGTCGGTGAGGCCGGTGTCGCTCTGGCCTTGGAAGCGGCCTTCGGCGTTCCAAGGGGTTTGGCCGTGGCGTACCAGTATGAGCTTCAAAATGCTCCTGTCCTCTGGGCTAGGGGCGGGCGGGATGATAGCAATTGGGGCTGAGGGGTGTCAAAGCGGTGACTGGGATTTCCCGTCCACCCTTCGACTCCGTGGGCAGTCAACACAACCTCCGCGCTTGGTCGCTAGAGGCTGTGTTGACTGCCCACTACGCTCAGGGCGAACGGGAAATCCCATGGTTGGGGATGGTAGTCGAGGGACGGCGCGTTGCAGCCTTGGTCGCTTGGGGGGGTGTGTTGACTGGCTGCTGAGCTCAGGGTGGACGGGGAATTCATGTTTGGGATGGTGGTCGAGGGACGGCGGCCTTGAAGTTGGGGGGGATGAACGGATGGGGCGGGGTTGGGGAACTAATTAGCTGTTAGGGTGATTTCGTTTCCGGTGTAGTCGAGGGTGCAGCGCAGTTGGTTGAGGATGTCGCGGCCCAAGAGGGATGGCAGGGTGGCGGTTCTGGTGCTGGGGGCGAGGTTGATGCTTATGTCGAAGGAGCGCGGCTGGGAGCGGGAGTCATCTTGGAAGGATATGATGGCCCTGGTGGTGTAGCAGGGGACGTCGCCACCGATGCCGGCCATAGGGGCGGTGCGGGGGAGGGAGCGCAGTCGTTGAGGACTTATCGGCAACTGAACGAGGGCATCATGGAGCAGGGCAGTTATCTCAGCCCCCGTGTCTAGGAGAAACCCTACCTCGATGGAGACTTGCAGGGCGGGTAACTCAACTTGGGCCCAGACTAAGGGGGCTGGAGTCAAGCCTTCAGGGTCGTAGTACCCACGGATTGGCACGTCAGAGAATTAGCCGCTTGGGCGGGTCGGCAATGAATCGAAGAGCGACTACATTCGACGGGATGTCCTGCTTGTCCAAGGCTTTCATGATCTTTTTCAGGTTGGGGCCGGTGGCGACGACTTGGCCTTGGTAGACGACGACGTAGCAGTTGGGGTAGGCAGCCCGCAGTTCTTTCCAGTGGGAATGGAGATATTCCATGTCGGCGGCGAATTGCCGGTGGGTTTCCGGGGTCAATTTGGCTTGGAGAGGCATGTTGCACCTTTCTGTGGTTGGGGGCTGGGGGTCCAGTCTTCAGATTACTCTATTTCGGGCAACCGGGCTATCGGGTATTTCTGGGGGGATCATATGTGGAGTTTGAAGGATGGGGGTGGGGGGAGGAAGGCTAGCATTAGGGCGTCGGCTTTGTCGGGGGAGGGGATGCCGCGGGCTTTGGCTTCTTCCTTGCCTTCGATGAAGAGGCGGCCTGCGCTCTTGAATATGTGGCGGATGGAGGCGAGTTGGCCTGCGAGTTCGGGGTCGTCGGGGATGGTGATGAGGCCTTGGGCGAAGAGGTCACGGAGGTGGAAGTAGCCTTCGGCGCGGAGGTTGGCGTAGGTCTTGGGCTGGCGGCGAGCGGGGCGGGAGACGTTGATGCCCTTGACGGGGAGGCCGAGTTCCTTGAGGCGGTCGACGACGCCTGCGCCGATGCCGATTTCGTCGACGACGATTCTGTCGGGGGACCAGCGGCGGTAGGCGTCGACGATGTGTCCGGTGAGTTCCATGGTGTCGATGCCTTGGCGGGTCTCGATTCGTAGGACGGAGTGGGGGGATGCGAGGAGGAGGACGGATTTGTCTTTGCCGTAGCGGGCTACGTCGACGGCGAGGACGGTGGGGGTGTTGGCCTCTTGTTCACCCTCATCCCTGCTTTCTCGTTCGAGGGGAAAGGGGTTTACGTGGGTTCCCGTCTGCACGGGAATGACGGTATGGAGGGGCGCGGGAATGACGGGGGAGTCGTCTTTTTCATTGCCATTCCGACTTGGGATGGAGCGCGGGGTTACGTGGGTTCCCGCCTGCGCGGGAATGACGGTATGGAGGGGAGCGGGAATGACGGGGGAGTCGTCTTTTTCATCGCCATTCCGACTTGGGATGGAGCGCGGGGTTACGTGGGTTCCCGCCTGCGCGGGAATGACGGAAGGGGGCGCGGGAATGACGGTATGGAGGGGCGCGGGAATGACGGGGGAGTCGTCTTTTTCATTGCCATTCCAACTTGCGATGGAGCGCGGGGTTACGTGGGTTCCCGCCTGCGCGGGAATGACGGTATGGGGCGCGGGAATGACGGGGGGGTGGCGGCGGATGGCTTGGTCGATGTGGGCTAGGGAGATTAGGGTGTTCTGGGCTTGGTTGGGGAACTGGCCGAGGACGCGGGCTTGGTAGATGGAGGAGTCGTGGCCCCAGAGGGTCTCGCGTTCTTCGACCCATTCGCGGGTGGTGAGGCCGGGGATGATGACTTGGTTGGAGGCGACGTTGGGGGACTCGAGGGCGGAGATGGTGAGGGTGTGATAGAGGGAGCGGTCTTGGTGGAAGGCGCGGCGGAAAGCGCCGTCGTCGGAGGTGGGGTTGCCGATGAGGAGGAGCTTGACGTTGCCGGAGGTCATGACGGCCTCGATGGCCTCGAAGATGGTGTCGGAGACGCCTTCGGCTTCGTCGACGATGATGAGCATGTTGGGGGAGTGGAAGCCCTGAAACTGGTCGGCTTGGTCGGTGGAGAGGCCGAGGGCAAAGCGGTCGTCGTCGAGGTTGAGGCGGGTATGGAAGAGGTGGCCTCCCTGGCCACAGGCGGCGTTCTGGTGGACGCGGTGAATTTCGCGCCAGAGGATGTGGCGGACTTGGCGGGCGGTGGGAGCGGTGGTGAGGACGGTGGCGGGCTTGTGGGAGGCGAGGAACCACAGGGCGGCGACGGCGGCGGTGAAGCCCTTGCCGATGCCGTTGCCGGCCTTGACGGCGACGCGGCGATGGTCGCGGAGGGCATGGAGGATTTCTTCCTGCTTGTGCCAAAGCTGGACGCCAAGGATGTCCTGGGCGAAGCGGACGGGGTTGTCGCGCATGTGCTGGCGGGCGATGTCCCAGCGAGATGGGCGAGAGGGCGCGGGAGGGGCGGCGGTTAGTTCCATGAGCTTACGATTCCTTCGATGATGTGGATTTCCATGCCGGGGGGCGTGGGTTGGAGCGTGGGGTTACGTGGGTTCCCGCCTGCGCGGGAATGACGAAGAAGAGGGGCACGGGAATGACGGAGAGGAGGGCGGCGGGAATGACGGGAGGGGGCGCGGGATGGTCTGCTTGATCACTTGGGGGCGGGGGTCCTTCGACTTCGTGAGACGGTGAGACTTCCATCCCTGGGCGGGCCGGAAGTGTCACCGTCTCACTTCGCTCAGGACGAACGGAAGAATGATCTAGTGGGTGGCTTGGGTTGGAGCGCGGGGTTACGTGGGTTCCCGCCTGCGCGGGAATGACGAACAAGAGGGCGGCGGGAATGACGGGGGAGTCCTCTTCTTTATCGCGATTCCAACTTGGGATGGAGTGCGGGGTTACGTGGGTTCCCGCCTCCGCGGGAATGACGGAGGGAGGGGTGGGGGTTAGTTCCATGAGCTTACGATTCCTTCGATGATGTCGATGTCCATGCCGGGGGGCGTGGGTTGGGCGGGGCGGGGTTTGATGCCGTAGAGTTCGGGTTTGTGGGATTTGAGTAGGAACATGAGGAGTTGGCGGTCGCCGTTCATGGCGAGTTTGAAGGCTTGGGCTTCGATGCCTTCGACGAGTTGGTCGCGGCCTTGGTCCCAGGCTTGGGCGAATTCGGGGTCTTGGGCGCGCCAGTTGTAGATGGTGCGTTCGGATACGCCTGCAAAATTTGCAGACTGGGCGACGGTGGAACCTATGCTGTGGGCTGTAAGGGCTTTCTGTTTCATAGCTGGGTTTGCAGACTTGTTGTAGCTACGGGGCTGGCTTTCGTAGCTGGGGGGACTGCAATTTCTGAAATTTTGGGATTTCTTGTTCTGGCGTTTGGAGCTCATGGGCGCACCTCTTCTGTTGTGTTCGTTCAGTGATTTGGGGTCAGCGGCCTCGGGGAGGGCTGAAGATGAGGTCGCAACGCGGGCAGCGGAAGACGTCGTTGTCGTAGGGGCGGATTTTGATGAGGGGTGCGAGTTGGGGTGCCGAGCAGCGGCGGCAGCGGATGGGGCGGGGGTTGGGGGCGGGCTCAGGTTGGGGTTGCATGGAGTCTCCTTCCGGTAGAATCAGGTTCCCCGGAGGAAGACAGACGACGCCGGGGACCTTTTGGGGTCAGTCCCCAGCGCGCTCAGTTGCGAAACGGGGCCGGTTTTTCTGGGTGGGGCCGTCGTTCGCTCTATGGGTATGTTAGAACGGGTGTTTGGTGGTTGTCAAGAGGGGGGTGTCATGGGGGTTGGGTGGGGGGTGCGTTTAAGGGCTGGGTCCCAAGCTACTGTGGCAGCCATGTCATACGCTTGGTGTGGTAGGTGGTTGTACATCGTGGCCCATGTGAAATCTATGACTCCGATAGGAACCACGGTAGATGTGGGCTTAGAATCCAACTAACTCAGTAAGGTTGTGAGTCGTTAGCTGTTCGGTGGTAGCCTGCACGAAGAGGAGATTGCCACCTTGCTTGCACGCGAAGCCGGCTTTCTGAACATCGTTCAGTTGGTCTGGCGCGTGACCGAGAATCCTGCAGACGTTGAGCACCGTACCAGCAATATCGGGATTTATTACCACTATGCGCACATCCGTGTTGCCTCTGCGTTTTCGGATCAGGTCGTTAAAGTGCTCATCTGCCGAGTTAAACGAATAACCTGTGATCACTATGGCTTGGGCTTCATCAATTAACAGACCGCAGCGGTACCAAGTCTCAAGGTGTTCTCGACTTACAACCGGCTTAACTGATAGCGGTGGGACTATACCCGGAAGGTATATCTTCCCGGCGTCTATCTGGACATCAAGTGATCTTATGAAGTCAGCTATGTCGTCAGGAGAGGAGGCATCCAAGATTCGCTGGTCGTTTTTGATGAGTTCTCGGGTATCAAAGCGTATGTATGACAGGCAATCACCGTGGAAATGATGTACTCGATCTCTAAGGGGTTCCGGAAAGAATTTAGACGTGTAGTTCAAGGTAATAAATTCGTTGTTGCCGGGCAGTGAATGGAGCTCATCATAGAGGGCTCGCTCCGGACTCTGTAGTACCTGCTCCATTTTGACACGCAGATAAGCCCAGAAGAGCCACCCAACATAGAGATATTGTTTTTGATCGATGATCCGCTTTGTGTAGAATCCGGAGAATAGGTCTCCCAGCAGCTCCTCGACGTTCATCATAGTGAGGGCCATAGTTGTGAGGACCGCTCTTTCGTCCTCTGAGAGCCCATCTGCTTGCATGACGCCTCGGAATGTCTCCCGGAAAGCTTGGCGAACAACGGGTGTAAGGGTGATCCCCCTAGGGCTAATGATAAAGTCACCGCCACTTGGCTGATGAGAATCACCCCCGATCTGGGCAAGCGAATGTAGCGTGGAATCCTCTAGGCGATTCTTATCACGAATCTCCTCTAGAGATGTGACAACGGTAAGGACGGCTTGAATGTGGTCGGTATCGCCGACTGGATGACCTTCAAGATATCGGTCAAGCACAGCCTTTGCCGTGCCTAGACCTTCGGAATCCTCAATAAGGATCTTTTCGGCAAGAGTCTCGCCCTGTTCACCAGTGTACTTATCAAAGCTGAACTTTAGACGTGGAAGGTGAGAGCGTATTGCATCGCCAACTGATTTACCGGGACCCTTGGCAAAAGCCGCTACCTCACGCAGCAACTCATTGGCTAGAGGCATGCCCAAAGGCTTATCAACGCCAGCACCCATGATATGAACTATGGGACTACTGTTGGGCATCAAGGAGCTCCAATCTCGAAGTTGTTCCCTTGTTGCGTAATTGATACCAAGTTCTCCTTGTTAGTCTATCATGTTTGCCGTATGAGAATCTGCTTAGGACCTTGTGTGACGAGAGATGTGGATGTGGTAAGGCATTGTTTCATCCGCGATTGGCGCGGTGGGTGTCCTTCGCTCAGGACGAACCGGAGGGAAGGTGGGCTGGAGATGGAGGGGGGCGGGACGTGGGTTCCCGCCTGCGCGGGAATGACGGTGGGGTGCCGGGGTTACGTGGGTTCCCGCCTGCGCGGGAAAGACGGGTGGGGTGCGGGGGTTACGTGGGTTCCCGCCTGCGCGGGAAAGACGGGTGGGGGTGCCGGAGTTACGTGGGTTCCCGCCTGCGCGGGAAAGACGGGTGGGGTGCGGGGGTTACGTGGGTTCCCGCCTGCGCGGGAAAGACGGGTGGGGTGCGGGGGTTACGTGGGTTCCCGCCTGCGCGGGAAAGACGGGTGGGGGAGGCGCGGGAATGACGGGTGGGGGGTGCTGGCGGCCTATGTGGCCCCACTGACTTAGATTGTCGCTAGTTGGACGTACTTTCCCTTTGTTGCTGGAAGCTGCTTTGCAAGGGGGATTTTGCTGGGCTTCCCAATCTTTCCAATATCAATTGACAGATATTCATGCCGGGAGTGAGTACGCAACGGAATATCCCGTTGTTAAGAATTTCCAGGCGTAGCTGGCCTTGAAAGGTAGCATGGACGGTGGGGGCTGTCTGGTGGACAGATATGCCGAGTCTAGCTAAAGAACTCCTTCCTTCCACTCTCCCTGACAGGTAGTTAGGCAGTTCGATGTATTCTCTCGTATACGCAAGGACAAGCCTATTGGGTTCCAACAGAAACGACTGGTCATCCGGCACATGTTCCATATTGGAGTAGTCTCCAAGAAGGCCTTCGATATCTGCCTTCATTGGGTCAACGGTAATGGTGACTCCTGGGCGTGGCGGCCTGGCGACTGTGAAATGGTTACCAAGCCTAAGGTCTATCGAGGAGGGGGTGACCTGATCAGGAGCGATGTTAGGTTCGAAGGAGAGCTTCCCGATACGTATCTCCTCCCATATCTCCTGATCGCTAAGGACCAACGGAAGTAACCGGGTCAGAGAAGGTTAGGACAGAGTCCTTCTCGGACTCCAGGACAAGAATCCTAGGCCCCGAGGTAAGGGTCTCTACAGGTATATCGACTAGTAGCCCTTCATCGACGTCTGCGATTATGACGGCTTGGAGGAGACGCTTGTCCGGATCGATGAATCTGCTGGGAACAAAGGAGACGAAGTCTTTACCATTAGCATTAAAGGATACCAAGAACTCCTCATCCCTAAGGCTTCGGACATCTCCACAGTTGATCCAGACAGCCTGGGGCTTGTCTCTCCACTGTGGCACTTTAGGGATGCTCATCGTTATTCTCCAATCTCCTGCTCAATGGGGAGGTTGTGTGTTTGGCGCGGTGGGCGGGTGGGTGCGACGTCATGTCCAAGGTGGTTCTGGTTAGTGGTCGGCGTGGAGTAGGATGGAGTAGCCGTCTTTGGTCTGTTGGACTTTGAGGGGGTCCCAGCCGGCACGGACTTGCATTCCTTGAGCGCGGGCCTGTTTGGTGAAGGTCTGGACCTCCTTCTTGAGGGCCGTCATGCTCGAGGCTGTAATCATCTTCATAATTCCAGCCATTTCGGACTCCTCCTAATGCTTCATGGTGCTGAGTGGTTGCAATTATATGGGGCAGCCGACGGGGCTGTACACTGCTAGAGCGGGTGGATGGAGCCTTGGGGGCGGCCGTTTTGTATTTGGAGGAGGCCGAGGGAGGGGGTGGTTTTGAAGCGGGGTTTGCCGGCGGAGCCTGGGTTGAAGAAGAGGATGTTTTCGATTTGCTTCTGGAGGGGGATGTGGCTGTGGCCGGAGATTACGACTTGGAGGTTGGCGTCGCGGTAGGGTTTGAGGAGGCGGCTGGCGGGGCTCTGGGGGACTTTGACTTGGTGGGTGAGGTAGATGCGGCAGCCTTGGAGGGTGAGGGTGAGTTCTTCGGGGTAGTCGGATTCGGGGGGTTGGCGGTCGTTGTTGCCTCGGACGGCGGTGACGGGTGCGATGGAGGAGAGTTGGGGGATGATGTTGTTTTTGCCGATGTCGCCGGCGTGGAGGATGTGGTCGACGCCCTGGAGGAGGGGCGGGACGCGTGGGTCGAGGTAGCCGTGGGTGTCGGAGATGATGCCTAGGAGCATTTTGCTGCGTAACCTATAAGAGGATAAGCGTCAATGACGACAGGAGCGCGCCCCAGCCAGCCAAAGCGTCCACATGGAACCAAGAACGGAGCGTATCGGGCAACCAACCGGTTATGCTGCACCCTTCAAAGCGAATGAACTTCGGAGCAAGCCAGTAGGCGAAAGTCAACGCCGACCAAGCCAGCACCGCCCGCGTTGCGAGTATTCTAGCCTCCCAGAATACGTCCTGCTGGTGGGCATCCCACAGCTGCTCCAGTGCTTGCCCCAGTCCAAAGGCAGCACTCCAAACGAGTGCCCACCGGACAAAGGGCCAAGGTGCCGCTCCACGATGGAGTAGTTGGAGCACTTGGCGGGCTGAGAGTCCATCCCACCAGGCTTCATCAACTGGCCGACGGTATTTCATCCGTTCACGCACTGCAAAATGTAGCAGGACTGCATTGAGGGTCTGCCAAGGGGTCTCCGGGGGGGTTGGTGGCTGGGTGGTATTATAGCGGGCAGTGGGCTTGCTCAGGGTCAGTGGAGTGGTTTTAGCCCAGTGTGGGGGTATTGGTAGGCCCTTCGACGTCGTGGTGCGGTCAACACAACCTCCGCGCTTGGTCGCTTGGAGGCTGTGTTGACCGCACCACTTTGCTCAGGGCGAACGGGTTGGGGGGGAGGGGGCGTGGGTTTGTCGTTGTGGAGAGATGGGAGTGAGGGGTTGCGTGGGTTCCCGCCCCCGTCTCCACGGGGGCAGGCTCTGCGCGGGAATGACGAATTGGGGGCGCGGGAATGGCGAGTGGGGGGTGTGGGAATGGCGAGTGGAGGGCGTGGGGATGACGAGTGTGGAGAGATGGGAGTGAGGGTTACGTGGGTTCCCGCCTGCGCGGGAATGACGAATTGGGGGCGCGGGAATGATGAGTGGGGGTGTGGGAATGGGTTTCACTGTGGAGAGATGGGAGTGAGGGGTTACGTGGGTTCCCGCCTGCGCGGGAATGACGGAAATGGGGTGGGGGGAATGATGAGTAGGGGTGTGGGAATGGGTTCACTGTGGAGAGATGGGAGTGAGGGGTTACGTGGGTTCCCGCCTGCGCGGGAATGACGGAAATGGGGTGGGGGGAATGATGAGTGGGGGGTGTGGGAATGGGTTTCATTGTGGAGAGATGGGAGTGAGGGGTTACGTGGGTTCCCGCCTGCGCGGGAATGACGGAAATGGGGTGGGGGGAATGATGAGTGGGGGGTGTGGAAATGGGTTTCATTGTGGAGAGATGGGAGTGAGGGGTTGCGTGGGTTCCCGCCTGCGCGGGAATGACGAATTGGGGTGTGGGAATGGTGAGTGGGGGGTGTGGGAATGATGAGTGGGGGACGCGGGAATGGGTTTCACTGTGGAGAGATGGGAGTGAGGGGTTACGTGGGTTCCCGCCTGCGCGGGAATGACGAATTGGGGGGCGCGGGAATGATGAGTGGGGGTGTGGGAATGGGTTTCACTGTGGAGAGATGGGAGTGAGGGGTTACGTGGGTTCCCGCCTGCGCGGGAATGACGAAATGGGGTGTGGGAATGGGTTTCACTGTGGAGAGATGGGAGTGAGGGGTTGCGTGGGTTCCCGCCTGCGCGGGAAGACGAATTGGGGGGTGTGGGAATGGCGAGTGGGGGGTGTGGGGATGACGAGTGGAGGGTGTGGGAATGGGTTTCACTGTGGAGAGATGGGAGTGAGGGGTTGCGTGGGTTCCCGCCTGCGCGGGAATGACGAATTGGGGGTGTGGGAATGACGAATTGGGGGCGCGGGAATGACGAATTGGGGGCGCGGGAATGACGAATTGGGGGCGCGGGAATGATGAGTGGGGGTGTGGGAATGACGGAATGACGGAATGGGGGGCGGGCGAATGATGGACGAGGTTGATTGGGGGGTGAGCTGAGACAGTCGCTGGGGTTTGGGGTGGTTGCCGCCGTGTTGGTTGCGGGCGGTGTTTTTTTGTTGGATGGGGTGTTGGCGGCGGCGGCGGTGGGGCTGTTCTGGATGGCTTTGTCGCAGGTGTTGCCGGCGGTGGCGTATGTGGTGCAGAGGTTGGATGGGAGAGGGGGGAGGTTGTTTTTGAAGGGGGCTGACGGGGTGATTCCGGGATGGTGGCTGGTGGGGTATCTGCCGTTTGTGTTGAGCCGGTATGTGAACGTGGTGGTGGTGCGGGTGGTGACGCGGGAGCCTGCGGCGACGGACTTGGGGGGCGGGATTGTGGTGGGTGGGCGGATAATGCCTTGGGACAGGGCGGGGGTGCGGGAGATGGGGGTGTCGGCGGTGCTGGATGTGTGCGCGGAGATACCGCGGGATTTTGGGATGAAGGGGGATTTGGGGATGCCGGGGGATGGGGGTCGTTATCTGGCGGTGCCGGTGCTGGATGCGTCGGGGCCGACGGTGGAGCAGCTTGGGGAGGGGGTGAGTTGGGCTTTGGAGAGGTTGGCGGAGGGGGATGTGGTGCTGGTGCAGTGTACGCTGGGGCATGGGAGGTCGGCGACGTTTGTGGCGGGGATGTTGCTGGCGACGGGGGTGGCGGAGACGGTGGATGATGCGGTGGGGCAGATGCGGGCGAGGCGGGGGCATGTAGGGTTGAACAGGGCGCAGCGGGGGAGTTTGGAGAGGGGGATTGAGGGTGGGGTTATTGGGGTGGGGTCGTCTCCCAGTGGTGAAAGGGCCTAGCGATGGACTACCTTCAGGCAGTGCGCAAGAAGTGATCACAGGGGCGGCAACCCTCTCCCGGTATCGGCGGTGGCTGGTGGCTTTGTGTGCGGGGTCGGGGTTGGCTTTGGGGGCTATGGATACCGGGGTGAATGTGGCGCTGCCGGCGATGACCGAGGATTTCGGGACGGACATGCAGACGATCCAGTGGATTATTGTTTCGCATGTGGCGGCGCGGGCGGGGCTGTCGGTGGCTGCGGGGAGTTCGGGGGACCTGTTCGGGCTGAAGCGGGTGTTTCTGGTGGGGGCGGCGCTGAATACGATTGCGTTGCTGGCGGTGGGGTTGACGCCGGACTTGTATGCGATATTCGGGTTGAGGGTGGTGCAGGGGATAGGGACGGGGATACTGCTGGCGGCGTCGCCAGCGGTGGCGGCGCTGGCGTTTCCGCCGCATCAACGGGGGGGCGTGATGGGGACGGCGTTTTCGAGCCAGGCACTGGGGTTGCTGGCGGCGACGCTGGGGGCGGCGGTGCTGGTGGAGGCGTTCGGGTGGCGGTGGATATTTTTGGCGAGGGTGCCAATCAGTGCCGGGGTGTTCCTGCTGGGGTGGATGCTGCTGGAGCGGGATGCGCAGAAGCGGGACGGGAGGTCGCTGGATGTGCTGGGGGCACTGGCCCTGTCGGGGAGTCTGGTGGCGCTGGTCATCGGGCTGCACGTTGGGGGACGGAGCGGGTGGGCGGAGCCACTGCCGATAGCGATGCTGGTGCTGGTTCCCCTGCTGCTGGTGCTTCTGTGGCATGTGGAGCGGACGGCGTCTTGGCCGGCGATGGATATGGCGTTGCTGAAAATCAGGGCGTTTGTGGGGCCGTGCGCGGCGGTGATGCTGGGATGGACGGGGGTGTTCGTCATCTGGTTCATTTTCCCGTTTTACATCACGGACATTCTGGGGCGAGGGGCGCCGACGCTGGGGGTGATGCTGGGGACGCTGGCGGCGGGTATGTCGGGGGCGGCGCTGGCGGGGGGATGGGCGGCGGACAGGATTGAGCCGCGGCATGTGGCGACGACGGGGCTGGGGGTGCTGGCGGTGGGGCTGGCGTCGATGGCGTTTTTGGACCAGCACTCGGAGATATGGGTGGTGGCGGTGCGGATACTGGTGACGGGGTTTGGGCTTGGGCTGCTGATGGCGACGATCTACACGCTGACGCTGGACGGGGTGCCGGGGGCGCGGGCGGCGACGGCTTCGGGTGCGTTGGGTGTGGCGGAATCGATGGGGAGGGTGATCTCGGTGGCGGTGTTCGGGAGCCTGTTTGCGATACGGATGGGGCATCATGAGGTGGGGCTTGGGGTTGTGACGGGGGCGGAGGAGTTGGAGGCGGGGGCGTTTGTGGCTGCTTCGCGGGAGGTGTTTTTGATAGCGGCGGGGTTGGCTGGTGGGGGGATGGTGGCGTTGGTGGGGTTGTTGGGGGTGGGGAGGGGGCGTGGGGGGTGATTGGGGGGTGATTCGAATAGTCTCTCCGGGATTGGAGGGAACATGCATTACTTCAGTAGCGCCTATGTCTGGGGTCGTGCGAGGGATGCGGGAGCGACGGCCAAGGGGGACGGGGCATGATTGGGCCACGGGTTCTGCTGATCCTGTTGTTGGGGTTGGCGGTTGGGGGGCTGGCGGGGTGTGGCGCAGCCGAGCCGGAATTCGCGACCATCGCCGAGCCGGGATTCGCGACCATCAGTGCTGGCAGCGACTACACGTGCGGGGTCAAGGGCGACGGCTCGGTGGCCTGTTGGGGCGGCAATGCCCTTGGGCGAGCCACGCCGCCGGAAGGGAAGTTCGCTTCCGTCAGCACTGGGGACTTCCACACCTGTGGGGTGAGGGCGGACGGCTCAGTGGTGTGCTGGGGTGGTGCAAAGGGGACGCCACCTCAAGGGGAGTTCATGTCGGTAAGCGCGGGGTGGTTCCACAGCTGTGGGGTGAGGGCGGACGGCTCGGTGGCGTGCTGGGGCAGGGATGGGGACGGCCAGGCAACGCCGCCGGAGGGCAAGTTCGTATCCGTTAGCGCCGGGAACGACCATACGTGCGGGGTGAAGGCCGACGGCTCGGTGGTGTGCTGGGGCAGGGATGAGACCGGCGAAGCCACGCCTCCTCAAGGGAGGTTCACATCGGTCAGTGCGGGTACGCACCATACATGCGGGGTGAGGGCCGACGGGGCGGCGATCTGCTGGGGCGACAATCGGTTTGGACAGGCCACACCGCCGCAGGAGGAGTTCACGCATGTTAGTGCCGGGTCCAACCATACATGCGGGGTGAGGGCCGACGGGGCAGTGACTTGCTGGGGCGGCAATCGATTTGGACAGGCCACACCGCCGCAGGAGGAGTTCACGCATGTTAGTGCCGGGTCCAACCATACATGCGGGGCGAGGGCCGACGGGGCGGTGATCTGCTGGGGCGGCAATGGTTATGGGGAAGCCACACCGCCGCAGGGGGAGTTCGCCTTAGTCAATACTAGGTACCGGAATACCTGTGTCCTTAGGGTTGACGGGGCGGTGACCTGTTGGGGCGACAATGCTTATGGGCAAGCCACACCGCCGGAAGGCGAGTTCGTGTCCGTTAGCGCTGGCAACGGTCACACCTGCGGGGTTAGAGGGGACAGGTCGGTAGCCTGCTGGGGGGA
>CBDBED010000002.1:0-445215 GCA_965204245.1 Dehalococcoidia bacterium
TATATCTGGTTGGAACATCCAGTTGGTTGCCTCAAGAGACAAGAGAAAGTCTAACCTGCAAACGTGCTGGTCACAGGTCTTGGCGAAGGCCTCTGGGGACGTTGAGGGGGCTCATGTCTTTGCATACCACTATCTTGAGGACGAATATCCCTGGTTCCACAGCCAGATGCACGACCGTCATAGATTAGTGTGGATGGCACGTGACACTTTGGGATATTATGGATCGGACACGTATACAGAAGTGATCGAGAAATTCATTGACTTCGAATGTAGATGGCGTGCCATGCTTAGGCCGGAGGGGCCGGACGCAGCAGGACTATTGCCGGAAAGCGCCTTCTCACCAATAAGATGTAAGGACATGTGGTCTAGGATTCGTTCAGTCCATCCTAATAGAGACGACTTGAAGCGGATCTCCATGTTAGTACGGCACTTCAGAGACACTCACTACGGCGACGGACGATGGGAGGATAATAGAGGGATGCAATTCAAGGTAGCATCAGCTCGCCATGGTTCACATCCGCCATATGGAAGTTTCAAGTTCACCTACCAACTGCCAGAGGGATTTCATTACGATGTGAGGAGGAATGTGCCTAACCGCACCTTCATTATCCGTGATACCGAAGGACAGTCCCATCAGTTCCGCACCTACACTAACGTTGACAGTCATGGCTCTATTCGTGGCGGACGTTAGCCTTCTTGTTTCAAGAGCGCGGAAGGTCATTGGGCAAAAGTGTACGTGGCCCTTCAAAAAGGGGTGCGTCGGTGAACCTGTTTCCGGCGGGGACGAGAGCGGGTAGCACCGGGAGCCGAGGCACCCAGAGATTGGGGCCATGGAGAAGACCAGTGGGCTGGAGCCGTGGGGAGGACCACTGGGTAGCGAACTGACCCCGCCAGAATGATGGTGCTGGAGTATCGGGAGAGGTCATCGCATCCGTTGGGTAACGGTCTTAGATTAAGCTAACGATTCCGTACTGGAATTGAGCCACCTTCGTGGGAACCGAGGCCCCGCGAAACTCTTTCTCCAGAGCTTCTCACGACATCCCCTGCCCGTCCATGAACGCTCTCACCGTACGTGGGTCGAGACCCAGCTCCTCAGCACCCCTGACGCGTCCCTTCTTGCGCACCAGATCGTGACCGTCTCACCTGTCTCCATCAGAGTCTCCTCCCGCTGCAACTTGCAGCATTCAAATCTGAGCGGTGCCTGCTCCGTTGCAACCGGCCCCTGACAAAAAGTGTTCGCTGCCCACGCCCTGTGGGGGCCGGCCTCCCTTAGACTCAGCTTTGTCCCAGCCCCAAACTGCAACTTGCAACCAAACTCTCTCTGCACAGCCCCCTGACATCATGGCGACCACACTACATCGGTGTAGTCTCGTCCGGGGATAACGCTCCTCGTTCCGGCTTTACAACACCCGTTAAGCACCTATGTTCTGACACGCGAGAAGAGCCAATGAGGTTCCCATCAAGCCGGGCAGGGAATTGCTGCCCCAAGCCGCCTCGCTGCTCCTTGGCGGTGCTGGCATCCTTCGACTCCGGATGAGACGTCAGCGCAAAGGCGCAGCACGGCAAAGGCAGGACGGCAAGGTGGGAAGACGCAGGTCTACGTAGGGGGCGTCACGCCACTTCCGCCACCGAGGGGGCCAGCGTTCCATTCACCCCGACGCCTTCGGCATGGTCCGCCGGGGACGCGAGTTGAGCCATCACTATATCGAGAATCATAGGGCAGTGCCCATAGACGGGCGTGGAATCAACGCAGCCCAGCTTCTCGCACTTACCCTCTCGTTCGGGACGACACACAGTGCGTCCAGCGTCTTGTAAGTAGCTATTAGACTTTCCGCCTTCTCCTTCTCATTGGTCGCACCCGTGGTACATCAAACGCTCCCGTCGAGAATCGATCGTACACGTTCTCGTAGAACAGTCGGGCAGAGACAATCTCACTCATTGGCAGTACTACTCGAAAGTCCTCCTCTGTTAGCGATGGTTTGTCTGCAAGATACATATCGATAACCGAGAAGTAATCTAGTGTGATTACCAAGTCTTGGGTGTTTTCGTCCCTATAGCCGCTGAACATCGGGACTACGGCCACATCAGCATCTGGACTGCCTCCCACACCGGTGTCTCCGGCCAGACCGATGTAGACCTTTCGGTTTCGAAGTGTAATTTCGATTGGAATCTTCGCTTCTATGGACTCTATTATCAATAGTTCAACATGTTCGCCCGCGTTGCTCGCAGCCCTTTTTACACCTCTCCTCGATTGGTACACTATATTGAGCAGATACGGCGAGACTAAAGCCAAGGCGAGACTGAGAATTACTTCGGGAGTAAAGGGGTCACGAGCCTTGCCCAGGAAGTCAATAATGACGCCTGGCCAACAAGCACGCCAGATTGCCACAATGCCTTCTGCTACAAGATACAAGACAATCCCGACGACAGCAGAACGAAAGAGGACGTGATACCCCGATTCGCGGACCGCTTGGAACCGGGTGAGATTGAAGTGGGTGAGGAACCAATACCCGCCTACGGCGGGGAGCAGGAGAATCCCTAGCAGCAATTAGCGAATACGCCTTGTTTGGCGCCTAGCGGCAGCCTTCCTGACTTTTCGCATCCTCTCCAAGGCTTCCCGTCCTTTCTTACTGCGCAACAACTCTCCTGTATCAACGTGAAGCGTCCCGTTTCTCCGCACATGGATCTTAGGTTCCTCTAATTCTTTGTCACCTTGTTTCAGAGAACGTCGGAATAGTTTAGCTAACAAGTCAAGTCTCTCGTTCATTCTTTTTACTTGGTAGAATTCTTAGATGACCGTCTGACCCGGATCCCGTTATTGGGGGGGCAAGGCGAATTAAGTGAGAGTCCTTCCGATCCCGCTAGTAGGTACACCCCTCCTTCCGGTGAACATCCCCTTCCACTACACTCCTCTTCTGCAACGATACGCTGTCCTCTGTGGAACACCTCTGCTGGGGATCCGGTAGATGAGGGTCTGATCGGTGCTGAGCCCAATTAGGGCCGAAGCTAGTCTTTCCGTCTCCTAGGCAGCTGCACCCACCTTCGGCTCACCGTATACCACCTTCAGCCCCGAAGCCGTGCTTCCTGTGTCGTTGCGACATTTCCCGCCCTTCCTGACAGTAATATATGAGCGATACTCTCGTTTGCCTATCTGTAATCGCTTCTCAAGACATCCTCAGTCTACGATAAATGGAAACTCATTTCCACAACGGTCGTATCGGAGCAACCAGATCGTGTTCCTTTTGCTCCGAAAATCGAACTGGACTAGCAGGCTGCTGAAGAATAGTTTTGCCGGTTCGACAGGGGCGTTTGATCGGTCAGGGACGAAGTTTTCGGGTGGGGTGGCGTTGCAGTTGGGCCCGCTGCAGGCCGCTTGAGGATAGTCCGCAGGCCCCAGGGAGGACCCGTCCACCCATTGGGGCGCACCTCGCCCAAGGCAGGTCAAACTGCGACGGCTCCGGTACTCTCTCGACAGCAGGTTGGCCATCTTCACCAAGTTGTAGGCCGTAGCCACCAAATATCCCGCCAGCCCCGTTCGCTCCACTCCCCTATACCGGCTACGCCTCAGTCCCCCCACCGTCTTCATCCACCCGAATATCTCCTCCACCTGCTTCCGTATCTTCTGGCTCTTCCCATATCCCCGGTGCCGCGTCGTGCGTCCGTCTATCGCCGAGTGTTTCCGCTGGGCCACATGGGGCGTCACCCCACGATTGCGCATGTCCCTGACGCAGTCCCATGTGTCATACCCCTTGTCAGCCCCCAAGCTCCTGGGATGGAACCCCCTCTGCCTAGCATCGTCCAGCATCACCGGCACCGCATCTCGCTCCGCTGTCCCCGTCGCACTGCTCACCACGAAGTCCATCAGGAGCCCGTTCCTGTTCTCCATCGGGGCGTGTCCCATGAACGACATCCTCGCCTCCCTGCCTTTCCCCTTGCGCATCAGCAGCGCCCCCGGGTCCGTCCTGCTCTCATGGGTCTCGTTCTTCAGCTTCTCCCCACGAAAGTCCACCATCACCCCCCAAGGATTGCCCGGGTCATCATCGGGGGGATTCCCCTCATCATCCCGCTTCCTGAAGCTCTTGATACTGGCCATCGCCTCTATCAGGGTCCCGTCCACGCTGAAGTGCTCGTCGGAGAGCAGTCCACGGCGCGCTGCCTCATGCACAACCTCGTCGAACAGGGCCTGGGCTGTCCTGTGCTCCAGCAGACGCCGGCGGTTCTTGGTGAACACTGTGGGAGCGAAGCTGCTCTCCGTCAGGTTCATGTACAAGAACCAGCGAAACAGCAGATTGTATTGCAGCTCCTCACAGAAGGCCCGCTCGCTGCGCACCGAGTAGAGGGAGATGAGCAACGACGCCTTCAGCAACCGCTCCGGTGGCACCGACGCACGGCCCAGGCCCGAGTACATCCCATCGAATTGCCCGGATAGACGCTCCAGGGATTTGTCCGCCACCTTCTTGATAGTTCGGAGGGGATGGTCCTTCGGCACCCGCTCTTCCAGATTCACCAAGGCCAGCATCGTCCCCTGCGGATCACGCTTCCCACGCATGGCCACCACCTCCATGGCATAGTGGTCCTCCTACTTCAGGGAACTAGTTTTCCGCAGCCTGCTAGGGAGCGAAGCGGAGCAGCTGCTAATGAGGAGGGTGGGCGTCGCTTCCATCAGCGTTCCCGAGGTTATCGATACGGAATCGCTAGCCTCTCCGCAGGCCGTCTGTAGGACCGGGCATACTACCTCGGCCTGCAGTTGAGTTGCGGCGATCCCCCACCATTGTCGCGGCGGGCACATTCAGCTGCTCCATATTCCTTTGGTCGTTCACAACGCAGACTAGGCAACCCCAGCTAGTCGCCTCTGGAGAGCCACCGCACCGAAGCGTTTTTGGACATGCTGCTGCCCAGCAAAGCAACGATGCAAGTGCGGACAATAGTTGCGGCAAAGACCGCTCGGCGTAGGTACCGTGCTGTCCACAGTGTCGGCGGAGTCGATGGCCCGCATCTCTTCAAGGGTACCAACTATCCGATCACGCTCTGCGGTTAGGGCCTTCAGTGTCATCACCGCGCTAACAACGAACTCTGGGGCATCACCAAACTGTAAATTGACGGTCTCCACATCTATAGAAGTCTTATCCATCTCGATAGCCTTGTCCTTCACAAACCACTCGCACGTCGGCGACATGACCTCTGACATGGCCCACCATGCGCGAACGATTACCCCGGTGTCGAACCGAGGGTAAATGACAGATCCACGAGCTTTGTAGTCCCGTACTAACACGCGATGGTTCCCGCTACCTGACGGCCGTATCCCCACGATGTCCGGACGGGTTCGTGACACGAACCCAGGTTGCAGTTCCACGCCTGCAATCTCCGATTCGTTATACAGGGAAGCCTCTGCCCAGACCATCAGTTGACCACTATCAGGGTCAATAGTCCAGTCCTTCATCCCATCTCGAATCAAGAGGGCAGTCCTAGACATACCGGCGGCGGTCGATCCTAATCGTCGGGCCACTAGATCATCGTCTCTGTCCATGTTCTGTTGTCGCAGGTGCCTATCTATTAACTGATTCAATCGCTTTATGGCTATCTCGTCGTCAAGAGACTGATGGGCCGCGTACAACGTTTCCAGTTGTCGGTGGTAATCCATCAAAGCATCGTGAATCACCCGGCTTACTGAAGCGGCAGTGTCGTCCGTGGCAATGAGTCCTGAGCCGTCATCGTGGTTGTCGAACCAGAATCGAGTCTCGCAGTTACCAAAGGTGTCGACCGCAGAAGGTGAGTAGCTTATGTAGTCCGTTGTTGCCATATCATGTCTCCTCGTGTCGGCCTCCAAACGCCGACGCAATTTCTACGTCAGAGCCGCTTGTCCTTTCAGACTCAAGACGGCGTCGCGTTCCCAAGTGTGATATTCGCTAGGTTTAGACCAAAATATCTCCCATGCATTATTCAATACGTCGTGCACTTTTCCACTAGTGGACAGCGTAGCGATCCGGCAATTAATTGACTTCAGCCCTTCCAGTGCGTGAACCGCAGCGCTTTCCAATAGATGATATGGACATGCTCGTCGGAATATCGGGGCTTGCATTGCCCCGGTAGCTTGCAGTAAGCTTTGCCATCTATCACGGACCACTGCAACATCGTCACCAAACCCAATCAGATCGAGGCCGATCAGCAGGACTTCCATTCTGGCTTGATCTGGTGGATGTGACGACGGCCCCAACAATTGCACTTCATATGGATCGACATCGTGTGTGGCCGTTAGGTGAAAGTGGGCCCAAGCGTATGCTGGACCCAGAGTGTAGATGGCGAAGAGGTCGCAAAATATCTCATTTGCCCACCTCATGGTCCAAGCATATTCGAGGGTGTCAATAATCTCCCCGAAATATCGCCTCGGGCCGGTAGACCGCAAATTCGATTGCCTTTCTTCGTCAAAGTGCGCCAGGACCACTCCAAGAAATTTGGAATACTCAAGTTGAAAAGATTCTATGGCAGGGTTATTTGCCTCGGTAATCAGGGGATGCGCGATTTCGTGATACAGGTCCGGTAGGTGCAATAAGAAGTCGGATTCTGCGAGAGGGACCTCTAGTAAGCGGAAAGCTGTGTCGATCGAAAAGTATGCACGAGATAGACAGGAGACCGTAGGTGGTGATAAAGGACAGCTTATCTCCCTATGAATATCGGCCACCAGCTTACTTAGCGCAGCATCGTCTGGGTGCGACCTAGTTAGCGCTGCGACGGCGCTAGTTTCCACGTTTGTAAGGTCGGTTCGCAACCTTCGAAACATTCGGATCCGTTCGGCAGTGAGGTCTTGCCTCAGAATAACTGGATCGTTCAAGAGGTATTCCAAGTCATCTATCAGAACATCGATTGTATTCTCGCAGGTTCGCCGGAGCGCTACGAGCTCGTTCATTTGGGAAGAAAAGGAGATTTTTGCCTTCAGAATTCGCGCACGCTCTTGGGCTTGCCGTATCGCAGCATCGATGTAACTCCCAATCATCGTTTGCCCCTGATACTAACTAGAGCCGCCGAGCATTCTTTGTCTAGCTCTAACGCGATGTGTCCTAGCTGGTCGAGCTCATACGAGTCCGGTAAACGCACATCAAGAACCGTGGCCAACTTATCGCAAAGGGCAAGGCTTTGGAGTCGCCGCCTCAGCACTATTCTGAGCATCATGGCCGAGTGGTCTACCGATTGATGCACAGTCGCCTTGCGAAGCAAATCCGCTATTTGTTGTCGCGCGTCATCAACCGCCGTGTTTTCGGGGTTACGAAGATTGACCAAAGCACGATCCAGCGTGTCTGCGTAGGAACGCAGCTGTTGGTAGATCCCGCCGTTAAGCGCGCCGTCGCTCAATTCGGGCCTCCTGATGGGAATCGTGGTATCACGTGCCTTCCGCGTCTACATGTTCGCTGAAGGCAAGCGCGTCTTGGTCGTAGTCTCCGGCGTGCTCAGTCAGACGAATATCCGTGAGTCTGAGAGAAAATGGGAGACGTGAACAACCTTCGGGTTGAGTAAGTGCCAAACACGTCTGACTATACACATCCTCCAAGATCCGGGCGAAGGGCATAGTGCCGCTTATGTATCTCACATTTAATGGCTGGGCCGTTCCCTGACGAAGATACTCTCGCCCTGTGGAACAGATGTATCCAGAGCTCTCATTTAGCACATGATATTGGCCAATATTGGGGTTGCTTACACGTTCGCCGCCTCCGCGCAGTGGTTCAATCTCAAACAGACGGAACGGCACAGCTGATGTCTTATGGATTTCGACAAAGGAGATTGACGTTTCCCTCATGAGGCCTTCTTGGTGCAAGGTCGTGATCGCATCCTTCACGCCGGTCATTTCAGACTTGAACCATCGGCCATCTCGAATCATCATGACCTTCTCCACCATCTGACCGGTCCCCGACGAAGCCTCTTGTTTCAAGATATCAAGCAAGACCTTCCTTACATGGGCTTGAGTGAGTCGTTCCTTATCTCTGGAATAGGAGATCTCACTCCGTATAGGCGGCCCTGACTTGCCCAACAGGGTGAGGCAGGCACTATTGTTCTGTACATCCATGGCTATAGTGAGATCCGCATTCAAAGGAGAAGACAGCACGAAGGGCCATCGCTCGTTTGTAAGGAGGACCTTGTTGATAGCCACGTTCCGTAGGTAGCTAGTGAGTCTGTTTCTTTTCCGGGGTATTGGCACATATGCCGACCCGCTGCCGGTATTGTGATTAAGGCGGTAAGAGTCGCCGGGTACGTTGGTATGAATGATTGATACAAAAAGCTCCTGCTCTCGAAGTTTAGTCATCAACATCGATGCGAGTTGGTCGTGTTCGCCCTTGCTTCGGCCAACCTCATGAATCATCACAATACCGTATCCGGGCTCTAGGCTAGCTTGCTCTACAGCTCCGAGGACAGCGCTTGCCTGTGCGGGAAATGTTCTCTCCCCACGGTCGTCATACTCTATGACGGTAGGAGAATAGGGGACTTCTTGATCGTACATCGCATTCACTTCGACCCTTAGATCGTCGACGAAAGCTGTGCCGTAGCTGTCAGCCACCGATTTAGGTACTATAAAGTACTGCCGATCCAGTGGCTTTTGCGAATAGGGTCCGATTTGAGGGTCACGAAGCATCCTCATTCGTTCTTTGCCTAAATGCTCAAGGGTGACGTGCGAAGAACCTGGAGTCCTTTTGGTCGACAGGACAGCTCCGCGGCCAAACTCAATATCTGGCGAGTCGAATACTTTCTTCGGAACAGTAACGGCATCCGATGAAACGCGAACCTTCTGATTCGTCCTACTAGCGCCAACCAAGGAATCACTGACGAAACTCTTAATCAGGGAGCGACGTTTGTACGGCGTAAGCATGGTGTCGCGATGAAGTGGCCTAATTCGAAGGTCATCTGTTCCGAATACTGGATAGCAGAGAGCGGAGGCTGCGTGCCTTGTTTCGCCGCTTGGCTTTAGGTATCCAACAGCCGAGCTCTCGGGCGATAAATTTGCCACCTCTTGTGAAAACGGTCTGGGAGCATTGCTCATTATGAAATCGAAAAGCGATATTACGCCTGCATTATCGATTTTGAGCAGCTGCTCTTGAACTGACAGGCCCGAATAGATCGTTGGCCGTATCTCGTACCAGGCGAGGCCATAGCGATAAACACAGCGCTTGCCTTTGAGAGATGCGAAAGTGTCCGGAGTGAGTATGGCAGGAAACGGATCATGAGACACATATTTGTGCGTGACATCCACACAGACGCCAAAGTTGGACTTCTCAGTATAAACCACGCGAATTGAGTAGCCTCGGTACACATCGACCCCATCCCTAGTCAGGACTGGGGTCCTCTCGAACTGAGGGGATCCGCTGGAGGATTGCCAGTACCGGTTGTTATGATAAAACAATCCATTGATCATGAACTGAAGAAATCTTAGGCAGATCTGTTCGGTGTCCCGCGTCGGATTCATATAATCGAGAGTAGTAACATCCGGGGTAGATTCGAAGTAAGCGGTTGTGTTGGACACTTGATACGGCGAAGGCGGATCCCCGCAGTCGACGGGGACAATGAGATACAGTTCACCGTCATCTTCAGTTACCGTGACTGGACTCTTCAGACGTAGACTGATATCTCGTTTAAGAATCTGAACGTTACGTTCGTAGTCTACTTGACTGCTAGTGAGTCCTTTAATCCGGTACCTGCGATATTGGCTTTCGAGCGCCGCTAAGTTAAGGAGTTGGAAAACGTTGGTCTCTATTTGACTCATATGACATCCCCGTGATAGGCTGAGTCTCCAATAGCTTACCTGTATGGAAGATCCAACAAAAGACTCGCATGATGCTAGGCTTGCCGACTCACCTATTGCTGATCGTCAGGAGAGGGCATTTTGAGTGTCGTACGAGCAGCCTACGGATCTATCCCTATGCCCCTCCATGTCGCTTCTTGGCTCGGGAGCGCAGGAATGAGAGGTAGTCAAGCAACTCGGCCTCCTCGGTTGGCGTGATTTCGCCTAACCGCTGAAACACCGCTGAGGCGGACCGTGGCTCGGTGATCAACGTGGAAGGTGAAGGATAACCAGCTAGTTCCATCAGCGACTCATACGGGACACCGTAGAGACCAGCGAGTTTATAGAGGATGACTGGAGAGGGTTGTTTGACCTTTCCTGATTCCATTTGGCTCACAAAAGCGTTGGAAATACCTGACTTACTTTCCACTTCTCTAAGGGACAGGCCTTTAGCCTCACGCATAGCCCTGAGGTATTGACCTAATCTCGGTTGATCCTTAGCCTTCATGCGCTTACTCTAGCGAGTAATGCTTGAGAAGTCAAGCACCACCCAAAACCATCGGGATCATTCAAGAACCAATCGGCCCCCATAAAGAAGGCGCTTCTAACTGAGCAGCAGACGTAGATGGAATACTTAGAGGGGCACGCAGTACGCTGACCCGGTTTATTCTTGGACGGAACGACCGCGAGGTTAAGGGGCCAGGATAGCTACTTGATGGACTCAGTGAGGCTACGCCCGGAAGCCGAGCGTACAGATTCTATCAATGACGGAGTGAACTTCGCATCTTCAAGCCTTCGAACGCTTCAGACAACCGATACTAGGACTCGAAAGCCGATCTTGGGTACACGTAGAGGGCCTAGACTGTACAGCCGTGTCCGCTCAGTGGTGTGCGTGCGCCCCGTATCGGACACGTGCACTTGCAACTCTATCTCGGCCTTGACGGGCCTTCGACGCAGTACCCGATAACGGAAGACGGCGAACCGTAGGGAAGAGTCCCACGAAAGGCTGGCCCTGTCATGGATCGCCGTGAGTATCGGGTGCTGGGGCGCGTTAGCAGGAGCACCGATTAGGTTCCCACGCTGACCCGGTCGCAGTCATGCTGTCGCCGCGTTGACCGTGTTCGCCTCCACAGTTAGTGGGGATCGACATGTTTGTGTCGTAGTCCGGGACACGGCCAGCGTGTTCCTGTTGCCACTGGCATTGGAGAAGAGGTCACATTCGTCTCTTCGCGAGGCACGATCTCGAACTGAGGAATTGTCGCCTCTCCCTGCCCAAATAGCTAGCGCAGGTTCCACCAATGTAGACGTGTGACATGGGTGTGTTATGCCCGACATCCAGAGAGGCACGTCGGTTCAGAAGACCGAAGGCCGGGTCCGCCGAACCCGGGACAGACAGTGGGGTGTCCCACTCTGACACCAAGCCCTTGACATCCCTCGAGTTGATAAGCCACGGTAGAGTAGCTGCTTCGAGACACTATCCGCTCCAGACAGCAAAGCATCCGACCTAGTTAGGAGGAACACGGCTATGAACAATCCATTAGATGGCACGCCAGCCGCGCTCTATGCCCGTGTGTCCAGTGACAAGCAGGATGTGGAGCTATCGGTGGCGGCACAGCTTCGCGCCCTTCGGAACTACGCCAAGTCGAATGGCTACTTGGTAATACGTGAGTACATAGACGAGGCTGAAAGCGGACGCATCGCGGACAGACCGCAATTTCGAAAGATGCTCGACGATGCGGGCCGTCCCGACGCTCCATTCAGGGAGATTCTCGTCTGGAAGTTCTCCCGATTCACCCGCAAGCGGGAGCACGCAGTCGCCTTCAAGTCCATGCTCCGGCGCCGAGGTATCAGGGTGACCTCCATCACGGAGCACGCCGATGACACACCCACGGGCAAGCTGATGGAGGCCATCATCGAGAGCGTGGACGAGTTCTACTCGGAGAATTTGGCCCAAGAGGTCATACGAGGGATGCGCGAGGCCGCCCTGCGCGGCTTCTGGGTGTCCACCAACGCCCCCTACGGCTACCGCAAAGTGTCGGTGCAGGATGGTAACAGGAAGCGCCCCAAGCTTGAGCCGGACCCGACAACCTTTGCTGTGGTCCGTCGCATCTTCCGCATGGCCGCCCATGGTAAGAGCGTCCTGGACATCGCCAAAGAGTTGAACGCCGAGGGCATTCCCACTTCCACCGGCAAGCTATGGCTCAAGACCAGCATTCACAAGATTCTCAACAACGAGGCCTACACCGGCACCCTGGTCTGGGGAACCAATGCCAAGGACAACGCCCCACCGGTGCGTGTCGAGGGTGCCTTCCCGCCAGTTGTGACACAGGACGAGTTCCAACGTGTTGGAATGTTGTTGCAGTCCAAGGCCCCCTCTCAGATCCATCCCAGGCGTGTCGCCAGTCCACACCTCCTCAGCGGAGTGGTCAAGTGTCGTCGATGCGGCAGCGCACTCAGTGCTCAGGAAGCAAAGGGAGGACGCTTCACCTACTACGTCTGTCAGACCTTGATGAAGCGTGGTAGTGGCACCTGCAAGACGCCACGCCTTAACTCCAAGCGCTTCGAGAAGCTCATCATTGACCAACTCAGGGAGAACATCCTGACGGAAACCAACATCCGGGACCTGGTCAAGCTCATTGACGAGGAGACGGACTCGTTCGTACAGGAGCAGCGTGAGAGACTTGGGGTCATAGAGGAAGAACTCGCGGACGTGCGTCGCAGACTGGACCGGCTGTTCAATCTCATCGAGACCAGCGACCTCGATATAGCGGACGCCACCTCACGTATCAGGGAGCACCGTGAGCGTCAGGAGAAGTTGGAGAGCACTGCGGAGGGGGCTCGAGCATCGCTCGCGGACCGCCGATTGATGCGAGACAGCGTTGAGACGATCACCGCCTTTGCCAAGGATATGGGCGACTTCCTGATGGAGAGCGAACTCACCGAGTCCAAGGCATTCATACGCTCTTTCGTGAAAGAGATATCGGTTGCCCCAGGCTCCGCCACTATCCACTACACAATACCTATGCCTGAGGGCAGCCCAATACCGGGGAAAGAGATGGAGAAGGTAGCTTTGGGGAAGCTGGTTCGGTCAACAGTACCCCGTGGTACCCCTGGAGGGACTCGAACCCCCGACGCGCGACTTAGGACGCCGCCGCTCTATCCTGGCTGAGCTACAGGGGCATTTTGGTGGAGATAGGGGGGCTCGAACCCCCAACCTCGGCGATGCGAACGCCGTGCTCTCCCAGTTGAGCTATATCCCCACATGAACCGGCCACCAGAGAAGTCTGTTAAACCTTAAAAGCATCGTATTGCCGCCAACTCCGAGTGTCAAGCTGACGACTCGCGCGGGAATAGCCTAGTATTTCACGCCTTTCATGTAGGCACAAACTGCCATGGCTGAAGACATGACCGGGATAGTTCTGGCTGGCGGACATAGCACTCGCATGGGCAGGGACAAGGCCCAAGTCGAGCTACAAGGCAAGTCCCTCCTGCAGCGAGTCTTGGAAGCGCTCTCGGCGGCGTGTACCGACCTGATTGTGGTCACGTCAGCGGAGGGTCTGCAAAGACAACAGAATCTCGCAGGAAGGGCGAGACTCGTTGCCGACATATCGCCGGAAAGGGGACCGCTGGGAGGCTTGCAGACCGGGCTACGGGAAGCCCGGCACGACTTGGCACTAGCGGTCGGTTGCGACTCGCCTTTTCTGCAGCCCGATCTCCTACGGCTAGTCGGCACGGCGGCCGTGGAAAAGGACGCAGCCCTTCCTGTCATCGGCGGAGTGCCTCAGACCCTGTTGGGGGCTTACTCACGCAACTGTCTGTCTGCGATAGACGGCCTGCTATCAGACGGCAACCCAGGATTACGGCACCTTCTCCCGCTGCTCGATGTTGCCTATCTGACAGAAAGCGAAGTCCTTGCAGCAGACCCCTGCCTGCTGTCCTTTTTCAACGTCAACAGCGAGGCAGACTTGCAGCGGGCCGCACAGCTGATGCGAGAGTCTGCTGCCCTATAGGAACAGTGATGCCCTACTGCATCGCGGAGTAGGACGTAGGCCGCAGGATACGGCTCCTGATGCTGGAGACGATGGGGCCGTTTTCCTGTTCCGTCTGGGCCCGGATCCGCTGCCAGTCGGCATCTCCTTGGAAGCTGGTCCAGCACTTCTCCCGCGCTGCGAGGTTCTCGTAGCTCAGCATGTAGACGAGAACACCAGCGTCGCCTATCTCCTCAGTCCAGAAGCCCACCACGCCCATGCCGTGCTTCTTGAACAAACCTGCGGTGTGCTCCTCAAATCGCTTGTTGAGGAAGGGGAGCTTGCCGGGGCAGGGCGTATACTCTCGAAGCTCATAGATCATTGCGGTCCTCCCGTTTCAGTTTGACGCTCAGATTAGTCGCCCTTGGGGCGACGGGGCTTTCGCTTGGGGCGTCCTATCAAGGTGAGTATAGGCCATGGGAGTGGCCACCCGCCCGCGCGGCGTCCTGTCCAGGAACCCCAGCTTGAGCAAATAAGGCTCGTAGACATCCATGATGGTGTCGGCTTCCTCTCCGATGGAGGCTGCCAACGTGTCCAAGCCCACTGGCCCGCCAGTGAACTTGTCGATGATGCTACCCAGCAGGCGGTGGTCCGTACGGTCCAGTCCCAGGGGGTCGACCTCCAATTTTTCCAAGGCTTCCTGGGCCATGTCGCCACTTATCACACCGTCACCAACAACCAAGGCATAGTCACGGCAGCGCTTGATGAGACGATTGGCCACCCGGGGAGTGCCCCGTGAACGCAGGGCAACCTGCTCGATGGCAGGTTCTTCGATATCCACTTGGAGGATACGGGCGGACCGTTCGACTATGAGGCCCATATCCTGAGGCTCATAGTAGTCGAGATGGTAGATGGAGCCGAACCGGTCACGCAGTGGGGCACTGACCATGGAAAAGCGGGTCGTGGCCCCGATCAGCGTGAAGGGATTGATGCGCAGGTTTACGTTGCTGGCCCCCAGCCCCTTGCCCATCATCCACGACAGGAAGAAGTCCTCCATGGCGGAGTAGAGTATCTCCTCCACCACCCGGCTGAGCCGGTGCACCTCATCTATGAACAGGACATCGCCGCGGTTCAGCCGGGTAAGGATTGCCGCCATGTCGCCGGGCCTCTCAATAGCCGGCCCCGAGGTGACCTTGATCTCCACATCCATCTCTTGGGCGATGATGAGAGCCAGAGTGGTCTTGCCCAAGCCTGGGGGGCCGTAGATGATTACATGGTCAAGAGGTTCACCGCGTATGCGGGCGGCGCGCATGGCGATGCTGAGGTTTTCTTTGGCTGCTTCCTGCCCCACGAAATCGGCAAGGCGCTTGGGGCGCAATGACGAATCCAGACCAATGTCTTCAGGGGCGGAGGTTCCCGAAACGACACGTTGCGTCAAAACGGCATAGCTACAGGGGAGAAATTGGGGCCATTCTAGGGTCAGGCGTCGCGGCCCGTCAACGGGCAAGTGTCACTGGTCAGTCCGGTTATGCCTCTCTCTATTCGCCGTCAGAACCCGGCACGCCATACTTGCGCTCCATCTCATACACGCCGGGCAGCCCCAGCAGATTCGCGACATCCTCACGGGTGCCATACCTAGCGGGATCAACCTTGCCCGACGCCTTCAGTTCGCTAAAGGCGTCGTGGACGGCCTTGTACACCAGCCAGATGGTGGAGCCGCAAATCATCACGCGATACCCCATGGCCTCCACGTCTTGGGTGGGCAACAGGTCACCGTTATAGAGACGGGGAAACTCGGCTAGATCGCTGGCATACGCCTTCAGGTCCTCCACGGTCTTGATCCCATCCACGAAAACCATGTCGGCCCCTGCATCCATATAAGCCCGGCAGCGGGCTACCGTATCCTCCCAACCATTGACGGCATAGGCGTCGCAGCGTGCGATAATCACGAAATCAGAGTCGCGGCGCGCATCCACGGCAGCATGCAGCTTGCCCACCATCTCATCCGGCGGAATGACCTGCTTGCCAGCAAAAAACCCGCACTTCTTGGGGAAGCTCTGGTCCTCGATATGGATGGCAGCCACACCGGCATCCTCATATTCCCGCACCGTGCGCCAGACGTTGATGGCGTTGCCATAGCCCGTGTCGGCATCGGCTATGACCGGCACCGAGACGGCATTTGCGATGTACCGGGCGTTGGACACCATCTCCGTCTGCGTAAGGTAGCCCACGTCCGGGTATCCCTTTTCCGCCGAAGTGCCGGACCCCGTCATGTACACAGCCCCGAATCCCACTTCTTCCGCAATCCTCGCATGAAAGGCGTTGAGTATGAAGGGGGCGACCACCATGCGCCCGCTGGCCAGCATCTCCCGTAGGCGTCTCCTCGGCGACATTACGGCTGCCATCATCAAGGCTCCTATAATGTGATTAGGGGCTAGCAGTGTAACACGCCTGAAGCCCATGGACCGCGTGGTCACACACAGGGGCATCCATGGATATCTTTGTGGTAAAATCTCTCCATGGCCGAGCAATACCAACCCCTGTATAGTGCCAAGGAGAAGTCACCCATCAACTTCATGTTGTTCCTTGGTCTCGGCGCGGCCATAGCTGATGTGGTGATTACTGGGTTCCCCAGTGGTCTCTTTATAGTGGGTCTCGGCGTTGCCATCTATGCTTGGTTCACCAGCCCCACCAACTACAGCCTCTACAATGACCGCCTTCTCATCTTCTACGGCCGTCCCAGAACCCGCCACATCATGTTTGAGAACATCGAGGGCGTCGACAGCTTGATGGTGCCCTTGAGCGGGCCCCGTTTGCGGGTGCGCGAGTTCCGGGGCAGGGGCGCATGGATTACACCGAGGGACCCTGATGCCTTTATGGAGCAGTTCCGCATTGCCCTCGACCGCTTCAGAGGGACTTCCTCCGAGGATTCAGAGGAGTCCGGGTTCGTGCCTTTCCGGCAGGACGAGGCCATGGATGAGTCCGTGGTGGAGGCCAACGACGACGAGCCTCAGGCTGAAGAAGTGCCCAACGATCTTGAGGCCTCTTCAGACATGCAGGATGAGCCTATGGGGGAGCAGCAAGACCCTTGGGGTGAGCGCCGCGACTAGCCAGTCTCCGGCTTAGCCTCAGCCCGTTCCCTGCGCTACTCCTTGATTTCGTATCCCAGTTCGGCCGCCAGCTTTGCCCTGTCGAACCCCTCACGCTGCTGCCGCAACTCGAAATACACCAGCGTAGACCCAATCCACAGGATTGGCAGCGTCACCACCACCGCCAGCACCAACAAGACGCTTCCCGCCGTCTGCGAGAACGAGTCCACCAGTATCCCAGGGATGGAGAGCACCAGCGAGGCCCCCGTCCACACCAAGAAAAAGACCACCCCGGTACCGAAGATGCGCCAGCCGTCCTTTCCCACCAGTTCACTGCTTCTCTCCAGCGAGGCCATGGGCGGGCGATTCTCCACCAGCAAGGGCCCTGCAAAAAAGAACCAGCGGACCATCACGTAGCAGCCTACGGGAAGCAATGCCAAGCCCGCGAGATACCAGTTGGTCTGAAAGAGAATGAACGGCCCTATCCACGTCGGTACGGACAGCACCAGAAACGCCACCATGAGTGAGAACCATCGAGTCATCACATGACTGTAGCAGGCGACCAGCTTCACCCTGCCCGATAGATAATGCTGGGACACTGCCCCCACCGTGGCACCCCATCCCCAAGCACCGAACAGGACCAAGGCCGCCAGCGATGTTATAAGCACATACAGGCTGGAAACCGAGAAGGCCGCCAAGGCCCCGAAGAATGAAAACAGGGCAATGAAGACAAAGGTGCCGAGGTGCCGCCGGTACAGATTCAGGCTCTCTCCGATGATATCGATGAGGCCCTTGGGAGGGAACTCTTGCTCCCCGTCCTGCGCCGCTGCAGGCACTGGCCGGTAGTCCGGCGGCACTTCCGGTGATTCTCCCAATATGCGATGGCAGGAAACGCAGGCAAGGGCGTCTTCCCTGTTCTCCGTACCGCATTGGGTGCAGTAGACTGTGCCTACCGCCTGCTCTTCTACCGTCAGAGCCAAGCTCTGGCCGCAGAATGCGCAGACCTCGGCCCCCTCTACGTTTTCATTGAAGCAGTTGCGACAGATCATTGTCTTTGTTCATGCCTGAATAGCAGTGGACTGAGATATGTTAACACCATTGGAGTGAATTCGACGCTCCTGTGCGCAGCCATTAGCCCCAAATCTTACCAATCAAGTCTAGAATGGGCTACTGTCGAATCAAAAGAGCGTCTGCTAGAGGACGAAAGCATGGGGAGGGTCCGACATGTACGGCTGGCGAGGAAGAATTGGAGTCATCGTATCCCCTCCGAACACCGTGGCCGAGGTGGAGCTTGGACGCATGGCCCCCGAGGGTGTGTCGGTACACGTCACGCGCATGTTCCGCCCCCGTGACGTCACAGGCTTGGACCAGCAGGTGCTGGAGACCACCAACCAGTCTCTCCCGCAGGCAGCAGGGGCCATCGCCCCGCTGAAGCCCGATGTCCTCGTATTCGCTCACACCATGGGCAGCATCGTTGCCGGGCCGGGCCGCGACCATGAACTTGCCTCAATGCTGGGAGAAGCAGCGGGATGCCATGCCATCACCACTGCCGGGGCGGCCATGGAGGCCTTTCGTACATTCGGAGTGGGCAAGCTGGTGATTGTCGGCCCTTATACCGACGACCTGCTGGTCATTGAAAAGGAGTATTTCGAGGCATCAATGGATGGGCTGGAGGTTCTGGGGCACAAAGCCTTCGGCATCAAGAACGGCTGGGATATCGGCCAACTGGAGCCACGCGACTTCTTCAGGGCAGGAAGGGAGGCCAACCGACCCGATGCCGATGCAGTGTTCATCAGCGGCACCAATGGGCGCACCATTGAGGTGCTGGAGGCCTTGGAACAGGACTTGGGCAAGCCCGTGATGTCTGCCAATCAGGTTACCATGTGGGCTGCCCTGCGCTACTTGGGAATAGGCGGCGTGCAGGGCTACGGAAGCCTATTCAATCGTGTGTAGAGCTGGCTGGAACGAATAGACGCTTCAGCCTCCAGCCCACTCGTCCTCGCCCTCATCACCCGACAAGAGCCGTACTATCGCCAGCTTGACCAAATTGGCAGCCAAGTCGACCTTGTAAGCGTTGCCCCTCAGGGGAGTCGCCCCAGCTACCGCCAGCCTTCCCGCCTCGGCCGCGACCACATCAACGTCGGCAACCCCAGCCCCTATCACGCGCTCTTCCGCTGCCGATGCCCGGTAGGGGTAAGGTGCCACGCCTCCCAGCACCACGCGACACCAGCTGATACGGCCATTGGTGACGGCCAAAGCCGCTGCCACGCTCACCAAGGCGAAATCGCCGGCCTCACGCTCCCGGGCCTTCAGGTAGGCACCGCTGGCGTTTTCGGGCATGGGCGGCACCATGACTGATGCGAGCACCTCTCCCGGCTGCAACACGTTTTCCACCCCTATGTCGGCCCCTGGGCTGGTAAAAAAGTCCTCCAGATGCATCGTCCGGCGACCCGTTGGCCCGGCAAGCTCGACATCAGCGCCAAGCGCGACCAATGCCACAGCCGTATCCGAAGGGTGGACGATGTAGCACCGTTCGCCACCCATGATGGCGAGGTATTTGCTGTTACCTGTCAAGGCGAGGCATGAATCCCCGCCCTTCTTCAGGCAGACGGTATGGGGACTACGGTAATAGAAGCAGCGCGGCCGCTGGCACAGGTTTCCCCCCAATGTGCCCACGTTGCGTATCTGAGGCGTAGCAATCCCAGACGCCGCCTCGGCAAGCACGGGATAGCGCTGCTGTACCTCGGTGTTGGCCGCCAAGGCGGCTAGGGAGGTCATGGCCCCTATTCGTACGCCCTCCGGCGTCACCTCCACGCCTCGCAGGTCCTCAATGCCCGCCAAGCTCACCAAGACATCAGGCGCGACCACCCCCTCCTTCATCTCGCTCAGCAAATCGCTGCCACCGGCAAGCACACGGCTGCCGTTTTCCGACAGCAGCGACACCGCCTCTTCCACCGACTCCGGCTCCGCGTATTGGAACGGGCGCAGGCTCACGCAGCCTCCCGTTGTTCACGCAGCGCGTCCAATACTTGATCGGGCGTGATGGGCAGTGTATTGAACCGCACTCCGATGGCGTTGTAGACAGCATTGGCAATGGCTGGGGCTACACCCACGCAGGGAGGCTCGCCCAATGCCTTGGCCCCCAGAGGTGCAATCGGGTCCACCACGTCGGCAAAAATCACCCGCATCTCGGGGTAGTCCATGATGGTGGGGCTCTTGTGTTCCAAAAAACTGGGGTTCAATGTCACACCCGTCGGGCCGTCGGACAGCAAGTCCTCGCTCAGCGTGAAGCCCAGCATCTGGGAGATGCCGCCCTCCACTTGGTTGATGGCCAGGTTGGGGTTGATTATCCGGCCCGAATCATGGGCCGCCACGTAGCGCAGTACCCGGATGCGCCCCGTGTCCGTATCCACCTCAACCTCGGCGAAATGGGCCCCGAAGGTGTTGATGATGTGGTCTGGACTACCCGGCATGATTGTGGCTTCCGCATACATGGAGTCCAAGCCCGCACTCTCAAGAATCTCGGCCAGCGTCATGTTCCGCAGCGGGTCCGCATCCAAGTAGGCCATGCCGTGACGTATATCCAGTGCCTCCACCGGCACATCCATGGCTAGGGACGCCGCCTGTAGAAGCCGCTCCCGTATCTCGGAACCCGCCTGCACAATGGCAGTGCCCGTGGAGAATGTCGCGGTGGAACCGGCAGTGTTTGGTGCCCTAGGCGTCGTATCAGTATCGGCGAACACGGGGACCACATCCTCGTAGGCCCCGCCAAGGCTCTCGGCAGCCATCTGTGCCAATGCAGTGGATGCGCCCTCCCCAACGTCCATTATTCCCGACACCAGTTCGATCTTCCCATCCCTGTTGAGGCGTATCTGCGCCGCGGACTGTCCGCCCGGCCCGCCACGGTAGATGAGCATACTCATGCCCATCCCCCGCTTTTTCGACCCAGGACTGGAATTGGGCAATCGCCTGTTGGCACGCCATGCGATGGCCCCAGCCCCCCTTCGCAGGCACTCCTCTAAGCCATGGCTGGAGAAGGGGATGCCGCCTTCCACGGGCTGGGTATCAATGATCTCTCCCCGAGGCGTTACCCGGGTGCCCGGCTGCCCTTCAGCCTTCACATGGTGGCGCAGTCGTATGTCCAGCGGGTCAATGCCCAGTTGCTCCGCAGCGCGGTCAATGAGGCTTTCCAGCGCGAAATGCCCTTGGGGCGCCCCCAACCCGCGATACGAGCCCGCCGCTGGCCGGTTGGTGTACGCCAAGCGTCCCTCATAGCGGACATTGGCGCAGGTATACAGATAGAGACCCGCTTGGGCCGTGCGACGCAGCACTCCAGGGCCCGAGGCCAAGTAAGCCCCCGTATCCAGCACCGCATTGCAGTCCACCGCCGTCACTGTCCCGTCGTTCTTCAGCCCCACCTTCATGCGCAGCACGGCGGCATGACGCACCCGCCCTGCCAAGAACTCCTCATCACGGCCCAACTCAATGCGCACGGGCCTGCCCGCTCGCTGTGCCAGCACAGCCGCCAGCGCAGCCAGCCTCGTCTCGTCCTTGGCCCCATATCCCGCCCCCAATGGCGGGCCAATCACCCGGATGTTCTCCGGATCTATTTCCAAGGCCGACGCCAGCGCCGCCCGGTCTTGGTGCACCCCGCGGGTGCACTTCCACACCGTGAGCTTGCCATCCTCCCAAGCGGCAAGCACCGCTCGCGGTTCCAACGGTGATGGCGAGTGCCCCGGCGTGCGGAATACGTCCTCGACTACCAAGTCCGCTTCCGCAAATCCCTGCTCCACATCGCCCCGCTCCAAGACCAGAGGCCGCCCGGTAGCCAGATTTCCGTCAGGATAGAGTTGTGGGGCATCGGGCCGCAGGGCCTCCTCCGCATCCACCACATGGGGCAAGTGCCGGTATTCCACCCTGATTAAATCCAGTGCGGCCGACGCCGTATCGGCATCATCAGCCGCCACCGCTGCCACCTCGTCCCCCACGAAACGCACCCGCGTATCCAGCACCGGCAGATCAGCAGCTATATGACCTTGAGGCGCATCAAAAGGCGTAACAACTGCCCGTACCCCCGCTAGCACCCCGGCCGCCGACGTATCGACCGCCACCACATCTGCATGGGGATGCGGACTGCGCACGATGCGCCCGTGCAGCATCCCCTCCAGCTTCATATCCGACGTATAGCGTGCCTCGCCCGTCAGCTTTTCCAGCAGCCCCTTGCGGGTAACGCTCTTGCCGACAATGGCGTAATTCGGCGTCGTCACTGAGTCTGACCCCGCGCCACCATGGCCCTGGCCGCTGCCAAGACCGATTGAGTGATGGCCCCATAGGCATTGCAACGGCAAATGTTGCCTGCCAAGGCGCGGCGCACCTCATCCCGGTCCGGTTCCAGATTGCGGTCCAGCAGGGCCTTTGCCGCCATCAGGAAGCCCGGCGTGCAGAACCCGCACTGTCCCCCGTCCCGCGCCAGAAAGGCGTCCTGCAATGGATGGTAGCCATCTGCGTTCGCCAGCCCTTCCACCGTCACCACCGGACGGTCGCCTACCTGCAAGGCCAGCATCTGGCAGGCATACACGGCTCGGCCGCCCACGGTAACGGTGCACGCACCACACTCCCCTCGGTCGCATCCCGACTTGGCCCCTGTGAGGTCCAGGGAGTCGCGCAGCACCTCCAGAAGAGTCCTGTGCGCCGCCACGGCTAGCTGGTGTCTTTTACCGTTGACGCGTAGTTCAATCTCGCGCAGGTTGCTTTCAAGGTTGGTCAAAAGAGAGGGGCCTCCGGGCATCCAATTGAGCGGTAGCCTGCCGCAATCGCAGGCAGCTATTCATCCTAGCTTTCCCTTCCCCATGGCGCAAGCCGGTTTGACATCTGTGTCCGGGTATCAACTTATGACCCGCGCAAATGTCTGTTAGAATTGTATGCAGAGGCCTCCACAAACATCCCCTGATTTCATGGAGCAGCCCAAGTCCGCGTCTCTCAGAGAGTACTAGGGAACAAAAGGAGAGCCATAACATGCTACCGCGCATTGTCTTGATTGTCGCCGTGGGTTTGCTGCTCTTGACCATGGCCTGCGGAGGGGAATCGACCCCCGTGCCCACACCCGACCCCCTCACATCTGAAGAGGTGCAGGAATCGGTAACTGAGGCCATTCAGTCCATCGAGACGCCCGAAATAGTGACGCCCGACGAAGTGGCGCAACTCGTTGCCGACGCCTTGGGAGATGCGCCTGAGGACCTCAAGGAGGAGGTAAAGCAGAACGTCGTTGCCAGTTTGGAAGCCAAGCCCGACGTGAATGACGCCGAGGAGTTGCGTGATGTCGTCGTCCAAGCCATCTCCGACGCCCTTCCACAAGAGGTGCCCCAAGTCGGCGGTTCCGCCCTTCCCATAGGCCCGGAGCCCCTTGACCAGTCCGGCATGGTGGGGATGATATTCGAACCCGGCCCCGATTGCGGCGATCCTGTGGAACCCGCTCAGGGATCGGGACGGGGCAGGCTGGCCGCCGAAATCACAGGCATCGAAGCTTGGGTGAATTCCGAGCCCCTCTGTCTCGCCGACCTGCGCGGCAATGTGGTGCTGGTCGACTTCTGGACCTACACCTGCATCAACTGCATCCGCACCTTCCCCTACCTGCGACAGTGGCACGCCCGCTATGCCGACGACGGCTTGGTGATTCTGGGCATCCACACCCCCGAGTTCGAGTTCGAGAAAGACCGCGAGAACGTCCAGAAGGCCTCCGCAGACGATGCCATCGTCTGGCCCGTGGCCTTGGACAACGACTTCGGCACTTGGCGCGCCTACAACAACCGCTACTGGCCCGCCAAGTACCTCATCGATAAGAACGGCGTCATCCGCTACCAGCATTTCGGAGAGGGTGCTTACGCCGAGACCGAACTGGTAATCCGGGGACTGCTGGAAGAAGCAGGCGCCGACCTCACACTGGACCTCGAACTTCCCACCGACCAAGTCGTGGACCCCGCATTTCTGGAGGCCCGCAAGCTCACCCGTGAGCTATACGGAGGCTATGGCCGTGGCTGCTGGTCCCGGTACGTCTTCAACATAGACGAGTTTTGCGAGAACAAGGACGCGATAGTCGAATACAGCGAACCCGGCAGCGGTTACGAAGACGACCTCATTTACCTCAAGGGACCCTGGCGGGCCAACGAGGAGAACCTCCAGTACGCCCCCGCCGAAGAGGGCGGAGGCTTCGACGACTACCTGTTGCTCAAATTCACCTCCAGGACCGCCAACGCAGTACTGACGCCCGAGGTGGGCGGCGAGCCCTTCAAGGTGCTGGTGACCCTCGACGGAGCGCCCATACCCGAGGCGGACAGGGGCCTCGACGTAGTCGTCGAGGACGGCAACACGTTCCTTATGGTCGATGAACCCCGCCTCTACAGCATCGTCGACGCCGAGGATTACGGCACCTACACACTCACCATGAGTTCCAACACGCGCCAGTTCGCCCTGTTCGCCTTCACCTTCGGCATTTACACCCAAGGCATATAACCGGCATGACCGCAAAGAAACCACGGAAGCCCGCCGTGATATACGGCATGCTCTGCGCCTTGGTCGCCACGGCCCTTGTGGTCGCCTGTGGCGGTGGCAGCGAGCCTGCACCTGCGACGGGGCTGGAGGAAGCGACTCCGGCCTCCACCACGGCCACAGCCACCCCCGAACCCGCCGCCTCCAGCACCGACGACGAAGACGAGACCATCGCCCTCAACGCCATCCTCGCCACCATCGACTTGGGCGTAGGCCCCAACCGGGTCTCCTTCCTCCTGACCACCACCCGGTCTCTAGTCACCGTGCCCGAAGCCAGCATCCAGTCCTTCTACCGCGACGGCCCCTCGCCCGATACCGCCGTGGAAAATGCCCAAGCTGTCTTCCACCCTTGGCCCTACGGCACTAGGGGCAACTACGTAGCCGATTTCAACCTCGACGGCGAGGGCCTTTGGGAGTTGGAGGTCAGCGTCGACGATGAGGGCGAATCCCTGACCACCCTCATCCCCCTAAAAGTCGAGGCATCCAGCCTCACCCCCTCCTTGGGCATTCAGCCACCCCTGACGCCCAACAAGACCGTGCAAGACGTAAGCGACCCCTCCGAACTCACCAGTTCGTCCACCCCCGATCTCGATCTGTACCAGCACCGCATCGAGGAAATCGTGGACAACGGCCGCCCCGCCTTGGTGGTATTCGCCAGTCCCGCCTTCTGCACCAGCCCCACCTGCGGCCCGCAAGTGGAGACGGTCGAGGGCATCAAGGACCAGTACCAAGCCGATGTGGACTTCATACACATCGAGGTCTACGACAATCCCCACTCCCTCCAAGGCGACTTGGGACGGGGAGAATACGCCCCGGCAGTCCGTGCATGGGGCCTCAGCGAAATCGAGGACTACCTCAACGAGTCCTGGGTCTTCATCCTAGACCGCGACGGAAACATCACCCGCAAATACGAGGGCTTCGCCTCCGCCAATGAACTCGAGCAGGGCTTGGCCGAGGTGATTTAGGTTGGAGGGCCTCCCTTGCGATTCATCTGGCTTTGTCCATGAAAAACAAGCGTTGCACCGCTATGCCTAGTTACTATAGGATGCTTTGAGCTTCATAAGGGGGCACAAGGGGCATGGTCGCGAAGCAGAAACCCAATGGTCATACGGCCCATGCACAGAGGCAATGGCCCAGCAACTTGGGACTTGCCTATTCGCCAAACCCCTACGACGACGCTCAGGTACGGGAAGCAGTGATGGAAGGCGTCAAAGCTGTCGTCAGGTGTGTGGATTCGGGGACTCTCAGTGAAGAAAAGGGGTATGCCCTCATCAGGGCCATGTTTGCCGGATATTACGTAGACCCCCTGAGCCAGCGTGTCGCGGACCATTTGGAAGCTGCTCTATCGAGCCTTCTAGAGCAGGAAGCGGAAGGAACAGGGGTTGGTGGCAAGCGGTAGTAACGGCGGCGATATCGACCCCGTGGAGCAGTATGCCCCGGAAGAGGTAGCTACCGGCCAACCAACTGGATCCGATGCCGGCTTTGGAGTTTCAATTGCCAGCCAACTCCTCGACGATGACTTTGTCGGAGAGGAGAGGCAAGCCATCGTTCGCGCCATAATATCACGGCGCAATTCGCGGGACCGGCTGGTAATCCCATCCTTCAAAGGCTAACCGGGACGCACATTGAACAGCTTATCGATAATGCTCAAAAGGAGACATTCGCCGCCACGACGCCGCCAAATCCAACAGACGTTACCAGTTTGCTTACTTTGTCCTTGGCGCGGGGGTGACCGTCGGCCTTGCGGTGTTCTTCACTCTGTCCGACAACCGCGACTTGATTGCTCCTGTCGTTACTGCCGTTGCAGGATTCTTGGGTGGTCTGGCGGCAGGCCGGTACTGGCGAAGCTAGTACGCGCCCCTTACACACCCGTCAGCCGGCTACCCAACTCCCTCGCCAGCGGCTCGTCCCCCGTTATCCTCAAGCGGCCTGAAGACACGGCCTCATCCATGCTCAATCGCCCATAGACCATCAGCAGCAGCGTCTCCCCATCGCTATGCAGCGTCGCGTTGACCCCCGACCGTCCTCCGCCCACCACCAAGTCCGGCATGCTGCCTCCATCGGTCAACTCGAACCCGAACCTTATCGGCCCCAGCATCCTCGGTTCCGCGCGTGCCATCCGGCCAAGCACGTTGCTGGAAAGAGCCAAGCCCGCCGGTATGGCATCCTGCGCGATGTGGTAGCCCGGGTCCACAGGCGAGAGGGCATCCCACCCGTGCAGGGCCAGTTCGTTCACCACCAAGTCAACGAAGTCCGCCACCGAGGTGTCGCCCCGCGGGTGCCAGCAGGGCTTCTCATAATCATCGGGTGTCATGGAGTCCAGCAGCTTGAACAACTCCCCATAGCGCTCGTGGAACGTGTCCATCAGCCCGTCGCCCAAGCGCTCCCTCAGTCCGATCGCTCCTTGGGCAATCATTTCCGCCGCCGGCGGCGCGTCGGGGCCCTGCTGCCTCACTGCCTCAGGTTCGCTGTCGTCTCCCTGAAGTCCACGGCCAATCATGCGCGTCTGGAACTGCGCCACGAAAGCGAGGTGCGCCGTCACGTCAGCCACCGTCCACCGGTCGCACGCGCTCGCTTGGGAAAACTGCTCATCGGACAGAGCCCTCAGCCTCTGCTCCAGCCGCTCGGCATCGGCTCGGGCAACTTCAATTCTTTCACGTACTTGGTCGCTGGCCATGGCAATCACTCCACTTCAGGGTTATCGGGCGAATGCATCAAGGGCAACGAGGCGAAGCGAGACCTAGAATCCCCGGAACCACGTCGTGAATATGGTCGCCTGCTCCCGGCGCCCCTCAATCCGCGCCTTCCCGATGACCGACGCCCAGTCTAGGTTGAAGCGGCCATATATCAGCAGAACGTAGCTGCTGGTGTCGCAATGCACCGTCACGTCCGCCCTGCTGTCCCCCGGCTCCTCCAGCACGAAGTCTTCCCGGTTGATCAGTATGTCCTGGCGCATGGCCACCGGGCCTGGTATTTCAAAGCGGAACCGCATCGGCGTCGGCAGCCCCAAGCCCGGCGTGAAGGCGTTGCCCAGCCAGCGCGGCACCAGCGTCAGAAGAGTGGGCAGGGTGTTCTCATACAACTCCGCAGACTCGTCCAGACCTGACCGCATGTCCCAGCCATGCAGGGCCAGTTCCTGTAGCCGCAGCGCCACGTAATCATGCATCGGCATGGCCCCGCGCCTGTGGAAACACGGCTTCTCCCAGTCCTCGGCCTTCAGGCCGTCCAGCACCACAAAGAGACGGTCATACCCAGCCGTGAACTCATCCAACAGGCCATCGCCCAACTGGTGACTTAGCTCCACCGCCCGCTGGGCTGTTCCCTCGGAACCGCGGTCTCCCGGTGCCAGAAAAGCCTGCCCCGCAGGCGGGTTCGCATCCCCTGCGACGCCCCGCGTTATGGTGTGGGCCCAAGTGTCCGCAGCCGTCGTCAGGTGCGCCGCCACGTCCCGTAGTTGCCAGCCGTCGCAAGCGCTTCTCGCCGTCCACTGCGAGGCATCCAAGCCACTCATAAAGTCCCGCAAACGTGAGGCTTCCGACTTGATGAGGTGAATCACATCTGTCATCTGACTCGTAGCCATCTCCCACTCCTAAGCACGGTTCTCGCGCGGCCTTCTCGCGCCCGGCCCTATGTGGCGCAAGTATAAGATAAGCATCCTGCTCCCACAATCAGCCTCCCCGCAATCCAACGCTCCCTTGGCCCCACCTACCGGCGACCTAGAAAGCCTCCCCAATGTAACCGTGACATTCTGCTCTTGCCCTATGGCATAGAACTAATGTACAGTATCTCCATGCTGCCACGTACTCTCCTTGCGCGACCCCAAACCCATCAGCCTGCCAACCCCTATGCAGGAAGCACCCAGGGGGCGGACGCCTCACGCGTCGCAGGCAGCCAGTCCTTCACTCCATTTGCCTCCCTGCCTGCATTCTTTCGCGCCCTGGTCCGCCGCGGCTGCAACGAAATCCGCCAAGCTCTCTCATCACCTCAATCCCCCGCCATCCGGCCCCCATTCGACACGTGTGTCAGCTACGACTCAGCTACGACCACTCGACAAATTCGACACCTCCCAGATACAAAACAGCTTCTCCCAGATACGGAGAGTGTCGAATGCCCCTATCTGCCTGTCGACACCGTCCCGTCCAACATGCCCGCCCCCGACCCAGACGAAATCCGCCAACCCACCTCACCCTCCGGCAAATCCCCCATGAGACCCATATGTCAGCTACGGCCCAGATACGGCCATGAGACGAATGAGACGCCTTCCAGATACAAACAAACTCGTTTCAGCTATGGAGAGCGTCTCACGCCCCTATTGGGCGTTGCGACACCGCCCGTCCAAGATTGGCCCTCAGCACCACGCCGAAATCCGCCAACCCGTCCCGCCCCCGCAACCTCCTCCATGCGACTCAATCGTCAGCTACCGCCCAGCTACGACCATGCGACGGATGCGACGCCTCCAGCTACAAACATCTTCGTTTCAGCTACGAAGAGCGTCGCACGCCCCTATCTGGCCCGCGACACCGCCCTTCCAGAATTCGCACCCCGCGCCGCGACGAAATCCGCCAATCCCATCCGCCCTCTCACGTTCTCCCACCCCAAGACGCCATTTGGCCCATCCCAATGCGTCCCTCCCTAGCTGCTCAGGTTGACACTTCACACCCTCTTGGATACCCTTAAAGGGAATCCACCCAGACGTTTTGCGCATACCCCGTTTGGAATTTACACCCTATCTGGAACGTATCTCACACTTACAGGGAGGAAGGTGATGGCTACCAGTAGTATGTCCGTCAATAACGACGTAGCGCTAATGGCCCACCTGATGCGTCGCGCCGGCTTCGGGGCCTCGCGCGAGGAGATTGAGGAACGGGCCGCCAGAGGTTACGAGGCCACCGTCGAGGAACTCGTCAACCCCGAAACCCAGGCTGCCGACAACGAGGACTTCATGTACCGCTACATGCCGGGCATCGAGGCCCCATTGGCCCCGGCATTGGCCCAAGCCAACTGGATGTACCGCCTGTTGACCACCCAGCGGCCCCTGCAGGAAAAGGTGGTCCTCTTCTGGCACCACGTCTTCGCCACCGGCAACTCCAAGATCGACAACCCCCCCGAACTGCTCCAGCAGTTGCAGATGTTCCGCGATTACGGCATGGGCAACTTCGCCACCCTGCTCAAGCAGTTGGCCCGCGACCCAGCCATGATTTACTGGCTCGACAACTACGACAACCACAAGGGTGCCATCAACGAGAACTGGGGCCGCGAACTGATGGAACTCTTCTCCCTCGGCGTCGGCAACTACACCGAGGACGACATCAAGGAGGCCTCCCGCGCCTTCACCGGCTGGACCATCAGCGCCAAGCTGCCCCGCAACCCCTTCGGGCGTTTCTTCTGGCACTTCGAGTTCCGCCCCGAGGACCACGACTACGACGAGAAGACCTTCCTCGGTCGTACCGGCAACTTCGACGGTGACGACATAATCGACATCATCGCCCAGCAGCCCGCCTGCGCCCGCTTCATCACCCGCCACATGTACAACTTCTTCGTGGCCGACGAGGTGCAGGTCCCTAGCTGGAACGACATGCCGCCCCGCGACCCAGCCGCCATCGAGCACCTGAGCAAGGTCTTCCAAGAGTCCGGCTACGACATTCGCGCCACCCTCAGAGCCCTGTTCCTGTCCGATTTCTTCAAAGAAGCCCGCTTCACCAAGGTGAAGAGCCCCGCCGAGTTGGTCGTCGGCACCGTTCGCACCGCTGGCGACTTCGCCGGCCCTCGTCCGGGACTACAGGACTTGGCCAACGAGTGCGCCTTCGAAGGACAGGAACTCATCAACCCGCCCAGCGTCGAGGGCTGGCACACCGGCCACGAATGGATTGACAGCGGCGCTCTGGTGCGCCGCGTCAACTTCGCAGCCGACCGCTTGGGCAACATCGAGCTTCCCGGTATCCGCGAGATAGTGAGCCGGGTAGCCGCTCGTGGCATCACCGACCCTGAAGCAGTCCTCGACGCCTGCTTGGAACTGCTGTCCGTCGAGGTCGGCGACCAGTCCCGCGAGGAGTTGATGGCCCAGACCACCGAGGGTGGCTCCTACAGTTGGGCCACCCCCGAAGACACAAGCAAGTCCGCCCAGAGAGTGGGCGTTCTGATGGCCCTCATCGGGGCCACACGAGAATACCAGTTCGCATAGACGGACCAAACGGACTATCGGTATTCCCCAATACAGCCCTAACGTAAGGAGGAGGAGAATGTCATCGACGACTAAAGACCCGGTGCTGGTGGTTCTTCAGCTATCGGGTGCCAATGACTACCTTAACTGCGTAGTCCCCTACACCAACGGCATCTACTACGACAACCGCCCCAACGTCCGCATCAAGCCCGAAGAGGTCATCCCTCTGGATGACACCCTCGGCTTCCACCCCAACATGGGTCCCATGAAGCGCTTCTGGGACGAGGGCAACCTCGCCATAATCCATGGCATCGGCTTCGAGAACTCCCCCCGCTCCCACTTCCGCGCCATGGACATCTGGCATACCTGCGAGCCCGACAAGATCGGCACCGAGGGCTGGCTGGGACGCACCGTCCGAGACCTCGACCCCACCCACGACAACGTCGTGAAGGCCGTCAACTTCGGTCAGGGCCTACCTCGCGCCCTCAGCCTGCAGGGCGTGCCTGTTGCATCCGTCTCCCAGCTTGAGTCCTACGGCCTGCTCACCGGCATCGCCTCCGACCAGCGGGCCCAAGCCCTCGACCGCTTTGCCCGTATGTACTCGCCAGCCATTGGCCGCGGCCCGGTGATGGACTACCTCGGCAGCACGGGCCTCGACGCCCTCAAGGGCGCCGACGTCCTGAAGGTAGCCCCCCAGCAGTACTCCTCCAACGTGGAGTACGCAGCCACGCCCATCGCCCGCGCCCTCAAGGGCATCGCCATGACCCATTTGGCCGACGTGGGCACCCAGGTTTTCTACTGCCAGCACGGCAGCTTCGACACCCACGCCACCGAGTTGCCCGTGCACGCCCAGCTTTGGACGGAAGTCTCCCAAGCTGTCGAGAGCTTCTTCGACGACCTGCGGGAGCACAACGCCTCGGATAACGTGCTGATGATTGTCTTCACCGAGTTCGGACGTCGCGTCCGCGACAACGGCACCGGCACTGACCACGGCTCGGCCGGCGTGGCCTTCGCCTTGGGCGACTCCGTCAAGGGAGGCTACTACAACGAGTACCCATCCCTCGAGGCCAGCGAGTTGATTCAAGGCGACCTGAGGCCCAACTACGACTTCCGAGGCTTCTACGCCACGGCCTTGGAAAAGTGGATGGGCCTGGATTCCACGTCCATCGTGGGGGGAACGTACGAACAGTTGGACTTCGTCTAGTCCAGCCAACCCGCCCTGATTAAACGTGGAAGGGAGGAAACTCCAATGCTGACTACTGTCGCCACAGGCCGTGTCTGGGAATACAGCCATGTGCTTGGCATGTACGCCCAGACTGGCCAAGGCTTCTATGCACCCGTGGACATGGCCCTGACCTCCGACGGCACCGCCTACGTCGCCTGCCGTGGCGGGTTGGCCCTGTTCGCCCGCATTACCAAGATTCATGTGGACCACCAGTTCATCCAGGAAATCGGCTCCCAGGGCTACTCCGACGGCCAGTTCATCTGGCCCACCTGTGTCGCCTTGGACAGCGAAGAAAACGTCTACGTCTCCGATGACTTCCTGCACCGCATAGCCGTTTTCGACAAGGACGGCGCCTTCCTCCGCAACATCGGTTCCGCAGGAAACGGCGACGGCCAGTTCAAGGCCCCCGCAGGCATTACAGTGGACGGCGACGACAACCTGGTTGTCGCCGACGCCCAGAACCACCGGATTCAGGTGCTGGACAAGCACGGAAATCTCATCCGCAAGTGGGGCAGCCAGGGCGACGGCAACGACCAACTGAATATGCCTTGGGGCCTTGGCCTCGACAACGATGGCAACGTGCTGGTCGCCGACTGGGGCAACCGCCGCGTGCAGAAGTTCACCGCCACCGGCCAGTACCTAGCCACCTACGGCGGCGCAGGCACCGGCCCCGGCGAGCTTGATCGCCCGTCGGGCGTAGCCGTGGACTCGGACGGCGACATCTACGTCACCGACTGGAACGCCGACACCGTAAACGTCTACGACCCCAACGATGGCAGGTTCATTATTGGACTGACCGGCAATGCCCGCGAACCCTCGCCATGGGCCAAGACCCTCATCGCAGCCAACCCCGACATGATTAAGGCCCGCCGCATCGCTGACCAGTCCGAGGAGTGGCCCTTCCGGCGCCCCATCGCAGTGAACATCGATGCCAACGACCGTGTATACGTCCTCGAGAACTACCGCCACCGCATACAGGTGTACGACAAGGTCAAGGACTACACGGAGCACGCCCTGAACGCCTAAGCGACCATCAGCCCCGTGACACCCCACAAGAAAGGGCGGGACTGCACAGTCCCGCCCTTCTGAGTGTCTCGCCCCTAAGACGTGGGTGGTTGCCTGTGGTGTGCCCTAGGTGGCCTCGCCTTGGTGCACGGCAAAGGCCGGCGTCTCGTAATAGTGGGGGCCGTCATATATCTCCACCAAGAGACAGTCCTCTTCAGCATAGGTCGGGCCATGGGCGTTGTCCTTGGGATTCATGTAGAACATGCCCGGCGTAAGTACGATGTTGCTGTTTGGGTAGTGGTACTTGCCCTTCAGGCAATACATAAACTGGTTGGAGGCATGGATATGGGTCGTGGGCACCCCGCCCCCCTTGTCCACGCGGAAGAGGGCAATGGACGCCCCATTCTCCGGGTTCTCCCACAGTATCTTGATGAAGGCTCCGGCGGTGCCCAGGGCCTCCCAGCCGGTACCGTCGTCGGGCTGCCAGACCCTCTCTCTCGATTCACTCATTCAATCTCTCCTTTCTCCCATAGCAACGGGCTCACGACCCGCATTCTAGCCCGAAGCCGCTTCCGTGTCGAAAGTCGTCGCGAGCATTGGCCCACTTCTGCACGGTTGGCCCTTCATAGGCTATAATTCTAAGTGCGTGCCCGCCATTCATCCCGCGCCGCAAAGCGCTCTGCCCGGTGGTGTAGGGGTATCACAGGGGACTTTGGATCCCTTGACCCAGGTTCGAATCCTGGCCGGGCAGCCAAGCCAATAGGCAACCACCGCTCCCTAGCATATGTGGACTCGCCCAAAATCACTTCTGTTCGTCATAGCCATCCTCGCATTGGCCATGCCCCTCGCTACCGCCTGTGCCAATGATGGGCCTACCCTCGTCGTCTACACCAGCCGGTTCGACACTTGGGTAGCCCCGTTGGCCCACAGGTTCACGCAGGAAACCGGCATCGACATGCAGGTGAAATACGCCAGCACCGTTGAGACCAATGCCAGAATCCTTGAGGAGGGGGAGAACTCTCCCGCCGACGTGGTCTTTCTCTCCGACCCGTCCTATCTGGGAGGACTCTCCAAGGCAGGCATCCTGTCGCCCTTACCCGATGCAATCCTCAACAGGGTGGGACCGCAGTTCCGCTCTCGCGCGGGAGATTGGGTGGGCACATCAGGTCGGGCACGGGTCATCGTCTACAACACTGCCGCCGTCGACCCCGAACGTGACCTGCCTGACTCCATTGAGGGCTTCACTGCCCCCGTCTGGAATGGGCGTGTGGCGTGGACACCGGGAGACGATTCTTTCCACGAGTTCCTGACGGCATTCCGCGTACAGCAGGGAGAGCGCGCTGCCCGTAGCTGGCTAGAAGCCATGCAGGCCAACGATACTCGCAGCTACCCGGACAACACGAGGACTGTCTTGGCCATAGCCCGCGGAGAAGTGGACGTGGGATTTAACACCCACTTCTACGTACAACACTTTCTGGAATCCGAGGGACCGGGATTCGGTGCTCGCAACCACTTCCCCGGTGGAGGAGACTTGGGCGCTCTGATTCTGGTGGCAGGTGCCGGGATCCTGTCCAGCTCTCAAAACGTAGAGCTTGCCCAGCGCTTCATTGAATACCTGCTCTCCGAACCCATCCAGCGCTACATCGCCAGCACCACCACTGAATATCCCCTCGTAGCAGGCGTCGCCCCCGAAGGTGACCTTCCGCCATTGGATTCCCTCCAACCGCCGGAAATAGACCTTGGAAACTTGACGGACCTGCAAGGCTCCCGTTACATGCTTTGGGAGTTGGGCATCCTCCCGAAACCCTAAAGTACCGGGAAGGCGCCCGCTCTCCATGCTATACTCCAATCCTCTCAGTACATCGATGACCACATCCCTTTCAAGGGAGACAAAGCCATGACAATCACCGACATCAACGGGCTAGTAGACGCTGATAGCGGAAGAGTCAACCGCGCTATCTTCAGCGACCAAGAGATTTATCAAGCCGAACTGGAGCGCATCTTCGCTCGCTGCTGGCTCTTCCTGTGCCACGAGAGCCAGATACCCAATCCTGGAGACTTCTTCTCCACCTACATGGGAGAGGACCCGGTGCTGGTGGCCCGGGGCCAGGATGGAGTCATACGAGCTTTCCTCAACGTATGCCGGCACCGGGGCAACCGGGTGTGCCGCGCGGACGAGGGGAACGCTTCCGCTTTCGTGTGTGCCTACCATGGCTGGACTTATGGCAGCGATGGGAAGCTCATCGCCGTGCCCAGTCTGAAGGAGGCCTACTACGACGAACTGGACACCTCCAAGTGGGGGCTCCAGCCCGTAGCCCAGCTGGACAACTACAAGGGACTCGTGTTCGCCACCTTCGACCCGTCAGCCCCGTCACTACGCTCCTATCTGGGTGAGATGGCTTGGTACTTGGACACCTTCTTCGACCGGCGCGAAGGCGGTGCCGTTGCATTCGCAGGCATGCATAAGTGGGTGATCCCGTGCAACTGGAAATTCCCAGCAGAGAACTTCGGCGGCGACGGCTATCACGTGCCTTGGACCCACCTGTCAGCCACGAGAACAGGGTTTGGTGGGGACTTCCGCAACCAACCGAATATGAGCGCTGGCAGCGTTGTCTCCCCCGGCTATGGCCACTGCGCCAACCTCCTCGGGCCAGATGACGTTGCCGAACCCCCGGTGGCCGTCCTGCGTGATTACGAGGACCGCATCAAGCCCGAGGTGGAAGAACGTCTCGGTCCTCGCTCCCGCTTGGTGAACCCAATAACCGCGACGGTCTTTCCCAACTTCTCCATGGTGCGCACCCTCTCCCGCAGTTTCAGGGTATGGCACCCAAGAGGCCCCAACCACATCGAGGTTTGGGCTTGGGGATTCACCGACGCGGCAGCCCCGAAGGACGTCAAGGATGCCTTCCGTGTGGCTGCGGTCCGTGGATTCAGCCCCTCAGGCACCTTCGAGCAGGACGACATGGACAACTGGGAAGAATGCACCCGCACTTCACGGGGAGTTGTATCACGCCGGTACCCGTTGAATTACAGCATGGGCTTGGGCCACGAGGGCCATAATTCCGAACTTGGCGGCTGGGCCAGCGATTACCGCTTCAGCGAGTCTATCCACCGCAACTTCTACCGCCACTGGGCCAACATGCTGGTGACCGATGACTGGGACGAATTGCGGGAGAAGTCCCTGCCCAAGGGAGGGTAGGGTCAAGAGACCTCTACCCCCCAATGGGCTTTTGACAACGATGGCTGTGGACTTGGCCCGCTAGCTCTTGGCGGAAGCCGCCTCTAGTTCCCCTGAGATGAACTCCTTCATCAGCTTGAGGGCGCGGTCGCTGGCCGGACCCGCCTTGGAGGCAAAGGCGTGGGGCTCCCCCTCAAACCACTCGACGCGTATGCTGCCACCAGCGGCGCGATATGATTCCTCGAACCGTGTTGGTATGGATAGCGGCACGTTGTCGTCGTTGGTGCCTTGGATGATGAGAACATGGGGCAGGGCGGTCTCATCGCCCCGCTCGAGGATGTACTGGGGGTTCCCCAGCTTCATGTTTTCCTCGGTGACGAAGTAGGTCTCGGTAGCGTCCACCAGCCGTTGGCTGGCTTCCTTGGCGTACATATAGCGGGCATAGGGGTCCAGCACTCCCCAACAGGCCAAAACCCACGACAGGGACGCATCAGTGCGCGGAGCCTCCGCGAAGCGTATTGCCCGGTATAGAGGGTCGCGGGGACGCATGGCAGCCAGCATGATTGACTGTCCACCGCTGGAGGAGCCAAGGCCCCCAAGGTGGGTCGCATCCCCGTTGTAGTCGCGGGCATGCCTCTTGAGCCAGCGGATGGCATAGTTCACGTCGGCCGTCTGGGCAGGGAATGGGTTCTCGGGAGGCATCCGGAAGTCGACGGCCACCACAAGGACACCGCTGGCAGCTATAGAGACATCCATCACTTCGTTGTTGAGACGCGACCCGAAGTTCCAAGCTCCGCCATGGACATCGATCATTGTGGGGAAGGGACCTTCGCCTTGGGGTTGATAGACCCGCGCCAGCAAGCCGTCGCGGTACTCCACGTCAGAACTCTTAATTTCGTACTCTGCTTGCGGGTTATATGCCCGGGAACTTAGCTTCTGCATCCGATTCCTCCTCTTGCCAACTGGTATCAGCTAACTGCGCTGGGAGCAAGCACTCAGGCGAAGTGGGGCATGACCTCTTTGGCGAAGAGTTCCATTGATCTCATCACCTTGGAATGCTGCATGCCTCCAAAGGAGAAGTATGCTACGAAATGCTTGATTCCTTCCTTCTCCAGTTCCTTGATCTTGGCGGTGCACTGCTCAGGGTCACCCACAAAGGCCCGCTTTTCATATATTCGTTCGAGGTCGGGGCCCGATGTGGCTCTGGAATTGCGCCAGTCCTCCAGTTTGTCGTATACCTCGCTGCCGGTGGGATAACTGTGGCGCCAGGATATCATGTCCTGCATCCACGATATCGGCCCGTCGGTATTCCGCTTTGCCTCCGCCTCAGTCTCCGCTACGTGGAAGAAGCGAGTGAAGGGGACTTGGGACAGGGATACGCGATGTCCGGATTCATCGGACAACCGGGCGAACCGCCGGCACTGGTCTATAGCATCCGCAGTATCCAAGGGCTGCCCTACGATTAGAGGATAGCCTGTCTTGGCCATGAACTCCATTGTGGCTTGGGTGCGGGTTGCAGCAATGTATACCGGAGGATGGGGTTTCTGGAGGGGCGGGGGCACCAAGTTGGTGTCCTTGATGCTGAAATACTGGCCTTCGTAGCTGAAGTTGGGGGTCGTCCACAAACCCAGAATGATGTTGATGGCCTCGCGGAAGCGGGACTGGCTTTCCTGCCAGTCGATGTTGTAGGCCTTGTAGTCCCAGTTGTCCATGCCTCGCCCGAGGCCGACATCCAAGCGTCCACCGCTGACCAAGTCCATGGTGGCGGTGTCTTCGGCCATGCGGAGGGGATGATGGAGAGTGGGGAGCAGGACGGCAGTACCGAGGCGAATCTTCTTGGTCTTGGCGGCTAGGTGGGTGGCCAATACCATGGATGAAGCACCGATGCCGTAACGGGTGAAGTGGTGCTCGGCATGCCATGAGCGGTAGAACCCCAAGTCCTCGCCGTGCCGGACCTCCTCGGTAAGTTCTTCGATTACTTGTGTTGGCTCCCGGTCTTCTGGCCAGGAGACGTGGGAGAAAAGCTCGAATTTCATGCTACCGGTCTCGTTTCAATGCCATCGGCCTTTGGAGAAGGGCTGATACAAACCTGCTGCCCATCATACCAAGCCCTTGGATTCGGCCTCAAGGCCGCGATGAAGAAGCACCGCGGGCCGAAGAGGTCTCGCATGTCAAAGGGCAGGATTCTCGTTAGTCGGGTCAGTCGACGAATTCGCCGCGGGCGCGGGCTTCCTGGATGGCTTGGTGGACGCGTTCGGGGGTGGCGGGCGTGTGGGTGATGCGTATGCCGATGGCGTCGTAGATAGCGTTCAGGATGGCAGGCGTGGTGGGGATGGTGGCGGGCTCGGCCACGCCTTTGGCCCCGTAGGGCCCGTTGGGGTCAGGGACCTCCACGATGTGGCACTCCACGTCGGGGACGTCCATAGACGTGGGCACCTGATAGAAGGCGAGGGATCCGGTGCGGGGGACGCCGTTGTCGAGGATGTGCTGCTCATAGAGGGCATAGCCGAGGCCCATGGCAGCCCCTCCTTGAATCTGTCCCTCTACGCCAGCGGGGTTGATGGCCTTCCCGGCGTCAGTGGCGGAGATGAGGCGCAGCACTTTGACGTGCCCGGTCTCGGTGTCAACCTCCACCTCAGCAAGCTGTGTGGCCCAGCCGTAGGTGGCGTATGCGTCACCTTGGGACGTATAGGGGTCCACATCCTTGGTGGTGATGTCGTGCCAGCCATGGGTGGAAGTGCGGCGTCCCAGCCTGTGCATCTCGGCAGCTACGTGGGGGACTGAGTCCAGCGGTTCGCTTTCGCCGAGGCGGTATACATGGCCTTGGCGAGCTTCCAAGTCTTCAGGAGGAATGTCGAGGGTCTCGGCTGCCATATCCAGCAACAGTTCGCGCATCTCGTCGGCGGCTTTCTGCACGGCCACGCCTTGCACGAAGGTGGAGCGGCTGCCGGAGGTGGGACCGGCGTCAGGGGTGCTCCCGGTATCAGCGGCGACCACTCGGATGATGTCGGGGTTGATGCCCATGCCTTCGGCGGCTACTTGGGCGACGATGGTGACCACGCCCTGCCCCATCTCACAAGCGCCCGAATAGACAGTGGCGCTGCCGTCCTCGGCCAGTTCAATCATGGCCGAGCCGATGTCGGCCCGGTTGAAGCCGTAGCCGATGCCGTAGAACATGGAACCGACGCCGAAGCCTCTTTTTTTGGTCATGGTGTGGACTCTCTGGCCATCCTCTGTGAACCTACGATAACACGACCGTAGCTTGTCTCCTCAAGTGGTCCTTGACGCGAGCAGTCTTCGCTCCGATGACTTCACAATGCCCCGGATCGGTTTCTGTAGGACTCAAATATACTTCTTGCCCCATTTCCAAGTACGCTTCAACCTTGAGTGACCCTACCACGAACCGTTCGGGCTCTCCGCTCAATGCGAGAAGCTGTTCCGCCGATGTGATGTTGGCAAGACTCACGGAGTGCCGGTCGCGTTGCTCTTGGTCATTGGCGAATGCCTTGCCAAACAACGTGCCCTTCTCCCGGTTGTAGTGGTCAGACCAGACCCGCCTGAGCACTACCTCGGAGGAGGGCACCCTGTTAGCGTCGGGCAACGTGACTCAAAACCTCCACGAGGTTCGATATGGTCAGTACGCCATCGCTGGGCGTTCCAGATTTCGGGGTCAGCGCATACGTGGTCTGCTCACCAGGCACGATGTCAATATAGATCTCGGCCGCTTCCGTATCCCACTGGATGCCAATCCCGCCATCCGCACCTGGCGCGACCCAAGGGGCAGGCGCGTTGACGATGACCCCCACTGCAAGAAACCTCATGGTCTCTTCGATGATCTCTGGGGAACAGGGGAATTGGCGGACTTCCTGTTCCGCTTGAGCAATTTCTTCACTGACAGCTTTGGGCCACATCATGATCAACCGCCCGAACCGTACCATCTCAAACTGCTCTTCCGACTCTACCTGTCCACCCGTCACCTCTGTAGGTGGTTCCCACTGTGTTATCTCCAAATCCCGTATGTATTGAAGCGGCTGGTGTGCTTCTGCGTTAACCATGGCTCCTCCTTGCCTGGGTCTCGCGTTGTCACCAAGACTAGCCGTTCCGTTGTGCGCAAAGCTGATATTCTGTTGGTGCAAGCGTATTGGCAGCCCACTTGTGCTGCGGGACTGAGTGCTTATTAACAATATCACACTGTGAAGCTAAGCCGTCCCAGCCTCACCGATTGAACCTCAGGCCTTCATCTTCCATGTACTGCTGGATGCGCTCCACAGTCGCCTCGATACCGCAGCCCTCGTTCATCACCTGGCCGGTGCCGGTGGTGAGGCCGGGTTTGAGGCAATTGATGTGGCGGAACTCGAGAGGCGACATGCCCAACTCGTGGGCGAGCTTGTCCATCTGGGACTCGTGCGCCACGGCGGCTTGGAGCACTCCAAAGCCCCGGAAGGCACCAGACGTCAGGTTGTTTGTATAGAGGGTGTAGGTGTCCACGCGGATGTTGGGAACATGATAGGGTCCGCAGGCATGGATGCCCGACTTCTTGATGACGTAGGGACCCAGAGAGAGGTAGGCCCCGGTGTCGCCATAGATGTCCCCGTCCACGAAAGAGAGAGTGCCGTCAGCGCGGGCACCCGAGCGGAACTTCATCAGGAAGGGATGACGCTTGGTGTTGGCGATAAGGGAGTCGGCCCGCGTATAGACCAACCGTACGGGACGCCCCGTCTTCAAAGCGAGAAGCCCGACATGAATCTCGGTAGTGATGTCGTCCTTGCGCCCGAAGCCTCCGCCGATGGGGGCTTGAAGCACACGCACGCGGTTCATTGGAAGCCCCAAGGCAGGTGCGATCTGGCGCCGGTCGCGGTAGGGGTACTGGGTGCCGACCACAATGTTCAGGACGCCGGAGGGGTCGAGGTATGCCAGCCCGGACTCCGGCTCCATGGGCACATGGTCCATCAGTTGCGTCTGGTAGGTATCCTCCACGGTGACGGCAGCCTCGGCCATCCCCCGCTCCAAGTCACCCTTCCGCACGGTGGTGTGCTGGAAGACGTTGCCACCCTCGTGGACGGGGGGCGCAGTGGGGTCGAGGGCATCGTCGACGGTAAGTATGGGGCGCAGGGGCTGCAAGTCCAGCTTGATGCGTCCCAAAGCTTCTTCCGCCTGCTCCTCGCTTTCCGCGGCGACCAGCGCAATGGGGTCCGCGGCCGTGCGCACCTTGTCTTGGGCAAGGACGGGTTGGTCCTGCACTGCAAGGCCGTACTTGTTGACGCCGGGCACATCGGCGGCGGTGAGGACGGCGCGGACGCCGGGCATGGTCTGGGCGTCGGATGTGTCAATGCCCCGGATGATGGCGTGGGGAACGCCCGCCCATAGGACGCGCGCATGGAGCATCCCCGGTACGTGCATGTCACCCACGTACTGGGTGGCGCCAAGAGCCTTCTCCATGGCGTCGATCTTGGGGACGCTCTGGCCGATCCACTGCTCCCGGCCAGTGGTCTGTTCCGCGGGTGGCGCAATGATAGTGGCCATAAACTAGCTCCGTGCTCGGACTTCAGCAGCAGCGCGTTGCACAGCATCGATTATCTTGGTATAGCCAGTGCAGCGACAGATGTTGCCTGCGATTGCTTGGCGCACTTCCTCGCCCGTGGGGTCTGGTTGCTCCTGCAGCAGGGCATAGGAACTCATGATGATGCCGGGGGTGCAATAGCCGCACTGGATACCCCCTAGATCCACCATGTTCTGCTGCAGGGGATGGGGCTCGCCTCCACGAGACAGGCCCTCGATGGTCAGAACGTCGCGTCCAAGAGCGTCGCCGATAAGGACGAGGCACGCCAGCACCGGCTTGCCGTCCAAGAGGACAGTGCACGAGCCGCACTCGCCTTCGTTGCAGCCGACCTTGGTGCCCGTAAGGCGCAGTTCCTCGCGCAGGACTTCCAGAAGGGAGTGGTGCGGCTCGGAGGCTACGTCGCGCCACTCGCCGTTGATGCTTATACCGTATGCTGCTTCCGCCATATCGTCCTTTGTCGAACCGAACTCAGGCTCCCAAAGCCCTCGCGATCGCCGTCTCCAGTGTCCGTCGCACCAAGACCTCCACCAAGCTGCGGCGGTAGGAGGCACTGCCACGGATGTCGTCGATGGGCGAGCACTCGCTGGCTGCCAACGCGCATGCTTGTGCCAGCAACTCCGGGGTGGGTTCCCGTCCCATCAGGGCCTCCTCTGCGCGTCCGGCCCGCATGGGCGTGGGGGCCACTGCGCCCAAGGCGATGGCAACATCGTCGATACGTCCGGTGCCGGACTCCAGAGTCACTTGGCTGGAGGCCGAGGCGATGGCGATGTCCATAGCGTCGCGGGGGGTGAAACGCATGAAGCAACTGCCGGTCATGGGGGCAGGCTCGGGCACACCCACACTCAGCAGGAGACCGGTCGCTCCCACGATGGAACGACCGGGTCCGACGAATAGCTGTTCAACAGGGATGGTGGAGGGGCCATCTGCGCCATTGAGGTAGGTGGCTGTGGCGTGACCTGCCAGCAGAGCAGGAGCACTGTCGGCAGCCGGGGAGGCGTTGCAGAGGTTGCCTCCCATGGTGGCTAGGTTGCGTAGCTGGAGGGAGCCGATGACCTTAATGGCCTCGAGCAAGGCTGGGTAACGTCTCGCCACTTCTGGGGAGGCTTCCAACTCGCCAAAGGGTACTGAGGCCCCGATTTGCAAGCCTTGGCCATGGGCCGCGCTCCAGTCGGTCATTCCGGGAATGCGCTTGACGTTGACCAGCCCGTCGTAGGCAACCGCGCGACGGCGCAGGTTGATGAGCACATCAGTGCCGCCGGCGAGAGCCTTGAAGGTGCCGCGGGGGCCGCGCAGAATCTCCACGGCCTCGTTGGCGGAAGCGGGTTCGTAATAGCTGAAACGCATCGCTGGAAGTATAGCATGATGCTTATGCGTGGTTGAGAGTGCGTGCCGGTTGCAGTGTGCTTGACAGGGCCAAGCGGTTCGGGGATGCTGCCCCAAATGCCCAGCCCAAACCAAGGAAACATCAATCCCGGCGATTTCGTGGAAGCGCGCCGTCGCTTGGAGGCCAAGACGCGTTCCGGCCCCAAGGTGGCGACTATGGCGGAAGCCGCCAAGCTGGTGCAGGATGGGGACCTCATTGCCATCGGCGGCTGCCTCTACTCCCGCACTCCACTGGCCATGCTGGCTGAGGTCTTGCGACAGGGGCGGCGGGGACTCACCCTAGCCCGCAACCTGATGTGCTATGAGGGTGACTGGTATATGGCGGCGGGTGCGGCTGACAAGCTAATCACGGCTTGGTTTGGCATCGGCCTGCGGTGGGGCCTGTCGCGGGTGCTGAGGGATGCGGTGGAGGGCGAGCACATCCTCTTCGAGGAATGGAGCCACTTGGGGCTGGGGTTGCGGTTTCGCGCGGGGGCTATGGGAGTGCCCTTTCTGCCCACGCTGAGTTTGCTGGGCTCGGACCTGATGAACGTGGGGCAGGTAAAGACCATGGCCTGCCCCTATACCGGCGAGACCCTGGCCTTGGCCCCTGCGCTGTTTCCTGATGTGGCCCTGCTGCATGTCCACCGCGCCGACAGGCTGGGCAACTGCCAGATTGATGGTTACCCCCACATGGACTCGGACATCGCCTTGGCGGCTACGACGGTGCTGGTGACTGCCGAGCGCATCGTGGACGACGGTGGGCTGGTGGCTGACCGCACTGTGATACCCGGGTTCGCGGTGGATGCCGTGGTAGAGGCCCCCTACGGTTCCTTCCCTCATGAGTGCTTCGGTCTGTACGAGGCCGACTTCGGGCATTTCGATGAGTATGTTGCTCAGGCTAGGGATGCTGCAGGCGTGCGTTCATACTTGGACAGGTATGTTCATGGTGTGGCGGACCACCGGGAGTACCTAGCCCTCTTTGGCGAGGAGGCGTTGCAGAGACAGGGACGTTTGGCGCAGGAGCTGGTGGGATGACCTCCACTGCGGCTGAGGCGTTGGGATGCACTCCTCAGGAACTGCTGGCGGTGATGGCATCGCGCCAGTTGGAGGGAGTGTCGTCGGTTTTTGCCGGAGTAGGCGTACCTCTGCTGGCGGCTGCCCTTGCCCGTAGCACCCACTCCCCCGACCTGATAATCGTAGTGGAGGGCGGCTCCATCGGGCTGGACCCCAAGCCGGGCATGTTGCCCATCTCCACCAACGAGATGCGGACGGCCCACCGCGCCACCATGCTGCCCGGCATCACCGATACCTTCCTGCTGGCCCAACGCGGGCTTCTGGAGGTGGGTTTCGTCGGCGGGGCCCAGATTGACCGCTACGGAAACTTGAACTCGTCAGTGGTCGGCAACTACGTGGGGCCAAGGGTCAGGCTGCCCGGCAGTGGCGGGGCCAACGATATCATTACGTCCTGTCGCAGGGTTATCGTGGCTACCATGCACGAGCCAAGGCGCTTCGTGCCCAGGGTGGACTTCATCACCAGCCCCGGGTACCTGCAGGGTGGTGAATCCCGCCAACAGGCTGGCCTGATTTTCGGCATGGTGAGCCGGGTGGTAACGGATTTGGGGATCCTGGGGTTCGATGCCGACAGCAAGGCCATGCGCTTGGAGGCGCTCCACCCCAACGTGACGGTTGATCAGGTGGTGGAGAACACGGGGTTTGAGTTGCTGTTGGCAGGCGAGATCGGGATCACGGAGCCGCCTACGGGGCATGAGTTGGCGGTGCTGCGGGAGTTGGATTCGTCGGCGTAGCTATCAGGCGGGACTCTTCGCGGGATCGTGTCACCTCCGTTCTTGCGCCCTCATGTAAGTCCACTACGTCTGCCATTACGGGCTTGCCGTATAATGTTTCGAGGGTTGCCTACGATTCCCTGCACCCCATAGCGCTAACGTAAGAGGTCCCACATGACCACCAGACCCTCGGCCAAGACGGAGCTTCCAGAGGGCTTCGTACGGCTCCCGGACCCTCCAGAACTGGAGGACATGAACAATTACAAGTATTTCAACCGCTTGGGCAATCCCCTGCACTTGGCCAGGCACCTCGGCAACGAGGACACGACCCTGATAGCAAGCGAAGCCTACATCAGCCCCGAACCAACTCGGAGCCAGTCGGGCTTGATGGCCCCTGACCTCTTCATCGCCTTCAATGTAGACCCTGATTTATACGATGCCCGCAATGGGTATGTCATATCGGACCAAGGGAAGCCCTCTGACTTTGTTTTGGAGATCGGGTCGGAAAGCACAGGGCGCAGGGATGCCACTGTAAAGCGGGATGGGTACGCGGCATTAGGCATACTCGAATACTGGCGCTTCGACCACTCAGGTGGCAGGTTTCAGGGAGCACCAATAGCAGGAGACCGGCTTGCGGATGGCGCTTACCAGCCAATTCCCATCGAGCGCATCGACGAACATACCCTGCAGGGTTACAGTCATGTGCTGAACCTGTACCTGCGTTGGGAGCAGGGTGAACTGGGATGGTACGACCCCGAAACGGGGAAACACATTCTCACATACGATGACCAAAGGGAACGGGCTGAAGCCGCAGAAGCGCGTGTCCGTGAATTGGAAGCCGAGCTCGAACGCCGTCGCCAACCCTGAACCATAGCTACCATCCTGAAGGAGCATCAATATGCCCACACAGTTCGGCCTTGCCCTCCGCAATTTCGTGGGGCCCGGCGAGACCCCCGACATAGATGCCATGCTCGCCTACGCCCAGCGTGCCGAAGAACTCGGCTTCGAGTCGCTGTGGGTGTGGGACCACATTCTGCTGGGGGTGGAGCCTGCTTTCCCCATCTTTGATTCCCTCACCACGCTGACGGCCATTGCTGCGGTCACCGAACGTATCAAGTTGGGCACCAGCGTACTGGTACTGCCCCTGCGTAATCCGGTGGTCACCGGCAAAATACTGACTACCCTTGACCACATATCCAAGGGACGGTTGGTTGTGGGCGCAGCATCGGGCTGGTATGCGCGGGAGTTCGATGCCGTGGGGGTGCCTTTCAAAAGACGTGGGCGCATCTTTGAGCGCAACCTTGACCTACTGCTCCGTCTGTGGACCGAAGAGGCCGTGACGGTGCAGGTGGACGAGCACAACCTGCGACAAGCGGTAGCGGTGCCCAAACCGTTGCAGAAGCCGAGGCCTCCGGTCCTTATTGGTGGGTATGTCGAGGCAGTGTTGCGGCGGGCTGCTAGGGTGGGTGACGGGTGGCTGACCTACTTCTATACGCCTGAAGGGTTCACCAATTCATGGGCCAAGGTGAAGGAGTACGCCGTTGAGTACGGGCGTGACCCTGACTCCCTGACCTCCACCAACCAGTTGGCGATTTATGTGGGCCCGCCACGAGCTGAAGCCGATGCCCCCATGCGTCACTGGCTGGAGACGGAATGGGACGTGGCCAAGTGGAGCGACTCTACCATTGAGCACGCCATACGGGGCACAGCCGAAGAGTGCGCGGAACAGTTGCGCCCGCACATCGAGGCGGGTGTCGACCGCATCGTGCTGATCCCCTACCGCTATCAAGCGGAACAAATGGAACTGATCGCACGGGATGTGTTGCCGCTGGTGGACCAGTCGTAGTCGCCAGAGGCTCGCAAACTAGTGGCCCTTCTTTGGCTAGCGACGGCCATACCAACCCTGACAATTGTCTATTGACGCCAACCCTATCTCCTTGCTACCTTCAAAACAGGAAGCGGGCAGGGACTGACCCCTCAGGGTCGCCCCTGCTTTCTTTTTTCAGACCAGCCTTCCGAGGAGGCCGTCAACCGAGATGTGGCGAAACGCGGCGGACCAACCAACGCACAACGCTGGGCCAACTCCGCGCGCTTCAGCTATAAACGACTTTCCTTCAGTTGCAATCGCTGCCGCGCACGCTTACGCATGTATTGCCAGCTGTCATGACGCAATGCGTCAACTACGTTCCGTACCCCTGACTCCGCGCCACTCTACACATGTGTCAGCTACGGCCCAGATACGACCATTCTACAAATTCGACACCTTTCAGATACAAACGAGTTCGTCACAGCTACGAAGAGTGTCGAGTGCCCCTATCTGGCACACGACACCCCTCCACCCCGATGCCGGCTCCGTGCCCCATGATAGATCCTACGGAATCCGCATCAATCGCGTCGATGTTCGTCATCTACCCTGCTCATGTGTCGCACAATCCATTCGTTGTTGGGGCCCATGCCCTGTGCTATAGTCGCGCCAACAGCCTATATCGCCAAGACCCTATATCATATGAGGAGGGCCTGATGCCCACTGGACCTGAGATTCATAACATGAGGCTCATATCCCACAACGACCTGCAGGGGTACGGCAATGTGGGCGAGGGCATGGCCATACAGCAGATGCCCAACGGCCGCCGCATCCTGTGGCTGGCCCATGAAACAGTCATTGATTTCACCGGCGTCGATGTGACCGACGTCAAAAATCCCAATGTCATCTTCCAGTCCGAACTACCCCATCGTGAGATGCGTTCCAATTCCCTGGCCCTTGTTGACGACATTCTGTATGTAGCGCACCAGAGCGCCCGCCCCGGTCTCAAGCCCGCTGGCGTGGATGTATATAACGTCAGCGACCCGGAGAACCCGCGCATAATCGGCAACTGGGACGGCTCTGGCCCCAGCTCTCGCGGCTGCCACTGCCTCTGGGGTGTGGACGGCCAGTATCTCCACTTGGCCTCGGGCACGCCCGACATCAACCCCCGCAACGCCAAGGACGACCAGATGTACGTGGTTCTGGACGTCAGCGATCCCACCAAGCCCTCGGAAGCAGGACGCTGGTGGATTCCCGGCACCCTCGAAGGTGACGACGACCCGGCCCCGGAGCGCCACCCTGATTTCGACTCCGGGTTCAGCATGCACAACACCAACGTTTATCCTGAGAGGCCGGACCGGGCATACTGCGCCAACAAGGACGGCGGCGTGGTGATTCTGGACATCTCCGACGTGGGCAACCCCAAGCAGGTGGCCCGTCTTGACTACCATCCCCCACTGCCCGGCTTCACCCATACCGTGGTGCCCCTGTTCAACCGGGAGTTGCTGGTGGTGACGGAAGAGTCGGTGAGGGACGGTGGAGCCGACTGGCCCAAGCTGACTTGGGTCATGGATATGCGGGTGGAGAGCAACCCGATCATGCTGGCCAGCCTGCCCATGCCCGACGTGGACGACTTCTTCAGCCGCCCCGGCAGGTTCGGCGCACACAACGTGCACGAGAACCAGCCGGTATCCACCTCCTTCATATCCGAGGAGTTGGTGTTCGGCACCTACTTCAACGGCGGCCTGCGGGTCCACGAGATCAGCAATCCCTTCGAGCCCAAGGAAATCGCCTACTACATCCCAGAAGAGCCCGTGGGTGAGCACCCTTCATGGCAGGAGCGGCCCTTGGCCGGGGTGAACATCAATGACGTATACGTGGACGAGAACCGTCTGGTCTATGCCGTTGACCGGCAGACGGGTGGCCTCCATATCTTGGAGCTCACTATCTAGAGCAGGCCGTTTCGAGGGGTAAGTAGCCATGCAGCCTCGCCGTCTCCGCCGTTCGCGCCGCAACCGCTGGTTGGTCGGTGTGTGTGGTGGGTTCGGCGAGCGCTACGGGTTTCCGCCGATAGTACTGCGTCTCGCCCTGATCGCTGCCGGCGTATTCTTCACGATTCCAGCGCTCCTCGCTTACCTGATCGCTTGGCTCTTGATACCGGAGGAGCCTCAAGAGGTTGAACCTTGGCCGCCATACGGCGGTCCCGGCAACGGCGACGAAGCGGAGCAAGCAGGACGGGCGGCCTCCTCTGAGTTGAATCCGCCGTATGCAGCCGAGCCTCAGCAGGAAGAAGACAGACCCTCAGACCCGTGGGCGCGCTAAGTCAAGAGTCCTTTAGGGTTGCCCGCCCATGGAGTGCAGACTGTCTGCCCAATCGTTAGCGAAGTAGGAAGGGATTTATGATTGTAGATACCCATGTACATGCTTCCCCCTACTGGTACGAGCCCATCGAGACCATCCTCGACCAGATGAACCGGAATGATGTTGATAAGGTGGTGCTCATCCAGTTCCGCGGGCAGTTCGATAACGATTACCTGATCGAGTGCGTGCGGCGGTTCCCCGGTCGCTTCTCAGCGACAGTTGTAGTGGACACCCGGCGGGAGGATGCCCCGGAGGCACTGGAAAGGGTGGCTGCTCAAGGGGCTGAGGGCGTGCGCATCGGCCCCGGCGTCCGCTCCCCCGGTCTGGACCCGCTGGCCATTTGGCGTAAGGCCGAGGAACTGGGCTTAGTTGTCAGTTGTGGCTTGGGGAACGCCGACGACTATGCCTCGCCGGAGTTCGAGGAGATTATCAGGGCCGTGCCCAACCTGCCCATCATCATTGAGCACCTCGGATTCATCCGGCAGGAAAGCAAGCCCCCTCACGCTACCTACAAGCGCATACTGGCTCTGTCCCAGTACCCCAACACCTACATGAAATTCCATGGCCTAGGCGAGAATAACGCACGGCCCGACCCCTTCATCCAGCCATTCCCCTTCCCCAACCTCGCTCCCTATATCGAGATGGCATACGATGCCTTTGGGGCTACACGCATGATGTGGGGCAGCGACTTTCCACCCGTGGCCGGTCGCGAGGGTTACCGCAATGCCCTGCGCCTGCCGATGGAGCATGTGAAGTGGCGCAGCGAAGAGGACAGGGAATGGGCTTTCGGGCAGACGGCGGCGAACCTGTGGAAATTCGCTGCCTGATAGAATACCTGACCGGATTACATTGAGCAGGAGGAGCCGGTGAATATAGCAGGTATGGTCTTGGGCATAGTCGCATGTGTGTTTGCGGCTATCCCCTTATTTGGCGCCTTTATTGCCATCCCATGTGCAGTTGTGGGCCTGCCCCTGTCCGCAGTGGGTTTCAAACGTAAGAAGGATGCCGGTGAGGGGAAAGGGATGGCTATCGCGGGCATCGTCACCGGCATCGTGGGCCTCATCGTCGCTATTCTGTTCCTGGTTCTCGTGATTATTGGTGCTGAAGAGACATAGGGACAATGAGTGCCACGGACAGTTACAGCCTCTGTCTGTGACATATCTGATCACCGCGGAATAGGTTTAACGATGCGGATGTGGAATATATGAAGTGCCCACGATGCCAAGCGACCTTGGAACTGGAGAAGCATAAAGGCCTCGACGTTGACCGCTGCCCCGACTGCAAGGGCATGTGGCTGGACCAGCATGAGTTGGGGCGCTTGGAAGACACGGTAGTGGAAACGGGGTTCGCCAAGGGCACCATGTGGATGCGCTCGTTTGGCAGTGACCTCATCTGCCCCCGGTGCCCGGAGCATTTGAACTGGTTCCGCTACCGTCGATTTGACTTGGAAATCGACCATTGCCCCCAAGAGCACGGCTTCTGGCTGGATGCCGGGGAGGAGCGACGCATCCTGGACATCATGGAGGAGCGTAAGTCGGACCTGAAGCGCTCCGTGTCGGCACAACAGCAGTGGGACAAGTTCTTAAGTGGTGTAGGCCACGACTCTTTTTTCGATAAGGTCAAGCGGTTTTTCGGGGGACGCTAGACACCCTCAATCAGGCTTCTGGTATCAGTTCGCAGTACTCGGCCTCCACTGGCTTCGACCACAAACTCCCGGCGCTACCTGCCCGGGCCTTGCGCTCCGGGCTTTCCAGCCAGGCCTGATGGTCTTCCTTGCGTCGCCAGACAACGATGGTGGTAATCCGCAAGGGGTCGTTCTCAGCGACGAAAGTCTGGCGGGAGATGAAGCCGGGAAAGGCCCGCATGGCTCGGCCATTCTCCAGCAGCACGGCGTTGGCCTCGTCGAACCTGTCGGGCAGGGCCCAGTGATGGGCCAGTTGTGCAATCATGAATTGTCCTCCACGGTGGTTTCGTAGCAGGGCTCTGCACGGGCATTTTAGCAGGTCGGCGATGCTGGAGACGGTGCGTGTTGAAAGTAGGGACTCCGCCGCTTATGCTACGCCCACGCTCAGCAGGCGGCCCTGCAATGTTCGGGAGGTGGGCTTTGGCAACCAATGTTTCCGGCTTGGTGGACACGCAAGGGGGTATGCTCAGCAGGCGTATCTTCATCGAGCAGGACATCTACCAACAGGAGTTGGAGCGCATCTTCGCGCGGTGCTGGCTCTTCCTGTGCCACGAGAGCCAGATACCCAAGCCGGGCGATTTCTTTTCTACATACATGGGCGAGGACCCCGTACTGGTCACCCGGGACGCCAAGGGCAAGATTGGGGCCTTCCTCAATGTTTGCCGTCATCGAGGCAACCGGGTCTGTCGCGCCGATGCAGGCAATGCCTCTGCTTTCGTGTGTGCTTACCATGGCTGGACCTACGGCAGCGATGGGAAGCTGATTGCCGTGCCCAGTCTCAAGGAGGCCTACTACGATGAGCTGGATACCTCCAAGTGGGGCTTGGTGCCGGTGGCGCAACTGGAGAGCTACAAGGGACTCGTGTTCGCCACTTTCGACCCCGAGGCTGGTCCTCTGAAGGAATACCTTGGTGAGATGACTTGGTATCTGGATGCCTTTTTTGACCGGCGGGATGGCGGGGTCGAGGTGTTCGGCGGGATGCACAAGTGGATCATCCCCTGCAATTGGAAGTTCCCCGCAGAGAACTTCGGTGGGGATGTCTATCACTTGCCTTGGAACCATCTCTCATCCATGCGAACGGGCACCACTACCAATGCATTCGACGGTCAGCAAAAGGGGACCAAGCTGGAGGGCAGTGTCATCTCTCCTTGCAATGGGCACGCCATCATAGCGCGTGGCTCCGGCGATTACTCGGACGCCTTTGTTCCCGAGATATACGAATATGACGCAGCGGTGAATGCGGAAGTGGCCGCAAGGTTGGGGCCACGCCATCACATCACCGACCCCATAGTGGCCACCGTGTTTCCCAACTTCTCCATGCTTCGTAGCGTCGCCTATTTCATGCGGGTGTGGCACCCACGCGGCCCCGACAAGGTTGAGGTCTGGTCATGGGAGTTCGCCGACAAGAAGGCCCCGCCCGAGGTGAAGGAAGCAATGCGCATTGCCTCCGTCCGAAGCTTCAGCCCTGGAGGCGGGTTTGAGCAGGACGATATGGACAACTGGCAGGAATGCACCATCACCGCACGCGGGCGAATGTCGCGGCAAGTCCCGATCAACCAGACCATGGGTATGGGGCACGACGAGTTCAAAGAAGACCTGATGGCCTATGCCAGCGACAACCCGATTACGGAGATGGGCCATCGCAGGTTCTATGATTACTGGGAGCGGGTGATGAACGCCGAGAAGTGGAAGGACGTGTAGAATAGCTCAGGTACGCTTAGCAGGTTCCCCATGATGAAGCGGGAGGTGAACCTTGGCTACTGACGTTGCGGGCTTGGTTTCCACTAAGGAAGGACTGCTCAGCAGGCGCATTTTTATTGAGGAAGATATCTATCAGCAGGAACTGGAACGGATTTTTGCCCGCTGCTGGCTGTTCCTGTGCCATGACAGCCAGATACCTAACCCCGGAGATTTCTTCTCCACCTATATGGGCGAAGACCCAGTGCTGGTGACCCGTGACTCCAATAGCAAGATTGGTGCCTTCCTGAATGTGTGCCGGCATCGCGGAAACCGGGTATGCCGAGCCGATTCCGGGAACGCGACCGCGTTTGTTTGCGCCTACCATGGTTGGACCTACGGTAGCGATGGTAGGCTCATCGCCGTACCCAGCCTAAAGGAGGCGTATTACGACGAACTGGACACCTCGAAGTGGGGACTGGTGCCAGTGGCGCAGTTGGAGAGCTACAAGGGGCTGGTGTTCGCCACCTTCGACCCGGAGGCGCCTCCGTTGAGGGAGTACCTCGGTGAGATGGCGTGGTATCTGGATGCCTTCTTCGACCGGCGAGAGGGAGGTATCGAGGTGTTCGGCGGAATGCACAAGTGGGTGGTGCCCTGCAACTGGAAGTTCGCCGCTGAGAACTTCGGTGGAGACGCCTACCACATCTCCTGGAACCACCTGTCGGCGTTGCGCACCGGAACAACCTCGAACTCCCGAAACAAAGAGCAACGGGGTGATGCTCTGTATGGCACCATCGTGGCACCGGGAAACGGTCATTCCGTGATCTCGCGTGGACCGGGGGACTACTCGGACTCTTCGGTACAGGAATTGTTCGAGTACGACATGTCGGTACAGGAAGAGGTTGCCCAGAGACTGGGGCCGCGACACCATATCTCCAACCCAATAGTGGGCACTGTGTTCCCCAACTTTTCCATGCTGCGTAACATCTCTTTCGTTATGAGGGTGTGGCATCCGCGTGGCCCTGACAAAATCGAGGTGTGGTCGTGGCACTTCGTTGACAAGAATGCGCCACCCGAGGTGAAGGAGGTGGTGCGTCTTTCGTCCCTGCGCAGCTTCAGCATGGGCGGGAGCTTTGAGCAGGATGATATGGACAACTGGCAGGAGTGCACCGACACCTCTCGTGGCACCGTCTCGCGTCGGGTACCCATTAACCAGACTATGGGACTGGGCCGGGATGAGTTCAACGAGGAGTTGATGGCCTACTCCAGCGAGAACCCTGTCAGTGAGTTGTCCCATCGCAGCTTCTATGACCACTGGGCCAGGGTGATGAACGCCGAGCGGTGGGACGAAATCTGATTCTCTGGACGGAATATGCCTGATAGCGTCGTAAACGGCTGCAAGATACGTTACCAAGAGCAGGGCTCCGGCCCACCCGTGGTGCTCACTCCGGGTGGCCGCTGGGGAGGGTACGTCCAAGAGGCCGTAGCGGGCCTCCTGGCAGAACGTCATCGTGTAATCACTTGGGACCGGCGCAACTGCGACGGCGCAGCCGACATAGTCATAGACGGGGAACTGACCGAAGCGGAGATATGGGCTGAAGACTTGGCGGCCCTCATCCGGCACTTGGGTATCGGCCCCTGCTTTGTGGGCGAGTATGCCGGGTGCCGCACCACTCCGTGGCTTGCCTTGCGACATCCCGGTTTGGTGAAGGGAATGCTGCTGGCTTGGCCGTCAGGTGGCCCCTATCCGGCGGAGCGCCTACCACGTAACTTCTACCAACAGTACATCGAGGCCGCAGGCAAGGGGGGGATGGATCAAGTAGCGGCCACCGCCAACTTCGCTGATTCGATGCAACACAACCCCGGCAACCGTCAGAGACTTTTGGACATGGATGTCGGGGAGTTCACTGGCATAATGTCACGCTGGTCCAAAGCATTCACCGGCAGCGGCCACCTGCCTGTGGCGGGCTGCACTGCCACTGAGGAACAGTGGGCTTCTATAGTAGTGCCCGCTGTCGTCGTTGCAGGTTGCGACCCGGTCCATCCCACCGAGGCCGCCCGGAACATTAGCCAATTGATGCCCAATTGTTCCTTCCATGACCCGGTTATACCCCTGGACGAGTGGGACCTAGTGTTCGGCAACAATCCCTACCCCGTGACCTCCAAGCTTCAGGGCGAGCGGGTAGCCCCTGTATGGCTGGAGTTCCTAGCGAATCAATCATTTCAGGAATAGTAAAGTATGAGTAGTGAAGACAACGTCCGGAGGATAGAAGGAGACACCCTACTACTTGGCTCCGGGCTTTACATAGATGTAGAGAACCTTCATCCCGACGGCCAGACTGTAATCGAGGCCCTTCTGGATGGCTGGCCGACCGAATGGCCGGCACCATCGCGCTTGACCTTGTATACGCGAGCCGATCAGACGGAGTTGTGGCGTTTATGGGCCCAGCACCGTTTTGGGCATTTGCAGGTCACGGCTCATGGGACCCAGCATTTCAGTTGGTCATCCACTAAGAACTCCGCTGATATCGCCATCGCCATCAAGGCTATGGCGGATCTTGTCGTCGGGCGAGTGAGCAACGTGGTGGTGCTGAGCGACGACAGCGACTTCATATCGCTTTATGTTGCCATCCGCGACGAGCAGGAAATACCCCGCGTGGAAGGCCGGCCCCCCTTCCTGTGGGCGGTGACCGACCGCAAGGGGCCTCTCTCCACTACCGTCGAGCAGTTCTTCCCGCCCACACACCTGCACATAGTTTCGCCGGAGCGGGTGCGGGCTCTCAAAGCTGCGGAGGCAGTGAAGCAACTACAGAGTCCGCCCCCTGAGCCTTCCATTGTGACGCTGCCAGTAAGAGTGTCCGCGGAAACGGCACCGATGCCGGAACAGACCCCTGCTGACCCCCCGAAAGCCACTGAGCCGACGCCACCCAAGCCGGGTGAAGTCTTCCGGGACATGGCGAAAGCTGTAGTGGAAGAGCTTCCGGTTGGCCCATTCAAGAGCGGTGACGCTCAGGCGATCATCAAAAGGGGTTGGCCGACTCATCAGATGGCTAAAGCGCCAAGCGCTTCTTTCGGAACCCATTTCAAAGACCGCGTCTGGCCTTTTCTGGAGGTTTGCGGAGTACGAATCCCCAATCCGAACAAGAAACCCATCCAGTATGAAATGACGGTCGAGGCGAAGGACGCAATATCGGGCGCGATTGTGGACTAGCAACGGCCGGTGGCCTAGACATCCATAGGCTAGATCATAAAGTTCATACCGCCCACGATGGCTTCTCCCAGAGCTTGGTTGCCTGCGATTGCTACCTTGCCTTGTGCCAACGTCTGCTCTGAATCCCAGCGGCCGCAGCCGAGGCAGGCGAAGGTTTCGGCGTCCATGGTGAGGGTGACGTCGGGGTTGGAGGGTTCCTGTTCCAAGAGGGAGCCCCGACGTTCGTGGACTCCTACTGAGACCGTCTGGCCTGCCGCGCCTGTTACCCGGAAGACTGCTGTTGAGCCGTCAGGGGCAGAGGCTCGCCGGGCGACTACAAACGGCATCGCCAGAGCAGTGCGTTCGACGGAATGTTGGGCTACCGGGCCCTCCATGTGACCGGGCTGGCCTACGGCGCGGCGGATGTCCTGCTCGTGGACCCATGCGTCGAAGATGCGAATACGCAGGAAGTCGGCAACGGTGCCGGGACCGATGGGAGTCTCGGTCTCGGCAGCAAAGTCCTCAGGGGTCATGGCCCTCAGATCGATCATGCGTTCAGCAGTCAACTCTTTGAACTCGGCCAGCACCTGCGCACCTGTGCGGGAGCGTCGCCAGCCCACCTGCTCCTCATTGCGTGCGCCGATCTCGTTGCGGACATGGCCTGTCTCGGTAGGGGTGTGTTCGGGCGCAGGGCGGCCCAAGATGCGGGACTCGCTGCCGACGAGGTGGGAGATCTGGTCTTGGACCGACCAGTTGGGGCAGTCGGTGGGCGTCTTCCACTGCTCTTCCGAGAAGCCTTGGCACAGGGAGTCGATGGAATGCCAGACGGCTTCCATCATGTCTACCAGCTGCTGTTCACTCATTCCGCACCTCTATATGAGATTGGTCATCACGGGGAGGACTGGAATGCCTCAAGCCTCAGCCACTTCTGCAAGGAAATTTCGCAATAGGTCATGGCCGACGGTGGTCATGATGGACTCGGGATGGAACTGGACGCCTTGGATAGGATATTCCGTGTGGCGTAGTCCCATTATCAAGCCATTTGCAGTCCATGCAGTGACTTCGAGACAGTCGGGGACGGTGTCGTAGTGAACTGCTAGGGAGTGGTAGCGGATGGCAGGGAAGGGGTTGGGGAGGCCTTGGAATACTCCCACGCCCTTGTGGCGGATGTCCGACATTTTGCCGTGCATGATTTCTCCTGCCGGTCCCACGGTGGCCCCAAAGGCTTGGCCCACGCACTGGTGGCCCAAGCAGACGCCTAGCGTCGGGACTTGAGGTCCCATACGCAGGATGACGTCTTGGGAGATGCCCGCCTCGTACGGAGTACAAGGTCCGGGGGATACTACGAGGCCTTGGGGTTGCAGGGCTTCGATTTCGTCCAGGGTCACCTTGTCGTTGCGCCTGACCTCTACTTCGGCCCCTAGTTCGCTGAGGTACTGGTACAGGTTGTAGGTGAAGCTGTCGTAGTTGTCGATGATGAGAATCATGACAACAACTCCACGAACTCCAGCCAATTGCCGTCGGGGTCTTGGGCGTAGAGGGCCTTGCGGATATCCCTGCCATCCTCGGTCAGGGTTGCAGGCGGGTTGGTGAACTGCATACCCTTGTGGCCGAGGTCGTCATATAGCTGGTCGATGCCCTCCACGTAGAAGGCCAAGTGGGATGCGCCCAAGGCATTCTTGGGTAGTTGACCCTCGACGCTGGGAGGCACTACGTACTGGATAAGCTCCAAGGCATGGCCGTTACCCATGCTGAGGAAGGCGACCTTGAGATAGGCGTCCTCGAAGCCGAGGAGCTTCTGAGCGAACTCACCATGCCGCTCGTAGCGCCCGATTACTTCCAGGCCCAGAGCATTCTGGTAGAAGCCTACCGAGCTTTCGAGGTCTCTCACTACGAAACCGGTGTGGAAGAAGGACTTGAGCATGATGCTCCTTTCTGACTGAGGACTGGCCGGATTCCATGCCTGTCAGTCCCGGCCCTCGGCCCGGTCGATGGCCCGTAGCAGGGCCGAGGCCTTGTGCCACGTTTCCTGGTATTCCTCTTCGGGGACTGAGTCGGCGACGATACCGCCTCCGGCTTGAACGTAGGCGGTGTTCATACCCGTCGTTTCATCGGGACGCATCACGATGGTGCGGATGGTGATGGCGGCGTCCATATTGCCGGAGAAGCTGAAGTAGCCCACTGATCCCGCGTAGGGCCCACGCATCTGACCCTCGGACTCGGAGATGATCTCCATGGCGCGTATCTTGGGCGCTCCGGATACCGTGCCTGCGGGGAAGCAGGCGCGCAGGGCGTCATAGGCGGTCAGTTCGGGTTTGATGTCACCAACTACATGGGATACGAGGTGGATGACGTGGGAGTAGCGCTCGACGTCCATCAGTTGGGGCACCGAGACTGTGCCTGGCTGGCTGACGCGCCCGATGTCGTTGCGCCCTAGGTCCACGAGCATGATGTGCTCGGCGCGTTCCTTCTCGCTCTCGCGCAACTCCTTCTCCATGTCCTCGGATTCGGCGGCGTCGCGGCCACGGGGGCGCGTGCCAGCGATGGGATGGGTGGTGACGCGGCCGTCCTCCAGACGCACCAGCATCTCGGGCGAAGTGCCGATAATCTGGAAGCCGTCCAGTTCGAGGTAGTACATGTATGGAGAGGGGTTGATGGTGCGGAGGGCTCGATAAATCTGGAAGGGCTTGGCGTGGGTGGGACGGGCGAAGCGTTGTGACAGCACTGCTTGGATGATGTCGCCGTCGTGGATGTAGTCCTTGGCTCGAAGGACGGCCAGTTCGTAGTCTTCCTGGCTGAAGTTGGATGTGACGTGTGGGGTGGAGTTGATTGGTGCAGGGGTAGTGGCGGGTGGTACCTCAAGGGGTTGCTCCAACCGTTCGACCAACTGGTCGATTCTGCGAGTGGCCTCCTTGTACTCGGTCTCCAAGTCGCCGTCGAGACGTATGTGGCTAAGCACCTTGATGGAGTGGCGCAGGTGGTCGAACACTAGAAGAGTGTCGGCGCAGAGGAATATGGATTCGGGGAGGCCCAGTGGGTCCTCCGGTGGAGCGGGCACGCGGGGCTCAAAATAGCGGATGGCGTCATAGGCAATGTATCCGACCGCTCCGCCGTGGAAGCGGGGCAACTCGGGCAGAGAGACGACCGTGTGGCGCTCCATCTCGGCTTGCACTGGGCCCAGTGGGTCCACGGCTCCTTGGTCTTGGCCCGGCCCGCTCTTGAGAACGCGGTAGGGCTCGGTGCCGATGAAGCTGTAGCGAGCGAGGCGTTCGCCGCCCTCCACACTTTCAAGCAGGAAGGAATAGGGGGGGCGGGCCACCTTGAGGTAGGCGGATACCGGGGTCTCCAAGTCGGCAGGGACCTCGCGGTAGATGGGCACGAGGTTACCCTGTGAGGCTAGCTCTCTGACCTCTTCAAGCGAAGGATAGTAGGTGTTGGCCATTCTTGTACGGTTCTTCTTTCGCCTCTGTGTGTATGTGCCTTCAAAAACAATCAGCCCCGTCCTTAGGGACGGGGCTGATTCCGCGGTGCCACCCTATTTGCCGGACGAGGCATCAAGTGCAGTCCGGCATCTCTACCGACGCTACCCTTCGGGGAACGTCTGGGGCCTTATAACGGGGCCCATTCCGGCTCGGCCTACTTGGACGGGTGTCGGTTCGGCTTGCGGCTCTGAGGTCCATTCAAGCGATGCGCTGGCACCGGCTCACACCTTACCCGGCTCTCTGGGCCCCGCTTCGCGCCCTACTAGTCCTCTTCACAGCCTTTGCTGTATTGCAGGAGAGTATAGAAATGGCGGGATGGGAGTGTCAATCGGTGCGGCAGTAGGATGCAGGCTAATCACCGGCCATGCTGGGTGCGGGGTGGGTGCGGGCTTCTGCTGGGAGGTCGTCTTCCCAGTTGGCGGGAATGAGGCGTTGGGAGGTGGATTCCAAGGCGAGCACCAAGGCGGCGCCTCCCAAGCTGGTTAGCAAGCTGAATATCAGGATGGCGGTATAGGAGCCGCTAATGGCTATCATCACGCCCGCTGCCCAACTGACGAAGGCATGGGCCAACAGTGAGCCAGCGTTCTGCCAACCATAGAGGGTGCCCAAGGGACCGTTGCCGTAGTACTGGCGGTTGATGACCAAGTAGCCTGTCCATTCGCCGCCGAAGCCGAGGCCAAAGATGGCGGAGAAGAGGAAGAACTCCCAAGCGCTGTCGGCCCAGAACAGCATCAACACCGGGAAGCCCTGTAGCAGCAGGCAGGTTGCCATCACCAGCTTGGTGCCCTTGCGTTCGCATAGGATCGGGGTCACGAATCGGCTTATGATGCTGACCGAGGAGATGATGGTGAGGGTGAAGGCGGCGGTGCCGAGACTGATGCCTCGGTCGTCCACGGCCAGAGGGACCACAAACAGCATGATGATGCCGTGGCCGGCGCATCCCAGCCCGTGAATACAGGGCAGGTTCCAGAAGGCCTTAGTGCGCCGCACGTGCTGGTTGAAGACCTTGAGGCGTATCTTCTCGATGGACTTGCGTCTCTCCACGCGGGCCGCGTCACCGGCTATCCACCCATAGGGCTTCAGCCCCATCTCTTCCGGTGTGTTGCGGAGGGGAATCGCCAACAGCAATAGGGAAGCGCCGAGCACTGCGCATATCAGCAGGAACGAGTTCTGCCATCCTAGGTTGCCGACCATGAGGGGCAGCAGCGGGGCGAAAACGGCTGAGCCGATGCCGGACGCGGCCCAGAGCACGCCGGTGCCGAGCCCGAGGCGGCGGGTGAACCACAGGGCTACTCCCGCCATCAGGGGGACCATGAAGATGACTTGGGCGATGCCGCGCAGGATTCCGAAGGAGAAGTAGAGGCTCCACAGGTGGTCCATGAAGGCGACCAAAAGCAGGGTAATGACGTAGAGAACCGCGCTCAGGAGCATCACCCTGCGGGCCCCGAACCGGTCACCCATCCAGCCGGCTATCGGGGCAAAGACGGCGGCGGCTAGGTAGAAGAGACCAAAGGAGAGGCCGATATCATCGATCTCGAATCCGAACTCGTCCTGCAGGGGTGTCACGAGGACGCCAGCGGCCCAGCCCACGGCCAAACCAATCATCTGGGCAGTGGCGAGGGCGGCTACGATGACCCACACGTAGTGGAAGGGGAGCTTGCGGCTGAGCCACTGGGAGGGCGCGTTCAGGAGGAACATGCGCCCCCGCCAGTGAGCGGGCTTCGATTGAATGGGCGTCTACAGGGCAGTGTAGTCACTCTACCGCCGACATCAGTTCGGCCCAGCGGCCGTAGAAGGAGCGGTGGTTGCTCTCAGAGAAGCGATAGTCGCTGGTGAGGGCTCCTAGGTCCTCGCGGTAGCTCTCGTGGCCGAGGCCCATTCCCATGTGCATGGGAATCCTGCGGCTGACGACGCTGCGGGCGGCGTCGGTAACGCCCTGCCAGTTGTCCATATCGTCCTGTTCGAAGGTGCCGCTGGGGCTGAAGGTGCGAGTGGCGGCGAGGCGATAAGCTTTCTTGATTTCGGGTGGGGCTGCCTTGTCGACGTAGACCCAAGCCCATATTTCCGTCTTGTCCGGGCCCTTGGGCTGCCATACACGGAAGGTGCGGGCCGAGCCTCGCAGCAGGGCGAAATTGGGGAAGACGTTGCCCACCACGGGTTTGATCATGTCCATCCGGGCGCCCAGCCTCTCGCGGACCTCGGGGAGGATGGATTGCTCATACTCAAGGACTTCAGGGATGGCGACATCCACGATGTCATCCGGGCCCACTGCGCCAATGCCGTGGCCTGGGCCGGGGGAGATGGCGTGGCCGATGCCACTGGGGGTGACACTGGAACTCTGGCTGAAGGATGTGCGAATGGCGGAGAGGTGGGTCCAGCCCAAGTGGTAGGCGTCGCTTGCGAAATTCTCGGCGGGGAGTTTCCAGTTACAGGGTGCAACCCAGCGGTGCATACCGCCCACGACCTCGATGCCGCCTTCGCGGCGGTCGAAAAAGGCGTCCATGTACCAAGTCATCTCACCCAGATAGTCGAGAAGGGGAGGCGCGTTGGGGTCGAAGGTGGCGAACACCATGCCCTTGTAATCGTCCAGCTGAGCCACCGGGGAAAGGCCCCACTTGGAGGTGTCCAGTTCGTCGTAATAGGCCTCTTTGAGGCTGGGGACGGCGATAAGCTTGCCGTCGGTGCCGTAGGTCCAGCCATGGTATGCGCAGACGAAGGCGGAGGCGTTGCCGGAGTCGGCGCGGCAGACGCGGTTGCCACGATGGCGACAGACATTCAGGAAGGCGCGAATCTTGCCGTCTTGGCCGCGGGTGACCAACACCGGGTCTTCGCCCATGTAGGGGGAGAAGAAGTCGCCCGGGTTGGGGATGGAGGTCTCGTGGCAGAGGAAGAGCCAGCACTTGGAGAAGATGGCTTCCTGTTCCTGCTCGTAAACCTCGCGGTCGTTGAAGATGCGACGATCCAAGAGACCCTGCTTCAGGTTGACCATTCCTTGTACATCGGTGGCCACTGTTGCGCCTCCTAACGGTTCTGCGGAGAGATATCCTGTTAAAGGCCATACCATACTCTACGGAATGAGTTTATGCCAGCGGTAAGCATATGTGGGTTGGCGCTGGGCGCGTGAATTCGGGTGGTGCAGTGCTGCGGCAGACGAGGCCGCGGCACCATGGTATCCTTGTTTTCTGGATGTATTTGGCCCGAATACTGGCTCACCCGGCCTTACGGGTGGGCAATCTTGGGAGGGGACCAATTGGGTGTAGTTGGAATGTCAGGGAGCCTGCGGGAGGGCTCGTGGAACCAGAAGCTGCTCAAGCTGGCCATGGAATCGGTGAGGAGGCTGGGGGTGGAGGCCGAGGAGTTTGATCTGACTCCGGTGCCTCTGTGGGCGCCCTCTCTGGATGCGGACTACCCCGAGCCGGTCAAGCGGCTGCGAGATGAGATGGCGGGGGCTGATGCAGTGGTCTTGGCGGCGCCGGAGTTCAACAGCACCATTCCGGCAGCAATGAAGAACGTGGTGGAATGGGCTTGCCGTCCGCCGAGTCTCATACCGGGGCAGGTGTTCTGCGTCATAGGGTGCACGCCGGGACGGTCGGGGTCGATGCGAATGGCGGAGCACCTTACCTCCAGCTTGGAGGCGGAGGGAGGTTGGGTGATGGTGACTCCCCGTGTGCTGCTGCCCCATGTGGACCAGGTGATTGCAGCAGACGGGTCCATCATTGATCCTTCGGTGGGGGAGCTCATCGACCAAGCGATGGCGAGGCTGTTGGATACTTCTCGCCGGCTGAAGGGTTGACCTTTCGGGGAGATGTAACTGGAGTCATGCCGTGGATTCATGTAGTCAGAGAGAGTGAAACTGGGGGGACTGAAAGACGCCTATGACAGGATGGCGGAGTTGGGCGAGCAAATGGGCGAGGAGCCTCGCTAGGGTGACTGCTGTTGGCGGTGTGAGGGTTGGGTTTTTCCGATGCTTGTATCCGGTTCTCGCAGCGTGACGTAGACGACTGTTTCTCCCGGCTCGAGTGTCACGTTCTCAATGTCGCGGGGCGGGGCGATGGAGCCGTTGCGCGCTTTCAACGCCTCAACGAACTCAGGCAGCATATCTTCAGCATCTGCTAGGACCTCTTCCACGGTGGCACCCATGGCGTAGGCCCCAGGTATGTCGGGAATTACCAAGCCATATGCGCCCTTCTTGCCGTCTAACACCGCAGGATACCGGATCATCATTGCCTCCACCTAAAGCCAGCCGGCTTGTCTTGCTATACCACGTGCCACTCCGAGGGAAAACTCGGAATGACGGGGTAGTCGAAGCAACTCCCTTGCGTCGTCGTGTTCATAGATGTCGTGGCGCCCACCATGTCGAATTAGGAACCAACCCTCCCGCTCTAGTCGTCGGACAATAGCGCGTCTGTTGGTCTCAATCCTCCTAGACACTAGTGTATTCTGAGAAATTCAGCATGATGAGCAGCCTAATTGTACGCGAGTTTATCCTCAATGGACGATATGGGATGAGGTGTTCCGTGGTGCGACGGATGGCTATTGGGGCCTCAATGGACAATGTGCAGATTGCGGCGGGCCAGTTCGGCAGTGTCTTCCTCACGGACAGAGTGGGGGCGGTCGGGGATGTCGGCGAAGGCCTCATGTCCGAACAGAGGTGTGGTGAAGTAGCGCATGCCGGTGTCGTTGATCATGGTGACGATGACTTGGGAGTCGGGCAGGGCTGCGGAGAGCTTGTTGGCGGCTGCCACGTTGCAGCCGGAAGAGATGCCACAGAATACACCTTCCTCGCGGGCCAGACGTCGGGCCATCTCGATCGACTCTTGAGAGGAGACAGTCACCACACCGTCGACATAGTCGAGGTCGAGGTTATCGGGGATGAAGCCATCGCCGATGCCCTCTATCTGGTGGGGCCCCCAGCCTCCGCCTGAGAGGATGGGGCACTCGGCAGGCTCTACGGCGTAGATGCGGGCGTTGGGATTGTGTTCCTTGAGGTACTTGCCGACGCCCGAGACGGTGCCACCGCTGCCTTGGGAGGCGACGAACACATCGGCACGCCTGGCGGTCTGGTCCCAGATTTCGGGGCCCGTGGTCATGTAGTGGGCCTCGATGTTGTCCTTGTTGGAGAATTGGGCTGCCTCCCAGTATTTCCCGGGGCTCTGGGCCTTCAGTTCTTCCACTTTCTCGAGGCAGAGGTCGACATCGCTCTCGGCCCCGGGGGTGAGGACTAGTTCTGCCCCGTAGGCTCGCATGCAGTCCTTGCGCTCCTCGCTCATTCCTTCGGGCATGACGATGACGACGGGGTAGCCGCGGACGGCAGCAATCATGGCTGTGGCGATGCCCGTGCTGCCGGTGGAGGCTTCGAGGATGGTCATGCCGGGGCGGAGGTCGCCGCGCTCCTCAGCCCTCTGCACCATGTGGCGGAGGATGCGGTCCTTGAGGCTGGAGGTGGGGTTCATGAACTCCAGCTTGGCGCATAGCTCCTGAGGCCCGCGGGCCACGCGGCCAAGGCGCAATAGCGGGGTCATTCCCGCTGCTTGAGTGATGTCTTCAGCTATGTGGCTGCGGGCGTTCCAGTCGACCATGGTGATTGTTCTCCTGAGGTTTGGCTCTTCCGGGTAAATGTAGGGCTAGATATTGGGGATGACCTCTTCGACAAGCTGCTCCAAGTGCTCCATGTGGTCGAACATGGGGTTCAGCATGACCATTTCGGCCCCGCCATTCACTATCCTTCCCAGTTCTTCTGCGACCTTGGCGGAGCTTCCCCAGACGGAGACTTGGGCGCCGAGAGCTGCGTTGTGGTAGCGGTTGTCGAACCAAGTGGTGATGCGCTGCTCGGCCCGTTGCTCGTTGTCGTCGACGGCGAGGTATACCCGCTTGGAGATGGGGAAGGTGGCAGGGTCGCGCCCTGCTTCTTCAAGGAAGGTGTTCAGTTGCTGGACGCATTCGAGGAAGTTGTTGGTGGTGCTGGAACCGGCGCCCATCCAGCCGTCGCCGTGGCGGACGGCTCGTCGCAGGGCGTCGGGATGGCGACCACCGAACCAGACAGGGGGATGAGGTTTCTGTATGGGCTTGGGTTCCATGGGGACATCGTCCAACTGCCAGAACTGGCCTTGGTAGTTGGCTAGGGGCTCGATCCAGAGGGCCTTCATAACGTTCAGGAGTTCGACGAAACGGCGGGCGCGGCGGTCGGTCGTGATGCCGAAGGCGGGGTACATGTTCTGCCTGCCTCCGATGCCCACGCCCACAGTGAGGCGGCCGTTGGTGAGTTGGTCGAGGCTGCCCAAGGCCTTGGCTAGCTGCACAGGGTTGCGCAGGGGGGCCACCATGACTGAGACGCCGAGACGCGCTTGGGTGGTGAGGGCTGCGACATAGCTAAGCTGAGTGAGAGGTTCGAGGGAGGGATCGTCACCGGTGATGTCCTCCTGGGTCCAGAGGCTCTCGTAGCCAAGCTCCTCGGCCCGGGTGACGAACTGGCGGACAAGGTCCATATCAGTTGGGCCATCCTGGAAGAACTGTGGCATGGCTATGCCGACGGGCACCCGACCTGCGCTGGCCATTCTCGCGCCTCCTTTGTGGGACTGAGTTGATGGCGATGCCCCAAGGTGGTCTGCCGTGTTGCCACAGCTAAGGGGGTCTCATACAATGGCGCGCAACAGCCCTGTCCGGTAATGGGAGCAGTCGGGCGGGTGGCGCGGCCTTTCCTAACGGATGGGGCATCCGAATTCGTTGCAATTATGGATGGAGGCAGAAGGGATGGCAAGGTTTGATGACAAGGTCATAGTGGTAACAGGCGGGGGCCTCGGCTTCGGACGCGCCTACAGTCTTGGCCTAGCTGCTGAAGGGGCCACGGTGGTGATCGCTGACGTGAATATGGACAACGCGCTGCAGACCCAGGCCGCCATTGAGGAGCTTGGGGGCAAGGCGGTGGTAATCCAGACGGATGTGAGCGATGAGGCGAGCGTGCTGGCCATGCGGGACCAAGTGGACCGGGAGTTGGGCGGGATAGACGGCTTGGTGAACAACGCCGGCATCTACCCGGTGCTGGATATCGACAGCGTGACCAAGGAACACTGGGACCGCATCTATGATGTGAATGTGTGGGGCAGCTTCGTCACTGCGAGAGCTTGTGCGGAGTCGATGAAGCGTCGAGGGGGCGGGGCCATCGTGAACATCTCCAGTGGCACTTTCCTGCGCCCGCCGCCGAACCAGCCTGCTTATGTGTCGTCCAAGGGGGCGATCATTGCGTTGACGCGCTCTCTGGCCACGGAGTTGGCGAATGACGGCATCCGGGTGAACACTGTGCTGCCGGGCCTCACGGCGACACCGGGGATTATGGGGAGCCCGGATTTCAGCGAGGAATTCATGCAGAGTCGGGTGGACTTGCAACTCATCAAGAGGCAGGAGCAGGCGGATGACACGGTTGGGGCTGCGATGTTCCTGCTGAGCGACGACTCGTCCTTCGTTACGGGCCAGTCGATGCTGGTCAACGGTGGCGGGAGCATGCTCTAGCGTCCGCCCGGACGGGATGACGGTTAATCGGGCGTAGAGGAGGGCGCAGTGGGTAGATTGGACGGAAAGGTGATTGTGGTGACGGGCGGCGGGCGCGGCTTTGGGCGTGCCTACTGCCTGCGCTTGGCGGCCGAAGGGGCGACGGTGGCTATTGCGGAGATGGATGAGGTTACCCGCGAGAGCACCCGCACTGCCATCGAGGAGAATGGGGGGCGGGCCTTCACTTATCCGTTGGATGTGCGGGATGAGGACAGCGTCATTGCGATGCGAGATGCCGTTGACCGGGACCTCGGTGGCATCGACGGGTTGATGAATAATGCGGGAATCATGCCCCCAATGGCGATGCCGGACGTCACGAAGGAGTTTTGGGACAACGTCTACAACACCAACGTCTGGGGCAGCTTCATCACGGCTAGGGCGGTGTCACATTCGATGCGCAGGCGTGGCGGCGGGACGATAGTGAACATTGCCAGTTCCACGTTCTTCAACCCTTCGCCTGGGAGCGCTGCCTACATATCGTCCAAGGGGTCGGTGATTGCTCTTTCGAGGGTGCTGGCCTCTGGACTGGCGCCATACGGGATACGGGTGAACTTCATATACCCGGGGCTCACGCCTACGCCGGGAGTGTTGGAAGGGCGCTTCACCTCGGAGGAGTATTTCGATTCGCGAGTGCAGAAGCAGCTTATCAAGAGACGCTCTGAGATTGAGGACGTGGTGGGGGCGGCGGTGTTTCTGTTGAGTGATGAGTCGGCCTTCATGACCGGTCAGGGGATACCGGTCAATGGTGGCATCGGAATGATCTAGTGCCGGCGTGGTGTCACGTCATTTTGGTTGAACGCGGGAGGTCGGAACATGGCAAGGCTGGACGGCAAGGTTGTGTTGGTCACGGGAGGCGGGCAGGGCTTTGGGCGCGCTTACTGCTTGGGTCTGGCCCGGGAGGGGGCAACGGTGGCAGTGGCTGACATCAATGAGGAGACGGCCAATGAGACGCGGGCCATGGTGGAGGAGCAGGGCGGGCGAGCAATTGTGGTGCCTGTTGACGTCAGCGATGAGACCTCCGTGTTGGCCATGCGCGATGCCGTGGACCAGCAGTTGGGTGGCATTGATGGACTGGTGAACAACGCCGGCATTTTCCCGCGCATTGAACTGGCCGACATCACTAAGGAGATGTGGGACCGCATTTATAACATCAACGTATGGGGCAGTTTCATAGTTGCTCGCGCAGCTTCGCATTCGATGAGGCAGCGTGGCGGCGGGAGCATCGTGAACATCAGCAGTTCCACTTTCCTGACGCCTCCCACCCAGCACGCGGCCTATATGAGCTCGAAGGGGGCTATCATGGCCCTCACCCGCGCCCTTGCCACGGGGCTGGCGCCACATCACATTCGCGTGAACACCATCCTGCCGGCCCTTACGGGGACGGAAGGTGTGATGAGCGAGCCGGGTTATCAGATGTGGTATCTGGAGCAGCGTGCCCAGATGCAACTCATCAAGCGCACGGCTGGGGCGGATGATGTGGTGGGCGCTGCCATCTTTTTCATCAGTGATGAGTCCGCCTTCATGACGGGGCAGTCGCTTTCAGTTACTGGTGGTACGGGGATGCAGTAGAGCATTCTAGGCTCTGTTCCGTAGGTGCAGGTACCGGCACTACTCCTCAGGCTCTTCGGAGGAATCGACGTTCAACAGACCTCGGGCGGTCACCCTTGCCTCGTCGAGGTTGTCAACAAAATGTTCATCGGGGACTTTCTTGAGGACGTTGAGGGCGGAGAGTGTGGTGGCTGGCAGACCTGAAAGCCCCATGACTATGCACTGGACATCTTGGGATATGGCGGCATCGATTAGCTGTTCCACCACCAAGGCGGCGCTGTCGTCCACGTAGAGGGTGTCGGTAAAGTCGAGGATGACGACCTCGTGCTCCTGAATGTCCACGCTGATGGTGTTAATCAGCTTGGATGCTGATGCCACCGAGAAGGTACCGCGTAGTCCCACCATGCCAACGCGAGCGGCAAAGACATCCTCCGGGATATCGAAGTCGTCGAGGTCGATATCTTGGCTTGATCGGGCTTGCCCTTCAGGTGTGAGGAACTGGGAGTCCAGCAGAGGCGTGGAGATGACGCTGTCCAGTTCCAGACGCTCGAATTGACGCGCACTGGTGACAGCGGAAGTGATGATACCGACGGCAACGGCGGTTACCAAGTCGAGGAACACAGTCAGACCCAGAGTTAGCAGCATCACCAAGAGGTGAGCCCGCTGGACCCGGTGCATCCGAGATACGAAACGCCAGTCGATGGTGTCCAAGCCCACCTTGATCAGGATGCCTGCGAGGACGGCATTGGGAATCTTGCCAACCAAGTCGCCGAACTGGAGGACCGTTACCACCAGAATGACAACGCACAGGATGCCCGCTACAGGGGTCCACCCACCAGCCCGTATGTTAGCGACAGTGCTTGGGGTGGCTCCTGAGCCGGGCAGTCCTCCGATGAAGCCTGTGATGACGTTCCCAATGCCTTGTCCCAGCAACTCCCGGTCAGGATTGTGTCGGCTGCGGGTCATGGAGTCGGCTACAAGTGAGGTGAGAAGAGTGTCGATGGACCCCACCAAGGCGATGACAAGGGCGGGCTCGATTGCCCGAAGCAGGATGCCCCAGTGCATATCGGGCCAATGAATTTCAGGCAGGGCTCTCGGAATTTCCCCGATGGTCGGCGCATTGGTGAGCCAGAGAACGCCCAATAGTATTCCGACCACCAAGGATGCGAGGGTGGCAGGAAGATACTTGGAGAACTTGCTTGGCCAGAGGACGGCCACCGCAAGGGTTACGGCTGCAATGGTGATAGCCCCTGTATCGAAGTGGCTAAACAATTCGGGGATTTGTCGCATGGATTCGACCGGCCCCCCCGTGATGACATGGCCCCCTATGAAGGGACGGGTCTGCACTACGATGATAATGATGCCGACACCGGTCATGAACCCGGAGATGACCGAGTAGGGGGTATAGGCAACATAACGCCCGATTCTTAGCAGACCAATGCATATCTGTATCAAGCCCGCCATGATGACGATGGTGAAGGCGGCGGCGATGTTATCGGCGTAGCTTGTGACGATAACCGCCATGGCCACGGTCATTGATCCCGTAGGACCGGATATCTGGGAACGGGTGCCGCTGAAGACAGCGGTAAAGAAACCAACGGCGATGGCCCCGTAGATACCGGCTAGGGGAGATAAGCCGGCGGCGCTGCCAAAGGCTAGGGCTACCGGAAGGCCGACGACTGCCGACGTGATGCCGCCGAAGACGTCTCCGCGAAGGGTATGGACGTTGTAATTCAGTCTAGCGAGCATGGAGGCTGGTGGATGTAGAGGAAGCTCTTCTGTATCCCGCTGGTGGTGCCTCTATGGCAGAACACTGCCTCCCCCCGCATTTGGACCCAGCTAAAAAGCAACTGACTTTTTGCCGATTGGCTATTGCCATACAAAAGGGCTGGTCATGGTAGGTATAGGATAATCGCTCTGGTCCTGGTGAGCTTGCGGCCTAGGGCTGTTAGCCATCAGCGCAACGGGAGCGATATTCGGCGACTCCGTCATCAAGGGCAGCCCAAGGCAGAAGGGCGCACTTGATGCGTATAGGGAACTTGCGGACTCCCTGCAAAGCCTCCAGGTCACCCATGGCATCAAGCTGCTCGTCGCTTAACTCGTCGCCACGCATCATCTCCCGGAAGGCCCCGGAGAGCTGTTCGCCCTCTTCCAAGGTCTTGCCCCTCAGGAGGTCGGAGAGGATGGAAGCTGAGGCCAGGCTGATGGAACACCCGTAGCCGCCCTGACTGATATCTCCGATGAGTCCCGCGTCATCCAGCTTCAGTTGCAGGACGACTTCATCCCCGCAGAACGGGTTAAATCCACGGGTCTCTATGTCTGGGGCCTCCAGAGTCTGGCGGTTTCTGGGGCTACGGTAATGGTCCAGGATTACCTCTCGATAGAGGTCGTCCAATTCACTGAAATCGAATGGTTCCGTCAGCACAGCAGCCCAACCTTATCAACTCCGCCTGAAGTAGGTCAACGCCCTCTTCAGGCTCTCCACCAATGCGTCCACATCTTCCTCGCTATTGTAGATGTAGAAGCTGGCGCGGGCTGTAGCCGGGACGTTCAACTTGCCCCTCACCAAGGGGATGGCGCAGTGGTGTCCTGCGCGAATGGCTATGCCATCGCGGTCCAGCATGGTACCCAAGTCGTGGGGATGCACCTCCGGGGCGTAAAACGAGACGATGCCGCCTCGCACTGATAGATCTTCAGTGCCGTAGAATTCCAGTTCCTCTTTGAGTTCGGCCATGGCTTCCAGCGCATAGGCCGTCAACTGGTGTTCATGGGCCTGCACGTTCTCCATGCCCAGTTCCTGCAGGTAGTCGACGGCTGCCCCCAAGGCGATGGTGTCGCCGATGTTGGGCGTGCCAGCCTCGAACCTCATAGGGAGGTCGTTCCAACTGGCATCTTCCAGTTGCACGTCCTTCACCATTTCTCCGCCACGCAAGAAGGGCTCCATCTGCTGCAGAAGGGAGTCCTTGACGTACAGCACGCCGATGCCGGTGGGTCCCAGCATCTTGTGGCCCGAGAAGGCCATGAAGTCGCAGTCCAAGTCCTGTACGTCCAAGGCCATGTGGGGGACGCTCTGAGCGCCATCGACTAGCACAGCGGCTCCTAGGGCATGGGCCTTGGCCGCCAACTCCTTCACTGGGTTGATTGTGCCGAGGACATTGGACATCTGCGCCAAAGAGAGGAGCTTGGTCTGGTGGTTGAGCAGTTGGTCCAACTCGGAAAGATCCAGAGTGCCGTCCGACGCCACGGGGATGAAACGGAGCTTGGCGCCCTTTTCGCGAGCCAGCTTCTGCCATGGGACGAGATTGCTGTGGTGCTCCATCTCGGTCAGGAGTATCTCGTCGCCGGGGCCGATGTTGGCTAGGGCCCAAGTGTTGGCGACGAGGTTGATACCTTCGGTGGTGTTGCGGGTGAAGATGACGTTTTCACTGCTGGGGGAGCCAATGAAGGTGGATATCTTTTCGCGGGCGCCTTCATAACGCTCGGTCGCTTCCATGCTCAGGGCGTGGACACCCCGGTGGACATTGGCGTTGTACCCCTCGTAGTAGTCCACTAGGGCCTGAATTACACTGCGCGGCTTCTGGGAAGTGGCGGCATTGTCGAGGTAGATGAGCCGCTTGCCATAGACCTCCTTGGCAAGGACGGGAAAGTCCTCTTTTATGGAGCGTGCGTCCTTCATAACACCTCTTCAGCCACGGTCCAAACTGCCGTGCTGTTACTCCTCAATGCCTACTTCGATGTGGTCGCCGTCCATTCGCACCGGGTAGGTGCGGATGGCGTCGCACTTGGGGCCTTCGGTCAACTCACCGGTCTTCACATTGAAATATGCCAAGTGCACCGGGCATACAAGCTCATCGCGCACCATGTCGCCGTAGTGCATGATGCCTCCGGCGTGGGTGCAGACGTCATCCACGGCGTAGACCGTGCCCTCCACGTTGCAAATGGCCATCCGGTAACCGGGCCAGGGCCTTACGCCCTTCACTTTCCCCGGGGGCAGTTGGTCGATGGAACCGACCCTGATATACCTCACAGCCATCGAATCTTCCCTCCGTACGGTATGCCTTGGCGCTATTGTCCGGCCTCAACCATTTGGCTGAGGCGTTTCAGCACCAGGTTTCCCAAGGTCTCCTTCAGGGGTTCGTTGGGTATGGTGCTGACCACTTCGTTGGCAAAGCCTTGGGTCAGCATGGTACGGGCTTCCCGTTCGTCCAAGCCGCGGCTGCGGAGATAGAACATGGCCATCTCGTCCAGCTTGCCGCAGGTTGCTCCGTGGGCGCAGCGCACATCGTCGGCGTAAATCCAGAAGGCAGGCTTGGCGTCGGCCTCGGCTTGGTCGGAGAGCAGCAGGTTGCGGTCCTGTTGCTGGGCGTCCACCTTCTGGGCATCGGGCCGCACCGTGATACCGCCGTGGAAGGCAGTGCGCGACTGACCGTCGAGGATGCCCTTGTATAGCTGTCGCGTTGTGGTGTGGGAGACTTGGTGGTCCACCAACACTTGGTTGTCTATGTGTTGGTTGCCGGATGCTAGGTACAAGCCATTCAGTGTGCAGGACGAGCCGTTGCCCTTCAGTCCCACGTTAAGGTTGTTGCGGACTATGGCACCGCCCAAGTCGAAGGCTATTGAAGTGAAGGAGCTATCGCGGCCCATATCGACTTCAGTGGTGTGGACATGGAAGGAATCGATGCTGTCCCGCTGTACGCGGTAGAGTTGCACCAGCGAGGCGTCGCCAAGGACCACTTCGGTTACCGCGTTGTTCAGGTACCGGCCTCGCTGCAGGCCTTCGAAGTACTGCACGAGCTTGATTTCGGACTGACGCCCCGTCACGAGCAGCACACGTGGCTGCATCAGTGCATCAGAGTGGTCCGTCGTGATCAGGAAATGCAGGAGCACCGGCTCGGCTACTGACACGCCATCGGGCACATACACATAGGCCCCTTCGCCCAAGAAGGCGGTGTTTAGGGCGGTGAAGGCGTGTTCCTGGAAGTTGGCGTGGCGGGAGAGATGTTGCTGTACGATGTGGCCGTCTACGGACAAGGCGTCTGAGAGGTTGCCCACCTCGATGCCTCTGGGCAACCCCACGGTGGAGGACAGCCCCTCGGCATAGAAGCCGTCGATGAACACCAGATGATTTGACAGTCCCAAGCGGTCAGTGGGCAACGATGCTTCGGATGCGCCCGGGGCCGTCACAGGCATTGGGGAGGCCTCGGCGATTGGGCGCACATCGGTGTACTTCCACTCCTCGTTGCCACGGCGGGCAGTGGGGAACCCCAACTGCGAGAACTGGCCTATCGCCCCATGTCGCAACTCCCGCAGCCAGTCAGGCTGATGAGATAAGCCTGACTCGCGGGCCTCAAAAAGTTCGACATATTGTTGTTGCGGAGGGGCAGCCTGTTGGATGGTCATGGGTTGGTCTTCAGGCTCCGCTTTGGGGAGTGGGGGCCCATTCGTCGATGCGGTCGTAGCCCTTGGACTCCACCTCCAAGGCCAACTCGCTGCCCCCGGATCTCACGAGCTGCCCGTCCATTAGTACATGCACGGCGTCAGGCTCGAGATAGTTCAATATGCGTTGGTAGTGGGTGATGAGAATCAGGGCGTTGTCGGGGCGTCTCAATTGATTGATGCCCTCGGCTACGATGCGGAGGGCGTCGACGTCCAAGCCGGAGTCGGGCTCGTCCAAGACGGCCAACGTGGGCTCCAGTACTGCCATCTGCAATACCTCGGCCCGCTTCTTCTCGCCACCGGAGAAGCCCTCGTTGACGTATCGCTTAACCATGGGAGGGTCTACGTCTACGATCTTGAGGGTGCGCTGGAGCATGCGGTCGAACTTCAGTACATCCATCTCCTCTTCATCGCGGCTTTTGCGTATGGCGTTGTATGCGCCACGCATGAAGTGGTCGAGACGCACTCCTGAAATTTCCACGGGGTGCTGGAAGGAGAGGAAGACACCAGCCCGCGCCCGGTCTTCCGGCGGCATGGCCAGCAGGTCCTGTCCTTGGAACAGTATTTCACCTTGGGTCACGGTGTATTGTGGGTTGCCTGCCAGCACGTTGGCCAAAGTGCTTTTGCCCGAGCCGTTGGGACCCATCACCGCGTGTATTTGGCCAGCCTCCACTTGGAGATTCAAGCCGCGGAGTATGTCGATGTCGCCAATGCTGGCATGAAGGTTGCGAACTTCGAGCATTTACGTTCCTCTTGGTGCAATCAAGCGGGGGTATGAGGTCAGGACTCATCATGGATGGGGCGCGCACCTTGTCCGGCTGGACAGAGCGAGCGGTTCATTCCTAGCCTACCGTACCCTCCAGATTCAACTCCAATAACCTAGTGGCTTCCACGGAGAACTCCAAGGGCAGCTTGCGGAAGACCTCGCGGCAGAAGCCGTTGATAATCATGGAGTGGGCTTCCTCCGAGGAGAGGCCGCGTTGCTGACAGTAGAAGAGCTGGTCCTCGCTCACCTTGGAAGTGAAAGCCTCGTGCTCCACATCGGCGGTGTTGTTGCGCACTTCCACGTAGGGGGTGGTATGGGCGCCGCACTTGTCGCCAATCAGAAGAGAGTCACATTGGGTGAAGTTCTTGGCGTTGTCGGCGCGGGGCATGATGCGGACCAGCCCGCGGTATGTGTTCTGTCCATGGCCCGCAGCGATGCCCTTGGAGACTATGGTGCTGCGGGTGTTCTTGCCCATGTGCACCATCTTGGTGCCGGTGTCGGCCTGCTGGCGTCCCTTTGTGAGAGCAACGGAGTAGAACTCGCCAACGGAGTCGTCACCCTGGAGTATGCAACTAGGGTATTTCCAAGTGATGGAAGACCCTGTCTCCACCTGAGTCCAGGATATCTTGGAGGCCCGGCCTTGGCATCGTCCCCGCTTGGTTACGAAGTTGTAGATGCCGCCCTTGCCGTCCTCGTCTCCGGGATACCAGTTCTGGATGGTGGAGTACTTGATTTCAGCGTTGTCGAGGGCCACCAGTTCCACCACCGCAGCATGCAACTGGTTGGTGTCCCGCATGGGTGCGCTGCATCCTTCCAAATAGCTGACGTAGCTCCCTTCATCGGCGATGATGAGAGTGCGCTCGAACTGGCCTGCCTCGGCGGTGTTTATCCGGAAGTAGGTGGAAAGCTCAAGCGGGCAACGCACGCCCTTGGGTACGTAGCAGAAGGAGCCCTCTGAGTAAACAGCAGAGTTCAGTGCGGCGTAGAAGTTGTCGGCATAGGGAACAACCGACCCGAGGTATTTCTGCACCAGATCAGGGTGCTCTCGTATGGCCTCGGACATGGGACAGAAGATGACGCCGTGCTTGGAAAGGGTCTCCTGGAAGGTGGTGGCGATGGAGACGCTGTCGAAGATGGCATCGACGGCAACGCCAGCTAAGCGCTTCTGCTCCTCCAAGGGGATGCCCAGCTTGTCGAAGGTACGGAGGAGTTCCTCGTCGACTTCGTCTAGGCTCTGCAACTGCGCCTTCGGCTTGGGGGCGGACCAGTAATGCATGTCTTGAAAGTCGATTTCGGGATAGTGGACGTTGGCCCAGCCGGGCACCTGCTTCTGGTCGGCTTGGCTGCGCCAGTAGCGGTAGGCTTTCAAGCGCCACTCAAGCATCCACTCCGGCTCATCCTTCTTGGAGGAGATCCAGCGGATAATGTCCTCGTCGAGACCCCGGGGAGCGGTTTCCGCCTCGATGTCGGTGACGAAACCGTACTTGTAGTCTTGGTCCGCGATTTCCCGTAACGCGGAGTTTCCCGTGGTCATCCACCGTCTCCTTGGGCAGAATGAAGCATCCCGGAGTCAGTTCTGTTCGGTACTGCGCCAGCTATTGCATAGGAGAAATGGGGCAGTGTCCAACGGCGAATTCTATCAATGGGCCCCTAGGGTGTCAATAATTGTTGACCAACAAAGTCGACTTTATAGGTGGTCTCAATTAGGCAAGGGCCTGAAGCTAATCACGTCCTTCACCGAGACATCGATACAACAGGCGATAATAGCGCTCTTGGTCCACCTCGGTTACGAGCAGCACCTCATGGCCTTCGGGATCTGGGATCGTCTCACCCAAGCGGCTCCCGCCTTCCACTCGTACCTTGAGGCGCGTAGGCTGCAGCTTTGCGACCGTGGGGTCGATTGCGACGGCTATGGCCAGAGGGTCGGGAAGGTGGTAGATGTCCCGGTCGGGGTGGACCCGGAACCAGTTGGAGACGATGCGGCCAGCGAGGCGACCCAACGGGCCGCAGGCTGCAAGTCGAGGCATGTCCTCGCGACCGAGCCCCACTTGCAGGCATGCGCCAAGATGCACGAGAGTGACGGGAACGCCGGAGGCGAAGACGTTGTGGGCTGCAAGGGGATCGCCGCGAAAGTTGAACTCCGAGCCGTGGGGTAGAACCGTATCCGGTACGCCCACCGCTCCGCCCATTACCACAAGATCCCCCAAGGCGCTGGTCACGGTGGGATGGCGGGCCAGTAGTCGGGCGATGTTGGTCAGCGGGCCGACGGCGATCGCTCTGGGCGGGTCATTGGTTGAAAGCTGATTTGCCAGATATTCCACGGCATCGCCTTGAGCGGGCGCGGCCTGTGGCTTGGGCAGTCGGGTGTTGGCCATGCCGCCGGGGCCATGAAACCCGTAAGCATACTCGTATCGCCCGGATAGGGGCCTGGATGCCCCACGAACTACAGGTATTTCGGTGCGCCCCACATGCTCCAGAATGGCTAGGGTGTTACGGGTCCCGCGGGAAAGCTCCACGTTGCCACCGACGATGGTAAGTGCTTGGACTCGCCAAGCGTCGGTGCCCAAAGCCATTAGAAGAGCCACAGCGTCATCAGTGCCGGGGTCGCAATCTATGACCACCGAGGGCCTGTTGGCTGTGGCATCGCTCATCATCACCCCATTGTGCCCGATATGAACTCTGACAATGCTTCACGTGAAGAGTATTGGGGACGGAAGCCCATTTCCCTGCGCGCCCTGCCGGTGCTTAGCACAATGGGATAGCGGACGAAGTCTAGACCGCGGGCCGGGGCCTCTTTCTGGATGCCCAACTTCCAGCTGAGATGTGTCGCAATGTATGCGAGGTTGGGGCTTAACTTCAGCAGCTTGGCCCCTGTGCTGCGAGCCACCTCAGAGAAGGGCACTACGCCGTAACCCGCCACATTGTATGTTCCCGGTCTCCGCTGGATAACCGCTAGGACAAGGGCTGAAGCCAAGTCGTCATCATGGATGAACTGCCAAGGCGGATCTTCACGCCACACCCCCAACAGCACCTTCTTGAATAGTGCGGAAGCTGCCCTGTTGCCGGCAGTGGGGCCCAGAACGACGCAGGAACGCAAGATGGTAACACCTACTTGGGGAGTTGTGGCGACAAATTGGGCAATCAGTTCCTCGCTACGAGCTTTGTCCAAAGCATAGGGGAAGTCCTTCAGGGGCTTGAGAGGCTGGTCTTCCATGATGGGGACTGGGTTCTCGCGCCAAGGACTGTACACGGCGTGACTGCTGAGGTGGACAAAGTTTGCCACTCGCGCCAGCCTGCATGAATTCAGAACGCTACGCAGGGCGTCCAGGTTATTGGGCGGGACCACCCCAGGATCGCCATGGTCCGGGAGCTGAGGGTAATCAAAGGCTAGGTGAACTACAGTGTCTATCCGCTGTTCGTGCAGCAGCCCATCTAACGGCTGCCTAACATCCAACCGGGCGGCTTTAATATTGTGCACCGGTCGGCGCAAGGGTTTGTTGTCGATTGCCAGGATCGTTTCCAGTTCTTCCGCTTCGGCCAAGCGCTCGATCAGTCGCGAGCCGACATAACCTGCTGCTCCGGTGACTGCCACACCCCTTGGTCGGTCAGCCATTCGCCACCACGTCGGTGAAGTCGAACTTCAGAACTCCCAAACCTGGCACATCGAAAGCCATGCCTATAGTCTGCGGGCCGGGTTCCAGACGGCGGCCCTCGACCGTTATCACGGTGGTCTTGTTCACGGCAAGGGAGAAAAGGGTGTCGCTAGTAACTTCCCGGAAGCTGTGTCGAACGTCGTCGGCGTAGAAGTGGCAACGCGCAATATCGGCAGGCTGGCCGTTGATGGAGATGGGCAATAGCCGCCGGGCATAACCTGAAGCGATCCTGTTACACAAGCTGAACTCGAATCCTTCCGGAGTGTTGTGCAGGCTTCCCCTGACGTAGATGCGGCGCAAGACGAAGCCGGGTATCGTTACCATTAAGTGCCTCCGGATGGAGCTAGGGTTCCGTGCGCCCCCAGTTTGTCGCGCTCCACCACTGCTGCCAACTTCTACATAACTATCACTATAAGGCTAACACCATGTGTCAAACGACGGGGAAGGTGGGACGCTGATCCTCAAAGGATATTGAGCAGGCTCTTGGCCATCTGCATCCAGCGTTCGTAGTGGAACTCGTAGTCCGCAGATACGGATGGGTCGGGGCAATAGGTGACAGGGAGATCGTCCCGGCTGTCAATGGCCTCAGGCAGACTGCCGAACAGACCGGCAGCTACCGCGCCGGCCGCCGCCGCTCCTCGTGCTGTTGACTCGGGGAAACTGCTGCACTGCACCGGGGTGCCAGTGACATCGGCCAATATCTGCATCAGGACTGGGCTGGAGGCCATCCCACCTGCGGCATGAACGACTGCATGGGAGGGTCCGGCTACCTCTCGTAAGGTGGCGCGGTTAGCCTTGATGGTGAAGGCGATGCTCTCCAATGCCGCCCTCATAATGTGGCCCGGACTCGCCTTCTGGAACGTAAGGGGAACAGGAATGATGAGACCTCCAGCGGTCAGGCCGGCCTTGGGCGCGGTCTCATGTCCTCCGCCCAGCTTGACCATTACCCCTTCGGCACCTGCTTCCAACCCGGCCGCCATCTTGTCGGCCGTCTCAGGCGCAAGGCCGTTCCCCAGCACCAAGTCTCTCAACCACTGGTACTCTTGCCCCAAATCTCCCAAGTTCGCCTCGGTTACCCACTTGCCTTCGACGGTATGAAGCCCAGCCCACGTGCGCTTGTTTGTGTCGAAGTGTGGCTTAGTACCCACCTGCTGTAAGGTGCCGCTCCAGCCCAGAACAGCTACCTGTTGTCCCGCCTCAATGGCTCCTACACCTAACAGGGCGCACTGAGTGTCCGGCCCAGCGATGGATACAGGGGTGCCTTTAGCCAGCCCCCATCTTTCCTCTATCCCATCCTTGACTCCCCCCAGCATGGCCCCCGCAGGGCACAGCGGGGGCAACCACGAACTCTCCAGTCCCAATGCCTCCTCCAACATCGGAGACCTGGAGCGCAGTGGCACGTCCAGCAGCCCGGCCTCGGCATCAATGGCAGGTTCGGACGCGCGAGCCCCCGTAAGTTCGCAGGCCAGCCATGAAGCCAGAGGAAGCACAGTTTCCAGTCTATCATAGAGGTCGGGATGGGCATCCCGGAGCCAGTGGATGCGGGAGGGCGCCAGAACAAGGGCGGGGAAATGGCCGCTCATTTCATATACTTGGTCACCGCACCGATCATCAATGGCGGCCCCTTGGAAGGCTCCCCGCATATCGAAGTTGGGGCTGCACAAGAGGGGTTCCCTCGCAGAGTCCAGCAATACTACTGCCTGCCTCTGGCTGGTTATGCCCACCCCCGCTACTTGTCGAGGCGATGTGCCATGTTGACGAATGGTCTCAGCCACGAGGTCGCCTGCTGCATCCAGCAGTGCCTTGTCCTCGAACTCCCAAGTGATGGAGGAGGAGTTGGGTGGCGTGTAGTAGGACATGGGTGCGTGGGAGATGGAGACGGGACGCAACGATGTGTCAGTGAGCACGCAACACATGGAACTGGTCCCCACATCCAAGCCAAGCAGATATTCAGTCATGGCAAGGCCGACCTAAGGCGCGTTGCTATGCCGTGGAAGGAGAAAGCGCGTCGCAAGGTGCCGTTGGCAGTCAACGCCGCGGCGAAGAAAGGCGCGACGGGAGCAGGGCCTGCATCCACACCTGCGCCATGACGAACAGTTTTTCTCGCTTGGACAGCGATGGTCTGCCATTCAAGACGTTGAAACTGGAGGCCTCGGCCCGGTCCAAAATCCTCATGTATATCTTGGCCATCACGGCAGGACAGGGACGGGCCCGGGGGGGAAGCAGGGGCAGCAAACGAAGGCCGGACCGGAAATAGCTGCGGGCTCGTTCCACCTGGAATCTCATCAACTCCCGGAAGGAGTCATCGATTTCTCCGGCAAAAAGCCTATCTTCGCTATATCCGAACCTGTCCAAGTCTTCTTGAGGCAGGTACACCCGGTTGCGGCCTAGGTCCTCCTTCACATCCCGGACTATGTTGGTAAGCTGCATCGCCAGGCCCAAGTCAATGGCGTACCCGTGGGCCCGCGGGTCGGTGTAACCGAATATCTCAATGCAAATCAGGCCCACCGCCGATGCCACATGGTAGCAGTAAGTACGCAGTTCCTCAAAGTCTTGATACCTCGTGGCGGTGAGGTCGCTTTCCACCCCTGTGATGATGTCCTGGAATAGTCCTTGGTCAATGCCATAGGTTGCTGATGAATGAGCCAGGGCTTGAAAGACGGGTCCCAAGCCCCCGTCGGCTAATGGCTGGTTTGAGAACGTGCTATCAAGCTGCTGCCGAAGCCCATGCAATAGTTCCAGCTTCCTGTGTAGCGGGTCATCCTCATCCGCCGCATCATCGCACAACCGGCAGAAAGCATAGGTTGCATAGATAGCCCTGCGCTTGGCAGGCGGCAGTGTGATGAAGGCGTAGTAGAAGTTCTTGGCCTCGCGGCGGGTGAGGTCGCGACACCATTCGTATGCTTGGTCTACGTCCTTACGCACTAGGGTCACTTGCGACACAACGGATCGCCCTTCAGGCTCGGGATGACGCCGTCGCGAAGGATCCCTGCCGGTTATTCCCCCATCACCTGCACTACCACTTCGCGAGGTCGCGGGTGGTCGAGTTCAATGAGGAATACGCTTTGCCAACGGCCCAACTGAAGTTGGCCGTCGATCAGCGGTATGGTCTCACTGGTGCCCAAGAGGAGGGACTGGCAATGGGCGTGCCCATTGGGGCACTCGTCTTCGGTCATGTTTACTGTGCGGATGGTGAAGTCGTTGTGGCGATAATCGGCGAAACGGGGGGCCATCCGCTCTAGGAAGTCTTCCATGTCCTGCAGGAGCAGGGGTTCGTTCTCATTTATCTTGACCGCTGCCGTCGTATGGCGCGAATAGACGGTGACCGTGCCATTGGAAAGGTCGGCCTCGTCCACACAGGCTCTCACCTGCCCTGTAATGTCTATGAACTCCGTGGGTTTCTGGGCTGCGACGCGCATAAGATAGGCGCGGGTTTTCAGAGCCCCATCACTGCGACTGATGCACTCAGGGGCATTGGGCATTGCCATAGTGCTGTGCGCCGTCTTCTGCGTCATCGGACATGCTCCTCCGGGCCTGGTGTGGTCAGGGCCGTTAGACGCCTATAGCGACCCAAGGCCATAAGAGGCCAACAATTTCTGTACATGTGGTAATTGATCATGAACCCGGCCGGCATATCCAGACCCTGATGGCCGCGTTGGCCTTCGCTGGGCAGCCTTTCGGGTTTCCTGCCTATGCCGTAGCCGGGGAATCCCGTTCCTGTGTAGTAGGGCTCGTCCCACGACCCGTCATCCTGTTGGGACTGCACTAGGTATTCGCCGCCCCGTGCTGTGGCTGGGTGGTATTGTTCTCCGGCAGCCAACAGACCCAAAAGGGCCCAAGCAGTCTGGGATGGTGTGCTCGGGCCAATCCCGGCCATCGAGAAGTCGACGTATGAGCCGCACGTCTCTCCCCAGCCCCCGTCATCGTTCTGCTTCTCCAGCAGCCAGTCCACTGCTTTCCGGATGTATGGTTCGCTCATGTCCTCGCCGATGGCTTCCATAGCCATAAGGACCGCACTGGTGCCGTAGATGTAATTGACGCCCCATCTGCCAAACCAAGGCCCCTCGTCCTCCTGCTCTTTCAGCAGGAATTTGCAGCCCCGGTCCACCGCAGGATGGTCTCTGGTATAGCCCAGCTTGCCGAGCATCTCCAGTACATGGGCAGTGACGTCAGCACTGGGAGGATCCAGCGTCTCCCCGAAATCAGCGAAGGGTATCTGAGCTATCAAGCTCCTCGTATTGTCCTTGTCGAAGGCAGCCCAACCGCCTTCTTTGCTCTGCATGCTGAGCACCCAGTCCACGCCCAAGCGGATTGCGTCCTGTCTCTGGACGTCCTCCATGCCTGAAAGAGTGGCGTTATTCAGGGCGATGAGCACCTCGGCAGCGTCATCGATATCGGGGTAGAGGTCGTTGTGGAACTCGAAGGCCCATCCTCCCGGTTCCGCCCTTGGGTTCTTCACCTGCCAGTCGCCGCCCCTGCGTATCTGCTTGCCAATGAGCCATCGCGTAGCTTTGTCCGTGGCCGCATGGCCATCGCCCAAGTCTGATTCCTGTAGTGCCAGCAGCACAAGGCACGTATCCCAGACGGGAGATATGCAGGCTTGCACACGGCAAGCGTCCACGTCGTCTATGGTAAAGGCTTCGAACCCGTCGAGGCCCTTCCGTATGGCAGGGTGCTCATTTGTGTAGCCCAAGTGCTTGAGGGCGATGAGCGAATAGACCCAGGGAGGCTGGATTCCGCCCCATGACCCGTCGGCCTCTTGGTGTTCCAGCACCCATTGGGCCGAGCGCCGCACGGCTATGTTCCGAGCGGGCTTGATGGGCAGAGACTCGTATATGCGCAACAGGCGGTCCAGCCAGTAGAGGGCAGGGGCCCAGCCCAAGGTGCCTCGCGGCTTCGTCAGAGAATAGTCGACTTGGTCCTTGGGCACTGGGAAGAGTTCGTCTATGGCAGCCTCGGCTGGCACCTTTTTGCTCGGCCTCTGGCTCAAGATGATCATCATGGGAACTATGGTGGCCCGCGCCCAACTGGAGAACTCGTAGATGTTTACCGGGAACCATTTGGGAAGAAAGATTAGTTCCGGAGGCATCACGGGAGTGCCGCGCCAGTCCCACTGTTCAAACAGACTCAGCCATATCTTGGTGAAGATGCGGGTAGCGGGAACCCCGCCCCGAGACAGTATGAAGTCCCTTGCTCGTCGCATCTCTTCGCGCTCCGGCGACACTCCCCCCAGTTTGAGAGCGAAGTAACACTCCACAGAGGTGCTCACGTCACCGGGGGCTTGATAGTACTGGCCCCAAGACCCATCCTCCCGTTGACACCTGAGAATCTGGTTCATCAGCTTTCGCCACCGCTCGGGGTCAACTTGGTCTAGAAAATAGGTCATTAGGAGGTATTCGGCCTCCATGGTCGGGTTCGACTCCAGTTCCCCCCACCAGTACCCCTCGTCGTACTGTTCGTCCAGTAGGTACCCCTGAGATTTTTCGATTGCATCAGCCACGCCCTGACACACCCGCTCCCCGCGCATTGCATGATGAACTACCATTAGCTGGCGCTCCCAGTGGATAGCGTTGATTGCGGCATCGTCGCCGGAAGTAGTGCCGAGCAGAAAGCCGCGGCAAAGGCGCCCAAACACTTTTGCGCACGTATGGCTTGGAATGCCAAGCCCACTAATGGAGGAAGGCGCCACACTTGACCCAACAGCAGCAAAGCTTTGCCCACCCCTTCGGTGAAAGCCAGCTTTCCAACCAATGCAGGCAAGTCCTGCGACACCTCGTCGAGAACCACCCTCGCCGAAAGGAAGGGGACCTCTGCCTCCTTGGCCTCCTTGGCCAGCCAGTAGTCTTCCATCGCACAAGAGAGAGACCCGGTCCGGACGCCGACGCCTTCTTTTTCCTTGGACTTCAACGCGGGCCTCAGCACCGTTAGGGAGGGCCCCATGTGGTACCGTATGCCAGCCTGTCGGCACCCTTGGGCTGCCGTTTCCAGCAGATAGGGGTCTCCATGGAGAACCCCAGTTTCGTGTTCCGCCAGCAGCGTCTGGGACAGGATGACGTGACCTAACTTGCAGGCCTCTTGGAGTCCGCCAGCGAAGCCCATTGAGACCAGAGCCGACGGAGCAGCCCTGCCCTTAAGCGACGCGGCCCATTCAGTCCCCGCCTGATGCCCAACACTCAGTTTCCTGACAGTGAGGGGCGGGGACGAATTCTGATGCCTCAGAGTCTTCTCAATGCCTGTCCGTTCGATTGTCATCGCCGCGACCAAGTCGGGCAACGCTCCATCATGAGGATAGACCTCATGGTCGCGCATCTCGCCGCTTGGTATGAAGGTGCGCTCCGACGACATCTCAGGCTGCCGTGATACCCGACTTATGGGCCGCGCCCGACTTTACCAAAGTCACCCAGTCCTTGGGTGACGATATGGCTTGGAAAATGGTGGCCGACTCGAATCCGCAGTGCATCATGCAGTTGGCGCAGCGACGGTCCTTGCCCACCCCATAGTTGTCCCAGAGTTCCTCCTTGTAGAGATCCTCTATGTTGTCGGTATGGCGGTCAGCCAACGGATAGCAGGGTTCGCGCCAACCCATCACGGTATAGGTAGGGTTGGACCAAGCTGTGCACTGATAGTCTCGCTTTCCCCGCAGGAAGTCCAGATACAACGGGTTGTTGTACAAACGAAAGTCCTTGATTCGTTCCTTGTCCAACACCTGCTGAAAGACAGCCCGCGACTCCTGTTTCGTCAAAAACAACTCTTGGTCGGGAGCGTCCTCGAAATCATAGCCGGGCGACACCATCGAGCCCTCAATGCCCATATCCGACATAGTCTGGAAGAGCGCGTGCACATCCTCCACATCGCTACCCCGGAACAGGGTGGTGTTGCTGCACACACGGTACCCGCCATCCAGAGCAGTCTCAATGGCCCCTATCGCCTTCTTGAAGACTCCGGCCCGGGCAACCGATTCGTCGTGCCTAGCCTCCATCCCGTCCATGTGCACGACCCAACAGAGATACTTGGAAGGCGGCACCTTCTTCAGCACCCGTTCCAGCAGGATGCCGTTGGTGCAGCAATACACGAAATATTTTCTATCGACTAGTTCGCCGATGATTTCGTGAATCTTGGGGTGAATCGTAGGCTCACCGCCTGCGATGGACACAATCGGGGCACCCGACGCCTCCACCGCGGCCACAGCATCTTCCGTAGACATCATGCGGTCCATTACCGGCTTGTACTCATGGATACGACCACAGCCGATGCAGGAGAGGTTGCACATCTCCAGCGGTTCCAGCATCGTCACCAGCGGAAAGCGGGACCGGCCCCGCAGGCGGTTCTTCAGAATGTAGCCCGCAAGCCGGTAGGACATCTCCATTGGCCTTTTGGCTTTAGGCATTTTCCCTCTTTCGTTGAACTTTCATCAGATTTTGCAATCAGTAGTCCCGGCTTGTGAGGAAGTCGACGAGTTGCCGGAACTCGCCCCGTGCCCACGACGGCAGATCGACACTCTCCAACTCGTCCACAGCCTGCTCTGCATTATTAGAGACTAACTCTTGGGCTGCTCCTTGTGCACCCACTTCATCCAAAATGTCCAAGACCTCGTCTACGTCGCTGCGCAACAGTTCCGTCTTCTGCAGTGCGTTGGCAAGCCTTTCCCGTGCGCCAAACGATGCGTTGTCTAGGGCGTAGGCCAGCGGGTAGGACTTCTTCTTGCGCAGGATATCCGCCCCTACGGCCTTACCCGTGGTCTCTTCCTCTCCCCATATTCCCAGCACATCATCCCTGATTTGGAACGCTCGCCCCAATCGTGCTCCGCTCCGGCTGAAGGCCCGCACCGTGGCCGGGTCTCCGGACCCTATGCAGGCCCCGGCGGCCATGCTGCACCTTATCAACGCTCCGGTTTTCAGGGCGATCATCCCAAGATAGTCGTCCACCCTGACCTGTATGTCCTCTTCAAACGAAAGATCCAAACACTGGCCCTCGATCATCTCAAGATAGCCCTGCATAATCAGCTTTGAGACTTCCAGCACTGTGCTGGGGGGCAGTCCTCGTGAAGAGAGGCGATGTGCTGTCGCATCGGCCAGAGTAAACATGGCATCCCCGGCCACCAAGGCCTGGGGGACGCCCCAGACAGACCAGACGGTAGGTTGGTGACGCCTTTCTAGGTCGCCGTCTTGGATATCGTCGTGTATCAGTGAGAAGTTGTGCACGAATTCCATCGCCGCGGCCGCAGGCAGGGCCGTATCCCATCCCCCGCTCAATGCTTCGCAACTGAAGAGACAAAGGGTAGGCCTGAGAGCTTTCCCTTGGGACTCCGCACCAGCTACGGGAATGCCGTTGCTGTCCGCCCAGCCCATGTGGTACTTGAGGAGACCATAAAGCTGGGGTGGACTCTCCGGCATGGCCGAAGTTAGCTCCGCGGTCAGAGAGTCCCGGTAGCGCCCGAACATGCCCGGCAGCCGCGTATCAGCTGTAACGACGGTAGCACTCGGAATTGTGGACATAGTAGACTCACGCCAATGCCAACGAGGCATATGCCTCGTTAAGCGATGCAGTGGATGGTAGCAGTGGCCATATGGGGTGTCAAGCGTTTTCCAATGCAACCTCATACTATAAGTTCCCGAAACTATTGCATCGAGAAACCGGTTGGATAGATGGACAAACAGGACATCCGGGAAAGGGTCTGGCAGGCCATGAGGGAAGCGGGAGTTGCCCGCTTCCCAGGGGCCCGTGGCCGTATCCCCAATTTCACTGGAGCGGAGAAAGCCGCCCAGCAACTGGGCTCCCTGAACTTCTGGGATGAAGCCCAAGTCCTGAAATGCAACCCCGACCTGCCCCAGCGACCCGTGCGATGGCGCGCCTTGAAAGAAGGCAAGACCGTCTACATGGCAGTGCCTCGTCTCACCTCCATGCAATGCTTCGTGGAGTTGGACCCGCAAAGGCTGGGGAGCCACGCCTACGCGGCCTCCAGCATCAAGGGCGCATTCCAGTTCGGCCAACCCGTCACCTTGAGCGAAATGAGGCCCATCGACCTCGTTGTCTGCGGGGCCGTAGCCGTCACCCGAAGTGGCGCAAGGCTGGGCAAGGGCGGAGGCTACTCGGACTTGGAGTATGCCTTGGCGCGAGAGGCAGGCCTCCTCAACGAGTCCACTCCCATCATCACGACAGTGCATCCAATCCAGACCGTCGACTCCATACCCCTCACCACCCACGACATTCCCTTGGACTGGTTCATAACGTCCGACGAAATCGTGCCCTGCACCGAGCCGCCTCCCCGTCCCCATGGCATCCATTGGGATGAGCTGGATGAAGAACAGATTGAGGCCATCCCGGTGTTGAGTGAACTGAGGGCCAAGGCCCTAGGCAGGTAGCCCGGGAGCGACAATCAGACCGCCCACTCCTCCTGCCGGTGCGCCATATCCCAGAACATGTACTCATAGCGCAGGCTGGTTAGGTAGGCGTCCTCCACCTTGGCAGTCTCTTCCGTACCCAAAGAAGAGGCAACGCGGTCCGCCAGCGAACGCACCCAATCGGCCAGCCCCTTGAACTCGGGGTCCACGTACATCTCAATCCACTTGGCGTAGAGAGGCGCATGCGCAGGTATGCCCCGCTGCCTCAGGTGCTCGCCGATTTCCCAATACCCCCACTGGCAGGGCAGGAAGGCAGCCACCAATTCAGGGTAGGTCCCCTGATGGGCCACGTTCAGCAGGAAGCGGGTGTAGGCCATGGTGGTGGGGGCCATCGGTGTGACTTCCAGATCTTCGTTGCTGATGCCGAACTCAGCGCAGTAGCTCCGGTGCAAGTCCATCTCCACGTTCAGAGTGCCATCCAGCAAACGGGCGAACCAGCCCATGGTCTCCAAATCCGGTGACCGGGCGGCAGCCAAGGCGATGACGCGGCTATAGTCGATGAGGTACAGGTAGTCCTGGCGCACATAGAACTTGAACTTGTCCACATCCAGCGTCCCGTCGCCGATGCCCGTGACGAAAGGGTGCCGGAGTATGGCTTGGCGCACGGGCAGGGCCTTGGCTTCCAAATCGTCCATGAAGCTCATCGGCGACTCCTGTGATGAGTTAAGCCCGCACTGATGGTGAGACGGACAGCGAGGAGTATACTAGACGCGCTCGGGCAAAGACTGAGCACCTTCCGGGCACGAGGCAGGCATGAGCTTGGGCGCACGACAATTGGTGCGGGAGTTGGGGAAGGTAGTGGGGCGTGACAACGTCCTGCATCATCCCGAAGACTTGCTGGTCTACGAATACGACGGCTCCATCGACCGCTCCGTGCCCCAAGTCGTGGTGTTGCCTGCCAACACCGAAGAGGTCAGCCGGGTGGTGGCCTTGGCCTACCGCCATGACATCCCGGTGGTGGGCCGTGGGTCGGGCACAGGTCTCAGTGGCGGGGCCATAGCAATCACCGGCGGCATCCAGATTGCCCTGGCCCGCATGAACCGCATCCTAGAGGTCAACCGGCAGGACCGGCTGGCCACAGTGCAGCCCGCAGTCATCAACCTGAATCTGGATAACCGGGTACGACAGTCGGGAATGCGATATGCCCCCGACCCCTCCAGCCAGCGGGCATGCAGCATCGGCGGCAACGTCGCGGAAAACGCAGGAGGCCCCCACTGCTTGGCCTATGGCGTGACCACCAACCACGTCCTTGGTCTCGAAGTGGTGCTGGAGGACGGCTCCATCGAACGCTTGGGGAGTCGTGCGCGAGAGGCCCCCGGATACGACCTGCGGGGCGCGTTCGTAGGCTCCGAAGGCACCTTTGGCATCGCCACCACAGCCACCGTGAGGTTGCTGCCAGCCCCCCCTGCAGTAAAGACCTTCCAGGGCGTGTTTCCCGATGTGCCGTCGGCCTGCAATGCCGTGTCCGCCATCATCGGGCGGGGCATAGTGCCCGCCGCCATGGAGATGGTCGACGCCCTGACCATCAAGGCAGTGCAGAGCGTGATGGATGCGGGGTACCCCGACAGTGCCGGAGCGGTGCTGCTGATTGAGGTCGAGGGAACTGACGACGAGGTACAGGAGTTGGAGGCCGAAGTGCGTCCCGCGCTGCACGACGCCCGCTCCACCGATGTCCGGGCAGCTACCGACGCTGCCGACAGGGAGCGCCTCTGGTCCGGACGCAAGGGCGCCTTGGGAGCCCTTGGCAGCTTGGCCCCCAACTATTATCTCGTGGATGGGGTGGTCCCGCGCACCCAACTGGCTCCGGTCCTGGAGAAGGTGGAGGAGGTCTCAAAGCACTACCGTTTCCCCATTGCCAACGTTTTCCATGCCGGAGACGGGAACCTCCACCCCTGCATCCTGTTCGATGAACGGCGTGACGGTGAACTGGAAAGGGTCACCGAGGCCGGTGGCGAGTTGTTGAAGATTTGCGTTGACGCGGGCGGGACTCTCAGCGGCGAGCATGGCATCGGCTTGGAGAAGAAGGCCTACATGCCCTTGGTGTTCACCGACGACGACATGGACACCATGCTGAAAATCCGCAACGCCTTTGCCCCCAAGGGAACGTTCAACCCAGGCAAGATTTTCCCCGGAGGCCCCGAGTTGACCCACAATGTCCAACCCCACGCGGTGGCCATGACCGGCCCCGGGGCTTATGTGTAAGCCACTGTGACGTCCGCCACCTCTAAACCTATGGACTTCCGGGATGTGATCGACTCCCAGTCGCTGCTGCCCGAAGACCGCTTGTCCGATTACTCCGTCGATGGCGTCATACCGTCAGCCGTGGTCGCTCCTCGCACAATCGAGGAGTTGGCGGAACTTATGCGTCTGGCTTCGGATAGGGGACTAAGCGTCGTCCCTTGGGGCGGCGGGACCAAGATGGGCTTGGGCAATCCTCCGTCCGCTGTGGACGTTGTCATTCTGACGACCTCCCTGAACGGGCTGATATCCCACGAAGCAGCAGACCTCACCGTCGCGGTGCAGGCCGGCATGTCCTTGGCATCCCTGCAAGAACGGCTGGCGGAGCAGGGGCAATACCTGCCCTTGCAGGCCCCTTTGCCCCGTCGCAGTACCATCGGCGGCATCCTCGCCACGGCAGCCTCCGGCCCGTGGCGGTTAGCCTACGGCAGTCCCCGCGACTGGCTTATCGGCAGTTCGGTAGTGCTCGCAGACGGCACCCAAGCCAAGAGCGGCGGCCAAGTCGTCAAAAACGTAACGGGCTACGACCTCAACAAGCTCTATGCGGGCTCTCTGGGCACTCTGGCAGTAATAGTAGGGGCCACCTTCAAGGTGTCCCCGTTGCCAGCGCAGGCCAGCGTTGTGGCAGCTTCATTCGCATCCGTCGAAGCTGCAATGGATGCCTCCCAGAAGCTGCTCGCCGGACTCTATCTTCCGCGTGCGCTGCAATTGGTCGCCGGAAGGCCCGGCTCTTGGCTACCGCAGTTTCCTGACAGCGATGACGTGGAGGCCTGTTTGCTGGTGGAGCACGCTGGCGGAACGCAAGCCGTGTCCGTCAAGATAGCTGAAACACAGAATCTCCTGACCCATAATGGCGCCGTCTCGGTGCAGGATTTTTCTCAAGGGGACCCATGGCAGGCGATTACGGATATGGGATGGGTGGATACCCATCCCGGCGACCTTCTGCTCCGTGCCATGACCCAGCCCTCGCTCCTGCCAGCCTTGGTCTTAGGGCTCCAGGGCTCCGATGCTCCGCCACGAATGGCGGCCGACCCAGGGTACGGGCTGATTCGCTTGATGTGGCCGGGCCAAGAGGGAGCCTTGACCGAAGACCGCATGGTGGAAGCCATTAACGAGTTGCGCGCTGCTGCAAGATCGCTGGACGGACACTTGGTGGTGGAGCGGTGCCCATTGGCGGTGAAGGAGCAGGTGGATGTGTGGGGCGATGTTGAAGCCGCTGGCTTGATGAGGCGCATCAAAGACAGACTCGATCCCCAAGGCACCCTGAATCCGGGCCGTTTCGCGGCAGGCATCTGATAATGACTTCACCTCTCTCCACGCAGCGCCTTCCCGGTTTTACCGGCCCCGATATGCCGGAAGAAGCCGACATGTATCGCTGCGTACACTGCGGCCTCTGCCTCAGTTCCTGTCCTACCTACATGGAGACTGGCCGGGAGACCCAGTCACCGCGTGGACGCATTGCCCTCATGCGGGCGGTCAACGAGGGGCGTCTGGAAATCACGCCCCGCGTCGTCTCCCACTGGGAGACCTGCTTGGAGTGTCGCGCCTGCGAGGCAATGTGCCCTTCCGGCGTGCCCTACGGGCGTCTCATGGAGCGCACCAGAGCGCAAGTAGCCCGCAAGCACAAGCGCTCCTTCATGCAGAAGGTGATGGCGCAGGTTTTCCTCCGCTGGGTTCTCCCCCACCAGCGGAGGCTTGCCCTTGGCTTCTTCCTCTTGCGCCTATACCAGCGGAGCGGACTGCGATGGCTCAAGCAGAGGACTCTCCTGCGTCTGCTTCCCCAACGCATCCGACGCTTGGAGGAGCAGTTGCCCCGCGTCACCGGGCCCACTTTCGGGCCTCGCCGGGAGGTCTATCCCGCCCAAGGACCGGTCCGCATGAAAGTTGGACTGCTCTCCGGCTGTGTCATGCCCCTCATGCAGGGGAATACGATGGAGGCTGCGGTACGAGTGCTGACCCGCAATGGGTGCGAGGTATCGGTCACCATGGGGCAGGTATGCTGCGGCGCGTTGAACACCCACGCCGGTGACTTGGAGACAGCCCGCCGTTTGGCCCGCCGCAACATCGACACCTTTCTCAACGCTGGCGTGGAGCGCATCGTGACTGTCTCCGCAGGTTGCGGCTCCGCCATGAAGGAATACGCCCAGCTTCTGGCCGATGACCCGGTATACGTCGAGAAGGCAGCCCGCTTTGGCGAAATGACCGTTGACGTTACCGAACTGCTCGCATCCCTGCCTCTGGAACCGCCCCAAGGCGAGGTACGCCTGCGTGCCACCTATCAAGACCCCTGTCACTTGGCCCATGCCCAGCGCATCAGCCAGCCCCCAAGGGAAATCCTGAACAGTATCCCCGGCTTGGAGTTCGTGGAGATGGAGGACTCCAGCCGCTGCTGCGGCGGTGCTGGCACCTACTCCATGCTGCAACCCGACCTCTCGTCACGACTGCTGCGGAACAAGATGGACAAGGTGATGGCGACAGCCCCCGACATCGTGGTCACTGCCAACCCAGGCTGCATGATGCAATTGGAGACCGGAATGCGCACCCGGCACGCAGACATCTCGGTCATGCACATAGTGGACGTGCTGGATATGGCCTACCGGGCGGAGAACCCCTGAAAAGGCAGGTCGGGTCCCCTCCCTGACGAGTGCTGATTACCCCACCGCCGCCAGCGAACGCTGCGCAGCAGCCACCCCAACCCCAGGCTCAACTGGGAAGCCCTCTCCCGGCAATATCCGCTCCAGTGCTGACAGCAACGCAAGGACACTCGTCTCACGGCAGGAGTCCCCCATCAGGCCGATACGCCAGATCTTCCCGCGCGTGTCCCCCAGCCCGCCCGATATCTCAATGTTGTAGTCTTCCAGCAAACGGGTGCGTACGTTGGTGTCCTCCACCCCGTCGGGTATTACGGCAGTGGTCAGCGGGTCGAGATGGTGCGCTGGGTCGGCGAACAGACCGACGCCCATGGCTTGCAGACCCGCCCGCAGGGCTCTCGCGCACCGGGCATGACGCTCGATGCGGTTCTCCAGACCCTCCTCCACCATCATCGCCAGTGCCTCCCGCAGGGCGTACATCATGGAGATTGGAGTGGTGTGGTGGTAGGCCCGGGTGTTCGACCAGTAGGTCTCCAAGTCGGCCATACCAAGGTAATAGCTCTGCACCGGGGTCTCACGGTTGCGCATCGCATCAGTGGCCCGCGGCCCCAGGGTTATGGGGGCCAACCCCGGAGGTGCTCCCACGCACTTCTGGGTGGCACTGTAGCAGATGTCCACGTCCCAGTCGTCGACAGCGACCTCGTGTCCGCCTAAAGACGACACGGTATCAGCAATGATCAGGGCGTCGTGGCGGTGTGCCAGTGCGCAAACCTCTTCCAAGGGCGACAGCACGCCAGTGGAGGTCTCCCCATGCACCACTCCCAACACCTTCACATGGGAGTGTCGCTTGAGTTCCTCCTCCACCACGTTGGGGTCGACGGCAGTTCCCAGCGGGAACTCCAGTGTATGCACATCGGCCCCGCACCGCCGCGCGATCTCGGCCATGCGCCGCCCGAAGAACCCGTTGATGGCTATTACCACAGTGTCGCCCCGCTCCAGAACGTTGCACAGCGCAGCTTCCATGCCCCCGGTGCCCGTCGATGAAAGGGGAAGGGTCATCCTGTTTGACGTGCGAAAGAGCCGGCACAGCATGTCGAACACATCGTCCATGCACTGGAAAAACACGGGATCCAAGTGCCCCAACACAGGCTGGGTCATCGCTTGCAGCACCCGCGGATTCACGCTGCTGGGCCCCGGCCCTAACAAAAGCCTCTGCGGGGGTCGAAACTCTTCCACACGTTCACTCATCCGTTCCCTCTTCCATCGATGTTTGATTGGAGCAAATTGGCTCGAATACCAATTCGGGCACTACGACTTCCCACGAATCGCAACGCAACCCGGTCCGGTACGCTGGCTCAGAACTCTCTCGCTCCCATGTAGCAATGGCGAGCACGGCGGCAGAGGCGCAGCGCATTCCTCTGGGCGCTTGAAACCTATCGGCGACCCTTCCTACCACCGTCCCGTACTGGTCCATCAGTTCCCAGCGATTCGACTCGACTCTCACATGTAGCACGTCACCCGGCCCCAGCTCGGCAATGGCATTATGCACATGATGGCCGGGCGCGTGGTATCCCGCAAAGCTCAGAAACACATCCTTCAAATTGAAGCTCTTGTGCTGACGGGCGAGTTCCTTGGACGCTGAAGGAATTCTTGAAGGTGAGCGATACAACACGGACGGTTTTTCCGCCAACGCATCCTGAATTGGGTGCGGTCTCGAAAACCGCCCGCCCTGAAACCGACTGAGCATAAGAGTCTGCCGTGCCCGGGTCATGGCTACATAGTACAGCCGCCTCTGGGTATCCACATCCTCACCCTGACCGGGACGGTCCCAGCCTCCATCCAGCACCGCAGCATGGTCGAACTCCAGCCCCTTGGCCCCATGAGCGGTCGTCAATAGGAGTCCCCGCTGGCGACGCCGCATCTCCCGGGCCCATTCCGCCAGCCATTCGATGAAGGCATCGACCATCGTTGCTGCATCTTCGGTCTCCCCCTCATACTCGGCTATAGCTTCCTGAAGCAGCTTCGTCCAAGAGTTTGCGGTTTGCTTGGTCACCCATTCGTTCAGGTCCGAAATTGTCACCAGTCGAGTGTTTCGGCCCCGCAGCCACTTTACCAGTCCCTGGGTCTCCCGCAGGCGCCACACGCCGGTGAACCCTTCATTCCCCATCTGCACCGGTATCCCCTCAAGTTCGCACAAGCTGCGCACGGGCTCCAGATAACCCCATTCCCGGGCTATCACTGCACAGGACGCCCAGTCCCAATCCGAGGGCGAGGCCCGATAGCCTGCGCAACTCGGCGACGATCGTCTGAGCTTGGGAAATGGGAGTGTCTCCAACGGGCAGCACTTGGACCCGACCTTGCGTCACCGGGTCTCGCAACGCCCAGTCCCCGCCATCCGGCTCTTTCACCCGCCGGCGGTCAACGTGAATTGGATGGTCCGCCTTCATCCTCTCACAGGATGGCCCGATAACTGCGTTGGCAGCAGCGACGATGTGGCCCGTAGAGCGATAGTTGTCGGTCAAATAGGCCGGACGAGCTTTGTAATCCTCTTCGAAACGGCGGATGAACTCTACCGAAGAACCCTTGAAGGTGTAGATGTTCTGGTCGTCATCCCCCACTGCGAAGAGGCTGAGCTTATCGTCCTCTTCGGCAAGAGTCCTGCCTGCCAGCGCCGAAATCAGTTCATACTCTTCTTTGCCGATGTCCTGATATTCGTCCACCAGTATCCATCGGAAACCCGACAGCAGACGCGTCCTCTGTTCGTCCGCTTCATCGGGTGGCAGACCTTCTCCACGCAGAAGGGCAATGGCATCGCGAAGAATGTCCCGGAAGTCGGCATCGTCAAGGCGATTGGCGCGCCCCGAGAAACTGGCCCCCCACCAAGCGCATCGCCAAGGCATGACAGGTGAGCACCGTCACTCCCCGCGCGTCGTCGCCAATGAGCTCCGTGAGGCGACGACGTATCTCCACTGCCGCGTGCCGGTTATACGCCAGAGCGATAATGCCACGGGGGTTCTCCCGCTTCACTCGTATCAAATATGCGATTCGGTGCACCAGCACCCGCGTTTTCCCCGAGCCGGGTCCCGCCAGAACCAGCACGTTTGCCTGCTCCCGTTCATCCGCCACAATGCGCCGCTGTAAGGGGTTCCTCAAGCTTTCCACGATGGCCTGCCACGATTCCGGTGTGGTCTGGCGTGAAAGCTCAGTATCTCGGTCTGGCATCCAGCGTCGCAGGAATTCATCTTCGTCGAATCTGAAATAGTCCACAACCAAGCGCAGGGCATCGGCGATGGCGATGAGGGCAAGCCTCACATATTCCGCCATAACGTGAATCTGCCGTATCTGTTCATCATAGTGGATTTTGAGGGAAGCGAAGTCAGTGTTGGCAAAGCCCCGTCTTTCCGGTTTCAGCCGTATCGTCATGGCTGGACGGAACACCGTCAGTCCCTTGTTCAGCCTGATGACCTCCTGCTCGTGCAGCCACAACAGGGCCCGGTCCATCAGCTTGGCAGGGTCTCGGACCTCGTTGGCAAGCACCATATCCGACTTCACGGTCGCCAGCAGCTTGCCCAGCGTCGTCTCTGCCAAGAGGTCAGCGCCATGGCTTCCCGGCGGCAGGTTTTCCAGCAGATGGTCAACCAAGCGGCTCGCGGCCGCACGACGGAGTTCGGCAGTCTTCTCCAAAGCCGACCATTCACGTTGCAAAGCTATCTGCATCGCCTCCCGGTCTCGCTCTCGAACTCCAAGGCTCCCCCCGCCTCCCCCCTCACCCCGGCCATCGGCGGCGATGCTGCGCACGATGCGGCGCAGGCGCTCCGGCAGCGCATACCCATGCCCTTCATCCTTGAGTCGTTGTGAGGCGAGCCGTAGATGCAGCGTGGAGGTGTCGCCCTTCTGCATATCCGGGCAAGTCTCGCGCAGGAGCCCTATCAGTCCCTGTTCCAAGTCTGATGCCTCTTGGAACCGTTGCCGTGAGGAACGCTGTACGCCTGCGTGCACGAAGGCCGTCAACGCCGTATCGTTGCTGGCAATGCCCAATTGCTCCAAGTCGTGCAGCGCAGCCCGTACTCCTTCGGGGCTTAAGCCCGACGCCGCCATCAGTTCGTCGGTGGAAATGCCCTCGTCCGGGTCTGCTTGGACCATTGCCTCGCAGATACTCAGGAGTCGGTCGCGGTAGTCATTGGAAATGCCAGCCTTCTGTAGCTTTCCCCGGGCCTCCTCGACAGAGCCCACTCGCAGGGAAGAGGGGAATACTCGCACGCGGTTCTCTTCCCTCGTCAGAAGCTCCGCCTCTTCCAGCCACGCCACTGAGGTGCGCACTCTCGTATCGTCGGTAACCGAGTCCCGTTCGAATTCCGCGTCCGCGTCCTCCCGCAGGATTTCACCCGGGGTAGCCACCACCTCCCCTTCCGGGTTGTCCTTTCCATGGGAGCGGTTTTTCTTGTCGAGGTTTCGCAACGCCTTTAGTACGGCTTGGATTTCCCGCCTTGTCAGCCGGGAACGGGCCGACATGCCGAACTGGCGCTCCACGTCGTCCTGTGTATAGAGGAGCACACAACGCGCCGCCTGCTGGTCGCGTCCCGCCCGCCCTGCCTCCTGCAAGTAATTCTCCAGCGAGCCGGGCACATCGGCATGCACCACCAACCGCACATCCGGCTTATCGATGCCCATGCCGAAGGCGTTCGTGGCCACGATGACCCGCAGGCTGCCATTGATGAAGCTCTGCTGCACGTTCTTTTTCGTCTCAGGCGACAGTCCTGCGTGAAAATAGTTCGCCTCCATGCCGCTTTCTTGCAAAAACTGTGCCACCTCTTCGGCCTGCCGTCGCGTGGCGCAATAGACGATTGCACCTCCTGTGCCATCCCCAGGAAGGTCAGCCGTCAGGACTTGGTGAATATCAGCCAGCTTTTGCGCACTGCTGGTCTGTACCACTATGAAGTCAAGGTTGGTGCGATGGGCTCCGCCGAAGAAGACCTTCAACTCGACGTCCAGTTCAGTACGGAAATAGTCCACGATTTCGGCAATTACATCCGGCTTGGCGGTTGCCGTCAGGCACAAGACTGGAGGGACCCGCTCTTCCCCAGCCCTCTCACGTATGAAGCGCCCGACATAGCGGTAGTCGGGCCGGAAATCGTGCCCCCATTTCGACAGACAATGGGCCTCATCCAGTACCCATGCGCCAATCTCACGTTGGGCCAAAATTCGACGCACCGATACGCTGCGAAGCTGCTCCGGCGAGATGATGAGAATGCCCGCATCACCCAAGCGCACCCTGTCTAGGGCGTCGGCCCGCTCCGGCATGGACAGAAGCCCATTGATGGTAACGCACGATCCAACGCCTTTTGCCTCCAACCCCTTCACTTGGTCTTCCATCAGGGCGGCCAGAGGCGATATCACTACTGTCAGAGCCCCCGTCTTGTCATACCGCGAAAGGGCCGGTATCTGGTAGCAGAGGGACTTTCCGGCCCCCGTAGGCATCACCCCCAGTACGTTCTCTCCCGCCATCGCGGCTTCGATTATGGCCTTTTGCATGGGCTGACCGTCTTCGTCTTCCGGCTCTGGACGGAACTCGTCAAATCCGAACCAGCGCGTAAGCTCCTTCTTGGCGTCGTGTCTTTCACGGCACCACTCACAGGAACCATCAGTGCAAGCCATATCACGCAACTTGTGCACCAGCGCACCAGCGCCGGGAAACTGATGACGCACCCACGGAGGCATGACCGAGTTGCCTCCCGACACCGATAGCCACGCCAGCGCATAAGCCAGAGGCCAGCCATCCCGTGCCGCTTCCGCTAGGGCTTCATGGGCTTGCGTCCGGCAGGATTTCCCGTCCAGCAGTGTATGAATTCCATCAGAGGCCTCAGCATCGGACGGCCTCGACGACTGCCGCAGGGATGTGAAAACCATGTCGAATCCCCTGCCGTCGTCCCCCGCCCCCGCTTGTACGGTGGTCAGCCAGTGCCAAGCTCCCAACAACGCGGCTGGCATTTCGCTCAAGGCTTTCTGCTGGTCAATGAAGAGGCCTAACGCCAGTCGGGCATCCAGTTCAGGGTCGCTCTTCCGCTCCCGTTTAAGCTGCCCGTCTTGATAATGCTTGACCAAGTGATGATAGGGATTCCGGGGGAAAGCCAAAGGATTCAGCCAGAGCGTATCCACCCGTGGTAGATGCAACAGCTTCAGTTGAGGATTGCTGGCCTGCAGATGGGGCAAATCATGGAGGATGATGTTGTGCCCCAGCAAAAAGTCCGCTTCTTCGGCAAGCTTGTCCAGCTTGCCCAAAGTCATACTCAGTCCCTCACGGCCCTTTGGAAAGACCAATGACTGGCCCGTATCCAGGCATACGCCCGCGAGAGCCCGGATTCGACGGTCCCGGTTAAGCTCGATATCCAAGGAGAGGCAGCGGCATAACAGACCACTCCCCTCTTCAGGTGATGTATGTCCGGTAGAGTCTTTCCCGATGTCCATCCCGGTGCAAGTCTTGCAGGACTACAGCGCAGGCGATGCCCCGCCATCGAGGTTCAGAGCCACCCCGTTCACAAAGCTGGAACGGGCCGAAGCCATAAACGCGATTACATCCCCCGCCTCTTCAGGCTCGCCCACGCGCCCCAACGGGATGTTCTGGTTCCGTGCCCCTCGTGCCCAGACATCTTCCAGTGTCAGGTTGGGGTCGTCGCCCTTCAAACGCTCGTACCGTCGCTCCATCTGTCCGCTCTTGATGAGACCGATGCAGATGGAGTTGACCGTGATGTTGTCCTTGCCCAGGTCCTTGGACAACGCCTTGGTTATTGCGTTGCCCGCCGCCCGGGACGCCGCCGTCGGCATCGAACTCGCTCCCGGCGTCTTGGAGCCGATGTTGGTCACATTGATGATCCGCCCGCCACCAGCATTCCTCAGGTGCGGTATCGCCAGACGGGAGAACCGTATGGAGGCCCACACCTTAAGGTCTAAGTCTGCCTCCCACTGCTCGTCGCTGATCTCTTCAAAAGGCATCGCAGCCGAGGAGCCAGCGTTGTTCACCAGTATGTCCAGCTTGCCGAAATGGTCCACCGTCGACTGCACCGTCCGCTCGATGTCTTCGGCCTTGGTGACGTCAGCTTGGATCGGAAGCACCTGCGCCCCCGTCTTCTCCCGGACCTCCAAGGCCGCCTCCTCCAGCACCTCGCCACGGCGGGCACAGATCGCCACATGCGCCCCCTCCCGGCCCATACTGATGGCCGATGCCCGTCCAATGCCATAGCTTCCGCCCGTAATCAGGGCTACCTTTCCGGTCAGTCCCAAGTCCATGACGCAGACTCCTCCTACGGATTCCATAATCCGTTACATAATTGACGGCATTATACACCTAGGAAGCCGGTATCGCGGCCTCCGCCTTCAGCTCTCGCATCAGCACCGGCAGCTTCGGCAGCAGGTCCGACGCAAGGGCCCCGCTCTCTCCCAACTCCTCCCTCACCCGCTCCCCCGCCATCCCATGCAGGTACACCCCGGCAACGGCAGCATCCACGGGACTCACTCCCTGTGCCAGCAGGCCAACGATGATGCCCGACAGCACGTCCCCCGTCCCCCCTGACGCCAATCCCGGGTTGGAGAACGGGCTGACCCAGCAGCGTCCGTCCTCCGACGCCACCACCGTGTGGGCCCCTTTCAACACCACCGTCGCTGCCCACTCCCCGGCATGCTCCCGCGCCACATCCACCCGCCGCCCTTGCACTTCCGCCGTCGACAAGCCCGTCAGCGTGGCCATCTCCCCCGGATGAGGCGTCAGCACCAAGGGTTGCGAGCGCCCCTGCCACCAGTCCCCGACAGACGAGAGATTGTTCAAGCCATCGGCATCTATCAGCAACGGAATCCCCTGTGCATCCGTGGCCATCAGCAACTCGCCCGCCAACTCCGCCCCCCCGTCACTCCGTCCCATCCCGCAACCCAAGGCGATGGCGTCATAGCGCCCCAGCACCCCGCGGCAGGCATCGGCCGCCGTAGCAGACAACCGCCCCTCATCATCTTCCGGCAACGGCAGGTGGATGACCTCGCTCAGCTTTGAGGCCAGCATCGGCTGCAGGCTCCCCGGCGCCGCCACCGTCACCAGTCCCGGCCCCACCCGCGACGCCGCTTGCGAGGCAAGATAGGCTGCCCCCACGAAGTGTCGCGAGCCAGCCATCACAAGAGCATGCCCAAACGTCCCCTTGTGGGAGTCCAACGGCCGCCGAGGCAAACAACGGCCCGCGGTCCGCGCCGTCATCAATTCCAGCATAAGCTCCCCAGCCATCCCCTCCACTACCTCTTCCGGGATGCCGATGTCCAGCACCTCCAATCTCCCCACCCTCTCAGCACCCGGAAACCGGAACTGTCCCACCTTGGGGAACCCCAAGGCAGCAGTCACGTTCGCTTGTGGACAAGCCGCATCCACTTGCCCGGTATCGGCGTCCAAGCCCGAAGGCAAATCCAGTGCCAGCACCCGCAGAGACTCCCCCCGCGCACGCACGTCCCGCAGCACCCCCATCGCGCCCCTCAACAGCCCGTCCATCGGGCGCGCCCGTCCCGTCCCAAGTACCGCGTCGATTACCAACCCGCAACCAGCTAGGTCATAGCCCAACTGCGGCAAGTCGGTCTCGTCGATGACGTCGTAGAGGGATATCCCCTCGTGCAGGGCAAGATCCCTCTTGGGATCCCTCTGCAGGCGTCGCCCCAGAACATGCACGGACACCCGCGCTCCCCATCTTTGCAGGTGCCTCGCAGCCACGAATCCGTCGGCCCCGTTGTTGCCCGGCCCTGCCAGAACGACCACCCTCTGCCCCGCTGCTTGGCCCAAAAGCGAAACCGCGCACCGCGCCACGGCCAGACCCGCCTTCTCCATCAGGTCGTCGAGGCTGACCCCCAGCGGCACACATGCCTGCTCCAAGCGCCTCATCTGGTCGGCAGTGACTATCTTCATGCCGGGATGTTCATCGCCCGCGTGTTGATCGCCCGGACGTTCATCGGCAAAGCCCCTATTCCTGTGGCTCCGAATGGCCCACCACCATGGCCACCGCATTCCCCTTGGTATGGGACATGCTGAGGGCCAGACCGGCCAGCCCCAATGACTCGAAGCGCTTCAGTGCCCGGCCCGTAAGACGTATCGACGGCGCCCCGCTCCTAGCCCTCACCACCTCGATGTCCTTCCAGCTAACGCCACGCACACCCGTCCCCAGTGCCTTCATGGTGGCTTCTTTCGCCGCAAACCGCGCCGCCAGGTTCGGCGCGCGTCCCCGGCAATAGGCCTGCTCGCCCTCGGTGAAAATGCGGTCCAGAAAGCGCTGTCCCCAGCGGTCCAGCACTTGCTGCACCCGTTCCACCTCAATGATGTCCACTCCGGTGGTAAGCATAAAGCGTGACCGCACCCCAAGAAGTGTGTGACTGCATCAAGAAGTTCTGGCAATGCCACCCTGAGCAGACCGTCTACTGCCCTTGGGTGAAGTTCACCTGCCAGTTGATCCCGAACTTGTCCGTGAGGCTCCCGAAATACGCCCCCCAGAACATATCCTGCATGGGGAAGGAGACCGACCCGCCTTGGGACAGCTCTCCAAAGATGCGGTCAGCCTCCTCCCGGCTCTCAGGGCTGACCGCCAGGGAGAAGTTATTGCCCACGGTGGGTGGCGGCGCGAACTGGGACGGGATGTCGCTGCCCATCAGCACTGCCGACCCTATTGGAAAAGAGACGTGCATGATGCCGTCCTTTTCCTCTTCAGCCACCGCAAATTCAGAAGGAGCATCCCTGAAGGTCTGTATGACTGAGAACTCACCGCCTAACACTGATCGATAGAACTCGAACGCCTCGCGACAGTTTCCGTTGAAAGCCAGGTAGGTGTTCAGAGTCGACAAGTATCACCTGCATCAAGGCCAGTGTATGTAAGGCAGCTTATCAGCGCAGGCGGCCCTCTGCAATCTGCGTACCCTTCCTTTGAGCCATCTACACCCCCATGCTATCATTCCCCTCAAGAGGATAGCGGAGAGAGGATAGAGGACTCCCGTGGCCAAACTGCTCGACGGTAACGAAGCATCCAAAACCCTGCGAGCGCAGGTAGCCCAAGGCGTGCTCGAAATGCAGCAGAAGCACGCCCTCACCCCCGGCCTCGCCGCCGTCTTGGTTGGCGACGACCCGGCCTCCGCCGTGTACGTTCGCAACAAGGAGCGCGCCTGCGCCGAGGTCGGCATCTTCAGCGAGGTCTTCCGTCTGCCCCAAGACACCTCGGAGGAGCAACTGCTGCACACGGTTGCCCTGTTGAACGCCGACGACAGGTTCCACGGCATCCTCGTCCAGCTTCCCCTCCCCGACTCCATCGACCCCCTCCGCATCATCGAGTCCCTCGACCCCATGAAAGATGTGGACGGCATCCACCCCGCCAACCTCGGACGCCTAGTCGGTGGCGCCCCAAGGTTCGTCCCCTGCACCCCCGCTGGCGTCCAGCAACTCCTCCTTCACAACGGCTACGACCCCAGTGGCAAGAACGTGGTCATCTGCGGTCGCAGCCAGATCGTCGGCCTCCCCCTCGCCCAACTCCTCATGCAGAAGCGGGAGGGCGCCAACGCCACTGTCACCGTATGCCACACCGGCACCCAAAACCTTCCCAGCATCACCCGCCAAGCCGATATCCTGATCGCCGCTATGGGGCGCGCGGGAGCCATTACCGCCGACATGGTCAGCCCAAACAGCGTCATCGTCGATGTCGGCGTCAACCGCGTCCCCGACCCCGAAAGCAAGCGCGGCTACCGCCTTCAGGGTGACGTGGATTTCCCCACCGTTTCCGAAAAGGTCGAGGCCATATCCCCCGTGCCCGGCGGTGTCGGCCCCATGACCATCGCCATGCTCCTCGTCAACACCCTCACTGCCGCCCGCTACTCAGTCCACGGCAGCGAGTAAGAACATAGCGAGTTGAGAACATAGCGAGTAATAGCATCATGTTTGGCCTCGACGGCATAGCCAAGCTGCTCGTCATCCTCGGTTGCGCCATTGCCCTCTCAGGCGCCGCCCTCTGGCTGATGTCCCGGCTTCCCTTCCTCGGCAAGTTCCCCGGCGACATTCTCATCAGCAAGGGAAACTTCAACATCTTCATCCCCATCGTCACCATGATTATCATCAGTATCATCCTCACAATCGTCCTGAACCTCGTGGCCCGTGCCCTCCGCTAGCTCCTGCGACCCTTCCTCCACGCCTGCCCCGGACCCCGATCCGGGGATGCTGACCAGCGATTTCGATTACCACCTCCCCCAGCGCCTCATCGCCCAGTCCCCCGCCCAGCCAAGGGACTCCTCCCGTTTGCTAGTCCTGAGCCGTGATTCCGGCGCAATCCAGCACAGCCGCTTCCGCCATCTCCCGGACCACCTCCGCCAAGGCGACCTCCTCGTGATGAACGACAGCCGCGTCATCCCTGCCCGCCTGCTCGGTCGCCGCGCCACTACCGGCGGCAAGGTGGAACTGATGCTCCTCCATCGCCTGCCTCACAACTCTTGGAAAGCCCTCGGTCGCCCTGCCAGGGCCCTGCAGCCCGGCGCAACCGTCATCATCCAAAGCGCCACTGGAGACGCTGGCGAGGCCAGAGTCTTGGAACGCTGGGACGACGGCACCTGCGCCGTCGAGCTTGACCCTGAAGAAACGGTCCTATCCGCCGGACACACCCCGCTCCCTCCCTACATCCACCAACTGCCCGCCGACCCCAACGACTACCAGACAATCTACGCGCGAAACGACGGCAGCGCCGCCGCTCCCACCGCCGGCCTCCACTTCACCGATGCCCTGCTACAGGGCCTGACGCAAAAAGGGGTCCGCCTGACCTGGGTCACCCTCCACGTCGGCGCCGACACCTTCCGGCCCGTCAGCGAGGATGCCCCTCAAGCCCACAAGCTTCACGGTGAGTACTTCCAGCTTTCCCCGGAAACCGCCGACGCTCTCAACGCCGCCCGCAGCGAGGGACGCCGCATCATCGGCGTAGGCACCACCTCAACGCGAGTGCTGGAGCAGGTAGCCCAGTCCGCAGGCAAGGACGCCAGCCCCGTCCAGCCAACCGAGGGCTGGGCCAACATCTACATCCTCCCCGGCCACCAGTTCCAACTCACCGACGCCATGATTACCAACTTCCACCTCCCCCGCACCACCCTCCTCATGATGATTTCCGCCTTCGCCAGCCGCGACCTCGTCCTCCAAGCCTACGCCGAAGCCATCGCCCAAGAATACCGCTTCTACTCCTTCGGCGACGCCATGCTCATCCTCTAGTCGCCAACCAAACTCCAGCAACCGGCCCGGGCCATCTACGACCATCACAACAAGCATGGGAGGTGACGCTATGAAATCGCTGTATGGCATTCTGCTATGTCTGTTGCTCATGGCCCTGACTGCTTGCGAAGGCGCCTTGACCGAGGAGCAGCCAGCGGTGGAGACCTCCAATCCCGTCACGGCGGCGACATCTACGCCGGTACCCATCCGTCCCGTCACGACGGCGACACCTGCGACACCTACGCCGATGCCCGCCGGTGTCGCGATTGACCCGGCCAGTCTATACCCGGAGTCGCTGGAGCAGATGCTTTTCCGCGCCGACGTGGTCGTGCGGGCTTCGCTGGACTCCATTACGGCGACGACGGAAACCATCTCGGCAGACAATACCACCACCTACCGGCCCATCCATGACCTGTCGTTCACCGTCCACGAATACATCAAGGGCAGTGGGGCCAACACTATCCGCGTGGTGGTGAGGCCCCGCCAGTTCGGTGGTGTGCGGTATCCTGAACCCTTGCCGTGGTTCGCCACCACCGAGGACGCGCAGCGCATTGCCGACGTATGGATGGTGAACCGCAACGCGAGTTGGGACGACCGCCAAGCCTTGCTCTACCTGATCCCCGACACGAAAGAATGGTACAGCGACTCGTATGACGTGCCCAACGTCACACCCGCCCCCGCTGCCTACGCCTTCCCCGTTTGGGACAGCAGGGATCAACCCGTATGGGACTACACCATCGACACGGTGCGCCGGGTGTGGTTGCCAGCCAATAGCGCCACCGTTCCCAGCGACCCCGACGATATCGAGTTCATAACCGACGGCGAGGAGACGCCCCACCCCACAATCTCGCTGGAGGACTTCCGCGCCAGGAAGAACGCGCTGGACGCCATGTTGCGGGCGGGAGAGGGCATCGAGGGTTATGAGGGTTGCATACGGAGCAAGCTGCACTGGGAACAGGCAGTGCGTGAAAACCCCGACCATCCAATCTTCACCGAGACGGGCACGGCCGGTTCCGGCTTGGCTTCGGGGGCCGAGGTATACCGCAGCACGGACGATGCCGCCGACTACCATCACTACTGGCTGAGCGGCCCGGATGCGAGCCTGTTCCAAGCCAAGCAATATGACGACGACACCGATCCCAAGAACGGGTATTACGACACGCTGGAGACAGCCCGCCCGCTGCCCGCCGGAACATACAGCTTTCACCTCAACTTTCAACACTACGTCGACAAGCCATGCAACTTCATGCCGACCGACCCCCCATGGGCGGACTGGACGGTGAATGTCGAGCTCCCAGCGGGCGTGTTGCACGAGTTGTTCTTTGACCCCGTCACAGACGGCACAACGGTGGAGGCCGATGCAACGAACGGCGTGCTGGAACCCGCCACGTTCGCCGGTACTACCATCCAGCGCATCGCGTGGGAACCTCCTGCAACAGTGAAGATGGAGGTCACCCCGCATACCAGCATCGCGGACCACATTTTGGACTTCATCGCCTTCGATGGCTCGGTGCCTCTGTCGTTGGACGTTTCGGACGCAACGACGGATGCGACGAACAACACCCTAAGCTGGACGGTTGAGTCCCAGCCGTGGCAGGACGGCGACAAGCTAATGCTGCGCATCTATCTGCCCGCCCCGTCCGAGTCCCCCGCAGACCTTACCGGCCCGTAGGAGGCTGCTGCGCGTCTATGGTGGTTAAAGTCTGCCACGGACGCGGTCCGGGGATGGTCGTGACACAAGCACCTTCCCTAACTCGCCCCCTGCAACAACTGCAAAACATTCCCGTCCGGGTCCAGCAGCGTGGCCACCCACCCTCCCCACTCCTCCTGTTCCGGCGGACGGATGAATTCGACTCCCGCAGCCGACAAACGCCCATGCTCGGCATGTATGTCGTCCACCCCGTAGTGGATCATGGTGCGGAAGGGGTCCGAGGTCGGGCCCGATACCCGGTCATGCTGCCCCAAATTCAAGCGCATCGGCCCGAACACGAAGTTCACGAAGTCCCCATGGTCCCGGTGCATCTTCAGCCCCAGGGTATCGCGATAGAAGGACACCAGCCTCTCCAAGTTGTCCGTCCAAATGGTCACCCCCACCACCGAGTCGATCATGTCATCTCCTCCCGTTCCCGCCCAACTGCGCAAGCCGGATTACTTGAGGCCAATTATAGGAGATGCCCTCAAGCCCACATACCGCCCTCCAACCCTCCGTCGTTCCTGCAAAGAGCCTGCCCTGGACCCCGATCCGTGGCAGGAACCCACGTCACCCCAGGCCTCCCCCTTCCACCCACCACCCTTCCCGTTCGTCCTGAGCGAAGTGGTGCGGCCAACACAGCCTCCAAGCGACCAAGCGCGGAGGTTGTGTTGGCCGCACCACGAAGTCGAAGGACCCCCCGTACCCCGCCCTGTCACCCCACCCCTTGCCAACCCATCCGAACTGATGTACCATACCCCCACGATGATGGTCGCACCCCGCATATCCCACAGCAACCGCCCAACCCTCGTCCTGGGCGATCCCCGCATTCCCTTTCCCTTCGCCCCACGCGAACTTTCCCTCTCCGTTCGTCCTGAGCGAAGTGGTACGGTCAACACAGCCTCCAAGCGAACAAGCGCGGAGGCTGTGTTGACCGCACCACGAAGTCGAAGGACCGGAAGCCTGCACGCCCCGCACGCCGCTCCAGAGGCCGCATTCCCTTGGAAAAAGCCCCTCAAAAGAACCCCGTCCAAAATGTCACACTGTGACAAATCTCCAGATACGAAAATGTCACACATGCCACAAAAGTGTGACGTCTGTGACATCCTCAGATACGAAATTCATGTCACACTTTTTCGTATCTGGCCAGATAGCAAAATGTCACAAATGTCACATGTTCCAGCTACAAAAACGCGTTTTTAGCTACGAAAACTGTGACATTGTGACATTCCAACAAGGAGTCTGCCCATGGAAGATGTAGTAATCGTAAGCGCAGTCCGCACCCCCATCGGGGCCTTTGGCGGCGGCCTCTCCTCCATGTCCGCCGTGGACTTGGGCGCCGTGGTCATCGAAGAGGCCTTGCAGCGCGCCCAAGTCGACCCCGCCGAGGTCGACGAGGTCCTCATGGGCAACATCCTCGCCGCCGGCCTCGGCATGAACCCCGCCCGCCAAGCCGCCGTCAAGGCCAACCTGCCCGTGACCGTCCCCGCCATGACTGTCAACAAGATGTGCGGCTCCGGCCTCAAGACCGTCGCCCTAGCCGCCCAAGCCATCAAGCTCGGCGACGCCGACGTGATGGTCGCCGGGGGCATGGAGAGCATGAGCGGCGCCCCCTACCTCCTCCCCCAAGCCCGGTTCGGCCATCGCATGGGCCACGTCCAAGCCGTCGACTCCATGCTCAACGACGGCCTCTGGTGCCATCTCGCCGACTGCCACATGGGCATCACCGCCGAAAACCTAGCCGACATGTACGAAATCTCCCGCGACGAAATGGACGAGTTCGCCGCCCGCAGCCAGCACCGCGCCGCCCGTGCCATTGAAGACGGCGTGTTCGCACCCGAAACCGTGGCCGTAAGTGTCCCCCAGCAGCGAGGCGACCCCAAACTTATCGACACCGATGAGCACCCGCGCCCCGACGTCACCTTCGAGCGCCTCGGCCGCCTCTCCCCCGCCTTCAAGAAAGAGGGCTCCGTCACCCCCGGAAACGCCTCCGGCATCAACGACGGCGCATCCGCTGTGGTCGTCATGTCAGGCACCCGCGCCTCCCAACTGGGACTGACCCCCTTGGGCGTCGTCCGCAGCTATGCCTCCTCCGGCGTGGAACCCCACATCATGGGCATCGCTCCCGTCGCCTCCAGCACCAAGGCCTTGGACAAGGCGGGGTTGTTGGTGGACGACATGGACTTGGTGGAACTGAACGAGGCCTTCGCCGCCCAGTCCCTAGCAGTGGGTAAGGTCCTCGGCCTCGACTGGGACCGCACCAACGTCAACGGCGGTGCCATCGCCTTGGGTCACCCCCTAGCCGCCAGCGGCACCCGCATCCTCACCACCCTGCTCTACGAGATGGGCCGGCGTGAGGCGGACCACGGCATGGCCACCCTCTGCATCGGCGGGGGCCAAGGCATCTCGCTGGTCATCGACCGCCCCTGATCCAAAGCCAAGCCAGCGGTTGACGCTCCAGAGGGCAGCGGATATTCTGCGGCATTCCAACAAGTCCCCCGCAGGAAGAAAAAACGAGGAGGTCCCCCCATGGCATACCGGTTCAACCACCTTCACCTCAAGACCCCTGACGCCAAGAAGACCGCTGACTGGTACGTGGAAAACTTCGGGGCCAAGATAGTCTCCGAGGGAAAGAACTCCGAGGGCCAGTCCACCTTCCGCATGGACCTCCACGGCGTCCCCTTCAACGTAACCCCCATGATTTCCAGCCAGGATGCCGAGCGTCAGACCTTCGGCATGGAACACATCGCCATCGACACCGACACCTACGAGGAAGACATCGCCCGTATGAAGGCAGGCGGCATCAAGATCCTCGAAGAGAACATCCTGCCCGACGGGCGCCACATCTGCTTCTTCGAGGGCCCCGAAGGCGTGCAGGTCGAGTTTCTCGAAATCAAGAACTAGCTAGCAGGCCTAGGTGACCTATTGGGCGAGGCGCCGTACTCCTTCGGCGACCTCGCCCAGTGTTTTCACCGTGATATCAGGCTCCACCTCGACGGCCTCACGCCTGTCCTCATAGGTCTCGATCCAGATGGTGCGCAGCCCAGCCTCCTTGGCACCCAGCACATCGTTCCGCAGGTGGTCCCCCACATGCACCGTCTCCTCTGGCCTAGCTCCCAACTCCTCCAGCGTTAGCCGGAACATGGGCACCGAGGGCTTGGCCAGCAGCATCTCATCGGAATAGGCCATCACGTCGAAATATTCGGCCAAGCCCTTCTCCTTGAGAAATGTGCGGAAGGCATAACCCGGCGTCATACCCGTATTTGAGATTAGCCCCACCCTGTAGCCGTCGTCCTTCACCTGTCTCAGCGTCTCCAAAGCGTCCTCGTGTACCCGCGGCGGGAAGACATAGAACGAATCGCAATAGGCGGTGGTTATCTCGGCAACCGTGTCCTCGGGCAACTTCTCCAGCAACCCCTCCTCAATATGCCCGATGAAGAAGGCCACCTGTTGGTCGAATGAAACGTCCTTCTCCTCCTCCCGGATGGCATGGCAGGTGCGATAGCAGGCCCGGTACGCCTCTCTCACATGCTCGTCGCTGAATGCCCTGCCCGCCCTAGCCAAGGCTGCCACTGCTCCGTCCAGCCGCACCTGCATACGGGCCCTGCCCTGTTCCTGGTTGTCCATGAGCAGGGTCTGCCACAGGTCGAAGGTGACTGCTGAAATCCTGGTCACGGCTTGCTGCCTCCTACCGGCCCATACGCCCCCGACGCTCCAAGAGCCATTGTACAACGGTCACTGGAGCGCCCATGGCGAGTATAATGACGCAAGCAAGCCCACTGTCCAACATCCTGCTTGGAGGAGGAAGGGATGGCGCAACAGGGACGTTCCTCCTTGGTCCGCGGAAAACAGGTCATTGTCCGTGCCGGGGCCGACAACGAGTCGAGCCAAGTCATACTCGACGGCGCGGTATTCCAGCGCAACGGCATCATCGAAGATGTCGGGGATTACGTCACGCTCAAGGCGCGACACCAAGCCGACGAAGAGCTTGGAGGCCCCAATTTCCTCGTCATGCCGGGACTGGTCAACGCCCATCACCATGGCCGCGGCATCACCACGATACAGATGGGCACGCCCGACGACTCTTTAGAGGCATGGATCGTCAACGGGTGGGCGCGCAGACCCGTCGACAACTACATGATGACCCTCTATACCGCCCTGCAGATGCTGGAGTCAGGCACCACCACCGTGATGTACAACCACACCTCCACGCCGGTGGCCACGGTGGAGTCCGACATCGATGAGGTGCTGCGGGCCTTCACCGACGCCGGGATGCGCGTAGCCTTCTCCGTCTACCATCGTACCCAGAACAGGGTGGTATACGGCGACGACAAGGCCTTCGTCGACTCGCTGCCCACGGAGTTGGGAGAGCGCGTCTGGCGCCATTTGGGTGCTGGCACTCTGACTGACGACGAGTATTTCGGCCTAGTGGAACGCGTCTACGCCAAATACGGCACCGACCCCGAAAGCCGGATTCGCGTGCTTATCAGTCCGTCCAACGTCCACTGGACCAGCGACGACTTCCTGCAGCGCACCAAGGAGTGGGCCCAGCGCTACCAGACCGGCATCCACCTGCACCTCGTGGAGTCCTATTACCAGCGTCACTACGGCACCCGTCACTGGGGCAAGACGCCCTTAGCCCACTTGGATGACCTGGGGTTCCTCGGCCCCGAGGTCTCCTACGCCCATGGAGTGTGGCTCACCGAGTCCAACCTGCGACTACTGGCAGACCAAGGCGGCACCGTATGCCACAACGCCAGTTCCAACCTTCGCCTGAAGAACGGCATCGCGCCGGTCAACCAGATGTTGCAGCACGGTGTGAATGTGGCCATTGGCACCGACAGCGATGGCATCAATGACGACGATGATATGGTGCAGGAAATGCGCTTGGTCTCGAAGCTGCACCGCACTCCGGGAATCGGAGCCCCTGCTCTCACGTCAGCCCAAGTGCTGAAGATGGCGACGGTAAATGGATCAACGCCTACCTTCTTCAACGCTGAGGTAGGAACTTTGGAAGTTGGCAAGCGGGCCGACATGGTGCTAACCGACCTGTCCCACATCGAAGAGCCCTACATGCACCCCGACGTCAACCCCATCGACGCCGTCATGCACAGGGGCAAGGCCCGTTATGTGGACACGGTGGTTATTGATGGCGAGGTAGTGCTGCGGGATGGCAGGTCCACCAAGGTCAACCGCTCTGACCTCATGGCTCAAGTCAGAGAGAGCTTGTCATCTCCGGTTCCAGAGCGGGTGTTGGAAACAGAGCGAATGGTACGCGAGTTGGAGCCCCATGTTCGGGCCTTCTACGCCGACTGGACGCAAGACTAACCCCGGACAGCCAAGGAGCATTCAATGCAGGTCACTATAAGCGACCAAGCCCGCACCCACCTCCTGACCAAGGGGGGCGCGGTAGCCTTGGATCTCGTCTTTGGCTCAGGTTGAGCGAGCCGTCCAGTGGTGTCCGTGGACACCTACCTGCAGCGCAAGGACACCTCAAGCTACCAAGTCGTGGAAGGAGAGGGGGTGCAGGTTCTGGTGTCACCGATGCTGGCTGAGCAAGCCCGCTGGATACACTTGGACCTGCAGAGGTTCCTCTTCTGGAAGAGCATCGCTGTGTACGCGGAGACCTAGACTTCGCGAGCGGCCTTGACCCTCGCACAAGCCTCAAATACACTCCGCAGAGCTATGGAACTCAAGGACTACATACGGGATGTGCCTGACTTCCCAAGCCCGGGAATTCTCTTTCGCGACATCACGCCCCTGCTCTCGAACCAAGTCGCCTTCAGGCACGCCATTGACCTCTTGGCAGAGAGGTACGAAGACCGGGGTATAGACACAGTAGTAGCTATTGACGCCCGGGGTTTCCTGTTCGGTGCGCCTCTCGCCTACCGGTTGGGCAAGGGTCTGGTGCCTGTGCGGAAGGTGGGCAAGCTGCCATACCATTCCGTGCAGGTAGCGTACTCGCTGGAGTATGGCGAGAACGTAGTGGAGATGCATCGCGATGCTGTTGCCCCCGGCCAAACGGCGCTGGTGGTGGATGACTTGCTGGCAACCGGGGGCACCATTCGTGCTGCTGCCCAGTTGGTTGAGCAGGTGGGTGGCACGGTGGCCAGTATTGCGGCTGTGATAGAGCTTGTGGATCTCAACGGGCGCGAGAAGCTGCAGGGCTACGATATATTCGCTTTGATGCAGTACTAACAATCGACGCGACTACGCTTGGCCCGTAGAAGGGCTGCCTATCCAAGTGCCTATTCTGGTCCGCCAAGGAGACAGCTATGCAAGACACAACAACCATGGGTAATGTGGAAGTCCTCTCAGTGCTGGACATGTACTCACCGGGTCGAGCCGTTGATTTCTTCTTTCCCGATGTGCCCAAGGAGTCTTGGCAGCCCTACCGGGAGTCCCAGTTGGACGAGAACGGGGAAATTGCTCTGCCATACCTGCTGTTCGCTCTCCGCTCTCAAGGTCAGACAATCATGATCGACACCGGGATGGGGCCGGGTCCTCATCCGAGCAGGGCCAATCGCACAGGGGACCTCATCAACCAGTTGAAGCGCCACGGGATTGGTCCAGAGGAAGTTGACGTGGTAGTGCATACTCACCTGCATGCCGACCACGTGGGCTGGAACGTGACATACGAGAACGGCCAGCCCAAGGCCACCTTCCCCAAGGCGCGGTACCTAGTGCCAAGAGCTGACTGGGACTACTTCACCCAACCCGATGTGCTGGCGGAAGAGCGCAACCAGCATGTGCGCGACTATGTCGTGCCCCTAGAGGGATTGGGAGTGATGGACATCATCGACCCGGGGCACGTGATCACTTCCGAAGTGACCACCCTTCATACGCCGGGCCATACCCCAGGGCATATCTGCGTGATGATCGACTCCCAAGGGCAGAGCGGCGCGGTCGTGGGCGATGTCTTCCACATGAGTGTGCAGATTGAGCATCCGGACTGGTGCGCTGGCGTGGACCTCGACAAGCCCACGGGACAGCACAGTCGCGAGCAACTACTGGAGCGCTCCGAGCGCGAGGGGATGATAATCGCGGCTGGACACTTCGGCGTGGACGAACACTTTGGTCGCGTGGTGCGCAGGGACGGCAAGCGTTACTGGCAGGGCCTCTAAGTCTAGCCGTCGGCGTTCCTGATTAGACTACGGTGACGTAGGCCTATAGCTCTGGGCGGCGGAGGTGCCAGTCAGTCGCCTGCTCGTATGCATGGGCTGCCCGCAGCACTGTAACTTCATCGAAGGGACGCCCACCCAACTGTAGCCCAATCGGCAATCCTGCCTCGGAGAACCCGCAGGGCACCGTAATGGCGGGGAACCCATTGATGTTGAAGGGACGGGTGTACTGGGTCAGGGCAGCCGTCACGCCCATGGTATCGTCGCCCACCGGGGTTTCAGTGGCTAGCAGTTGGGGGGCAGTAATCGGGCAAGCCGGGCCGGCTATCAGGTCCACTTCATCCAACAAGGCACGACTCTCGCGCCGGAAGAGCGCGCGGGCCTGCTGTCCACGCAGATAGTCGTCGGCGGAGAGGAAATAGCCTGCCTCCAAGCGTGTCCGCACGGGTGGGTAGTAGAGGTCGCCTTTCTCACGTACGAGTTTGTGGTGGTAGGCGGCTGCTTCGGCCATGAGGAGCACACCCGAAATGGCTTGGGAGTGGTGGTACATAGGCCAGGATACCTCTTTCACCTCTGCGCCCATCTCCGCCAACATATCGATAGCCCGGCGCACTGCGGCCTCGACCTGCGGGTCGGTCGGCACCTCAAAGTACTCCTTGGGTACACCAATGCGGAGCCCACGTATGTCGCCGGTAAGGGCCGAGGTGTAGTCATCGCTGGTGCGCTCTGCCGATGCCGGGTCGTTGGGGTCGTAGCCTGCGGTGGCGTTCAGTACCAATGCGCAGTCTTCCACTGACCGTACCATTGGGCCCGGGTGGTCGAGGGACCAAGCCAGGGGAGTCAGTCCGTGGCGGCTGAGGAGGCCGTAAGTTGGCTTGAGGCCTGCCAAGCCGCACAGGGACGAAGGGATGCGTATGGAGCCGCCGGTATCGCTGCCCATGGTGATGGTGCACTGGCCGGCTGCTGCTGCCGACCCCGATCCTCCGCTGGAACCACCGGCGACCAATTGTGGATCGTATGGGTTGTGCATGTGCCCATAGTCGCCGTTCTCGCCGGTGGGGCCGTAGGCGAACTGGTGCATGTTAAGCTTGCCCATGAGGATGGCCCCAGCCTCGCGGAACCGGGCCATTACCGTACAGTCGTAGTCGGGAATGAAGTCGTCGAAGATACGTGACCCAGCGGTGTTTTTCACTCCCTTGGTGTAGTAGAGGTCTTTAAGTCCCAACGGCACACCATGAAGGGGCCCTCGATAGTTGCCGGCTGCTATCTCCTGCTCGGCGAGGCGCGCTTCGGCCAAAGCGAGTTCGGGAAGCAGGGTGATGAAGGAGTTGAGCACGGGCTCGGTCTTCTCGATGCGCTCCAAGTGAGCTTGAACCACCTCCACTGGAGACACTTCCCGGCTCTGGATCAGGCGTCCAAGATCACCCGCCGTAAGGAAACACAGGTCAATGGGTTCCATAGATAACTCCTCGTCACGTAAGGCAGATATTGGAGCGGGCTACAACTGGCCGTCCGGCATGTACACCATTTCCGGCTCCACTTGGCTAAGGTCAAGCTGGTTGATAGAGCCGAGACCCCGGAGGGTCGCCCGCACGATGGGGAAAAGCTCTTCCATGTGGGGGCTGTTGAGGTCCAAGCCTGCAGCCTTGGCCATTTCTTGAAACTGCTCCTTGGTTATTTCTTCTCCGATAGGCATGTATGTAAACTCCTGATGCAGTTCTTGGCTGCTATAGCCAGTACAGGATGAGCCGTTCTGGCTTGTGGGTTCTAACGAGGGAAGGCCTCGCGGACACCCCCGTCAACGGGGATCATGGCACCTGTGGTCTTGGCAGAGCGGTCGGAGGCTAGGTATAGGGCTGTTTCGGCCACATCTTCTGCTAGGACGCGCTGCTTTAGCAGGTTACGCTGCCGGTAGAAGTCTTCGAGTTGGTCCACTGTGACGTTGTGGGCTTGGGCGCGTTGCTGGCGCACGTCGGTAGACCAGAGTCCAGAGCCCTCGAATATGGCGTCTGGGTTGATGATGTTGCAGCGTATGCCGTGGCTGCCGTTCTCGATGGCCAGCACGCGGGCAAGCTGAACTTCCGCTGCCTTGGAGGCGCTATACGCCCCGAAGTCGCCTCCCGGGGCGGGCACATTCTTGGTGCCGACGAATACCAGATTACCGCCGATGCCCTGTTGACGCATGATCTTGACTGCTTCCTGCGCCACGAGGAAGTGGCCCGTTGTGTTGACGTCAAAGGCTTTCTGCCAGAGGGAAAGGGACATCTCATGCATGGGACCCGTTGGGGCGATGCCGGCGTTGGAGACTAGGATGTCCAACCCGCCGTAGGCCATGACAGTACTGCGAAAGGCAGCCGCTACGTCGGCTTGGCTAGTGACGTCCATCTCCAAGCCGTGAGCCCGACCCGGTCCGCAAGCGTCGACGATCCGGGATGCCACTGCTTGAGCACCTTCTTCGTCGATATCGGTGACGATCACATGGGCGTCTTGGGAGGCTAGGCGCAGGGCGATGGCCCGACCAATGCCGGCTGCAGCGCCGGTGACGAGGGCCACGCGGCCGGCCAGTTCTCCGGCGGGGGGAGCCAGGCTCAGCTTGTAGAGCTCCAAGGGCCAATATTCGGCTTCAAAGGCGTCGCGGGAGGAGAGGGATGAGTAGCCGCTGATGGCTTGAGCCGCCCGCATCACGTCTATGGAATGATGGTAGATGTCGCTTGTGACGAGAGCGCCCCGGGCATCCCGGCCTGTAGTCCACATACCGACACCGGGAACCAGCACTACACGTGGATAAGGGTCGAGAATGAAGGTGTCGGCGGAACTGGAGGAGTGTTTGGCATGCCAGCGTTTGTACTGCTCTGCGTACTCCTCTACTGCCGTGGGGATTATCGAAAGCAGGGCCTCTATATCTTCAGGGGTCTCGTTGTTCAGCCATAGGGGTTGTCGTTTGGTCTGGATGATGTGGTCCGGCGTGGCGGGCCCAACAGCGCTTAGCTCGCGTGCCAATTCCGAGTTGACGAAGTCGAGGACATCGGGCGAGTCGTCGTACCTCAGGATGGAATGTTGCTGGTTAGAGACCGCGCCACGGAGGGCGGGCGCAATGGATGCTGCAATGTGGTGGCGTATCTCAGGACGTAAGGCTGGTGCGGAGACTGCGCCAAAGGTGCGTTTACCCACGGCCTGACGCTGGGCGTATTCCTCGGCCTGGGTCACCAAGTGGATGTGATTGGCGTAAGCCTTTTTCGCCGTGGAGCCCCACGTGAAGAGTCCGTGATTGGACAGGACGACTCCCTGGATGTCAGGACGGTGCCGCACCAGCGTTCCAACTAGCTTCGAGAGGGTGAAGCCGGGCCGAATGTAGGGGGCCACGGCGATGGAATCACCATAAACGTCTCTCAGGATGTTATCGGATGCAGGCGTGTTGGTGAGGGCGATTACCGAGTCGGCGTGGGAGTGGACGACTACAGTCGCGGGTATGAAGGAGTGGAGCAGCGTCTCTATGGAGGGGCGACGACCGCGGGGGTCGAGAGCGCAATGCTCCAAGTAGGCCACCATATCCTCGTCGGCCATGGAGTCCAACTCGAAGAGAGGCTCGATGTCGTCCAAGCGCAGCCTGACGAAGTCCTGAGGGGTGGCGGTCTTGAGGTCCGAGCCGCTGCTTTTGATGAGCAGGGTGCGGGTGTCGCGGCCGCGGAAATCGGGCTGGGTGGTCTTGATGGAGGTGTTTCCGCCGCCCCAGACCACCAAGCCCTCATCGGCCCCGATGAGGCGGCTGAGGTATACCAGTTCTTCCAGCCCCTTGAGGCCTTGGGCTTCTAGGTCGGACCAGCGAGACTCCATTGGCGGCTGCGCCCGCCCTCTACTCGGACTCGGCTTTGAGGGTCTGGAACAGTTCGTGGGCTTCTCCAGCGCTGGCGCCTTCGTGAACGATCTGGCGGATGGCCCGGATCATGGGGACGGGGTGCTCGTTCTGCCAGATATTGCGTCCGAGGTTGACGCCGATGGCGCCACGCTGCATGCCGTCGTCCACGAACTCCAGAACCTCCAGTTCGGTGTCCACTTGGGGGCCACCGGCCATGATTACGGGAACGGGACAGCCTTCGACGACCTTATCGAAATCCTCGCACCAGTAGGTCTTGACGACTTTGGCCCCCAACTCGGCGACTATGCGGCAGCAGAGGCCGAGGTAGCGGGCGTCCCGCTTTTCCATCTCGCGCCCGACGGCGGTGACTGCCATGACGGGTATGCCGTATTGCTCGCCCTCGTTGACCAGCTTGGACAGGTTGAGCAGGGTCTGACGTTCGTAGTCGCTACCTATGAAGACGGAGAGGCCTACTGCAGAGACGTTCAGGCGGATGGCCTCTTCCATGGAGGTGGTGATGGCCTCGTTGGCGAGGTCGCCGCCGACCATGCTGGTGCCTCCGGAGACGCGGAGGACGATGGGCTTAGTGTTGCCGGGGTCGATGGAGGAGCGAAGGACGCCACGGGTCACGAACACGGCGTCGGAATAAGGCAGGAGGGGTTCCAAGGTGCGGCGGGGGTTTTCCAGCATACGGGTAGGGCCTTGGAAGTAGCCGTGGTCGATGGGCATGAAGAGGCAGTGCCCATCGTCTTGGATAAGCTGCGCCATGCGGTTTGCCATGCCCCAGTCCATGTGTGAGCCCCCTATTGTGGGGCAACTTCGTGGTCGCCCCTCAGTGGTCAATTCAAGCCAAGCCATTATGACGGCAAAGAGTGAGGGGTGCAATTTACAAACTGGAAACACCGATAGTGACGGGCAACTGCCCTTAGGCCGTGACTCGGTAGACTCGGGTCTCCAAGCTCTCCGCCAATACTTTGACCACGCCGGGCACCAGCGGTGTGAGTGCGGGTGCATCGGTCCCTTCAGCGACCATGACTATGATAGGTATGGGCAGGGTAGCCAGGTTTTGCTGATATTCTATGTTGCGGTCTGTGGTGATGAAGGCATCGAATGCGTGGGAGGCCGCTAGATGCAGAAGCTCGCCGTTTGATTTGCCGGTCGAGCCCATGCGCTGAGTTGTGGACACCTCGAACTCCGCGGGGAAGTGCCTAGCGAGCCGTCTTGGCAGATTCTCGTCAAACAGCAACTTCACCGTATTGCTCGCGCAGTGCCTCACCCGCAAGCCGAATTGCAGCGACTGCCTTCTCCTTTGTTACCGTAGGATAATCGTCGAGGAACTCGTCCAGCCCATTGCCCGACTCCAGGTAATCTATCAGGATGTAGACGGGGACCCTAGTGCCGGTGAATACGAGTTCACCACTCATGATCTGTGGGTTTCTGCTGATGATCTGGTTGTTCATTAGGTCAGCTCGATTCAGGTCATCCTTCAACTAGTTCGGAATGAACAGGACATTCTAGCCGGATAGCAAAAGAGCCAAGCTTAATCAGCCCGGCTCTTTAGTGTGGCACCTTAAGCTGGATAGTGGAAGAAAGGAGGTTGTATTCGTTGTTACTGGCGGTGGGTTTTCTCAGGGACCTCTGCCCGCTTGCCGGGGAGCCGAAGCTCGACCTATCTGGCTTGCGGACTCGGGACGCCCACCGACCGACCTGGAGCTGTGCGCCCGCCTTCGGCACTGAGGCCTAGGGAGGGAGCAAATACTCCTTAGAAAGGAGGTGATCCAGCCGCACCTTCCGGTACAGCTACCTTGTTACGACTTCGTCCCAGTCACCAGGCCTGCCCTCGGCACCTGCCTCCCGTAAGGGTTAGCTCAGCGACTTCAGGCATTCCCGGCTCCCATGACGTGACGGGCGGTGTGTACAAGGCCCGGGAACGTATTCACCGCAGTGTGCTGACCTGCGGTTACTAGCGATTCCGCGTTCACGCAGGCGGGTTGCAGCCTGCGATCCCAACTGAGGCCGGCTTTGGTGGGATTGGCTCCGGCTCGCGCCTTCGCGACCCATTGTACCGGCCATTGTAGCGTGTGTGTAGCCCAGGGCGTAAGGGCCATGCTGACTTGACGTCATCCCCACCTTCCTCCTCCTTGTGAGAGGCAGTATCGCTAGAGAGAGTAACTAGCGAAAAGGGTTGCGCTCGTTGCGGGACTTAACCCAACACCTCACGGCACGAGCTGACGACAGCCATGCAGCACCTGTGATGGCTTCCTGAGTTACCCCAGGATCGTTACCCTTTCGGGTTCCTACTACCAACATGTCAAGCCCTGGTAAGGTTCTTCGCTTAGCATCGAATTAAACCACACGCTCCACCGCTTGTGCGGGCCCCCGTCAATTCCTTTGAGTTTTAGCCTTGCGGCCGTACTTCCCAGGCGGGATGCTTAACGCGTTAACTTCGGCACGGAGGGGGTCGATACCCACCATACCCAGCATCCAACGTTTAGGGCGTGGACTACCCGGGTATCTAATCCGGTTTGCTACCCACGCTTTCGCGCCTCAGCGTCAGGAACAGCCCAGAAAGCCGCTTTCGCCACTGGTATTCCTCCCGATATCTACGCATTTCACCGCTACACCGGGAATTCTACTTTCCTCTGCTGCCCTCTAGCCCGGCAGTTTCCCCCGACCTCTCCCAGTTAAGCCGGGAGCTTTCACAGGAGACTTGCCGAACCGCCTACGCGCCCTTTACGCCCAGTAAATCCGGGTAACGCTCGCCCCCTACGTGTTACCGCGGCTGCTGGCACGTAGTTAGCCGGGGCTTATTCCCAAGGTACCGTCCTATCTCTTCCCTTGGAAAAGGAGTTTACGACCCGAAAGCCTTCTTCCTCCACGCGGCGTCGCTGGGTCAGGCTTTCGCCCATTGCCCAAGATTCCCTGCTGCTGCCTCCCGTAGGAGTGGGGGCCGTGTCTCAGTCCCCCTCTGGCTGGCCGTCCTCTCAGACCAGCTACCCGTCGTCGGCTTGGTAGGCCGTTACCCTACCAACTACCTGATAGGGCGCGAGCCCCTCCTCTGGCGCCCGAAGGCTTTCCTCCCCGCACCAGGGCACGGGGATCTTATGCGGTATTAGCCTCGATTTCTCGAGGTTTTACCCCACCAAGGGATAGGTTACTCACGCGTTACTCAGCCGTTTGCCGCTATCCTGACAGCCGAAGCCGCCAGGACCGCTCGACTTGCATGCATTAGGCGCGCCGCCAGCGTTTACCCTGAGCCAGGATCAAACTCTCTAGCGTATTACCTTACCTTATCTTCCACTATCCAGTTGTTAAGGTGCCAGACCGTGATTCTATGCGTCGGGCTGGGTTGTGTCAATAGCCATAGGGAGCGGAGACTGATCGGTTTAGAACGGGAATTGCCCAGGTGGGTCAGATTGATAGAACACGACCAAGGCGGGCCTGATGTATCTTGCTGGATATAGCGATCCCATCATGCTAAGAGGTTGAATGATACGGCAGGACGGACACATCTGCCTATGATATAGGTTGCACTCCAAGTGACCTAGTCTCTGGTGTCCCGAATGCCGGATTAGGAGAAGGTTTCACAGAGGATGGCGTACCTCAGGATGTCATAGGCTACTGAGAACCGTGGAGGCCTTTGCTTCTTAGTACGTCGTGGCAAGCCACTGCCCTTCCTAGAATCATTGGGCTTCATTTTGAGTGCCAGAACGTCGTGGCCGTCGTCATGCCATTTGACATGGTTCAGAAATGGGGTGCTATAGTCGGGAGATGATGTGAAGATTAGCGAGCAGACGCATGGAGTCGATAAACGAGAGACGTCAGTACACCCTAAGAGGTTCGAGGCTAGGTCTGATCAAATTGTGCCTGGCAATCGTCGTCGTCTTTGCCGCTGCATTCCTTCTAACTAGAATCCCAAGCGATCAACATGGCCTCATTGCCTCCGTGGGTGCTTTGTGCGCTGGCACGGCGTTCAGCGTGAGCTTCATACCTTGTGGGCCTAGACTCCCTAGGTCATATTCTGAAGCTCTAGTGCTAATGCCGTCCAATCTCATATCGTTCTATGCTCAGTCCGCATCTACTGTGTCTGCGGTTATGTACGGATGGATTAGTGCCTCTCAATGGATGCTCGATGCTGGAGCACAGGGGATCCATTACTTCGTCATCGCCTCAATATTCGCGTTAGTCTCTATCGTATCCGTGATGATAGCCTTGCTGGTCATATATTGGACTCCGTTCATCCGGCCGTTGCTACTGTATATACGGTCCAGACGACAGCAAGGATCATGAGACATACAGTAACTCCGACCACAGCTATTCTGCCCCAATGACTCTCGAACACATGGCCTAAGAACCATCCCATAACACACCTCCGCGTATCCGCGTCGAAACTATAGCTTCGACGCGGATACCCTTGTGGGGTAAATGGCTTATATAATATCAAATATATCACCCTGGATTAGCTCCTCTCACCACCCAGTACCAGCCCCCCAATCGCCAGAGCCATGATGAGGGCTGGCCATGGCTGCCCCCCTCAGGTGGCGACCAGAGCAAGCGCACCGCAGTAGGGGCAGCGCTCAGCGTCCTGCGGGATCATGCGAAAGCAGCGTCGGCAGGGCCGAAACCGATCTCACGAGTCGAGTTTGATACCGGAGGCGAGTACCTTGGACATCTGGCCGTTTATGTACTGCCAGCAGGACATGCACACATCATGCTCAGGTCTGGGACACCTGGGGTTCGTGCATTGGAAGTGGACGTAGCTCTCCGTCTCGTCACCGCACGTCTCACACACGATCTTTGACTTAGCAGCCATAGTCCACCTCCTCAGCACTAGACCCACCCCCGTGTGGGTAGAGTAGGGCGGGCCGGAGACTAACTGTGGAGGTGGGGGCTGGGAGGGGGAAATAGCTATGCCAGACCAGAGTTATTCTGTATGAACTTATGACCAGGGATGCAGACTCGGTTGACTCCCAGTAGTGAGTGCCATCTACAATGGCGAACAGGGAGGGTTTCCTGATATGGACGACCGACAGCAGCAGGTCACCATGAATGGCCTTGCGTATCATTCGTTCGGCCTCACCTCTTGGACTGTACCTCCTCCCACCTATCCACCTGCCGGATATTTGTTCTATGTAAACGATTGGACTCGCGGACAGAAGGGGATCATCCCATCATTCGACTGGACCATGAGTGGTGCATGGGTATGGGGAGGGTACGGAGAAGTATCCAGGCGACACAGTCCCACGGATCTAATCATGTCTAACCGCGATCCCGTACACATCGGCCCTCTCGGCCTTATTGTCCTGCGCATCGAGTGTCGAGCTGCGCCCGTCCTAGTCGAATCAACCCTGCTTGACGAGGGAAGAACCTTCTACAAGTGGACTAATAAGACAGAGGGGGACCACTACATATCACATATCGAAAGGGATGGTAGATGGGGGTGGGAATACACGATGCCGTGTCCTTCCCTTTCAGACAGGATATGCATCAACGTGCATGTCGCATGGCTTTACGTGAGTCCGAGAGAGATGACCCGACATATACCTTCCCACTACGGCAATTATCTCTCCAACTATCAGTTTGCAATAGTGAAGGAGTGATTAGGCCAACACAAGACCGAGGTCTGCACCAAACTACGGCTATCCTTCTGGAAGATATATCTAGGGCCATGGCCAATGGGAATCAGGAGGTGGGATCAGTGTGGAAGAGAACAAGGGAGCAGGGCTTGGCTTGGTACCCATAGGCGACGACTACATCACCATCAGCCAAGCCCTATTCACCAAGAAGAAAGTCAACGGTGCAAACTCGGCTTAGAACTCGCGCTGCTTAGGTTCCGGTATCCTAACGTTTCCTCTTACTGCCGTGTCTGTCGCAGGCTTGCCTGCCACCGTCTATACTCTGACAGTCTCTCGGCTAGGTTCTCGTCCATCTCGGTCATAGTGGGAGTATCCCACCAGGGCACCTGCAACCGCACGTCGGGATAGTCCACAGTCCCATCGCCTAGTCGTACCATCCATTCGAAGTCATACATCTCGTCGGCAAGGCCCGCCGCCATGTGGCCGAGGTGGTGAAGTAGTGCGGAGTCCCATGTTGACGACAGAAGTTGTACCACACCATGTACATGGCGATCTGATAGATGTGGTTCTCCAGCTTCTTGCTGGCAGTGGCCCCATGTCGGGTGTACCTACGTAGATTGAGACGCATGTTACCCTATGCTAGTTGGGTGAATACCACTCAGGCCCCCGTCTGAACGCCACAGGGCATTGCTCAGGTTCCGCCGCTGGCCCCTCCCCGTCCTCGGTTTCTTCCTCGTCCTCGTACTCCAGCACCAAGTGCATGCCGGTGATGCGGTCTGGATCGTCAACGTAGCCCAGAAGCAGCCCCGCCGTCGCTGCTAGCTCGAGTATGTCCGAATCCAACGGAACCTCGACACTTGCCGTTCTCTGCCATCTGATGTTCATCTCTTGCCTCCCTCTGCTAACCTGTGCCGATTCTTCAGCAGGACAGGGAGACCGAGAAATAGTTATAGTGTACATTCTCCACATCATGGTTATCACTAAGGGACCAGAACGAAGGGGATTACGATGGCACGACAGAACAAGACGGCTCGCAGACACCGGTGACGACTACGCCACGGTCTGCGAGGCCTTGCTAACTAAGGAGGAGCTCACGAGGCAGACTCGGTTGAGACTCCCGCCTCTTAGGTTCCGGGTACTCTAGGTCTTCTTGCGAAGTTTCCTTTTCAAATTCTTGGGGTTGGGCCTCCCAAAGTCCCTCTCGTAACGAGACATAGGGTTGTGCCTCCCATCCGTGCCGTAGGTGTGCGGTTTACCTTCGTATCTACCCAACCTGTCGTTGAGGTTCTCATCCACGTCACGTTCTGATGCTGGCTCCCACCAGCGCACCTGCTCGGGTACTTCTGGCATTCCCACGTCGCCTGTGCCAAGGTCTGCCATCCATTCGAGACCGTACTGCCTGTCCGTAATCCCCGATGCCATAGCCGGAGTGGTGAACGACCCAAATGACGAATGGGATTTGCAGAAGTTGTAGTACACGAAATACATGGCGAGCGCGTAGATATGGTTCTCCATCTTCTTGCTGGCGTGAACGCCACGCCTGGTGTACCTGCGCATGTCGGTACGTAGATGGAGGTTCATGCGCTCGACATGACTGGTGGTGATGTGCTTTGGGTCACCCATGACCACTATCTTGGTAGACCCTGTGTATCCGTTGCTGTCGTAGTGTTTTACCACCTGACCGTAGTCGATAGATGACCCGAACACTTTCTCGACAGCTCTTGCGTACACATCGTGTCCATCCGTAGACAGCTCAATTCTGTTGGCCAGACGTGACCTGAGGTCGTACATGAACTCCAGCGCGGGTTCGTAGCCTCTGGTAGGGGAGCACATCCACGAAATTAGGAGCTTCGTCCTCTGTTCGATGGCAGCCCACGTCCAGAAGGTACCAGCCTCGGGAGGCGGTGACTTGGCCCTTCCGTTCTCCAGGGTCTTGTCCTTGGCGTAGCAGAACTGCCACGCCTCGTCTGCCTGCACCTTACGGGCTGACACATTGCGAACTGCGTGGTCATGCCACTCGAGGCATCCCTGTCCCACGTCGCGGAGCAGCTTTAACACGGTCTCGAGACTAGTATCAGTGAGCCTTGATGTGGCCCGAACGGAGCTCCCGTCCACCAGGTGTTCGATAATCTCCATACGCTTCCGTATTGGCAGTCTGTTCATCCCGATCCCTTCTTGCGCCTCTTGCTGCATTCTGATTCTTCACTTGTCTTCCTCCTGGTGTACATAGTTGGCAGAAACATCCCAGAGGGAGCCCGTCCCAACACCCGCACCCTTTATGAAACACCACCTTCTGCTACTCAAGGCAGTGAAAATGAACATCCCGACTAATTCCGCGTTGTATCCCGACTAATTACCTGTTAGGCTATGTTTCGTGAGGCACCGTACCTACCCATGCGTATCTGTATGCAAGGGACTCGGGCAATATGCCCCCCTTGTAACTGTGCGCATGTACGGTGCCTCACATCACCCGCATGCCCTTGCTCAAGGGGGGTTCCTGTGTATGGAACCTCCTAGCCCTACGGGAAGGAGGTAGGGAAGACGATCTACAGACTTAGGCCCAGACCGACAACGCTGGCTAGTGCCAGGCTGACCAAATGTCTTTAATAATGCTACGGCCTCGGGTGAGTAAGACCCGAGGCCGTGTTTTTGCAGGAAGGAGACCCCTCTGCTATGGAAGACCCCTCTGCGCGTGAAATTTATCACGGGGGCGGACAGCCCGCAAATAGGAAACGCAGATCAACCAACCCAATCAGTATACATAGCCTCATGTCTCGAGTGGTCGAAGGATATGAGAGGCTTCGGTCATCAGACGGGCGTCCTTGTAATCGTATCAATGAGTTTCCAGAGACCGGTCACTGCGTGTACGCCTTCTATGAGGAAGGAGAGCCTGCATACGTGGGGGCCACCAAACTCCCTAGGAAGCGTATAGGTGACCATCAGGAAACCTTCTCCCACCTGAAGAAGAGTCGAGTCTATAGTCTTACGGACAGACTAGCCAAGGAGATTACAGAAGAAGAATCCAAGTCGGGGAAGCCTCGACCATCTGATGTGATCCTGCTCGAAGCCAAATCCAGAGTCCGTTCCATGGAAGTCAGGTTCACTCTGGTCCAGTTCCTACCAACTCAGAAGATACTAGAACCCTATACGGCGTACGCTTTGGGTGGAGAAGCCAAGAGACGATTCAATTTTAGGCCCTCATCCTAGGAGTCGTTCATGACTATGTCTCCCCAAGCCCCGCCCCCCGTAGACTCCAGCCGCCGACCCACGGAGTCGGACTTACCTGCTGGAGGCTCATCCATGCGACCGGAGTGGCAGACACCCCAGTTCTGGGTAGCCATCGCATCTAGCATCTTGACCCTCGTGATGTCGGCCCTTGCTGAGCGCTGGCTCACACATCCCGCATGGCCTGCATTCCTAGGCGGGTTCATAGCCGTAATTGTGATAATGCTTGTCTCGTTCGGCATCGTCCTCTACCACAGGGGATTCTTCTACCGAAAGTAGGAGTGAAAAGCGTAGTGTGAGATACTGGTATCAGCAGCCCTTTGGGGGCGTAACTCAGTTCCACATGTTTAGGAGAAGAATGCACCCGCTACTGATAGGGATTATCGCTGCATGTGCAGTGCTAGGACTTATAATAGGCGCCTTTGTAGGAAATGGTGTGGGAGATGTCCGAGAAGTGTTGATAGGGGCGATAATCGGTGGGATTGTGGGATTCCTTATTGGGGCCGTCGGGCTTCTCTTGTTGAACCCGAAATAAATCTCCCATTGAATGCCCCTCGATCGTATTTGCGCTTGACTAGGTAACTAGCCTGTACGCATTTCAGTAACCCTACGACTGAGACGATACCCCAACCCAATCCCACTAAAAGGTCAATAATCATAGGAGCCTCCAACCTTTCGCTGAAAACTATCATTGCGCAGGGAGACTAAAAGGGAGCAATACGTCAGGGATGTTTACTCAATAAGTCTTATAATGAACCAGAACAGCTTAGGGAGGCCCAACATGCCAGAACGCCCAAAGAAGCGAATTCCAGAGGATGAGGTTCAGGCCGCGACGCTTGTCGGCAGACTTCTTACGGGGGAGGTCACCGAAGAAGAGGCCAACGATCAGGGAGCTATGACGTACTCTAGCCGGACGCTGTTAGGCGCGTCTGTCCCTGATGAGGGGGAAGAATCAGAGGAGTCGGAAGAACCACGGGAACGGTAACATGAGCTGCTGAACCCACCCTCTGGGCAGCGTAGCCATGATCTCAGATTCCCTAGGATACCTAGCTCCCACTAAACTCGGGTACAGATGGTTCGCTAAGTATCTTTCAATCCCGCTCAACATCAACGGATTAGACACTGGGGCAAAAGTGCATACCAGTGTCCCGAATCTGAATGCCTTGAATAGACGGGTATGAACCAAGAGTCTGTCCTTGACCCAACCCTGACCAACATCCACAGTTAATATCTCACCCGTGGGAAGCAGCTCACCTATGGCATATACCCCTCGGGGGATTCAGACCAGCTCTACCCATGATGTCCTCTCGTGTGAAGGGGAACATGTCTACAGAAGCAGAACTCGTACGCCAATCAAGGGGATACACAGACAGTTGCATGAGAAACCTCGCACGCAGCATACCATATACTCCCAAGGAGGCCCTTTGGAGGCTATAGACATCTACATAGTTGCCATGTTGACTGCCCTATCTCTAACACTCTTGGTAGGCACATGGGCGTGGTTGCTCAGTCTCGGTGGTAGCAAGAGATTGTCGACGGTACTCAATTGGACTGCCACCGTCATAGGACTCAGCCTAGTCCCCGCATTCTGCATTTTCTGTGTGCTTCTACTGCTCGACGCCATATAGGGAAGTTAAGCAGAGCGAGGAAGTATATAGCCACCTGTCCCAGATAGTGCCACCATTCGAGAGGTGACGTGTCAACTCCAGTACCAAACTCCATCGTACATACTCCTATGTAGGGAGCGTATACTCCAGCTCCCTCCAGAACCAAGACCTCCCCTTCTGCTACCTTGTTCTGTAACTTCTCGACTCGTAGACCAAAGTGGATCAGTGCCAGGGAGCGCCTTCCGTGGTCATTGGGGCCGGGGTCATTGGATGGCTGACCGTCGCGGTGGGCCGTGGGTGCTGGTGGGGTGGGCGAGAATTCTGTGAGATTGACAAGAGGCAACGATACTCGGAGGTGTGTGGTCGTGTTTCGTAATGATAGTTGGGGCGGATGGGACGGGAATCTGGGTGGGGGGGCGATACCATCGCAGATAGGGAGTGGAACTCGGTCCGTATCTGAGAACACGTTGTTTGTATCTGAGAGGCGTTCCATTCGTTCCACTGCCGTAGCTGGCTCGTATTGGACCGGGCAGTTCCCACGGCGGGGAGTTACGGGAGTGGGAAGGGGCTGGCGGATTTCGTCGTGATGTGGGGCGAGGATTTTGGGGCGGACGGGTGCGACGCTCAGATAGGGGCGTGCTACTCTTTTCGTATCTGGAGAAAAGGGATTTGTATCTGAGAGGCGTAGCATTAGTAGCGTGGTCGTAGCTGGGCCGTAGCTGACACATGTGTAGCATGGGGCATTTTGGGCGGGTGAGAGTGGGTTGGCGGATTTCGTCGTGGTTGGGGGAGGGGATGTTGGGCGGGTTGGTGTCGACACGCAGATAGGGGGATTCGACACTCTCGTAGCTGAAAAAACGCGATTTGTAGCTGGGAGGTGTAGAATTTGTTCGAATGGTCGTAGCTGGGCCATAGCTGACACATGTGTCGAATGGGTGTTGGATGGCGGGAGTTGGGGGGAAGGGCGGGGGTGACGGATTTCGGATTGGGTTTGGGTGCAGAGGAGTGCGGTGGGCATGAGGGTGCTGCAAGGGGTGGATGGTCTTGTAGCTGCAGTGGCAGACTTTTCGTAGCTGCGGCGAGTAATTCTGTAGCTATTTTGTCTGCCAGTGCTGCAACTGCCGCAGCTGAGTTGTAGCTGAAAAGAGTCTGCCAGTGGTACTGGTGTTCAGGCTGTTCTCGTGGGGAACTTGGGAGGTGTGAGGTGACGCAAGGTGACGCGGCGCCGGAGGAAGGCGGCGTGAAGGTCCGGCTGTCTGCGCCGGGCTTTGTTGGGCGGCGAGGCGTGACAGAACCAGCTTGCCCTGTTTCAGCATATTTTCGCATCATGGTGTTCTCCGGGAAGCGGAAGCGAAAGGCAGGAGAGACCCTGAGGGGGCAGTCCCCTTGTGCACTTCGAGAATAAGAATAGAACGAACGTTTGGGCTTTGTCAATGGGCTCTTGGCATGGGTCAGGTGCGAGGGCGTAGAAATGGGAGGGGCTGACCGTGCCATTTTCTTGTTGACCAGTCTTTGGCTTGTGGATATGCTGCCAGTATTAGCCTATGTGAATCGAGAGGGTGGATGGCTCTCAGTTGAGGAGGAAAATCATGACCAGCCCGAGTCAAGCTGTAGTTGCGCCGGTAGTGAAGGTCACGGAGATGGACCACATCGCGTTGCGGTCGCGGGACGTGGAGGCTTCGCTGCATTTCTATCACGATATTCTGGGTCTGCAGGTGGAGCGTTTGGAGGACTGGCGGGCGGGTAAGGTGCCCTTCCCTTCAGTGCGTCTCAGTCCCGACACGTTGGTGGATGTGTTCCAGATGCCGCAAGGTATGGCGGACACGCCGGATTTGCGCCAGTTGGACCACTACTGCATCGTGGTGGAGCCGACGGACTTGAACCAGGTGAAGGCGCAGTTGGAAGGGTTGGGCGTGGAGATGGCGCCGGCCAACCCGTTCAACGAGAGCGAAGTCGGCGGCCCGTTCACGCGCTGGGGGGCGCATGGGAACGGCCTGTCTCTGTATGTGTACGATCCTGACCGGAATATCGTGGAGTTGCGGTACTACTAGGCCAAGGTTCTGCCTTGGTGGCTTGGGCGCATGTGGCCCATGCCACTCGGAGTTGATGCAAGGCCTGCTCCTCTCAGGGAGGCTGCCTCGGGTTGGGTAGACTACGCGGCCTAGAGGACCCGCCGAGGACTTGGGCCCTGGGTTTGTGAGCGGACCAGCGCGGGCCGTTAAGATGTCGCTGTCCTGTTGGTGGGAGCGTTTTGTTCCTGCGGAGACAGGTTACGCTTATGTTCCCACTGAAAGGATACCCTTCATGGCGAAAGCACTAGTGAATTCACCGGCCCCTCGTGCCGTGGGAGCCGTCGGATTGCTGGTGTTGATTGCAGTGCTGTTGGCAATGGGAGTTGGCTGTGGGGGTTCTTCGGAGGATGTCCGCGAGTCGGCAGTATCGCCGCCAGCGGAGACGGCTTTGGAGTTGCTCCAGCGCTCCAATCGGGCGATGGCGACCGCGGGGAGCTTCCGGGCTAGGACGACGGTGGAAGGCATCAGTTTGGGGCAGGAGATAGAGGTGTTGGTGGAGGCCGATGTTGGCGGCGACGAGTGGACACACACGCGCATGTCGATAGAGGGCCCTGAGGGAGCAACCGAGGTAGAACAGGTGCTCACGGGGCAGCATGCCTACAGTAAGATTTCCGGCGAGGGAGCATGGTCTCGCGAGGACTTGGATGTTTCAGCCGACCTCAGTGGCTTGGGCCCCCTTGGTTTCTACAATGGGCTATTTCCCGGCGGCGACTTTCCGTGGGAAGAGTATTCTGTGAAGTCTGCGGGCCTACGCCGTATCTACGGTGTGAAGACCGAACACCTAGAGGTTGACTTGGACTTTCAGGAGGCTTGGGCAGCACTGAACCCTGAAAGGCAGCAACAATTGCGGCAATTGCTCGGTGTGGACGCTGGTTCAGAAGGACGGGTCGAGCAGTTGGAGTATGAGAGCATTGATATCTGGATAGATGTCTCCGGGTATGTGCGGCAGTTGGAAATGGCAATCTCAGCGGGGGATGACACCTCGCTGGAGGTTGGGATGGTGTTGACGGATTATGGGAAACGAATAGACATCGAGGAGCCCGAGGAATACGTTGACGTCTCATGAAAGTGATGGAGGGAGGTAAGTCATGGTCTCAGTAACGGCGCAAGAGAAGTTCGTAACGGTGAACAACCTGCGATTGCGGTATCTGGACTGGGGGACTGAGGGGAAGATGCCGTTGGTGTGCCTGCACGGGCATACGGGGCAGGCGCATATCTGGGACGAGTTCGCTGAAGCCATGTTGCCTCACTACCATGTGCTGGCCTTGGACCAGCGGGGTCACGGGGAGAGCCAGTGGGCTGACACGGGGTATGAGCGGGACAGGTTCGTGGAGGACTTGGCGGCGTTCGTGGACGAACTGGGCTTGCAGCGGTTTGTGTTGGCGGGGCTCTCGATGGGGGGCTGGCATTCGCTGTTGTATACGCCGGACCACCAGGAGCGGGTGGAGAGGATCATCATCGTTGACATTGGGCCAGAGCCGAGCGCGCGGTCGATCGCGGAGCGGGCGAACAGGCCGCCAACGCCGATGATGTTCGCGGGCTTGGATGATGCGGTGGCGTGGATGATGGGTACGAATCCGTGGGCGACCCGGGAGCGCACGAGGCAGGACGCGCTGGACAAGATGCGGCAGCGTGATGACGGGGTGTGGACGTGGAAGGCTGATGCATCGCTGTTCAACATCACGCTGACTGATTTGGTGAGTACGGAGCTACAAGAGAGGTATTGGAAGGCGGTGGAGGAGGTCACGTGCCCGATTCTGGAGGTGCGGGGGGCGGAGAGCACGCTGGTGTCGGATGAGACGGTCCAGCGGATGATTGAGGTGGGGCAGAATTTCTCTTCGGTGGATGTGCCGGGGGCGGGACATGTGGTGACTGTGGACAAGCCGCAGGAGTTTATTGAGGTGACGCGGGGGTTTTTGGGGGTGTAGGGGTAGGGGGACGTCCCTGCCGTTATCAAAGGGAGGCGAGATGGGTGTGTTCAACTGGCCGATACGGTTGAGCAGCATGGATGGCGAGCGGTCTATCGAGGTGGACGCTACGGTGGATACCGGGTCGGCCTATACTACAGTGCCGGGGAACTGGCTTAGGGACTTGGGGATCGTCCCGACGAGCCGAGGAAGATTCCTCTTGGCTGATGGGAGTCGCGTGCTCAGCGATATTGGGCGGGCTTGGGTGACAATTGACGGGGAAAGCGAGATTACTCTGGTTGCTTTTGGGGAGGAGGACGGGCCTGCCATTCTGGGGGCGTACACATTGGAAGGGCTGCGGCTGGCACCAGACCCCGTAGCGCAGAGGCTGGTTCCGACTGACCTGATTATGTACTAGGTTTACCTACGGCGGGGCTGTCCTCAGCCTTTGAGGAGGCGCTAAGCGGGGTCGGGTTCCCAGCCCCAGGTGCGGGGGCCCCATTCGGGGGTGAAGACTTGGCCCCGTTTGATGGTGAGGACGGGGATGAAGGCTTTTTCGGCGGGGAGGCTGCCGCCGACCACGTCCTTGACGACCCAGTCGCCGTCGCGGAGTTCGAGGACTGAGACGTCTGCTTGGCGGCCTTCGACAAAGCTGCCGAGGCGGTGGTCTTGGCCGATGGCTTTGGCGGGGTTGGATGTGCACATGGTGATGACCTGCTCGAGGGTGAAGCCGAGGGCGAGGAAGCGGGTCATCATCTCCACCATGCTGTGAACGGTGTTGACGCGGCCGGGGACTGTGAGGTCGGTGCTGATGCAGTGGGGCAGGAGGTCCTGATCCATGACGCGCTGGCCGACATCGAAGCTGAAGTTCATGCGTCCGTGGGCGGTGTCGAACCATACGCCGCGGTCACGGGCTTCCTTGGCTTCGGGGACGAGGTGGCCGTTGATGTCAAGGACTCCGCCGGGGTTGGCAGTGAAGAGGTGAGTGACGATGTCGCCCTCTTCCATGATGGGGAGGAGTTCGCGGATCACCTCGGCAGGGTAGCGCTTTTCGGTGTCGCCGATGTGGACCATAAGGCGGACGCCGCCCTCCTTGGCGGCGCGCTTTGCTAGGCGGGGCATTTCCATGCCGAAAACTTCCAAGGCGGGGGAGACCATGCGGGCCTTGATGCCGGGGACGATGTCCTTGTATTGCTCAAGGGCACGCAGGGTGTTGTCGAGGTTGATGCTTTCCTCGGCGATGATGTCGGGCATGGTGGTGAGGCCAGTCTGGCAGATGTGCATCAGCGGGATGATCTCGGTGTGGCAGCGGGGCATGATGAGGGTGGGGAAGGCGCCGATGTTGGCGCAGCCGGCGCTGCCAGCGTCAACGAGGGTGGTGACCCCGGCGTAGACGCCTCCGACGTCAGGGCTCACGCTGGTAGCGTTGACGCCTTCGAGGACATGGACGTGGACATCGATGATGCCGGGGGTGACGATCCTGCCCTTGACGTCGATGACCTTGGCGGTGTCGTCGGTGATATCAGGGGCGATGCTGGCGAAGTTGCCGTCGTGGATGGCGATGTCCATTATGCCGTTGCGCTGGGTGGAGGGGTCGACGACGGTGCCGCCTTTTAGTATGAGATCGTACATGGGTGTTGCTCCTTTGCGCACTGTGGCGTCTGAGGATACCTACTACCGAGGGGGTGGCCGAAACACGTGGACTAGAGGGATTCTCCAGCTATATCCAGGACTCTACGGGCGTAGTCAATCGCTTCGGCTCGGTTGTCTTCCATGGGATCAGACTCGCCGGCGAAGGGGTTGAAGACCCCCTTGCCATAGAACTTCCAGTGGAAAGACTGGGCTACTTGGAACTGCAAAATGACAGTCCGGTCGCCTCGCTCTTCAGCCAGGTTCCTAGCGGCGTCGACAAGGTTGCGGTGGGAGTCCGTGGGCCAGTTGCGTTGTTTCGCTACGGCTGTAGTAGCGTGGGCGACTGCGCCCCAGAGTTTCTCGCTTCCTTGGAGGATGTCACCGGAAGCAAATTCTTGCTCGGACTGCTCCAAGAAGATCAGGGCGGTCTGGATGTGTTCTTCTACGGTCATCTCGCGGGTGGTCATGCAGTATACCTACCAAAAATCGGTCTCAGTTCATGCCCCAGTCTAAGGGGCGGTGTCAATCTTCCTTGATGGCGGGGATGACCTTAGTGCCGAGGAGTTCGATGGAGCGCATAGTGGCTTCGTGGGGCATGGGGCCCTCGTTGCCGTAGATGAGGATGTAGCCGGGGTCGAGTTCTTTGCGGACGTAGCGCAGCTTCTCGATGACGGTATCGGGGCTTCCGACGATGATGTTGTGAGCGTCTTGGAGGTCTTGGTAGCTCATGCGCTTGCCCATGGTGCCGGTGCCGATGAGGGGGCGGGTCATCTTGATGCGCATGGCCTCGCGGGACTGGTAGCCGGGAGGGTCGTTGAACTCGACGGGTCCGCGGTTGCGGTGGGCCTCGGTCCAGAGGAAGTGCTTGCCAAGCTCCTGGGCCTCTTCATCGGTGTCGGCGACAAGCAAGCGCATGAGGTAGCCGAAGTGCTCGGGGCCGGGCTCGTACTCGTGTTCGCGGGCTGTTTCGAAGTAGATGTCCTTGAGTTGCTTGGTCAGGTCTAGGAGGGAGCCGAGGTTCATGTAGGGGTATTGGTGGCTGGCGGCCCAGATGACGCTCTCGGGGCTGCCGGTGCCGGGGAACCAGATGTCGGGATGGGGTTTTTGGATGGGCATGACCCACGGGTTGACCATGCGGTGGTGGTAGTGTTTTCCCTCCCAGCGGAAGGGGCCGGGGGTGGTCCAGCACTTGAGGATGAGGTCGTGGGCTTCCTCAAAGCGGTCGCGGTTTTCGGTGGGGCTGATGCCGGCGTGGAGGGTCTCGACGGCGGTGCCGCGGACAAAGCCGGAGATGATGCGGCCGCCGGAGATGCAGTCGAGCATGGCGATTTCTTCGGCCATGCGGACGGGGTCGGTGGTGGCGATGACGTTGCCGAGCATGGCGATCTTGGCCCGCTTGGTGACCTTGGCGATGACGGCGGCGTCGACGTTGACGGAGGGCTTCATGCACCAGTAGGAAGAGTGGTGCTCGTTGGACATGATGCCGTCGAAGCCGACCTCGTCGGCCCATGCGTACTGGTCGTGGTAGTTGTTGTAGAGGGTGTGGGCCTTGACGGGGTCGAAGTGGCTATTGGAGAAGTGCATCCGCCCTGATTCGTAGTTCTCGAGGTCATCGTCGGTGACGTGACCGTAGGGTTGCTCAGAAAACCAGTAAACCTCTACCGACATGGCTTGCTCCTGACCCGGCCTAATTAGAGGCCGGCCAAAAACTGTGTCACTGAGTCCAAGAATTCCTGGGGTCTTTCAACGGCTGGGGAGTGGCCGCAGTTGTCGATCACCTTGAGGGTGGCGTTGGGCAGGGCCCGCTCATAGAGTTCGCCGCAGTTGAGGGGAACGATGGCATCCTGCCGTCCCCAGACAATGAGTGTGGGGGTCTGGACTTTGGCGAGATAGAAGGGGAGGCTGGGGTTGTGCATGTAGGGTTTCCAGCAGAGACGGGAGGCCATCTCGCGGTTGGTGTGGTCGATGACCTGTTCCTCGGGGGAGGGCTGGCGGGTGTACTGCTCGTAGTTGGGGACTTGGGAGGGGTCATGGAAACGCTGTTTGAGGCGGGTCTCGGAAGAGACCATGAAAATCTCGGCGATTTCGCCTTGTTCGGGCTTGATGCCGACGGCGTCGATGAGAATGAGGGCGTGGAGGTGTGGGTGGGCCATGGCGGCCATTTCGGCGGCGACCCAGCCTCCCATGGACGATCCCATGAGAATGTAGGAGTCGAGGCCCAAGCGCTGCACCAGTTCGAGGTTCATGTGGGCTACGTCGGTGATGGTGTTGACCCAGTCGGGGCGTTCGGTGCCGTTGAAGCCTGCTTGGGATGGCGCGTATACGGTATGGGTGGCGGCCAAAGCTTGGTGGTAGGGTTGCCAGCCGGGGTTGCCTCCAGCGCCGTGGAGGAACAGGAGAGGGGGGCCGGAGCCACCACTGAACATCTGCATCCGGACGCTGGCGACTTCGATGTGGCTTTCGTTGGATGTGGTGGTAGTCATCGTGCCGCGCATTGTAAGGGAAGAGTTCCCTTGGCTCAACGCGGCTTGGTTGTTGCGCTGAGGATGGCAATTGCTTGACAATGCGCGGAATCATTGTGAGGGTGCGGTGAAGGTGTGATGAAGGAGTTGGAGCTATCGCAAGTCAGTCGGAAGTCGTAGTTGTTGGCGGGGGCATCACCGGGTGGGCCATTGCTTGGGTGCTGTGCCAGCGCGGGGCAAGGGTGACGGTGGTGGAGAGGGATGGGGTGGCGGCCCATGCTTCAGGGATGGCGGCAGGGGTGCTGAATCCATTGGACGGGGAGAACATTCCGGGGCCGCTGCAGCCTCTTGCATTTGAGGGATACCGGCGTCATCTGGAGTGGTGGCCCCGACTGAAGGACGAGACGGGGGTGGACGTGCAGGGCAGAGTGCTGCCGCTGCTGAGGGTGGCTTTTGGGGATGAGGTGGAGACGCTGGGTGAGATGGATGTTGTGGATGGTGTCACGGGGTTCAGCAGGAGTCCTGTCTCCTCGTCGGAGGTCCTTGGGTTGGAGCCCAGCATCAGTGAGCGGGTGGCAGGAGGAGTGGTGATTGAGGGTATCGGTTCGCTGGATAGCTACCTGCTGACGGTGGCACTTTCGCGGGCTGCGCAGAAGATGGGAGCCCGGTACGTGCAGGACACGGTGATTGGGTTGGAGGGTTCGGGTGGCACAGTAACCGGAGTTGCTCTTTCTTCAGGGGCGCTAGGTTGTCAGGCTGTGGCGCTGGCGATGGGGCCGTGGAGTTCCCATGCAGAAGGGTGGGTGGGGCACCCGGTGCCACTGTATCCCTTGAAGGGTGATTTGCTGCGGATGGCGACGGAGAAACCGGCTGCGGATATCATCATCTATCACTCTGCTGGGCTGCTGTCGCGCAAGCTGGATGGGCTGGTGTGGGCCGGAACCACGAACGAGGAGGCGGGGTTTGATGCGCAGCCTTGGGAGTCGAGCCGAGAACAGATCATGGAAGGGGCGTTGAGGGTGGTGCCTGCTTTGAGGGATGCCCGGGTTGTACGGCACACCTCGTGCCTGAGGCCCCAGACTGGGGATGGGCTGCCCATTGTGGGTCGATGTCCAGGGTGGGAGAACGTGTTCATTGCCACGGGGGCCGGGCACAAAGGGATACTGGTGGCCCCATCCATGGCGACGGCAGTCGCGGACTTGGTGACTGATGGAAGCACAGGCATGCCGATTGAGGGGTTTGGTCCAGAGCGCTTCGTTGGTGGCGACTGAGCCTGTGCCTCAGGGGATGTAGTTTGGGGCGCTGGTGACCCGCGATACCAAGTCGATGAAGTTCTGGGCTGGGGTGGAGAGTATCTTGCCCGGTTGGGTTACGATCCCTGCCTGCTCCACCGGAAGAAGATTGGCCAAGCTGACGACTCCCAACTTCTGCTCATCCTCGGGCTCGATGGCCAGACGTGGACCTATCGATACTCCCATACCCAAGGCTACGTAGCGTTTAATCATATCCAAACTGTCCAGTTCAACGACTACATGGTGCCGCAAGCCACGGCGATGGAACTCCGTTTCGAGTTTTACGCGGACGTGGGTATCACGGCCCATGAGAACCAAGTCGTACTGGGAGATGCGTTCGAAGCTGATGTCTCCTTCCAGCAGAGGATGAGGCAGTGGCGTAATCAGCACCCTCTCAATTGGAAAGAGCGGCTGGAAATCATAGTCGGGCCCTGTGTCTGCGCCTGGGACCATACCGAGGTCTACTTCCCCGTCCTTGACCATCCTCAGTATTTCAGGCCTATGGGCGGACCGGATTTGCATGTGGACGCTGGGATACTCCTGCTTGTATTCAGTTACCAGCTTGAGGAGTGTATGCGGGATGATGTCGGGGGTAGAGGCAACGGATATTGGGCCATGCTCCTCGGCTTGGGCAGTGGTGGCCTTCAGGCCCTCTATGCCCTCGACCAATGGGCCTGCCAAGCGGGCCAAGGCCGCCCCCGCTAGGGTTGGTTGGATGGGGCGCTTGTAGCGGTCGAACAGGACCATTCCCAGTTCTTCTTCGAGTTTCTGGATGTGGGTGCTAACCGTGGGCTGGCCGATGTCCAGCAGCTCGGCGGCCTTGGACATGCTGCGCACGTCGGCGGTCACGCAGAAACTCTTTAACTCTCGCAACTGCATGAGTGCATCCTCTATATCATGAATCTAGATATATTATATCGCCCTATATCTCTGTTCACCATGGATAGGTTGAAGGATACTGATAGTGAGCAGTGGGGCACTAGGAGGCCCCCGACAAGGAGAAGAGACATGGTGAACAAGATTTTCGGAGCACTATTAGGGCGGAGAACCTCAGGGTTGCAGGACTACTACGCGGGCACGCTGAAGAGCGCGTGCGAGGTCTGCCCCAAGATTGACGAGGCACGGAAGGACTTCCAACGGGTGATGCACGCGCAGAACCCCTTCACCAGTGTGTAGCCCCAGCGTCTTTATCCGAACAACCGAGAGAGGGCCGGGATCTTTGAAGCCTGGCCCTCTCGTTTTGTGTTGGCTAAGCCATGGGTATGACGGACGGTCGCAATTGGGGGGCCGCACGCAGGCACAACAGTATTGGCAAATACGATAAAGAGTATTCAGCAATATCTCTGGTCATTATGGAAGACTGAAGAGATACTACTAGTGAGTAGTGAGGCACTAGGAGGCCTCCAGACAAAGGAGAAGAGACATGGTGAACAAGATTTTCGGAGCACTGTTAAGCCGGCGGGCAGCCGGGTTCCAGGACTACTACGAGGGAACGCTGAAGGCTGGGGAAGGCAGCCCCAAGATTGACGAGGCGCGTAAGGACTTCCACCGCATGATGCACGCCCAGAACCCCTTCGCCGGCGTGTAGTCCCACTGCCCGGCAGGCCGGGCACGAGGCCCAAAGGGGCTGGGGTCGATGAGACCCCGGCCCTTTTTTTGTGGTGTGAGGTCGTGGCTGCTAGGAACCATCGACAGCGGGCAACTGGAGTGTCTGACGCAGGTGTTCGACCAAGCTGTCATAGAATGCAGAAGGGTCGCCCTCGGGAGGGAGGTATGTCTCAGGGAAGCCGTCCTGCAGGTCGGGGATTCCGGCTGCATCCAAGTGCTGCTGCACCCGCTGAATGAATTCCTCTGATGGCTCGCCGAGATCCTGCAGGGTCTGCTGCACTGCCGGGTCGGTGGAGGTGGATGCCAAGTCGCTGATGGATTGGGCCAAGTCGGCGGCTCCCTGCTGTCCCAGCACTTCTGACAGGATACTGCTGATAACCTGGTCCAAGGGGTCGCTGTCGGCGGCATGCACTGCTTGGGCTACTGCTAGGAGTTCGGGGCCTCCACTGCCTTGGGCTACGGCAAAGAGGAGGGCTTGGACCGTATCGGCGACTTGTAGGTCGCCAGCCCCTTGGACGGCTGCCAAGGTCTGGCCGACCAACTCGGGAGGCAGAGAGTCGAGGCTGGATATGAAACCTTGGAGCAACCCGCCCATTGAGGCTTTCAGTTCAGGGTCACCGGAGTTTTGGACGGCAGCGAGAAAGGCCAAGACCTGCGAGCCGGAGATGCCCCAGCCGCCGGCGAGGAGGGCGCGGGCAGCCTCAAGGTGTGCGGCTTGCTTGAGCGTATTCGCCAGTTCTTCCGCTTGCCGGACCCTGATTTCCAGTTCTGCGGTCTTGGCCCGTTCGATCTCCAACTGGGCGTTGGCGGTTTCCAATTGGGCGTTGGCGGTTTCCAATTGGGCGTTGGCCGCATCCAATTCCTCTTGGGGCACACCGCTGCTGCAGGCGGTGAGGCCAACTAGGAGCAGTGGGATGAGGAGCAGGAACGGAATTTGTGTTTTCATGGGTCAATAGTACGATAGCTGGCCAAGGGGATGTCAAAGGAGCTTGGCCGGGAGTTTTAGGCTTCACGCCACGCCAATAGTGTCACTGATTTCAGGGAACCCAGAAGAGGGATTCAGGAAACCCCGCAAGGGGGAAGAGGGATGTTGGGTTTCCTGAGGAATTCCTAGGCGGCGAGGGCGAGATCGCCCAGTCCTTCGATGTCTTCCTCGTATCGCTTGAGGATGCGAAAGACTGTTCTCTGGCTCATGTCGAAGCGGGCTGCCACCTGTGGGGCTGTCAGTCCTTCCTGTCTGAAGGCATCCACTACCTGCCTATCCCGCCCGGAACGTCTTTTGCGACGCCCCAATAGAGGATTGTCGTATTTGCACTGGGGCAATGGGCACTCCAAACAGGACGGGGACAAGTCGCAGCCTGCGTCGCGGTAGGCGTAGAATTCCTGCAGCACATCGGGTGTGAGCCTTACTCTGGTCTGCGTCATTGCCATCCCTCCTCAGCGAACAAACGTCCTGCATATGATAGAAACGAGAGTTCTGGTTGACAAGGGGTTTAGAACGGCAATTTCGAACTAATCTTCTCTGGTTGGAACACTCCTTCTTGTAGGATGTATGGTTTGACGCTGCATTGGCTAGGGGCTATATTCGGCGCACAGGGTTGTGACCAGCCCTCAGCACGCTGCACCCCCAAGTTCCAAGCATACAGGAGGTGACGTGCCAGCCAATCTTCCTCCTGCATATTTCGAGGCGGAGCAGAAGTACCGCTCCGCGAAGAGCCCTGCCCAGAAGGTCGCGGCCCTACAGCAGTTGCTTTCGGCCGTTCCCAAGCACAAGGGCACCGACCACCTGAGAGCCGACCTGCGGTCCAAGCTGTCCCGTGCCACTGAAGAACTGGAGAACCCCAAGCGTGGCGGAGGGACAAGCCAGTACCAGCCCTATGCGATACGGAAAGAAGGGGCTGGGCAGGCGGTGCTCATTGGATTGCCCAATGCAGGCAAGTCACAGTTGCTGGCGGCCCTGACGGGAGCGCCGGCCAAGGTGGGGGACTACCCCTTCACTACCCAACTGCCGATGCCGGGCATGCTGCGCTACCAGAATGTGCTGGTCCAGCTAGTGGATACGCCTGCGATCAATGACAACGATGTGCAGACACGGTTATTCAGCCTGCTGCGCAACTCCGACATACTGCTAATCGTGGTGGACCTCTCGGGTGACCCGCTTTCGGAGGCGGAAGAGGTGATGGAAGAGTTGGAGAGGTGGGGTTACCGGTTGCTCAGGGCTGACGAGGATGTTGACCCGGAAGACCCGAAGGTGCAGAAGCATGTTCTGCTGGTGGGGAACAAGGCGGACCTGCCGGACGCGGATGAGGCGTTCGAGATGCTGCAGGAGCTTTATGGGGACCGATTCAATGTGGTGGCAGCATCGGCGGCGGATGACGACCTGCTGGATGCATTAGGGGAGGCGGTGTTTCTTGCGCTGCGGCGGACACGGGTCTACCTGAAGGCTCCGGGAGGGAAGCCGGACTACACGTCTCCACTGATCGTGGAGACGGGAAGCTCGCTGGAGGAGGCGGCCCACTCGCTGCACAAGGACTGGGGACGGAAGTTGAGGTATGCGCTGTTGTGGGGGTCGGGGAAGTTCGACGGACAGCGAGTGGGGCGGGAGTATGTGTTGCGGGATGAGGATGTGGTGGAGCTTCATGGGTAGGGGGAGGTGCTAAGCTGGCTGAATATCTCGTGCCAGTATCTTGTACCAATAGACGTTGCTATCGGCAGCTTCCCGCTGGGCCTCGGGCATGATGTCGACTCCGGCGACTACAGGGTGTGATCGGATTCCCGTGTATTGTTCAAGATAGCTGGCGTTCCGCTTTGCTCGTCTCACGTCGTTGGTGTTGACCGTATAGGACACTTCGACAGCAACATAACCGGGCTGATTGGTGGAATCTTGCACCATCATCACCATGTCAGCGTTCCGGAAGCTCTCAACTTCGTTAGCAGGTACACCATTGGCGACCGCTACCTTAGCGAATGCGGCGAGCGCACCTTGAGGAAGTTCTGATATCAGCTGGTAGCCTAGGTCATCCGCAACAAGGCTGGCCTTATGCCGTAGTTCATTCCGCGCGTGACCGCCCTTTACCAGGCCGATGTCGTCTTTGAGGCCATCTAGCTTTACGTTAGTTGCAATCAGGTTTGCATTTATGTTCGTGGATTGTGAATTAGCTTCTAACATAAATGTTCCGACTTGCGAGATAAAACTCTCGATCCCAGCGTTGAACTCCCGCTGCTCAGCAGCGAATCTGTTAATTGCATTCTGGGCATCTGTGAGCGCACTTATACTTGTGGCCAGGTGATTTTCACCGTCCGCCAGTGCCTGTACACCCCCGGCGAGATGCTGTTGTCCGTTTGCAAGGGTCTGCACGGCCCCACTCAACGTCGTGACGGCCTGTATCAGGTGTTGCTGGCCTTCAGCAAGACTCTCGAGCGTCGGTTGACCGTTGTTGGCTGGAGATGTCATATCCAGTTCCCAGATAGCCTATTCCTATTGAATTATAGCATCGGATGATCTTTCACCGAATTCTGGCATGACTTCGCGGGCGAAGAGTTCGATGGCTTGGAAGGCGTCGGTGCCGGGCATGCCGGGCCACTGGCAGCGCATGATGAGTTCGTCGACGCCGGCTTCGGCGTAGGCTTGGACCTGCTGGGCGCATTCGGCGGGGTCGCCGACGACGAAGCGGCCTTCGAGGACTTGGTCGAAGGAGGAGGCGATGCGGTCGGCTTCGGGGAGTTCGGTGTTGTGGCCTAGGGAGGCGCGGTGGCTGTACATGGCCTCGACGTAGGGGCGGATGGTGTCGATGGCTTGTTCGTGGGTGGGGGCGACGTACATTTCGCGCCAAGCTGCGGCCTTGGGAGGCCGATTGGCATTTTCGGCGGCTTCGCGGTAGAGGGGCATCTGGCGGCGTATGGTGGCGATGGTGGCACGGGAGCTTACGAGCCAGCCGTCGGACTCGCGACCGGCGCGGATGACGCCGCGGTCCATGTTGGCGCCGATGTAGATGGGCGGGTGGGGTGACTGGACGGGGCTGGCGGCTCCGGGGACGTCTTCGAGGTGATAGTAGGCGCCTTGGTAGGTGACTCTGTCCTGGGTCCAGAGGAGCTTCATGATTTCGAGGCTTTCGCGGAAGCGGGGAAGGCGCTCGGTGCGGTCTATGTTGAAGGCTTGGAGTTCGTGGGGTCTCCAACCGAGGGATGCTGCGAGGACGAGGCGGCCCCCGGCGATGGCGTCCAGGGTGGAGACCTGTTCCGCTAGGGCTACGGGGTGATCGAGGGGGAGGAGGGCTAGAAGGCCGAGTTCGAGGCCCTGGGCTTCGGCGGCGGCGCGGGCCAGCAGAGAGGAGGCGTGCCAGCCGTTGTTGAGGAAGCCTCCGCCCATCCAGAGGGAGTGGTATCCGAAATCTCGGGTGCGACGGGCTTTGCCGAGGCGGTCTTCGAGGGCTTGGGTGCGTGATTCGCCGGGGAGGTTGCCGCCGTCGAGGATGATTCCGAACCGCATTACAGAACCCCCAAGGTCAGGGTCAGGCCAATGGTCACCAAGCCTGTCAGTGCGAGCAGACCGAGGCATCCGCTCTTGCGGGCCCAGGGGTCGCCGGTGGCGCTTTCCGGCGGGGCGTCCGGTTCTGGCTCGTCGTCGTATTCTTCGGGGAGGGTGCTGGTGTCCTCCCAAGGGATCATGCCCTTCCAGGTGCCGTCGCCTAGGGCGTAGCTTTCGAACATTACTGCGAGGGTCTCCTGCATGACCTGTTGGCGGCCGCGGAAGTGGCGGGCTTCGATTTCGTCCCCGTGTTCGGCGATGGCTTCGGCGTATTCGACGGTGAAGTTGTCGGGGCCGCCGGTGCCTTGGAGGAAGAGGTCAGGTGTCTGGCCGGAGTCGTCTTCGATGATGGCAAAGGAGCCGGGGCCTCCTTCCAAGGTCTGGAGGGCGGCTTCGATGACCTCGCGGGTTGGGTTGGCTAGGACGCGACCGTCTCCGAGGGTGAGGAGCATCATGGGACTGCCTTCTGTTGTTGCTGGTGGATGAGGAGGGAGTTGCGGGCATCGACGGAGGGGGGATGGACGAGGCCGCCTGAGGCGATGAGGGAGGTCATCTCGTCGCTGAGGAACTGGATGATGGCCTCGTCCATGCTTTCCATGGCGAGATCGCGGATCCGGGGCATGTTGGGAAAGCGGTGAGCCTTGTGAGGGTCCATCTTGTCGGCTAGGAAGACGGCCTTGGCGATGTCGCCGATGTTGGTGTGGGCGGTGCTGTGCCAGCAGACGGCTTCGTATATCTCGTCGTCGTCGAGGCCGTCGATTTGTCGCAGGAGTTCGGCACCCACGGGGCCGTGGAGGAGGATGGGGACTTGGCGGTCGACGGGGTGGACTTGGATGCCGAGGTCGGTGGCTTGTTGGAGGAGCTGGTCGCTTTTCATGGCGCGGGCTATGTCGTGGGCGAGGGTTGCTAGGAGGGTTTTCTCCATGTCGAGTTGATGGCGCCGGGCGAGGATGCGGGCCTCGGATTGGGCGCGGTGGATGTGGTCCTGGAGGCCCTTGGGCAGGGCTTCCACCCTGCGGGTGACGAGGTTCTCGATGGGGGAGGGCACGTTATCCCAAGTCGGCCAGCTTGTGGCCTGCGAGGAGGTGCATGTGGAGGTGGGGGACGGCTTGGCCGGAATCGGGGCCTTGGTTCATGATGACGCGGTAGCCGCTGACGGTGACGCCCTCGCGGCGGGCCATTTCCTCGGCTACCACGAATAGCTGGCCCATGATGGGTATCTGGCCGGCGGCGATGTAGGCGAAGCCAACCAAGTGCTGTAGGGGGATGATGAGGAGGTGGACGGGGGCGCGGGGGGCGATGTCGCGGATGACGTATACGCGGTCGTCGCGGTAGAGGATGTCGGCGTTGGGGTCTTGGGGGATGCGACAGAAGATGCAGACGGTGCTGGCCATCCTTACTCCACTTCCTCCAGTCCTAGGGTTGGTTTTGGCATCACAGTATCGCAAGTTGCGATAAGAGGCTGCCGGGTCGTTTTGTAGCTGGACCGTGCTACTGATGCGACACCTCTCGTATCTGGGGAAAGTGTGTTTGTATCTGGAAAGTGTCGCATTTGTCGCATGGAGGGCTGTGCGCGGATACGATTTGGGGTCAAAATCGCGCGACATTCGTGTCGCATCGCTTGTGGTATGGGCGTATCGATGTGAGATGGGAGTATTGCGTTTTCTAATAGTAGTGTGGCCGGGTGGGGACCGGCTTGGCGGAGAGTGAGGCCGACAAAGGATGAGTGCATGGACACATGATAGCGAGGACTAGGGCGGGCGTCGATAGGAAGATGTCATGGGTTGGGGGATGAGGCGTGCTATAGTTCCAGATGAATGCAACTCAGGTTCTATATCGACCCAGAGACAGAGCTTCCACACATTTACCGTCATCATGTGGAAGAAAATGAGGTCGAAGATGTGCTGTTCGAGCCGGGGGAAGACAGGTCCGGTAGAGGCGATGCGCGTATTGCCATTGGACAAACGAATGGTGGGCGATACTTGCGTGTCGTCTATGTGCGTGACCCCGGTGAGGATAGTGCGTTTGTAGTCACCGCATATGAATTGCAGGGACAACCACTCGCCGCTTACCGGCGTCGTAGAAGAAGGAGTAGCAGATGACAAAGATCAGTAGGTTCCCTGCCGGTTGGGATGAGGAGCGAGTACAAGACCTCATCCGGCATTATGAGACGCAGAGTGATGCGGAGGCGATAGCTGAGGACGAGGCCGCGTTTGAGGAGGACGGTCAGACGGTGATGGTGATTCCCACTGGTTTAGTGCCAGCGGTTCGGGGTCTCTTGGCGCAGTATGAGAAATCCGGGTTAGAGGCCTAGGGACTGGGCCATTAGCTCGCGGTGGTGGTAGCCGTCGCCGTAGGCTGTTTGCTGCATGCGGGCGCGGCGGGTGTATAGCTGGAGGTTGTGTTCCTGGGTGAAGCCGATGGCGCCGTGGCACTGGTGGGCGAGTTCGCAGACACGCTGGTAGGCGTCGCTGACCCATGCCTTGGCCAAGGCGACTTCCTAGGCGGCGGGTTGAGAAGCGCGAGGAGCGGAGCTAATGTGCGGGTGGTCCGTAGCCCTCGACCCACTCGGAGGCCCTGGCGATGCTCCGAAGCTTGCCGCGTGTTTTGTGCCCTTTGATGTTACAGTGCCCCGGGTCACCGGGTGTATCGTCTCGTTCCACTTCCAACCCTTGGTCACGTATTATTCCCACGCTAAGGCGGGCTACGTAGTTTCCGGGATACTTCTCCAAGATTTTGTCGGCGGTGGTTTCTGATTCGAGGTAGACAGAGACGTCTCCATCCGGACCATCCTGCAGGAAGGAGGCACTTGACGGACGGAGCGGACCTTCAAGCGTGTCCGACGTCACTTCATCTGTGGGAATCCTCCTCATCACAGTTTCCTGGCTACCTATGGGTTGTTCTCCCATCTAACCTAGGCACCCAGACCCTTCTACCTTCTGTCGTAGGGCAACAGGCGGACATGCGCTCTGAGTTGTTCTAAAGTTTCGTCTATAGGGCCCTCGTATTCCTCAACGTTGGGTCCAGCGAAGTTGTATTCGATGGACCCATCCGGGGAACAGTCTATCTCCAAGTCGAATCCATTGACGTGCCACTCGGCTTGGACTCCGCCCCTCCATGTGGGAATGATGCTTGTCGGCGGCAGTGTGTTTTCCTCCAGCACATTGATGAGCAGCCAAAGCAAATTTGCGGCTGCCGCAGGCTGAGGTGGCTTCCTGTCGTCAGGGCGGCTATTGTCATCCCAAGGCAGACGGCAGATTGCGCTTATGGTCTCAGACAACCACCTAGTGGCTGTTTGAGAGTCGTGGGAATGGCATATGAACGCCTCAGTTTTCCTGCCGGCGATGGTTCTCTCGGCTAGGTCGTTCACTACACTGCTGGGTATCCGGCATTCCTCGCTCGGTCGGGCTAATGGTATGGTCGCCATGCGGTCCTCCTACCTATGGGGCCTATGGGGCCTATGGGGTGGTGGTTCGTTGCAGACGTACTTGCTACCGCTTAGTTACCTCATGTGTCTGCTGTTAGAAGGACTGTGTTACTGTCTGTCCATGAGTCATTATACAGGGCGTTGCAAAACCTTCCTCTCCAAAGAGGACTTCAATGGAGTACGGCCCGACCTCTGCCAACCCAGTGCAAAGGGCCTTCTTGTACTAAAGGCGACAAACACCCAGGGTTGCGGCGGTTGTTTGAACCAACTGCTTGAGAGGGTCCTAGAGACCTAGAGACTGGGCCATTAGCTCGCGGTGGTGGTAGCCGTCGCCGTAGGCTGTTTGCTGCATGCGGGCGCGGCGGGTGTATAGCTGGAGGTTGTGTTCCTGGGTGAAGCCGATGGCGCCGTGGCACTGGTGGGCGAGTTCGCAGACACGCTGGTAGGCGTCGCTGACCCATGCCTTGGCCAAGGCGACTTCCTGGGCGGCGGATTGGCCGTCGGAGATGCGCCAAGCGGCTTGGTAAGCGGTGAGGCGGATGCCCTCGACGTCGGTGGCCATGTTGGCACAGTGGTGCTGGACGGCTTGGAAGCTGCCCACGGGGCGACCGAACTGGACGCGGGTCTTGACGTACTCGACGGTCATATCGAGGACGGCTTCTGCGCCTCCGGACATTTCGACGCATTTGGCGGTGGCCGCGCGCTGAAGAGCGTTGGTCAGGGCGGGCCAGCCGCCTCCCACTTGGCCGAGGGCTGATGATGCGGGGACTGAGACGTTGGTGAAGGTGATCAGGGCCTGCCGGTCGGAGGCCATGGTGACTTGGGGTTCTACTGTCACGCCTTCGCTGGCGGTGGGGACGAGGAAGAGGGTGATGCCCTCTTGGGGGTTGGAGGTGTCGGATGTGCGGGCGGCTACGATGAGCAGGTCGGCTACTTGGCCGTCGGGGACGAACATTTTGGCACCGTTGAGGACGTAGCCTGCGCCCTGCTCCTGGGCTTGGAGGCGGATGCCGTTGGGGGAGTAGGAGGCGGACTCTTCGAGCACGGCCAGGGTGATGATGGCTTGGCCGCGGCAGATGTCTGGGATAATCTGGCGCCTCTGTTCGTCGTCGCCTGCTTCCATGACGGTGAGGCCGCCTAGGACGACGGTGGACAGGAAGGGGACGGGGGCTAGGGAACGGCCCATTTCCTCAAGGAGCACGGCCAAATCGAGAAAGCTGGCGGCGGTGCCGCCGTGCTCTTCGGGGAAGGGGAGGCCGGTCCAGCCCAAGGTGACCATCTGGTCCCACAGGTCGGTGGAGTAGCCGCGTTCGTCCTGCTCCATGGCCCGGACGACTTCAGGCTGACACTCGCGGGAGAGGAAGTCGCGGGCGCTGTTTTTCAGCATCTGCTGGGTTTCGTCCAAGGTTAGGTCCATTGGTTACTCCTGGTTATTGCACGTATAGCCAATCTATCCACTTCGTTATGGAGGAAGGGAACCGCTGCACGAGCTATTTTCATGCGCGGGGCAGGGAGAGGCCGCGGGAGGCGACGATGTTGCGCTGGACTTCGGAGGTGCCGGCGGCGATTTTGTGGGAGAAGGAGACCATCCAGTTCTCGGGGATGCGGCCGTCGATGGGGGCGTTGTTATCGCCGCGGAGGAGGCGGCCGTAGGGGCCCATGATGTCCAAGCCGGTCTTGGTGATGCCCTGCAGGGTCTCGGAGCCGAAGACCTTGCTCATGGAGGCTTCTTTGTTGGGGACTTGGCCTTGGCCCTGCATCCAGGCTACTTCGTAGGCGAGGAGGCGGGCAACGTCGTTCTCGATGTAACGCTCGGCGAGCATGTTTCGTACCTTGGGGTCGTCTGAGAGGTGGCCGCTTGGTGCGGGGGTCTGTTTTACGTAGGCGATGAGTTCGTCGAGGAGGCGGCGTCCCATGGCAGAATAGTCGATGCCGGAGCGCTCGAAGTCGAGGAGGGTGACGGCGACGTACCAGCCTCGGTTTTCCTCGCCGACGAGATTACGCTGGGGCACGCGGACGTTGTCGAAGAAGACTTGATTGAACTCGTGGCTGCCGGTGAGGTTGTGGATGGGGCGGACGGATACGCCGGGGGTATTCATGTCGACGAGGACGAAGCTGATGCCGCGGTGCTTGGGGGCGTCGGGGTCGGTGCGGACGAGGAGGAACATCCAGTCGGCGCGGTGGGCCATGGTGGTCCAGATTTTGGCGCCGTTGATGACGAAATCGTCGCCGTCCTTGATGGCACGGGTCTGGAGGGAGGCGAGGTCGGAGCCTGATTCGGGTTCGCTGTAGCCTTGGCACCACTGGACCTCGCCGTTGGCGATGGGAGGGAGGAAGGCCTTTTTCTGCTCCTCGGTGCCGAAAATCATGAGGGTGGATGCGAGCATGCGGACGCCGAAGATGTCGCGGCCTGGGGTGCGGTTGTAGGCCATCTCCTCATTGAAGATGGCGGACTTGACGGGGGAGGCGGCTTGGCCGCCATATTCCTCGGGCCAGTGCATGGTGAGCCAGCCGCGTTCCGCCAGCTTTTTGCGCATCTCGCGGGTGTAGTCCCAGTCCCATTCTTCGGGCCAGCGTCCGCCGCCCTGCCAGCCGTCGGGGAGTTCGTCATCTATGAACTGCAGGAGGTCTTGGCGAAAAGTCTGCTCTTCGGAGGTAAACCTGAAATCCACAGGCGGGCTCTCCTTTCAGTAGCGAGGGGTCAGAGGCAAAGGGATGTGAGTTCTGCCAGCACCCTAGGTAGAAGACGAGAGGTCAAAAGCGGCCTCGGGCTATGGCTATGGGTTGCCAAGTGAAACGCAGGTCACAGTGCGCACCACGCCGCCAACGGAGTGAATCGTGTCGGTGATGAGGGCGCCCATGTGGTCTACGTCGGGAGCGTCAATGGTGGCGATGATGTCGTAGGGCCCGGTCACGACATCGACGGACTGGATACCCTCGACACCCCGCAGAACGCCGGCGACGTCCCTGGTCTTGCCGACGGATGTCTCCACCAGAATGTAAGCCCGATTTGCCATGGTCACCCCCTTCGAGCGCGGGCCTCGTTCCCGCGTCAGGGCTTGGGCCATTCTAGGGATGGCCCTATGGGGTGTCAAACGAGAGTTCCCATGTTGAATGATATAATCGGCTCCCCATGGACTCCCTTCCCTTGTTGCGGCGTGGTCTGGAAGACCTGAACCTTTCGCTTACCCCACGACAGTTCGACCAGTTCGAAACTTACTATGGTGAGTTGATGGACTGGAACGGACGGATGAACCTGACGGCCGTGAAGGACTATGAGGGGGTGCAGGTGCGGCACTTTCTTGACTCGCTGACTGCTGCGCCGTACTTGAGGGAGGAGGCGGAGAGCCTGCTGGATATTGGGGCTGGGGCCGGTTTTCCTGGGGTGCCTTTGAAGATTGCTTTCCCGCGACTGAGGCTGATGCTGGTGGACTCAGTGGGGAAGAAAACGGAATTTCTGAGGCACTTGGTTGGGGAGTTGGGGCTGGAGGATGTGGAGGTGCATACCGGGCGGGCGGAGGATTTGGCGTCCCACGCGACGGCGCGGGAGTCGTTTGACGTGGTGGTGACGCGAGGGGTGGCGGTGATGCGGGTGCTGATGGAATTGACGCTGCCCTACTGCCGTACGGGCGGGACGGTGATGACGTGGAAGAAGGGGGAACTGGAGCCGGAGATTTCGGCGTCGCTGAATGCTATGGAGGTTTTGGGGGGAAGTCTGCGGGAAGTGGCGGCGGTGGATGTCGAGGGGTTGAGAGATGGGCGGGTGATCGTGCTGGTGGACAAGTTGAGGGCGAGCCCGGAGAAGTTTCCGAGGCGGTCGGGGTTGCCTCAGAAGCGGCCGCTTTAGCCATAAGCCTGCGTCGTCGCTACACTAGGCGGTGGTGTTTACCGTGTTTGTCACCCCCATCCCAAACTTCCCCCTGAGGGGGAAGGGAAGTCGACTACGGCAGCCGTGAACTTGCTATCGCAGAGTCGCCTGCCTCGGTCGCGCCGTTATCTGGGGCTGACGACCGTTGTCCCGTTTGGTGTTGCCGCGCTGATCCTAGTGTTTCTGGTGACGGGGTTTGATGTCGACTTGGGGGGAACCTGGGAGCGGATCAGGGCGAGCAATCCCTTGTTGTTCGCCCTTGCCGTGGTGTTGCACTATACGACGTTTGTGTTCCGGGGGGCGCGGTGGCGGGTGTTGTTGGGGAACGTGCAGCCAGAGGGTTCGCGTTTGCTGGGGGTGGCGCATTGCTCGGTACTGATGCTGGTGGCTTTCTTCGTGAACTCCTTGGTGTGGTTCAGGCTGGGGGATGCATACCGGGCGTATGCGTATACGGAGGGCACGGGCGAGAGCTTTTTGCGGACCATTGGGACGGTACTGGCGGAGCGGGTGCTGGACGTGACGGTGGTGTTCCTGCTGATTGTGGCGGGGGCGCTGACGCTGGCGGTCGGCGGGGGCGAGTCATCTTGGCGGTTTGTAGTGGTGGCGGCAGTGCTGGTGGCGGTGCTGGTCGCAGTGCTGGCGGCGATGGGGCTCTTCCGGTGGCGGCTGGCGCACAGGTTGCCGGGGCGGTTGCGGGAGTTCTATGACCGGTTTCACCAAGGGACGCTGGGCAGCTTCAAGCGGCTGCCAATGACCGTGGTACTAAGCCTGCTGAGTTGGATGGCGGAGGTGGGGCGCCTCTATCTGGTGACGGAGGCTGTTGGGGTTGAGGTGGGCTTCGGGCTGGTGATGCTGGTGGCGGTGGCCAATGCGCTGCTGACGCTGATACCGCTGACGCCGGGGGGGTTGGGGCTGGTGGAGCCGGGAATCGTGGGGCTGTTGATGATATCGTTGCAGCGAGACGATGCGTTGCCGGTGGCGCTGCTGGACCGGTCGATCAGTTTTCTCAGTTTGCTGGTGGTGGGGGCGGTGGTGTTTGTTGCGTACCAAGTAGTGAAAAGGCGTCGGGCTGTCCCAAGGGTGCAGCCTGCCCAACAGGAGTGAGACCATTCTGTATACAGCCAGCTTTTATCAGCCTGACAACTGGCATGGGGCGGTGTACCGCGTGTCCCGATACCATCCTCGTGGGCGGCGGGCGCAGTGGGAGACGCTGCGGGTGTTTTACCCGGCGGCTGATTTGCTGAGGGCGTACCGTGACGGGAAGATTGATTTCGAGGGGTTGGGCGTTGCCTACGTGGAGGAGTTGGAGAGGGCCTACGCGGAGCAGCCGGAACTGGTGCAGTGGGTGGCGGATGCGCCTGAGATGGGGGACTTCACGCTCCTTTGCTATGAGCGGGCGGGGGATTTGTGTCACCGGTTGGTGCTGGCGCGGTGGTTGAAGGAGAAGCAACCGGAGTTGCAGGTGGCGGAGCCCTTGAATTAGGGTCAGAGGCGGTCCGCGGGAGCGGTGTATAATGCGCCGACATTGCGGGGGCTTGCAGCCCAATCATGTACTGGAAGGCAGACCATGACCCTTCGGCCCATCAGTTTGTATGACTTGGAAGCGCATGCGCAGACGGCGTTGCCTCCGGCTGTGTGGGACTTCATTGCCAGTGGGGCCCAGGATGAGTTGACTTTGGACCGGAACCGGAAGGCTTTCGATGAGATCGTGTTGCGACCACGGTTTCTGGTGGACGTTTCGGAGCGGGACTTGCGGACGACGGTGTTGGGGGAGGAGGTCAGCTTCCCGGTGATGCTGGCACCCACGGGGAGTCAAGCGCAGGCGCATGCTGATGGGGAGATGGCCGCGGTGCGGGCTGCCGGGGGTGCTGGGACGCTGATGGCGTTGAGCACGCCATCGAATTATGCGTTGGAGAAGGTGGCGGAGGAGGCTAGTGGGCCGTTGTGGTTCCAGTTGTATCACCGGGGCAAGGACCTGACTTCGATGCTGGTGAAGAGGGCGGAGAAGGCAGGGTATAAGGCAGTGGCGGTCACGGTGGATACGCCTCTGCCAGGTCCCAAGGAGCGGGACATGCGGAACCGGTACAGGCGTCCTGTCGGGCTGGAGCTGGCCAACTTCACGGGTGAGGCGGCTGGACTGGGGGTGGAGCCGGGCAGCGCAGCGGCGGCGAGGTGGGAGATGCCGGAGTCGACGCCGTTCCTGTGGGAGGACATCAAGTGGCTGCGTGGCGAGACCTCGATGAAGATCGTAATCAAGGGTTTAATCACGGCTGAAGATGCGCATCTTGCGGTGGAGCGTGGGGTGGACGGGATAGTGGTGTCGAACCATGGGGCGCGTCACATGGACTGCACGCTGTCATCCATTGAGGCTCTGCCTGAGATGGTGGAGGCGGTGGATGGGCGCGCGGAGATCTTCTTGGACTCGGGGATACGGCGGGGTAGCGATGTGCTGAAGGCTTTGGCGCTGGGAGCCCGCGGTGTGTTCATTGGGCGGGCGATTTCGTGGGGGCTTGCATGGAACGGGGAGGAGGGAGTGCGGCTGGCACTGGAGATACTTCGGACTGAGTTTGACCGGGTGCTGGGTTATTGTGGATGCACCGGGGTACAGGATGTACACCGCAGCTTGGTGAAGATTCCGAAGTCGTGGGACAACTAGTTGGGAGGAGATGAGCGATGGCGGCCAAGGCCTTCATATTGATAGAGACCTCGGTGGGCAATGCGCGGCGGGTGGCGGAGATGATGAAGGGGATACCAGAGATCGAGGCTGTTGACGTGGTGACGGGACCGTTTGATGTCATTGCCGTCGTCAATGCGGAAGATATGGCTGCCGTGGCCGACTTGGTCACGGGGAAGATACATAGCGCGGGGGGCGTGACGCGGACGACTACGTGTGTTGCGGTGGGGAGCTAGAATCTGAGTCAGCTTCCTCCATCAGTAGTGGTCTTCATTTCAGGCGAATTCGGCGAGGCGCGTCTGGGCATGGTCGCGCACAGTGAACCGGCTGAGATGGGAATTGGCTCAGATATAGTTGTCTGACACAGACGCCGGGGTTAGGCAAGTCCTGATATTCTGACCGTGGACTGTGGCGTCCTGAAAGCGACTTGTTTTTGATCGTTGGAGAGCTTGGGGAGTGCGCCGCGGCAATGCGATAGAGTTCGTGGCGTGGATGTGGGCTTCCTGATATTGCCTAGGCTTTCTTCGCGGAGGCTTTTTCGGCGCGCTGGGCTATCGCCTTTATCATTCCGCCGAAAATCCAGGCGTGGAAGGGGTAGAGGGCGTACCAGTAGGCCAAGCCAGGGAGGCCCTTGGGTATGAAGGCGGCGGTTTGCTGCAAGCGGGTTGCGCCATCGATGTCTTCCCATACTTCGTATTGAAGCCACGCGCGACCAGGGAGTTTCATCTCGGACCTCAAGCGGACCAAGCGGTCGTCGGTTAGGGCTTCAACGCGCCAGAAATCCAAGGCGTCTCCGACTCGCAACTCGTCTGGATGACGCCGGCCTCGGCGGAGACCCGCGCCGCCTAGAAGGCGATCGAGTATTCCGCGGAGACGCCAAGCCCAGTTGGCGAAGTACCATCCGCGCCGCGCACCTATCTTGGAGAACGTGAGAAACACGGAGTGGGCAGGGGCTGCCACGGAGCGTTGGCGACGCTCGATTATCATGCCTTGGCTGGACTCCAAGCGTGTGATTTCTCCTAGTTGTGCTGGGGAGCGGGCGGCATCGCTCCAAGCCGTCTCGATTCGGCCGGCATCCACGTCTTCAATGACTTTTGCAATGGCGGATGCGTAGTCTTGGGGCTGGATGTGGGGGAAGAGGTGTTTGGCCGAATCGTCGGTCACGACGACGTGATTGCGGAGGCCGTCGACCAAGGCCCCAGTGATATTGGCCGGAATCGGAGTTGTCCAGTGCACCCAGTAAGAGGAGAGGCGGGGTGTGAGAACGGGCACGGGCAGCAGGATACGCCGAAGACCCCTCGCCTTGGCGTACCCGAGCATCATTCCCTTGTAGGTGGTGACGTCGTCACCGCCAATCTCAATGATGCGGTCTTGGCTGGCAGGGGTGTTCAGGGCGGAGACCAGATAGTCCAGCAGGTCGTCTACGGCAATGGGCTGGATGCGGGAATAAATCCACTTGGGGCAGACCATCACGGGAAGGCGTTCGACGAGGTAGCGGATCATCTCGAAGGACATGCTGCCTGCACCGACGATTACGGCGGCCCGGAACTCGGTGACCGACACACCGCTCTCACGGAGGGCGTCCCCGGTTTCCTGGCGAGAGCGCAAGTGGTTCGACAGGTTGGATTGGGGGTCCCCCAAGCCGCCGAGGTAGATGATGCGCTTGACGCCTGCGTCTTTGGCCGCTTGGCCGAAGGCGCGAGCGGCTTGTATGTCCATGTCCCTGAAGGCAGAGCCGCTGGTCATGCTGTGAATCAGGTAGTAGGCAGTGTCCACTCCGGCAAGGGCGCGTGGTGGAGCGTCAGGGTCGAGGGCGTCGCCTACGCATATATCCACTTGGCTTGTCCACGAGCGGCCGAGTACGCGAGACTTGTCGCGGACAAGGACGCGAACGAGGTGGCCTTCTTGCACCAACCTAGAAGCAAGTCTGCCGCCTATGTATCCGGTGGCCCCGGTTACGAGGATGCTTGGGCCGGAAGAATGGGTGGTCATAGTATCGCGCAACTGTTGCTCATGATACTGCTGCTTAACGGCATTCACCTACCACTGAAGAGCAGGTCGGGGAGCCAGAGGGCGATCTGAGGGAAGGCAAGCACCAAGGCAGTGGTGACGGCCATGCAGCCCATGAAGGGGAGCACGCCTATCCAGACGTCGGAGATGGTGCTCTGGCGCAAGGGTTGACCGGTGCGCTCGGCTTCTTCGCGGTCGACATCCTGGCGTACTCCGTGAAGGACGTAGAGGTTGATGCCCTCGGGCGGGCTGATGAGGGCAGCTTCCACCAGCAGGACCATGATGACGCCGAACCAGACCAGGTCGACTTCAGCGGCGTTGAGGGTGGGTATGAGGATGGGCACGGTGGTCACCATCATGGCGAAGCTTTCCATGAAGGTGCCCAGTATGAGGTAGAAGACCACCAAAGCCAGAACCAACTGCCAGTCGGTGAGGTTGAGCCCGGCAATGGCCTCGGCGATTTGCTGGGAGGTGCCCAAGCGGGCGAAGGCGTAGCTGAGGGTGAAGGCGGCCATGAGTATCAGGAAAATCATGCCGGTGGTGCGAACCGTGGAGATGATGGACTCCTGCACAATGCGGACATTGCGATGCAGCACTTCTCGCATTGTTTCCGGGGAGGGTAGAGGGGCGTTGCGCAGGGTTGCTTGGGTGCTCTGGGTGAAGAGGTAGATGAAGGGAGTGCGCCGCAGGAAGTTACCTATGAGCGGGGTGAGGACCTCGCCGGAATTGAGGGCAATGGCGAGGATGAAGGCACCGGATACGCCGAAGGCTGCTGCTTCGCTGGGAGCAGCGATGCCCATGTAGATGACGCCGAGGACGAGGAAGATGAGGGCGAGCACCGGCAGCAGTTGAAAGGAGGCCAAGAGCCTTGTTTTCCAGCTTTCCCAACTGGTGAAACTCTCGCCCGCTTCGCGCGGGGCCATGCCCTTCCAGACCACGGCCATGACGCCAATCATCACCATGAAGGTGAGGGACAGGAGGACACCGGGGATGAAGCCTGCAATGTAGAGCCGGCCGATGGATTCCTCAGCCAGCACGCCGAAGAGTATGAGGCCGATGCTGGGAGGTATGAGAATGCCCAAGGTGCCTCCCGCAGCCAGGGAGCCGATGACCATGCGCTCGGAATAGTTGCGCTGCCGGAAGGAGGGGAGGGAGGCGCGGCTGATGGTGGCGGAGGTGGCGACGCTGGAGCCGGAGCAGGCGGCGAATATGGCGCAGGCGACGATGTTGGTGTGAATCAGTCCGCCGGGGAGGAACCAAATCCAGCGGGAGATGACGGCGTACATACGCTCGCCCATGCCGGAGCGGTTCATCAGTTCGCCCATGAGGATGAAGAGTGGGACGGCCACTAAAATGAAGTCGGTGCTGCCGCGCCATGCGATGGCGGACATCTGGTTCCAGAGAGGCTTGTCGGAGAAGAAGAACATGATGATGAGGGAGAGGCAGCCCAAGGCCCCGGCAACGTACATGCCAGCGGTGAAGAATGCCCCCATGAGGCCGAAGGCCACTCCCAGAATCATTGGATAGGGTCTCCGCCCATGGCTTCGTGGATACGTGGGAGCCATCGTTCGGCGAGCATTGACAGCATCATCTGAAGGGCGGTTAGGACCAGAAGGGTGAATCCCAAGGCGATGACAAGTTTGGGGACAAAGAGGGGAGTCAGTGGATAGTCTATGCTAAGAGTCCCGCGCTGATAGTCGGTGATTACCTTTTCCCACATCTTCCATGTGATGACGTAAGCGAGGAAGGCTATGCCCGCGAGGGCAAGGAAGTCGGCGATGGCTCTCAAGCGAGGCCCCATTCGGGGCAGGAGGACATCAATGCGGACTTGGGCCCCGGAGCGAAGAGAATAGGCGAAGCCCCAAGTGACAGCCATTGCGAGGACGTAGCCGCTCATGGCGCCAGTGCCTGGAGCGACGGGCCCATTGAAGGTACGAGCAATTGCTTGGTAGGTGATGAAAAATGCGAGGAGCAGGAGTTCCGCACCGCAAAGGTAACCGAGGAGGAGGTAGAGCCTGTCGGCCTTCTGAGCGAGGGCGCGGAAGGCCAGCAGGAGATATAAAGCCGGCGTCCTGCGTCCTGAATAGGCCGACAATCTAGTGGAGGCGATGGTGCCCCCTCCGGATTAGTGTCAAAGTCGGGCCGGGTCGCAGCCAGAAATCGCTGTTCGCGATTTCTCGCAGGTTCCCAACCGCATGCGCAGCCATTTGCCGTCGTATGTTACTGAGCAAATGGGCCCTTGGTGATGGGGACGCTCTTTATGGTGCCGTCGTCGTTTATCCACCATCCGGTGTAGGGGCTAGCCTTCTCGTTGGAGGCCTTGATTACTGCTTCGTTCTTGCCGGGGAATCCTAGACGACGGAGCCAGCCTGGGTAGACGTGTTCGGGCACCACGACGTTTCGGATGTGGTCCAATATTTCTTGGGAGAAGGGCACTGGTTGCACGCCAAGGGAGACGTTTGCCTGTAGACCGAAGATGTTCTCGAAGGGGGCGAGTCGGAGGGCTTCGAGTTCTGCCTTGGCGCCCTCTTCAATCATGATTTGCTGGAGGTCTTCGGGTATGTCTTCCCAAAGGTCCTTGTTGATGACGTTGTTGGTATAGCCGAAGCCGATAACGGGACCGGCCATGAAGTCGGATACTTCGTAAAGCTTTTCCGAGAGGGAGGGGATGAGGGTGTAGGCGGCTGCATCCACTTGGTCGAGTTCCAAGGCTACGTATGACTGACCCGCTCCAAGAAATTCGGACTCGGATCCCATGCCGGCAATGAAGTCGGAGATGGCGGCGCCATGGGAGCGGATGGTCTTGCCCTTGAAATCGTCCAACGTAATGAGGGGAGTTTTGCTGAAGAACCAGTTGTCGGAGCCGGCGAACCAGTTTCGATTCAGTACGGGGCTTCCTCCGGTGGCTTCCAGAATTATCTGGTCCACCTCGGGGGCGACTGCGGTAAGGACGGAGTAGGAGATCTCCCAATTGGCGGACGCTCCCCAAAGGGATTGTATCTCGAGGGCTGGGAGGGAGCCGGCGACATATCCCGCGTAGATGTTGGCCATGTCGAGGGTGCCGTCGCTGACTTGGTCCAGGGTCTCGGGGCCGGCGAGGCCCAATTCGGGGAAGCTGACCACCGAAAGCTCCACCTGTCCGTTGGTGCGCTTGGCGATGTTGGGGGCGAGATATGCTTGGACCAGGACGCATGGCGGCAATTGGCGGATGATGCAGGCGTGCTGAATCTTGATGCTTTCGCCTGATGAGGTGAGAGGAGTGGGGTTGGTGAGTTTTGCCTTCTGGATGAGGCTCTTGTAGTACTCGCTGGTATAGATGAACAGATGACTATCGATGCCAAGCTGGGGAACACCGAAGAGGGCAGCTGTGGCTCCCTGAATATACTCGGCCTCGGGGGCGTCGAACATCAATCCGGGATGGGGGGGCGGTCCGAGGAGTTGCATGGGGTCTCCAACGAAGATGGCGCCGGGCCCGCCAGCATGCTCAGCCGCATAGGCCAGGAGTGCCTCGTCCATTGCAGGCATTGCCGGGGTGTCGGTGGCGTCTGGGGCAGGGGTGGTGGCAGGAGCGGTTGCCGGGGAGGCAGTCGAGGCTTCTGCTGCGGGCGTGGGCGTTGCCGGGACGGAGGTTGTGGCGGAGGAGGTGGCTTGAGGTGTTACGGTTGTGGTCGCTGGGGGTTGTGTCGGAGGCTCTTGGGTGACTGCGGTTGCGGACTGAGGGTCGGAAGTGGCTGCGGGGCTGGCTTCATCAGCACCGCCACAAGCTGCCAGGGTCAAGGCCAGCAGCAGGGACATAAATACATATAGATATCGGAGTTTCATCCTTGGCCTCCACACATCGCAGTTATCCGCGTTCTCGGTGCATAGTTCGTTGGGCGTGGATCAATGAGGCACGCTTGTCGTGCAGCATCGGCTAGCGATGCATTGGGACGATAGACAAACGTATACTGAAGAGTCGAGTTGACCGGCTGCTTAAGCCTGTCGATTTCAGAGATACAAATCACAAGGTCAACAACCGGCGTCAATCTCCTAAACCGGGGTCAATCTCCTAGGGAAGGCTGTGGGGTTGGCTGGCTTGGGGCTGGTCTGGGGGGCATTACAGGCTCTTCGTCGTCCTGCGTGTCGTCTTCGGCGGCCTCAAGCTCGTTCGGGTCTTGGCGGTCTTTCGGTTCCATGGCCATGCGTTTAACGATGGCCGTGAGGCCCATGACCAATCCCATCAGCAGGCGCAGGGCGAATTCCAGTCCAACGAGGAATCCGAGGTAGTAGAGGATGTTTTCGCGGTAGCCGTTGGCTTGCTCCAGAACATTCAGGGAGGAGGAGACCTGGAAGAAGGAGGCGTCGATGATGAAGATGCCGAGTACGGCGAAGGGCAGAATCTTGGCCAAATCCCGCGAGAGGTCTTCTTTGTAATAGGCGGTGACACGTATGGCGCTGACCGTGGCTAGGGCAGCGAGGAGGACTTGGGGGAAGGCCTGTTCCTTGGAGAGGAAGGCGAGGATTAGGGTAAGCACGGTGAACCAGAAAATGGCGAACAGGGGAAATACAACGATGTATTTAATCACGTACATGACCATGTGCAGAAACACGCGTATGACGTGAAATCGGGATTCTTCGAACTTGGACAGGTCCATTTCAAACATGTCGCGGGAGGCAACGAAGCGGTAGAACTTGAAGATGAAAACGGCATAGACGACCATGCCGAGAAGGTAGAGGGCTGCGGGCCATAACAGGTTGAAAGCGTCGTTGACGGACAGCCCATTGGGGAAGAGGGGATTGAGGTCAACGGGCATAGGTCATCCTCGGTCGTTCAGTTCTGAGCGGCATTCCGACGGGCTTGGAGGGGGTGTGGCGGATGATATCGGATTGGGTCCCATACATCCCTCAGTTCGTGCCGCATCAGTATTGGAGTCGCCGCTCCAGTGCCGGGCGACGAGGTGGCGGCTGTCGCCAAGCCCGCTGGAATAGCTTGACGAAGGCGATTCTAGGTAAACATAACCCACTTAGTCAACGGAACGTATCGCGAGTCTGCTGGTATTCCTCATCGCTGGGTATCAAGTGTTTTGAAAGTGACGGGGCATTGGAGCCGATATTACCTGTCCCGCCTTACCCGTGGTGTCCTTTGTCGCCGAGCGTGATAATGTAGTGACTGCGGCTCTTCCTTTAGAATACCTCGATACTGGTTGCTTGGACTGTAATGGAAATTTTTGAAGTCCTGCTCCAGATAGGACTGCTCATCGTCGTCGCCAAGCTGGCGGAAGGCGTCCTGGGGCGCTTTGGCCTGAATTCGATCGTAGCCTATACGGCAACCGGCATCATCCTGGGGCCGGCCACCGGTATCGTTGAGTTCACATCCGGGACGTTTCTCTTTTTGGAAATCGGCGTCTTCATCCTTTTCTTCCTGATCGGGCTTGATGAAATAGACCTTCGCGCTTTTCTTTCGACCATCCGCGGGCGTTATTTCGTGGCGGCGGTGATGTCGGTACTCATATCGTTGATGGCGGCCTTGGTCGTGACCTCGGACCTGTTCGGTTTGGATTTCGCCTTGGGGCTGCATTTCACCGAGGGACTGGCCTTGGCAGGTATTCTGTCGCTCTCGAGCTTAGGTATCGTGGTGAAAGTGCTGGCCGATGGGGGTCATTTGAAGGAGCCCATAGGTCTGAAGATCTTCACCACGGTTGTCATAGCTGAAGTGCTGGCCCTGCTGGTCGTGGGGTTCACTGTAGGGGAGCATGGACATGGCCTGAGCTGGACCGGCGTGCTGCGTATTTTGGGGCAGATCGCAGGCTTTGTTGTGGTGGCATGGTTGTTGTCGGCGCGAGTGCTTGCGCCGGCCATTGGGTACCTGCAGCGCTTCCTGAACGTGCCGGAGCTATCTTTCGGACTCCTCTTTGGGGGACTGTTCCTGATGGTAGTTGGGGCAGAGGAGATTGGGTTGCATGGATCAATTGGGGCACTGCTTTTCGGAACGGCCCTGTCGGGGTTGCCGCAGCGGGTGCGTCTGGACATTATGCCCGGGATGCGCAGTGCGTCCGAGGGCCTGTTTGTTCCTCTCTTCTTCGCTTCGGCAGGGTTGCAGTTCGATCTGTCCTTCTTGGAGCTACCGGGAGCGACGATTGCTGCCTTGGTCTTGATCCCTCTGCTGGGCAAGTTTGCAGGATCGTTTGTCAGTACCTACATCACCCGTTTGGAGGCCCCTTTCGCCTTGGCCACGGGGCTGATGGCAAAAGGTGTAGCCGAGATAGCCCTGCTGGTGGTGATGCTTGATTTAGGCGTTATCGACCAAGGGGTATTTTCGCTGCTGGTTCTGATCATGTTTGGTTATATTTTGCTGATGCCGCAGGCGATCACCTTCGCGGTGAAGAGGGCCAAATTATCGGACCCGCCAGCGGGCCTGCCCGATGCCGTACCCCCATCCTTTGCACGGTATGCGCTGGAGGGTGTGCAAGTGGGCAGCGTGTTGGACAGGACTCGAAGCTACCCCCAGCCCGAGATGTCTGTGAAGGGTTTTGCTGATGAGTGGATAGTACCGGGGCAACACGATTACCTTGTTATGGAAGATGGGGAGGTGTCAGGGATACTGTCTATGACCCGTTTGAGGTTCGTGCCTAGAGGTTCTTGGGAGACGACGCCCTTGGGGAATGTGCTGCGTCTGCATACTCCGCATGCTTGGCCGGAGGAGCCCATAGACGATGTGCTGGAACGGATGGCCAGTCATTCATTGACGGTGATACCGGTGTATGACCGGGACTCGGGCGAGTTTCTGGGCTCGGTGACCAGTCACGATGTGCTGGACTTGGTGGTGCTAATGGCGGAGGTGGAGGAGGAGTTGACGCTGATGGGAGGCACGGATACGCCGAATGGCCCGGCGGCGTGAAAATTTGGTCGGCGTTAATGCAAGTCTGTCTCATTGACAAACCCTGCTTGGTGTCAAAAGATAATCTGGTGTCAAAGATAATCCGGCGTCAATAGTATAATTTGACGGAAATACCCTTAATGGGACCCTGAAGTTCAACGGTCCCTGCTGGAGACGGTGCAAGTGAAGAGCGTTCTAACCCTGATGCTGCTCTCTATTTTGGTGGCCTTGGCCTTAGGCTGCGGAGACGTGACTACACCCACGCCGCCGGGAGAGGTGGCGATAGCCACTGCCATCCCAACGCCCACTTCAACGGCAGAGGTTCCATCTTCACCGACGGCGACTCCAGATTCGATGCCGGAGCCTGCGGCGACTCCAACTCCAAGGCCGCAGCCAACTGCGATGCCGGAGCCGACGGCGACTACGGCTGCAACGCCCATGCCTGCGCCCCTCCCTCCGGCTCCTACCCCGGAGCCCACGCCGGAGGCGACGCCGGAGCCGACGCCCGAGCCTACTCCGGAACCCACTCCGGAACCAACGCCCGTGCCCGCTTTGCAGCCGTTCGGGAGTTACTCGGTATTTGAAGACCCGGAGATCGGAATCCGGTTCAACTACCCTGATTGGTGGCAGGTTGGCAAGCAGGCGAGCCAGTTCGTCTGGATGCGGGCCATCGACCCGGAGATACCGGACTCGCGCCTGCTGCTGTTCACGCTGTTTCATGATGTCGATACGCCCCTGAGCGACAGGCTGGAGGATGCGGTAGAGATATTCGTAAGGGAGGAGGTGGCGGACGGCTTGTCGCCGGAGGTAGAGAATCTCGGTGCGTTCACCTTGTTGGACGGATCTGAGGCGGAACGGGCAAATATCACCCATGCGGGTGGGCAAGATACTGTCGTGCTTCACCGTGTGCAGGTGAGCACGCGGGCGACTTTTACGTACGTGCTCGTGCTCAGCGCGTATGCGGACGAAGCGGTACGCTTTTCCAGGACCTTCGATACGATGCTGGCTAGCCTTGAGAGTTTCGAGCCGGCTATCTACGGGATACCCCGCGACCGGGCTTTCATCATGCTCCTAGGCGAGCCTCAGACAATGGACCCGGCTATAGTGAGAGAGTCCACTTCTCACTTCTTCGTGAGCCATGTGTTCAGCGGTCTAGTCCGGTTCGACCGCCATCTCAGAGTTGTTCCGGATTTGGCCGAAAGCTGGGAGGTGGACGAAACGGGGACCGTCTACACCTTCACTTTGAGGGACTGGATTACCTTCCAAGACAGACGCCCCATTACAGCCCATGACTTCAAGTACTCGATAGAGCGCGCGTCTGATCCGGAGTTGCACAGCGATACAGCGCCCCTTTATCTGGGCGATATTGTGGGTATGCACGAGAAGCTGGAGGGTGAGGCAGGGGAGGTTGCTGGAGTAGAGGTAGTGGATAACCGCACGCTACGCATCACCATCGACGAGCCCAAGGAGTACTTCCTGGCCAAGCTGACATATCCAGCGAGCCACGTGGTTGACCGGGTTGCAGTCGAACAGTTAGGTGCGGACTGGTGGATGACGACCCCAATCAACGGGTCCGGCCCATACCGGTTGTGGGAATGGGAGCCGGACTACGTGGTACTGCTGCGGAACGAGGACTACCATACGCCGCCCGGTGTGGAGTACATAGTCTCGCCTCTAAGGACCCTGCCGGGTGCCAGCGTGCTGGACATGTATTTGGGCGAGGCGTGGGACGCAGTCTTTGTGAGCCCTACGTCGCTTGATTTCGTGCGCGAGCATCCAGTACTGGGTCCAGACCTGCAAGAGTTCGACCAGTTCACCAGTTACTTCGTAGTGATGGATGGGACCCGTCCGCCGTTCAATGATCCCAGGGTGAGGCGTGCCTTTGCCATGGCCGTAGACCGGGAGAGGCTTGTCGAGGAGGCGTTGGAAGGGGGGGTGAAGCTGGCCAACGGTTTGTTGCCTCCAGGCATCCCTGGTTACCACACCTCGTTGCGAGGCATTCCCTATGACCCAGAGATGGCCCGGCAACTTCTTGCGGAATCCCGGTATGCGGACAATCTTCCGGAGATCAAATTCACAGTGCCTCGGGGACGGGTCCCCCGGACGGTGACCTTCATGATCGACGCTTGGCGGGAAGAGCTGGGGGTTGAGGTAAGAATGGAACCGGTAGACCCGGATACGTATTTCTACAATCTGGAGGAAACCGGAGCGCATCTATTCAATTATGGCTGGGTGGCGGACTATCCTGACCCAGAGAATTTCCTCGATGTGCTTTTGCACTCCAGTCGGCACGATGCCAGGTACGTCAACGAGGAGTTCGACAGTCTGGTGGAGCAGGCTAGGACGGAGAGAGACTGGGATGTGAGGTTGGGGCTATACCAACAAGCTGAGCAGTTGCTGATGGACGACGCGGGCATCATACCGCTCTACCATACGCAGGACTTCGTTGTGGTGAGGCCTCATGTGGAAGGCTTCAGGATGCTGCCGGTGGGCCAGCCTGATCTAACGCGAATCATGCTGAACCCCTTCGAACGCTAGTATCGGGTGAACTGGAAGGCCGCGAAGTGGCTTGTCGTCTTGGCAGGCCACTTTTCTCAGGAAGGACCGGCGGCCACGGTTGAGATGGATGGCGCATCGCAGTCTGCGAACATCGCTATGATGTCTTCATCCTCCAGTGTGAACTCCTATGTCCCGTTTCTTGTTGGTGAGGCATATGTTGCGACGTGCTGCTGCCGCGGCTTATCGGGGCTCCGAGGAAACTGGTCGTTGCCGGGTGGTTTTCGGGAACGGCCACTGACTTGGGGTGGCTCGCAACATCTGCAACACGCAGCGGGCGATCGGATTGATTGAAGTAGCGAGGCGGCCTAGGCTCTCGGGCAGAGTAGGCCCTTTTAACTGATTTAGCGGACGACGCTGGCTTAGCCCTTCCATCACGCAGTGCTATCATCCCTCCATGGGCCACCGTCCGGGAACTATGCACCCCCCGCCGCTGACTACTCGTAGACGTCCAGGGATATTCTGGGGCTGGTGGATTGTCGTTGGGGCGGTGGTCGGGCAGTTCGTGGCGATGGGGGCGGGTGGAAGCGTTGCGGGAGTTTTCCTGCGTCCAATGACCGAGGAGCTAGACTGGACTGCTGCCCAATACACACTTGGGGTGTCGATTGCCTTTGTTGTCGGGGGACTTGCGGGGTTCGTAGTAGGTCCCTTGGTGGACCGATATGGGGCCCGTCCCCTGATGCTCACGGGGGCCTGCGTCTATGCCGTGGCGTTCCTAGCCATGTCCTGGGTGGATGCTCTGTGGCAGTTCATGCTGCTATCAACGCTGGCTGGTGGGATAGGTTTCTCGCTGGTGGGAAATCTGGTGGTAAACGTAACCCTCTCGAAGTGGTTCGTGGTGAGGCGTGGCTGGGCCATTGCGTTAGGCTCTTCAGGTGTATCTCTGGCGGGGTTGATCATGCCCATCACGATGACGAGCGTTGTCGATTCAATGGGCTGGCGCAGCGGCTTCGTGGTTCTCGCAATACTTATTTTTGCCGTTGTTGTACCCGTGGCGTTGATCATGAGGCGACGCCCCGAGGACCATGGGCTTCTGCCTGACGGCACGCAATTGGGTGAGGAGGGAAGAGGTGGACGGTCCGAGAAGGCGGTCGAGGCGCAGAGGCGTGATGCGGTCAACTCCTATACGCGAGGAGAGGCCCTGCGTACGGGAGCCATCTGGCTGCTGATTCTGGCGTACGGGCTACATACCATGGCAATCATGTCAGTGCTAGTGCATGCCATACCTTTCATGAGCGACAACGGTTTCACGCGCACGGAAGCAGCGTTGGCCATAGCACTAAACGGCGGGGCGAACCTCTCCTCAAAGTTGGTGTGGGGGTACTTCCTGCAACGTGTGCATGTGCGCTACCTGTGCGCGACATCACTTTCGACCTGTGCGATGGGCGTGGTGCTAATGCTGGTCTCGGCGCAAACGGGCTCGCTGGGGCTGATGTTCTTCGCCTTCTGCTGCTGGGGGTTTGGGTTCGGAGGCACGGTACCATTGAGCGAGTTCATATGGGCCAAGTATTTTGGCCGGGTGCACATAGGCGCGGTCCGCGGAGTGAGCGTTCCTTTTACCATCGTGTTCCAAGCAATGGGGCCGGTACTCGGAGGGCTATATTTCGACGCCACTGGTAATTATGGCGGGGCGTTTGGCGCTTTTGTGGCTGCCCATCTCATCGGGGCGGTGGCCGTTTTGTTGTCCCGCGAGCCGCCGCCAAAGCAGGAGTTGGTGAAATCATGAAACTCGACGTTGCAGACCACATCACTGCTGTAAGGCGTTCGGTGTCGTCGCTGGAGCGCGACGGGAAGCCCGCTCGGTCTGTCAGCCTCTCTCGAAGCTACGAGGCGACCGTCTCGGACCTGTGGGGTGCCGTGACCAGCCGCGACCGCATTCCCCGGTGGTTCCTGCCGATCAGCGGTGACCTTGAATTGGGGGGACGCTATCAGTTGCAGGGCAACGCAGGGGGCGTGATCACGGCATGCGAGCCTCTATCGCACTTTGGGCTCACATGGGAGTTTGGTGGGGATGTGAGCTGGGTGGAGGTCGGTGTGACGGGCGACGGGGACGGCCGGGCGCGGCTCAGTCTTACCCACACTTCGCACCTTTCGGAGCACTGGGACACTTACGGGCCAGGTGCAGTTGGGGTAGGCTGGGAGTTGGCTGGCTTGGGGCTGGCGCTCCATCTCGCGAATCCGACCGAGCCAAAGCCGGACGAGATTGCCTTCGTCGCGTCGCCCGATGGCAGGGGGTTGATCGCAGCCAGTAGTGAGGCGTGGGCGCAGGAGGCGATTGCCGCTGGAACGGAGCCGGCCGCCGCTCACGCAGCCGCAAAGCGCACGACGTCCTTCTATACCGGCGAGTGAGGATTGGAGGCACGGAATAAGGAGTGGAGCTGAGGGGATTCGAACCCCTGACCCCCTGCGTGCAAAGCAGGTGCTCTCCCACTGAGCTACAGCCCCATGGCGATTGAGGGTTTAATTATATCGGGAACCGATGGGGGGACGATAGGGCCTGACCGCCCCGGTTCCTGGCAGGCCCCGTTATTGATGCGGGAGCGATGGGAGAGTCGGACAAGGGCGTGTAGAATGGGGCTGCATCCAAGAATGCTTGCCTCATTCTTGCCGCAGAGGTATGCAGTATGACCGCTCGAGCCAATAGCAACAGTGTTGCAATCGGACAATCCATCGGGAGGCTGGAAGGGCCCGCTAAGGTGACGGGAGCCGCCAAGTATGTGGCGGACCTCAATCCTCCGAATGTACTGGCAGGCCGATGTTTGCGCAGTCCCCTGCCCCATGCCCGGATTGTCCGCATTGACGCGGAGGAGGCGCGGGGCTTGCCGGGAGTTCATGCCGTGTTGACGGGTTTCGACATACCGCCTCAGATGGTGGGGCGGGCCATACGGGACCTGCCTGTGCTGGCGCGGGATACGGTGCGGTTCGTAGGGCAGAAAGTAGCGGCGGTGGCGGCTGACACGGCGGAGATTGCGGAACAGGCACTGCTTCTCATCGACGTGGAGTATGAGGAGTTGCCGGGGGTCTATGACATTGAGCAAGCCATCGCTGCCGATGCCCCGGTGCTGCATCCTGAATTCAACGGGTATGTCGGCAGGCCATACGACCAGAACGTTCCCTCGAACGTTGCGTCACACCAGCATTATGAGATGGGGGATGTGGACGAGGGATTCGCGCAGGCGGACAGGGTGTTCGAGCATACTTTTGCCACCTCGCATCAGCATCAAGCCTACTTGGAGCCCCATGCCTCGTTGGTGGAAGTGGACCAAGCAGGCCGTGCTGACGTGTGGGTGAACAGCAAGATGCCGTTTCAGGTGCGCAAGCAGATGGCGGAGGGGCTGGAGCTTGAGGAGTCGGAGATACGCTTGAACCCAGCCCCTATTGGAGGCGATTTCGGGGGCAAGGGGTCTTTCATGGACACCCACATCGCCTACCATTTGTCGCAGGCGACGGGGAGGCCCGTGCGCATGGTGATGGACTACATTGAAGAGTTCCAAGGGGGTAACCCTCGCCATCCTTCACGTATCACCTACAAGACGGGGGTGAAAAACGACGGGACGATACTGGCCCGCCAAGTCACCATGTATTTCAACAGCGGGGCCTATGCCGCCTTCAAGCCGTCGCCTCTTCTCACCTATGGGGGACTGCGGGCAGTGGGGCCGTACCGGGTGGACAACATCAAGGTCGATAGCTACATGGTGTATTCCAACCTTGTCCCCTGCGGAAGCCTGCGTGCACCCGGCGACCCGCAGACAATCTTTGCGGCCGAATCGCAGATTGACATCATCGCACGGGAGTTGGGCATTGACCCCTTTGACATGCGCATGCGCAACCTTCTGCTGCCGGGGGATATGGCCGCGTCGGGGCATCACTGGGAGGATATGCAGGGCGAGGAGACGCTGCGCCAAGCGTGCCGGGCAGGCGACTACTGGGCGCCCAAGCCGGACGAGACAGCCGTGGGCAGTTTGGCTGTGGGGCGTGGCATCGCCATGGCGGAACGACACATCGGAGGAGGGGAGTCCCGTTCTCAAATCTCCATTGAGTCCGATGGCTCCGTGACGCTGCGCACTGCCGTTCACGACACCGGCACCGGTATGTACACCATCCTGCGGCAGATCGTAGCGGAGGAATTGGGCATCGAGCCCAAGGATGTGCGCTTGGTGCAATGGACTACGGACGACACCGATTTCGACACGGGTGTGGGTGGCAGCCGCGTCACGCACGTACAGGGCACTGCCACCATGATGGCGGCGGCGCAAGTGAAGGAGAAGATGGCGGCCCTGACCTCCGACCTGTATGGCTGGAGCGAGGAAGCTATCAAGTTCAGTGGAGGCACCCTAGGAGCGGGGGCCGAAGCCATCACTTTCGCAGAATTGGTCTCGCGGTCGGGCGGGCCCATTGAGGCTGATGCCCACTACCAGCGTACTCCCCATGAGGTCACCTCGTTCGTCACGCAAGTTGCGGAAGTCGGAGTGGACACGGAGACAGGGCAGGTGCACCTGCTCTCGTTCACCACCTGCCACGACGTTGGCACCATCATCAATCCCTTGGCCCATCAAGGCCAGATTGATGGAGGCTTCGGCCAAGCCCTGGGGTTCTCCATGATGGAAGAGTTGCAGCACGACGAAGGAAGACCAACTACGGTCAGCTTGGGGGACTACAAAATCCCGACGTCGGCAGACATGCCGGAATTACGCACGGTGTTGGTGCATGCTGAAGGCGGCCCCGGTCCATATTCCAGTAAGGCCATTGGCGAACACTCCGTCTTGACCACTGCACCGGCGATCGCGAACGCCATCCACGACGCCATTGGTGTGCGCATCACGCAACTCCCCATTACTGCAGAACGCGTGTATCGAGCGCTCCAGGCATAACGAATCCTCAAGGAACGACAGGGAAGACTCGGTCATACGGCACTCGGTTTAGAGTGAACTACAAAAGGAGTCCAGCAACATGAACAGCAACCACGGGCGGCTGGCAGGGAAGGTGGCCATTGTAACCGGGGCTGGATCGAGGGCTGAGGGGATTGGCAACGGCAAGGCTACGGCGGTGCTGTTCGCCCGAGAGGGGGCCAGCGTGCTGCTGGTGGACAACATGGCGGAGCGGGCCGAGGAGACGCTGGCCATGATTCGTGAAGAGGGTGGTGAGGCGTCGGTGTTTCAAGCGGACGTCACCTTGGCGGACGATTGCCGTCGCATGGTGGAGACGGCGGTGGAGCGCTACGGGCGGCTGGATATCTTGGACAACAACGTGGGTATCTCCGCTGGACGTACCGTGGTGGAGGTCACCGAGGAGGACTGGGACCGCGTGATGGCTGTAAACGTCAAGAGCATGATGCTGGCCAGCAAGTTCGCGGTGCCGCAGATGGTGAAGGACGGCGGGGGCTCTATCATCAACATCTCGTCCATCGCAGGCATACGAGCTCACAGCAGCACTCCGTACACTGCATCCAAGGGCGCGGTAGTGGCTCTCACCATCTCCATGGCAGCGGACCATGCGTCCGACAACATCCGAGTGAACTGCATCGCGCCGGGCCTGATGTACACGCCAATGGTGGCTGGCCGGCTCAGCGATGCCAACCGGGAACACCGCCGTCTAGCCGCCCCAATGCAAACTGAGGGCACTGCTTGGGACATTGGCTGGGCCGCTGTGTATCTGGCCAGTGATGAAGCTCGTTGGGTAACGGGAGTGGTGCTACCCGTAGACGCGGGGTTGACGGTCACCACCCCCGCTACGTTCCAACGCCTAGAGCACTTGGCCTAGGATGCTAGGATCTAACTATTGTAGTCAGAGATTCGGCACGACTGCCGCAAGGATTGGCCAGATATGACGACTGCCAGAGCGAAGCTGCTTACCGTAGATGATCTGATGCGCCTGTCCAGTGAAGGCGTTCGCGGTGAGCTAATCCGGGGGGTTCTGTACGAGACCATGCCGACAGGAAGACAACATGGGAAGGTTCTGGCCAAGTTGACTACCCGTTTGACCACCTTTGTAGAGCGGTTAAGTGGTGGCAGTATAGAGGTGGGTGACGTTGGCATCTGGCTCGAACGCAACCCTGACACCGTACGAGCTCCTGATGTTGCCTTCTTCTCAACAGAGAAGACCCCGCCGCCGGAACTTGCTGCGCGTTATGCTGAGGTGGTGCCTGACCTGTTGGCAGAGATCGTATCCCCAAACGACACAGCTCGCGAACTGCGAGAGAAGGCCGAAGTCTGGCTGGGGTTCGGCGTAGGATTGGTGTGGGTGATCAATCCCGACACGCGCACCGTGGATGTGCACCGGCGTGGACTTCCTATCACTACCCTCACCGACCAGGATGTCTTTGACGGGTTAGACATCCTTCCCGGCTTCACTTGCGCTGTCAGCGACATTTTCGACGCTTAGGCGGTCATATGTTGCTGTCCTTAAGGGACCTCAGCATATTGTAGTTGCTCGTAGCGGAACGCTCCCAAGTTGCGCATGAGCGGCAAGCTGGTAACGGCGATGATGCGAGCCCGGTTGTCGGGGTCGAGGTTGAAGTGCTGGTGCGGGGCCATGGGAGGGACGGTCATGGTGTCGCCGACCTTCCAGTCGTAACGGACGCCGTCCATCATGGTGTAGCCGACGCCTTCCAGTACATGGAGTACCGCCTCGAAGTTATGGCGGTGCTCGCCGCTTGGCTTGCCCGGAGGCAACTCGCGGATAAAGCAGCCCAAGTGGGCGTTGACGTGGCCCAGACCGGGGTGGACCACTTGGGCCATGGTGCCTCTGCCGGACGTGGTGAACTCCAAGTCTTCCGACTTGGTGATTAGGCGAGCGCCCTTCCAGCGTTCGCTCATGGAATCGGAAAGGCGGGTCAACTCATCTGCGTCTTGGTGTGAGACCATTCCTCGCTCCCCCATTAAGAGATTTCGTTCTACTTCATCCAGTCGGCGATGCGCTCTGCCATCATGATGACGGTGGCATTGGTGTTGGCACGGATGACGTTGGGCATAATGGCAGCGTCCACTACGCGCAGGTTTTCAAGGCCCTTCACCCGGCCCTGCTGGTCGACTACGGCCATGGGATCGGAGTCGGGACCCATCTTGCAGGTGCCTGAGGAGTGGTGCTGGGTGTTGACGTTGGCCAGCAGCCAGGCATCCAGGGCGTCATCGGAGGCTAGGTCGTCATCAGTGGGCGACAGTCTTTCTGCCAGCACTCCCTGCATGGCTGGCTTCTCGGCCATTTCCAAACAGACCCGGACTGCTGTGCGCAAGCGATACCTGTCCCAAGGGTCAGCTAGGTAGTTGTAGTCGAGGGCAGGATGGGCATGGGGATCGGTGGACGCCAGGCGAAGAGTGCCAGCGGTCCGGGCGTTCTGAAGGGCACAGCTAAAGCCTGTAAGGGGTCCGGGCTTGTCGGTGCGCACGGTGGCGGGCCGATACTGGCTGACTACCCGGATGGGTGTGATCTGCATGTCGTTGGGAGTGTCGGAACCCTCGCAGGTGTAGCGTATGCCCACTTGGATGGAGGGAACGTTGGGATCGTCGGAGAAGGGCGGAACGGGGACGTAGTACAAGAAGATGGCGGGATGGTCCCTCAGGTTCTGGCCAACTCCGGGGGAGGTGTGGACCACGGGGATGCCCATTTCTCGCAGATGGTCTTCCGGGCCTACGCCTGACAGGAGGAGGACCTGAGGCGAGCCGATGGCTCCGCCGCTAAGGATGACCTCGTTGGCCTCAATGGTGAAGGTCTCACCGCCGCTGTCCACCTCGACTCCGGTGGCCCGCTTGCCGTCGAAAATCACTCGGCGCGTGTGGACATCGCCACGGATGGTCAGGTTGAGGCGATGCCTCGCCGGATCGAGATAACAGAGGGCCATGCTCATACGCACGCCCGCTTGGTTGTTCAACACGCGAGGTCCGACGCCAGTTGACTCCGGGTGGTTCTGATCGGGGTCATCGCGGAATCCTACATCACGCGCCGCTTGGTAGAAGGCTTGGGGCACTGGCTGCATATCGTCGATTTTGTAGCGGCGGACCGGGACTGGACCATCGGAGCCGTGCCAGTCATCGCCGGGGAAGTCCTGGTCGGTCTCCATCTTGCGGAAATACGGGAGAACCTTGGTGAAGGACCACTCGTCGTTGCCCCACTCTGCCCACTCGTCATAGTCGGCAGGGACACCGCGGAAGACGGCTTGGGCGTTCACGGCGCTGGAGCCGCCTGTGACCCTGCCCCTCGGGATGATGAAGGTCGGCTGGGTCTCAGTGGCCCGCCCGGTGTATCCCCAAGTGTGCCCCCCGTGGTAGGCGGCATAGTAGAAGTTGTTGCCGTTCTTTACGTCTTCGGGCAGGTGTTCGAAATTGGGGTAGTCGGGCCCTGCCTCAAGAAGCAGCACCGACTTGCTGGGGTCTTCCGAGAGCCGGTTGGCCATCACACAGCCAGCCGAACCGGCCCCGACGATGATGTAGTCGTACTTCATGTTTCCTCCTTGATCACAATGCAGCGGGACTGCCCGCTAATGATATTCACTGGTTTTGACTTCCAAATATCTCGCTGACCGGACATGTGAACCCAGGCAGCACGTCCGAGCCGTCCAAAACATCGTCGCCGGATAGGGTGGTCACCGAAAGGCCCTCTGCGTGTACGTCCAGGGTATGGGTATCGGGATACACCACCCATACTAGGCGCACTCCATTCTGACGCCACATCAGCGCCTTATCGTGAACGGCACGTCTGGTGTCGTTAGGGGATACAACCTCTACGGCTAGGTCAGGAGCGACCTCGCTGTAACCTGATGCCAAGGACTCAGGTAGAATTCGCTCTTTGGAGAAGAATGCCACGTCAGGCCCCCGCACTGTGTCGGGATTGCGTTCCAGCCAGATGCCTGGATCCCCCGACGACACGCTACCCAGCTTGTGGGTCCTGTTGAACGTCCATAACAAAGCCGCGACATTCGTGACTATCACGCTGTGTACTTGTCCTGTCGGCATTTCCTTGTCGCAGAGCACTCCTCGTATTAGTTCGCCTCGGACTCCCTTACTATGCAGCCGCAACAGGTCATCGGCCGTCAGCAGCTTTGGCTTTGTCGTCGACATCTCGGATCTCCTCGCGTGAAGCCACAGGGGTACGTGGTCTGGATCCAATTCTCCGGCTAGCAGTGGCTCTGGGGAACATACTCCTTCATGGCGGGTATGACTTCCTGGGTCATGAGGTCAATCGAGCGCATGGCCACGTCGTGGGGCATGGTGCCCTCGCGTCCCCAGATGATTAGCTGGGAGGGGTGCATGACGTCCACGATGGTCTTGAGCTTGCGGATCACAGTGTCCGGGTTGCCCGTGACTATCTGATAGGTCTCCTGGGCTTCGTCGTAGGGAATAACCGAGGTCCCGGCCCCGGTGGCGGCCCGAATGGAATCGCGGGCCAGTTCACGGGCACTGGTGGCGGCTGCGCGCGATTGGTATCCGGGGGGCGCCTGCCAGTGGCGCGGGGCCAAGCCGAACGAGGTGCCTAGCTGCCAGTAGAAGTGCTTGCCTTCTTCATAGGCACGCTCGTCGCTGTCGGCGACGACGGCCCGCACAGCGTAACCACGATTCTCAGGACCGGCCTCGTACCCCTCCTCCTCCGCGGCAGTGGCATAGGTATCGTATATGTCCTTGGCCAAGCTGAGAGGGGGTGCTAAGGCGATATAGGGATAACGCTTCTGGGCAGCATAGCGAATGGACTCTGGGCTGGAGATGCCCGGTATCCAGATAGGCGGGTGGGGCTTCTGCAGTGGGATCATCCACGGGTTTACGGTACGAAACTGGAAGTGCTTGCCTTCCCATCGGAAGGGGCCCGGCTTGGTCCAAGCATCAATGATGAGGTCGTGGGCCTCTTCAAATCGCTCACGGTTGTTGACGGGATTCACGTTGCTGTACATCGACTCTTGGCCGATACCCCGGACGAACCCACAGACCACGCGTCCGCCGGAGATGATGTCGATCATTGCGATCTCTTCAGCGATGCGGAGGGGGTTCTCATGGATGGGGAGGACGTTGCCTAGGAAGACGATTTTTCCCTTACTGGTGATTTTGGCGAGGATGGAGCCTATGACATTCACGGAGGGCATCATGTTCAGCGGGTTGTTGTGGTGCTCGTTGATCATGATACCGTCGTAGCCGGACTCGGTGCAGTACTGAAGCTCCTCGAAGTACATGCTGTAGAGTTCCTGGGCTTTCTCGGGGCTGAAGTACTCGTTGGGGAAGAGGAGGCTGGTGTAGCCATAGCGGCCAGCAGCTTCTTGGTCGTAGGCGTTGTATCCCATTTCAGTGAAGAAGTGGACTTCCTTAATCATTGGCGTCCTCCAAAAGCAGCTTGGAAACGGGCTCCCACAGAACGGCTACAGTATGGGCAGGCACCCTATAAGCGTCAAGTTTGATCAGCCATGGCAGCATCGCCGGCATCGCACTGCTCTAAGAAATCGGCTAAGGCCTTATTGGCCTGGGTATAGTCATAGGAGGCGTAGCGGCCTTGGCGCAGGCGGACTACGTCGCCGTTGAAAAAGCGTTCGTACAGGGTCTGGCGGGAACCCCACTGGGTGCCTGTCAGGTCCCACGCCATGCGGAACAGTTGGATGCGGTCACGGGCGTTGATGGCTGCGCCTTGGTAATACCTGCCGATGGTCTCGGCTTGGAGGCCGTCGACGTCAGCCTCGGTGGGGGTCAGCATCAGACCACCGGCGGCAAGCTGCTCCAATATCCAAATCACGCGTACATATGCCTCGGGCCACCAGTGTCGGAAGGCGATGAAAGGCTGATCACCGGGCCAGATACCCTCTCCAATCCAAGGTCCGGCATCGGCCTCTGCTGCACGCAGGTAGGAGCGCACGGTCTCCTTCGTGTCGATAATCTCCGCAATTTTCTCCTGCACATGCGCATAGACGCCAATGTTTATCGCGTCGGCAATACCCTTGGTGAGTCCCAGAATGAAGTCGAGCTTGGCGATGTTCTTGACGGCGACTTGCTGCATGTACTGGCGCCACATGGTATTCAGGGTCATCAAATGGTTGTTGAGTTCCACGTCGCGAAAGAGAAACATCCGCTCCCATGGAATCATCACGTCGTCGAAAATGGCCATGGCATCCATCTCCTCGTACTGACCCGCGAGGGGATGGTCGTAGAGGGAGGCCCCAGAATCGTGGGACTCCCGGCAGATGAACTTGAGGCCCGGCGTAGCAACGGGGATGCAGAAGGCGAGGGCGTACATCTCCTCATCGGCATCGGGGCGCAGGGGGCGGTAGGGGGGAACGAATATCTCATCGGCAAAGGGTGCGAGGGTTGCCAGCAACTTGGCCCCGCGGACTACGACGCCCTCAGAGGTTGTATCGACGATGCCCAAGGGGATGTAGCGATCGGGCTGCTCGCCAACGGCCGCCCCGCGGTTGACTTGAGGGTGGCCGAAGGCGTGGGTCATGCAGATGTCGTTTTCGCGGGCATACTCATGGAAGGCCCGTATGTTGTCGGCGAAACGCTGCTCCTTGACGCCAAAGGAGTCGGCCATCTGGCGTGTGGCGGTGAGTTGGATGTTCACGTAGTCGGGAGAGCGTCCCATCATGCCTTGGGTGGCGTAGGCAACGATTTCGCAGGCGCGCCGGCGGCGAATGAGGTCGTCGTAGGAGTTGGGGACAATGTAGGAAAGGGGCACGGGGTCGCCAGTGGTGGGTGATGGGAAGGACATCTCCTCGGCAAGTTCGGACTGATGCTGTAGGTCATAGATGCGTCCAAGGGTACGGGCGGCGCGGGCCAGCTTGGGGTGAGTGGCGACGTCAGCTACGCGTTCTCCCTCCAGCCAGATCTCGCGGCCATCCCGAAGGCCGCGAAGGAACTGGGCACCGCTACGCATGGGCATCACGAAACCTCTGGAAGGAGTGTATGGCAGCCAACGATGTTAGCATGGCACGGATAGCGGGCCAAGGCACGGCGGACGGTGACGCGCCCCGAGACCGGCGATTGTGGGCCAAGGCCCCGCGCGATACCGTCTGGCGGACCACCCACCGGGCGTCGCAAGGCTAGTTAGGGAGGGCGATGTGACCACCAGCCAAAGCACCCAGTTTGGGATACACCTGCCCGTGCGGGTCATCAGCGACGGTCAGACCGCCGGGATGCCCGCGAGGGCCAAGCTGCTGGATGAGATGGCAGTAGCAGCCGGTGAGAGCGGGTTCCGGTCGCTGTGGATTACCGATCACCTGCTGTATCTGGACCCTTGGATGGATGCAGTGCTGTTCTTGGCTTCGGTGGCTGTGCGAGCGGAGGAGTACGGACTCAAGCTAATCCCTGGGGTGCTCGCCCTGCCTCTGAGGCACCCGGTGGTGATGGCACAGACCTTGGCTACGCTGGACGTACTGTCGGGCGGGAATCTGGTGATTGGAGTGGGAGAGGGGTCGACGGCGAAGGACTTTGATGCAGTGGGACTGCCTTTCGGAGAGCGGAGGAGCCGTTTGAACGAGGCGGTGCCCTTGCTGCGGCGACTGTTTACGGAGGAGCATGTCACCCATCACGGGACTCACTACTCCTTCGAGGATATCTCGGTGCTGCCCCACCCATTGCAGCAACCCTGCCCGCCGATCTGGGTGTCGAGTTGGGGCTCAGAGATTGGGATGCGGCGTGTGGCGCGTATCGGGGACGGCTGGATTGCCTCCGGCTGGCACAGCACGCCCGAGGAATACGGAAAAGCCCGCAAGCTTCTGGACCGCGAGCTAGTGGCCCGGGGGAAGGCCCCGGCAGACTTCCCAGGCTCTGCGGACACCATCTATGTATACACGGATGAGAGTGACAAGCGGGCGGTGGAGGTGGCGGAGCCCATCATCCGGCACACGACCAACGCCTTCGAGAACACAACAGGTCATTACATAGTGGGTGACTACCAGAGGTGCCGGGAGTTGCTGGGGATGTGGAATGAGCAGGGCCCGGCACATGTGGGGCTATGGCCTGCGGCGGAGCCGGTGGAGCAGATCAGGCGATTTGGGGAGCATGTATTGCCGTATGTGTAAGGGCTGGGTCCCATGACCCGGAGCGTGAAGGCAGGATTCCGCCTTCACGCTCCAACCAGTCCTGCGACGATCCACGGGAGGCGGGAATTGGCATTTGGCTAGCACGGTCAATACCTAGGACCAACACACCGAATGGACTCGGTCAGGAAGTCGCGACTTTATGCCCCGCATCGGCGGCGACGGCTGGGTGAGACAGAGACGCCGCGTTCCCTGCAATATCGTGTACACCGCCTCCGTTGACGGTGAGGCGATTGGCCCCGATGCCGACGCCGTCTATGTCGGCATCCCCTTCCTGCACGGTGTAGTGGAGGACCAGGGATTCTCTGAAGGTGCCTCCCGGCCTCGAACCCAAGGTCGCATAGCGGGTAACCTCGCCAACATCAAGCTCAACCTGAAGCTCTCCGCTCAGTGTGACTTTTTCATTGAATTCTATTTCGACACTGATGACCTCGCCCACACCATATGCATCACCGTTGGCGGGTCGTGACTTTAGGCTGACGGAAGAAACCGCTGGCGGAGTTGTATCCACCTTATGCTCAGGCTGGTGACCTGAACCCAGGTACCAAGGATTCCGTTCGATGTCTGTGCCCTTGGCCTTGATGGTCCCGCTCCCACCGAAACCGGCTTCTTCGGTGCCGAGAATAATCCCTACCCCTTCCGGGTCAGTATCGCCGGGTCTTATCGTGTAGCCGAACACTAGGGTATCGGTGCCTGACCCGCGGAGGTAACTCGCTCTCCTAGTGGCTTCATCCCAATTGTAGTTTTGGAGCCCGAGGTAGAGGTCGATGGTCACCTCACCTTCCACAACCACCTCGGTATCAAACCTCATGGAGATTTCAATAGTCTGGTTGGTGCGATAAGCATCCCATCCATCGGTCGGTGAGGAGGTTATCCGGGTACTCTGTACGTAGGGTCGGCCATCGACTTTCTGGCGCCAGTTGCCTTCGACCCCAGGATGAGCGTAGTTGATGGGCACGTCAGTTCCCTTGGCGAATATACTGCCGCTGAAACCGTAGGCGGGGCTCCGATCGTCGTCTACGGCAGCGGAGCCAACCTTGATCCCGTCAGGGTCGAAGTCTTCCGGACGTACACGATACCTGAAGACGAGGGACCGGGTTCCCGAGCCACTAAGGTACTCGGCGCCTCGCCAGCTGCTGCCGTTTTCATCTCCGAGGAACAGAGCCAGCAGAGGATTTCCCTGCACCTCCACTTTAGCATCCAAGTCGACGGCGATATCAATGCTCTCGCCGGCACGATAGGCATACTGGTCCACGGGTTGGGAGCTGATGTTTACGACGTTGATTGTCGGGGCGTCGTCATCCTGGATGGTGATGACACACTGATGCCAGACACCACCGTCCCAGAAGCCCATGACAAACGTTTCATCGTGTTCGGGCTCCGTGTCCTCCTTGGTCACTATGGGGGCCCACACGGTGCGCTCGTCCCGTCCCGACTCTATTTTCTTCCCATGATATTGTTCATAGTCATCGCCATCCGCGGTGTGGTATTGGTGGTCCGTCGCAAAAAAGACCCATTTAACCTTGTATCCTGAGCGACGAACTCCCATCTGGCTGCTGTTGCCTTCCGGGATGGGGTCGGGACAAATGACGTACATCGAGTTGTGATCGGCATACGCCGGGCGGGGCGACATGGGCCAAACGATAGCTGTCGTAAACAGAGCGGCTAAGACAGCTACCACTGACATGAATGCCAGTCCACCCAGCCTCCATCCTAACTTCCCCTTACCAGATGGTTCGTCGTGGTAACCGGACTTCATGTCCCCTCCTTTGTAGCGCGTTTGCGAAACCCTTGTGGGCGACTTCCATCGATGTGAGTGACTTATGGTCACCTGCCCAATGTAAGTGACCCTGGGTCACTTGTCAATGTTCCCAAACCTCGTATACTGAAACTATGTTGGCAGAGAGGCTACGGACCGCCCGAGGTAGGGCTGGCCTAACCCAGAAGGAACTTGCTATAGCTGTAGGCAAGGACCGCAGCCTGCTCTCGCACGTAGAAGGAGGCCGAAAGGGACTGGCCTATGAGGCCCTCGCGGTTCTGGCTCAAGCCCTCAATGTATCTGTCGACTACCTGCTCGGCCTGACCGACGACCCCGACCCCACAAACGACCAGCTAGCCCGCGCTGTGGCCGATACCGGGGTGGTGCCGATCCACAGTGAGCCAGCAGTGCATGGGGTCTCAGACGGAGCTGTGATCACCCTTGAAGGCACAGCGATGCCGTTTCGCAGGTTCCGACTGGAACAAGAAGGGATCGATCCTGAGCAGGCTGCGGTATTCCGGGTCAAGGGCGATTCCATGAGTCCGACCCTGCCGGATCGCTCGGTTATCCTTGTCGACTACCTGCGCGCGCAGCTATCGGAGAATTGCCTCTATGTGGTACAGATCGATGGCTCGCTCTGGCCCAAACGAGCGGTCCGCAATGAGGGGGAATGGTGGCTTAACTGTGACAACCCCAACTGGGCCCCGATCCGCCGGGACGACCGGATGCACGTTTGGGGACAAATCCGGTGGGTAGGCCACGGGTTCTCCGACTAGGGAACTTAGAATCCGATTCCACCGAATCGGATCTGCACCGGTTTCGGTTGGAGCTATTACAGAGCGCTATTGTCTATGGGGCCATCTCTGCCAGTTCAATCTCAGAAGACGGGCTCCTCCAGTCATTTGGAGTGAGCGGGAGCGGCTGATACGAGACTCGCCAGAGCTTCTGTGTGTCGGTGACCGGAACTCGTATTTCCGCCAACCGCCTCCCGCGAAGGGCCCCCTCGAGCATCTAACGGCTTCTTGAAATCCCCCTGCTGTCACGATGTCCACCAACTCAGTCAATCGCTCGATTTCTTCTTCTGCGGACTCATCGCAGGCGTCGCAGCCACACGAGGGAAAGGGCTCGGTGACCCACCGGCCAAAGCGGACGTAGAGGCCTGGGAAGTCGGAGAACGTGACGGTGATGGGGGCGCCGTTAATGTCGGCGGGGGTGAGGAGAATGGATGGCCGGGCTGTCCCACGTTTCCCTTCGAGTTCCTCGTCCAACCCGAACCCCTCGGTACGGTGGACATCGAAGGTTTGTTCCATCCTGTCCATTAGTTCCAGGATGGAGGAGTGCAGTGGGAGAAAGCGCTCGGGGTTGGTGACACGCCCATACGCCTCATCAGGCGGTCCTGCGGGTTGCCCTGCGCGGTCTGGCCCTATAGGTGAGGGTCCGAGGCTGGAATAGCGATAGTAACCAGAGCCGTACCAGCCTCCCTTCTCACGAAGGCGGGCCCAATGGTGTAAGCAGCGTAACAGTAGGCCCGCAGGCAACGCGGCAAGGTGCAGGGAGGCTGCCATCAAGAAACGCAATGGTCTTGCAAACGCGCCCATCACTCCTCTAGCTCTCGCTTCTTGAGTTACCAGCTTAGGTTCAATACGCGAATAGGGTCAAGATGGAGCGGGCTGCACTGGAACGTTGGGGTGGGCGATTTGACGGAGGTGGGTTGGGGGCATAGTCTAGGGGAAATTTGTCTGGGAGTCCGGCAAGGAGGGTTTGCATGGTTGTCAGTAAGGGGACGACTTATGAGGTTGCAGTGGAGGATGTGGAGTATTTGAAGCATGGGGACGCGCCTTTGCTGGCGCGGGTGTTCAGGCCTAAGGGGAGCGGGCCGTTCCCGATTATGGTGGAGTTGCATGGCGGGGCTTGGGTGAGGGGGACTCGTGAGAACGGCGACGCAGCAAACGAGGCACTGGCCAAGAATGGCGTGATCGTCGTGGCACTGGACTTCAGGGTACCGCCGGTTGCGGGCTATCCGGCCTCCATAGCCGATATCCACTATGGAATCCGGTGGTGCAAGGCGCAGGCCGCAAGTTGGAACGGGCGCGGCAGCATCGGAGTGATGGGGACTTCGAGCGGGGCCCACCAAGCTATGCTGGTGGGGATGAGGCCGGACGACCCCCGATATGCTGCCGTGCCGATGTCGAACGGGGCTACCGGAGTCGATGGGACTGTGGACTGCGTGATCATGGTGTCGCCTGTGATCGACCCGCTGGGGCGCTACCTGTATGCCAAGGGACTCCGGGACGACATCAAACCGAGGGAGGAGATGGCGTCACGAATCGCACCAGCCCATGAGTCCTACTGGAGCACCGAAGATGCAATGGCCGAGGCTGCGCCCAACCGCATGCTGGCCCGGGGAGAGAAGACAGCCATGCCCCCGACGCTGTGCATGGCCCGGTCATACGAGGAGGCGCACCCGAGGCCGGATCTGCTCCAGTTCATCGATGAGTACCGCAAGGCTGGCGGGCAGATTGACTTCAAGGTATTCGAGGGAGAGGGCGAAGGGCTGCTGGCCAATGTTTCGACGCCAGTGGCGCAAGAGGCCTTGGAACTAATGACGGAGTTTATCCAGCAAAAGCTTGGGTAATCCTGGGAAGCAGCCTGAAGTCAATCGTAGTCACAAAAGTAGTCCCCGGCTGGGGTTCTGGCCGGGGACTACTTGCGTTTGTCACTAGGAAACGACCTGAACTTATAGCCGCCCTACTCAGCGAATTAGCCCCTCGCACGCATGCGGATGAGTCGCTGGCCGACGGGGTCGACGCCTAAGAGGGCTTCTTCCAGCGCGACTGCACCCAGAAGAGGCTCGGTGCCCTCTTCGTTGAACATTACAGGTGTGAAGATGTCCTGCTCTTCCACCACAACACGCAACCATCCGATGTCCACTTCCTGCACCTCGCCATTGGCGTACTCCACTTCCCGCTTGGCAATGGGCTCTATACCTAGTTGGGCCAGAACGGAGCCCGGCACTGCGCTTAATGTCGTCCCGGTATCCACCAGAGCTTGCAAGTCAACTGTGTGTTGCCATTGGACGTCGCCAACGACGATCGGGACCGTGAATATACCCATGCTTCTGTCTTTCCGTTTAAGGCGGTTGGTCATAGTTCCTCCTTAACTGGAGAAGACCGGGTCCTCGCGGGTGATGAATTCTAGGACGGCGGGGTGGCCGTTGGCGGTGGAGTCGAGGGCGCGGCGGATGGCGGGGACGATTTCGTCGGGGCGCTCGACGCGCTGGCTGAAGGAGCCGAGGGACTGGGTCATGCTCATGTAGTCGCCGGTGAGGTACTTGGTGCGGTAGCGCTCGGCGGCTAGGGGGATGTTTTTCTCGTAGCCTCCCATGGCGGAGTTGTTGAGGATGACGGTGATGCTGGGGATTTTTTCACGGACGGCTGTCTCGAAGTCGATGCCAGCCATGCCGACGGCGGTGTCGCCCATGACGTTGATGCACTGCTTGCTGGGGGCGGCGAGTTGGGCACCGAGGGAGAGGCCGAGGCCGGTGCCGAGCTGGGTGGAGTTGCCCCAGCCGATGTAGGTGCGGGGCTGGGTGGTCTCCCAGAAGGGGACCATCTGGTCGCGGGGGTTGCCGGAGTCGTGGGTGATGATGGTGTTGCCCACGTCGACGGTCTGGAGCAAATCCCATATCACGCGGTAGGGGTTCAGGGGCACTTGGTCCGAGGTGAGGCGCTCGTTCCACTGGGCGAGCCAGTCTTGCTTGACGGACTTGATCTCGGCGGCGGTGCCGTTGGCCCCGTTAGAGACAGCCGGGCCGTTGGGGCCTGCTTGGGCCTTGACCTCATCTATGACTTGGCGGAGAACCAGCTTGGCGTCGCCGATGATGGCGAGGTCGATGGGGTACTCGGCGTTGATGTCGGAGGGGTCGTTGGTGGACTGGATTATCACCTTGCCAGCGGGGACGGCGGCGGAGGCGAGGGTCTTCTGGAAGCTGGTGCCGATGCCGAAGACGAGGTCGCACTTGCCGAGGAAGTGGTTGACCATGCGGGTCTGGGTGTTGCCGCCTGCGCCGAGAGCGAGGGGATGGTTTTCGGGGAACCCGCTCTTGCCGAGGGTGGTGGTCATCACGGGGGCTTGGAGAAGCTCGGCGAGTTCGATGAGTTCGTCGGTAGCCTCGGCGTAGAGGCAGCCTTGACCGGCATAGATCAGGGGGAGCTTGGCGCCGAGGAGGGCGCGGGCAACGTCGGCCACGTCGCGGGGGTCGCCCGCGCTGCGGATGGGGCGGACGGGGCTGTAGTCGACGGTATCGTCCACTTGGGCTAGGGCTACGTCGCCGGGGACTTCGAGCATTACGGGGGAGGGCCTGCCGGAGCGAAGGGCGGTGAAGGCGCGGCGCATCATCTCGGAGACACGGGTGGGGGAGTTGATGAGTTCGGCCCACTTGGTGACGTGGCGGTAGTTGTCCCTGCCGGAGAAGTCGGAGGGGATGCCGAGCTTGCCGGTGCCGGCGTGGCCGGGGAGGACGAAGATGGGGGTGGAGTCGGCATAGGCTTGGGCGATGCCTCCGAAGGCGTTCTCGATGCCGGGGCCTGCTTGGACGGTGAGGACGCCGGTGCGGCGGCCGTTGAGGGTGCGGGTGTAGCCGTCGGCCATGTTGACGGCGCAGCGCTCCATGCGGGCGACGACGGGGCGGATTTCGGCACCGGCGGCGGCGTCGATGATGGGGCTGTTGGGGAAGCAGAAGAGGAACTCGACCCCTTCCTGCTTGAGTATGTCGGCGATGGCGTTACGTGCTTCCACGGTGCTCCTCTTTTCCGGTCTAGGATGGTGGGGCTACTGTACGGGAGGGAGGGGGGCAAGACAAGCGGAGGGGCATGGGGGAAACGTCACAATGTCACACGGTTTATAGCTAAAATATTTTTTTCGTATCTGAGAGTTGTGACATTTGTGACATTTTCCTAGCTGGCCAGATACGGAAATGGTGTGACATTTTTTCGTATCTGAGAATGTCACAGACGTCACGCATTTGTGACATTTGTGACATTTTCGTAGCTGGGGAAATGTCACACTGTGACATTTTGAGAGTGGCCTCCTGAGGGCGGATTTTTCGAGGCTGAGGGCCGGAATATTCCGGGGTTTGAGAGCCGGAAAGTTGGGGTGACTGGAGTTGACGACAGAACCTCTGTGCGCGGATTGCTTGTGGGCATCTTCACGGGCTGCAAACGACTGTTCTCCTCTAGTCAGGTAGTGATATAGAGTGCGCGGGGATGAACTGTTGCTTCTGTCCCCTGCGAGCTAAGAGGAGCATAGAACGAATGTGTTGTGCTGTCAAGGGGCATTGGCGGGCATGTGGTTGGGGCGAGGTCGACTCGGCAGTCGCCAGTTCACGAATCTGATTTTTCAGGCTCGATGAATGAACGGCTTTGGAACCAGTACAGGGGCCGGCCCTCTGCCCGCGCTATGCGTTCAACCCTGACTCCGAACACGGGCTCCAGCACTCTGGGTACCAGGACCGTCTCCACGGGCCCAGCCGCTTGGACGCGACCATCATGCAACACGACGATATGATCGGAATACTCGGCTGCCAGATTCACGTCATGTATCGACATGAGAGTGGTCACACCGATGCCACGGATGAGTTCGAGGACTTCGAGTTGGTAACGGATGTCAAGGTGATTGGTAGGCTCGTCGAGGATCAGTACACGGGCTTCCTGGACGAGGGCGCGCGCGACCAGTGCTCGTTGCTTCTCTCCACCGGACAAGGTGCTGAACGACCGAGTTGCCAGTGCCGTAATGTCCACATGAGCGAGAGCATCATCGACGCGCTGCCGATCCTGGGAAGACTCCTTGGCGAACGCCGACTGGTGGGGACTGCGCCCCATCGCAACTACTTCCCGAACGGTGAACTCGAAATCGGACCGCGGCTCCTGAACGACGACGGAGATACGCCGGGCGGCCTCGGACGGGCGCAACGCCCAGAGGTCATCCTCACCCACGACCACGCGTCCAAGTCGCGGGCGCAGCACCCGGTATATGGTGCGCAACAGCGTGGTCTTGCCACTTCCATTGGGCCCTATGATGCCCACGATTTGGCTGGCCTCGACCTCCAAGCTGACCTCCGAGCAAATCTCTACAGAGCCCACTGCCACTGTCACCCCAGACAGCGAGAGCGACAACGGGGGCGGGCCATTACCTACCGTGGGCGGCTTGGTAGCGTCGAACTCCGGGTAATCAGCGGGCATGGTCTGATCCTCGCAGTCGAGAACGTAGGAGCAAGGCGAAGACCGGGGCACCGACGAGTGCCGTGATCACCCCGATGGGCAGCTCACGGGGCTGAATCACGAGCCGAGCGAGCACGTCGGACCACAACAGGAACAGGGCTCCCACGAGGGCCGCCAGCGGAAGCACCCGTCGATGATCGGAGCCCACCACCATCCGTACGGCGTGGGGGATGACGAGCCCTACGAATCCGACGCCGCCTGCCAATGCTACCGAGGTGCCGGTGAGCAGCGCGACGACCACAAACAGGATGCGACGCAGCCGGTCCGGTGGGACTCCCATGCTGGTCGCGGTCTCATCGCCGAAGAGGAGCAGGTTCAAGGGACGGGCTTGGGCTAGGAGATAGACAAGCCCGGCGGCGAGCAGGATGGTTGGCAGCCCAAGCTGATCCCATCGCGCCCCACCCAGTGCGCCGAGCATCCAGAAGAGCGCGACGCGTGCCGTTTGATTGTGCTCGCTGATAAAGATAAGCATGCTGGTCAAGGCCGCAAAGAGGTAGCTCACCGCTATTCCGGCCAGAACCAGCCGTAACGGACTGAGGCCGCCCGCCGAGTGCGCCAAAAAGAAAGCCAGGCCGTAGCCAACGAGTCCACCGGCAAAAGCGGCAACTGACAGCGTATAGACCCCGGCGAAGGCCCATCCGAGCACAATGACGCTCACGGCACCAGCGGCGGCGCCTGATGTCCCTCCGAGGATTGTCGGGTCCGCCAGTGGGTTCCGCACCATGGCTTGGAGGACTGTGCCGACTACGGCGAGGGTTGCGCCGACCATCACGGCGAGGAGGGCTCGGGGGAGGCGGATGTGCCAGACTATCCGCTCGTGAGCGGCTGGCCAGTTGGCCGATACCAAATCCGGCCAGAACTGGTCGATCCCGATACGCCAGGCTGTCACCGGAGAGATGTCGGCGGGACCCAGGGTCACCGCGAGTACGATAGACGCGGCCAAGGCAACGCAAAGGCCTCCAAACAATGCGGTGAGGCCGAGCCCAGACAGCCCGCGAGGGGCCGCGACACCGATGGGTGAACGATTCACCCCAGAGCGAATCAGCCTAGCCAGCAACGTTGGCATTGATGACGGCCTCATATTGTCGCCGCCCGCCAGTGCCCCTGACGGTAGCGCCACCAAGCTCCGGCCGTCCGGGCCACGAAGAAAGCGATCCCGGCGACGTATATTCCGACGAGTCCCCAACCGAAGGGGACTGCGAGCAGCCACGACAGCGGCAACAAGACAAGGTAGCTGGAAACCGTGGAGGTGTAGAAGACCCACTTGGAGTCGCCAGCAGCGCGCAGCACCGCGGCCAGCACCATGCTTGAGGCCATGAAGGGCACCTGCAGGGCCAAGATAATGAGGACGCGACGGGCTTCCGCCACAACGCCTGCATCCGGGGTGAGCAGATGCAGAATCGGGGACGGCGCGAGGAGCACTGGTGCCAGCAGGAGAGTTGGCAGGGCGATCATCAGCAACAGCCCAGCCCGCTGGGTCAGTGCTAGCGCGCCCTGCTCGCGGCTGCCCAAGCTGTGCCCGACAAGGATCGACGTCCCAGTTGACAGAGCCCAAATCGCCGTCCAGAGGACCTGCTGTATGTTCGTTATGACCTGCATCCCAGCGATGACGGACGTGCCCAGCGAGGCGACAATCCGGAGAACGAGGATGTTGTTGACGTAACCGAGGAAGAGCATGGCCGTCTCAGCCCAACCGATGGACCAGAGCCCTGGAAGTATCTCTTGGGACCGGCGGAGGTGCCTGACACGGAACAGGTCGTAGGTGGCGCGGAACTTTCTCCAGCCAAACCAGCCCATGTAAGCGCAACCGACGGCCACAGAGATTATCGTAGCGATGCCAGCACCAAGCAGTCCCCAGCCGACCACGAATATCAGGAGATAGTTCAGTGGGATGTTTATGGCGTTGACGAGGAATGTCATGCGCATGGCCACACCGGTCTCCCCGACGCCGGCATACACTGATCGGAACATGGCTGTCGCGGCGGCAAAAGGTGCGGCGAACGCCAGTGCCCGGAGATATGGTACGCCCTCGGTTAGCACGGCCTCGCTCAATCCGAAGGCAGCAAGGATTGTTCCAGAACCGATGCTGAGGACGAGGAACACCACTAGGCTGGCGCCGATGCCGACCAGCAACGAAACGTCCAGCAATTGTCCTATGGCGGCGGGACGACCCTCTCCGTACCGCCGGGACGCAATTATCTGGGTGGCAGTCCCCCATCCACTGAACAGCATACCTGCTGCTATGTTCACGGATGAGGCGACGGCCGCTGCCGCGAGTGCCTCGGTGGAGACACGGCTGATCATAACGGTGTCGACGACCCCAAGCACGATGTGTGAGAGGTTGGCGACCGCGATCGGGAAGCTCAAGGCAAAGACGCGCCTGAGGGCGTCCCCTTGAGTTGTTGTCACGGCACCCGTAGCGTCCTCCAGAGTCGTGACTGCGATGCCGGGATGAGTGGCGTCGCATCCCGGCATCTGTCGGCGTATATCAGCGGGCGGCGCTTACGCGGCGCACCGTGGTCGCCACCTCAATCAGGCCATCAAGGTTCTGTGGGCCGGGCACACTCTGGAGGAAAGTCAGTGACATGTATTGACCGTTGGCCACCGCCGACATCCCTGACAGGGCTGGACTGGACTCAAGGAATGCGCGGTTAGTTTCCGGGCCGCCAAAGCCGTAGTCGACGAAGATAATCAGCTCCGGGTCGGCCTCGACGACGGCTTCCCACTCCACGGTGCCCCAAGTGCCGCTCACATCCGAGAGGATGTTCATCCCGCCAGCCCGGCTGATGATGTCGGACATGACGGAGCCGGCGAGGGCCGTGAAGGGAGCCTCTTCGCCCGAGTCGAAGTAGAACACGCGGACTGGTTCGCTGGCCGGGGCCGCCTCGGCGATCTCGGCGATTTGCTGCTCCCAAGAGGCGATGAGTTCGTCGGCACGGTGCTCAACGTCGAAGATCTGCGCTAGGGCGCGGACGTCCTCGAACATCACTTCAAGAGTCACCTTGCCCGAGAAATCAGGGCAGGCTTCCGTAAACGAGAAGCTGTGTACCTCGGAGTCTCGCAGGTTCTGTCCTGTGAGTCCTGCACTCTCGTTGAAGCCATAGCTGAACACCAAATCTGGCCCTGGGGCGAGGACTGCCTCCAGTGAGGGATAGGGGAAGCTGCCTCCCAAGCGCTCTACCAGTGCTGCACGGGCTTGGTGCCGGGGCTGAAGGCGGTCGGGAGTGCCTCCGAAGTAGCCGATGACGTGGTCCTGCAACCCAAGGGCGATGAGAACTTCAAGGGCACTCGTATCCGTGGCCACTACCCGTTGTGGGACAGTATCGTAGGCGGTCTCCACGCCGCAGTTGGTGACGGTAACGACGGTTGGCTCAGGGGTGGCGGTGGCTGTGGGAATTTGGGTGGGGGCAGGTGTTGCAGTCTTGGTCGGTTCGGGCGTGGGCGTAGCCGTGGGGCTTTGCATAGCGGTAGCGGTCGCAGTGGGCGCGGGTGCGGGCGTAGCCGCTGGCGTGGGCTGTGGAGCCGTAGTTGGCTGGATTGTTGGAGCGACAGGCTGCTGGGTGGGGGTTGCTGTGCTCTCGGTTGTGGGTGCTTCGTCACCACCGCAAGAGGCTAGGAACAACAATAGCGTCAGGGTAAGCAGGCAGAAAACGATTGCGGACAATGGTCTGCGAGGTCTGAGTTGTGCCTGAGGCTTCGTCATTAGTTTTCCTTTCCCAGTAAAGCATGATGGCTGTTCATCGCTTGAGTTGATTGACACATGGTATCAGTATGGGCGGCTGTTGATTGTTGGCCTCGATATTTTGATGGGGACTGACGATGGGTATCAGGAAGGGTGGTTAGATGCGCTTAATGCGGCTGGGTCCCTGTTTCCCAAGTTGCCGAGGTCCCTGGAGGGTTGCGGCTTGGGTTGGGGTTGGGCAATGGCTGGGTGTCGTTATTGATACGAACTATCAAGACAGTGAGGAGTGTAAGGAATGGGAGGGTGGGATGTCAAGACGGAGAGATGGACTGGGCCACGGGGGTGGCGGTGCGGTGGCAGTTAGCCGTGATGCATGGGCAGTCCGGTTACAGTGCTTGTGGGCAGCAACAGGGCTGCCGCCTCTATCGCACAGGCGGGCGTCTATTGGGGTGACGGATTGGCGGATGTGGCTGCGAGTGCTTGGTCGAAAGTCTTGATCTCGCGGACTCCGCGTCTTCGACAACTGGCCAGATGGCAGAGGTCGCGGGCCTGTAGCGCGGGATACTGCCCATGGAGTTGGCGGGCTAGGGCCACGTCCGCCTGCTCCAGAGCCCAGACCTCAACGCCTGCGCTTGCCATCAAACCCAGCGCCGCATCGAAGGTCTGAAGCCTTCGGGTGGGCAGATAGACATGGGCCAGTTCCTGCATGACCTCTGCTGAGGTGCACAACGGTGTGCCGTTTCGGTTGGCTTCTAGGAAGAACTATGGGCGTCTGTCTGGAGTGGGTGGTGGCGTCCCACTGCGTAGATGAAGACGTTGGTATCTACGAAGACCACTTGCGCGTCACTCCTGTCCCGCGGGACTGGGTCATGACGCGCAGGTGTTCATCCCAGTCCGGTTCCGTCTCCGGGCCATCCAGTGCTGCGCAAGACCGGAAGAACTCCTCCAGGTCATCGGGGGACTGGAACAGCTTGGCGTGTTGGCGGGCTTCGAGGCGCTCTTGGGCGGCAGCACGCAACCATGCGCTGAGGGACATGCCTTCCTGCCGGGCTTGGTGGATGAAGCGGTCCCGGTCTGCATCGGGTATCACCAACTGCACTCTGGCCATATCGACCTCGAATCCCCGGGGGAGCTTGAGCTAGTGTGTAATAGCGTTACACGCTGGTTTTTCAAGTCAAGTGACAGTCCAGCAAAGCAGGGGCCAGCGTCGAAAGCTGGCCTCCTGCGTTGACTGGTGTTGGGGGCGAGAGGAGATGCAGCTACGTTTGACGGCCTCTGGTTAGGAGGTAGGCGGTGCCGAGGAGGGTCAGGACTAGGCCGAGGATGCCGAAGATGAGGACGAGGGTTGTGCCGGTGGAGGCAGCTTGGTCGGAGTCCTCCTTGGAGGCGGCGTAGTCGGTGCCGACGGCTTGGACGAGGGCGTCGATTTCGGCTTGAAGGTTGTCGAGGACGCGCTCATTGGCAGCGATCAACTGCTGCTCGGTGACGGCCATGCCCAGTCTCAAGCGGAGGGCGTCGAAATAGTTGCCCTGACCAGCGCCGGCTTCTATGAGCTGGCGGGAGAGGGGGATTACGGTGGGGTCGACATCGGGGCCGCCGTTGGCCGCGAGGTACTCGATGCTCCGTTCAATGCGCTGGGCGGAGGAGTCGAAGGCCTCCTCCACGTTGGTCACCAGTGTGGGGTCAGCCATCCTGGCGGCGATGGAGAGAAAGGAGTGGGCGAGGCCTACGGAGCGGATGAGTTCGGAGAGATGGGTGTAGCGGATGAACTCCTCCTCGGTCAACGCGCCTTCGCCGCCGTTCCCGGATCTTGCGTCGCTCCTGCCGGTGGCCATGTAGTAGAACTGGTCATCGAGGCTACCGGCGAGGGCGGGGACGAGTCGCCTTGTGGTGGCGAGGCCAAGTTGCTGGCGGTTCTGCTCGCCAGCGAGCATGGCCCTGAGGAGATTGGGCCTGCCCTCTTCGATCTTGTCCGAGTTGGAGACCAAGAGGTTGGCCTGCTCGCTGATGCGAGAGACGCGGGCGTCGTAGCCCTTGCCTTCGAGGGAGGCGAGTTGCTGGGTGAGTTGGGCCTTGTCGTTGGCGAGGGAAGCCCTGGATGCAATGATGCTGTCGCGGGTCATGCGGGCGTTGGATGCCTGGCCCGAGGTGGCTGCCAGTTTGCCAGCGCTCTGGGACAGGGCGGAGGCGGCGGTGAGGACCTCGACATGGTCGCTGTCCTGTGCCTGGCTGTTGAGGTTGCCGACGACAATCCAAGCGGTTACGGCCAAGGCTATTATTGCGGCCAAGGCCACCAGGGCTGTGATGATCAGGGGGAGGGTTATGCCTGACTGATTCATTATTGGGCACCTCCCAGCCGCATCACCTGCTGATATTCGCCGTCGGAGCCTATCACGGTGAGGTAGACGGCGTCGGAGCCTTGGTTGTCGCCGGAGCCGTACTGGAGGCGGAGGCCATCAATGTCGATGGTGCCGGCGTTTTGGATTGCTTCGAGGAAGCAGGGACGGGTCAGGTCGGCACCGCACCTCTCCAGCCCCTCAATGGCGAGGCGGCCTGCTAGGTAGCCTTCCAGCGAAACGAAGCTGGGGACGGCTTGGCCGTCGAATGCGCCCAGCGCGGCGTGGTAGGCGGCGACTGCGGGAATACTGGTGTCTTGGGGAAGGGGCACAACCTGGGTCACGTAGACCCCAGCGCCTTCGGAGCCCAATTCTTGGGCTAAGGCGTTGCTGCCGACGAAGGAGACTGTCATGAATACGGGGTCGATATCCTGGCGGGCCAACTGAATGGTGCGGGCGACCGGGCTGTATGCGCCAATCATAATCACGGCTTCGGGGTCGGCCTCGACGATGTTGAGGGCGGCCCGCTTGACCGCGCTGGTGTTGCGCAGGTAGTACCAGGAAGCCACGGGGGCCAGACCGCGCTTTTGCAGGGCTAGCTCAACGCCCTCCAAGCCGGTCTGGCCGTAGGAGTCGTTCTGGTACAAGACGGCGACTCTGGTGATTCCGAGGTCTTCGGTGAGGCGGGCCACCATCTGCTCCGTCTCCTGGTAGTAGGAGGCGCGGAGGTTGACGACGTTGGACAGATTGGGGTCTCGGAGGAACTCGGCGCCGGTGAACGGGGCTATGAAGGGCACGCCCCGAGCATTGGCCAGCGGGGAAGCGGAGCGGGAGGTGGGGGTGCCGACCTCGCCGATGAGGGCGAATACTCCCGCGTTCTCGATGAGGCGCCGTGTGTTGGCATAGGCGGTGTCGGGTTCGTAGAAGTCATCGAGGGTATTCAGGGCCAACTGTCGTCCGTGAACGCCGCCTGCCTGATTTTGTTCGTGGAAGGCAGCCTGAATGCCCAGCCTCATCTCGGTGCCCAGTTGCTGGGCTGGACCGGTCAATGCTGCCGACTGACCGAAGAGGATTTGGTTATCCGAAACGCCGGGGACTCCATCGTCCATCATGACCGAGGTGGCGGGCGAGGAGTCGATATTTGGCGTGGAGGTTTCCTCGGTGGTCTGACAGGCCGCGGCCAGTACCGCTGACAGCAGGGCAAGGGCCGTAGCGGCCATGGAGATGCGGGAGAACAGGGCTCTGATTTTTGGCATATTTAGACCATCCCCTCAGAAGGATTTCCCACTCGCCTGAGCGGATGAGGCTCCCGCAGACGATACATAGTTCCATTAAAGACTTGGACAAGCCCATTAGAAGGGGTTGGCCAAGGGAGACTAATGAGATGGGTATCAGGTGGGGTCAATTGCCTACACTATTATCGGTGCGTATCAATGTCAAGTTCTTTACTATACGGCGGGTCAAGGGGAAGGTGGCACCTCGTTGACCTAGGTGTGCGAGGTGGCTAGACTGCGAGGTCTGGGCTGGCATTTTAGCTAGCGCGAGGTGTCGTTGTTCCAAGCAGTGCTGAAGAGGGTGTTCTGGGCTGCTGAGGCTAGCCTGCAGGTTAACCGGGGTGTGATCGCTGCTTTTGCGGGGGTCAGGGCGCACCAGAGGACATCGCTGGCGCTGCGGTACTGGGGGTGGCGGAAGTTCTTCAATTTGCTGCTGGTGGAGTTGCAACTGCGGTTCGGGCGGACCAAGGTGTGGGGATACCCCTTCGAGTGGGAGATCGACACCACCAATATCTGCCAGTTGAAGTGTCCCTTGTGCCATACGGGACTGGGGACGGTGCATCGGGACAAGGGCGTGATGCACTTCGACACGTATACCTCGACGGTCGACCAAATCAAGGACTATTGCGTCTGGCTCAGTCTGTATAGCTGGGGCGAGCCGTTCCTAAACCGGGATATTGACCGCTTCATTGCCTATGCGCATGAGAGGCGCATTGCCACGATTGTCAGCAGCAACCTGAACAAGCCACTGACGCCGGAGATGGCGGAGCGGCTGGTAAAGTCGGGGCTGGATGTGCTGATTGTCTCGCTGGACGGGACGACGCAGGATGTGTACGAGGTGTACCGGGTGACGGGACATCTGGACCGGGTGCTGGACAACCTGAGGCTCATCGGGGAGACGCGGAAGCGGCTGGGGTCAAAGACGCCGTTCCTTGAGTGGCAGTACATCGTGATGCGGCAGAACGAGCACCAAGTGGAGGAAGCGAAGCGGATGGCGGTGGAGCTTGGGGTGGACACCATCACCTTCAAGCGGGTGGACTTTCCGCATGGGGCGGAGGATATCGAACTGGCGCGGCAGTGGCTGCCGCGGGCAGAGATGGAGGCACGGCTGGCGGACCCGTTCCGCAAGCCGTATGCGGAGGACGGGGCGCGATGCTGGAGGCTGTGGCGCAGTGCGGTGGTGAACTGGGACGGGGGGTATGCGCCCTGCTGCTACCTGACGGATGCATCGGACGATTTCGGGGATGTGCGGACTCAGTCGGTGAAGGAAATCTGGAACAACGAGCAATACCGCACGGCGCGGAGGATGTTTCAGAAGTCGGGGGCTCCCAAGGAGTACGTAGGGTGCATCGGCTGTAGCGTTTATAGGGACTCCAAGGCGGCCAAGTCTCACAAGGAAGCGCGCCTGCCGCAACGCAATGGGCACCGGCCCTTGGCGAGGGTGCCGGTGACGCTGAACATGGCGGGGAAGGACCACGCGCTGGAGGAACTGGAGCAGCACGAGGCTAGGGCGAAGGCCGGCACTGCCAGCGCAGACGACTAGAGGCTAGGGGTCTCGGTTTGCGGAGTCCAGCGCAGTAGACGGGGCGCTTTCCCACTTACAGAAACATCTCTATGTTGCCCGTGATGCGTGCCACAGGCCGCATCTTTTGACAGTTTGAGGAGAAAGGCGCCAATACCATGAGCGAAAGCAGACCCAAGCCGCCCGTTGCGCAGAGGCGTGCGCATAGCGTTACGCATCATGGGATTACGATTGAGGATTCTTGGAACTGGCTGCGGGATCCTGGGTATCCGACGGTGGAAGATGCCGATGTGCTGGCGTACCTGACTGCGGAGAATGAGTATTTCGAGGCGACGATGGGGCCGCACCAAGAGTTGATTGACACGCTTTTCGAGGAAATCAAGGGGAGGCAACAGCCGGACTTGTCGAGCGTGCCTTGGCGGCGGGGGGAGTGGTACTACCAGTGGAGCTATCAAGAGGGGAGCCAATACCGGGTGTGGTCGCGGTGGCCGGCGGCGGACGCGAATGCGCGGGAGGGGCCGACGGAGAAGGCGGTGGCGATTCTGGATGAGCCAGCGCTAGCGGAAGGGTTGGAGTATTTCCGGCTGGGGTCGCTGTCGGTGAGCAATGGAGGGTCCCTTCTGGTCTACAGCACGGATACCGACGGGTCGGAGCGGTATCGGATGGTGGCCAAGGACCTGAACACGGGGGAGATGCTGGCCGACGAGATTGAGGGCACCATCGGGAATGCGGTGTGGGCGGCCGATGACGCGTCGTTCTTCTATACGGTGGTGGACGAGAACTGGCGGCCTTGGCAGGTGAGAAGGCATGTTTTGGGGGAGGCCGTTGACGGGGATGCGGTGGTATATGAGGAGACGGACCCGGGGTTTTTCGTTGGACTTTCGATAACCACGTCACGGGAATACGTCATCGTCGGGGCCGGGGACCACGTTACTTCCGAGGTGAGGCTTGTTCGAGCGGCGGAGCCCGAGGGGACGCTGGTGATGGTTTCGGCGCGGCGGACGGGACACGAGTATTCGGTGGACCACCAAGGGGACCGGTTCGTGATACGCACCAATGATACGCACAAGAATACGCGGCTGGCGACTGCGCCTGCGAGCGACCCCAACGAGGGTTCGTGGGCGTCTCTGGTGGATGCGTCGGACGATCATTACATCACGGGATTCAAGGCGTTCAGGGACTTCATTGCTGTGGAGGAGCGCATTGAGGGTCTGGACCACATACGACTGATCGACGGGGACGGGGAGTCGTTCTACATACCATTCCCGGAGTCGACTTATACGGTGGGCGTGGAGACGAACCTAGAGTTCCAGACGGATACGCTGCGGCTTGAGTACACGTCGATGGTGACGCCGAGCACGGTGTTTGACTATCACGTTGATACGAATGAACTGGAAGTGCGGAAGGTGCAGCAGATACCGAGCGGGTATGAGGCGGGGGACTATGTGACGGAGCGGATGATGGCGGTGGCACGGGACGGGGCGCAGGTGCCGGTGTCGGTGGTGCGAAGGAGGGACACGGCGGTGGATGGGAGTGCGCCGATGTACCTGTATGGGTATGGGGCGTATGGGCACGCGGTGCCGCCGTCTTTTTCGACAACGCGGCTTTCGCTGCTTGACCGTGGATTCATCTTTGCGATTGCGCATATTCGCGGGGGCGATGACCTCGGGTATCACTGGTATGAGGCGGGGAAGCTGGACAGGCGAACGAACACGTTCAATGATTTCGTGGATGTGGCGCGTCACTTGGTGAGGATGGGGTGCGCGGCTGAAGGGCGTATCGCCATCGCGGGAGGCAGCGCGGGAGGGCAGTTGATGGGGGCTGCGGTGAACCAAGCGCCGGAGTTGTGGGGAGCGGTGGCGGCGCATGTGCCCTTTGTCGATGCGCTGAATACGATGCTGGATGACTCGCTGCCGCTGACGCCCATTGAATGGCCGGAGTGGGGGAACCCGATAGAGGACCGGGAAGTCTTTGAGTACATCAGGTCTTACTCGCCGTACGACCAACTGGAGGAACGGGAGTATCCGCCCATACTGGTGACGGCCGGGCTGAATGACCCGAGGGTGACTTACTGGGAGCCAGCGAAGTATGTGGCCAAGCTGCGGACTTTGAAGAGGGATGATAATTCACTGCTGCTGAAGACCAACATGGGGGCTGGACACGGGGGCAAGTCGGGCAGGTATGACCGGCTGTATGAGGTGGCGGAGGAGTATGCGTTCATTCTGGTCAATATGGGGTGAGGGCAAGGGACTTGGGATTGCTGCCAAGGGGCGACGATACAGGTCGGGGCGGCCGGTGGGACAGCGACTGTTATAATGTTGGGCGCGGCGTGACCGGACCAAAGTGGGTTAGCCAGAGTCCGGGGTGTGGTATCGGGGATGGGGGCCGACATGCCAGCGAACGCAACCCTTGTGAGATTCTCAGGATTGGCTTTGGACTACTGTGAACCATAGGCAGCAAACTACACAAGACATTCCCGCTGCTACGGCTGCCTCTGACCACGGGGCACCTGAGCCTATGGCCCCTGACCTTGGGGCCTGCGTGGCCGGGCTTGTGAACGTGGTCGCCAAGGGCATGGCGGAGTTGGTTGCGCCACACAATCTGCAGCCCTTGGAGTTCGCTCTGCTGCGCCTTTTCCTGCAAAAGGAACGCTGGACTACGACCGAACTGGCACAGGTGCTTCCCGTCACCACGTCACGCATCAGTCGCGTTGTCACCAAGCTGGCGGAAATGGGGTTGGTCAGGAGGCGACGCCAGCGCAATGACAGGCGTCTGGTCTGGCTTTCGCTTACCGACGAGGGGAAGACGCTCACGCAGTCGCTGAACCAGAAGGTGCGGGCGTATGACGCACGTCTAGCGAGGGGCCTGACCACCGAAGAGATGGCTACCTTCACAGCCCTGGCCTCCCGCATCGTGGCGAACTATGATGCCATGGAAGCCCCGGACGAGGAGTAGGGCTCTTCTCCGCTGGGAGGGCCCTACCAGGACTTCAACACGGGCAGGACTTCCTTGGCGAAGAGCTTCAGGCCACGCTCCGCCACATGGAAGGGCGTGCCGCCAAAGCGGAAGGCGACGTTCCACTCGAAGTCGCCGAGCAGGGCGCGACGTTCTTCAAGGCCCCGGAGAATCTTGTCGGGCGTGCCCCAACTGGCCGCTTTCATGAAGCCCTCCACTGCTCCCTGGAGCCCGGCGGACCGGGCGATTTCGGCCTTCTGCTGGTAGGCGTTGTAGCCCTTCATCGTCTTGAAGTGGTCGGCGAGGAACTCATAGTGGTAGAAGTTGCTTTCCACGAACTTGCCTTGGTACTGGCGGGCCTCGTCTTGGCACTGTTCAAGGTCGGAACCGCATATAACGAACTCAGTGAGCATCAGTGGCGGCGGTTCGGTGCCGTGAAATTCGCGGTGCAGTTCACGGCCTCGCTCGATGCCGGGCATTCGCATCTCCCATGGGCGGTCGGCGAACATAACGATGTGTGCCCCCAACTTGGCCGCTGAGAGGACGGACTCATCGCTGGCGGCGACGGCATAGATGCGCCCGTCGAAAGAGTGCTGCGGGCGAGGGCGGATTTCCGTGCGGGCCTGGGGGTAATAGGGGCCGTCGCCTTCTATAAAGCCGGTCTTGAGGGCCTCAACGATCATTGGGGCGGCCTCGTCGAAACGCTCCCGGGATTCGCTCATGTCGATGCCGAAGGTCTCGAACTCGCGGCGGGCCAGACCGCGACCGAATCCGAGACGGAGCCTGCCATTGCTGAGAAGGTCCAGAACGGCAGCGTTCTCGGCGACTCGCAGCGGATTGTGCCAAGGGAGTATGACGGCGGCGGTGCCCACATCGATGTGGGGGTGCTTGGCGGTGATGTAGCTCATCAACTGGAGGTTGTCGGGGACGAAGGAGTAGTCGTTGAAATGGTGCTCGGCAGACCAGAGGGAATCGAAACCCAAGTCGGCGGCCATTTCGGCGAGGCGCAGTTCCTCCTCCCATGCTTGAGCATCAGACCCGTCTTCCCAGCCGTAGGTGGTGAATATCATCATCATTCCAACGTCCATGTGGTTGCTCCTTCCGGTATTTTCTCGTTGGGTATCTAGGGTTGATTGGCGGCGGCCGGGGTGGGGTTGTCCACGGTCTGAAATTGGCCTGTGGCGTCGGGCAGGCGGGCGTAGCTCTGGCCTTCGCCGGACTGTCCTTCGTCCCAGTCGATGCTGGCGACGAGGGTGCCATCGAGAAGCCAGATGCCCAGTTCCTCATCGCTACCCAAGGCGAAGCCGGGCCAGCCGTCCTTGTCCAACCGGAATTGCAGGTATTGCCCAGGCTCTATGACCGTGCCCCCGGGGAAAGGGACCCGCTTGCTGCTGTCGGTGAGGTCGTCGGCCACCGTGAATCCAAAGAGGGCGATGGGGTCGGGCAATGAATTATAAAGCTCGAACCAGTCCAGCGGGTCGCCCTTGGAGGCCACCTCGTTGATGACCAAGCCGATGTCGAGGGCGGCGGTGGTGGAGTCGGCACTGGAGGAGGCACCGTCTCCGGCATTGGGGACAAACGGGGCTCCGCCGAAGCCTCCCGAGAAACTGCCTGCTAATTCCGCGCCGGGCTCGGTGCCTGCTTTGGTGAGTTCCAAGGCACCGTTGGTGAAGGGGGCAAAGAAGTGGGGGGAGGGTGCGCCGGGCCAGATGGACCAAATGCCCCCGGCGATGGGGTCTTCACCGATGACCAGAGTGGCTCCGGCTTTCAGATGGTCGAGGGACAGGACCAGGGTCATACCGCTGATGGAGCCGTCGTCATCCAGTCCGAGGGCTGCTATGGACGCGGTGTGTTCGACGCCCGGCAGCAGGAGCTTCTCATCCTCGGTTGAGAGGCCAGCGATGACTCCCGTGCCGTCAACCGATTCCTCAAACCCGTTCAGGAGCAGGCTGATGGCCGTTCCCTCCTCAAAGGGGTTGGGATTCAGGTTACTTCCCCAGTTGGTGTCAAAGGCGAACTGGAGGGACTCGATTTGCGGGACGTTGGAAGGAGGCTCGTTCCAAGGGTCGGGCCAGTCGGGGGGTTCAGGAATGAGGTCGGCTAGGATTTCGCCCTTGCGCTTGAGGATGAACTTGCGCACCCGCTCGGTATCGAGGGCGGCTGCCGCCTTGGCATCGGGCAGGGCGTGTTGCTGCACGATGGCGGCCATTTCGTCCACGATTGCGAGCAGTTCGGCCTCGTCCCAGGCGGTGTCGAGAATGTCCTTCAACCGGGCCACGTATTTCTCACGCCAGCCGGGGTTGTTGTAGAGGCGGTCGGGGATGGCGGTGAGGGCGAGAACCGACGGGGGCGGGTTGCTGATGTCGTCGAAGGGATTGGGGTCGTCCTTGAGGTGGAAGGTGTCGTCGACACCCCAAGGGATGAATACGAAGGGGCCATCGGGCTCGCGGTAGAAGTGATAGTTGTTGCGGTCTCCAGCATAGCCATCCCAGTGTCCGACCAGCACCTCCGTGGCCCAGAAGGAGAGGAAGCGGTCCAGGTCTAGGGCCTTCGCCAAGGCCACCAAGCCCGCATCGGAAGGGTCCTGAAGGGCGGCAACTACGGTGTCAATGTCGGACCAGTCGGCGGCGTCCTCGTTGGTCTTCTTCTCGAAAGTGCCACGGAAGTCGGGGGTAAAGTCGCTGACGGTGCCTTCGTAGAGGTTGCCCTCGGGGCTGGCGAAGTGACGGGCAAGGAAGGGGGGCTTGATTTCTTCGACGTGAACGTAGAGGCCAAGGTTCTTGCCGTTCACGGAGATGGTGGCGAAGTTGCAGCGGGGTGAAGGGCTGCCGGTGGCAGCGAAAACACGGTATGACAGGCAGGTATTGAGCATGGAAGGGTCTTGGATGCTGTTGTTGAGGGTCATGCGCTCGATTATCCCGCCGAGGGTCTGGCCGTCCACGTACTTGTCGAAACGGAGCTTTAGAGATGGCTTGGCGTCGCTTTGGGAACCGACGAACCCCTTTTTGCGGACACCCACTTCGGTATGGGCCTCACCATCAATGGTCACAGTCCCGGGGAACCAGTCGTAGATGCCGGCAAAGGGCCGGGAGAGATTGTATTTCTCGATTTCGGCCATGACGTCTTCGAAAGTGCGGGTCTGATGGCGCAAGGTGTCCCAGTCGCCGGGGTCGATTTCGATGGCGATGTCCAGCACGTGGTCGAGGGCGAAATAGGCGTCGCTGGGGTCGGGTTGGTCATTGGTGCCGGGCGTGGTGGGTGTGGACTTGGCGGGTGCAGGCGTAGGCGCGGGCGTTTCGGCGGGCGTGTCTGGGACAGTGGTGGGAGGGGCGACTGCTGGCGTCGCCGTGGTTGCCGTTGGGAGTGTGGCGATGGGGGTGGAAGCGTCGTCGTCACCGCACCCGATGGTTAGGGCTGTCAAGGCTAGGATGAGCCACAAGGCCACTATAGTCCGCATCTAATGCACAGCTCCGGGCAGTTTACGTCGTAGACCAGAATACCAGAAGTGGCGACGCGTGCGTTTTCCAAGCCTTGGAAGGGAGGGTATGATATTGGGAAAGGGCTTGATGCGGGAAGCGCCCCTGGCTTGTAGCACAGGCGGTGATGAGAGCGGAGGACGCAAGATGAGTATGACCAATGCGCTGGATGACAGGTTTGAAGAGGCGGACCGGGGGCTGGAATGGCTGGAGAAACTTGAGGCCCTGCAGGCACGGTCTGCGTCGGACAGGGCTGCCTATGAGGTGGCGGAATATGTGATGAAGCTGAGGACGGCGGTGACGGAGTTGGCGGGCAGTCGCAGTGCTCAGGAGTTGACGGCGGCGGTGGGAGCGGAGACGACGCAGTTGGTGGAGGAGTTGCGGGAGGCAGGGGGCAACGATTACTGGAATACCAGGATCCGGCCTGCACTGCTGAAGTCTGAGATTTGATGGGGCTAGGGCTTCTTTAGCCTCTGACGAAGTTCTGCGATGCAGGCGTCCATGTGGCGGCCCGCTGTGTCTATGAGGATATGGGATTGCCAGGGTTCGTATTCGCGGTCGAGCACCTGCTGCCAAGTTGGTGGCTGGTGGCCAGGGATGTCTGATACCCGATTCTCGACCCGCTGCTGGTGCTCTGTTTGGTCGGAGCAGATGATCTCGATTTCGACGTAATCGGCGCCTGTCTGCTGGGCGACTTCCCTCCATGCAGTGCGGGTTATTTCCACGGGGTTCACGGAGTCGGCTATGACGGTGCGTCCCAGTTTCAGGTTATCTCTGGCGATGGCGTAGGCGACCACGTAGCCCTCGGGACCGGATATGGCGACGCCGGAGTTGCGGAGGGCCTGCTCTATGGAATCGATGCGGAGGTGGACGGCGTCTATTTCACGGGCGAGGGCGGTGGCAATGGCTGTTTTGCCGACGCCGGGGAGTCCTCCGAGAATCAACAGCATCGGACTGTGGGCTCAGAGCCAATAGACCGGGTAGCGTCTGGACTTGGGGATGTTGTTGACGATGAGGGCGACGAGCAGGAGGAGCAGCGCGCCGAGGCCGGCTGGCATGAGGACGTAGAGGAAGGCGAGGTCGTGTATGGTGTCGCCGCCGATGACGGCTATGAGGGCGGTGGCGCCGCCGGGGGGATGGACGGTGTCGGTGAGCATCATGGCGGCGACGGCCAAGGCCACGGCGAGGCCTGCTGCGATGAAGTTGTCCCCCACTATCTGGAAGGCGGCCACGCCGATTACAGCGGACAGGACGTGGCCACCGATTAGGTTCCTAGGCTGGGCCAGCGGGCTGGAGATTACGCCATAGATGAGAACGGCGGATGCGCCGAAGGAGCCGAGGATGAGGAGGGCGTCTCTCGGTTCGAAGAAGCGGGCGGAGAGGAGGGTTGCGAGGCCGATGCCTAGGGCTGCGCCGAGGGAGGCGGAGAGGATTTCGGGTAGGTTGTTCCTGTTGAAAACCAGCCTGAACGGTCGCTTCTCCACACCTCTCATCTTGGAGAATACTCAGGCAAGCTCAAGGCCAGGCTCTCCTTCTCAACGCCTGAAGGAAATCCTTTCATCACTGGCACTATCCCGTAAACCATCTAATCCTTCATGTCAGCAAGGCAGCCGATAGCAATGTAAAGGGCCAAAACGGGACTACGATTCTAGCTATGGGATTGCTACTACTGTATATTCGCAGATTTGCTCAAATTGTGCCTCGCACACAGTATTTTCACGTTCGCTGCCAATACACTAGTACCACCTTTAGAAAAGGGTAGATCGTGATCAAAATGCAATTGGTCTTTAGCACCACACAAAACACACTTGCCTTTATCCCGCTTGAAGACTTCGATTTTGATATGGGATGGAATCTGGCGAGAATTCTTCAGTTCAATTTGACTTGACTCGTCCGAAGCACTGACATCGAAATCAGCTTGCCTTAATTCGAACTTGAAGACTCGGACGGCTATTTTGGACGGGTTGCTTATAGTCCTCTAATAGATATAACCCTCTGTCAGCCCAAATCCCATCTCGCAACTTCTCATAAACTCTGAACACAGCAGGTGGAACTCTACTTTGCCTATACTTATCGATCCACGAAGCGAATTCTCCGTTCTGAGTTAGTCTTCCGCCTTTGGTGAACCTCGGCTGGTCAACTGACTTGGGGTTAGCGATTTCATCTGATTTCAAGGCATCATGGCCTTCATATATCAATACCATTTCATCAGGGCTTAGTTCGTCAGCATAGGGCGCGTTCGGGCGACGTGACATCAAGATCACCCCAATGCCCGGTGGAGGCAAAAAATTCATGCCTCTTTGCAAGGTCTCCTTTTTTTGCCGTCCGCACATCTCGCGATAGCTTAAGATTTCGTCTTTCATAGCACCAACCACTCTCTATTCTCAGCCGCCCGGCCCGAATAATAGTGGGTCGGCCAAAGCCCGAGCCTTGCCTACCTCGCTATGAACTTGGCAACAGTGGCCTAGCCAACCTGAGGGTATACCTCTCCTGTTAACATCCGTTGCTACTCGGAATGAGCAGAGACTCCTGTGCCTATCCTCTATAATAAGCAAGAGGCTTCCGAGTTGCACCAATGCGTGCTCCAACACTTCTGGATTACGCCAACTCTTAACGTCGCTCAATAGACCGTTTACTCTCAGCCAAACCTCGACGCCCTCGACAACTCGTCCGCATGTCCTTGATGGTCGGTTACCTGCAAGGACCTCAAAACCCATCCCAGCCGGGGATGGCGGCGGCTTGGCGGACCCAGTTTGCGACCTGCTCCTCATCCATATCTTGGTCTTCGTAGATGTGGTAGTAGCGGGCGTCTTTGTCTTTGGAGGCGATGGGAGGGATGGGGTCGAGGGACATGCCGTAGAGGAAGGTGACCTTGATGTATTTGTTGAAGCAGTGGTAGCTGAGGAACCAGCCTTGGCCGTCGATGCCGTACCAAGGGGAGTTCCAGCGGACGGCCTTGCGGACGTTGGGGACGGTGCGGACGATGAGGTCGTCGAGGCGGCGGCCGGCATCGCTTTTCCAGCCGGGCATGGCGGCGATGTAGGCCTGCACGGGGGCGTCGCCGTCGGCCTTGGCGATCTGGGGGTTGCCTCCTGAGAGGAGGACTACCTCACCAGAGGCGTTCCCGCTTGCTTCGCTTGGCTTCTTGGAGGGCTTGCCAGCCATTGCTTCGCCTTAATCGGCCTCTACTGCCTTGGATCTACCGCAGGGTTGCCAAGGCATGCCAGTGCCCGAATCGACAGGCTTGGCATCTGCCGGGGACACCAAGCTATTTGCCGGTGTACAAGGGTGTCAAGAGCGACAGGTTGGGGGCGAGGTGCGGGGGTTGGTGGGCCGGCAGGGATTCGAACCCTGGACACCCGGATTAAAAGTCCGGTGCTCTGACCAAGCTGAGCTAACGGCCCGTGGATGCTCGCGTTGCTTATTAGCGGGGCATTTATCGTACCACTTGGGACGGGTTGGGGGACAGTCGTGCCGTGGCTTGGCTGGGCGGGTTTGGTTGACCCTTCGTTGGCTAGGGTGCTAGCCTTCGGCTACGAATTTCCCTTTGAAGGCAGTGTAGGTGAGACTTTCGGAACGACAACGGGCTGGGTACGGTCGTGGCGCCATCAGTGCATAGCCGAGCACGGTCCGGGGTGGTGGAGGCAGCCAAGGCTCTGGGGCCTCAAATTGAGGCGTGCCGGGGGGAGATGGAGGCGGGGAGGCAGTTGCCGCCTCCGTTGGTCGCCGGGATGTCGGCCTCGGGCCTACTTCAGCTTTTCCTCCCTCGATCCATGGGCGGGCCTGAGCTGGATTTGAAGACGGCGTTTCATGCTGTGGAGGAGGTCTCCAAGTTCGACGGCTCGGTGGGGTGGTGCTCGGTGATATCGGGCGGTGGGTCGGTGCTGTTGGGATGGGTGGAGGCGTCGGTGGGGATGCATTTCTTCGGACGGCCGCCGGATTTCCGGTTGGCTGGCAGTATGCGCCCCGAGGGCTGGGCCAAGCGGGTCCAAGGGGGCTACCGGGTCAGCGGGCACTGGGGATTCGGCAGCGGGATTACCCATGCCAGCGTGGTCGTGTGCGCTTGCAAGGTGGAGTTGGAGAGCGCGCATCAGGGTGCAGGGGATGGCCCGGAGATACGGCTGATGCTGTTGCCGCCAGAGGCGGTCGCTATACACGACACTTGGTCGGTGGTGGGGATGACCGGGACGGGCAGTCATGACTACTCGGTGGATGACTGGTTCGTGCCGGAGGAGCACACGTTATCAATGACGGAGTGCCCCAAAGAAAAGGGGCCTCTGTATCATCCCCGCTTGGTGATGGTGGCTGTGTGGACGCCGTATGTGGCCAACCTGCTGGGCATGGCCCAAGGGGCCATGGATGCGTTCATTGAATTGGCATCTGAGGCCGGGTCCACACATTCGGCTGCCAGATTGCGGGACCGGGCGTCGGTGCAGGCAGTGGTGGGGGAGGCTGAGGGCATCATCAGCGGAGCACGGGCTTATGCGCTGGATGCCCTGGACAAGGCGTGGCAGGCCGTTTGCCGGGGTGATGCCGACCCCACGTTGGAGATCGCGCAGGCCCGGTTGGCCATTACCCACTCATCGCGGCAGGCTCTCAAAGCGATAGACCTGCTGTTCCATGCAGCGGGCACCAACGCGATATTCAAGAAGCACCCGCTGGAGAGGGCCTTCCGTGACGCCCATGTCGCCATCCAGCACTTGGCGGGGCATACGTCCCACTTTGAGGCTGGGGGGCGGGTGATGCTGGGGCTACCCGCGGGCGATATTGGCTGGTAGGGGTAGCCCCGGGCTTAACCCTCTTCCCAAGTGAGGAAGAGGGGTTCCCACACCCCTGTTTTCCGACCTACATCACGTTTTCCGGCCTACATCACCTCTTCGCGGCTCTTGGTGATGATGTCGAGAGCGGTCAGGGCGTAGACCTTGCTGCATATCTCCAAGTGGTCCATGTTGACGACTTCGCCGTATTCCGGGTCGTAGGCGGCGTGGCCTCCGGGGACGACGCGGGATACGCCTGCGGGCCCGTAGGTGATGCTGGCGGCGCCGATGTCGGCGAAAACGTGGTTGTCGCTGGAGACGCCGAAACGCTCGGCCTCGGGCTCGAAGGGTTCCTGGCCTGTGACCAAGCGATGGCTGGCGCGGGCCAGGGAAGGGAGATATGCGTCGTGAGCAATCTCGTAGCCATTGGCCACCATGTAGATGTCCCACTCCAGCCCTAGGTCGGGGTCGCGGTCATTGAGGCGCTGCACGAGGGACCGGACTTCCCGCTTCACGGCGAGTATGTCGGTGCCGGGGAGGAGGATGACGTCGACGTAGGCGTGACAGAAGGCGGCGACCAGAGGCGGGTTCTGGGGGACGCCACCCTCGATGGCGCCGACATTGACACGGGGGCGCATGAAGGGGTGGGTGAACATCTCCTGGTATTCGGCTTCCCATGCCCGGACTTCGGGAATCACTTTTTCCATTTTCATCAGGGCGTCGACGCCGTATTGGCGGTAGGAGGCGTGCTGGACTACGCCGCGGGTGGTCATGCGGATGAACATGTAGCCGCCGTTGGCAATCTGCACGCGCAGGCCGGTGGGCTCACCGTTGATGACGATATCGGGAGGCTGGCCGTGGCTGGCGAGGTAGCGGGCGCCGTAGCCTGCGCCACGACACTCAGCGCCTTGGTGGGCACCGATGGGGGCGCGTTCGATCTCACCCACGACACCAGCGAGGCGCACATCGCCGCGGGGCTGGATGCCGGCTTTCATGAGCATCTTGGTGGCCATGTAGTAACAGGGGAAGGCGGACTTCATGTTGGATGCGCCGATGCCGGCGATCCAGTTGCCGTCGACTATCTGGGCTTGGGGCTTGCCGATACCGGGGGCGTAGTCCATGTGACCGAGGAAGAGGACGTCGGCCCCATCGCCGGTGCCGTTCCAAGTGGCGATGACGTTGTTCCGGCCGGGCTCGACCTCCTGCTTTTGCACTGGGAGGCCCAAGTCGCCAAACCGGGTTGCTAGGTAGTTACCGATGGCTTCCTCGCCTCCGGTTGGGCTGTCTATGTCCACCACGTCCTTGGTCATCTGGATCAGTTCATCCTTGTCCAGAAAAGAGAGGACTCGCTCCTGTAGTGCGTCCATTGTCACCTTGCTACCTCCGGTTGTTACTCTGGGTCGGATAGGCGGGGGACTCTATGCCAGAGAACTCTGGCAATTTCATGGCGTTTGGGCAGCTGTATGCCCGAGGGTCTGGGTTGCGGAATAATCTGATTGAGTTTGGGCGAAGGAGGTGCTTCCTAGTTCCATTACAGTTGACCATCATACCAGTGACCCAGATTGCGGCTCAAGGCCGAAATGCTAGGGGGGCTCCCACTGACGGATACTGGGCCCTAGGAACTGGTGGGGATACTTTCTTCCTGCCCACCGGGGCCTATCGGGCGGCGGGGATGCTGGTTACTTGGTGAGACTGAAGATCGGGTAGGACTTCTTCGGCGAAGCGGCGGATGACGCGCATGTTCATTTCGTGGGGCATGGCGCCTTGGTTGAAGTTGAGCATGATGGTGTTGGCTCCCACGGCTTCGGCCTGCCTGATGAGGCTGTCGCGGACCTCCTCCGGGCTACCGGCGCACCAGCGGTCGGTGTATTGCATGTCTTCTAGGGTGATGTGGCGGCGGACTTCGCGGGCATCCATGTGGGCCTTGAGGCTTTCGGGGCGAAGGTGCCCCAAGTCCTCCTCTCCGGAGTAGCCTTGGCGCCGGGCCTCATTGAAACTGAGGTCGCTGCCGTGCCCGAACAGGGTGCGCCAGTAGTAGAGGGCGTAGGGGCCTGCTTCTTCCATGGCCTGCTGGCGACTGTCGGCCACGTAGCAGTGGACACGCATGATGAGGTGGTCGGGGGTGATGGCGTGGCCGTGCTGGTCGAGGGACTCGGCGTAGTGGCGAATGATGTCCTCGGTGACGCTGCGCACGGAGCCCTCGCCGGGGGTGATGGGAATGTTCTCGCGGCCCGCCCACTCGATGGAGGACTTGCTGACGCTCACCGGCATCCATACGGGGGGCCGGGGCTGCTGCACGGGGCGGGGCCAGATGGCGACGTCGTTGTATGACCAGAACTGGCCCTCGTAGGAGAAGCTCTCGTCTTGCCAAGCATGCTTCATGACCTCGAAGGACTCCTCGAAGCGGGCACGGGACTCGCCCATATCGACGTTGTAGACGAGGTATTCGCGGGGGATGCCGCGGACGATGCCAGCGATCAGGCGGCCCTTGGTGAGGCAGTCCACCATGGAGATTTCTTCGGCGAGGCGCAGGGGGTCCTGGATGGGGAGGACGTTGCCGTAAATCAGGAGCTTCATGCGGCTGGTGCACTGGGATGCGGCGGCTGCCATGAGGTTGGGCGAGTTCATCAGGCCGTAGGGGGAGGCGTGGTGTTCGTTGAAGGACACGCCGTCGTAGCCAAGCTCGTCCATGAGAGACCAAGCTTCCAAGTGTTCCCGGTAGTTGCTTACTGCTGCCTCGGGCCGGAAGTGACGCTTGGGCAGGGGGTAGGGAAGCTGGTCGCCCTCCACGACGTCGTGGAGTTGGATGGGGTAGCTGACGTGGTCGAAGACGAATACCTTCATGCTTGAGACCTCCAGTTGCCGGGGGCGCGGTTGTGGGGCAGTCCTTGGACGTGGGAGTTGGGGATGGCAACCTTCTCGATGGCAACTTTCTCTAGGAAGGCCCCATACGTATGTGGTTGGCCTGTCCATTGTAGGCACGGGTTGGAGGGTGTCAACGTTGGTTGTTCCGTGTTGTGAAGTGCTCGTGTTTCGTAGTGGCGGTTGGGGCGTGTGGGACGGGAATCCGGTCGGGGGACGGTGTCATGGCAGATAGGGCGTGGGACTCGGTTCGTAGCCGTGAACGTGAGATTTGTATCTGAGAGGCGTTCCATTCGTTCCACTGCCGTAGCTGGCTCGTATTGGACCAAGGAGTTCCATGGAGGGAGATTGCGGAGGCGGGACGAGTGTGGCGGATTTCGTCGTGATGCGGGGCGGGAATTGGAGCGGGAGGCGTCGTGGGGCCAGATAGGAGGACATTCGACATTTCGACACTCTTCGTATCTGGGGAAAGGTGATTTGTATCTGGGAGGTGTCGAATTTGTCGAGTGGTCGTAGCTGGGGCGTAGCTGACACATGTGTAGAGTGGGCGTCGGATGGCGGGGGATTGAGGGCGGGAGAGGGCTTGGCGGATTTCGTCGTGATGGATGCGCCCGGAAATTGGGCTGTGGCGGTTGCATCGCAGATAGGGGCGTGCAACTCCGTTCGTAGCTGAGAAAGGGCGATTCGTATCTGGGAGGAGTTGCATTAGTTGCATGGTCGTAGCTGGGGCATAGCTGATGAATGAGTTGCATTGGGGGTGGACGACGGGAGATTGGGGCGGAGAAAGGGTTGGCGAAATTCGTTGTGGGAGCAGGGTGTGAGGGCGTAACGGGATGCAGGAATGGCGGCGGGCGGCGTGATGGGTTGGGCGCGGGGGCATGACAGAATTGGGTTGCCGTGTTACGTCGTGTTTTCTTATCATGGCGTTCTCCGGGAAGCGGGGAAAGAGAAAGGCAGGGGGACCCGTGAGGGGTCAGTCCCCTGCCTGCTTCCTGAGGTGAGGGTAGCAGGGGATGGAGTTGGGGGTCAATGGGAAAGTGTCACGGTTGCCTGCGAGGAGCGGTGACGAGTTTATCAGGAGGTATCGGGTGGCAAAGGAAGAGCAGGAATTCCATGGGATAGACGGCGTGCCTTGGACGACACCGCCGGGTGGGTCGGGGGCGGCGGCCGAGGGAGTAACGGAGAAGATATTGAACTGGGACCCGGAGAAGGGGGTTGGCAGCAGGCTGCTGCATTTCGAGCCGGGTAGCGAGACCGACGAGGTTATTTCACATGACTTCTGGGAGGAGGTATATGTGCTGGAGGGCGGCCTGCATGACAAGAACCTGAACCAGACGTTTACGGCGGGCATGTATGCCTGCCGCCCGCCGGGGATGCCGCATGGGCCCTATACGTCACCGGATGGGTGTACGACGTTTGAAGTGCGGTATTACGACTAGGGTTGAAACGCGCTCCAAGTTTGGCCCACTGAAGGCTTCCGTCGAAAAAGGGATTCGGCGCACTGCCTGTTAGATACTGGCTGCTAGAGTGCAGGCTGTTAGAATGGCGGTAGATAGCCTCGCGCAATGCTGGAGGCCCGACGATGACGACACCACAAAACCTCAAGATCCCGCCGTCCGTGGCTGCGGAGGAGGTGCCTTGGTACGACTTGATAGATGTGGCAGAACTCCCTGAGGACGCAATGCAGCAGGACTGGGTGATAAGGCCGCTGGTATCAATTCTGGAGGCACGTTATTCACATGACCCCAGCGTGCTGGTGGCAGGCCCGACGAATATCATTTATGACTCGGCGAGGCGGGGCTCATTTATTGCTCCCGATTGCTATGTGGTTTTCGGGGTGGACACCCAAACTATAAAGAGCGACCGCAAGAGCTACCGGATTGAGGAATGGGGGCCTGTCCCCTCCTTCGTAATGGAGGTGGCGTCGGAAAGCACGGCGTCGAATGACTTGGGTGGAAAGCGGGAGCGATACGCGCAGATAGGCGTGCCGGAGTACTGGCGTCTGGACAGGCAGGGTGAGTATTACGGGGCCCCCTTAGTGGGTGAGCGGCTGGTGGAGGGCGAGTACCAAGTCATTGAGTTGCACAGAGAGGACAACGGAGACCAGTGGAGCCGCAGCGAGGTGTTGGGAGTAGACTTCTACTACCGGGTGGAGGATGGCATTGGCCGGTTTCTGGTCAGAGACAGCGCGACCGGGGAATGGTTGAACGACTTAATCGGAGAGCGGGCGGTGCGAGAGGCTGCGGAGCGCCGGGCGGAGGTTGCGGACGAGGCTCGTCGGGTTGCTGAAGCAAGGGCGGCGGCAGCGGAGGCGGAGTTGGAGCGTCTGCGGCGGTTGCAAGAGGGCGGTGAGGGGCCATAAGGTGAGAAGGACTTCCGCTAGGGATAAGGGATTGTGAAAATGGCGACCTCTTGGGAGGAAGCATACTCAGTTTGGGCGGTTTCTGCGTAAGCGGTAACCACGACTGGTACGGCGTCGCCTCTGGTAGCGATGGCTAGAACGGCTGCGCGCCGCTTTGCCCTGTCCACATCGGCGTTTCCCAGAGTGATGGAGGTCTCTGCCAGCAGGTGGCGGTTTCCGGGCGCGGAGATGATGGCGTCGGTGTTATACAGGTCGGATACCTGCTCGGAGGTAACAAGGCCGTCCTTTTCAGCCCGTTCCATGATGCTGTCGAAAGCGGGGTCTAGTCTAAAGTAGTTAGAAAAAGCCAGATACGGGTTTACTAGTCCGCATTTGTGTCGACTGAGCGGCACAAGCTTGTTAAGCACTCTGCGCTCATAGTCACAGTTCTCTAATGCACTGAACTGGTCTTCCAACCGTGGTCTCTCCTATTGAACAGGGTGGACCAGGGTCATTCGATTCTCCCATCTCCGCCGTGGAGCGTCGAGTGCCCCGGCCCTTCGACTTCGTGGTGCGGTCATCACAACCTCGGCGCTTGACCGCTTGAGGCTGTGATAACCGCACCACTTCGCTCAGGGCGAACGGAAAGCAATAGTCGAATGACCCCGAGGGTTTTGACAACCTCAGCTATTGGGCGGTGTAGCCTCCGTCCACGATTAGGGGGGTGCCGGTGACGAAGGAGGACTCGTCGGAGGCTAGGAAGAGGGCGGCGGTGGCGATTTCGTCGGCCCGGCCCAAGCGGCCCATGGGGTGGAGGGCCTCGAGCTTGCCCAATGCCTCGGGGTCCCTTTCAATGAGGGAGCGGGTGAGGTTGGTGGCGATGTAGCCGGGGCAGATGCAGTTGACCCGAATCCCGCGCTTGGCGTAGTCGATGGCGAGATTCTTGGTGAGTTGTATGACCCCGCCCTTGGAGGGCACATAGGCGTTGAAGCCACCGCCAAGCCCTGCGCTGTATCCCACCAAGCCCACGATGGAAGCAAGGTTGACGATGGAACCGCTGCCTCTCTGCTCCATCTGGGGAACGGTATGCCAGCACATGAGATAGGTGCCCTTGAGGTTGACCTCAATGACCCTGTCCCATATCTGTTCCTCCGTGGCCCCGGGATACATGGCATTGCGGCCGGTGATGCCGGCGCTGTTTACCAGCACGTCCACCTGTCCATAAGCGTCGATGGTGGCCTGCACCATGCGTTCGGCATCGGCTGAGTTGGAAACGTCTCCGGTAACGATGGAGGCATTGCCGCCTGACTGCTGAATGGCGGACTGGGTGTCGGCGGCCGTTGCCTCGTCCACGTCTGAGACCATGATTCTGGCGCCTTCCTGGGCGAAGAGTTCGGCCGAGGCCCGTCCTATGCCGGAACCGCCGCCTGTAATCAGGGCCACTTTGTTCTCCAAACGCATTGCCGTCACCTTGCAGCCTGCTGTCTTATTGCTGGGCAGGGGCTGCTTCTCCGTTCCTTCAAGTTATCCACCCCCCAAGGTATTGGGCGTTGTGGGGGCCGTCAAGCGGTGCGCTGGGAGGGCGCAGGGCGAAGAGGGCTTGTGGGGTGCGATTTTCATGGGAAGTTCGAATCTTCTTCACAGGAAATTCAGAAAGTCGTCGTAGAATTGAGGCGGATACTTGGGAACCTTTTGGTGAGCAAGGCCGTCTTGACCATTAAGACGTTCCGGGCGGAGAGAGCATGATGACTAGGGTGTTGGGGGCACTGAAACTGGTACGGCCTTGGCAGTGGCTCGTTTTGCTGGTGCTCTTTGGGGGCGCCGCGGCGGCCACTTATTTCAGCTACCAGTGGGTGTCGGGGTCGGAAGACGGGGCGCTCGCCGAGGACCAGCACCTCATACCGGTGCAGCGGGACGACTTGGTGACGTCCATTTCCATCAACGGCAGTCTGGTGTTTCCCAATACTGAAACGGTTAGTTTCGAGACTCAGGGGACGCTGGGAGAGCTGGCGGTGGAAGAGGGCGACATCGTGGCTGCGGGCCAACCGTTGGGGCGCTTGGACGATGAGACGGTGTCGGGGCTGGAGGAGGCGCTGGCCAAGGCCCGCTATGACGTGTCGGTAGCGGAAGAGTCATTGGCAGATGTCAGGGTCACGTATAGCCCGCTGGAGTTGGAGCAGGCGAATGCCAAGCTTGCGAATGCGCAGGAGGCGGTAAGGGTCGCAGATGAGAAGCTGCTGGGTCTGCTGGAGGTCACGGAGCACGAGGTGGCCATGGCGGAGTCGGCCATTGCCGACGGGATGCTCAAGATAAGCGACATTGAGGAGGACATCGCTGCTCTGACGGGCCATGACCAGAGAAAGCTCCATGACCTGACATTCCAGATAGAGACGGCGCAGGTGGCACTGGACAACGCACGCCGCGACCAGTTGCTGACGGTGGAGGAGTGGGCGGAAAAGGTTGACGTTGCCCGGGAGGATGTGGGGGAGGCCGTTGAGGGGTACCAGACGCCGTTCGAGAGTTGGCTGGGAGTGGACCCGCGGGATGTGGATGACTCCATGGGGCCGGAAGCCCTTCTCGACCTCTGGGGTGCGGACTTGGAGGCGCTGTTTGACCGGAGTGGGGTTGATGACCGCTTGATCTCGCCGCCGCCAGCGGATGACCCTGGGACTGCGTGGGATGAGAACACCATCTATGCGTTCACGCACCTCTCACCCTATGACATACGGGCGGAATGTGATGAGGAGGGGCTTGCAGACCAGAATGTCTTCTGCATTCTGGATGAAATGTCGGAGGCTTGGGACAAGCTGGTGGATGCCCGCTTGGCCCTGACCGACTTGGAGACGCCAGCGGCAACGGCTCTCTCCAAGGCTGAAGATGCGGTTGCCAAGGCTGAGGAAGCGGTATCGGGTGCCAAGGACGACCTCGCAGACCTGCTGGAGCCGCCGGATGCCTTTGCACTGGAAAGCAAGCGGAAGGAACTGGCGGCCGCGATGACAGCCTTGGAGGAGTCGGAATCGGACTTGGCCGATTTGCTGGAGAAGCTGGCATGGGGTGAGGTCTTGGGGGTTGAGTCTGCGGAGAGGGGTGTGGGAGAGGGTGTTGACGTCAGCCTGTTGACCGATGAGATGAGCGAATCGCTGCGGAACGAGCTAGTGGCGGGGCAGATGGATGTGGAGGACGCGCTGCTGGCGGTGCGTGAGGCTGAGGAGGCCTTGGGGGACCTCGTCGAGCCATCGAATTCCCTGCTGGTGGAACTGCGGGAGGTCGAGCTGGCCACGGCTAGGGTGGCGGTGGCAACGGCAGAGGAGCAGTTGGGTGGCTTGACGCTGGTCTCACCGATTGACGGGATTGTGTCGGACATCGAGGTTGGGGTCGGGGACATGGTGAACCGCAACACGGTGGTGGCGACGGTGGTGGACCCGAGGGTGGTGGAGATGGATGGGGCGGTGGATGAGATTGACGTGCTGTATGTGCAAGTCGGGGCGTCGGCCAGCGTCACCATGGATGCCTTACCGGGCCAGGCGCTGGCGGGGACGGTCTCCTACGTATCCTCGGAAGCGGTCAGCCAACAGGGGGTGGTGACCTACGACGTGAGCATACGGGTGGGGGCCCCTCCGGGTGTGGAGCTTCGCTCGGGGCTGACGGCGATCGCGGAACTGGTGTTGCGGTCCGAGCCCAACGTGCTGCTGGTGCCGCTACAGGCGCTGCGGGGGAGCTTCAACCAGCCCACGGTGATGGTCTCCACCGACGGCGTTCTGACGGAACGGGTTATCTCCACTGGGTCGAGCGATGACTTCTGGGTCGTGGTGGAGGATGGCTTGGTTGAGGGCGAACTTATTGTGATGGAGGGCATCGGAGGGGCGACTGATTTCGGGTTTGGCGGGTTCCGCGGCATCGGAGGTTTCGGCGGTCCCGGTTTCCGGCCTGGGAGAGACCGTTGATGATCGTTCTGGAAGACGTCACGAAGGTCTATTCGATGGGGGATGTGGAGGTGCATGCCCTGCGCGGGGTGTCGCTGGAGATACAGCAGGGAGAGATGGTGGCCATCATCGGGCCATCCGGCTCAGGGAAGTCGACCTTGATGAATCTGGTGGGTTGTTTGGATGTGCCCACTGCGGGGCGGTATTTCCTTGAGGGGGAAGAGGTGGAGTTGCTGGGTGATGACCGGCTGGCGGCCATACGGAACCGGCGGATTGGTTTCGTGTTCCAGTCGAACAACCTGCTGCCGCGGGCCACGGCACTGGCTAACGTGGAACTACCGCTGCTTTACAGCAACGAGAGGAACCGCAGGCGGCGGGCTATGGAGGCACTGGAGCGCGTCGATCTTGGAGACCGGGCCCATCACAAGCCGGGCCAGCTTTCGGGGGGACAGCAGCAGCGGGTGGGCATTGCCCGAGCCTTGGTCAAGCAGCCCGCGATACTGCTGGCCGACGAGCCGACGGGCAATCTGGATAGCGAGCACAGTCTGGAGATCATGAAGATACTGCTGACCCTTAACCGGGAGGAAGGTCAGACGGTGATTATCGTGACCCATGAGCCGGACATCGCGGCCCAGACGGGCAGGGTGATCTCCATGCTGGACGGGCTGGTGGTGAGCGACCGGCCTCCTGAGGCCCACTATGGTGTCGAGGCCGCTCCGTGACGCCCTACACCATCATCACGACGGCCCTCGTTTCGTTAGGGGCCAACAAGTTGCGGGCGGGGCTGACCCTGCTGGGCATCGTGATAGGCGTCGCGGCGTTTATCACGCTGATGGCCATTGGGAGGGGGGCACAGGAGGCGGTGACTGACAGAATCGAGTCTTTGGGGTCGAACCTGTTGTTCATCACTGCGCCGTTCAGTTTTGATGGCTCATCAAGCCTCACCCTGGATGATGCTGAGGCCCTGTTGGACCCTGTATTCACTCCCGCCGTGGTGGATGTGTCGCCGGAAGTCAATACAATCGGGAACATCGTCTACGGGAGGTGGAACACCGGTGCTCCCATCGTCGGGGTGACGCCCAGCTATGAATCGGTGCGTAGCCTATCTGTGAAGTCGGGGCAATTCATTTCCCAAGGCCACTTGGAGAACCGCTCGACCGTGGTGTTGCTTGGATCGGAGCTCGCCGAGGAATTGTTCGGTCTGCGCGACCCCGTGGGTCAACGCATAAAGATTGGGGGAGTGTTCGGCGAGTTAACAGGACGTCAGTTCACGGTGATAGGGGTGTTGGAGAGCAAAGGAGGCACGGGAATCGGGGAGGACTTCCAAGCCTTCGTGCCCATCACCACGGCTTATTACCGGCTTAGCGCGCAGCGCACCACTCAGGGGGGAGTCACCGTCAACAGCATCACCGCGCAGGTGGTGGATGATGAGTCCATGGACGCTGCTACGCGGCAGATCGACACGGTGCTGCGGTTGCGGCACCGCATCACGGGTGAAAGCGACTTCACCATCGTGAACCAGCAGGATTTGATTGAGACGGTGGAGGAGACGACGGAGACCTTTGTCATCTTCCTCGGGGCCATAGCCGGTATCTCCCTGCTGGTCGGTGGCATTGGCATCATGAACATCATGCTGGTGTCGGTGACGGAGCGGACACGGGAGATAGGAATTCGCAAGGCGGTGGGGGCCAAGCGCCGGGATATTCTGTTCCAGTTTGTCGCTGAGGCCATCATTTTGAGCATAGGCGGTGGCGGGGTGGGAGTGCTGCTGGGCTTGGTGCTTTCTTCGGTGCTGGACGGCGTGACGCTGGGCAATCAAGCCTTCCAGACGGTCACCAGCGGGGACATCCCGATTCTTGCCATGATTGTGTCCGCTGGGATTGGGCTCTTTTTCGGGATATATCCTGCAGTGCGGGCGTCCCGCCTGCATCCCATTGAGGCATTGCGGTATGAGTAACGCGCTGCGGTATCCGGAGGAGCAATGGTACCCAGAAGGGGAAAGGCGATTCACAGGAGCGTGCCATGACGAGTAAAGCGTTCTTCTGGGCGGCGGTCCTTGCGGTGATATTGGGCGGTGCTTTGGGTGGAATCCTCATCGTGGTGCTGGATGGTGGTGAGGAGGAGATGCCCGTCGTTGCCGGGCTGGCTGGTCCGTCAGGCGATGGGCCTGACTTGGAGCGTCTGGGGGAACTGGCCAGCAGGATAGAGTCGGGAGAGGCCGACGCCGAGGACTTGGAGGAGTTGGAGGAGATTGTCTCCGAGTTGCCGGACGGTCTGTCGCCAGCAGCGGTGGCCGGAGGGACTCCGGGTGGGGTTGTAGGGGGGAACGCTGGTCGCATGATTGGGATGGTGGAGTCGTTCGAAGGCGGAGTTTTGGCGGTCAACAGCCCCATCGGGCCGCTGGAGGCAACCGTGGGGGATGAGACCGTCATTACTGCTATCGCAGAGTCGGAAGTGACACTGGATGACCTCACTGTTGGACTTCGGGTGACTCTTCAGGGCGAGCGCAATGAAGAGGGTGTGCTGGAGGCTACCGGCATCACGGTTGTACCGGAGGACTTGAGTATCCCCCTCAGGGGCCAGTTTGCAGGTGGGCAAGGTTTCCCGCAGGGCTTCGCCGGTCTGGCGGGGGCGCCTCCCGGCTTGTCGGAGCAGGAGATGGCTGCATTGTCCGCACAGGCAGCCATCATGGCTGCGCAGGCAGGCCGAGGCGGGCGCAACGTGACTGTGGAGTCGCCAGGAGAGGGAGTCACCATCATCACCGAGACCAGGCCACTGACGGGCGACGGTGCGGGAGATGCGCCTGACGGTCCGCCTGCGGGAGTGCTGGCCATTCCCGGCAGGACGGACGCTTTCTCCTTCCAGAGTCCGGGGCAACCAGGGGATGGTGCTGGGGCGAGCCTTACCGGGGTACTGGAAGCAGTGGAGGGAGGGTTTGTGGAACTCACGACGGGCCGGGGTTCAATCCGGGCGGCCATAGGGGATGACACAACCATCAAGATTTTCAGCGAGGTTGAGGCCAGCTTGGACGACCTCACGCCCGGTGTGCAGATCGTCATATCAGGCGAGCCCGGCGATGTGGGCTCACTGCAAGCCACTTCCATCACTGTTCTGCCTGAGTCCCTGTCGCTGCCCGGCGGGTTTGGCGGGAGGCCGGGTGCCGGAGGTGGTGGTTTTGGGAGGGGGCAGGGAGGTTTCGGTGGCGGCCTGCCGTAGCAGGATGGTAGGGAGGAGGAAGCGAAGGTTATGAAGCCAGAAGACCTTGGGCTATTTCTGAAGGGGTGTCCGCGTTGCGGGGGTGACATTGCGGTCACACGGGACCTGCATGGCCGTTACTTTAGCTGTCTGCAATGCGGGATGCTGAAAGACATCGAGGACAAGGTGGTCCTGACCCGGCCAGTGTTCACCCTTGGTCGAGAGGGGCATCATCAACATCCGGGGGTGGGGCCTCACGCCAGAGTGGTTTCCGAGCCGTAGAGCGCCCCGACTTCAGGCAGTATTGTGCGTCTGGGTCGCAGTGGGATAGCTTGGGACCTTGGCGCGTCCTGGCCCGCCAGCCTTACTCGAAGACAAGTCCAACGACGACGCGGCTTCTCTGCGTAGCTGTTAGAGCCTGCCCTGCATCATTCCTTCTTGGCCTTCTTGCCAATATACGGCCACAACCTTTATCTTCTACCTGCTGGCCTCACGTTGCATTGAGGGCCAGTGTTGCATTCGTTCCGAAAGGCCGTGATGCCATGTGTGGAGTCTGCGGGATATTGCACAAGGGCGGGGCCGGGGCTGGGCCGGCCCCCATCGGCGACTATCTGGTGAAGATGCTGGACTCCCTAGCCCACAGGGGCACGGACTCCACGGGCGTCACCGTCGCAGGGCAGCCCAAGGACCAGGACCTCATTCTGCGCTTGCGCATCGAGTCGGAGCAATCCGAGGCCCTGCTGGTCCGGGTACGCCAAGTGATTAGCGGTGTGGGCGGCGAGGTTGTGTCCCATAAGTGGGTGGACGACTACCTGCGGCTTGCGGTGCAGTATGGCGGCAGGGATGAGGCCCTGCCCTATCACGCCCTACCCCTGCGTTCGGGTGTGCGCATCGGGGGACGCGCCGAGCGGATTGCGGATGCACTGGTGGGGTTGGAAGGCGTGGAGGTACACAGCATCGGTGAGTGCTCCGAGGTAATCAAGGATGTTGGCACCGCCTCAGATCTTGAGGAGCGCCACAAGGTGGGCCACCTCAGCGGGTCCCATGGCATTGGGCATGTTCGTATGGCCACGGAGAGCCGGGTGGATATCACCCACTCCCATCCCTTCTGGGCCAACCCCTATCCCGACGTCACCGTGGTGCATAACGGGCAGCTCACCAACTATCACAAGCTGAAGCGGGCTTATGAGGACCAAGGCTATGAGTTCCAGACGGAGAACGATTCAGAACTGATTGCGGTGTATCTCGCTGATGCCCTGTCCAAGGGAGCGACTTTGGAAGAGGCCCTGAGGCAATCGCTGCGGGACTTGGATGGCACCTTCACCTTCCTGATTTCCACGAAGGACGGCTTGGGTTATGCCAAGGACCAGTGGGCAGCCAAACCGCTGGTGACCATGGAGACGGACGAGTACGTGGCCATTGCCTCGGAGGAGGTAGCCCTGCGCAGTGTGTTCCCGGAAGAGCAGGAGTTGATTGAACCGCAGGAGAGCGAGGTCATGACTTGGTCGACATAGATGCAGCCTCCCTCTCCACGCGGGAACTCAACCGGCGCGTCAAGGAGTTGATTGCCGCTGGCGAGAAGGAGATTCGAGTACTAAACCCGCGCGCTCAACACAACATGGCAGTGGCCATCCTGAGCGATTGCAAAATCACATTTGAGGGGAGCGTGGGTTATTTCTGCTCCAGCCTCTTGGACGGCCCGGAAATAACGGTCAACGGCAATGCCGGGTGGGCACTGGGCGACAACCTGATGGGTGGCAGCGTCACCGTGACCAAGAACGCTGGGGCGTCGGTGGCGAGTTCCATGCGCGGGGGCGAGGTGACGGTACATGGCAACGCGGGTGCGAGGGCTGGCATCTCCATGAAAGGTGGCACCCTGCTGGTGCAGGGGAGCACTGGCTTCATGACGGGATTCATGATGCAGAAGGGCAAGATAGTTGTCTGCGGTGACGTTGGCGATGCCGTGGGCGACTCCATGTATGAGGGCGAGATATATGTTGGGGGCGAGGTCGGCTCCTTGGGGAGCGACGCCAAGTATGATCCCATCTCCGAGGACGAACTGATTGCCCTGTGGCAGATGCTGGAGAGCCATGGAATAGAGGAACGCCCGCAGTTCAAGAAGATAGTGTCGGCCAAGAAGCTATACCACTTCGACCAATTGGAGCGTCTGGAGAAGACGGTTATCTGAGGGCAGGGATCTGGAGGACAGGCGACATTATGCTCGTCAGGTGATGGCCAATCCAACGGGCCATGACTGGCGTGCAGCCCATCCGGAAGTTCAGTTGGAGTGGGTCGAAAGGACCATCGCGGAGCCGGAGCATCAGGAAGTACACCGCGGGAGGTCCATTTACTTCGGGAAGGTCCCGGAAGTTGGGCATTGGCTGAAGGTTGTCGTGGAGAACGATCAACTCCATACCGCCTACATCGACAGGAGGTTCGACAAGCTATGGGGGAAACCCTAGGAGAACTTACGGTCAAATACACCCCGGAGACAGATACTCTTGTGGTGTCCGGTGTGGGTGAGGTATTGGGGTCATACGGTTATAGCGTCACCCACGATTTGGTGGCTTTTACAAGTGAAGACGGCCAGGATGTATACGGGTTTGTATTGGAACACGCAGCCGAACTCCTGAGCCCTTATTTGAACCAACGTCCAGTCACCGTGCCACAGCGCAACAGCGAGGTCTGATGCAGGGAGTTGGCCTTGGACCACTACTGGTTCGCCCATCATAAACTCAGTATTCCAGTAGACATAAACACACGTTCCCATTGCTGATATTCGGAAGGAGAACTACTCGCTATGGTAATGGGCCAGAGTCAGATTTGGTCGCCTTGGATTATGGACGACATTCACTCCAAGGCGGAACTCGGTCGCTACCGGGTGCGGGGGTTCAGTTCCTTCCAGAAGGTGACCCATTTCGATGACCTTGTGTTCCTCTCGACGGGCCTGACCCGCTTTCCCCTTGAGGGATACAAGGAGCGGTGCAACACGCAGACAGTTATCGGCAAGCGCCATGCGGAGAACCCGCTGGTGCTGGAGACGCCGGTCTATGTGACGGGCATGAGTTATGGGGCTTTGTCCCGCACGGCCAAGACTGCCTTGGCGCGGGGGACGGCGATGACGGGGACGGCAACCTGCACGGGCGACGGCGGCATGCTGCCCCAAGAACGTGAGGAGGCCGCCAACCTCATCTACCAGATACTGCCCAGCCGTTATGGCGTCAGTCCGCACGACATGGTGCGGGCGGATGCCTTGGAGATTGTGGTGGGGCAGGGGGCCAAGCCCGGCACCGGCGGGCTGCTGATGGGCGTCAAGGTGCTGGATGACGTGGCCGCTATGCGAGACCTCCCCACGGGCATCGACCAGCGCAGCCCGACGCGGCACCCCGACTGGCTGGGCCCCGACGATTTGACGGTGAAGATTGAGCAGTTGCGGGAGGCGACCGACTGGCAGGTGCCCATCCATGTGAAGCTGGGGGCATGCCGTGTCAGCGATGATGTGAAGCTGGCGGCCAAGGCCGGGGCGGATGCGATTGTCATCGACAGCATGGTGGCCGGGACGGGAGCGTCGGCGGAAATTTTGCTGGACCACAGCGGCATACCCACGGTGCCGGCCATCGTGCAGGCGCGGGAGGCGTTGCGGGAAATCGGCCTCTATGGGGAGGTCAGTTTGATTGCGTCGGGTGGGATCCGCAGCGGGGCCGATGCTGCCAAGGCGCTCGCCCTTGGGGCGGATGCCGTGGCCATCGGCTTGGCTGCCCTCATTGCCCTCAACTGTAACAAGGAAATCGAGGAGTCGGACTTCGAGAATGAGATCGGCGTGCCTGCGGGGATGTGCCACCACTGCCACACGGGGAAGTGCCCCGTGGGCATCACCACCCAAGACCCGGAGTTGGAAAAGCGTCTCGATGTTCAAGGCGGGGCCGAGCGGGTGGCCAACTTCATCAACTCGATGACGATGGAGATGGCGCTTCTGGCGCGTTCGCTGGGCAAGAGCGATGTCCACAGCCTGGAGCCCGAGGACATGGCGGCGCTGACGATTGAGGCGTCGGCGATGGCACGGGTGCCGCTGGCGGGGACGGATAAGGTGTTTGGGTGGTGATGGCACTCAACTTCAAGGTCCGGCCCACTGAGGGGAGGATGACAGCAGGTATATGAAGGCAAGAGAGACAACCTATACCGAGACATTGAGCCTCGTAGGGAACTACATGATGAGAGACAGGTCGGGGTTTGCCGACATCCCGGTCATAGTCTCCGTTGTGGCGTTCACCGCACTGGCGGGACTGGGCGCCTCTATCGTCTGTCTGGTGAGAGGGATCATCGACGGTATCAGAGGGTTCATTGCCTTTCTCATGTGGGTCCAGCAGCAGATGGAAGAGTCGAACAGCAGGGCCAAGGCGAGGTACGGGCCACCTAGGCGGACAGGGAGAGTCCGGCAGACCAAGGGGTACAGGGAACTCAACACTTCCAGACCGTTTAAGCAGCCCGAACCCAACACCTGAAAGATTGATGACTGGCTCCGAGCGTAGCTCGGATAATATCGTTAGGTTGGGGGGATGAAGGATGGCTTTCGAGTTGACTGTAGACCAGCCCTTCGATTTGAAGCTCACACTCGATTGTGGGCAGGGCCACCGTTGGCTGAAAGACAAGGAGAATCCTGGATGGTATACCAGCGTATTCAACCTGGGTGAAGAGTATTCTCTCTCCACTGGGCGTGACAAAAACGAATTGGTCTGGATTCACCAAGTCAACGGTGTAGATGGGTTGGTGGAGTTTCACACAGACGGCGGCGACATAGAACAGGTAAGGCAGAAGCTCCGTTGGCAGTTCCGACTAGAGGCCGACGATGATGATGTAGGAGAGGTATATGCCGAGTTAAAGAAGGATCCCGCAACGGGGAAAGAAGACCCCCATATGGGGCAGCTAGTCGATGATTATCCGGGTCTGCGCGTAATGCGTGTTGACCCGTGGGAGTGCTTGGCGTTCTTCATTCTTTCTACTAACACCGACATATCTACCACACAAAAACGGATGGAATCCATCGCGGACAAGCTTGGTAACGCTGTGCGATCGGATGCTGCCGATCGCCGAACCTTTCCCACTCCTTGCGAAATTGATAATCAAGGCGTAGAAGCACTCTCCCAGATGAACAATCTGAATTTCGGTCTCGATAAAGACGCCAAGATTTACGCATCTGCCATCTGGATTAGCACCAAGAAGCTCATACTCGACTCCTTACGAAAGAAACCGTATGCCAAGCTTATACAAGAGCTGCAACAGCTGTGGGGTGTCGGACCCAAGGTCTCCAACTGTACGGCATTGTTCTCTCTGGAACAGATAGAGGCCTTCCCAGTAGATACGCACGTCGAAGAAGCACTAAGATGCCGTTATGGGCATTGCGGAGACCTACCTAGAACAGCAGATGCGATGGTTGGTTGGGGCAGACGGCGCTTCAAGAAGCATGCAGGCTATGCTTCCCAGTTCCTATTCAAGCATGGCTACGAATATCACCGAAAGGACAGCAGCAAGCGTTGCCCCTATTAGCCGTCCTAGGAGCACACACACAATGACCACCCGACAAGAAATCGCCCAACGAATTAAGGATGACGGCATCCGCTTCCTCCTGGCGCAGTTTGTGGATATACATGGGAGTGCCAAGGTGAAGATGGTGCCCTCTAGCTGTCTGAATGATGTGGCGGATGTGGGGGCGGGGTTTGCCGGGGCGGCTTTGTGGGGGATGGGGCAGGGGCCTCATTCGCATGACATGCTGGCGCGTGTTGATATCGACAGCTATACGCCCCTGCCTTGGGCTGAGGGGGTGGCGCGGTTTGCCAGTGACTTGTACGTGGATGACGAACCTCATCCCTTCTGCCCGCGGGTCAACCTGAAGAGGGTGCTGGGTCAGGCGAGGGGTGAGGGGTATGTGTTCAACGTGGGGGTGGAGCCTGAGCACTTTCTGGTGGTCAAGAATGCCGACGGCTCCATTGAGCCTTGGGACCCCGCCGGGGCCGAGGGGCTGGAGAAGCCCTGCTATGACTTCAAGGGTCTGTCCGGGGCCATGGGATATTTGCAGGAGATGATGGAGGGTCTGAACGGGCTTGGCTGGGAGGTGTACCAGTCGGACCACGAGGACGCCAACGGGCAGTACGAAATCAACTTCGTATACGCCGATGCGCTGACGACGGCCGACCGGCACACCTTCTTCAAGATGATGAGCGGGCAGGTGGCGCAGAAACACGGGGCCATCTCAACGTTCATGGCAAAGCCCTTCGCGAACCGCACCGGGAGCGGGGCCCACATCCATTACCACTTGGCCGATTCCGAGACCGGAGAGAACGTCTTTCTGGATGAGTCCGACCCGCGGGGCTTGGGCCTGTCGGGCTTGGCCTATAACTTCATCGGGGGCATCTTCAAACATGCCGAGGCCCTGTGTGGCGTCACCTCACCCACGGTTAACTGCTATAAGCGTCTCCAAGTGGGGCAGGCCCTGTATGGTTCGCGGTCCGGCTTCCTGTGGACGCCCGCCTCCATCACATACGGCGACAACAACCGCACGCAGATGGTGCGCACTGCCGGGCCGGGGCATTTCGAGGACCGCACCATTTCTGCGGGCTGCAACCTCTATTTGGCGTTGGCGGCGTACTTGGCGGCAGGTCTGGACGGCATACGCAACCGCCTTGATCCTGGGGAGCCCAACCTAGGCAACATGTATGCCTTGGGGGTGGATGAAATCCTGCGCCGGGGTATCCGTCTGCTGCCCCAGTCCCTTCCCGAAGCCCTTGACTATCTTGAGCAGGACCAAGTGGTATTGGATGCTTTGGGCCCCATCGGGCCCGAATTCATCGGGCTGAAGCGCGATGAGTGGAGCCAGTATCATCGTACTGTGGGGGCTTGGGAGACCGACCGCTACCTCACTCTGTTCTAGGGCCGTCCAACATCGACCAAAGGTGGACAAAGCGTGGCATTCTGGTTGACATGCCCCAACTGTGGACGGCGAAGCGTGGAGGAATTCCGCTTCGGCGGGGAGGTGCTGTCACGCCCCGACCCGTCTGCCCCTACCTCCGAGTGGAACGACTATTTCTACAACCGCAAGAACGTCCAAGGCGTGCAGCGGGAGTGGTGGTACCATCGCCTTGGGTGCCGCAAGTGGTTCATAGCGGAGCGGGATACGCGGGATAATACGGTGGTCAGCACCGGGTGGCCCGGTGCCACCAGTGATTGACGTCTCCCTTGCCCAACAGCGGCGAGCGCAATAGACTAGCCATAAGGGATTGATCCATGACAACCAATGCTGCTACGGAATACCGCCAGCAGGCGCGAGAATTCCTTGTCAAGGCGCGCCAATATCTAGCCGATGGCGACCTGCATCAAGCCTCGGAAAAGGGATGGGGTGCTGCCTCGCATATGGTCAAAGCGGTTGCTGATGTGATAGGCGAATCTTATGATCGTCATGAAGAGTTTCGTCACATCATGCGGCTGTTAGGTCACCGCTTGCACAATCGCTCCAGGCTATTGCGACTGCGCCGTGCAGCAGAGGAGCTGCATAGTAACTACTACCAGCGCAAAAGATTCCTTGATGCCAACGAAATCTCTGAAGACTTAGACGCCGTCGCCGAACTCCTCGGCCTTCTGGAGCCTCTGACCCTTCGCTAGCCCTCACACCGCAGGCGTATAATGCGCCGGTGAACACTGACCGCCTGCCTCCCCGCCCTTCCCACGTTACAACGCCCTCGCGGCGCGTTGCCTTTACCTTCAATGGCAAGCGGATTGAGGGGGTGGAGGGTGACACGGTCGGCTCGGCCCTGTATGTCTCAGGGGTACGCACTTTCACCCGTAGCTTCAAGTACCACCGCCCGCGGGGGTTGCTGTGCGTCTCAGGGAGTTGTCCCAACTGCCTGATGAACGTCGATGGCGTGCCCAACGTGCGGACCTGCGCCGAGACCTTGCGTGAGGGAATGTCAGTGCGACACCAGAATGCTTGGCCGTCGCTGAAGCACGATTTCCTCTCGATATTCGACCGTTTGGACAAGCTCCTGCCTGTGGGGTTCTACTACAAGATGTTCATACGGCCTCGATTCCTCTGGCGCATGGTGTCGCCTTGGATACGGCGTTTTGCCGGACTGGGCAAGCTCGATGTCGAGGACCCACCTGAAGGCCACTACGAGCATGTGCATATGCATACCGACGTGGCGGTTGTAGGAGGTGGGCCTGCCGGGCTATCGGCTGCTGCCGAGGCAGGACGCGCAGGGCTGAGGGTTACCTTGATTGACGACCAGCCATCTCTTGGTGGACACCTGCGGGCCGACTCCCACACTTATACAGGCCTGACGCAAGGGGAAGAACAGGGACGTGCGGGATACGAGATTGGTCAGGACTTATCCGTCAGCTTGGAGGAACTTCCCAACGTCAGCATCCTCAGCAACGCTTCGGCCTTTGGCTTGTACGAGGGCAATCTGCTCGGCATATTGCAGGACAAGAGGGTGGTCAAGTTGCGGGCGGAGTCCATTGTGGTGGCCACGGGTGCCAAGCAGATACCCATGGTCTTCCGCAACAACGACGTGCCGGGAATCATGCTGGGAGCGGGTGTCCAGAGACTGGTGAACCTGTATGGCGTGAGGCCGGGTCGGCGGGCCGTGGTAGTCACCGACGATGACACGGGCTACGACTTGGCGATGGAATTGTTGGAGGCGGGGGTACAAGTGGTTGCCGTCGTCGACCGGCGTACCTCAGCCATGAGCGGAACCTCAGGCACTGGGGAACTGGGTCGGGCGGGGATCGCCACTTACCGGGACCACCATGTAGTGCGAGCCCATGGGATCCGTCATGTTCGAAGTCTGACCATTGCCCACAAGACCACTGGCAGGAAAAGCCGCATCCCCTGCGACTTGGTCTGTATCTCCGGCCCCTACCAGCCCGAATCAGCCCTGCTACAGCAGGCAGGTTGCCGCATGAGCTACGACGCTGACTTGGGTGAGACTGTCCCCACGAACCTGCCTCAGGGTGTCTATGCCGTAGGGGACGTCACCGGTATTCATGACCTGGGCGCCATTATTCTCCAAGGGCGCATTGTCGGTCAGGAGGCTGCGGGGCGTGTCGCGGGCCAGTTGCCAAGGATGCGGGGGGAGTTGGCCCGCAGCACCGAGGAATACCGCAAAGGGGCGGTCGGCACGGGAGTGCGGGGACAGATGCCTCCTCTCGATCCCAAAGGGCGGAAGAAGAGCTTCGCCTGCTTCTGTGAAGACGTGACGGCACAGGACGTGTCGGATGCCGTGCTTGAAGGCTATGGCGACATTGAGTTGCTGAAGCGATACAGCACCTTTGCCATGGGTCCATGCCAAGGGCGGATGTGCCAAGCTAACGTACGCGCCCTGTGTTCCCGCGAAAGCGGACAACCCATGGAGGAGGTGTTCCCCACCACTTCCCGTCCTCCGGCCCGCCCCGTACCCCTTGGCGCCCTTGCAGGCCCGGAACACATGCCGGTGCGCCTTACTCCCATGCACTACCTACACTTGGAGCTTGGGGCCGAGATGGGCGACGTGGGTCAGTGGCGGCGTCCACACCACTACACCGCCATCGAGGAGGAGTGCCGCGCCGTCCGGGAGCGGGTGGGCATCATCGATGTGAGCACCCTCGGCAAGCTGGATGTGCAGGGGAAGGACGCAGGCGCCCTGCTGGACCGTGTATACACCAACACGCATTCCAACCTTGCGGTCGGGCGCACGCGGTATGGGGTGGTCTGCTCCGACTCGGGCGTCATCATGGACGACGGCACTGTGTCGCGCATCGGGCCGGAACATTTCTATGTCACCACCGGCACGGGAAACACCGACCTGGTGGAGGAGTGGTTCAAGTGGTGGGCCGCTGCAGGCTCCGGCGGTGTCCATGTGACCAACGTCACTGCCGCCTATGCCGCCGTTAATGTCGCCGGGCCCCGAGCACGCGACCTCCTTTGCAAGCTCACCGACACGGATCTTGCCAAGGACTCCTTCACCTACATGACCAACCGGGAGGCCGTAGTTGCAGGGGTGCTCGTCAGGATGATCCGCGTCGGCTTCGTGGGCGAGACGGGCTGGGAGTTGCACTGCCCATCGGAGTACGGCGAACACATGTGGACGACCATCATGGAGGCGGGCCGTGAGTTCGGCATAGCTCCCTTTGGTGTCGAAACCCAGAGAGTGCTGCGACTGGAGAAGAAGCACATCATCCCAGCCCAGGATACCGACGCCATCTCCAACCCGCTGGAGGCCGACATGGCGTGGGTGGCCCGGATGCAGAAGGACGACTTCATCGGCAAGCAGGGCCTCCGTGCAGTGCAGGAACGAGGCCTCCGTGACGCGCTGGTAGGATTCGTCATGTCGGATGGGGTTGTCCCTAGGGACGGCGACCCGGTGGTGTCCGGCGGCCAGCCCATAGGCCGGGTCACCAGTTCCCGCTACAGCCCTGCCCTGGGCAAGGGCATCGGCTTGGCATGGGTGCCGGTCTCCATGGCCGAGGAAGACACGGAGATCGAGGTTCTGGTCAACGGCAAGCCAACGCCGGGCCGCGTGGTGAGCCAGCCCTTCTATGATCCCGACGGCGGCAGGCTGAGGGAGTAGCCGATGGCAGAAATGCTTCCACGGCGCGTTAGCTCGCTGCACCGCCGCCACCTTTCTCTGGGCGCCCAAATGATAGACGAGGGCGGCTGGCAGCGTCCTGGCTGCTACTCATCTCCCGAGGAGGAAGCGGATGCTGTGCGGACGGGTGCTGGATTGTGCGACACCAGTCCCATGGGGAAGCTGCTAGTGCAGGGCGACGATGTCGCAGGTTTCCTGGGTGCATCTTTGTCAGCTACGGATATCCCCTTGCCGGGGACCGTTTCGTGGCATTTCGAAAGCACGCTGCTGTGCCGGCTTGCCTCCGATCAGCTTCTGGTGCTGGCTACGCCGGAAACGGCGGGCCAAACCCGCACTGCCCTCGACGCTCAACATGATGAATACGTCCATCTGGTCGACATGACCTCGGCACTGACGGGCCTGTGCGTGGCGGGACCCTGTAGTGCCGATGTGCTGATGAAGGTCACAGATTCGGAATTGGCCGGGCCCACGGCTTCTGATCTGACCTGCGCTCAAGCCAGCCTTTCAGGGGTGCAGGCCATACTCGTCCGGGCCGATTTCCGGGATGCGCCATGCTACCGCATCTTCGTATCGCGCGACTTGGGGGAGTTCGCCTGGGATGTGCTCATGGAGGCTGGTTCGCGTGAAGGACTGAAACCCTTTGGCATTGAGGCGTTTCGCCTGCTGAGGGGAGAGGACTGAACCGTGTTCCGTTTGTTCCGCAAGACTCCCATGTGGCGACGCCATACCCTGCGCGACAGCTATGACGTGGTAATCATCGGCGGGGGCGTCCACGGTCTGTCCACTGCCTACTATCTGGGCAAGCAGGGCGTGAAGAACGTGGCCGTGGTGGACCGGGGGTATCTTGGAGGCGGGGGCAGCGCGCGCACGACGGCCATCATCCGGGCCAACTATCTCACGCCCGAGGGCATCCCATTTTTCCGGCACAGCCTTGGGTTATACGAGAAGCTGGCTCAGGACCTCAACTTCAACCTGATGTTCAGCCAGTTCGGCCGCTTGGACTTGGGCCATACCGAGTCCGCCATGTTCGGGTTGCACATGCGCACCGAGTTCAACAAGGCGCTGGGGGTTGACAGCCGCCTCATTGATGCAGACGAGGTGAAGAAGCTTGTCCCGATCATCGACCTGCGCCGGGGCAAGCAGTTCCCCATCTTGGGGGCGCTGTATCATCCTCCCGGGGGGGGCATAAGGCATGATGCCGTGGTCTGGGGATTCGGCCATGGGGCCGATTCCCTTGGGGCGGAACTGCATCCCCAGACCAACGTCACCGCCATTGAGCGTGACGGTGATTCGGCTTGGACCGTTCGCACCGACAAAGGTGATATTCGCTGCAAGACAGTGGTCAATGCCACTGCGGGTTGGTGCTCGACCGTCGCCCGCATGGTGGACTTGGACCTGCCGATAGTGACCTATCCTCTTGAAGCGTGCGTCACCGAGCCTCTGAAACCCATCCTGCACCGAACGATCTCCTCCGCCAATCTGCATGTGTACGCCTACCAGACCGACCGGGGAGAGGTAGTTATCGGGGGTGCGGTCAATCCCTACCCCGGATACAGTGTGCGGTCAACCCTGCCTGCCTTGCAGACCCTCACCTCCCACCTTCTGGAGATGCTGCCCTGCCTGCGAGAAGCCCGCATCCTGCGGCAGTGGGCGGGTCTGTGTGACATGACGCCCGACTATGCGCCTTTGATGGGAGAGGTGGAAGGGATGCCCGGCTTCATCCTGAACTGCGGCTGGGGTACTTGGGGGTTCAAGGCTGCTCCAGCGGCGGGTGAAAGCGTGGCCTCTCTGATTGCTTCCGGGAAGACACCGGATTTGATCAAGCACTTCGGGCTGGGCCGGTTCGCCGATGGAAGGCTGGTCAACGAGCGAGCCGCCGCTCCGGCAGCCGCGATTCAGTAGCCTAGGGGTCGCCTCCTCTGGGCCGCCGCCCGTGTGCTATCATAACCGCAATCTTATTCGGGCCTATTGGAGATTTGGCATGGCTACCGCCAACAGGAAGGAAGCAGTAGCGGGGCTGACGGGCGTGGAAACGCCTTGGTACGACCTCCTTGATGACCCTGTGCCGCCCGAGGATGCCATGCAGCAGGACGACACCCTCCACTACATCATGTCCGGCATCCGGGCCCGCTATGAGGATGACCCAACGGTGCTCGTCTCGGACGAGACCAACCTCGTCTACGACTCTGCCCGCCCCGGCTCGGTTGTGGCCCCTGACGGGTACGTCGTGTTCGGTGTGGATGTGCCGACGATAAAGCGAGACCGGCGTAGCTACCGCATACAGGAGTGGGGCAAGCCTCCCGCTTTCGTGCTGGAGGCCGCATCGGAGAGCACGGCCGCCAACGACTTGGGCCGAAAACGCGAGATTTACGCTGGCATGGGCGCACAGGAATACTGGCGTTTCGACCGCACCGGCGAGTACTACGGCGAGCCCATGGTCGGCGAGCGCTTGGTGAATGGCGAGTACGAGCGCCTCGAACTGCACACAGTCGACAACGGAGAAGTGTGGTCCCGCAGCGAGGTACTGGGATTGGACTTCTACTACCATGTGGACGAAGAAGGCTACGGCGAGTTCCTTCTGCGGGACAGTGCCACGGGTGAATGGATAAACACCCTCGGACGGGAGGCCGCGGCCCGGCGTGCCGAGGCCGCTGCCCGGGAGGCTGAGGCGGCTAGGGCTGACAGAGCTGAAGCCGAAGTCCATCGGCTGCGACAACGCCTCGAGGAACTGGGTCATGCTGACGAACCCCAGAATTAGAATAGGACTGTCGGGCATCGACTCCCCAGCCGGAACGGAGCAATAGCAGGCCTTGCCGAGTGGCTATCAACTCAGCGTCGTAGACCAGTCCCCTGTTCGTAAGGGAGGCTCGGCTGCCGACGCGTTGCGGGAGACGGTGCGGCTGGCGCAGACCGTGGAGGGTCTGGGGTACAGCCGCTACTGGGTGGCCGAGCACCATAATTCCGGGGCCTTTGCCGGGACTGCTCCGGAAGTCCTCATCGGCCAGATCGCCGGGGCCACCAACACCATCCGGGTCGGCAGCGGGGGTGTCATGCTTTCCCACTACTCGTCGCTCAAAGTGGCCGAGCAGTTCCGGGTCCTGGACTCCTTCTTTCCGGGCCGCATTGATCTGGGCATCGGGCGTGCGCCCGGCAGTGACCGGGTTACTTCGGCGGCGTTGGTGTACCCGCGACCGCAGGCCGACATCAACAAGTTCCCCCAGCAGGTGTCCGACCTGATGGGCTACCTCACTGGCGCTGCCGTGGGAGAGCAGGCTTTTGCTGGCATCCGCGCCCAACCCGGCTCCGAACCCGAATCAGTCCCCGAGGTGTGGCTGCTGGGTTCCAGCTATTACAGTGCCCAGTTGGCCGCCGTTCTCGGCCTTCCCTTTTCCTTTGCCGACTTCTTCGGCATGACCAGCTTTCACGGCCCTCAGGCAGTTTCCGTGTACCGCGAGGAGTTCAAGCCCTCCCCGTTCCTGTCGGAACCCAAGGTCAACGTCACCCTTCAGGTGATATGCGCTCCCACCAGTGAGGAGGCGGAATACTTGGCCACCAGCCGCCGTATCGACCGGTTGCGCATGGCCCTGGGGGAGCGTCAGGGGCTTCTGCCGCCGGAAGAGGCGGCAGCCTACCCTCTGCGAGAGGATGAACGCATCTATATCGAGCGCAATACCGTTGGCAACATCGTGGGGGACCCGGAACAGGTGGAGGAACAGATCGTGCAGGCAGCCGCCCGTTACGAGACCACCGACGTGGGCATCGTCACCAACTGCTATGAGTTCCAAGCCAGGGTGACGTCGTATGAGTTGGTGGCAGGAAGGTTCGACCTTGAAGCACCTGCAACGGAGCCTGTGCCATCGGAGCAATTAACCCACTAACGTATCTACTGATAAGGAACGGCCGTCATGACCATGCCCAGGACCAACTGGTACACCGACCATCCGCCTGCCTGCACCTGCAAGAACTGCGAGGAGCGCAGGAACATCATGCAGCGTCACGGCAAGCTGGGCCGCAACGAGCCATGCCCATGCGGAAGCGGCAAGAAGTACAAGCGGTGCCATGGTAGCTAGCGGTCACATCCCTATTCCGCGACCACAATCGCCCCACCCAGGGCCTCTCCCCGCTGCTCGGGCTTGTAGTAGGAGTAGACTTGGGAGACCACTTCCTTGGCCTGCACGGGGTACTTGGCCTTTGCTTGGAAGGTGAACCTCAACTGCTCGCCGGGCGACATGTCCGTAATGTAGAGGATGACCTTCCGCCCCGCGATTTCGAACCGCTTCAGATTGGCATTCTCCTCCACCAAGGACTGGATGGTCGCCCGCACAGGTTCGAACCCGGTGGGCACTGCCACATCCAGCACCACCATCCCGGCCTTCACGGGTTCGGTTGGGTTGAACTGGATTAGGGTTACGACGTTGATGAGGTCATCCACGGCCACATCTTCGGTGCCGTAGTCCACTGATATGTCGAATACCGGCTGCACGTCGGTGCCGGTGTCGGGTACGGAATACCGCAGCACCGACTGGAGCACCACATCTCCCATTCCCTCGGAGGTCACTGTGACCGGGAGGTCCAAGGGAGGCACCTCGAAGGTCTGCAACACGTCGGCGTTGGCAGCGTTGATGCGCACCTCCTTGCGCCAGTCGCCGCTCTCCAGCGCGATAGTGGCGTCCACATCGGACCGGGACTTGGTGGCGAAGGCTGTCAGGGCTTGCAGCCCTACGACGGTATCCTGGGTCGACCCGAAGCCGCCGTAGGCATTGCGCTGGCCAGCAAGCCACTTGGCAGCGCGGCCAGCGTTCACCAAGTCGCCGCGTTCCACAAGAGAGAGGAGCGCATAGCCGGTGGTCTCAATCACGGCACTCGTGTAGTGATGGCCGGGAGCGGTCTTGGGGAGGAATTGCGACGGGCCGCCACCCCAGTAGAGGGCGCCGTCATCGCTCTGGGCCAACTCCATCAGTTTGTTATGGGCATCGTCCTTGGAGGGGCTGGCCGCCAGTTCCATGGCGTAGGCAGTGATGGCGAGGGTATAGGGGTCGTTCATGCCGTTCAGGCGGCCCTCCAGATAGGCCATGGCCTTGTCCGCGGCGGCTTGGCTGCCAGCTTCCAGCAACGCTATGGCGACGTATGCCGTCAGGGCATCCTTGCCCTGCAAGCCGCCCAGCAGTTCCTGGTGGTGCAGGAAACCGACGTTCTCGAAGGAGCCGTCGCTCCGCTGGTGTTTCTCAATCCAGTTGGAGGAGGCAGCCAACACTGCCGGGTCGATGTACATCAACTCTCGTGCCTCGGCGAAGGTCTTGAGGACAAAGGCCGTGAGCCACAGGCTGCCGTCCTCGTCGCTGTCGCCGAAGGCGGAGAAGCTGCCGTCGTGTCTCTGGTACGTGAGTTCACGCTGGTAGCCGACCAGCATCAGGTGCTCAGCCTTGGCCATAACTTCAGGCTTCAACTGGCCCGTCTCCCTGAGGTAGCGGGCGACGAAGACGTTGGGCGCGAACAGAATCATGTTTTGCTCGCCACAGCCGAAGGGCATTTGCAGCAGGCCTTCCAAGCCCTCAATGGTCTGCGTCATGAGGCTGCCAGTCAGGGCCACGTAGGCCCGCTCCGATCCCACTATCGCGCCTTTAGGTTGCCGCAGGTCGAACACATGGCTGTCTCCTGCCGACAACACCAGGTTGCTCACCTCCTCCACGGGTATGCCCTCGGGCTCTACCAGCAGTTCCTTAATGACGGCATCGGCTGCTTCCGCGCTGCGGGCCGTAATCTTGATGGGAACTGTGCCCAGTTGGTTCAGGCGAACCTTGAACTCGGTGCCTCCGATGTCGCTGGCGTCTACGCTGACGGACTTGACGCGGTCATCGAGAAGGTCGAAGTCCTCGCTGTCCTCGATCTCCACGAATATCTGCTGTGGCGTCTCCAGATAGTTGAACAGGGCGACTTTGACCGGCAGTTCCTCGCCGCGTATGGCGGAGTAAGGCAGGTCTACGGTCAGGAAGAAGGGCTGGAAGACGCGCAGTTGGTCTTCGCCGATGCCCAGCCCGTGTTCCTTGGACATTCCCACGGCCCGGAGCATCCAAGTGGTGATGCTGTCGGGGGCTTCCACAGCGACGGAGGCCGAGCCGCTGGCGTCGGTGGTCACGTCCTGCCAGAGCCAGGTTTCGGGGAAGAACTGGCGCACCCGTTGCACCTCGGCCAAGCCTCCCTGGGCAGTCGCGTCGTCGGGTGCCACCGCCGCGGGAGCTGGCGCCGGTGCGGGGGTCGGGGCGGCCCGGGCTTCTTCGGCCACGGGAGCGGCCACGACCATCGCAAGCGGCCCCTGGAACTCCTCTCCTGACGGCACTTCCTTGTTGCTCAGCACCACCACGCCCGCTTCCTCAAATGTCTCGGACGCACCCCGGGTTCCTATTTCTCCGGCAAACCACGGGTCAATGAATCTCGCTTCGTGCAATTCCACCTGCGGCGCCAAGTACAACTTCTCCAGTTCGTTGAAGACCTGCTGCAGGTTGAGCCTGTTTTCCGCAAGTATGAACACGCTCTTGTCCACGGCTACCAGACCGACCCGGGATTCGCCCTGAGTCTGAATGTCGATATCTACCGCGCTGCCGGGGCGCACTTCCTCTTCATTAAACCCAACCTCTACTTGATGGGGATAGGAGGCTTGAACGCTGAAGGGCAGGTAGTCGGCAGCAATCTCGTTGTTGGGAAGAATCTGGTACACAAGGAGACGTGAGGATGGGGCCATCATGTGGCTGGCAGGGAACCGGATATCAGGGCCCGATGAAACATTGGTAAACAGCACCGCGCCCCTTGAAAGGACCTCGTAGTAGAAATTCCGGGCCTCTTGGGTCGAATTCACCCGGAAGTGGATGGCGTCGCCGACTTCGATGTCGCCTTCGGAGACCTGCTCCAAGTGTATGAAATGACCGGAAGGGGAATGACCAGCGCGCAGAGTCAGGCTAGTGAATCCGGGATTTGCGTCGGCTACAACATCGAGGGATATGGCGTCGGAGGGCGGGCTGGTCTTCACAAGGGCCTTGCCATTGGACGTGGCAACGCGCAGGGTCTCGGTAGCGCTCTCGTGGAATTCCTCGTTGAGGTATGAGAAGCGCAACTCCACCTCGGTATCCACAGGCTGACCGCCGGGAGTCTGGGCCGCCACGAGATAACCCATCTCCAAGCCGGGTTTGAACACGTTGCTTTCGGGGATGACTTTCAGCACGACGGGAGCAGCCGCCACCGTGAACAGTTGTGTGGCGCTCTCCTCGTAGCCCGTGCTCTTTTCACCCACTGTCACTTCCAGGGTGACGTTGCCTTGGCCGCCCGCTTGAGGCACGCCTGCCACATAGTCCACTGGAGGCAACTCGAAAGCGGCTTCACCTCTGTCATTGAGGTTGGCGGTGAAGCGGGCGTATTCCTCCCACACCCCAACGTAGCGCAAGGCAACGATTTCCACCTCGCCCAGTACGGGCTTGCCGAAGGAGTACTCGCCCTTCACGGTGCCCTTGATGGGTTCGTTTGGCAGGACCCAATCCCGTTCGGTGGTGACCGACACCTCGTACTTGGGCAGCACGTATTCTTCCACCCGCACGTCCAGTTGCGTTCTCTGGTCTCCAGAAAAGGCCGTCAGTTTCCACACGCCTAGGTTCGGTTCGGTGGAAAGAGGCAGGTCGACCGTGGCCATGCCGTAGCCGTCGGTGGACACATCCTTCTTAAACACCTTGATGCCCTTGGCGTCCTGCACTTCTATGGCGGTGCTGGAAGGTAGCGGCTTGAGCCCAAGGTCCAGGGTCATGACACGTATGTGGACGGTCTGGCCGGGCTTGTAGATGGGTTTGTCCGTTTCCAACAGAAGGAGCAGGCCATCCTGCACGTCCACAGGGGCCCGCCTGCTTTCCTCGATTCCCTCTATGGTTGCTTCCAGTTCGTAGGTCCCGGCTTCGACGTTTGGCACGGGCAGGTCTATGGGGCCTACGCCCTCGATGGTGGCTGATGCCGTTGCTATCTCGGCACTGCCGCGGTAGAGGCTCAGTTGCACGGTGCCTGAAGCAGGTTGGTCTTCACTGAAAAGGGAGACTGACACCTGTTCGATGTGGCCGGCACGCAGGGTCTTGGGTGCGACTACCACGTAGCTGTCAGGCTCCAGGGTCGGGTCGACCACCAAGCTCGGAACGGGTACGGCCACAGGCGTTGGCCCAATGGTGGGGACGGGCTCGGACGCCGGGGTTGGGAGGGGGCTGGCAGCAGAATCAGGTGGTTCCGTGGTAATGGGCGATGGCGTCGGCACGGGTCCGATGGTGGGAGTGGGTACGGCGGTGGGCGTCGGGTTGACGGCGGGCTTTATGGGCGCGACTGCCGTAGCTGTCGGCGATGAGGGCTTGATGACCGGCCCATGAATGACGTCAGGTTCCGGACGGCCACAAGCTACCAAAGCCGCCAACAGCAGCACCCAGATAGCAGACGCGAACAGCTTCCACATCATCACCGACTCCTCCTCATGTGCCCGATTTGCGCTCGCACCCCTCTCACTTCACAGGACGGCGGGGGCTTGGGAAAAGTTCCATGCTCTCTAGGGTCACTCGATTCTCCTTTCGGGGGAGGCGTGGATGCTCCTTGGGCATGCTGAGCAAGGGGTATGGACCTGGTGGGTGGGGATGGCGAGCGGAGCCGGCTGATGGCTATAACCGTTGGAACGAGTTCGGATTTCGTAAGGATGCGTCACGGCTTACAGGGCGGGAACCGGGGCGGAGGCTGCGACCTGCCAGATAGGGGCATGAGACGCTCTTCGTAGCTGGAACGATTTTATTCGTATCCGGGAGGCGTCTCATTCGTCTCATGGTCGTATCTGGGCCGTAGCTGACAAATGGGTTGCACGGGGCGGATTTTGGGGCGCCAAACGTGATTGACGGATTTCGTCGTGGCTGTGGGGCGGGGATGTTGGACGGGTTGGCGTCGACACGCAGATAGGGGCATTCGACACCCGTTGTAGCTGGAGCAAGTTGTTTCGTATCTGAGAGGTGTAGAAAGTGTCGAATGGTCATATCTGAGCCGTAGCTGACACATGTGTAGAATGGAGGGCGGACGGCGGGGAATTGGGGCGGGGTTGGGAGTTGGCGGATTTCGTCGTGGCGGCGCAGTGTTGGCAGGTAAAGGAATACAGTTATGGCGGCGGGCGGCGGGTTGATTTGGCTCCATAGGAGGGTGCGCACCGGTATTGGGGGGTGCGACAAAATCGGGTTGCTTGGTTGCGGAGTGGTTTCTTATCATGGCGTCCTCTGATGGCGTCCTTGGGGGCGCGAAAAGAAAGACAGGGGCGCCCCTGCGGGGTGAGTCCCCTGCCGACTTCCCGGTATCCTTCCGCTCTTTAGCCGGTGCCCTTCGGCTCTTTAGATTGAGGCTAGCAGGGCTTGGCGAGGGGCGTCAATCGAAGAATGTCAGGGGGGCATGACATTCTTCGATTGACCCAGCACCCTGCCGATGCTAGCGTAAGCAGTGCATCAGGCGGCCTATCTTTTTCGTTGAGGTGTGGCATGGGACAGGTGACCATCCAGCGAGACATGGAGTTCGGCGTCCACGACGGCGAGTCCCTGACGGGAGATTTATATTCGCCTAGCGAAAACGGGCCTTCTGCCGGAAACGGGGACGGACCCGGCAACTTCCCCGCTCTCGTCGCCCTTCACGGGGGAGGCTGGAAGCTGGGCTCGTCCCAGAGCTACCAGTATTGGGGGCCTTGGCTGGCAGAACGGGGATATGCCGTCTTTTCCGTGAACTACCGCCTGCTGCAAGGCGACAAGAACCGCTATCCCACCTCGGTCCACGACTCCCGGGCAGCAGTACAGTTCCTCAAGAGCAGGAGCGAGGAGCTACGCATCGACCCGGACCGCATCGGCATGATCGGCGACTCGGCAGGGGCACACCTCAGTGCCATGACTGCCTTGGCGGGCGACTCGCCCATCTTTGCCGATGCTTATCCCAGCGACCCCTATGCGGGCGTGAGCACCTCGGTAAAGGTCGTGATAGGCATCTATGGGGTCTATGACATGATGGCCCAGTGGGAACACGACCAGACAAGCCGTCCCATGGACCAGATTACACAGAACCTGCTGGGGAAGAGTCCCATGGAGAGCAAGTGGCTCTTCTATGAGGCCTCCCCCATGACCTATACGACGGTAGACAACAACCAGACGGCCTTCCTAGTTGTATGGGGCGATGAGGACGACATCGTTGACCGCCACACCCAGTCCGAGGCATTCGTTAACTCGCTGAAGCAGGCGGGCTTCTTCACCCGCACCGTCATCGTGCCGGGAGCGCCCCACTTCTGGATGTCGGACCCATTGGAGGAGTCGCGGAGTCACCCGGGGTTTCTTGCTCCGCGTTTGTTGCGGTTTTTGCAGGACAGGTTGTGATGGATGGCAGTTGCTGAGGGTGATATGAGGTACACAGTCGTAGTGCATAAGGATCCCGGCAGTAGCTACGGGGTAACTGTGCCAGGTCTGCCCGGCTGTTTCTCAGGTGGAGATACCTTGGACGAGGCGTTTGCTAACGCCCAAGAGTCGATAGCTTGTCACATCGAGGGGTACTTGCTGGAGGGTCAAGCGGTGCCCCACGAGAGGCCGCTGGAGGAGTACCAAGACAATCCGGACTACGCGGACGGTATATGGGGTTTTGTGGATGTGGATTTGTCAGGTTTGCCAGAGACCATGCGGCCTTGGCAGAGTTAGAGCGCAGGCTAACGTACTCCATAACTTAAAGAAAGAGGCCCAATGCTCCCTGAAAACGTAGTCGAATTCGCCAAGACCACTCACCGAGGGGTGCTCAGCACCTTCCGGCGGGATGGTTCGGTGCAGATGAGCATCGTGAGTTGCGGCCCCATGGGCGACGGCATCTGCTTCACCGTCACCGAGAGCCGGGCCAAGCTCAAGAACCTGCGACGCGATCCCCGCTGCACTCTGCTTGTCTCCAAGGAAAGCTGGTGGGGGTTCGTTGTGCTGCAAGGACGGGCGCAGATCATGTCTGCTGGCAACACCGAGGCTGAGGAGTTCCGCATGGCCCTGCGCGATGCCTACCGGGCGTGCTCCGGTTCGGAGCATCCCAATTGGGACGAGTACGATCAAGCCATGCGCGACGACCAACGCTCGATAATCATCGTTGTGCCCGACCAGATATATGGCACGGCTGCCTGATGGCGCCAAGGGTCCGAATCCATACTTAGAGAGGTGACGTGATGGCGGAACTCATTTCCTACTTCAATGGCGAGTTCGTACCTGACGAAGAATGCAGGATCCATATCTCAGACCGTGGCTTCCGCAGGGGCGACACCATCTACGATGTGGCGCGCACCTTCGGCGGTCGGGTACACCGCCTTGGCGAGCACATTGACCGCCTCTACCGCTCAGCCAAGTACGCCCGCATCGACGTAGGCATGACCATGGACGAAATGGAAGAGGTCACCCACGATGTAATACGTCGCAACCCGCCCCCGGACGGCGGCGACTGCGTCGTCTGGCATACCCTGGTCCGCGGCTATGCCTCGGCGTCCGCCCGCATCAATGTTCCCGCCACTCCCACCGTCTGCATACAAGTGAAGCCCATCCAGTTCGGCGACTTTGCCCACCAGTACACCGACGGCGTGCCTGTAATCTTCCCGCGCACCCGCAGCTACTCGTCCAACTCCCTTGAGCCCAAGCTCAAGCATTACAGCCGCATGAACTTCTCCATGGCCGAACTGGAAGCCACCGACATGGACCCGGAAGCCCAAGCTGTGTTGTTGGACTTGGACGGGTATATCTCGGAAAACACATCCGGCAATTTCTTCATCGTCACCGACGGCGTAATCCGCACCCCCAATGACCGCAGCATCCTACAGGGTGTGTCCCGTCTCGACATTTTCGATTTGGCCGAGCGCTTGGGTATTCCGGTGTCCGAGGAAGACTTGCAGCCCTATGATGCATACACCGCCGACGAGGCTTTTCTGACCAACACCATCTACTGCGCCCTACCTGTCTCCCGCATCGACAACCGCTCTCTGGACAGCGATGTGCCCGGCCCGGTGGTGCAGCGGATTCTTGCTGCTTGGAGCGAATCCGTCGGCGTAGACATCGTAGACCAAGCGCGTCATCAAGCAGGACTGTAAGAGGCAATGCGGGTCATGGGTGGTTATCCCCTGTGAGCTCGCAGACCAGCGGAGACCCGGACGCCCCTGCCATAGACCTGCGGCCCAGGCGATACCGGTTCGTTATCGGGGCCATGTTCGCGGTGGTTACCATCACCGTGGCCATGAGCCAGTTCTCCGTTGCTCCGGTGGTCACCCTCGTCATCGAGGACTACGACATCAGCCGGGGCGCTGCCGGTCTGCTTACCTCTGTAGTCCCTCTAATGCATGTGCTCATGGGGATACCTTGCAGTTTGCTGGTGGGCAGGCTTGGCCCCAAGACTCTTGTAACCCTAGCCGCCCTGATGGCTTCCGTTCCGGCACTGAGCGTCTTCGCGGATAACTTCTACATCCTGCTGGTCACCCGCATCGCGTACGGGTTCAGCTTGGCCCTGCTGATAACCGCCGTCGCCCCTTTGTTGATGCAGAGGTTCCGTCGCAGCGAGCTTCCCTTCATGAACGGCATGTTCCTCGTCTCCATCAGCATCGGCGTCTCCATCTCCTCCTTCATTGCGCCCCGCATTGCTGCCGAGTTGGGGTGGAAAGCATCCCTGAGTTTGTTTGGCTGCGCTGCCCTGGTGGCCGCCGTCGGCTGGCAGCTTGTGATGCTGCGTGAGAGCAAGGATGCCCCTGTATCGGCCCCGCGCCTTCCCTTCGGGATGTTCCTGCAGGTGATGCGCTCCCGCACCACCGCGTTGCTGGCAGCGGCCGACGCTGGTCCCTACGCTCTGTACACTGCCTCGCTAGCTTGGCTGCCCGCGTTCTACCATGAGGTGCATGGGGCGACCCTTGAGGAAGGCGGAGCCCTGACGGGGCTGGTCTCACTGACGGGGGTGGTCACGCTGGTGGCTGCCAGCGTCCTGACCCTGAGAGTGAGCAGGCGACGGCCCTTCTTGGTGTTGCCCGGAGCCATGGCCGGTTTCGCTGGCCTAGGCGCCATCCTGCTGGCAGGCACCCCCGGCGTATACCCTGCCGTCATCGCCTTGGGGTTCGTCTCATGGTTCTACCTGCCTGCCCTTCTCACAATACCCATGGAGGTGCCCGGTGCTACCGAGACCCAAGCCGCTGTCATGCTGGGCACCCTGCTGAGCGTCGGCAGCATCTTCACCTTCGCCTCTCCCCTCGTGGTGGGGTTCTCCACCGACTACCTCGACACGTACGTCCCCGGCCTCGCGCTGTTCGCGGTGCTCTCTTGGAGCCTCTTGATCTCAGGACTCCTCCTCCCCGAAACCGGCCGTCCGAGGTACATCCCGTCCCGAGCCTAGGTGTATACTGGCAACGCGTAATACCTTCGTCCGGTCCACGATCCCACGCCAACCTCAAGATGGGACCGGAGTCTTGGGGGAACAATGGAAGACAGAGATACCGTCCCAGACTACATCCAACAGTCGAGGGACTTTCTGCAAAAAGCCCGGCAATACCTGGCGGAAGACGACCTCCACCAAGCGTCCGAAAAAGGCTGGGGCGCCGCCTCCCACATGGCTAAAGCAGTGGCCCACGCCAACGGTTGGGAATATGAGAAACACCACCAGTTCAATGTCGTCCTGAACAACGTCCGTCGCTTGACAGGCCGCGATGAGGTACTCCAGTTGAGAGGCGTAGCCAACGACCTCCACGGGAACTACTACCAGCGCAAGAGGTTCCTCGACGCAGAGGACATCGGCCTCTCTCTAGACTATATGGAAACCCTGATGGATATTATGCAACCCTTGGCTCTCGACCCTGCCTAGCCGAAATGGCAACATATTCAAAGTCCGGTCCACGGTCCCACGCCAACCTCAAGATGGGACCGGAGTCTTGGGGGAACTATGGAAGACAGAGATACCGTCCCAGACTACATCCAACAGTCGAGGGACTTTCTGCAAAAAGCCCGGCAATACTTGGCCCAAGACGACCTCCACCAAGCGTCCGAAAAAGGCTGGGGCGCCGCCTCCCACATGGCTAAAGCAGTGGCCCACGCCAACAACTGGCAATATGAGAAGCACCACCAGTTCAATGTCGTCCTGAACAACGTCCGCCGCTTGACAGGCAGAGACGAGGTGCTCCAGCTAAGCGCAGTGGCCAACCAACTCCATGGCAACTACTACGAACGCAAGAGGTTCCTCGATGCTGAGGCAATCGGTCTATCTCTGGACCACGTGGAAACCCTGATGGACATTATGCAACCCTTGGCCCTGGACCCTGCCTAGCCATAGGAGCTTTGGAGCTAGCTCTTGGGAACATTTGAAGTAGTCATCGGAGTGGGAAACCTCAACGGAGGCGACCTGGTGACGTTGGAAGCCACCGTGGATACTGGCGCCACGCATACCACTCTTCCCGCATCGCTGCTGGACCAACTGGACGTGGAGCCTCTGCGAGACGAAATAGTGGAACTCGCGGACGGCTCCACTCAGGTTTGGAGTACCGCGCAGGCGCGGCTGTACTATGACGGTCAACAATGGGTTTGCCCGGTGAACTTTGGCCGTGAAGACATCTACCTGTTGGGAGCTACGACCTTGGAAATCTTCAATCTGATGGTCGATCCCGTTGACCAACGCCTCGTGCGTCGTCCTCCCAGACTTATTGAGCATCTCTAGCCAGACCTTGAGAGTCCGAGACGAAGGTCGGGGGCCGTATACGGGCACCCCATAGACGACCGCAATCCCGCGCCCGCCTAGTCCAGCCCCCACCGTCGTCTCTTAGGGCATCAATCTGCGCAGGCCCCCGCTTGGCTTGCGTGGGGGCTATCTTTCGTAAGGCACCGTTTCCAAGTCTTCGATGCGCTCGTCTGAGGTGAAGCGCCATATGCCTATGTGGCCTCGCCGGAGGTCGCCGTTGTCGTCCCAGTCGAGAGTGCTGGCGGCTCCATCGAAATCTATCGCTTGTTCGTCGGCGAGCAGCGAAAGGCCGTTGGCTATTCCCGCGGGTGTGGCCAATACGGTCTCGCCCGGCGGCCCTGCAACTTCGCGGAGATGGTCTCGGATGGAGGCTCCGTCGAGGGTGGCGGCCGCTTGGGCTGCGAGAGCCAAGGCGACCGTCGCGTCGTAGGTCTCTTTGACGTAGGCGAGAACGGGCAACTCGCCGTGTTCCTCGATGAAAGAGGATTCCCATTGGGCGGTTGCGGCGTTGCCGGGGGCGGAAGCTCCGGCTGTGCCATACATGCCCGCCAACTTGTCGCCGCCGATTTCTCTAACAATGCTCTCGCGCTTGGCGGCGTCGCCAAAGATGAAATGCTCGTACAGGCCTTGGTCGAGGGATTGCCTCACCAAGGACAGGGCTTGGTCGCCGAATGAGATGACGACCAACGCCTGCGCCCCCGCCTCGGCGGTGCGCTCCAATTCAACGAGGAAGTTGGTCTGGGTTGTGCCTACGGAGACACGGCGCAACGTTCCATCCCAAGCTCGCTCGAAGGCGTCGGCCAGCCCTCTCCCGTAGGAGTCGTCCTGGTAGACCATACCAATGTTGTCGAAGCCGCGGTCGCGGGTCACACGCGCCAGCACAGGCCCTTGAGCAGTATCTGAGAGGGTCGTCCGGAAGAAGTACCCGTTGTCCTCCACTTCGCTTAGTTCGGGAGAACTGGCCGACGGGCTGATGGTGGGGATGGATAGCCTTCCGGATACTCTTTGGGCGACTGGCAACGAAGCCGAGCTGGCATTGGGGCCGACGATGGCATGGACGGCCTCGGTCTCTACAAGGTGCAGGGCCCTTTCCACTGCAACCGACGGGTCACGGGTGGCGTCGGCGGTTACCCCTTCGACGGGCCTCCCCAGTATGCCGCCTCCGTCATTGACGTGTTTTATCGCAAGCTCGAAAGCGTTCTTCCTGTCATTGGATGCTTGGGGAGACCCGGTGAAGTCAAGCAGTAGGCCGATCCTCAAGGGCTGGGAGGTCTGCTCGTCGGAGGCGCCACCACAGCCCACGGCAATCAGGAGCAGGAAGGTCATAGCGACCAGCAATGCCGCGGATGTCATATTCCTCAAACTGCTGCTCATTTCCGACAATCCAGGGCGTGGCCCCACTACCGCATTGTCGCCCCGCCATCCACTGCCAGCGTCTGACCTGTCATGAACGCGCTGTCCGGGGAGCAGAGGAAGATGGCAGTCCCCACCAAGTCGGTGGGCAACTCCGTGCGCTTGATGCTGCGGGCCTGCATACGCTGGCGGTCGCCTTCCAAGCGCGCCTCGTCGGGGTCGTCCACGCTGATGGTGAGGCCGGGGGCTATCGCGTTGCACCTGATGTTCCAAGGCCCCAGTTCCCGCGCCAGCACCCGTGTGAACCCGATTACGCCTGCCTTTGACGCCACGTAGTGCGCCACGTTGGCCGCTCCGAAATGCACCGTGCCCGAACTGATGTTGATGATGCTACCCTCGTTCTGCTCCTTCATGCACGGGGTCACTGCCCTGGCCCCCAAGAACGTACCCCGCAGGTTCACCGCCATCAGCCGGTCCCACTCCTCCACTGATACTTGGTCGAAGGGCACACGGCTCATGGAGGGACGCTGGAACACCGCAGCGTTATTGATCAGGGCGTCAATGCGCCCATAACGGTCGAGGGTTGCCTTTGCCATGGCATCGGTCTGCTCCGGCACGGACACATCCACGGTCACCGTCATTGCCTCATGCCCAGCGTCCGTCAGCGCACGGACCAACTCATCGGCAGCCGCCGTATTGATGTCGGCCACCACAATCTTGGCCCCCTCGCCTGCCAAGGCTTCGCAATACGCCTTGCCGATGCCCAAGGCTCCTCCGGTGACGATTACCACGCGGTTGTCCAGCCTGCCCATGTCTTCCTCCTAGTCGGTGGTTCCGTTGATCAGGTCCACTGCCAGTTTGCGGGCGGCTTCGCGTATCCGCAGGCGATCGGCTTCCGGGGTTTCGGCTGGCGGCACTTCCACAGAAATATCACGGGAGTAAGTCGTCAGAGTCCCGTTGTCCTCGCGCCGCACGCCCTTGGGGTCCTCTCCCTCCTGCACAGCCCGGATCCCCCTCCTGACCATGTTGCGCAGCATGATGATCCCCCGGTCCGAGTTTCCCAGATGTTCCAGCGCGTGTCGCGCTATGGACCGCTGGCTAGACTGGGCATCGTAGTCCCCAGGCACCCGCTGCCGTTCCTCGTAAGGGCGCTCCGCCGTCTGGCCGAAGGGCAACCCCGCGGGTTCCCCGCTGCCCTCTCTCGTATGGTTGAACCAGAATAGCCGGGTGTTCGAGTCATCAATAGGCGTGGCATATATGGCCATGTCCGGCCGTCCGTAGGGATCATCCTCCCGGAAGAGCACGCCGCTGGGGGGAAACTGGTGCAATGTCGGCGGCAGGAAGTCGGCGATGCGCACCCACACCTTGTCGTCCACGCGGCGCGAGTCTAGGTAGAGCATTCCCACTGGGGTCTCCATGTAGTCCCATTCCGGCTTTTCGGTGAAGTCCTCCACCACTTGGGCCGCCACCTGTGGCTCGCTGACGATGGTATGCAGGAATAGCAGGTGGGCCGGGTCCATGCAGTTCTCCTTCACCTGCAGCCAGTTGCAGGGAAGCGTGCATGTGTCCCCAGCCCAAGAGTCATGGTCGGGCCGTTCATACGTATCATAGATGGGAAAGACGGGCTTCTTGTCCGGCGGCCCCATGTAGGCGAACACCAGCCCTTTGAACTCCAGAGTGGGATATGCTCCGTGATACAGCCGGTCCTTCAGCGTGGAGTCGGCTGGCTCGCCGGGAGTCTCCAACACGCGCCCGTCGATATCGAACAGCCAGCCGTGATAGCAGCAGCGCAACCCCGTCCGGCACACGATCCCGAACTCCAGCGACGTACCCCGATGAGGACAGTGCAACTCCATCAAGCCGGTGTTCCCGCTGCCGTCCCGGAACACCACCAAGTCCTCGCTCAAAATTCTGACGCGCTGCGGCAGGTCCTTGAGGTCTCCGGAACGGGCCACGGGAATCCAGAAGCGCCGGAAGTACTCACCGCATGGAGTGCCGGGCCCCACATGCGTAAGCTCGGCATCTTCCGAAGGGACTTCGCGGTGATGGTAGCCCCCATAAGCTTGATTCAGGAAAGGCGCCCTAGTGGTCATCATTCCTCCTCCTTACGCCCGTTGAGGCCTTTTAGTCCGTTGAGGGTTGAGCTGGCATAGGGATTCCCTGAAACCTGACGGGTTGGTCCTAGTGCATCTTGGGCATAACCTTCTCCGCAAACAGCCTCATCGACTTCTTCACCTCTTCATGCGGTACCAGTCCACCCAAGTTGAACCAGCAGATCGTCTCATCGTTGCGCAGCGCATGGCTGACCTTGTGCAGCCGGTCCTCGACCGCGCTGGGCTCATCATAGACGGCCGTATTCTTCAGTATGTCCTCATAGGGAATGCTGAGGTAGTTGGGATAGCGCGGTCCGCCCGCAGCAGCCGTCTCATCAGTGGGACGCGGCCCCGGGCCGAGGATCGCATCCACCTCTTGCATATAGCTCATGGTGCTCGCCTTCGCCAGTTCCTGCGCCTTCGCTCCGTCTTGGTGCACGAACACCGGCATTGCCAGCGACACCTCCTGCTCCGGGTGACCGCTCTCCTTCAACACATGCCGGTACGTGATTAACCCCTCCTGTAGTCGCGGCAGCGGGTTAATCAGTATCCACGTGAATACCGGCAGGCCCAACTCCCCTGCCAGCGGGAAGGTGTCCGCGCTGTTCGAGGCCATCCGCAGGGGCGGGTACGGCTTCTGCGTGGGCTTCGGTGCCACAGACACGTCGTTTATTTCCCAGAACCTCCCCTTGTAGGTCACGTGGTCCTCGGTCCACACCCTCTTCAGTATGTCCAAGGCCTCCATGAAGCGCGGCCTGCTGTCCTCCTGCGGAACGCCGAAGCCGTGGTGGGCCAGCCGTGTGCCCCGCCCGATGCCGAACTCCAGCCGTCCATCCGACAGCACATCGCAGGTGGCCGCATCCTCCGCCAGATTCACCGGGTGGTGCAGAGGCAGCAGGTTCACTGCGATGCCCAACCGGATGCGCTTGGTGCGCTGCGCCGCCACGGCGGCCAGCATCAGGGGCGAGGGCATCACGGAGAAGGTGCCGCGGAAATGCAACTCAGCAATCCAAGCCCGGTCAAACCCCAGTTCGTCCGCCAGTTCAATCTGTTCCAAGGTATCCTGGTACCGTTGCGCCACCGACTGCTCCGGCCCGCACGGCACTTGGTAGAAGACGCCGAACTTCATAGACTATCGTTCCCCCAAATCATGCAGAAAATCCCCGAACCCAAGGGACCCGCTTTGGCCCCATGTTACCCCCAGTAACTCGCAGAGTACAGTTCCGCTAACCTAGGACTTTGACCTCCCCACTTGTGCTATCATTCCCGCCGCTTGAACGGTGAAAGCCAGTCCGGCATCGGGCAGCGGCTATTGGGCTGCCCATTGGACGGCCTATTGGACAGTAGGAGGAGTCGCCAGCATGTTCGCCACCATCGGTAGAAGCTTCCGGCTCGTCAAACTCTGTCTGCACGTTCTGGCAGTGGACAAGGAACTGGCCTTCTTCCCCATCTTCTCCTCCATCGGCGTCGTTCTCGTTGTGCTGGCCTTCATGGGGGTCAGCATCGGCATTGGGGCCCTTGACCGCATTGATGAAGGTAACTTTGGGGCTGCCGACATCGTCGTCGCCTTCCTCTTCTACTTCCTTGCCTACTTCGTCATCATCTTCTTCAACAGCGCCCTCGTATACGCCGCCCATGAAAGGCTGGCTGGAGGAGACCCTAATATCCGGTCCGGCCTCAGCGGGGCCTTCCACCGCATCATCTCCATCCTCATGTGGTCCGCCATCGCCGCCACCGTCGGCCTCATCCTCCACATCCTCAACAGCATGGCCCGCGAGCGGGGAGGCGTTTCCGGCATCATCGGCCAGATAATCGTTGGCCTCCTTGGGGCCGCTTGGACTCTTGTTACCTTTTTTGTCGTGCCTCTCATCGTGATTGAACACCGGTCGGTCCCCGATGCCTTCCGCACCTCTTTCGGGTTGCTCCGTCGCACTTGGGGCGAGCAGGTGGTCGCCAATTTCGGTCTCGGTATCGCTGCCATCCTCGGTTACCTCATAGCGGCGGGCATCGGCGCCCTGCTGTTCCTCGTCCTGTCGCCCCTCGGCACTGCCGGAATCGTTACGGCCGTTCTCGTAGGCGTGGCCCTCGTGGCCTTTGTGGCAGTCCTGTTTGCCACTCTGGACGGCATATACAAAGCAGCCCTCTACAACTACGCCACCACCGGGGAAGTGGCCAGCCTCTTCGACGGAGACGTGGTGCGGGAAGCCTTCCGCCACCAATCACGGTAGTCAAGCGCATAATCCGGGGAACGGAGCGTACGAGGTTGGAGCTGTAGCCGTAAAAGGGGGAACACTGCCACCCACAGACATAGGCGTTAAGTGTGCGCCCCGCCGGGTGTCCAAATGCAACGGGCCCGTGGAATGCAACAAAGCCCGTGGCCGTCTCCCCAAGCCGCTTCCACCCTCACCCCAGCGTCACCATCAGTCCTGCTGTGAGCAGGGACAGGGACACGGCGTTGCCTCCCGCAACGCCCCACGTATACCCGCCTATGTCACGGTACTCCTCGTCGTTGATGGCGTCGTCTTCGGTCATCTCATACGCGACGAAAAGTCTGCTCACCTGCCACTGACCTCCAAGGCTACCCAGTGCCACTATGCCGGAGGCCCATACATATTCCGCCTCCAGTACGAACGCCACCAATGCGGCCAATGCCAGAGTCAGGCCCACCGCGAACCCGAATGCCATGTGGGTGTAGGCCCTGTCCCATCCTCCGTGACGCGCCGGTAGTCTCCACTTCCCGCTCTCCATGTCGAAAAAGTATCTCGGATTACGGCTCGGCGGGCGGTCTATCTGCCACAACTCGCCCAACCTCGCTTCCGCCCGATGCTCCTGTAGTTCTCGCATCGACCCAAGCGCAATCCTTTTGCCTTCGATGCTCGGCTCCACCACCACAAACCGCCCCTGCCGGGACTGGTACCAATACATTCGCTCCGCCACATCCTTCCCCATCATCTCCACGAGTGCTCCGCCTCCCTCTTCTCTGGAATTCCGGCACGAGTCGGTCGATGTGAAGTTTCGTTAGACGACTACATCGCATCCGTGCCCGCTCTGCGCCTACTATTGCAGGCTTGTATTGCAGCCTGCCGACCTTCAGTCCGGGGGCGCACTGCTTGGCGTTGACGCCCCGAACTGCAACTTCTAGACTCGCAAACACCAAGTCCCCCGCGCAAGGACTTTTTGTCATGGGGGGCCGTTCCCGAGAGAAATCCACCCTGCGCTCTGAGAGGTGACCCATGGCCGACTCTCCCGTAAACCTCTTCGAATACGAAGAACTCGCCAAAGAGCGAATCAACAAGCCCGACTACGACTACATCCAAGGCGGGGCCACCGACGAGATAACCATCCGCCGCACCCGCGCCGTCCTCGATTCCATCATGCTCCGACCCAACATGATGGTCGATATCAGCCAGCGCGACCTCTCCACCACCGTTCTGGGCCAGCCCATCAGCCTGCCCCTCATGCTCGACCCTGCAGGCCATCACTCCATGGCCTCCGATGAGGCCGAGATAGCCACCGCCCGCGCCGCTGGTGCCATGGGCACGGTGATGATTCTCAGCTCCCATGCCTCCCGCACCTTGGAGGACGTGGCCGCCGAGTCCTCCGGCCCCATCTGGTTCCAGCAATACCTCTTCAAGGACCGCGAACTCACCCTCGAAATGGCCAACCGCGCCGAGGAAGCGGGCTACAGTGCCCTGTGTCTCACCGCCGACGCCAAGGTGCCCCCCAAGCGCGAGCGCAACATACGCAACAACTATGTCGGCGGCGTCTCCCCCAACTACTCCAAGATTGATTTGGGCACCCACACCTCGGCCTTCGGGGCCGACGCTCCCGCTGGCCCACGCGATATCCGCGACCCGGCAGCAACGTGGGACGACCTCGACTGGCTCGCCTCCAACATCCGCCTGCCTGTCGTCGTCAAGGGAATCATGCGCGGCGACGACGGCCGCCGCTGCGCCGAATACGGGGCCAAGGGCGTCATCGTCTCCAATCACGGAGGCCGCTACCTCGACACCACCTTCGCCAGCATCGAGGTCCTGCCGGAAGTCGTCGACCAAGTGGATGGACGCATCGAGGTCTACCTCGATGGAGGCATGCGCCGCGGCACCGACATCCTAAAGGCCCTAGCCCTGGGCGCCCGCGCCGTCCTCATGGGCCGCCCCATCTTCTGGGGCCTCGCCGTCGACGGCGAGGCCGGCCTTCAAGCCGTCATCACCATGCTCCGCGACGAACTCAACGGGGCCATGGGCATGTGCGGCCGCCCCACTATTGATTCCATTGATAGGGACGTGATTGGGACTGTGTCGCCTTTGTTGGGGTTGTTTCCGCAGGCGGAGGGGTTCCGTTAAGGGGCGAATCTATGGAACTTGCATTGGAAGGAAAGCCTTATGTACCAGACTGGCGGCACGATAAGAGACATTCTGAACGATATCCAACGTAATAACATAGTATTGCCTGCTATCCAGCGTGAATTCGTTTGGCGGCCTGAGCAGATACGAAGGCTATTCGATAGCTTGATGCAGGGATATCCGTTTGGCACCTTCCTGTACTGGCGCGTGGAACCGGAGAATAGTGGCAAGTACAAGTTCTATGATTTCGTCCTCAACTATCATGAGAGGGATCAACCTCATTGTCCCCCCTTGCCTGTAATGCACAACCAGCCTCTCACAGCGGTCTTGGACGGGCAGCAGCGATTGACTGCCCTGAACATCGGGCTGCGGGGTAGCATGACGTGGAAACTCCCGCGTCTATGGTGGAACAACCCGAACGCCTTCCCCAAGAGGTACTTTTACCTCGACTTGCTTTGGCAACCTCCAGAAGAAGATGAGTCTGGCCTAAACTATCGCTTCCGGTTCCTCACCGATGAACAACTGGAGGCTGCTACCGACCGCGAATGTTGGTTCCGGGTAGAGGACATACTATCAATGAGCGATGGTCCACCTATGGTTCGTTGGCTCAATCAACGGCTTCCACAAGAGCAAGTTGACCAAGCCTACGAGACGCTCAACACTCTCTATCATGTTGTCCATACCAGACACTTGGTAGCCTATTACGAGGAAAGAAGCCAACAATTGGAGAAGGTCCTACAGATCTTTATACGGACAAACAACGGAGCTACCATTCTATCTTATTCTGACCTTCTGTTGTCGGTCGCGGTCGCCCAGTGGGCGAGTCACGATGCTCGCGAAGAGATACACGGGCTGGTAGATGAACTCAACGGCACTGGTGCCGGGTTTGCTTTTTCCAAAGACCTTGTGCTCAAGGCTGGCCTGATGTTAAGTGACATAGGCAGCGTAGGGTTCAGAGTAGAAAATTTTAATCGTCAGAACATGGCCCTATTTGAGGATAAGTGGGACGCCATCAAGGGATCCCTGGCGCTAACCGTTAGACTTGTAGCGGATTTTGGGTTCAATGCACAGAACTTAAATGCAAGCAACGCTATTTTGCCCATTGCATACTACGTTTACAAGCGCGGTCTCAGTGAATCTTTCTTGACGCACAGCAGTTTCGAGAGCGACAGGCGGGCGATTCGCGAGTGGTTGGTGCGGAGTCTATTGAAGTCTGGAGTCTGGGGCAGTGGGCTGGACACCCTCCTTACTAGTCTCCGTGATGTCATCAAAGAAGACCACTCTAACGGATTTCCCACGGAGCGAATCCGTAGCACTATGGCGCAACGTGGGAAATCTCTATTATTCCAGGAGGAGGAACTGGATAGCCTTGTCGATATGCTGTACGGAGATAAACTGACCTTTGCGTTGCTATCTCTGCTTTTTCCTTTCGTAGACTTGCGATACCAGTTCCACGTTGACCACATATTCCCAAGGGCGCAGCTGACCGGGCCCGTCCTCAGGAGTGCGGGTATTACGGACGAAAACGGGAAAGCCATCAAAGTCAGCATCGATAGGCTTCCTAACCTTCAGTTATTGGAAGGTCCGAAAAATCTCGAGAAGGGTGCCACGATGCCGGCACGTTGGCTTTTTCAAACCTTTCCAGACTCCAATGGCAGAGCCGACTATCAAGATCGTCATTTGCTAGGTTCAGTCCCGAACGACTTGGGCGGCTTTATGGACTTTTGCGACTCAAGGCGAACCCGGCTGAAGGAAAGATTACGTTCCCTATTGGGTCGAGACACGCAGCCAACTAACGCAGTTACCTATGATACCTTAGTATCACCGATCGAAGATGATGACGAATGAACCTGGAGGAAAGGGTGCATGCCCTCGCCGAGCTTGTGGCACTTACAGAAAGCCGTTGCTGCGAGCTCGAACATTTCAGGATAACAGAATCCCTCGGTTTAGCTGTCGTGGAAGTCATTACCGTGCTCCGCGACGAACTCGACGGGGCCATGAGCATGTGCGGCACGACGCCCTGGCATCGTCATAGGCGACTGCGGGCAGGCTACCCTGAGTTGGGGATACACATAGACGAGACTCGCCATTGCCTGCTAGTCTGTAAGAGTCCACGTTTCGGTATTCTCCCTAGTTTCGAAGGAAGGTTAGGGCCGCGGTGACAACGGATTTTGATGCCATTAGTGATCACAGCGACAAAAGTCGCGAATTCTTGGCGAGGGCACAGGGCTATCTGCGGGACGGTGACCTGCACCAAGCCTCTGAAAAAGGATGGGGCGCCGCCTCACATGTTGCCAAAGCTGCCGCAGAGGCTATGAATATGCGATACGAGCGCCATGAGGACTTCCGGCGCGTCGTTCGGGAAGCTGGGAGGAGACTGGGCGAGCATAGGCATTTGGTGCAACTGGCTCGATCAGCAGAGAGCCTGCACAGCAACTACTACCAACGCACTATCTTCTTGGATGTCAGCGAGATCGAAGCCGACTTGGAAGATGTCCTTGAATACATGAGACTCATGGAGCCTATCTATAGGTGACGCCCCCGAACCCACATCACCACCCCCATGGGAGAACAATAAATGAAACTCGCCAGCCGCATGGATGACCTAGGCACGGAAGCTGCCTTTGAAATGCTCGCCAAAGCCCGCGCCCTTGAGGCCCAAGGGAAGCATATCGTTCACATGGAGATCGGTGAACCCGATTTCGATACCCCCGAGGACGTCGTCGGTGCCGGGGCCGACGCCCTCCATCAGGGCTACACCCACTACGGCCCTACTGCCGGCCTTCCCGAACTCCGCGATGCCATCGCCCGGGATGCCGGGCCCATCCGTGGCGTCGAGTTCTCCCCAGATTCCGTGGTGGTCATGCCCGGGGCCAAGCCCGTCATGTTCTTCACCATCCTCGCTCTCGCCGAGCCCGGCAACGAGGTCGTCTACCCCAACCCCGGCTTCCCCGTCTTTGAGTCCATGGTCCGCTTCTGCGGGGCCAAGGCCGTCCCCATGCGCTTCCCCGAAGAAAAGGCCTACCATCCTGACCTCGACGACCTCGAAGCCAACATCAACGAAAACACCCGCCTCATCGTCATCAACTCCCCCCAGAACCCCACTGGCGCGGTGTTCAACTCCGATGAGCTTGGGGCCATCGCCGAGATGGTGCGCAAATACGACGACCTCTACATCCTCTCCGACGAGATATACAAGGACATCGTCTATACCGGGGAACACGCCAGCATCCTGAGCTTCCCCGGCATGCAGGAGCGCACCGTCCTACTCGATGGCTTCTCCAAGAGCTACGCCATGACCGGCTGGCGCTTGGGCTACGGCGTCTTCCCGGAGCCCCTCGTGGAGCACATCGTCAAGCTCTCCGCCAACAGCGTCTCCTGCGCCGCTACTTTCACCCAGCGCGCCGCCCTCCAAGCACTGGAAGGCCCCCAAGATCGGGTGATTGCTATGACCCAGGAGTTCAAGTCCCGACGCGATCTCATCGCCAATGGCCTCCGTGCAATCCCCGGCGTCACCTGCCCCGACCCCGAGGGCGCCTTCTACGCCTTCCCATCCATCAAGGGCACCGGCATGACCAGCGCCCAGTTCGAGGAAGCGGCCCTCGACGCAGGCGTCGCCCTCCTCTCCGGTACCGGCTTTGGCGAGTATGGCGAGGGCTATGTCCGGCTCTCCTATGCCACCTCACAAGACAACATCAAGCTCGCCCTCGACCGCCTCCGGAACATGGTGACCGCTCGCGGCAGTTAATTGACAACAAATACGCCAAACGGTAGCATCGAAGCTACATTGCTTCCTATAAGAGGAGGCCCAAGACAAGGAGGCAACATGACCGTAAAACCCATTCAACTCAGCCACGTAAACATGTTTGTCAGGAACAAGGAACGCTCCGAGGAGTTCTATCGCGACATCCTCGGCCTCACGGTCACCAACCGCATGCCCCGCATCACCTTCCTCTCGGCCAACGTGGAGACCTCCCATGAAATCGCGTTGGTCGAAATCGGCGATGATGCCCCAGGGCCCGAGCGCGGCCGCGTCGGCCTCAACCACATGGCTTGGCAGATGGGCACCTTCGAGGACCTCAAGGAGATTTATCGCAAGCTCAAGGACAACGAAGTCGAGATTACCCGCGTCAGCGACCACAACCTCTCCATCGGCGTCTACTTCAAGGACCCCGACGGTAACGAGTGCGAGGCCTACTACGAACTGCCCAAGGACCAGTGGCCCGGTCCCGGCGACGACGGCAACATCTTCCAAGGCAAGAATCCCTTCCCTTGGGACATCGAGGACGACACCCCCGTCGACTCCCCCAAGCTGACCGTCACCTTGGGCGTGTAGGCAGCGGCCCAGTACCATATCCATCCCTACCGCAAGCAAATAAGGAGGGAACATGGGCGCCAAGGCAATACAACTGAGCCATGTGAACATAACCGTCAGCGACGTCACGCAGGCCGAAGAGTTCTACTGCGATGTGCTGGGCCTCACCGTCATGTTCCGCAGGGGCAACGCTGCCAGCTTCCTTTCAGCCAACGAGGCATGCAGCCATGAGATCGCCCTGATGCAGGCACGCCCAGATATCCCGGGACCCGGCGAGCCCGGCAGGCGTCTCGGCCTGAACCACATGGCATGGCAGATGGGCACCTTCGAAGACCTCAAGGAGGTCTATCGCAAGCTCAAGGCCCGCAACGCTGAGATCGTTCGCATCGGCGACCACAACTTCTCCCTGGGCATCTACTTCAAGGACCCCGACGGCAACGAAAACGAGGTCCACTACGAGCTGCCCTTGGAAGATTTCCCCCGGGACGAGAACGGCTTCTCCCGCGAGAATCCCTTCCCCTACCAGTTGGAAGACGACACCCCGGTGGACTCGCCCGTACGGGAAATCTCGCTGGTATAGGCCCATAGCAAGGCACGCGACGAAAGACGACGGAGGGGCAAGCTGAAAGTTGAGGTGCTACTCTTCGCCCTGTACCGGGAGCGGGCGGGCACGGGTAAGCTCGCCTTGGAACTGCCCCAAGGGGCCACTGTGGGCGACGCCGTATTGAAGATGCGCGAACTCTACCCCCGGTTGGCCCCGCCAGAGGTCTCCATCGTCGCAGCCGTCAACACCGACTACGTGGAAGATGGTCACCCTCTTTCCGAGGGTGACCAAGTAGCCCTCATCCCCCCGGTAAGCGGAGGCGCACCCTGATTCACCTCACCTACGACCCCCTTGACCCCGATGAGATCACCGCCAAGGTTCGCTCGGAACTCAACGGCTCCATCATCACTTTCCTCGGCACCACACGCCTGTTCAATGAAGGGCGCAAGGTCCTGTACCTTGAGTACGAGACCTACCCCGAGATGGCCGCCAAGGAACTGGAGAAGGTGCGCCAGGAAATCCGCCAGCGCTGGGGCATCAGTGACGTCGCCATCGCCCACCGCTTGGGCCGCCTCGAAATCGAAGACATCAGCATGATCGTCGCCGTGGGCTCCCCCCACCGCAGGGAAGGCTTCCAAGCCGCCGCCTATGTCGTCGACCGCGTCAAGGAAAACATCCCCATCTGGAAGAAGGAATTCTTCGAAGGCGGCTCCCACTGGGTGGCCTGTGACGACCACGAAATGCACGCCCACGAAATGCACGACCACCACGCGCACGCAGAGCCTGCTTTCCCCGACTAGTCGCGTCAGCTAGTCGGCCATCACAACCCCTGTACCATCCTCCCAAGGCTGTAGCTGGATGCCATTGCCCTGTCCCTGGCTTCTAACGCATATGGAGTGTGGCCGTCCCGCGAAGGTTTCAGTGGTCAGCATTCCTCGGAATCCCCTCACGAAAGGTCATTCTTCTCTTGCTTACAAGCCTGCAATGGTGCATACTATGGCGTGTCCCTTGGTGGTTAGAGCGGGGTGGACCCACCCGTTCCCATCCCGAACACGGTAGTGAAACGCCCCAGCGCCGACGATACTGCTTTGGTAACGAAGTGGGAAAATAGGCCACCGCCGGGGGGTCATCCGCACAAGCTGCGAATTCGAAGGCTTCTGCCTTCCCCGATGTCCTTGGGCTGTGGTATGTTGACAATGCACTAGTTTGTTAAAATATTCACAATCGGCTCAAGGAGCATGCCCCAAACCTATTCAAGCGAATTGCTTCCGCTTTTCGTTTGTCGGATCCCACAAAACTAGGCCGAAATGCCAGACCCTCCCGATGCTTTGGCGGGTCGGTAATACCGGAGGGACGGAAAGCCCTCCTAAAACGATAAACCCAGAAGGGGGTCACCTCGATGGGAAGTAGGTTCGAGAAGTTCTCCGAGCGGGCGAGAAAAGTCCTCTCCCTCGCGCAGGAGGAAGCACAGCGCTTTAACCACAACTATATCGGCACCGAGCACATCCTGCTGGGCTTGGTGCGAGAGACCGAGGGTGTGGCTGCGCGAGTGCTGGCCAATCTGGGGGTGGACCTCAACAAAGTCCGCTCCGCTGTGGAGTTCATTATCGGCCGGGGCGACAAGCCCGCCCAAGGCGAAATCGGACTGACCCCCCGAGCCAAGAAGGTCGTCGAGTTGGCGGTCGACGAGGCTCGGCGCATGAACCACACCTACATCGGCACGGAGCACCTGCTCATCGGGCTGCTTCGTGAAGGCGAAGGTGTGGCCGCTGGCGTGCTGGAAAGCCTCGGCGTCAACCTCGAGAAGGTGCGCGGTGAGACCCACCGCGTCCTCAGCCAGAGCCCGTCTCAGTCCGCCGGGCACTCCGGACGCTCCCAGACCCGCACCCCCACCCTGGACCAGTTGGGCATCGACCTGACCAATGCCGCTAGGGCTGGCAAGCTGGACCCCGTGATTGGTCGCAACCAAGAGATACAGCGGGTCATTCAGATACTCAGCCGCCGCACCAAGAACAACCCCGTCCTCGTGGGCGAGCCCGGCGTGGGCAAGACCGCCATCGTGGAAGCCCTTGCCCAGCGCATCATCAATAGCGAGGTCCCCGATTCCCTGCAGGGCAAGCGCTTGGTTACCTTGGACATGGGTGCCTTGGTAGCCGGCACTAAGTACCGTGGAGAATTCGAAGAGCGCCTGAAAAAGGTCGTCGACGAAATCAGGAACTCCGGCAACTGTGTCCTATTTATCGACGAGATACACACCATGGTCGGCGCGGGTGCTGCTGAAGGCGCAGTGGACGCCGCCAACATCCTCAAGCCTTCCCTAGCCCGTGGCGAACTCCAGTGCATCGGCGCCACCACCATGGATGACTACCGCAAGCACGTCGAGCGTGACCCAGCCTTGGAGAGACGCTTCCAGCGGGTTGCCGTGGAAGAGCCCAGCACTGCTGAGACCGTCTCCATCCTCATGGGCGTCAAGGGCCGCTATGAAGAGCACCACCACCTCACCATCGGCGAGGATGCCGTCCAAGCGGCTACAAACCTCGCAGCTCGTTTCGTCTCCGACCGCTTCCTCCCCGACAAGGCCATCGACGTGATGGACGAGGCAGCATCCCGTGTTCGCCTGCGCAACAGCAGCACTCCCCTCTCGGTGCAGGAAACCCGCAGGGTGCTGGAGAACGTGCGCAAGGAGAAGGACGACGCCATCGCCAACCAGCAGTATGAGTACGCTGCCGAACTTCGCGATCGCGAACTGCGGCTCATGGAAAAGGTGGAAAGCGAGCAGCAGGAGAGTAAGGAAGAACAGGCTCAGGACGAGCCCGCCGTCACTGAGGACGACATCGCCGAAGTGGTCAGCATGTGGACCGGCATTCCCGTCGCCCGCTTGGCCGTTGAAGAGACCGCCCGCCTGCTGCACATGGAAGAGGAACTCCACAAGCGAATCATCGGCCAGGACGAGGCCATCGTCAGCATCTCCAAGGCCGTCCGCCGCGCCCGCGCCGGACTCAAGGACCCGCGCCATCCCATCGGCGTCTTCCTCTTCATGGGCCCCACTGGTGTGGGCAAGACCGAGTTGGTGCGCGCCCTCTCCGAGTTCATGTTCAATAGCGAAGACACCATGATTCGCCTGGACATGTCCGAGTTCCAAGAGAGGCATACCGTGGCCCGGCTCATCGGCGCACCTCCCGGCTATGTGGGATACGACGAGGGCGGACAGCTCACCGAGGGCGTTCGCCGCAAGTCCTACTGCTGCATCCTCTTGGACGAAATCGAGAAGGCCCACCCCGAGGTCTTCAACATCCTGCTCCAGATTTTCGATGACGGACATCTGAGCGATGCCAAGGGCCGCAAGGTGGACTTCCGCAATTCCATCATCGTGATGACCAGCAATCTCGGCTCCGACCTGATTACCCGCGAGACGGGCATCGGCTTCTCCATCAAGACCGATGAGGTCAAGCAGGAGCGCATCGGCTACGAGCGCATGAAGGACAAGGTGCTGGAAGAGGTCAAGCGCTTCTTCCGGCCCGAGTTCCTCAACCGTGTCGATGCCACGGTAGTGTTCCACGCCCTCAGCAGGGAGCACATCCACTCCATCGTGGACCTGATGGTTGATATGGTGCGAGCCGAATTGGCTGACCATAAAGTCTCGCTGGAAATCAGTGAAGCCGTCCGCGACTTCCTGGCTGAGAAGGGCTACGACCCCGTCTTCGGTGCCCGGCCCTTGCGCCGCCTGATCCAGAACGAGATTGAAGACCGCCTCTCTGAGGAAGTCTTGGCTGGCAACCTCAACACCGGCGACATCGCCTACGTGGATGTGGAAGACGGTGAAATCGTCATCCGCCCCAGGGTGCCCGCCCTTGCTGAAGCCTAGCTTCCGGTAAGACTGAAACAGCACAAGGCCCGCGCAACGGTGCGCGGGCCTTGTTTTTTCGAACGATATTCCGATGTGGCAGTTTGCTGTGCTGTTTAGTTGATGTGACGGATTGAGGGTTATTTACTATCCCGTTCAATCTCCCGCTCAATCTCTCTCCTCTGTTCAGGGGTGATCACTTTATTGCGCTCCAAACGGTCAAGAGTGCGCTTCTCGCCTTCTTTTAGTAGCTTTTCCACGGCTGGTTTTATCAACAACACTCCAATTACCTCCAGTACGATAGCAGCGCCGGATGCTATGCCGATGGATGCCGTAACTATATCAGACCATCTTTCGGTAAACGATTCTCTTGTTCTTGGCCTTGGCTATATCAGGAAGACCTTGATGCCCTCCCATCCATGACATTTTCGCCTTGGCGTGATGCGCCACATTTGGTATAGAAGGCCCAACGGTGTAGAGGACAGACAGTCCCAATCTTCCTCATACCTTGGAGGCCAACTTGCCGCGCAGTCGAGTCCGCACTGCCTACCACTGCGAGTCCTGCGGTTACCAGAGTCCGCGCTGGATGGGCTTTTGTCCCGGCTGCGAGCAACGCTCGCCACTGGTGGAAGTCCAGACTACCGTCAGCCCCAGCCGTGGTGTATCCCGCCCCGTCGCCACCGCCACCGAGGAGCTATCCCAAGTCGTTGCCAACAACCAGCCCCGGTTGGCCGTGCCTTTCGACGAACTCTCCCGTGTGTTGGGCGGCGGCTTGGTCGCAGGCTCTGTGGTCCTGATGGCAGGCGAGCCCGGCGTGGGTAAGTCCACCCTGCTGCTGCAAGCCGCCGAGCATGTCGCCCGCAACGCTGGCCCTGTCGCCTACGTCTGCGGCGAGGAGTCTTCCTACCAAGTCAAACTCCGCGCCGACCGCCTCGGCCTTTCCGGCAGCGGCATACGCATGCTGCCCGAGACCGACGTGGGGCTCGTGCTACAGCAATTGGAAGCCATCGGCCCGGCCATGGTGGTGGTGGACTCGGTCCAGACCCTTCATCAACCCGACGTGGGCTCCGGCCCCGGCAGCGCGGCCCAAGTCCGTGAGTGTGGGTTGATGGTCACTCGCTGGGCCAAGGAACACTCGGTGCCCACCGTCATGACCGGGCATATCACCAAGGACGGCAACGTCGCTGGCCCCATGGTCCTGGAGCACATGGTGGATGTGGTGCTGCAACTGGAGTCCGACGAGGTTGGCCACTATCGCCTGCTGCGCAGCATCAAAAACCGCTTCGGCTCCACCAACGAGATTGGCGTCTTTCTCATGAGCAGTTCCGGCATGGAAGAAGTCCCCGATCCCTCCTCCACCGTCCTCTCCCAGCGTGGCGAGGGCTCGGTAGGGTCGGTGATAGTGCCTGTAATCGAGGGCACCCGCCCCCTGTTGGTGGAGGTCCAAGCCCTTACCTCGCCTACCGTGCTGCCCGTCCCCCGCCGCATCGCCAACGGAGTCGACTTCAATCGACTCCTTATGCTGGTGGCGGTTCTGACACGCCGCGTTGGCGTTAACCTCTCCTCTCAAGACGTGATAGTGAATGTCGCGGGAGGCTTCAGGGTCCGGGAGCCCGCAGCCGATTTGGCCATTGCCTTGGCCATAGCCTCCAGCACCCGCGATGTCCCAGTGGACTCCGGCATGGCAGCCTTGGGCGAAGTCGGCCTCAGTGGGGAGTTACGTGCAGTGCCTCAAATGGAAAGACGTCTGTCGGAGTTGGGACGCTTGGGCTTCTCAGCCTGCATCCAGCCCGCTTCCCCTCACGAGAAAGCCAACGCCCCGGGCGTGCATGCCATGCAGGTCTCAAACCTGAGGCAGGCCATCAGCCGCAGCCTGGGCAACCGCAAGGTGGAGCCTCCGTTCGCCTGAATAGTCTGAAACTTAAAAAGTATGACTGCTCCGTGGGATATAATCCCAGCAGCCAACGCCGACAACGCCCTTGCTACAAAATGCGACACCCCCAACCCCGGACAGGAGGTGGCCCCATGCCCGACCCCACCGAACTCGAACGCTACCACCAAATGACAACCCGGTCACGCGCCGCTTGGGAGAACGCCAAGCAGCACATGCCCGGTGGCGATAGCCGCACCAGCATCTTCTGGGACCCCTATCCCGTGTTTGCAGACCACGGCCAAGGCTGCCGCCTCTGGGACCTCGACGGCACCGAGCGCATCGACTTCGCCAACAGCATGACCAGCCTCATCCTCGGCCACGCAGACCCCCAGGTGGTCGAGGCCATCCAAGAGCAGGCCACCAAGGGCTTCGTCTACAACGCCCCCAATGAACACCAAGTGGGACTCGCCCGCCTCCTGTGCGAGCGCATCCCCTCCTTCGACATGGTCCGATTCACCAACTCCGGCACCGAAGCCACCATGAACACCCTCCGCGGTGCCCGCGCCTTCACTGGCCGCACCAAGTTCGCCAAGGCCGAGGGCGGCTATCATGGCACCCATGATGCAGTCGAAATCAGCGTCCGCACCGACCCCAGCCAAGCCGGCCCCGCCGACCGTCCCCAACCCGTCCCCGGCGTTGCGGGCCTCTCTCCTGCGGCAGTGGAGCAGGTCGTCATCCTCCCCTACAACGACACCGACGCCACCCGTCGCCTCCTCGAAGAGCACCGTGGCGAACTCGCCGCCGTCATGGTCGAGCCCGTCCTTGGCGGCTCCGGTATGGTCCCCGCCGACCCCGAATACCTCACCATGCTCCGCGACTACACCGCCAGCGACGGCTCCGTCCTCATCTTCGACGAAGTCATCAGCTACCGCGTAGCCCCCGGCGGTTCCCAGGAATACTACGGCATCACCCCCGATATGACGGCCCTCGGCAAGATCATCGGCGGTGGCTTTGCCGTCGGCGCATTCGGCGGGCGCACCGACATCATGGCCCAGTTCGACCCCACCCAAGGCCCCAAGGTGCAGCACTCCGGCACCTTCAACGCCAACCCCATGACCATGGTGGCTGGCGCCGCCACCCTCCGCCAGATGACGCCCGAGAGCTACACCCGCCTAGCCGAACTCACCGAGCGCCTGCGCAACGGCATCCGCCAAGTGGCCGCCGAACTCGAAGTCCCCATGCAGGTCACTGGCCTGGGCTCCCTCTTCGGCATCCACTTCACCCCCGACCCCGTCCGCAACTACCGCGACGTCTACGCCAGCAACCGCGAACTACGCCAGCGCGTCTTCTGGGGCCTCATGAACGAGGGCATCTTCTGCTCCCCGAACCTCGTCCTTTGCCTCTCCACCCCCATGGGCCAGCACGAAATCGACACCTTCATCGAGACCTTCCACAAAGTCCTGTCCCGAAACCTCCCAGGCTAGGACACAGCAAGCGGCATAACCTCACCCCCACTCACCCTCAAACACGTCGCCCCCCGCACGAACTCCTCCCCCAGCGGCTCCAAGTCGGTGGTCGTGATAATCACCTGCTCATAGCTGCTCGCCCGCCGCAGCACCTGCGCCCGCCTCCCCTCGTCCAACTCCGACAGCACGTCATCCAGCAGCACGATGGGCCCGTCACCCCGCAACTCCGACAAATACGCCGCCTCCGCCAGCCGCAGCGCCAGTGCTACCGTCCGTGCCTGCCCCCGCGACGCATACGTCCCCATATCCACATCTCCCGACATCAACCGCAAGTCATCCCGGTGCGGCCCCACCACCGTCGAGCCCGTCGCCCTCTCCCGCGCTCGTGCTCCCTCCAAGGCCGCCGCGAACGAGTCCCTCACCGCCGCCTGCATCCCGTCATGCCCGTCCCCGCCCTCCACGGCAACCGTCGGCTTGTACACCAACCCCAGTGGCTGCCCGTCCGACAACTCCTCATGTATCGACGACGCCAGCCCGTTCAGCGCCTCCAGCGCCCCCAATCTGTGCGCCAGAATGACAGCCCCCTCCTTCACCAACTCCTCATCCCAGAACGCCAGCTCGTCATCCCCCGCCCGCCTGTCCTCCACCAACCTCAAAAGCTGGTTCCGCTGCTGCACCACCCGCTGGTAGCGCTGCAACGACCGCAAATATGCCCCGTCCGCCTGCGACAGCAGCACATCCAGATACCGTCTCCGCCCGCCCGGCGACTCATACACCAGCTCCATGTCCCCCGCATCGAACAGCACCGCATTCACCACACCGATCAACTCCGCAGCCCTCCTCCGCACCCGCCCCACCGTCGCCTGCTTCTGCACCCTGAACGACGCCTCCTGCCCCAGTTCACCCACGCCCTGTCCGGTTGGCACGCACTGGTACCCCACCGTCACTCGCTCCTGACCAGCCTTCCGCTCCACTATCCCCGCCACCATCGCCTGCCCGGCCCCCCTCGACGCCTCCCAGTTCACCACCTCCCGCTCGTTATCCGCCCGGAACGACCGCGCCACCGCCAATAGGTATATCGCTTCCAGAATGGAGGTCTTGCCTTGGGCGTTCGAGCCCACCAGCACAATGGGGTTTGGGGGCAAGTCCAGTTCCAACTCCCGTATATTGCGGAAGTTGGTCAGGTTCAGACGTGAGAGATACAAGCTGTTCGCCCTCTCACCGTCATTGCAGCCAAGGCCGCAATCCAAAATGGCCCGCTCATCGTTATTGCGCCCTCATAAGACGAGAGGCCGCAATCCAGACTCGTCTCAGCCCAGGTTCAACTCAATCAAGCTCCGGCTTCCAAGCTCCTGATGCGCCCTTCCAACTCCTCCGCACCGCTCTCGTCGCCCTCCAGCAGCCTGTAGCACCGGTCCAGATAAAGCTGCGTCAGCGCGGCCCCCTTCTCCGGGCCAGCCTCTATCATCGCCGTCAGCAGCTTGTTCACCTCATAGTTCTCCGGCATGTGGCGCGCCACCGCCACGATGTCGTCTCGCGCCTCGTCCCTCTCCGCAGCATCTCCGCCATCCAGCGCAAACCGCAGCTTCCCCACCAGCTTGGTCAACTCCTGCAACCGGTCGCTGTCGTTCATCAACCCGTACAGCACCTCGTTCACGTTGAACGAGTGGTCCCCTGCCTCCTCCGCCACCGCTGGCTCAGCCACGGCCCCCGCAACAATCTTCTCCGGCTGGCTCTCCGTCCACAGACGCTCATACTCCTGCACCGCGTCTCCCGCCATCTGCATCATCTCCGGCAGGTCGTTCGTCGGCACCGTGCCCCCGCACACCAGATCGTCAGCCCGCACATCCGACAACCGCTTCAGGTACTCCCAGCTCTCCACCTCCTCCGGCACCGGAGGCAGCGAAAAGCCCTTCAACTCCTTCATCGGGTCCGCAGCCAGATGCGCCGTCAGGAACGGGGGAACAAACTTCGAGAAATCAAAGGATATCGGCAGCGTGATGGCATAGATTGCCAGCAGCACCTCAGGGTCATACCGCGCCCGGAAATAAATAATCGCATGCCCCCTAGGCGCGTCCGGGCTCCCACTATCAAAATCCAAGGCCATCAAGGCCCCCCATCCATCCGTGCTACCCCCAATTATAAGCCATCCCCCTCAGCCCAAGCCACCAACACCCCGCCATGCCCTCAAAAGCCTGCCTACTCGTTGTAGTTGGTCAGGTCAGCCACTGCATCGTAGTCCTCTTTCGTGAGCCAGTGACACCAGACATTGAACTCCGGTATGGAAAGTCGCCGACTGCCACGAGAGCTACGCCAAGCCGCCACTGCCACATGGCGACTGCCGGGGTATCTGCTGCGTACGAACTCTAAGGGCGGTCGCAAGTCTGTGTCCGTGGAGACTATCACCCCCAAGTCATACTCTCCATCGATTGCCATAGTAACGAAGTCTATAGCCAAGGATATATCGATGCCCTTTTCCTGCGGCTTTTCATTGGGCCAAGACGCGGGATACCTAAGCTGGCGATGGATGACAACAACACTTTCTCGCTCCCATCTGGCACATTGTTTCAGATGGGCGGCGTAGGTGCGAGGTTGTCGCTCAGGGTCAGGCCGTCCGGTGTACACCCGGACGCTTTCTAGGGTACACATGGCGCTACCCGATCCCCCGCGACTCTCTATGAGTTTGGCTAACCTCACTGGGTCGAACTGACCGGCAACCGAGGGCCCCTCGTTGTGAAAAAAGCTCTCTCTGGCACCGCGATAGGTGTTTTGCGCATCTATAAAGACTACGAGCCTTAGCGGTTCATGCATATTCACCGTGTGCCGAAAAAAATAGCCCCGCCAATCAGCCTGCCTGTCGGCAAGCGGACGACGGGGAACATTGGCACCATAGTACCTTGGCCCCTAGAAAAAGTCAAACGTTGCGCTTGCCTTTCTTAATCAGTAACCGGTAGTACTGCCACTTATCCCCAAGCAACCGCCCCGCGCACCCTAACCGCCAACTCCTTCACACGCCCCAACACCTCATTCAAAGAGCCCTCCAAATCAAGAGCCGCCACCTCAAGCCTCTTCCCACAGTGACGCACATGGTACGTGTCCGCATCCCCTTCACCCTTGGCGTAAATCAACAGTCCACCCGGCAAGTCGGCAGCAGTGGCATACGCCAGCAACTGGTACAGATCAGCATTCGGGACACGCTCGTGAACAATCCTCTTGTACTTCGCATCGCCCACGAACACACAGGTTCGCCCCCGACTCCAGACAAGATCCGGCCGCAGCTTGATCGCCCCCGCAGTATCAAGGGAATCTATCGTCCGCTCGCCGAATGTGTCCTGAGACAGCCCCAGTTCCTCCCTCAACGCCACTGTCACGAACTCCTGAAACACCTCGTTCATATCCATCAGGAACCCCTGCGCCCGCACCTCCCCACGACTCGACTGAAACGCCCCATGCCGCAACACCAAGCGCGCCAGCGCCACCACTCCCCGGTAATGCTCATTCAACCTGTCAAACGTGACCTCCGGCACAGCATTCTCCGGAAACTCCACAACCGAAACATTGTCCAGCATAGCTGCCACCCATCCCAACCCCACTCGCGCATCCCGCCATCGCAACGGCATCCCGCCCAAACGAATCACTGCCGCCTTCACAAGCTGGTTGGCAACAATATCCTCCGTGAACTCGTCATACCGCACCTCCACCGGCACCGCCATCCCGAACCGTCGCCTCAACTGGTCCTCAAACCGGATGCGCCCCCGCACCCCGTACAGCGCCTCCTCCTCAGTGCGATACCCATGCAGCAGCCCCGCTGCGAACGCCCTGCGAGCCTGCGCGTGCAAAGCCAATGCCAGCACATCCGGCAGAGCCATCTCCTCGGGATAGTCAAAGTCCTCAGGCTGGAACTTGATTTGCCCCACCGCGTAGCAGGCCAGCGACAGCAGTTGCGGGATGCCAATCTTCGGATGAATGACCACCGACAGGTCGCCAATCTCCACCGCACCCACCGTCGAACCGGGCCTCAGATAATACAAGTCGTCAGTGTCGTGAACATGGTCAATGTCAAGCTCACTCGGCTTGAAAACGCCGCGCAGTGCCTCTCTCTCCAAACGAGTAAGCCACACCTCTCCGCTCTGCTGGTGCTCAGTCAGGTCAATCCGTCGCATCGGCATCCAAATCCGTCATTCCTGCGCACCCCAACCCGTCATTCCCGCACCCCCAACCCGTCATTCCTGCGCAGGCAGGAATCCACGGCCCGGACTCCCTCGCCAAGTCACGCCCACAGAAACCACGCAACCTTGCACCTTCCTATACATCCTCAATCTCATCGCCCTCTTCGGCACCGTGACCGCGTAACCTTTTCAAATCAAACTCGCCCATCCTATCCCGCTGCCCATGCAACCGCTCCCTGATGTACGGCTTCACATTGTGCTCCCACACCAGCTGCACCATCCCCTCATCCAGCCCCAGCTTCATGAAATAGCTCGGTCCAATCGCCGCATCCTCGTCGCTCAGCAGCCGATTGGCCCTGTCCACCACATCCGCAACCCAATCCATTTCCGGAGCGTTGGCTGCAATCCACTTCCTCAGCACATCCTTGACCGGCCACTCATCCGCACGAAACTCCATGAAATGGAACCGCCTCCGCAACGCCAAGTCCACCAGCGCAATCGACCGGTCAGCCGTGTTCATCGTCCCGATAATGTACAGGTTCCCCGGCATTCTGAACGGCTCATCAGAATACTGAAGCCTCATCTCCGTGCCCCGGTACTCCAACAGGAAATACAACTCTCCGAACACCTTGGCCAAGTTCCCCCGATTGATTTCGTCGATAATCAGGTAGTAGTTGTTATCGGGGTCCTCTTCCGCATCCTTGGCAATGCGCACCAACGGCCCATTCCGCAACTCAAACCCCGCCTGCCCGCCCGATAACTTAGGCCGAAACCCCTGTACGAAATCCTCATACGCATACGACGGATGAAATTGCACCACCCTCACCCGCTTTGCATCCCCACCCGCCAAATGCTCAGCAAGCCGCTGCGCCACCCAAGTCTTCCCCGTCCCCGGTGGCCCTTGAAAAATCACCTGCTTCTTATCGTCCAACAACTTCACGATCTCTTGCAGGAAACCAACGGGCAGGAAGCACTCTTCCGCTACCTGCGCCAACGACTTAGTAACAGTCGCTTCGTCACTGTCTTGCTCTGTATCACCCTCATCCTCGTCCGGGCCGCCCAACACACCCCACATCACCGATTGAGCATCAAGCCGGTGGCGAAGTTCCAACCCGCGTTCTGAAGCCTCCTCTATGAATCTGTCCAAAAAACCAAGAGCGTGTTCATACAGCGAAGCCGCGTCGGCCTCCCGCTCCGGCTTGGCATACGCGGTGCGCTCGTACCCATCATTGAAAAGGCTGGTCATGAAGGGCGGGTATTGTTCCACATCGATTGCCATTAGAAAGGCGGCCCCGTTGCGCGCCCGTACTCCCGCACCCCTCGCAAATTTCGGGTGCGGTAAACGCTCCGTGAAGCCCCGAATACGTTGGCCAATGGTGACGTCGTCCTTTGTCCAAATGCCCTGTAAGGCCTTCAAAGCGTCGTCTGGCGACTCTTCGAACCACTGCTCAAGACTCTGCAAGGCTCGCCAGTTCAAGAGATTGCCACGACCATGCTGACCGCCCCTATTGCGCTGCGCGTCCATCACGTCGCTTGCCCACCCATCTTTCGCTACCAGAACCGCCTCTCGAACCGCCGCCAGCTTCTCGGCTATCTCCAGCTTGTAGTTGAGTTCGTCCTCTTCCAGTCTCCCAGTGTCTACGTACGCCCTTGCTCGATCAATGAATGCACCCCACGGTCCGGGTGTCGAACCTGTCAACCACAAGCTGCGCACTGGCTCATCGTAGTACCCAAACCCATCACCATAAGTTGCTTCCAGATTCTGCCGAACCTCCACAAGCTGCATATCTTCGTCATCCGCTGCCCCATGGGCTAGGTGTCCCAATTGATGAAGCAAGCGACTCTTGTGATTGGAACTCATTCCTTCGAATGTATCTGGGAACACCAGGTGGAGCAGAGCATGACGTTGTAGGTTTACCAAATTTTGTTGGTTACGAAGGTAATCGCTTCTAAACTCAAGTCTCAGCATGAAGTCCTTAAAAGCCCAAGGATCAGCTAGGCAGCGGTCGATATCTCGTCGAGGCTGTTCCTTCCACTGTTCGGCAAACTCGATAATGAATCCCACAAGATAGGCGCGGTAAGTACTAAAGCCGGGATTCAGATTGGCAATGCCCGGCGCAAGGCCCTCAACAAGGTCGTTGGGGATACTGATTTGCGGATTTGACCAGCTGAGAACTGTGTCTACGGTCTCTCTCTTCCGGTCTTGTCTCATGGCACCCGTCCAGAGAATCAGTAGGTGAACGTACAGTATCTCTGCCATCAATTGTTGGGCCTGCGGTGACGAACCTACAAGAAGCTGCTGCAGCGTTGCTGTGAACGGACCATGTACCTCGGCCTCTTGGTCTAGATATTTCCTGTGGAGCTCTTCCAACCAGCCTCGAGACCATATCTCTGAACCCGGCGTGAAAAGAGAATCATCCGCCCTCAAAGCCCGCTCCACCCAAAGCTCCGCTGCCGCATAGACTTTCTCTTCTCCGTGGCCCGATCTTCTGGCTGTCAAGCTATTGCTCCTTATTTGTGGATAGCACTATATCCAAGATTATAGGCACTAACCCACTTTATGGCCCATTTCAATCGCGAGTTTCAACGATGCTTGCGTCGGCAGCGGGCTTCCCCCGCCACTATCATCAGAACAACTGGAAAGAATCGACCACACAGGGAACACCAAGGCGGTACTGCGCAAGCTTCCTCCCCGGTAGTGTAGGATGCCCACCACAGGAGGTGACCCCATGGGTGAAAAAGCGCGTGTCTCCAAGCTGGGCCCCAGCTTGGTCATACCCATCCCCGACCATTTCGTAGAGCGATGGGGTCTCCAAGAAGGGTCCACGCTAGGCATCGCCAAATTTGGTGATCAACTCCTTCTCCGCAAGAAGACATACAACTTGGAGGAGCTTGTTGCCCAGATTGACCCGGACAACCTTCATCCTGAAATAGACTTCGGCCTGCCCCAAGGAACGAGGTTTGGTAGGGCGTGGATATGTCCCCGACCGTCATCCGAAACGCTCAAAGTTCCGCACCGTTTCCCCACCGCTCAGAGTGGGAAGCGACGGCATCAGAGGGCCACTTCGACCTGCCGCGTCTCCACAGTCAGCGGCAGGCCCTGCTCGGCACGCACCTCGATACAGAGGGCGATGGCTTCCTGTATGTTGGTCAAGCCTTCCTCTTTCGTCTGTCCTTGGCTGACACACCCGGGAATGGCCGGACATTCGACAACCCAGACGCCGTCTTCATCACGGTCAATCGTCACAGTCATTTTCATCGTGTTCAAACTCCATCGGCCTCGGCCGCCGATAGCAAATGCGTCGCCCTCACTAAGCCATCCAGTATATCAAAGGACTGTCTTGCCTCCGTCGCCCTAACCCCATGACACTTCCCCATTGACACCACCCCCCATCCCCATTACCATCAGAACAACCAACAGAACACAGCCCAGCCCGCCTCCCCAAGCCCGCCTCCCGGGTCCAGCGCAGACCCCCGAAAGCGGTTCTTGCGGATGCACTCGCCCGAAAAAATCAACACTCAGGAGGCCTCTCCCAAAATGTCACACTGTGGCATTCCTCCAGCTACGAAAATGTCACAGATGTCACAAATGCGTGGCGTCTGTGACATTCTCAGATACGAAAAAATGTCACACCATTTCCGTATCTGGCCAGCTAGGAAAATGTCACAAATGTCACAATTCTCAGATACGAAAAAATTATTTTAGCTATAAACCGTGTGACATTGTGACATTTTCAACCTTCACAACTCCCCCTCACGGAGGCCACCAATGCAATACGGTGCCATGATCCCCAACCTCGGCGCAGCCGTCGACCCCGCCGAGATCGCTGCCCTCACCCAGCAGGTCGAGGCCGAGCCCAACTACCAGACCCTCATGGTCAGCGACCATGTCGTCATGCCCACCGAGCTTCATTCCCGCTATCCCTACAACTCCTCCGGCATCCCCAGCTTCAGCGCCGAGCACGACATCCTCGAGCCCTTCACCCTCCTCTCCTTCCTCGCCGGCATCACCCAGCGCGTTCGCCTCGGCATCTCCGTCCAAGTCCTCCCCTACCGCCACCCCGTCCTCAACACCAAGATGATTGCCACCCTCGATGTCCTCTCCCAAGGCCGCATCATCGTCGGCGCAGGCGTGGGCTGGCTGGAGCAGGAGTTCCAAGCCACCGGCGGCGACTTCCCCAACCGCGGCTCCGTCACCGACGAGCATATCCAGCTATTCAAGCTGCTATGCACCGAGGAGGAGCCCGTCTTCCACGGCCAGCACTACCACCTCGAAGGCTTCAAGATGAAGCCCAAGCCCATCCAGAAGCCCCACCCGCCCATCTGGGTCGGAGGCACCACTGGCCCCGGCAAGCGCCGCGCCTCCCGCACCGCCCAAGGCTGGCACGCCGTCGGCGTCTCCCCCGAGGGCATCCGCAAGCACCGCGCCGACCTCGTCGGCTACCTAGCCGAACAGGGCCGCGACATCTCCGACTTCACCATCTCCCTGCGCACCAGCCTCGAGTTCACCAAGGACCCGCTGCCAAAAGGCCGTACCCCATGCACAGGCACTACCCAGCAGATAATCGACGACGTGAAGCTCTACCAAGAGGTGGGCTTGAACCACATGTCGGTAGGCCCGCGCACTACCAACTTCCGGGATGCCATGGAATACATCGAGCGGTTCGCCTCGGAGGTCATCCCCAAGGTCGAAGGCTAGTGTGGACGGCGGTCAGCCGGACCAGCGCGGATACGAACCAAAAATGCGCAGCATGGAGGTATGGGACCGCACCCTCTCGATTGCCTCTTTCACCACAGGGCTCTCCCGGTGCCCCTCGCAATCGATAAGGAACACATACTCCCCCAGATTATTCTTCGCTGGCCGCGACTCAATCTTGGCAAGGTTGATATTCCGCTCCGCAAATTCCCTCAGAGCCTCATAAAGCAACCCAGCCCTGTCATTCGAAAAAGAGAAACACAGCGAGGTCTTGTCGTCCCCCGTCTCCGGGCTGTCCTCCTCGGCAAGCACAACAAAGCGCGTGACGTTCTGCTCGCTGTCCTGGATACCCTGCGCCAGCAACTCAAGACCGCGCAACTCAGCATTCCGCCGTGGTGCGATGGCCGCCGCTCCGTCTGCTCCCTCAGCCACCACATCGGCAGCGGCCGCATTGCTCAACGAGGGCTCCAGCCGTGCCTTGGGGAAGCACCTCTCCAAGAAGTCGCGGCACTGCCCCAGCGACTGCGGGTGCGAATACACCACCTCGATATCAGCAGTGCGAGTGCCATGCCTCACCAGCAGGCAATGCTCAATGGGCAGCACCAACTCCCGGTTGATGAGCAGCTTTTCCTCGTGAATCAGCAGGTCAAGGGTGGCCGTAACCGATCCCTCCAAGCTGTTCTCGATGGGCACCACGCCCTCTTCCGCCATCCCCGAGGACACGGCAAGGGCGACGGCAGCCACAGTAGGGAACGACTCCAACTCCCCGTCCGGGTCGTAACGAATAGCCGCCTCTTCCGTGAATGTGCCTCTCGGCCCCAGATATGCGATGCGCTTGGCCATCAGGCCATGCCCGTCAATACTTCGTGCAGCATCGTCTCCTCGAAAGTGGTGGTAACGGCAATCACCTCATCACTGGCGCTGAGGATCAGCGAGTCGGACGGTAGATACGGCCCATCATTCTTGACCAGCAGCACGATAAAGCTGTTGGGAGGCATCTCCACGTCCCCAGGTGATTTGCCCACGGCGGCCGAGTCCTCAGGAAGAGTGATGCTCACCATGCGCACCTCCGCTGACCGTAGGTTCATCAGGTGCTGCAGCGTGTGCCCCGGTAGCTCCTCCTCAATAGTGCTGAGTATCTGGTGGGTACCGTTCACCACCACATCCACCCCCAGCACCTTGAATATGGGGTCATTCTCCGGCTCCCGGATTACGGCGATAGTCCTCGGATTTCCGGGTCCGCTTTTGGCCATCTGGCAAGCCGCCAAGTTGTCCTCGTCGCTTACCGTGGCCACCAAAACATCCGCCCGGTTGATGCCGGCCGTCTTCAGCACCTGCACATCGGTGGCATCCCCATGCAGAGCGACGCTGCCCAGTTCCTGCCGGATGCTCTCACACCGCTCTTGGTCCTTCTCAATGACCAGCACCTCGTGTCCGATGGCCAGCAGTGCCCGGGAGAGGTGGTAGCCGACTTGTCCGTATCCCACAATGACTACGTACACGCTGGTCTATCCTTCCAGCCCCGATGTTATCCCGTCCACTAACGCCATGGTCGGGTTGATTACTGTGAGTCCCAGCTTCTCATACACTTTCTGGCGGTGTGGGTCTCGTATCGAACAGAAAACCTTGGGTATTTGGAAGATACGTTGCGCCACCTGTGCTGCCATGCCGTTGCGGCTGTCGCTGTCGGTGAGGGCCAGGAAAGCGTCGGCATTACTGAGCCCCGCTTGGCGCAGGGTGTCCAGCATCGGCTCCCGGTAGACAAGCCCTTCCACGTTCTCCACAGCCGAGAGTTCCTCCACCACATCGGGGTCGATGTCGATGGCCACGACGCTGTGCCCCTGCTTCCCCAGCACAGGTGTGAGATGCCGTCCAGCGCCCTGGCAGCCCAGTATCAGGATGCGCATACCCTAGCGCCCCACTTTGTTGGCATGATGCGGCTCACGCCATAACAGCACTGGACAATGGGCGTTCTTGAGCACGTATTGCACCGTCTCGCTCAGCACGTGTGAGCCTCTCTTGTATCCAGCCGCCATAGTTATCAGGTCAATGTTGCGGTCCAAGGCTTCCTGAATGATGGCAGGCCCGGCATGTCGGGCCTGCACCAAGGCGGTGTCAGCAGGACATCGCTCCTCATGGCTCAGTGCGTCGATACGCTTCAGAATGCTCTCGGCAGCAGCCGTCTCGCGGGGTAGATTCGCATCAAGAGGATACTCATGGCCCAACTCTATAACATACAGGGCATATATCCTGGCCCCGTCCAAGCGCCCCATCCGGCAGGCTAGGCGGACGGCCTCTTCCCCGACCTTCCGTCCCATCACCGGCACCATGATTTTCTTCGCTGCCAAGCCGTCTACCCGGTCATTGCCCTAGGGCGAAGGAATGGACTGACGTGCATAGAGTGGCGCACTATTCGGGACCAATCAAGGTTACGCTATCTGCCATTGGGAGCGATGCTGAGCTTGCCCAACTGTTCATTGCTCCCTGCAACGATGAGTACGTCGCCGGGCTTGATCTCCTCATCCTTGGAGGGAGCGAGGAACACATCGCGGCCGCGCCGCATGGCCAGCACTGCCACTCCGTGCTTGTCCCGGGGACCGCTGAGTCCGGCCTCTTCCAGGGTCTGCCTCATGATGGAGCCGGGCGGCCTCAGCTTGCTGATGCCGGTGCTGGGGGCGATTTCCATGTAGTCAAGCTCGCCTGGGTTGAACTCGGTATGGGCTAAGCGGCGCCCCATTTCCTGCTCAGGATAGACCACCTTGTCCACACCCACACGCTCCATTGTCGCACCATGCACATCGTTGGCCGCTCGCGCAATGATGAAGGGCACTCCCTGGCTCTTCAAAAGAACAGCCACTACTATGCTGGCGTTCATATCGGAGCCTATCCCCACGATCCCAACGTCAAAATTGGAAACCCCCAGCTCTGCCAGCACCGACTCGTTCGTGGCATCCGCTTTCACTGCATAGGTCACACTGCCCAGAAGCTCTTGGACGTTGCTCTCTTCCAAGTCGATGGCCAGCACGTCGTGACCCGTTTGATACAGTTCACGGGCCACGCTGGTGCCGAACCGGCCCAGCCCAACTACCACTACCTGTTTCTTCAAGTAACAGACCTCTGCCGAGTGCTAGCCTATTTTAACCCTTTCCTGCACATAACGATACAACGATGCCTCACCTCTGGGCACCAGCGCCAGTGCCATGGTCAGGGGTCCGAGCCTTCCCAACAACATCAATACCATGAATATTCCCTCGCCAGCCACTGTGAGGTCTGCCGAAGCCCCTGTGGAAAGCCCGGTAGTGCCGAACGCCGATACCGTGTCGAACAGCAACTGCCGGAAGGGTATGTCCTCCGTAAGAGTCAATATCAGCATGGCGAAGAAGGCAACAGTAATCCCCAAGACAGCCACCGTCACGGCGCGGTGCACTTGGAAGGGGTCAATTTCCCGGCCGAAAGCCTCCACCTGTTGCCTTCCCCGCAGCGAGGAGAACACAGCCGCAATGATGACGGCGAAGGTGGCCACTTTGATTCCACCTGCTACCGAACCCGCTGCGCCGCCTACGAACATCAGGAAGGGATAGAAGAGCAGAGTGAACTCCGATGCTTGACCGAAATCAATGGTCGAAAAGCCTGCCGTCCTGCCGCTGATGGAGTGGAAAATAGCCTGATAGACGCGCTCGGCTATAGGGAACGCACCCAGTGTGTTCTCATTGCCGAACTCGGTGAACAGAATGACTGCCGCGCCCAGCACATACAGGAAAAGGCTGGTGGTCAGCACCATCTTGGTATCGAGGGAGAGTCGCGAAAAACGATGGCGGCGCGAAACATCCACCAAGGTCGTCCACCCTATGCTCCCCAAAATTATCAGGGTGGCCATAAACCCCAACAGGGGCAGGTTTCGGATGAATGAGCCTGCCAGAATTCCGGCCTCGTCCGGCAGGATGCTGAATCCGGCGTTGTTGAAAGACGACACCGAAAGGAAAGCGGCCTGCCACATGGCCTCTCCCGCGTCGAAGAACCCTAGGAGGCGCCACCACAACAAGATGATGCCCAAAGCATAGAGGCCCATCACCATCAGGATGATGTTGCGGGTCACCCTAACCAAGTTCCCCATGCGGTCCACACCCATGGCCTCCCGCATGAGTATGCGTTCCGCCAAGCCCAAACGACGGCCGGTGATTATCAGCAAAAACGTTGCCACCGTCATGAACCCTAACCCGCCCACCAGCATCAGGACGAAAATCACCCCTTGTCCGAAGGAAGTCCAGTAAGAGCTGGTAGGCTCAACGATGTGACCGGTAACGGTGACTGCTGAGGTAGAGGTGAACATGGCTGTCACGAAAGGGGTGGCCCCTTCGTGAGTGCTGGATACGGGCAGCCATAGCAACAGGCCGCCTAGGAGTATGAGAGCAGTAAACCCGCCAAACAGGATGTAGGGAGCGGTGAGGAAGCGGGGAGGATGCCTGACAGGAGGGTCGTGGATGACGGACGGCATCACCTCGCTGACGCGAGGCCGCCGTACTACCCGGTCGCCTATCCTGGGCTGCTGTTGGTCGGCCAAGCCGACTTTCCTCCCGGCAAAGACTGGCCGCCAATGCCGAGGAATTCTAGGGTCGCCTGTTTCACAGTGTCAATCAGACTCATCATTGATCTACCGAAAAAGGTCCCGCGCGGCGGGCCTCACCAAGGCCCGCGACCCCGAATCACCCACCGGGTAACGGTATCCGCGCACGATGGCGACTGGCACTCCCAGCGTTTTGCCGGTGACCAACTCAGCGGCGCAGGCCAACTCGTCGGCCACCGCAATCGTGGTGGTGTATAGCATCTCCCCGTAGGCATCCGATGTACCTCGATAATCGGCCAACGCATGCATACCGGCCACGCCGATGGCCACGTTGGTTGCTCCCTCCCGCCAAGGCCGTCCAAATGTATCCGAGATTATCACCGCTATGTCCAAGCCCTTGGAATCGGTGACTTGTTGTCGGATGCGCCTTGCCGATTCGTCTGAGTCTACTGGTAGCAGGGCCACTGTGCCTGCTCCCCCGGGGATGTTCGAGGCATCGACGCCAGCGTTGGCGCAGATAAAGCCATGGCGCGTCTCGCTAATGATGGTGCCGCGGTCGTTCCGTACGATGCGGGCGCTTTCCTTTAACACGGCTTCCGTATGACGAGGGTCGCGGTGCGTCCCCTCTGAGAGTGCAATCGCTAGTGGCGACGCGACGATGTCCTCCAAGCGAACCACCCGTCCCTCGGCCTTGGACACGATCTTTTGGGTCACCACCAGCACATCGCCCGTTTCCAAATCTGAGGGACCTGTGCAGGCCTGAATGATCAAGGCAGGCAGGTCATCCCCAGCCTGCACCTCCGGCATACCCTCCACCGGTATCACTCGTATCTCGCCTGCCATTGCCTTCCCTCGACGCGGGTGAGTTCGCGGGTCACCGCTTCACTGGAGCAGTGTAGCGACCCCAAGGGGCCTATGCTACAATTTCGCATCGTGAGTGCCGAAGCTAGGGTATACACAAAAACAGGCGACACGGGGCAGACAGGCCTCCTCTACGGCGGCCGCGTCTCCAAGAACAACCCCCATACTGAAGCTTACGGTATGACCGATGAGGCCGTTTCTGCCATGGGCTTGGCCCGGGCCCTCTCCGAAGATGCAGAAATCAAGTCCATCCTGAAGCAGTTGCAGAGAGAGATGTTCACCGTGGGGGCTGAGTTAGCCACCCACCCGGACCATTACGACACTTATCGAGAGCACTTCACACCCGTTACTGCCGAGATGGTTGCACACTGGGAACAGACCATCGACCGCCTGCTCAGTGAAGCCCCTCTCCCTCCCGTGTTCATACTTCCCGGCGCATCAGGGGCATCAGCGGCCATGGACATGGCCCGTTGCATGGCCCGCACAGCCGAACGCCGTGTAGTCGCCCTTGATGAAATGGGGGGCTTGACCAACCCCGAAATCCTGCGCTACCTCAACAGGGTGGGCGACCTCCTTTTCGTGCTGGCCCGCTATCAGGACCGGCACCTGCCTTTGGAAAAGGTCACCGGCGACCAGGACTGACGTGTCCGTCCAAGCCTCCCGTCCTGCTTCCATCACCAAAGCCTCGTCGTTTAACAGGCAGGCATCCCTTTGAGCCGTGAGGTCGTTGTTGTCGACTACGGGATGGGTAACCTGCGCAGCGTTGCCCGGGCCTTGGAGCGGGCCGATGCAGAGGTGCGCATCACCAGCGACCCACAAACCCTCGCCCAAGCTGATGCCCTTGTGCTTCCCGGTGTGGGGGCCGCCGATGCGGCTATGCGCTCACTAGAAGCCCATCGGTTGGTCGGACCCATTCGGGAATATGTAGCAACCGGTCGGCCCTTTTTGGGAGTCTGCCTTGGCCTGCAGTTGCTGTTCCAGTCCACCGAAGAGGGCGATGCCCCCTGCCTGGGTATTGTGCCTGGGAAGGTCCGTCGGCTCCCCTCTAGCCTCAAGGTGCCCCACATGGGCTGGAATTGGGTCGAATTTCGTGGGGATCATCCCCTGTTTCAGGGCTTGGGGCCTGGAGGACACTTCTACTTTGTGCACAGCTTCTTTCCTGATCCGGAAGAACAGGACTCCGTAGCAGGTGTTACCCAATATGGCCTCACCTTCTGCAGTGCCATCGGCCAAGGCAACATGATTGCCACCCAATTCCACCCAGAGAAGAGCGGCCCAGCGGGTTTGCGGATATACAATAACTTTGTGACTTCCGCTGCCGAGAGGGCCTCTCGTTCAAGCCTTCCAGCCGGGGGCTAGCCCATGGAAGTCATCCCTGCTATCGATCTCCGCGAAGGGCGTTGCGTCCGCCTCTTCCAAGGGGATTATGCTCAAGAGACCGTCTTCTCGGATGACCCCGCAGAGGTTGCACGCCGCTGGGAATCAGCAGGCGCCCCCCGGATACATGTTGTAGACCTTGACGGGGCCCGCACTGGCCAACAGGCCAACAGTGAAGCCATCTCCGCCATCGCATCCGCTGTGAATATCCCCCTACAGGTTGGCGGTGGCGTACGCACGGTGCAGGACGCAGAAGCACTGGCATCGCTGGGTGTTGGCAGATTTGTGTTGGGCACGGTTGCCGTGCGCGACCCCGACTTGGTAGGCCAACTCTGCCAACAGTTCGGCGGCGAACGCATCGTGGTCGCCGTAGACGCGCGCAACGGTCAGGTAGCTATCGAAGGCTGGCGCGAGAACACCAGTGTCACAGCCTCGCACTTGGTCACCGAGATGGCAGCCCTAGGCGTGCCCCGCTTCCTCTACACCGATATTGCTAGGGACGGCACACTCAGTCAGCCCAATTTCGAGGCCCTGGGACAGCTCGTGAGCAGTACCGGTAGCGCGGTCCTTGCGTCGGGCGGCGTGTCACAACTGGAGCACTTGGTGCGGCTTGCGGGACTGGGAGCGGAGGGAGCTATTTTGGGGCGCGCGCTCTATACGGGGGACATTGACTTGGCTGGGGCTATAGCTGCCGTTACATAGCCGATGCCTGAAAGTTACCCTGAGGCACCGGGCCGTTGAAAGACCTGTGAGAGGTTGGCAGTGAAACCAGCTAGAGTAGGGGATATAATGGCGTCAGAGAAACCGTAATTGGCCACCTCAGCCAGTTGACTACCATCGCGAACCAACACCCATACCCTCTGTCCGTCAGGGTCTACAATCCAATACTCTTTGACTCCGTGCTCGGCATACAAGTCCAGTTTCTCCCGCCAGTCCCGGCCTGCCGTAGATGGCGACAGCACCTCCACTACCAAGTCAGGCGCACCTTGGATGTTGGCCTCTGAGAGAATATGAGTTCGAGCGTTGGAGACGAACACTATATCAGGTTGGACGACATTCGCTTCCGACAGCACAACGTCAAGAGGAGCAATAACTACCGCTCCCAGTAATGCGTTTTCTACGAAGTCACTAAGCAGACGGTAAAGCTTGCCAGTGACCTGCTGGTGATTGATGGTAGGCGACGGTGCCATAGTCAACTCTCCATTGAGAAGCTCCCATCGCTCATCGTCGGGTGTATTGCAGTAATCTGCGTATGTCAGTTTGGCGGTGGGCTTTGCTTGGGCCATCGTCGCTCTCCTCTAGGGTCGAACGGCTCTTAGGGCGCATTGTTTAGGCACAGCATAGCATACACGCTTAAGCTTGGTGCGACGTTCAATTTGCGCGCCCGAAACCACTGTTGTACATTGGAGTGCAACATTGCAGATATGGCGCGATGGACTATGGTCCAGCACGAAAGACATAACACAGACAGGACAGCCAGATGGCTCTCCCCAGAACGAGAGCGGGAACTGGACCCGTTCAACGTGATCAATTACATGCCCATCGACCCCTTTGACAAAGTAGCCGATATCGGCTGCGGCCCTGGCTACTTCACCATTCCCTTGGCCAAGCACTTGGTGTACGGCCGCCTCTATGCCATTGATACCGACGAAGAAATGGTGGAGGTCACACAGCAACGGGTCAGCACCGCCCGGTTGGGCAATGTACAGGTTCGAACCTGCCAACCCACCCAGTTCCCCATCGAAGCAAGCTCACTGGATGGCGCCTTCCTGTCGCTGGTAGTCCACCATCACGGGTTGGACCGTGAGGCCTTCCTCAAAGCCGTACGCGAACTGCTGCGCCCCAATGGCTGGTGTACCGTGGTGGAATGGCATGGTGAAGGTGGGAACGACTCCCATTCCCATGACCACCGTATTGAGCCCGACGACCTCCGGGAACTCGCGCGACGTTCCGGCTTCCGGTTCCAGGGGTGGCGCAAACTGAACGACACCCAGTACATGGCCACCCTCAAGAAATAGCGTGCTCACCAAGCGCATCATTCCATGCTTGGACGTGGACGCAGGACGCGTGGTCAAGGGCGTTAGCTTCGTCGACTTGGTTGATGCAGGTGACCCTGCCGAACTCGCCTCCCTCTATGACCGGGAAGGAGCCGACGAACTCGTCTTCCTCGATATCACCGCCAGTTCCGATCAGCGCGATACCATAGTCGATGTAGTCCATCGCGTGTCTGACCAAGTATTCATACCCCTCACAGTGGGCGGCGGCATACGCACAATAGACGACGTGCGCCGTATGCTGCGGGCAGGGGCCGACAAGGTATCGCTAAACACAGCCGCCGTGAACAACCCCGGCCTCGTTGCTGAGGGTGCCTCCAACTTTGGCAGCCAGTGCATCGTCGTAGCCATCGACGCCCGAAGCACTCAAGGCACCGAGCCCGCCGGACAAGGCCACTTGGCTCTGGACAGTGACTCTCGCTGGGAGGTGTTCACCCACGGCGGACGCACCCCCACTGGCATCGACGCCCTCAAGTGGGCCCGCCATGTGGTGGATTTAGGCTCCGGGGAACTGCTGCTCACCAGCATGGACAACGACGGCCACCAAGAGGGCTATGACTTGGAGTTGACCAGTGCAATCTCTGATGCGGTTGCCGTCCCCGTTATTGCCAGTGGTGGAGCGGGCAATCTACAGCACCTAGCCGATGCCCTGCTTCTGGGCAAGGCCGATGCCGTGTTGGCTGCCAGCATCTTCCACTTCGGCACCTATTCCATACGAGAGGCCAAGGAGCACTTGGCGTCCCACGACATTCCAGTACGCCTCTAGCCAGCCTCGGAGCATTACAAGGAGCGTTCTACGACACTCATGGCAAGCATCACAGCAATAATCTTCGACATGTACGAGACACTGGCCCACAACTCTCCGGACCTCTGGTTGCAAACTTTTCAGCGCATTTGCAATCGCCAACAACTGCCCGTCGACCACGAGGAGTTGTATCGTTCCTGGAAGTCCTACGAAATGAACTTCCGCCACGAACGCCTTAATTTGGATGAACCTGAGAAGAGCCCGCCCTTCCTTACCTATGAACAGGCTTGGGCAAACTGTTTTGAGCGAGCTTTCAAAGACCTGGGCCTCCAAGCCGATGCTGCCGGAGCAGCCCGCACCTCGGTGGAACACATGGGTGAGCGCGAGATATATCCCGACGCTGTTGAGGCTTTGCCGGAGATACGCGCCCGGTGGCGCACTGCCCTGCTTTCCAATGCAGACGACGACTACCTCAACCCAACCCTCGCCCGCATTTCCGGCAACTTCGAAGCGGTCCACTCGTCAGAAAAGGCTCAGGCCTACAAGCCGCACCCACGTCCCTTCCTCCAAGTGGCAGAGCAACTCGGAGTTGCGGCATCACAATGCGCATATGTGGGCGACAGCCAGTTCGATGACGTCCTCGGAGCCAGCCGTGTTGGCATGACCACCATCTGGGTCAGCCGTTATGGTGCTGCTCCAGACCCCAACCTGCCAGCGCCTGACTACCAAGTCTCAGCTCTTACCGAAATACCAAAACTCCTGGGGAGGTGAGTTCTCCATGGATATGAAACTGAATGAACAGGGTCTGATACCGGCTATAGCCCAACATATTGAGACCGGGGAGATACTCATGATGGGCTACATGAGCCCCGGAGCCCTGAAGCGTACCCTCGAGGGTGGTCAGGTCTGGTATTACAGCCGTAGCCGCGAAGACCTTTGGCACAAAGGCGAGGTCTCCGGCAACTACCTCAACCTCAAGGAAGCATGGGTTGACTGCGATGCCGACACTATCCTCATGAAAGTGATTCCCGACGGCCCCACCTGCCACACGGGCGAGCCTTCCTGCTTCTTCATCCCCCTCGAAGGCATGCCGGATGCATTCCAAAGCGAGGATACGAGCGCCCAGATTCTGGAAGAACTCTTCTCCACCATCCAGGAGCGCAAGCGCGATCTTCCTGAAGAAAGCTACACTGCCAAGCTATTCCAGAGCGGGGTCGCTCGCGTAGCCCAGAAGGTCATCGAAGAAGCGGGCGAGACTGCCCTTGCGGCCGTTCAAGGGGATACGGAGAGCCTGCCTGCCGAAGCTGCCGACCTCCTCTACCACACCCTCGTTCTGCTGGCCGCCTCTGGCGTATCGCCCAATCAAGTATGGCAGGAGCTGCGCTCCCGCCGGCGCTGACGGAAGTCCTGCCCCGCTAGTCCACGAATTCAGTGGTTGGGTTGTCGGTTGGGAAGATGGTGAACATACGGGCCTCATCGCCCGTGTGGTTCACCAGTTTGTGAGGCGTATTCGGAGGCGCCAGCAGCGTATGGCCCGGCTCAACTACCCGGGTCTCATCACCCACCACCATCTCCACCCTGCCTTGGAACAGGATTATCGCCTCATCTGTCGGATGGGTGTGCAACCGCAGGGCTGAACCGCCATCCATCACAAGCTCGCCCACAGTCAGGTTGGCGGCCCCGGCGTCTTTGTTCACGAAGCGCCGCGCCCGGCGTCCCTCGGCCTCTTCGTATGGCGTATCACTGTTGTTGATGATCGGCACGACCGTTCCTCCCAAGTCATTGCTGCTGCGATTCTACCGGCGGTGTAATTCGCAGGCAACGCTCACGCCACTATTCCCCAATGAATCGCCACCGTACCAAAAGCCAGCAGTCGCGAGTCCGTATCCCGCAAACCCACCTCTGCGAACAGTTCGCGGACTCCCTCCCGGGTGAGAAACCTGTCCACTGAACGCGGTAGATACGTATAAGCTCTTCGGTCGCCAGCCACGATCTGACCCGCCAAGGGCACCAGCCAGTGGAAATAGGGCCGGAACAGAGGGCGCAGCGGGCTCCCTTCGCGCAGCGGGATAATCTCCAGAATCACAACTCTCCCGCCCGGCTGCACCACCCGCGCTAGTTCCCCCAACGTGGCGTGAACATCCGGCATGTTGCGCAGCCCGAATCCAGATGTTGCGCAGCAGAAGGAATTGTCGGAAAACGGCAGCGAAAGAGCATCCCCCACCACTAATCCCAAGTTGCCCTTCGACTTGGCCCGGGCCATCTGCACCATCTGCGGCACGATATCCAGCCCCACCACCCCGCGTATCCCCGGCTGCCGGACCAGTGCCATGGCGAAGTCGCCCGTGCCCGTGGCGATGTCCAAGGCAACGCCCGGAGGTCCCGCTGCGGCTATCCGAGCGGCCTTGGCGCGCCACCTGTAATGCATACCACCGGTCATGATGGTGTTCATCAGGTCGTAGCGACGGGCAATACGGGCAAACATCTCCCGGACATAAGCGCGGCGCTCATCGCCCGACAACTCTTCTCCGGGTCGTAAGGACATACAACCGATCAGGCTTCGTCGGGACGGTACTGGAGCCCCTGCTCCAAGGCTTCATCCACCCCTAGGGCCACCAGTATCCGGCCCACCACGAACTGCACTACGTCCTCAATGCTCTGGGGTCGCAGGTAGAAAGCCGGGTCAGGAGGCAGCACCACCGCCCCCAACCGGCTGAGTGTGAGCATGTTTTCGAGATGCGTTGAGTGCAACGGCGTCTCCCGGGGCACCACCACCAACTGGCGTCTTTCCTTAAGGCAAACGTCTGCCGACCGCAGCAGCAGATTGGAAGCCAGCCCGTGGGCTATGGACGCCACGCTGTTCATGCTGCACGGGACCACCACCATCCCCCGCGTCGAGAAAGTCCCGCTGGCGATGGGGGCCCGCATATCGCTGATGGCATAGTGGCGGAAATGAGGGTGCTCCCGCCACCGTGTCAACTCCTCGTTGAACGGCTGGTCCATCTCCTCATGCCACACCAAGCGGGCATCATTCGAACACACTAGAATAGTGGGCACATTGCGCAGGAGCAGTTCGTCAACCGTCGCCTTGGCCATCATAGAGCCACTGGCCCCCGAGACGCCTACAATCACAGGCCTCACGTCTTGGGGCGTCACAGCACCACCGCCAAGGTCGTGAACAGCAGTAGCGTCAGCGACACAACGGCATTTAGTTTGAAAGCCCTCGGGATCCTGGGCAGGTTATCGATGTGGACCATCGTATGCTGGAATGCTACCAGGCCTACAGCCAGCCCCCATCCAATGAAATACAGGTACGAAAGCTCCATCCATAGTCCGACCGTGAGCAGCAGGGAGAGCGTAAGCACGTGAGAACACCGCGCCCACCACAAGGCCCTGGGTATCCCAATCCAGCGGGCGATGGAGTGTACTCCGTACTTCTTGTCAAAGTCGTAGTCGAGCGTGCCGTAGAAAACGTCAAACCCTCCAACCCAGAAAGTCACGGCAAAGGCCAATATTATCGCCTCAGGGTCCAGGCTGCCAGTTATCCCAATCCAAGCGCCAGCCGGGGCCAGTCCATCGGCAAACCCCAGCGCATAATGTGCCGACCAAGAGTAATACTTCACGTATGAATAGCCCACCACAATCACTGCGGCCACCGGCGCAAGAGCAAAGGCCAGCGTATTCAACTGCGACGCGCTATATAGGAAAACTCCCAGCGACAGCAGCATCACAATCCGCATATCCCATGGTGTAAGGGTGCCTTGAGGCAGATGTCTGCCCTGCGTACGTGGGTTGGCGATGTCCTCCTTGTGGTGTATCAGCCGGTTGGCCGACATCGCCAGAGTTCGGGCGCCGGTCATAGCCACGTTGATCCAGAGGAACTGCTCCCAGGTTGGCCAACCCCCTGCAGCCAGCAACATGCCGATGTAACCAATCGGCAACGCAAACATACTCTCTTCGAAGCGCACGGCTGCCAACAGCCGGTTCATCTTCGTAGGAAAAGCCAGCAGCCCCGCTCGCTCTGGTCGCGCTGTGGTCATCGCGTGGGCCTCTGGCGCAGACTCACAACCCGTACTCCCGCCACTTCCTGTCCACCATCTCTTTGATGGCCTCGTCCATCACGATGTCGGGCGGCCACTCCCTTTGGCGGCCCTCCCCCGGAATCTTATTGGTTCCATCGATGCCCACCTTCCCGCCGTACTTCGGCATCAACGACGCATGGTCCAAGTCATCAATGGGTCCGCTGCTCAATACCAAGTCTTGGGAAGGGTCGATGTTGTTGGTCACCCGCCAAGCCACCTCGGAAGCATTGTGGACATCCACGTTGTGGTCCACCACGATGATGCACTTCACCAGTGACATCAACCCCATACCCCATAGTCCGTGCATCACCTTGCGGGCCTGCCCTGGATACTCCTTCTTGATCGAGACGATGACCAGACTGTGGAACCCGCCCTCGGCGGGCATGTTCATGTCCACCACTTCAGGCAGGAGCATACGGATGACTGGCATGAACACCCGCTCCGTCACCTTGCCCATCCAGTAGTCCTCCATGGGAGGGCGGCCCACGATGGTGGCGGGGTATATCGGGTTCTTGCGTCGAGTGATGCAGGTGGCATGAAAAACTGGGTAGGTGTCGGGCATTGAGTAGTACCCAGTATGGTCGCCGAAGGGCCCTTCCATGCGCTCGTCCCCAGGCGTCACATACCCCTCAATAACCACCTCAGCTTGGGCCGGCACTTCCAAGTCCACCGTCTTGGCCTTCACCAACTCCACACCCTCTTCCCGTATGAAGCCCGCCACGGCCATCTCGTCCATGTCCGGCGGCATGGGGGCGCACCCCGTCCATATTGTTGCCGGGTCTCCTCCCAAGACCACGGCCACTTCTATCCTGTCCTGCCCCTTCTCGCTCCCTACTCGGTAGTGGTGCGCCCCCACCTTGTGGGTCTGCCAGTGCATTGCAGCGGTGCGCTTGTCGAACACCTGCATCCGGTACATCCCAGCGTTACGCACCCCCGAATCAGGGTCTCGTGTCACGACCAGTGGCAGGGTAATGTACCGTCCCCCGTCCATCGGCCAGCACTTCAGGATGGGCAGGCTGAACAAGTCCACGTCGTCTTCGGTCTGCACCACCTCCTGGCACGGCGCATTGCCTACTATCTTGGGCTGGAACGACGCCAACCGTGCCAGTTGCCCCAAGGCTCGCATCTTGTCAACGATACCCTTGGGTGGCTGCTGGGCCATGGACATGAGCCTCTCCAACCGTCCCACAAGGTCATCCAAGTGCTCCACTCCAAGGGCCCAAGCCATCCGCTGCTGCGTGCCGTACATGTTGATGAGGACAGGTACGTCGTACCCCTCTACGTTCTCGAACAACAGTGCAGGCCCACCGGATTTCACCATCCGGTCGGCTATTTCGGTAATCTCCAGTTCGCAGCTAACTGGAGCCGTGATGCGCTTCAGGTCGCCTTTGCCCTCAAGGAAGGCGACAAACTCGCGAAGGTCTTTATACTTCACGCCTTGGCCTCGAACCGTAATGCTCTGGTCTTTGCGGGGTCTGGTCGTGCGCCCTACAGGTCCATGTAGACAACTACCGCGGCGTTCGCCATCACCGTGGCATCTGTCCCATCCTCGCTGGGAATCTCCAGTCCGCCATGCACCACCTTCACCGTTCCAGTCCCATGGGGCAGCACACCAGCCACTTGGTCCTTGTCCACCGCATCAGGTTGGGGCACTCCAATGGTGACCTCCACCTTCATGTCCTCAACGCTTTGCCCCACTGCCCGGGCGAAACCCAAACTGTTGTGCCACAACGCATCACGTACCGCGCGTTGCGCTGCCTTCGTGTAGTCTCGACCATGCAGGTCGGTGCCCAGTCCCATCTCCACCACGCATCGTCGTAGTGCCATCGATATCGTCTCCTGTTTGTAGGTGTGTCCATTACACTACGGGGATAGCGGCCAAGACAAGCAGCCGCTTTTGACAAGGGCGAAGCCCGCTGATATTCTGGCTGCCGATTCGTCAACTGTACGGTCAGCTTTAGGGAAAGCAGGTAGTCATGGCTTGGGCTGAGACCATGGTGGACGCCCTTAAGGAGTCCGAGACCTCTCTGATCGCCTATGTCCCCGACATCAGCATCGACCGTGTCACATCCCTTATCCAACAGGACTCCTATTTCCATCTGGTTTCGGCTACTAGGGAAGAGGAAGCCATTGGCATAGCCGTCGGTGCCCATGCGGTGGGTCGCAATGCCGCCGTATTCATGCAGTCCAGCGGCTTCGGAAACTGCGTCAATGCCCTCGCCAGCCTGTGCATCCCGGCCCGTACACCCATCCCCTTCTTCATCAATCTGAGGGGAGAAATAGGCGAGTTCAACATCGCCCAGACCGCCATGGGGAGGGCCACCAAGCCCATACTGGACACCTTCGGCATCACTCACTACACCTTGACCGACGAATATCGGCTGGATGCTCTCCTCAAGGGCGGGATCAAGCTATGCCACGCGGCCCGGCAGCCCGTGGCCTTCTGCATGACTCCCCTGCTCCATGGAGGCAAACTTGCATAGGTTCGAGGCCATGCAACTCCTCATGCAGCAGGTCGGCGACCAGCCAGTGGTCGCTAACCTGGGCCCCACCACCGACGAACTCTGGAACATCGTTGACCGTCCTCGCAACTTCTACACCTTCGGCTCCATGGGCCTCTGCTCCTCCGTTGCCTTGGGCATGGCCTTGTCCACTACCGACAAAATCGTCTCCTTTGACGGCGACGGCTCCCTGCTGATGAATCTCGGCGCCATCTCCACTATAGGACGCGAAATGCCTCGCAATCTCGTGGTGGTCGTCTGGGATAACGAGGAATGGGGTCAGACCGGCCACCAGTCCAGCCATACGGCCCATGGCACTGACCTAGAGCATGTGGCCCGCAGTTGCAGCATCCCCAAGACAGCCACCGTCAGCAATGAAGAAGACCTCGTGACCGTCTTCAAGCAGGCCCTGTCCGAAGACGGCCCTTGGTTCATCGTCGCCAAGATTCAGGAAACCGACGACGAGGCCACCTTCGCCCCCAATGAGCCGGAAATGTTCCTCCACCGCTTCCGGCAGACCTACCTGTAAATAACCCGTGGTCACCCGGAGCTTGGGTCTGCCGTCTTTCTCGTTCCCTTCCGGCCCTAGCCGCAATCCCGCTGCATATTGACTGAACACGTTCGCAAGTAGTAGATTGGTAGTTGGCCCCGATTGGTCGGGGCCTCTATGTTAAGGCCGTAGTTAGCGCCCCAGTGGCGCAATGGCAGCGCAGCCGATTTGTAATCGGCAGGTTGGTGGGTTCGAGTCCCCCCTGGGGCTCTCCCCATTGCGGGGTGACAAGAGAAAGCACATGCTCCCCGCCCTAACCCATATTGCGCCTCATGCGCACTATGGGTAAACTTATGCCTTAAGGGGAGGGGTGGGTGAGTGGTTAAAGCCACCAGACTGTAAATCTGGCGCCCTGACGGGCTTCGTAGGTTCGAATCCTACCCCCTCCACCACACAAATTTAGTCACCAAAGGTGAATGCCCACATAGCTCAGAGGCAGAGCACGTTCTTGGTAAGAACGGGGTCGGCGGTTCGACTCCGCCTGTGGGCTCCAGAGAGATTTCAGGAGGAATTTCATAGATGGCAAAGCAGCGGTTTGACAGGAGCAAACAACACGTCAACGTGGGCACTATCGGACACGTTGACCACGGAAAAACCACCCTCACGTCTGCCATAACCAGCGTTCTCTCTAAGAAGGGGATGGCTAGCTACCTCGACATGGACTCCATCGACAATGCACCAGAAGAGAAAGCTCGCGGAGTTACCATCGCCATCGCCCACGTGGAGTACGAGACCGAGACGCGCCACTATGCTCACGTGGACTGCCCAGGCCATGCCGACTACATCAAGAACATGATCACCGGGGCTGCCCAGATGGACGGCGCTGTCCTCGTGGTTAGCGCCCCCGACGGACCCATGCCTCAAACTCGTGAACACATCCTCTTGGCCCGCCAAGTGGAGGTGCCTCGCATCATGGTGGCACTGAACAAGGTGGACGCCATGGAGGACCCGGAGCTCCTTGACCTAGTGGAGCTAGAAGTGAGGGACCTGCTGAACAGGTATGACTTCCCAGGCGATGACACTCCCATCGTGCGTGTGAGCGGCTTGAAGGCCCTGGAGGGCGACCCTGACGCGGAGCAGGGCATCCTGGACCTCGTGCAGGCTATGGACGATTACATTCCTGTGCCGGAACGAATTACCGACCGTCCCTTCCTCATGCCCATTGAGGACGTATTCGGCATCAAGGGCCGCGGTACTGTGGTCACTGGCCGCGTGGAGCGGGGTACCCTGAAGACCGGCGAAGACGTAGAGATCGTGGGCTTCGGCCAGACTCGTAAGACCGTAGCCACTGGCTTGGAGATGTTCCACAAGACGCTGGACACTACCGAAGCTGGCGATGCCGTGGGCGTGCTGCTACGCGGTGTCGACCGCGACGAGGTTGAGCGTGGCGAGGTGTTGGCCAAGGCTGGCACCATCGCCTCTCACCAACGGGCCAAAGCCCGGGTGTACGTGCTCTCCCGCGACGAGGGTGGCCGCCATACTCCCTTCTTCACTGGTTACAAGCCCCAGTTCTATATCCGTACGTCCGACATCACGGGCAGCATCGCCCTTCCCGAGGGTGTGGAGATGGTCATGCCCGGTGACAACATCGATATGGACATCGAGCTGATTTCCGCCACCGCGTTGGAGGAGCAGATGCGGTTCGCCATCCGCGAGGGCGGGCGCACCGTGGGCTCCGGCGTAATCACGGAGGTGTTGGACTGATATGGCAAAGAAAAGCACCGAAGCCAGGATCGTAGTCACCCTAGCCTGCACCACCTGCAGGGAGCGGAACTACACCAGCGAGAAGAACAGGCGCAACGACCCTCAGCGTGTCGAGTTCAGGAAGTTTTGCTCTCGCTGCCGCAGCCATACCGCCCACAGAGAAATGCGGTAACCGTTGGCCCGCGTGACGTCTCAGGGACTGGTCCGCCGTGGCGGAATTGGCCGGGGAGGCGTAATCCGCTTCTTCGGGGAGGCCTTTGGCGAGCTGCGCAAGTGCGTATGGCCCACCCGTGAAGAAGTGGTCCGCCTCACCGGCATCGTCATCGTCATCGCTGGCACCATCGGTTTTGCCTTGGGTGTGCTGGACTTCATATTCACACAGACACTGACACGATTTCTGTTCTCCTAGCCGGTCTTCGTTCGGCCTCACATTCAAGCCGGTGAAGCCACGGTAGGAAGGGGCACTATGACCACCAGGTCCGATACAAACTTGGGCGACGGGGCCGTTCGCTGGTATGTCCTGCACGCCTACTCAGGCCAGGAAGACCGGGTGAAAAAGAACCTGGAGCAGCGCATCCAGAGCATGGATATGCAGCACAAGATATTCCAGGTCGTGGTCCCCTCCGAAGAAGAAGTGGTCCTCAAGGACGGCAAGCGCCGCCCCGAGAGCCGCAAGGTGTTTCCCGGCTACGTGCTCGTCCAGATGAGCATGGAGGACGAGAGTTGGCGCGTAGTCCGCGAGACCCCAGGCGTCACCGGCTTCGTGTCCGCTCAAGAACCCGGCGATCCTCGTCCCAGGCCCTTGCCCCTTCCCGATTCAGAAGTTGACGGCATCCTGAGCCAGATCGAAACAGGCCCGCCCAAGGTTAACGTGGGGTTGGAGCGCGGGGAGTCCGTCCGCATCGTCGCCGGCCCCTTCTCCGACTTCATGGGCACCATCAACGACGTGGATTCCAACAAGGGCAAGGTCCGGGTCCTAGTCTCCTTCTTCGGCAGGGAGACCCCCGTAGAATTGGACTTCCTTCAAGTGGAAAAGGTGTAACCGGCCAAGCCCATGGACTTCGACTCTCTTCAGGTGGGGAAAATATAAATGGCCAAGAAAGTACGGGCCATCGTGAAGCTGCAGCTGCAGGCAGGCAAGGCCACTCCGGCCCCGCCCGTCGGCCCCGCATTGGGACAGCACGGCGTCAACATCATGGCCTTCGTCAAGGAATACAACGAGAAGACGGCTACGCAATCCGGTACGGTAGTGCCAGTGCACATAACCGTCTTCGAAGACCGCTCCTTCACCTTCGTCACCCGCACCCCTCCGGCCTCCGAGTTGCTGAGGCAGGCGGCTGGCGTGGAAAAAGGCGGTGAGCGCCCTGGATTCGCCCCCACCGCCACGATCCCCCGTTCCGCCTTGCGCAGCATCGCCGAAGTGAAGCTGAGGGATCTCAACGCAGCGTCAGTAGATGGCGCGATGAAAATAATCGAAGGAACTGCCCGCAGTATGGGCATAGATATAGCAGAGGAATAGTTATGCCCAAACACAGCAAGCGCTACAACCAGTTGGCCGAACGCATAGACCCCGACCGGCAATACACGCCCGACGAGGCCTTGGATCTCCTCACCGATACGGCATCCACCAAATTCGATGAGACCGTCGAGTTGCACCTCAAGACGGGCGCAGATGTGCGCCATGCCGACCAGCAGGTGCGGTCTGTCACCGTCCTTCCTCATGGGTTGGGCAAGCCCCAGCGCGTCCTCGTCTTTGCCTCTGGAGAAGCGGCAGACATGGCCCGCCAAGCCGGGGCCGACTACGTGGGCGACGACGACCTCATCAAGCAGATTGAGGATGGTTGGGTCGAGTTCGATGTGGGGCTGGCTGTCCCCGACATCATGAGCAAAATCGGTCGTCTGGGCCGGGTACTGGGCCGCCGCGGCCTGATGCCCAACCCTCGCACCGGTACCATGGTGCAACCACGGGACTTGGGTCGTGTCATCGACGAAGCCAAGAAGGGACGCCTCGAATTTCGCACCGACCGCACCGCCATCATCCACTGTCCCGTGGGGAAGTCCAGCTTTTCACGCCAGGAACTCTTGGAGAACCTGTCTTCCCTAGTGGACTCCGTGCAACGTGCCCGTCCCGAAGGTGTAAAGGGCGCATTCCTGCGGAGCGCTTACCTCACGACCAGCATGGGTCCCGGTGTCAAGCTTGACTTGACCGAGCTCCTTGCGCTAAAAGAAGGTCTGTAGAAACTACAACCTGCAACAAAAGAAACATACGCTGTAGACAGCGGGTCCCTGACCCCTTGGACAAGAGGCCCTTAGACAGAGGGTCAGGGTTAAGCCGATGGGCCCGCCGAGGCACTGAGGATTCCTTTCAGGCGCATTGCGTCCGACGTGATCCCTGGGCCGAGGCTCAGGGATTTTTTGATGGCCCATACCGGTGGCCCGCTCCAGGATCCTTTCAAGGAGAAGCCACGTGCCCACACAGAAACGTATAGACCAGACCCGCGAAATACAGGAGCGTCTGAGCCGGTGCACTATTGCCATAGCCACCGACCCTACCGGCCTGACCGTGAACGTCCTCAACGACCTGCGGCGCCGTCTGCGGGAGCGCGGCGTGGAATACCGGGTGGTCAAGAACACCCTCACCTACTTGGCCGCCGACGGAGCCCAATTGCCCCACCTGAAGGACTCCGTACAGGGCCCCACAGCCCTCGCCTTTGGCTATGACGACCCGGTCCAGACGGCAGCCGCCATAGACGAATACGTGCGGGCCACTCGCGTGCAGTTGCCCATACGCGGGGGCATACTCGGGCGACGCGCAATGAGCTCCGCCGACGTCACCAGCTTGGCCACCATGCCCTCCAGAGAAGTGCTGGCAGGACAGGTATTGGGCCAACTCCAAGCCCCCGTCGCAAACCTCATGACCCAGTTGGAGGCTCCTCTTCAAGGCCTCCTCGGTGTCCTCAACGGCCCCATCGCCAACTTGGCCAGCTTGCTCGAACAGCGCAGCAAGCAGTTGCAGGAAGGCGCGTAGGGCCCTGCGGTCACCCGCAAGACACAGTTGGACTGAACTAGAAAGACAAGCGAGATACACAAGGAGGAAGTCATGACCAAGGATGAGGTCCTGGAAGCCATCAAGCAGATGTCCGTGTTGGACTTGGCCGACCTAGTGAAGGAGCTTGAAGACACCTTCGGCATCAAGGCCGCCGCCCCCATGGCAATGCCCATGGCGGTCGCTGCTCCCGCCAACGGCGGTGGCGCCGCTGCTGCTGCCGTCGAAGAGGAAGAGCAGACCGAGTTCACCGTGATGCTCACCGACATCGGCTCCAACAAGATCAACGTCATCAAGGCCGTCCGGGAAGTCACCACCTTGGGCCTGCGCGAAGCCAAGGAACTGGTGGAGAGCGCCCCCGCCCAGGTCAAGGATGCCGTTCCCCGTAGCGAGGCCGACGACGTGAAGGCAAAGCTGGAAGAGGCTGGGGCCACCGTAGCCATCCAGTAGGCACCTTTCCCGGTAGCCTCCACTTCAGGCCCCTCTATTATGCCCCTGTGGGTAACCCCCCACTGAAATGGGCTACAGAGCGGTGCCCAACGAAGGTGAAGGATGAGTAAGCGCAAAGACCGGGAGCGGTTTGCCACCCTTAAGTCGGGCAATCCTTCCTACCAAGGTTTTCGGGGTTACGGGGCTGGCCCATCTGCCCCTACCCCCGAAGCCTTGACCGCCCTCACTTGCAGCGTATGCGGTCGGCGTCGCAACGTCACCCAGGAAGTCGCACGCGAGCAGGGTGATTCCTTTGTCTGCTTTAGCTGTACCGAGGAATCGGAAGTGACCAGTACTACCGGCTCCGAGGTCGAAGAAGAGGCCACTTCCAGCCCCTAGAGCCCCAGTAGACTAGCTGCAGTCCTGTTAGGGGACTTTTCCTCACCGGAACAGCGGAAGCAGTTCGTTCAGGTAGTCATAAGCGCGTACCAGTTGCACATCGCTGCGCGAGCCCGGCACCAAGGGCACTTGGATGTCGGGAGTAATCCCCCCATCGCTGATGAGACGCCCAGCGGGTGTGTGCCATCGCGTTACCGCAAGCTCCATCGCTGAACCATCCCGCAACGGGAAATAGGAGGACCCCGCAGCCTCCCCCCTAGTTCCAGTGCCGATGATTTCAGCCCGGTCCGCGTCCTGAAGCGCCCCCGCCAGAGCCTCTGAGGCATCGGCCGTCGAAGCCTCCACCAGCACTGCCATCGGCACCTCGTCCTCCCCGACAATGGTTCCCTCTCCCTCGATGAAATGCTCGGTACGGCTTCCCGCGCTGTCCAGTTCATACATGAAAGTGCCCGAAGGCAGGAACTCACCCGCCACCTTCCGGGCGGCCTCCACTAGCCCCCCCGGGTTGAACCTGAGGTCGAGAATCAGGGCCAGCATGTCAGCGGCCTTCAGCCTCTCCACCACATCCAGCACCTCGGTAGGCGTCGTGTCCCTGAACTCCGAGATATAGACATAACCAATCGCCCCCGGCAGCAGTTGCACGTCCACCGTGGGCACCTCAATGGTGCCGCGTGTAATGTCGAACTCCAGGGGCCGCTCCTCATCCGGTCGGGCTACCTTGAGGTGGACCTTGCTCCGTGCGGGCCCTCTCACTAGGTTGACCGCCTCATCGGCGCTCAAGTCCTCCAGCGATTGCCCTTCCACCTCTATCAGTACGTCTCCCTCCCGTATTCCGCCTACGTCCGCAGGACCTCCACGCATGGGCGAAAGCACCACTTGGCCATTGACCACGTTCACGAACGCCCCGATGCCTTCATAATCGTCGTCCGTCTCCTCCTGCGCCCTGTCATACGCTTCCGGCGTCAGGTACTTGGTGGAAACATCCTCCAGCCCGGCCACCATCCCGTTCACACTGGCCACCGCGAGGCCGTGGCTGTCCAGATCGGGGTACTTCATGTGAAGCGCCTCCCAAGCCTTCCACACGTTCAGCAGTTCCGCCGGAACGCCGCCCGGCACTCGGCCTCTGGTCGCGTCCAACTCGGTGAGGAAGGGGTAGGCGGGCTCTTCAACGTGGCCCAGCATAGCAGCGATAATGGACTCGCTAATCGGTTCCGGGTCCACCGCCTCCATGTCCACGTAGGACTCCCCAATGATCCCCCACGCCTCCCATATCAGGCCCTCTTCCCCCGTGTCCTCAAGCTCAGGCCGCGAACACGCCGTCTGGCTCGCCAGCAGCGTAAGCGCCATCAACAAGATCATCGCCGCAAGGACCAAGCCTCTGGAAGTCATGGCATGTCTGGGAAGGCGCAACAGGAACAATGGCAGCCTGTATTGAATCATATAGCCTACAGTTTACCATGAGGCAGGGGCGAAACTGCGTTCGGGGTTGCACCCAGGATGACATGGAAGCCACCAAGACGATTTATGACCACCACCCGGCACATGGAAGGTAGATCCATGACGTTTCATTGGATATTCCTAATGGGACTGTTGCTCATATTGGCGGTGGCATGTGGCGACGGCGAAAGCGCGGGTTTGCAAGAGGAAAATCAACCAGCGGAGGCAAGAGGGGAGGTTATGGCTACCCCAATAGGGCAAACTGCGGTTCCTGCTGCGGAACCGACTAATGTCCCTGTGGCTGCCTCCACTGCAGAACCAACCGCTACCTTGGGTCCCCCTCCAACCTCTACGATGTATCCTCCTCATACGCCCCCGCCGACGGCTGCCATTCGCGCTGTTGTTCCGCCCCCGGAACTCACATATCCGCCGACGCCGGAACTGATGCTCTTGCGCTCGGAACTTGTGGTGCGCGGATCGCTGACTTCCGCAACCGCAGCAACAGAGGCCATGAGGAGCGAAGGCAACACCACCACCTACCGGCCAATCCTCAAACTGGCATTCACCGTCCATGAGTACCTCAAGGGGAGCGGACCCGATGCCGTTGTCGTCATAGTACGGCCCCGCCAGATGCTTGATGGCGCCTTTGAACCCGTCCCCTGGTACGCGACCGCTGCGGAGGCCCAGCGGAGCGCTGACAGGAGGCTGAGGAACAGGAACACGACTTGGGACGACCGGCAGGCCCTGTTGTTTCTGGTCAGCGACACCAGTGATTCGTATGGCGGCTATGACATGGCTGACGTGGTGACTCCCCCCGGTGCATTCGCCTTTCCCATTTGGGATAGCCTCGACCTGCGGGTCTGGCACCACACCATCGATACGGCGCGACGGGTATGGCTGCCCGCCGACAGCACCACCGTCCCCAGCGACCCCGACGACATCCGGTTCATCACTGACGGGGCGGCCTCTCCACAACCGATAATCTCACTGGGGGACTTTCGAGCGCAGAAGGACGCATTGGAAGCTACCCTTGCGGCCGGCGCAGGTATACCGGGTTATGAAGGCTGCATCTGGGGCAAACTGTCGCACGAGCAATTTACAGACCCCGATGCGGCCCGCCCCACGGATACGGCGACGGTAGTCTCCGGTTTGGCCTCCGGTGCCGAAGTCCACAGAGAAACATGGAACTCAAGGAATGCAACCGACTACCACCACTACTGGCTAAGCGGCACGGATGCAAGCCTGTTCCAAGTCAACCAGTACGACGACGATACCGACCCAACGAACGGGTATGACATCACGTTGGAGACGGCCCGCCCTCTCCCAGCCGGCACATACACCGTCCATCACAACTGGCAACACTACGCCGACAAACCCTGTAACTATATGCCCGACGATGCGTATGTGGAATGGACAGTGAATGCCGAACCTCCCGTCGGCGTCTTGCACGAGGCGTTCTTCGCCCCCGTCACCCTCGGAGACGCCGCCCTTGCCAATGAAGACTACGGCGTGCTGAAGCCTATGGCCTTCACCAGCCCGAACAACCAGCCAGCCGCCATCACGAGCATCGCCTACGATGCCCCCAACAGGGTGCAGGTGTCTGTTGACCCCATTGACGCCGTCACCACAAACCACCGAATCGACTTCATCGACACCGACGGTTCCGTGAGGCTGTCCCTCGATTTCGCCGACGCCAACAAGGACACTGCAAGCAACACATGGTGGTGGCCCATAGAGGGCAAACCCTTCAGCGGAGGCGACACTCGAAACTCCTACAAGGACAGGTTGATGGCCCGCATCTATCTGCCCCCACTGTCCAAGTCCCCCGCAGACTTTACCGGTATGGCCCGCTTGCACCCTGTGAGGCCCACTGGCTAAAATTATAAGTTGACATGCACGTCCGTTAATCGAAAGAAGGCTCGTCCTGGAAATGCGCTCAAAACTAATCGAGACCACCCCAACCCTGTGCAGGGCAATCCTCCTCTCTGTGGTTGTGCTCCTCCTAGTCGCCGCGTGCTCCACGAGGCCCGCCCCCGGTGGAACGACCGAGGAGGATACCCCCACACCCGCTCCCGCGACCAGCACCCCCGCCGCTTCTACCGCCGATGCCACCACCATCCCCGCCGAGCCCGTCGCTGAGGAGGATGGGAGTGCAAGGCTGGTGCGGTTATGGGCCGACCCGCCCACTCTCGACCCCCACCTCACCACCGACGCCACCTCCGCCACCATAATCGTGGAGGTCTTCGGCGGCTTGGTCACCATCGACCCCAATCTCCAGATAGTGGGCGACTTGGCCAGCCACTGGGAGGTGCTGAACGACGGAAAGACCTACGTCTTCCACATACGCTCCAATGCCACCTTTCACGATGGCCGCCAAGTCACTGCTCAAGACGTGAAATGGTCCATGGAGCGGGCCACCGACCCCGAGACCCTGTCTCTGGTGGCTGACCAGTATTTGGGGGATATCATCGGCGTCGAGGCCAAGCTCGCGGGCGAGGCTGACGAAATCACAGGTGTTGAAGTGGTGGACGATGTCACGTTGCGCATCGACATCGACGCCCCCAAGAGCTACTTCCTAGCCAAGCTCACCTACCCCACAGCCTTCGTCGTCGACCGAAATCAAGTGGAAAGCGACGACCGCTGGTTCCGCCGTCCCAATGCCACCGGTCCCTTCAGACTGACCTCCTACGAACTCGGTGAGCGGATGGTCTTGGAGCGCCACGACGGCTACCACTTGGGTGCCCCGCGTCTGCAGACCGTCGAGTTCATACTCAGCGGAGGCACCGCCATGCTGATGTATGAGAACGACGAAATCCACATCACCGGCGTAGGCCTAGCCGACCTCGACCGCCTTCTCGACCCGACCGAGGAGCTGAGCGGCGAGTTGCGCACCGCCCCTCCACCCTTCGATACCCGCTACATCGGGTTGAACGTCAACGAGCCGCCCTTCGACGATCCCAACGTGCGTCTTGCCCTCAACTATGCCATCGACCGGGAGGAAATAGCCGACATCGTTCTGGGCGACTTGGTCGTCCCCGCCAAGGGCATCCTCCCCCCCAACTTCCCCGGCTACAACCCGCAGATACCAGGCTATGAATACGATCCCGAAAAGGCGCGACAGCTATTGTCCGAATCCAAATACGGCGACGACCCCGACGCTTTGGGCCTGATTGTGCTCACCACGGCAGGCAGTTTCGGTGCCAACGTTGGTCTGGACACCCAAGTCATCCAAGAGATGTGGCGCCAGAACCTCGGCATCGAGGTCGATGTCCAGCAGACCGACTTCGCCGTCTATCTGCAGGACCTCCACAGCCGCATCTTCCAGATGTTCGAAATCGGCTGGATCGCCGACTACCCCGACCCCGAAAACTTCCTCGACATACTTTTCCACAGCGAAAGCGGTAACAACCATACCGGCTACAGCAATCCGGAGGTTGACTCGCTATTGGAGGAAGCCAGACTCGGCGACCCCGAGGAACGCTACTCCCAATATCACGAGATTGAGCGTCTGATATTGGCCGACGCCCCTTGGATTCCCCTCTGGCACGGCGGCGAGCAATACATTCTGGTGAAGCCCCAAGTCAAGGACTATCACCAGACGCCTCTGATTATCCCCAAGCTGCGCTACGTATACATCGAGGAATAGGGGTCCCGCAGCCGCGGCGTCATGTGGGTCTATATCGGGCGACGCCTCCTCTGGGCACCCGTCCTCCTGTTGATAGTGTGCTTTGTCACTTTCTTCCTAGGCAGCGTGGTACCCGGCGATCCCTTCCAAGCCCGTCTCGGCCCCAGGGCCAACCCCGAAGCCGTGGAGCGCCTCCGCGAAGAGCATGGCTTCAACGACCCCGTCCCTGTTCAGTTCGCACGCTACATCGGCAACGCCGTCCGTGGTGACTTGGGCGAGAGCTACGTCCGTCCCGGCACCACCGTCACCGAACTGCTGGCGAAAAAGATATGGGTGTCGTTCCAACTTGACCTAGCCGGCATGATTGTGGCTTTTGCCCTCGGAATCCCCCTCGGCCTCTACGCTGCCATGAAACAGGGCACATGGATCGACCCGCTCATTATCAGTACCACCCTTCTCGGTATGTCTTTTCCCGTTTTCCTCACCGCTCCGGCCCTGATTATGATTTTTGGTCTATGGTTGGAGGTACTGCCCGTACAGGGTTGGGGAGGGTTCTTTGACCCCCACATCATCCTGCCCGCTTTCACCATTGGTATCCCCGGTGTGGCTGTCATTGCCCGCCTCACCCGGGCCAGCACGCTGGAGGTAATGTCCCAGGACTACGTCCGCACCGCTCGGGCCAAGGGCCTGAGAGAGACAGTCGTCCGCACTCGTCATATCCTCAGGAATGCTCTGATACCCGTCGTTACCGTCCTCGGCATGTCCCTATCCGGCCTGCTGATTAGCTCCGTCATAATCGAGTTGTTCTTCGGCATCCCCGGAGCTGGGCAGGTCGCCATCGAGTCCCTGTTCCAGCGCGACTATCCCGTCATCACCGCCTTGGTTCTCATAGGTGGTGGGGCATTTTTCCTAACCAACCTTCTGGTGGACATCGTCTATCCCTTCCTCGACCCGCGTATAAGCCTCGAACAGGGAGGCCCCGGTGGCTAGCCAGAGCGAGGGCCTCGCTCAGATCACATTGGCCCAAACCCACACCCAAAGCTACTGGCGCCAAGCCTGGCACCGCCTCGTAAGAAAGCGTATAGGCATCATTTGTCTGGCTATCATCCTAATCATTTATATAGCAGGGGCATTGGCATCATGGGTGACCCCCTACGGTTACAACGACCAGAACCTCACCGAGCCTGACGAGTCCGCTAGGTTCTGCGCCCTGTGCCAAGGCCCCTCCTTCAGCCACCCCTTCGGCACCGACGCACTGGGCCGGGACCAGTTCACCCGGGTCATATTCAGCCTGCGTACCACGGTCATTGTGACCATCGCAGGGATACTCACCGGCAGCCTCTTCCTCGGCATCGGTTTAGGCCTGCTGGCGGGCTACTTTCGCGGGTGGGTCGACTCTCTTATCAACCGCATCGGAGAGTTGTTCACCGCCTTCCCCACCATACTTCTCGTGATTCTGCTCGCTGCCTCAGTGCGCCCGCCGGTAGTCGATTGGGTGCGTGACTTTGGCGACGTGGGGCGCGACATCATCCGCCTAGGAGTCGTGGACTATTTCGTTGTGTTTGGCGCTCTCTCCGCCTTTTCCTGGGTCGGAATGATGCGCATCGTGCGTGGTCAGGTGTTATCAGTGCGCGAAAACCAGTACGTGGACGCTGCCGTCTCCGTGGGGGCTAGCAACTGGCGCATCATTCGCTCCCACGTTCTGCCCAACATCCTCAGCCCGGTCATCGTCCTCGTTTCCATGGGCATGGGCACCATCGCCGGTTCCGAGGTATTCTTGAGCTTCATCGGCATTGGCATACAGTCGCCTACGCCCAGCTTGGGTATCATGATGTTTGAATATGGAAGCGTGTCCGTGCTCAGGACCCAACCCCACCTGCTGCTATTCCCCGCCGGCGTCCTCGCCCTGCTGCTGTTCACCTTCAACCTGCTCGGTGATGCCCTGAACGACGCCCTGAACCCCCGTGCCCGCTAGCTGCGTCTGCGTCGCTTGAACAACAGGGGTCCCAGCAGCAGACCCAACGCTATCATTCCCACCGGAACACTGGCCTGTGCGTCCGGCCCGGCAGCCGAGCAACTGGCTCCTACCCGGCGTGGAGGCTCGGCTTCGGACGCGTCAGGCTCAGCGCCTGGCCGCGGGGCCGGGGTAGCAGGCACTGGAGCCGGTGTGGCCCCGTCGGAAGCATCATCCGGCCCGCGGCGCCGCCTCGCCTCCACCTCATCCGGAGCTGGCAGCGGCTCCAGTCCGATCTGCAACCGCCACTCCGTGTCCAGCCCGTGCTGGTCGAACCCGTACACCTGCTGTAACGATTGGTCTAGGTCTAGTGTCCTGCGCAGCGTCAGCATGAGTTCTGCGATCTTCTCCGGCCCATAACGGGCTATCAGATAACGCACCACAGACCGGGAGTGCCCATACGCTATGACGATATCCTCCGGCTCCCCCCCGAAATCGCTCAGGTACCACAGGGGCTTCACTCGTCGAGTATAAATGCCGTGCAACAGCGCTTGAGTATAGCTCTCCCCTTGGTCTATATTCCCGAACTCCGCCAAGCCCTCGTTGAGCCATGCCGGCACACGGGAGTAGCCTCTGCCCGCTGCCTCGGCCACTAGGATGTGGGTGATTTCATGCGATGTGATGCCGGTAACCGTTGTCTCGTCCCCCAGCACCAGCACCACCCGCTCATCCGGCCAAGCCATCCCCTGAGTGATCAGGTCTTCCCGCACCGCTTGGGAGCGGAAGGGCAATGCCCCGCTCAAATCGCGGTAGTTGTTGTAGCTCACAACCCTTATGGGCACTTGCGGCTCGACCCCCAGCAATGGCGCCATGTTTTCCACCGTCTCTACGGCGGCTTCCAGCACAATTTCGGCCCGCTTCTTCACGAACTCCGCCAAGCTGCCGCCATAGTAATAGACGGTTACCAAGCCCTCGGAAAGCTGTAGCCATTGGAATCGGCTGTCCTCATATATCACTTCCCGTTCCGGCGTGCGCACGACTCGTCCTGCGGTGTCCCGCAATTCATAGACATACGAAATCGGCGTACCCGGCGGCACATACTGGCCTCCAGTACGCGTCCGCAACGCATATTCACCGCTGACCTCTGTCCCCGGGGTTATGTCCAAGCGTCCGTTGGTCAGGGTGTCATTGCCGGGTACGCGTAGCAATACGCGCAAATGCTCAATGGGATCAGGTCCTTGCGCCACAGCCCCGAACACCAGCCCGTCGGGAAAGTTGCTCTCCACGCTGTCCGAGACAATCATAGGCTCTTGCGACTGGGCCATGAGCGGTCCGGCCACAAAAGGAGTGCCCGCGAGCAAACCAGACAGCAACAGGCCCGCAAGAAGCAGAGCGACTAGCCACGCCACCCGCAGTGGCGTTACCCGTGCACAGCGCATGGAAAACATCCCGTCCCTTTGAATGCCTGCATTCCCCGCCCGCATCCCAGCTAGTGGAACCCCAGATTGTGTTCCTTCAGGCTGGAAAAGCGTCCTCCCTTTCCTATGATAACGTGGTCTACCAGTTCGATGTCCAGCAGTTCACCCGCCTGTCGCACATCCACCGTCATGCTGACGTCCTGGGCACTGGGTTCCGGGTCCCCTGTGGGATGGTTATGCACAGCCACCATCGCCGGCGCATTCTCCCGTATTGCGGGCCGGATCACCTCCGCTACCCGTATGATAGCAGTGTGTACGTTGCCCTTGTAGACATCGTGTACCGACATGACTTCATTCCGCGTGTTCAGCAGCACCACCTTGATGTGCTCCTGGTCCAGCCCGCTCATTTCCGCCCCAAGCAGATTGTAGATGTCCCGCGGGTGATTGATAAGTGGCTTGTCCTCACGCGCAAGCGACACGGCGCGACGCCCCAGTTCCAAGGCTGCCATCAATTGACATGCCTTGGCTTCACTGACCCCCCTCTCATCCGTCAATTCCGTAAAGGACGCCTGCCCCAGCCCTTCCAGTCCCTTGAACCTTGAGATAAGCCGGTGCGCCATGGCGATCACGTTCTCTCCCTGCATCCCCGTGCGCAGCAGAATAGCCAGCAAATCGGCGTTATTCAGGGACTGCGGCCCATAGTGACGCAATCGCTCCCTAGGCCTCTCCCCAGCAGGCAAATCTCGAATCATCGCTACGTATGGAGGCCCATCGTTCTCCATATACTCCCCTATATGCCTTCCTAATGTCCGAGCGCCGAATGTTATCGCCCCAAGGGTTTGGGAGGCAACGGGAAAATGTCATGCCCATACTGTCCCTGCGAGAAGAAAAGCGGGGCAACGAATCACTCCATCAGATGTCCCACTGAGAAACGTCACGGGAGAGACCGGCGCCGGGCGCCATGCTGGGGAAGAACATCCCAGCAAAAAACGAGGGGCAGCCGGAAGGCTGCCCCTGCGACATGCTGCTCAATCTCCGGTGCTACAGGTTGGCCTGCGGGTCAGCGTAGTTGTCTTCCTTGACGTATATCTGCAACCGGCCACGCTGCGTGTCCGCCACCACGATCCTCTGGTTGGAGCGGTCATAGGCAATCGCCGTGGGATAATGGAACCGCCATTCCTGCTCTAGGCTCTTCACCCGCCGCCGCGCCTTTACATAGTCGGGGTTCGCGTCCACTGCCATCTGGGCCCACTTGGATAGCTGTTGAGCATCCCCGACCAGCGACGTGAGGAACACGCCTGCCGAGTCGAATATCTGAACCCGGTCATTGCCCCAGTCAGTCACATATACATCGCCGTCATCGTCCACCGCCACATCCGTGGGGTGGTTCAACTCGCCCGCCCCGTCTCCATACCCGTTTCCAAACGAGGCTAGGTGCGCTCCGTTGGCAGCGAACTTCTGTACCCTGTGGTTCTTCCAGTCGGCCACGTACACGTTGTCGTCTAGGTCAACCGTAATGCCCCATGGTCGGTTGAATTGGCCCGGCCCGTCGCCAAACGAGCCGAACTTGCCCACAAACTTCCCGTCCGCCGTGAACTTCTGCACCCTGTTGTTCTCCGTGTCCACGATGTACAGGTTGTCTTGGGAATCAAAGGCCATGCCAGATGGCCGGTTTAACTCCCCGTCGCCCGAGCCGGCCGTGCCGAACTTGGACTTGAAGTTGCCTTGGTTGTCGAAAACGCTGATGCGGTTCAGCCATTCATCGGAGACATAAACGTTCTCCCGGCTGTCCACAGCCACGTCCGTCGGCCAAGTCGTCTGGCCGTCGCCGTCGCCCCTCCAGCCGAACTCGGCCAGAATCTCCTCGCCACCGGCCTCCGGCATCACCAGCTTGGTCGTGTGGGGAGTGTTGTTGTTCTCGTTGGCCCGGCTCACCACATAGGCCGTCTGGTTCGGCCCAAGGGCAAGACCGATGGGGTACGTGAACCCGTTGCCCGAGGCCGCTTGGCGTCCCACGGTATGGCTGTACTGGATTGTTCGTCCCGCGACAGTTGTCGTAAGAGCCATACGGTACTTCCTCCTCTACAAACTTATCGCCCCACCGGGACTGCTTCCAAGCCCCGGCGTCTCAGGCTGTCAAGCCGTAGCCCTCCCAGCCTGAGTGGCGACTACTCTTCCTGAATGGTGTCACCCTGCAGGCGTCACCTACAGGAACGCGAAATTCTCGAAGTTGCCGTTGACGATGGGCTTGGCTTCCAGCCCCAGCCAGCTCTCCAAGATCGTGGTGTACACGCCCCGGAAATCGTGGTTGGGTACGAGGTCGCCCTGCTGCAAGTCCTCGGCCTTGCGCGAGGGGTACTCGCCATAGATGCCGCCCTTGACGCCATCGCCGACCATGAAGGCCACTCCACCCGCGCCGTGGTCCGTGCCCGATCCATTGTCATGTACCCGTCGTCCAAACTCTGAGAACAGAAGCATCACCACGTTGTCGGCGGCATCATGCTCCCGCAAGTCCTCGAAGAAGTCCTCCACGGCCTCCGAGACCTCGGTCCACAGCTTGTGATGGCCGGGCACCTGGCTGGCATGGGTATCGAAGCTGCCGTGCTCCGTATAGAAGATGCGCGTGCCCAGCCCGGCAAGATGGATCTGCGAAATGTCCCGCAGCTTGCGCGCAATGGGGCTGGCCGCATACTCCACCGTGGAGCAATACCGCGCCGGGGCCTCCTTCAGTATGTCGGCCCCCTTCATCGCGTCCAGGCCCGTGCTCCCAAGATACTCCATCACTTGGCCCCGCCCGATGGCAGGCGAGTACACCCTCGAGAAGGTGTCCAGCATCGCATCGCGCTGCTGCTCCTGCTCCATGCCTGTGAACAGCCCGTAAGTGGCCAGATCGGGCACCGAGGCCACCGGTACCCCGCGCACTACCAAGGCCCGCGGCAACCCCTGCCCGATATTGACGGTCGTGACCACATTCTCCTGGTTCGGGTCCAGCTCACGCGTCGCCCGGCCCAGCCAGCCCTCGGTGCCGACCGTGTCCGGCTCGCATGTGTGCCAGATGTCCATAGAGCGGAAATGTGACCGCGGTGAATTGGCATAGCCCACCCCGTGAATCACCGCGACATTGCCCTCGTCATACATCCGCTTCATTGCCCCCATGGCCGGGTTGAAGCCCACCTCGTCATCAAGCTTGATGATTTGGTCCTGCGGAATGCCGACGGCAGGTCGGTTGTCGTAATACAGCGGGTCGTTATACGGGATCACCGTGTTGAAGTAGTCATTGCCGCCGGCCAACTGCAAGACCACAAACACCGGGTCCTTCTTTGTCGCAGTCATAGCTCCTCCTCTCGATTGGTTGAGGATTCCTTGTGTCCTTGTCTCTTGATTGTGTCTACCTCTGCCGCGCCTTCTACGCGAACTGGAACTCTCGGGTAGCTGCGATCAGTTGCAACATCGAACTCACGCGGGACTCCGCATTCGGCGCGCTCCATTGCAGGTTGCCGCCCCCGGCCGCCTGCTCCGTTAGCTCCTTGCGCGTTCCCTCGTCCACATCCAGCGGACCCATCATATCCAAGCAGTTGTCCACCAGTTGCTCCGGCGTCATATCGCCTATGGCCCGCAGCCGGTCAACGATATCCCGCACACCAGGCAGGCTGGGGTCGCCAAAACGGTCGGACATGAAGTTGATCCGGGCCATCAGCGAACCGCTGTTGATCCACTCCTCGCCCGTGTGCCATCCCTCCACGCTGGGGGGATTCAACAAGTCCTGCCCCATGTAGGTGGGCTGCATCGAAAGGTCCCCGATTCCCGGCCCCGGGAAGGACGACCCACCGACCACTCTCAGAGTCCCCACCACCACTTCGGCGGGGCTCTTCACATGCGCATACCGCACCGCCTCGTCCTTGAAGAAGTCCGAGTTGAACAGCGTGCGCAGCACTGCCTTCATATCCAGCCCCGAGTCCCGGAAGCTGGAAGCCAGTGCATCAATGGCCTGCGGGTCCCGTGGCGCGTCGATCTGCCACGCCGGCACCTGCACCTCGTCGGCCACGAAGAAGTTATACAGATGTCGCGAGACAAAGCGGTGGCAGGCATCCTGCTTCACCACTATGTTGATGATGTCCTCGCCATTCAAGTTGCCCGTATGTCCCAAGAACGTCTTCTCGCCGTCGTCATGGTCCTCGGGTCGGTACTCAAACTTCCACGGATACCGGCCATACGGTAGCCGCGGGATCTTATACTCGAACGTCCAGCCCGTGAATGCCCGCGAGGCCTCGCGAACGTCCACCTCGGTGTAGTTGCCCACACCCATGCTGAACAACTCCAGCAACTCACGTCCCCAGTTCTCATTGACCGCGTGGGCATGGTTCTCGTTCTGGTCCAGCCAGAAAATCATGGCCGGGTTGGTCGCCAAGTCCATCAGGATATCGCGATAGTTGCCCATGCCATTGGCCCGGAACATATCGATCTGCTGGCACAACTGGTCGTAGTTGTCCACCTTGGAGTTCCCCGTGGCGAACACATGGTGCCAGAACAGTGCCACCTTCTCTTCCAAAGGCCTCTGCGTGTTCAGCAGATGATACATCCAGTTCACGTTCCCCATGGGAGGCTGCCCGCCAGCCAATAGAGCGCCCGGATGGTACCGCAGCATCTCATACCGGTCCGCTTGGGCAATGCTGTCGTCGGGGTTCAGCAACTCTTCCACAGTAGCCTCGTAGCCCTTTTCGCAACGGGCTTCGATTTCGCTCCGTGTGGCTCCGAACCCGGCCCGGCGCATCAAATGCGCCATCAGCGCTATGTCATCTCTGTTAGCCACTTTCCCCTCCTTTCTCAGGGGTGATTGGGCTCCCATTTAGCACCGAAGATACTCCGGTTCGTCCGAACTCATACGGGCCCGAAATGACTACGGACCCAAACTCGACTACGGACCCAAACTCAACTACGGAATAGGATGCACCAACTCGCCGCCGACCGCATGGCGCGTCGGGACCCGCTGCGTCTGCGCGCCCTTCGTCGCCCAGAACAACTCCGCGATCTCCTGCGTCGTGGACAGCAACTGCTCCGCAGCAGCCAAATCCACCTCTTGGCGGGTGCGGGAAGCCAGCTTCATCGCGTTCCAGAAAAGGTCGTGGACGTTGGGGTGCTGCTCCAGATGGGTGGGGTTGAAATAATCGCCCCAGAGAATCCGAAGCTCGCGCTTGCACATCTCGGCATGCTCTTCCTTGGAAGCGATGAAGCGTCCCAGCTTGGCGTCATGCGTCTCTACTTCATCGGCGGGAGCATGGGCATCGGGCTTGGGAAGATCACGAATGAGCTGGTTCATCCGCAGTATGGTCAGCGCCGCCACCTGGGCCTGATGTGGGTCGTAGATGCCACAGGGCACGTCGCAGTGGGCGTGGGCTTCCTCAGGGGTCACCACACGAGCCAGAAGGCGTACCGCACGGTCGAATGGTCGCATGTTTCCTCCACGTTAGCGCGTATAGATTTTGACGCCCTAAAGTGTACCAGAGGGCAAATAGCACGGCAAACTAAGCATGGGCTACTACCGCCCCATGGACCCCACACGCTGCATGTGCTCCCGCAGAGCGTTGTTGATGTCTGTTTGATAGCCTCGTCCGGAAGGAGCACGGCTTTTGAACCAAGCCACTACGTCGGCATCGAGTCTCAGCGTTATCTGCCTCTTCACGGGCCGGTAGAACACCCCTCTCCGTGCATCTGACCAATCGAGAATCTCCGGAATATCGGAGGTGTCAATCTCCTCATCCGGCATGTCTGCCAATACCTGGAGTTCTGCGATTTGGGCCGGGGTTAGGTTAGTGGCTTCCTTCTTCATAAGCCTGCCTCTCGTGGCTGGTAGCCTTGCGTGCGCTGATGATGCGCCCCCACGTCTTCGCCGGTCACTGGATCAGTTTCGGGCCAACTATGGACGACAAGTAACGTCACCTGCCCTACCGTGCCGAGTGTGCGCCATCGCTGCTCGTGAGCATATGGGTCTTCAAACGTCACCGACAGCGGGTCATCAAAGACTAGCGCGGCCATCTCAAAATTGAGTTGATGAGCTTCCCGGTTGGTCTCGTTCTTGGTGGGATCCCAATTCCACCGTAGTCTGCCAGGCCCTAAGTGCACTACTATAATGTAGTTACACTATCAGCGTACGTCAAGTGTGCCAATGTCGCTTACAATCCCACCCATCCCGACAATGCACGCTGGAGGACTCTCTCTTGCCCTTGCCCATCATCTCCACCCTGACATCCATTATCCAAGCCCGCCGATTCATCGTCCGCGGCCCCAGCATGGCCCCCGCCTTTCAGGACGGCGACTGCCTCCTCATCGACCAACGCGCCTACCGCACCCGCAAACCCTCTCGCGGCGAACCGGTGGTCCTGCGCCTACCCCAAGGCCAGCAAGCCTACCTCAAGCGCATCGTCGGCCTTCCGGGTGAATGGGTGCGCCTTGACCGCGAAGGCATACAAATCGAAGGCAAGACCCTAGAGGAGCCCTACATTAGCAAGCAGCTTCCCGACGAGTTCGTCGCCCAAGAATGGCACTTGAGCACAGGCGACTACCTAGTGCTGGGGCGACACCCGCAGCGACAGCTTCGACAGCCGCAGGTTCGGCCCCATAGGCATCGACCAGTTCGAGGGCCCCGTCCTCCTGCGCTACTGGCCCCCATCCAGATGGGGCAGAATCCAGCCCTAGGCCCCGTCCTCCGCCAGCCAACGCGCGGCATCCTTCGCAAAATACGTGATGATCATGTCCGCCCCAGCCCGCTTGATGGCAGTCAGAAGCTCCAAGGCCACTCGCCTCCCGTCAATCCACTCGTTTTGGGCCGCCGCATTCACCATTGCATACTCGCCACTCACGCTATAACGCTGCGATCGGATGGTTGTACTGCTCTCGCACCCGCGCTATCACATCCAGATAGGCCAACGCAGGCTTCACCATGATGACGTCGGCACCCTCTTGGATATCCGTCTCAATCTCCCGCATCGCCATGCGCGAGTTCGCCGGGTCCATCTGGTACGTGTGCCGGTCGCCAAAACGCGGCGTCGACTCCGCCGCCACCCGGAACGGCCCGTAGAGAGCGGAAGCATACTTGGCCGAGTACCCGATCACCGGCGTATCCGTATGCCCAGCCGCATCAAGGGCAGCTCTTATCGCCCCCACCTGGCCGTCCATCATGGCCGACGGCGCCACCGCATCCGCCCCGGCAGCAACCTGCGTAACTGCCGTCCGCGCCAATAACTCCAAGGTCTCGTCATTATCAATTGCCTCGTGCTTCACCACTCCGCAATGACCATGATCCGTGTACTCGCACAGGCACACGTCCCCGATGACCATCAGTTCAGGCACGGCCTTCTTGATCAAACTGGACGCCTGTTGAATGATGCCGTCTTCGTCGTACGCCCCCGAGCCCATGGCATCCTTGACCTCGGGTATACCGAACAACAGCACTGCGGGGATACCCAGGGAGGCAACTTCCACTGCCTCCCGCTCCAGCAAATCCAGCGAAATCTGGTAGCAACCGGGCAGCGGCCCTATCTCCTGCCTCACGTTGCTCCCGTGGGTCACGAATAGGGGGTAGATGAATTCGCTGGGGCTGAGGCGTGTCTCCTGCACCATCCTTCTCAGGGACGGTGTGCCCCTCAAGCGACGCAGCCGCGCCTGAGGAAAACCAACCATTGTCCTAGCTCCTCCCAGACCCATAGTGTTCGCAAAGAGCCTTCACCAGCCCTTGCCCCGTGTGTTCCGGTGCCACTATGGTGACTTCCATACCTTCTTTCCGGGCCGCCTCAGCAGTGACCGGACCTATACAGGCTAACACAACCGGTGCCAGTAGCTCCATACGCCCTTCCAGCACGCTCACCATGCTGCCCACCGCCGATGGGCTGGTGAATGTGGCCACATCCACCCCGTCGCGCAACGCTTTCAGCACGCAACTACCGGCCTCACGTGGAATTTCGGTACGGTACAACGATAGGTGTTTCACCTCTGCCCCCAGTGCCTCCAACCCCGGCGGCAGCTCTCGGCTACCCTCCTCCGCCCGCGGCAGCAACACCCGCTTCCCCCGAAGCTCCACCCCGCCCATCGCCTTCACAATCCCCGACGTAAGATGCTCCTCCGGCATCAAGTTCACCCCCACGTCCTGCTCTTCCAAGGCTTGTGCCGTAGCCGGACCAATCGCTGCCACCAAATGCCCTTGAATCGCGGTCGCGTCCAGCCCCAAATCATTCAGCCTGTCGAAGAACACCTCCACGCCGTTCACGCTGGTGAACACCAGCCAGTCATATTCCGGTAGCGAACGCAGTGCCCCCTCTATCGCCCCGTCATCGTCATCGCAAGCCCGAATCGCGATCAGCGGCGCTTCCACCGGCGTCGCCCCCTCCCGCACCAAAAGGCGCGACAACGACGCGGCTTGACCCGCAGGCCGCGTGACCAGCACCCGCAACCCCGCAAGGGCTCGTGCATCCTGACACGTCTCAGCCATCTTGTTCACTCGCCCGTTGCTCCGCCCCTCCCCCCAATAAAGGAGCCCCGCTCTCAATCAATGCCTGCAAACAGCTAGCCGCCACCCCATCCGGATCAGGACTGCCGAAGGAATGCACTTGGGCGGAATCATGTTCGCCCCAAGCCAGATAACCAAACAGGTGCATCACTCCCTCATGCACACTCCCATAGGCCCCCATCGGCAACTGGCACCCGCCCCCCAGAAGCTCCAACAACCGCCGTTCCGCCGTCACTGCCAGCCGCGTCTCCGCATGCTCCAGCAAAGCGACCAACTCCAGCACCGCACTGTCTCCGGCCCTGACCTGCACCGCCAGTGCCCCCTGCCCCGGCGCAGGCACGAAATCCCGTGGCGAAAGATACTCCGCTACTTCCCCTTCAATCCCCAGCCGTCCCATCCCGGCCGCCGCCAGCACGGCCCCGTCGTAATCCTCACCCCGCGCCTTCCCCAAGCGCGTCTCCACGTTCCCCCGGATCGGCAGCACTTCCAAGTCCGGACGTTGGTCCCTCAGTTGCGCCGCCCTCCGTGGACTGCTGGTCCCAATGCGCGCCCCAGCCGGCATCTCCCCCAACGGGCATCTCCACCGGTTCACCAGCACATCCCGCGCGTCGGCCCGCTGGCAGATTGCCCCAATGACAAGGCCGTCCGGCGATTGTGTGGGCAAGTCCTTGAGGCTATGCACCGCCAAGTCCACCTCACCCCGCAGCAGTGCCTCCTCAAGCTCCTTCACGAACATCCCCCGCCCCATCCCCGACAGCGCTGCCTCCGGCGAAGCATCCGCCTGCGTCCGCACCCCCACAACCTCCACCTCAACCCCCGGCGAACAAGCCCGCAGCCTCCCCGCCACCTCATCAGTCTGCGCCATGGCCAGCCTGCTGGCCCTAGTTCCAATGCGTAGGACGTTCATGTTTAGCGAGATAATCGTGTAGTCACAAAAAGCCCGGATTCGAATCAGAGTGGGGGTGCGAGTTCCTCAATGGTGACTTCTCCATTCGGTGAGGCATCAATCGTAATTCGGCTGCCCCAGAGTAGAGTCATGCCAAGTAAGGGCTCGGCATCCGACTTGAGCACCAGTGCATCACACAGCACCTCATGCCACCAGACCGTAGCAAGGTATCCCTCGAATGTCACGCTCTCACCATTGGCCAGTTCGAACACCCGATGACCCACAAAGGGCAGGCCCAGTCGTAGAATTGACTCCGTCGTCAGAGTCAGGTAGCCGTTAAATCCGGTATCCAAAACGGCGTCTACGGGTTCCAACAGACCTTGGTCGCCCATAATGTCAACCGTAATCAACGCCCTCTGGTCTCTGCTGACCGTTCCCCTAAGCATCTTGGCTTGGGGTCCGGAAACCGCCAGCATGGCTGTATGCTGCATGGTAGCCGACGCGCACCGCGTAGGTAATTGCGTCAGGCTTTCGATTCAATAGTCGACGCGTGGCCTCTGCATCACCGTCATCTATCTCGTAATCGCCACTCATGACGTCGATGACCACAAACCGCCCCTTTTCCAAGGGCGCAACATTGGGCTGGATGTGGTGCCGATAGATGGCCTCTCCCTTCGCTACTATCTCCTCAGGCGCATGGGAACGGGTTGCCACAATTTTCTCCTCACTGCCGTTCTCGAAGGTTCGTTGTCTATCTTCCACGATACGCTGCCCTCGTTCAAAGAGTCAAACGTCGGAAGCCCCACACCACCATGACATTTCGCCCCTTCCCCACCCCTCACCCCAGTGCTACTCTTGAATCAGCCCAAACCACACCAACGAGGAGCCCGGCATATTGACAGTCTGCGCCCCAAAATTACAGTCCAAGCCTGCCCCAGTGACCAGCCCAGTACCTTGGCACTGGAATTCGCAGTGGGAAAACCTCTGCGAATCAGCTATGCCATTGCAGAATATGCAGCTACGAAAAACTTTGCCACAGCTACGCCCGGTACAGCCTCGCAGTGAAAATTGCAGATTCTGCAGTAAAATTAGCTACAAAATGGGTCGCCGCAGCTACGAACGGACTGCAAATTTCGCATCTCCATCCCTCCCTAGCCACCTCAGGATGAAATAAGTGGACTACGAGACCGTCATAGGCTTGGAGGTGCACGTCCAGCTCCTCACCGAGAGCAAGATGTTCTGCCCCTGCAGCAGCCGCTACCAAGGGGACCCGCCCAACTCCCACGTCTGCCCCATCTGCTTGGGCATGCCCGGCGTCCTCCCCTCAATCAACAAACGCGCCGTCGAACACACCATCACCACCGGCTTGGCCCTCGACTGCCACATCGCCGACATCACCCGCTTCGACCGCAAGAACTACCCCTACCCTGATCTCATGAAGGGCTACCAGATATCCCAATACCAAGACCCCATCGCCACCAACGGTCACCTTGATCTGGAAATCGACGGCCACACTAGACGCATCGGCATCGAGCGCGTCCACCTCGAAGAGGACGTGGCCAAGCTCCAGCACGTCACCGATGACGGCCCCGAACCCTACACCCTGATAGACGTCAACCGCGCGGGTGTCCCCCTCATGGAAGTCGTCAGTCGCCCCGACATGCGCTCCCCCGAAGAGGCCCGCCTCTACCTCATGGCCCTCCACGCCATCCTCCAGTACACCAACGTCTCCTCCGCCAACATGCAGGAGGGCAATTTCCGCTGCGACACCAACATCAGCCTCCGCCCCAAGGGCAGTGACCAACTGGGAGCAAAAGTTGAGGTGAAGAACCTCAACAGCTTCCGCTCCGTCTACTACGCCTTGAAATACGAGACCCAGCGTCAGCAACGAGTCTTGGACGAGGGCGAACGTGTGGAGCAGGAAACTCGCGGCTGGTCCGACGAGCGGGCTGCCACCTTCTCCCAACGCTCCAAGGAATACGCCCATGACTACCGCTACTTCCCCGAGCCCGACCTGCCCCCCATCGTCATCCAGCAGGATTGGGTCGACCAGCTGCGCAGTCAATTGCCCGAACTCCCCGCCGCCAAGCGCAAACGCTTCTCCAAGGATTACGGGCTTTCAGCCTACAACGCCGACCTCCTTACCGCCTCCAAGGCCATGAGCGATTTCTTCGAGGCCGCCGTTGCCCACGAGTCAGCCGCCCACTTGCCCTTGCAATCCAGAGCCAAGATGATCGGCAACTGGCTCATCACCGAGGTCAACAGACTCCTCAACTTCGAGAACGCAAGCATCGAAGGCTGCCGTCTCAGCCCCTCCCACCTCGCCGAGTTGGCCTCTTTGGTGCAGTCCGGCGCCTTGAGCAGTTCGCTCGCCAAGACTACACTGGAGGAGTCGTTCCACTCTGGTGCTTCTCCCAAGCAAATTGCCGAGGACCGGGGGTACGCTCAGGTCAACGATGCTGGTATCATTGACCAAGCAGTCAGGCAAGCCTTGGAAGCCAACCCCTCCGCCGTCGCGGACTATCTGGCAGGCAAGGAAACGGCCTCCAAATATCTGATGGGCCAAGTCATGAAGATATCCAAGGGCAAGGCAAACCCGTCGCTGGCAGGCGAGACCTTGGCCAAGCAACTCCAAGCCCTTCGGTCACACTGAAAAGAAAAAGTCAGACTGAGAAGGAAACAGCAGTTGGAAGGCGCCCTCAATTTCGCGCAAATACTGATCTCCGTAGTACTCATCATCGTGGTCCTGCTACAAGTGCGGGACGCAGGTGGAGGCATTTTCGGGAGCGGTCAGGCCAGTTTCCGCACCCGTCGCGGCGTGGAAAAAACCCTGTTCCAAGCCACCATCGTCTTGGGTGCCGTCTTTGTCCTCGTCTCCATACTCAGCGCCCAGCTTCTGTAGGCCCGCCTCGCCGCCGTGGCCCGCCCGCTCATCACCCTTACCACCGACTTTGGCCTCAGCGATCCCTACGTTGGGTTGATGAAGGGCGTCATCCTCAGCATCAACCCCCACGCTTCCCTAATCGACATCACCCACGGCATCCGTCCTCAGGCAATAGAGCAGGGTGCCTTCCTGATTTCCAAGAGCTTCAGCTACTTTCCGCCCAACGCCATCCACGTCGTTGTCGTTGACCCCGGAGTGGGCACAGCCCGGCGCCCCTTGGTCGTGACCACTCCCCACGGACTCTTCGTAGCCCCCGACAACGGGGTCTTGGGACGCCTCAATCTCCTCAACCGGCATGGCGAACTACAGCCCGATTGCCGTGCATGGCGCCTCACCCAGCCCGCCTACTGGAGGCCGCCCGTAAGCCACACCTTCCACGGCAGGGATATATTCGCCCCAGTCGCAGCCCACCTCTCTCTGGGAGTCGACCCCTCCAAAATGGGCGAGCAGATCAAAAATCTCACCCCCCTCCACTACAACCAACCCTCCTGGCAAGAAGGCGCCATCGAAGGTCAAGTGGTGCACATAGACCACTACGGAAACCTAGTCACCGACATCGAAGCCGACTTGCTGTCGGATAGCCAAAGCCTGCGCATCCAAGTCAAGGAAAACACCATCCACAACCTCAGCCGCTCCTACCAAGAAGGAGCCGAACTCCTAGCCATAATCGGCAGCTTCGACACCCTGGAAGTAGCCGCAAGGAACGCCAGCGCTGAGCAGAGCTTGGGTGCCCGCATCGGCGACACCGTACGTGTCTTAAGTTGAGCGTGCTATGATTCACTTTGGTGTCCCAGAGAGAGTCCATATGGAGTGTGCCCCGACAGGTCAGGGATATCTACTTCGTCCTGTTCGTGATTCAGTTCGCGTTCGGTGCGGCCTTGGTGATTCAAGGGGAGGTGGTGAACAACGAAGCGGATGGGTTCTTGGGGTCTGTCCGCGTCATAATGTTGGGTCTCGGACAGATGGCCTTGGGATCAGCGGCTTCATCCATAGCCATTACAGAGATAGGGAGGTTCATGGTGGTCTTGTCTCGTGGTCTTGAACAATGGGTGAACAGGTTGAAGGAAGAACGTCTCGCGATGAAAGAAGAGCGTCTCGCACGCATGGAGAAGCGCCGTGAGGAAGGCCGTGCGGAAGAACGGGCCATATGGGAAGCCTGGAACCAGCGGCGCCTCGACGCCGAGGCGGACGGACGCCCCTTCCACGAACCCCCTCCTTCCGCGAACGGACGCAACGGAGGCGTAGCGGGCTAACGTGACACATACGCCGTGCTGCTGCTACCATTGGCCTCCAGTAATCTCACCTATCCGTCTCTCTTGTTAGGGGGCGAAATGGAAAGACCCGGTCGCCTAGAAATCACCCGTGAGACCCTCCTTGAAATCTATCGCAAAATGGTCACCATCCGCGTTTTTGAAGAGCGTGGCCTTTTCGAGGTGACCCAGCGGGCCTTGTCGGGCTCTGTCCACTCCTCTGCGGGCCAGGAGGCCGTTCCCACCGGCATCTGTGCCCACCTCACCGACGATGACTACCTCGCCAGTACCCACAGAGGTCACGGCCACTGCATCGCCAAGGGCGTGGACCCCAAACTCATGATGGCCGAACTGTTCGGCCGCGTCTCCGGCACCAACCGCGGCAAGGGCGGCTCCATGCACATCGCCGACATGTCCCGCGGTATGTTGGGTGCCAACGGCGTCGTGGCCGCCAGCGTGCCCTTGGCCGTTGGTGCGGGACTCAGCATCAAGACCCGCGGCGAGGACCGGGTGGCCGTCGCCTTCTTCGGCGACGGCGGGGCCAATCAGGGCGCAACCCACGAGAGCATGAACTTGGCCTCGGTATGGAGGCTCCCGGTCATCTTCGTCTGTGAGAACAACCTCTACGCCGAATCCACTCCAGTTGAGTACGCCCTGTCCGTGAAGAACGTGGCTGACCGGGGCGCCGCCTACTCCATGCCCGGCATCACCGTGGACGGCATGGATGTGTTCGCCGTGTACGATGCCGCAGGCCAAGCAGTGGGCCGCGCCCGCGCTGGTCAGGGCCCCACCCTCCTTGAGTGCCGCACCTACCGTTACTACGGCCACACCGTGCGCGACAATCCCCACACCTACCGCACTCCGGAAGAAGAGCAGGAGTGGCGGGAGCGCGACCCCATCAAGCAGATGAAGTCGCGAGTGCTGGAAGAGGGCACGCTAAGCGAGTTCGAACTGAGCAGCATCGACACCCAAGTGGAACGGATGATGGACGAGGCGATCCGGTTTGCCGAGGCGGCTGAAGCCCCTGACCTGTCCGAGCTATACACCGACGTGTATGTCGACTACCCCTTGGAGCAACTGCGCCGTGGCGCGGGCATGCTGGCCTAAGACCGCGCCCGGCGTTCCATCCCAAAGCTAGAGCAGGAGGCCGCCATGGCCACCACAACAGGACGTTCTATCGCATACCGCGAGGCCATCAACGAGGCCCTGCACCAAGAGATGGAGCGGGACGAGACCATCATCATCATGGGCGAGGAAATCGCTGGTGCACCGGGCAAGGCAGACCAAGGTTTCATTGACGCTTGGGGAGGCCCCTTCCGCACCACTGTCGGTCTGATTCAGAAGTTCAGCGACCGCCGTGTGCTCGACACGCCTCTGTCCGAGGCTGGCTTCATCGGTGCCGCCATGGGAGCCGCCTCCACAGGTCTGCGCCCCGTAGCGGAGTTGATGTTCGTCGATTTCGCCGGAGTCTGCTTGGACCAGATACTCAACAACGCCGCCAAAATGCGCTACATGTACGGCGGTCAGGTCAAGGTCCCCGTAACCCTTCTCACCCGCATCGGCGCAGGAACAGCATCGGCAGCCCAGCACTCCGAGTCCTTCTACTCCATCTTCAGCCACATACCGGGCCTCAAGGGCGTCTGCCCTTCAGACCCCTACTCCGCCAAGGGCTTGCTCGTGTCCGCAATCCGCGACGACGACCCGGTGGTCTACTTCGAGCACAAGCTTCTTTATGGCATGACGGGTGAAGTTCCCGAGGAGTCCTACGCCATCCCATTGGGGAAAGCCCGGATAATGAAACCGGGCACCGACGTAACTCTCATAGGTATCTCACGCATGACCAACGTATGCTTGGAGGCCGCTGCCACCCTGAGCAACAACGGCGTGAATGCCGAGGTCGTTGACCTGATGTCCATCTCACCCATCGACTACGACCTGCTCATCGACTCCGTGCGCCGCACCCACCGCGTCGTCGTGGTGGATGAGGACACACCACGCTGCAGCGTTGCCGCAGATATCTGTGCCGTGATCGCAGAGGAAGCCTTCGACCACCTCGACGGCCCCCCATCCCGCGTCCAAGCCCCCCACACCCCCGTCCCCTACGCCAAGGCCTTGGAGGATGCCTACCTGCCCAACGCCGAGCGGGTGATCGCAGCCGTGGGGCGTGCTATGGGGGCTGGCTAAAGCCCCAACTTCCCCGGGTTCATAATATTCCCAGGATCCAAAGCCTGCTTCATCGCCCGCACCACATCAAGGCCCACCCCCCACTCGCGCGCCAGCAAATGCGCCAGCTTCACCCCCGTACCATGGCAGTACTCCATCGTCCCGCCCATATCCTGCGCTAGCCGCAGCACGTCGTCCACGGTATCCGCGAACTCGGCTGAGTCCACCCTGTTGGACGTGGGGCGCACCAGCATGGAGAAAAGTTCAGGCCGTCCCCAGATGGCATACTCCCGCACCTCCACACCCCGCTGCGACATAAGCTCCGAGGCTCGCCTGCGGTATTCCAGAACACGAGAGATGGGCAAGGCCATATGTAGGTAGTCGAAGCCCCACCGCCGTCTGGCCCATCTCTCCTTTCGCGGCAAGTGCTGCACCTCGTCGCGATAATCCAGCGCAACATCGTACCGGTCTTCCCAGTACTCCACGGTCGGCCCCGGCCCCAAGTCCCTGCCCTGGTGTTGAGCGCAAAGCACCTGGCAACGGGCCACTTCCGTCTCCACCAACTCCCGGTAGCCTTGGAACATGAGGTAGAGCACAGTCCCGGAACCTTCCTCGGTCAGGTCCATCAACGTGGGACGCAGCCCTAGCGAGAATGCTTCGGCCACGGTATCGAAGCCTTGGTCGAAACTGGGAAAGCGGAAGGCGATGAAGACCCGCGCTTCTGGAAAAGGCGCAACTCGCAGGCTGGCTTGGGTGATAACTCCGAAAACACCTTCCGCTCCGATGAACAAATGGTTCAGGTTGGGGCCCGCCGAATACTTGGGGACCGGCGGTGTACTTAGCATCTGGCCGGTCGGCAACACCGCGTCCAAGCCCAGCACCTGCTCGCCCATGGGCCCGTGGGCTGCAGCGAGGTATCCCACCCCGTTGGTCGATATCGTCCCGCCAATAGTGGCAATGGGCACGCTCCAAGGATCATGTCCCAACATCAGTCCATGCTCGTAGAGAGTGTTGTTCACGTCCTCCAACACCGCACCAGCCTCCACCTGCACCATGCGACTCTGCGGGTCGATATCGATGACCGCGTTCAAGCCCTTCAAATCCAGCATGATTCCCCCGCGCACTGGCAGCGCGGCTCCCATTACGCCGGTCCCGCCGCCACGGGGGACCATAGGAGTGCCACTGCCGGCGGCCAGCTTCACCACCTCGGCCACCTCGCCAGCGGACTGGGGTGTCACCACCAAGTCGGCCGTTTTCTGGAGGAGATCGGACGCCCGGAACGCTCTGGAAGGGCTGAGAGCATCGCCGGAGTAATGGTCGAGGTCACCGGCGTCGGCGAGCACATGCTCTGCACCAACGACCTGCTTGATGGAGCTTACTAAAGCGGGGTCCAGCATGCAGAGTGGCCCTAGCTCTCCGGTCCTATCGGGAGTGGCGGCAAATGGTCCTCTGTACCACCCACTACTGCTACTCTGCGGAAGAGGTGTTGGAATAGCGCCATTCCGTGCCTTGAGGGGTGTCCTCAAGAGCGATGCCCAAATCCGACAGTCCATCGCGTATGGAGTCCGCTAGGGCATACTGCTTCGCCGACCGCAGTTGACCGCGGATCCCAAGGAGCAGGTCGACGAAGGGCTCTACCTGCTGTGTTCCGCGTTGGCGCGTATCTTCAAGGGTAAGCCCCAGCACTCCGCTGAGGGTGGTCAGCGTTTCCTGTGCTTGCTGGACCGACTTGCCCTCTTCTGAAGCGCGGTTGATCTCGCGTCCAAGGTCAAACAGGGCCGCCAAGGCTTGCGGGGTGTTCAGGTCGGCTTCCATGGCTTCAAGGAACTGCTGTCGGTAAGGGGCAGGGTCAACCCTATCGCCAGCCCCATCGTTGGTTGGTGCTCGCAACGGGGTGCGCAGCCGTTCCGCAGCCCGCTCCATGGAGTTGAACTTCTCCTCGCTATAGGTCTGGGGACTGGTGTAGTGGGTGCTCAGGAACATGAGGCGGAAGGCGTCGGCAGTATGGTGCTCCAAGGCCTCGGACACGGCCACCAAATTGCCCAGGGACTTGCTCATCTTGCTGTCGCCCATATGGAGTAGCCCGTTATGTACCCAATGCCGGGCAAAAGGAGCCTTCTGGCTGTAGGCCTCGCTCTGGGCAAGTTCGTTCTCGTGGTGAGGGAACACTAGATCCTGTCCGCCCCCATGGATATCGATCGTCTCGCCCAAGTACTCCATAGACATAGCGGTACACTCGATGTGCCAGCCCGGCCTGCCCGGACCCCAAGGGCTGTGCCACGCCGGCTCGCCAGGTTTAGCCCCCTTCCACAGGGTGAAGTCCATGGGGTCTTCCTTGCCCGTCCCCGGTTCGATTCTAGCCCCTGCCAAAAGCCCTTCGCGGTTCCGCCTGCTCAGTTTGCCGTAGTCTTGAGACCGGCCTACCCGAAAATAGACGTCGCCTTCAGAGGCATAGGCATAGCCCTGCTTCTCCAACCCTTCGATGATCCTGATGATTCCCGGCACCTCTTGCGTCGCTCTTGGATACCGGTGCGCGCGCTTTACATTGAGTTCATCCATATTGGCTAGAAACTCATCGATGTACTGCTCCGCCAGTTGGTCTATCGACACGCCATCCTGTTGGGCCCGCTGGATGATTTTGTCGTCGATGTCGGTGAAGTTCTGCACGTGCTCCACCTCGTAACCGCTGAACTCCAGATAACGACGCAACACGTCGAAAATGATGTAGCTCATTGCATGGCCGACATGACACGAGGAATAAGGGGTAATGCCGCACACATACATGCGGACCTTGCTGTCGGCAGGGACGAACTCCCGCGTCTCGCCGCTCAGGGTATCGTAGAGTTTCACGCGGTCGCCTCCACCAGTGCCACTGCGAAGGCTGCCAGTCCCTCTCCCCGCCCCACGAATCCCAGATAGTCGGTCGTGGTTGCCTTGATGCTCACGTCGCTCTCGGGGATGGACAATGCCGCGCTGATATTCTGCTTCATGCTCTCAATGTAAGGGGCCAAAACGGGCCGTTGGGCCAACATTGTAGCATCGACATTCACCACCCGCCACTTGCCATCATGCACCATCTCTCCAGTGCGGGTCAGAAGTACGAGGCTGGAGATATCCCGGTATTGTTCGTCGGATGAAGGAAAATGACGCCCCTTGTCACCTAGCGAGGCCGCCCCCAGCAAAGCATCCATGATGGCGTGGGTCAGCACGTCACCGTCCGAGTGGCCCGACAGTCCGGCCTCGAAAGGTATCGGCACACCGCCCAACACCAATGCCCGTCCCTCCACAAGAGGGTGCGCATCGAATCCAAACCCGACTCTCATGCTTCGACCATCACAGGTCGACGCTCACTCACTGCTTGCCATCCGACCAGCGAGCCACTGCTCCACGATCGGCAAATCCTCGGGCGTTGTAACCTTCAGGTTGTCGTAGGAGCCGAGATGTACCCGTACGCGCCCTCCCAAGGCTTCCACCATTGAGGCGTCGTCCGTGAAGTCGCCCAGAAGTTCGTTATGCGCGCAAACCAGCAATTCATACCGGAATGTTTGAGGCGTTTGCACCGCCCAGAGCCGTTTGCGGTCAGGCGTGCTTTCCACGATGCCGTCCTCACCCACCACCTTGATGGTGTCTTTGGAAGGCACCGCAGCTACCGCCGCGCCCGTATCTCGAACTGCCTCCAACCCTTCCAACACCAATCTGCTGGTCAAACAAGGACGGGCCCCATCATGCACGATGACCCACTGACAGTCCTTCAGGCAGCCCAAACCAGCTAGTACCGAGTCCTGTCGCCTCTCCCCGCCCGCGCATACGGCAACAACTTTACGCCATCCCAGGTCATCGACCAATGCCCGACCTTCATCAACACGCCCACTGGACAGGACAATCACGATCTCGTGTACGGCGTCAGTCTCTTCCAATGCGGATATTGCGTGTGCAATGAGAGGCAGGCCAGCCACATACGCGAACACCTTGTCCACGCCAGTCATCCGCGTACTCTGCCCCGCCGCTACAACAACGGCGCCCACGCGATCGCCGTGGGCGCCGGAGGCAACTTCAGTCATGCTAGTTGTGACGGTTTTGAGCGAAGATCATTCGGCCCGCTCCGGTCTGCAACACCCGGGTCACAGTCACGTCGCGGTTCGTGTTGATGAACTTTTTGCCGCCTTCGACCACCACCATGGTGCCATCGTCCAAGTAGGCGACCCCTTGGCCAGCCTCCTTGCCCTCCTGGATGATGCTTACGTGCAACTCCTCGCCCGGCAGCACTACAGGCTTCAACGCGTTGGCCAGTTCGTTGACGTTCAAAACCCTGATGCCCTGCAACTCGGCTACCCGGTTCAGATTGAAATCAGTGGTAAGGATGGGCGCTCCCATGGTTCCGGCCATCTTCACCAGCATGGCGTCCACCTCGACGCCGTTGGTCAGGTCTTGGTCCATCACCTCTACCGGAACGGCCTCGTCTTCCCGCAGCTTGGTCAACACCTCCAGACCCCGACGCCCTCGAGTCCTGCGCATTGGATCACTCGAGTCGGCGATGTGGCGCAACTCGTCCAGCACGAATCGAGGCACCACTAAGGTGCCTTCCACAAATCCGGTCTGAGTCAGGTCGGCTATGCGGCCGTCTATGACAGCACTGGTGTCGACTAGTATGCGGGTTGACTCTGCCGCCTCCACTGGCACTGGCTTGGCCTCCGCCTTGGGGAACACATAGCCCACATCCGCTTCCCGCTGTATTCCCAGCAGCAGGCCCAGGGAACCCAGTCCGAAGCTCAGCATCAACGGAATTCCCCAACCATGCCAGCCCTCCAGGGAGTACAGAGGCACCGATAACAATGAGGCAAATACAAGACCCACAAAAAGCCCTATAGTGCCCGACATGAGGGTAGCAGTAGGTACCTGATTGAACCTGTCAATGCCCTTGCTCAGGGGAACGGTTGTGATATAGGGCATCACCAAGGCCCCTATTGGAAGCCCCGATAAGGACAGAGCCAAGCCCCAAGGCAGGAACTCCTCCTTGCTGGTGGATACCTGCGAGACCATGCCACCCAAGCGCCAACCCAAGGCCCCGAACACGGCGGCCCCTAGGAGGCGCAATGGCCAATTACGAAACATCTCAACACCTCTCTCGGGTCCCTCGGACGAAGATAATAACAATGCAATAGGAAGTAACGTGTTCCTCTGCCACAGCTCAAGCAGAGGGGGACCCGCAGACCGTACAACAGTAGCCTACCATAACTTTCGGAGTCTCGGAAGATGGTATCAGGCAGCAGCAGCACCCTTGGCCTCCCCGCCCTAACTATAATATGATGCACACACTCAATTTTGGAGGATGGCAATGAAACTGTTTCGCATCAAGGATGTTCCGGTAGAGCCAGCCAACAGCCCTCTCTTCACTGGTGGCGAAGTCACCCGCCAGCAGATGGTGACCACCGACATCGGCAAGAACTTCACCTTTAACATCGTCAACTTCGGCACCGGTGCCCGCAACTATTTCCACACCCACACCAGCGACCAAGTGCTGCTAATCACCGAAGGCACCGGCATCGTGGCCACGGAGAATGAGGAGCAGGTCGTCAGTCAAGGTGATGTCATACATGTACCCGCCGGCGAAAAACACTGGCACGGGGCCACCCCCAATACCTCAATGTCCCACATAACGGTCACCAGCGTGGATAGCAAGACTACCCAACTGGAGCCATAAACTAAGCCTGGCTGCCGGTCTGCACAACCAAGGGGAGTAGAGGTGCCGTACACCCCAAGAGTGCTGGGCGAAATCCCAGGGGAAGAGCAATGCTGCAGAACTACCAGTAACTGACGGTTCGCCAAGAAGTGGAAATGCTGCAGGTCTTCACCGGATTCGAGACCAGGAACCGCTATCGCATCCTGGACCCCGATGGCCAAGACGTGATTTATGCCTTCGAGGAATCAGGCACCCTTTCCCGCCTCTTCCTGCAGTCCAACCGCCCCTTGATCTGCACCTGATCGATAACGGCGGCAAAACGGTTCTGACCGCTCAGCGAGACTTTTTCTGGTTCTTCTCCCACCTGCACTTCTCTTCGCCCGAAGGTAGAGAGGTGGGAAGCATGCAGAGGAGGTTCAAGTGGATCAACCGCCGCTTCGACCTCACCGATGCAGATGGGAGCCTCCTTCATGTGGATGGCCCCATATTCCGGCCCCATACCTTCTGGTTTCGACACGGCGGGGGCGACTTGGCCAAGGTCACCAAGCGGTGGAGCGGACTCTCCCGCGAGGCATTCTCGGTCGCCGATAACTTCGAGGTGGAGTTCAGTGACGGCACCATGCCCGAATCCATGCGTTGGCTCATCTTGGGCGCCGCCTTCGCCATCGACCTGGATTTCTTTGAGAAGAAGAATTGATCAGGACCGGCTTAGCTGCTTCCGTAACTGGATTCGGTTAATTGTCGTGACCCGGACCACGTTAGTGCATCTAGCCATTTTGTCCTGTTCCTCTTCATTTGTTGACTCTTAGCTGCACCCCGGCCTTTTCCTCTTGGATGACGGAAACGATGTCGGAGTCTTGGGGGCCCCATCCCCTGCCCAAGGCCTCCACATAGCGCTGGTCCACCAGATTCGACAACTCCATCGGAACGCCGAATTCCCGCCCCATGTCAGTGGCTAGGCGCACGTCCTTGGCGGCGAGAGCTGCGGCAAAGCCCGGCTCGAAGTTCCCTTGAAAGAGAAACCTCGAAAACTTCTCCCGCAAACGGGTGTTCCCGCCGGAACTTTTGTTTATCACGTCCGCCAGCACATCTAGGTCAACACCGGCTTTCACCCCTAGGGTCAGTGCTTCTGTCAGCAGCACCCCGATCCCCATGCTCATCAGGTTGTTGCAAATCTTGCACACCATTCCGCTGCCTATGGCACCGCAATACACCACGTTCGAACCAATGGCGTCCAGCGTTGGCTTGATGCGCTGGTAGATGGCTTCATCGCCCCCCACCATCACCGCCAAAGTGCCAGCGGCCGCGCCATAGGTGCCGCCGCTGACCGGAGCGTCCATGACCGTAATGCCCCGCTGTGCGAACACATCGTGTATATGACGGATCATGGTAGGGGAGTTGGTCGATAGATCGGCGAAGATAGTATCCGGCGACGCCCCCTCAAGCACCCCTAGCTCTCCGAGAGCCACGGCTTCAACGTCCCGTGGCGCAGGTAGCGAAGTGAGTACCAACTCGTTGCCCTGCGTGGCCTCCGCCGGAGAATCGGCCCATTGGGCCCCCATTTCCAGCAGATCGGTGGCGGACTCCCTGCGTAGGTCGTGCACCGTCAGTTCATGCCCCGCCTTGATGAGGTTGGCTGCCATCGGCCCTCCCATATTGCCGGTGCCTACGAATCCTACCTTCACTTTCCGTCCCTCCTCTTCAAACGACCGTGCTGCTTCTCATAGCCTATGTGTGTCGCGACCCGCATTATAGCAACGACGCGCATAGCTCCGGTTCCGCCATGCTATAATCCCCCATCTGATGGAACCAGTTATTCAGGTTGAAGGCTTGGTCAAGCGTTACGGGAGCTTGACCGCCGTAAACGACATCTCATTCACCGTCGAAGCCGGCGAGACCTTTGGCATCCTAGGCCCCAATGGTGCGGGCAAGACCACCACCCTCGAAATCATCGAGGGTTTGCAACAGCCCACCCAGGGTACGGCTTCAGTCCTCAGTATGGATGTACGGCATCAATCTTCCCAGCTAAAGCAGCGCCTCGGTGTGCAGCTACAGGCCGCAGCCTATTTCGATCACCTCACCTTGACCGAAATACTCCAGCTCTTCGGCAGCTTTTACCGCCACAGCCTCCCCCCGTCTGAACTGCTGAGCAAGGTGGGGCTGTACGAAAGACGCACCAGCTATCTGAAGAGACTCTCCGGCGGGCAGAAACAGGCTTTCACCATAGCAGCAGCCTTGGTCAACGACCCCGAATTGGTGATTCTGGACGAGCCGACCACAGGCCTTGACCCCCGTGCCAGGCACGACCTCTGGGACCTCGTCCGGCTCATCGAGGCCGAAGGAAAGACCATCATCCTCACAACCCACTACATGGAAGAAGCCGCTACCCTCTGCCGGCGGGTAGCCATAATGCACCAAGGCCGCATCCTTACCATCGGCAGCCCCGATGAACTGGTAGGGCAGTTGGGCGCAGCCTACCGCGTGCGAGTATCCAGCGATGTTGAATTGCCTATAGCCCAGTTGGTGAATGGAGCAAACGGCTCGGTCCACTACCAGAACGGCAATCAATACCAATACCAGTACGAACTGGCACTGGAAGAACCCGCTACGGCAGTGCAGGCACTACTGTGGCACGCTTCGGAACATGACATCCAGTTGCACCGCTTGGAAGTCCTGCCAGCCACACTGGAGGATGTGTTCCTGCAGTTGACTGGGCGCGCCCTGCAAGAGTAGTCGATGCTGCGCCTCCTCCTCGCCAATCTCCGCATGATGCTCCGTGACCGCCAGACCCTGTTTTGGGCCCTCATTTTCCCCCTCATATTCGTGGCCGTTTTCGGTTTGGTGGATTTCGATGGGACTGGCAACGCCGAACTAGCCGTCATTGACCATGTGGAAAATGACACATCGCGACAAATCGCTACTCAACTTGGCGGGCTGGAACTTCTGGAACTGAGCGACTCCTACACCAGCCAGCAGGAAGCCCTTGAAGCAATAGAGGATGGCGATCTGGATTACCTGGTCGTACTGCCGCAGAGTCTGGATGGCCCGCCCGCAGGTGAACAAGCGCCAATCGCTCTCTACTATGACCAAGCGAATCTGCAGAACAATGAGCTTGTACTGGGTGTTCTCCACAACCTAGCGGCCCAAGCCAACATGTCCTTGGCGGGAACGCCCCAGCAGGTAACTGTGGCCCCGCAGGCCGTCTCGTCACGGCAGATCGAGTACTTTGATTTAGTGTTGGTGGGGCTCGTGGGTATGGGCCTCATGGTCCACTCGGTGATTGCTTTGGGGGTAAAGGTCAGCACCTACCGCAATCAAGCCATCTTCAAGCGCATATTGGTCACCCCGCTGCCCGTACGGAATTATTTCGCTTCGGAAGTCATGGCCCATCTACTGCTGGCCATGGTCCAGACTGCGGTCATCATCGCAGTGGGAGTGTGGGTGTTCCAAGGCAACCTGGGAGATGGAGTCTGGCTTATCTTCCCCATTGCCGCCTTGGGCAACCTAGTGTTTCTGAACTTGGGTTTCATCGTAGCCAGCTTCAGCAATAGCGGAGCAGCAGCCTCGGGAATGGGCAACGCCATCACCCTCCCGTTGATGTTCCTCTCGGGAGTGTTCTGGGCCAGCGATTCCCTGCCGGGGTTCTTGCCCGACGTAGTGCGCTTTCTCCCATTGACGCCCATGCTGGATGCCATGCGCGACGTAGCGATTTACAACACTTCTCTCTGGGCCACATGGCCGGAGTTGGCGTTGCTCGCAGGCTGGATAGCAGTGACCGCCGCGGTAGCCGTCCGCGTGTTTCGCTTCGGCTAGACCGCTGGCCGGTTATGCAGTGTCCGGGACTCCCGGACGACGGAAGCCGTAGTAGTCGTCGGTATCCAATACGCGACTCAGGCCCTCCGCTGAGACGTTCATCAGATTGCCCGGCGTCGCCCATTGCTCGGTCAACTGATGATGCAACTGTTGTACCGACACCGGCTTGTTGCCCGCTGCCAGAATCATCCGGAACACAATTTCCTGAAGAGGCATTCCGGGCGTGATAAAGGACTCGTCTTGAGCGCAACATTCCAGAATGTGGGCAATCTGCTCATCTACAGGTGGCGGCGACGCGATGTCTGGCTCTTCCTCCAAGCAGGTGGAGCACCGTCGCGTTGCCAGCAGCACTTCCATAGAACGCTTGAGTTCTTCGAGCCGGTCGGGGTCTATCCAGTAGCTGGGGCCTCCTTCAGACCCCTGAGCTTCCCCCGCTTGGGGAGTGGTCATAAATCGACCTCCTCGTTCCAGTCAACCATTTTCACCGTGACTGTCTCGCCAGCCTCTTTCACCGGCAAGTCCTCCGGACAGAGGGCCAGCCCATTGGCTTTAGACATCGACGTTAAGATGTTTGACCCTTGGGCTCCCGTGGGCATTGCGAAATACCCGCCATTTTCCCTGCGCACCTGCACCCGTGCATAGACCCGCCGCCCATCGAAGTTGCGTATCGGACCCTCTAGCACTGCTTGCACCGTGGGCCGCGACAGTTTCTGCCTCCCCAGCATCTTCAGGATGGCAGGCCTTGTGAACTCCTCAAAGGCCACCATCGCGCTTACCGGGTTGCCCGGCAGTCCCATGTGGGGCACACGCCGGTCACCTGCAGCCCGGATTAGGCCGAACGCCAAGGGCTTGGCTGGGCGCATCCGTACCGACCAGAAGCCTATCTCACCCCGCTCAGCCAGCACATCCTTCACCAAATCATAATCGCCCTTGGACACGCCTGCCGACGTCAGTAGCAGGTCTGAGTCCTCCGCTTCGTCCAGCTTGGCATGGACCTCCTCCACTGTATCCCGCGCTATTCCCAGCAGTCGGGGAATACCGCCACACTGCACCACCGAGGCTGCCAGGCTGAAGCTATTGGAATCGTATATCTTCGCAGGCTGCAACGGCTCACCGGGCGTCAGCAACTCGTCACCTGTGGCGATGATGGAGACAACCGGCCGCCGCGTCACCTTAACCGACCGCAGGCCCAGTGACGCCAGCACCCCCACCTCGGCAGCGCGCAAGGGGGTCCCCATCTGCAGCACCATGTCTCCCTCTGCCACGTCCTCCGCTGCGGGGCGGACATGCTGACCCTTGTGTGGTGCCCGGTTTATGGTGATTTCCGCGGAGTCCAAGCCCTTGGCTTTACGCTGCACCTCGTCCGTTTCCTCGAATGGGACTATGGTGTCGGCCCCGTCAGGCACAGGTGCCCCGGTCATGATCCGGATGGCCGTGCCGGGCTCCACCGCCCGGCCAGCTACCTGTCCCGCTGGTACGTGACCAATGACCTCCAAAACACGGTGCTCTCCGTTGCCGCTCGCGAAGTCCTCGTAGCGGACTGCGTAGCCATCCATGGCCGAGTTGGCCAGAGGGGGTATGTTCAAAGGCGAGTAGATGTCTTCAGCTAGCACCTGCCCTAGAGCGTCAGTCACTTCCTGTTCTTCCGCTTGGAGCGGGCTGAAGTAGCCCATGATGCGGTCATAGGCCTCCTCCACACTGAGCATGTCCTCGTGAGTGTGCCCATGTCCATGGCCGTGCCCTTGGGCATGTCGGTCACCGCCGTGAGATGCCATCCTTCTCTCCTTTATCCCACGTGGGCCTGTCTGGATACTCGCAGCATTTTACTCCCCGCGCACGACCCATCAAAGGGTGTGCCCTCGGCTTTCCTCAGAACGCGTCGCACGCAATCCTGAGCTTCACCCCAGCTGTCCACGCAAAGTGGCCCCAAGCTCGCGCTCCAATGATCCAAGCACGTCTCGCAGGGCGCGATTAGCCTGCTCCGTAGTTAACGTATAGTCCCTCGACTGGAATTCAATGCGGTAAGCCAGCGACCGCTGCCCTGCCGGTACGTTTGCCCCGGCGTAGACATCGAAGAGGGTTACCCGGGCAACCAGACGGTGCCTGTTGATTATGCTCAACACCTTTGCCGCTGGCACAGCCCTGTCTAGGTTTACCGCCAAGTCCCGCACCGCTGGCGGAAAGCGGCTGGGGGACTCGAAGTGTCGCGTCCCTTGATCCCTCAGTTGAAACAGCGACTCTAAATCCAACTCGAAGAGCATTGTGGGGTTATCCCCCAAGTCGAACGCCGCGGCTACTGAAGCATGGAGTTGGCCTACTATCCCGATAGCCCCATTCCTCCCGACAATAGACGCCCCTCTGCCGGGCGCGAACACCGGACCAGTGCTGGTGTGGTATTCCGCACTAACCTGGAGTCGTTCCAACACCCCGTCAACCACTCCCTTGGCGTCATAGAAGCTCACCTGCGCCGCATCGCTCTCTTGCCACCAGCCTTCCCGCCACGGGCCGGACATGACACCTACCACCATCTCAGGCTCTCGCGGCAGATCCCCTGCTCGCGGCACATAAGCCCGCCCCGCTTCAAACAGCGCTAGGCCTCCCGTATGGTGGCTCCGGTTAGCTGCCACATTCGCGAGCACTCCCGCCCGAAGACTGGTGCGCAGGTAGGGAGCGCGAGAATTCAGCGGGTTGGACAGCCTTAACGGTTCCTCGATGGACGGCTCGTTGGCTGCCTGTTGCAACGCTTCCAGCGAGTTCACTGGGTAGTTGATGACCTCTTGGAAGCCAGCGGCTGCCAAGGCGTCCTTTGTTTCCTCGCGCATCGCGCGCAACTCTTGCGGCCGGTGATGTGGTACCGGCGTCGACATCATGGTGGTGGGAATCTCATCGTACCCGATAGTCCGGGCCACCTCCTCAATAAGGTCTTCCTCAATTGAGATGTCGCTGCGCCAGTAGGGCACGGTCACCCGTAACGCCCCTTCGCCTGTCGGTTCACAGGTGAAACCCAGAGCAGAAAGACTGCCTTCCACCCGCGCCGGCTCGAACCCGATGCCCAGCACCTTTTTCAAGCGTGTCGGAGTCAGAATCACCTCAGGTGCGGCCTCGCCCTCCCCCGGGAAGACATCAATGATCCCCCGTGAAGCCGTCCCCCCGGCAACCTCCAAGAACAACCGGGTAGCACGCCGTAACCCTAGAGGCGCAAGCTCCGTGCGCAGCGATTTCTCGAACCGCAGCGAAGCCTCCGTACGCAGCCCCAAACTTTGAGAAGTGCGACGCGTGCATCCTGGGTTGAAGGTCGCTGATTCCAAAATGACCGTTGTCGTCTCCTCGGTGATTTCGGTGTTGGCTCCCCCCATAACACCCGCCAGACCCACGGGCACCTTGGCATCGGCAATCACGAGCATGGAGTCATCGAGTTTCCGCTCTGTGCCGTCCAGAGTGACCAGTGGTTCCCCCGGCTTGGCTCGGCGCACCACTATGCGGCTCTCCTGCAACTTGTTGAAGTCGAAAGCGTGCAGCGGTTGGTTGCACTCCAGCATCACGTAATTGGTGACGTCCACCACGTTGCTGATGGAACGCAGTCCCGCTCGGGCGAGGCGCTGCTGTAGCCATTGGGGAGACGGTCCGATCTTGAGGCCGGATATGAGGCTGGCCGTATATCGGTAACAGAGGTCAGGGTCGGCGATTTCCACCGAGGTCATCTGGGTAATAGGCTCTCCCTCTTCCGCATACGAAAGCTCCGGCTCTCGCACTGTGCCGCCGGTCAAAGCTGCCACTTCTCGCGCGATGCCCAGCACCGACAAGCAGTCCAAGCGGTTGGGTGTGACCTCCACCTCCAGCACTTGATCACCCAGATACTCCGTCAAATCCTGTCCGAGTGGGGCATCCTGCGGCAGCACGATGATGCCGGTGTGGTCCTGGCCTAGACCCAGTTCCAGTTCCGAGCAGATCATGCCCTCCGAGACCTCGCCCCGTATGCGCGACGCCTTCAACGCCTCGTGTTTCCCTGTGTGGGTGTTGAAAAGTCGGGCGCCAACCGTAGCAAAAGCCACCTTCTGGCCCGCAGCCACGTTGGGGGCCCCACAAACAACGCGGAATTCCTCGCGTCCGGTGTTGACAGCGCACATACGCAGCCGGTCAGCATTGGGGTGGGGCTCTACCTTCAGCACCTCCCCTACGTAGCAATTATCCCAGCCACCCACTTCCTCAATGCCGCCCACCTCCACACCTGCCATGGTGAGCCTGTGAGCAAGCTCAGCGGCCGGTATGTTGACGTCAACATACTCTTTCAGCCAGGAGAGGGGGACGTTCATGCGCCTCGTGTCCCGCAGTGATAAGAGGACCGATACCCGGAAAACATCAGCCTAAGCCATCCCAATAGCGTTCCCTTAAAACTGCCTCAGCCTCAAAAATCTCAGGTCATTGGCATAAAAATGGCGAATGTCGTCAATGCCATACTTCAGCATGGCAATGCGCTCTGGGCCCAAGCCGAAAGCGAATCCCGTGTACTTGCTGGAATCGTATCCCACCCCTTCCAGCACCCGGGGATGCACCATGCCCGCTCCCATGATTTCAATCCAGCCGGTATCCCGGCAGATCCGGCACCCGGTGCCGGACCCGTCACAAGCGAAGCAATCGATCGACATATCTACGCCCGGTTCGACGAAGGGGAAATAATCGCAGCGAAACCGCACCTTCCGTTCCGCGCCAAACAGAGTGCGGGCGAACTCGTACAGCGTTCCCTTTAAATCGGCGAAGGTAATGCCGTCGTCTACTGCGAGGCCCTCTATCTGATAGAAATGCCATTCATGGGTTGCGTCAGTCGCTTCATAGCGATAGCACTTGCCGGGGACGATGACTCGCACCGGAGGCTGCATGCTCTCCATCACCCTCGCCTGCATCGGCGAAGTGTGCGTGCGAAGTAGCATGGGATACTCCCCGGCCTCGTTCTGCTGGTCAATCCACAGCGTGTTCCACATATCCCGCGCGGGGTGGTCGCGGGGAATATTCAGCAACTCGAAATTGTAGCGGTCCCATTCAATCTCCGGCCCCTCCACCACTTGGAACCCCATAGACAGGAAGGCACCGCATATCTGTCGGACGATCTGGGAAGTAGGATGGAGCCTGCCTTGGAGCATTGGCCTCCCCGGTAGCGTCACATCAAGTTGGTCCTCGGCCGCAAGGCGTGCCGCCTCCGACTCACGCAACGCATCCAGCTTTTGGGCCAAGCCCTCTTCCAATGCCACCTTGGCCCGGTTGCCCGCAGCCCCTGCCTCTGGCCGCGATTCTTCTGGAAGTCCCCCTATGTCCCGCAGTGCCAGCGTGAGCGCCCCCCGCCGCCCCAAGTGGGCCACCCGCCACTCTTCCACTTGCCCCCCGCTCGAGAGCGTGTTCAGTGAAGCAAGGGCTTCCTCGCGCACAGCGTCAATGCGTTGCAATAAGGTTTCGGGAGTCACTGGCTTGGACCACCTGCGAATGACCGACTCTGACAGCAGTGCATTATACGTATCAGCCCCCCTTGGGGGTCAAGAAACGGCCCTGATGGCAAGTACCGCATTGGCCCGTTCGGTTCCTTTGTCGTTGCCAATCGTGGCTGGCAATGCTACAGTAATTCTCCTGATAGTGTGCACCTTGGGGAGGATTGGAGTGCGCTTCTTTGGGCACAGTCATGTTGACTTTACGTAAAACGTCGCTGGCATCACCCACCTAATCCGCGCTACGCCGGCCCGCCAGAGAATTCCAATGCAAAGTCACGAGAGCCATATGTCTGGGATTGTCCGGCGCCTCTTGGGTGCCGGAGGCCCATCCGAAGAGCGAAGGCAGGCCGATGCTGAGCGCCTCGCCCAACGCTTGGCATCCTTTCCCGAATACAACCCCAACCCCGTGGTAGAGACCGACTTGGATGGCAACGTCACTTATCTCAATCCGGCGGCTCAACAGATGTTTGCCGACCCTCAGGACCGGGCGGCTTCTCACCCGCTGGCCAGAGACCTCGGCCAATTGTTGGGCAGACTCATGCGCGAGGGCAGCGGTGTCCTCTCACGAGAGGTGGACGTTCAGGGTTCGACTTTCGACCAGAAACTCGTTTACATCCCAGAAGCTTTGGTAATCCGCATCTACTCCCACGACGTCACTCGCATCAAAGCCTCGGAACATGCCATGCGGGTTGCTGGCGACGAAATGCGACAGGTATCCCAGGAACACGAACTGCTGAGCGAAATCGGCCGCATCATCAGTTCGAGCTTGGACATGGACGACGTATATGCAGGCTTCGGAGAAAAGCTCCGCTCCCTGATTAACTTCGACCGCTTGGCCATCAGCTTGGTCAACCTCGACGAAAACACCTTCACCAATGCCTATGTGTTGGGCGATGTGGTCCCGGGGCGCGAGAGAGGAGACGTTTCGTCGCTGGAAGGCACCGTTACCAACGAGGCCGTACTCTCCCGCCGGGCCCGAGTGATTCAGGGAGACTTGAAAGACCTCGAGGCCCGGTACCCTAACCTCATTGATTACCCTTCCGTGGTCCTAGCCCCGATGATTTATCGCGGAGAACTGTTCGGCGTCCTCAACGCCCGCTCATCCACTCCGAACGCCTACACGGAAAAAGACGCCGAGATGCTGTCCCGGGTAGCAGCGCAAATAACCCCGGCTGTGGCCAACTCGCTGCTGTATGCCGACATCGTGCGCACCCAGGATGCGTTGGCCCGCTCCAACGACGACCTCGAACAATTCGCCTACGCCGCCTCCCACGACCTCCAGGAACCCCTGAGGACCGTGACCTCCTACATGGGTCTCATTCGCGACAGGTACGCCGACAAGCTCGACGACACCGCCAGGGAGTTCATCGACTTTGCCGTGGACGGCGCCGACAGGATGCGCCTCCTCATCGACGACCTGTTGGAATACTCCCGCGTGGAAATGCGCGGTGGCTCCTTTGAGCCCGTGGACTGCAATCAGGTAGCCGAGACCGTCCTCGGAGACTTGGACCAATCTATCGGCCAATGCGGCGCCCGCGTTGACTGCTCCTCCCTCCCGGTAGTGGACGGTGATGCCCTCCAGTTGGCCCGCCTCCTCCAGAACCTCATCAGTAACGCCCTTAAATTCCGAGACAAAGAACCCCCGCGAGTGCGGATTTGGGCCGAGCGACAGGGCCCCGAATGGATTTTCTCCGTGGAGGATAACGGCATCGGGATAGACCCCGCTTACCACCAGAACGTCTTCGGAATGTTCACTCGCCTCCATTCCAGGTCTCGATACGAGGGCACAGGGATAGGTTTGGCTCTGTGCAACAAAATCGCCCAGCGCCACCGAGGCCGCATTTGGGTCGACTCCGAGGTTGGCAAGGGGTCAACCTTCAGGTTCACCATTCCGGCTACCGACTAGGCAGCCCACCAGCCCACTATGTCGCCAGCCCCAGTAGGTCACCAAATAGGAGGTGCGTCCCATGGCTACTCAGGAAGGCAGGCCCATTGAGATCCTTTTGGTGGAGGACAATCCAGCCGATGCCCGCCTAGCTCAAGACACCATCCAGCAGTCCGAGCAGGCGGTCAACGTGACCCACGCCGAAGACGGCGAGATCGCCATGTCTGTCTTGAAGCAGGAAGGAGAGCACTCGGGCTCGACTAGGCCCGACCTGATTCTCCTGGACCTCCGCATGCCCAAAAAGGATGGCATCCAAGTCCTAGCGGAACTGAGCCAAAGCGAAAACCTGTACAACATCCCGGTCATGCTCCTCACTGGCACCGAAGCCGAGGCCAGCCTGCTGGACTCCTACTCCATCCCAGCCAGCAGATACGCGCGAAAACCCCTGCAACTCGAGCAGTTCAACCGGGTGCTCAATCAACTCGGCTTGTTCAGCAGCCAGCCCATCAGGGTGCCTGAGTCTGCGAGCACCACTGCCAACACCTCCCCGGCAACATCGCGCGAACCAACGCCCCGCAAACGGCGCTGGTGGTGGCCCTTTGGGTAGCACAGCCGGTTCTCCCGCCTAGGCCAGTCATCGTATCACCGCGTTCCGTGCTGTATAATCCCCGCAGGCCTCTCATCCTGAACCCCCTCATTGACAGGGGCGATGGCTGAGCCTAGAATCAATGTGTAAACCGATGCGATGAAGGTAGAACATGTTAAGAATTCGTCTGTGTCGAGTGGGTAAGAAAAAGCGCCCATCCTACCGCATCGTCGTTGCCGACTCCGCAAGCCCCAGGGACGGGGCCTTCGTGGATTGGATCGGACACTACGACCCTATGGAAGATCCCCCGAAGGTAACCCTCAATGAGGAAAGGGCCATAAACTGGCTCAAACAGGGTGCGCAACCCTCCGACCCGGTGAAAAGGATCTTCCAGTGGAACGAGATATATCAGAAGGCCTCCACTCAATGAAGGAACTCATTGAGTACATCGCCCGGGGTCTCGCCAGCCAACCCGACAATGTGAGCGTCACGGAAAGGGTGGAAGAAGACCGCGTGGTTTTTGAGCTGCAGGTAGCGGCCGAAGACAAGGGTAAGATTATCGGACGCCAAGGCCGGGTTGCCCAAGCCATGCGTGTCCTCCTCCGGGTCGCAGCCGTCAAGAACGGCACCCGCGCAGTCTTGGAAATAGTCTGAAGCGTTCCGTCACTCCCCCCTTACCCGACACTCTCCCCTACGCTTATCGGTAGATGCCAAGCTTCCTAGAGCCTGACGTTCTTGTAGGTCGTGTCCTCAGACCTCGCGGACTTGCAGGCGAACTGCAAATCGAGCCCATCACCGACTCTCCAGACAGGTTTGCCGCTGGTGAAGTCCTGTTCCTCGCGGGTCAGCAGTACCGCTTGGAATACGCCCTCCAACGGCATGATGCCTGGGTCGTCCTGAAGCTGGACGGCATCGACTCTGTGGCAGACGCCGAAGCCCTGCGTGGCGTCTCCATATTCGTCACGCGCGACCGCGTGCCCCCCCTTCCGCAAGGCCAATACTACTACTTCCAGCTACTGGAAATGGAAGTGTACACCTCGGCAGGTGAGCGCTTGGGCCAAATCTCCGAGATCATGGAAACAGGCAGCAACGACGTCTACGTCGTCACCAACGGCACCCAGGAAATCCTCATCCCCGCCCTGGACGACGTAATCACCACCGTCGACATAGAAGCCCGCCGCATGGTAGTCCACCTCCCCGAAGGCCTCCGCTAGCCACTAGGGCCTGCTCAGGACGCGCAGGCACATGTAGACTATCCTCTAGCCCCAACTTACTGGTGCAGAACCTCTATTCCTTCCGCAACAGCGGCCCGCGCTAATCGGGCATCCAGGGTCACCAACGACGCTTCAAACCGGCTGGCCAGTTCCAAATACAGAGCGTCGTAGTAAGATAACCCATGCGCTCTTGCCAATTGGAACGCGACTTCAAGGCGTGGGCTTTCGTCGGTCTCAATGGGCAACTCCTTCAACGCATTTAGACATTCATCGGCCCGCCCAGCAGAGATACGCCCACGCCGCTCCGCGGTCAGCAGTGAGTTGCGAGTCTCAAGATGCCAAACCTGCGGCACCAACCCGCCAACCTCTACGATGAGTTCCAATGCGGTATCCGCTTCGGCGCTTTCCTCATCGTCGAACAGCCACCCCATGACGGCGGATGCATCCGTCACCAACTGACTCACACTTGGTGCCCCTCATGCCTCCAGGCCAATATCTCCTCAGTAGTCACCTCAACCCGCTCCCATCCGGCACGGCGCTCCCGGAACCGCTCTACGGCCCTCTGTCTTTCCAAGCGTTCCTGCTCATCCGCTGGCACCAAATGGGCCACATTTTTGCCGTCCTCGATTATGGCAATAGTCTCGCCCTTCTTGACCTCCGTCAGGAGTTCAGACAGACGTGCCTCTGCTTCCTCAACCTGAACTTGACGCATAACGACACCACTCCATATCTGTCAAACGGGTCTTATATTCAAGCGAGTATAACACCCGCCCTCCAGCAGCATCCTCATTCCACGCTCACCTACCCCCCATCCTTTGACCCCCCCAAAACCCCAATGATACAATCCCCCCAGCTTCAAGCTCGCGCCCTCCCCATCCCCTTGGGGGGCGGCCCACAGCCTTGAGAGTGGGAGCTAATCATGTCTGGACACTCCAAGTGGTCAACCATCAAGCACCAGAAGGGCGCCGCCGACGCCAAGCGCGGGCAACTGTTCACCAAGCTCAGCCGCGATGTGGTGCTCGCAGTGCGCCAAGGGGGAAGCCCCGACCCAAGCATGAACTTCAGGCTCCGCCTAGCCATCGACCGGGCCAAGAGCAGCAACATGCCCCTCGATACCATCGAGCGGGCCATCCAGCGGGCCTCGGGCGGCGGCGACGGGGCAGACGATTTCGAGGAAATCTTCTACGAGGGCTATGGCCCCGGCGGTGCTGCCATCATGCTGCAAGCCCTTACCTCCAACCGCAACCGCACCGCTTCTGAGGTGCGTGCCACCTTTACCAAGGCCGGAGCGTCTTTGGGCGAGGTCGGCTGCGTCGCCTGGAATTTCGAGAGCAAGGGTATCATCACCCTTGAGCTCACCGAGCAGCAGGCGGAAGAAGCAGCCCTCCTAGCCATGGATACCCAAGCCGAAGACGTGCAGGTCGACGGTGCCTACGTAGAAGTCCAGACCCGCCCCGAAGATTTGGAAGCCGTCAGGCAGACCTTGGAACAGGCAGACCTACCCGTAGCCTCCGCCGAAATCTCCATGGCCCCCAAGTCCACCATCTCCTTGGGAGACAGGGAGGCGGAGCAGACTCTCAAGCTCCTGGACAACCTTGAAGACCTCATGGACGTCCAGAAGGTCTACTCCAACGGCGATTTCCCCGACGAAGTGTTGCAGCGCTATAGCAGGGAGTCCTGATACTCCATGCGTGTCCTCGGGATTGACCCGGGCACTTGGACCACCGGCTACGGCTTCCTGACAGCGGACAACTCCATCACGGCCACCGATTGGGGTGCCATCTCCTTCAAGAAAAACCGCCAAGCCCCTGCCCTTGAGCAGAGGCTCCACCGCATCTTCTGCAACCTTGTCGACCTCATCGAAAAGGAGTCCCCCGAACAAGTCGCCATCGAAGACCCCTTTCTCGGCCGCGGTCCCCGCACCTTCCCCGCCACTGCCATTGCCATAGGCCAAGCCCAAGCCGCCGCCTTCATGGCCGCAGCCCGCTATGGGCTGCCCATCCACCGCTACTCCCCCGCCGAGGTGAAGCTGGCTGTAACCGACTACGGCAGGGCAACCAAGGAGCAGGTTCAAGAACTCCTCGCCCGTCAACTCGGCCTGCGACCCTCCTTTCCCCAAGCCGACGCCGCCGATGCCCTAGCCGCTGCCCTCTGCCACGTGAGACGCAGCCAACCAGCAAACCCCTCATACCAATACGTATCCACCGGCTGGATTGGCAGCTGACCTTACTCCGTAGAGACCCATGATCGTCGGCGTCAAAGGCAGACTCGAAGCCACCGGCAACGGCCACGTTGACATCAACGTCGGCGGCGTCACTCTCCGCGTCCTCGTCCCTGCCTCAATAGTCGAATCAGCGGGCCCCGTCAGCCACGAAATGCAGCTTCACACCCACCTCATGTTCCAGAACGAGCAGCCCTCTCTCTACGGGTTCGCCACCTCCGCCGACCTCTCCCTCTTTCAGATGCTCATTACCGTATCAGGCATCGGCCCTCGCACCGCCCTCGCCCTCATCTCCTCACTGCCCGGACAGGCCCTTCTCAACGCCATTGCCTCCGGCGACGAGCGCTCCCTCAGCAGCGTCACCGGCGTCGGCAAGCGCAGCGCAGCCCGCATCGTCGTCGAACTCCAAAGCAAGCTGGGTCAAATCTCCCAGCAGCCCGTCTCCGTCGTCGCCAGCAACGGCCCCGCCGCCGTATCGGCCCTCACTGCCTTGGGCTATACCGCCCGAGAAGCCTCCCAAGCAATAGCCTCCATAGACCAGAGCCAAGACCTCCCCATGGAAGAACTCGTGCGCCTCGCCCTCCAACGCCTAGCCCAATAGGCTAAGCAACACCCCCCTCCCGTCATTCCGCGCCCCCACCCCCGTCATTCCGCACCTCCCCCCCGTCATTCCGCACCCCCACTCCCGTCATTCCCGCACCCCCACTCCCTTCATTTCGCGCCCTCACTCCCGTCATTCCCGTGCCCTCACTCAGTCATTCCCGCGCAGGCGGGAATCCACGGCCCTGACTCGACGGCAATCGCACCAAGGCCCTGGGCCATTCCCAACCCCTGACACTTCCCTATCGACGCCTGCCCCCATCCCCGCTATCATGGTCTTTGACCCCAAATACTCCACAGTCCCCTTTATCCGGGGCTTTCGAGAACGAATGGCTGGCACCAGAGAGGCTATGTCAGACGGCCGGCTCCTAGAAGCGAAAGGTGCGTTATCATCATATTTGGCCAGTGGAATAGATGCGACGCTACAGATGATTCGAAAAAAAAATTTCAAGCCCTCCGCCTCACCCCACTCAAAGCTGGTTCCTATCTGTGGCACTGCAATTCCCGTGCCACGAGTATGCACCGGCATCGTCATCGGATATGTTGAAGATGTGCGTCGGAAGTGCGCGGGATGTGCTTCGGAAATGCAAGGAATGTGCATCGGAAATACACGGGATGTGCCGACTATTTGTAGCCGAAGTCGCATCCTGTCTTCCCCGCTCCAAAGAAAGAGCCATATATGCCCGACTTTGAAGTAGTCGCCGACTTCCAACCCATGGGCGACCAGCCCACCGCCGTGGAGGCCCTCGCCACCGGCATCGACGACGGCCACCGCTACCAGACCCTTCTGGGCGTCACCGGCAGCGGCAAGACCTTCACCATGGCCAAGATCATAGAGAAGATTCAGCGCCCCACCCTTCTTATCGCCCACAACAAGACCCTCGCCGCCCAGCTCGCTACCGAGCTCAAGGAGTTCTTCCCCAACAACGCCGTCGAGTACTTCGTCTCTTACTACGATTACTACCAACCCGAAGCCTACATTCCCCACACCGACACCTACATCGCCAAGGACTCGGACGTCAACGAAGAACTCGACAAGCTGCGCCTCTCCGCCACCCGTTCCCTCCTGACCCGGCGCGATGTCGTCATCGTAGCCTCCGTCTCCTGCATCTACGGCTTGGGCGACCCCGCCGACTACTATTCCTTCGTCGCCGAGGTGAAGAAAGGCGAGTGGCGCAACCGCAGTCGCCTCGTCCGCCAACTCGTCGACATGCAGTACGAGCGCAACGATATGGACCTAGCCCGCGGCCGCTTCCGCATACGCGGCGACACCCTCGAAATGGTCCCCGCCTACGAAGAACTCGCCCTCCGCATCCAGTTCTGGGGTGACGAGGTCGAACGCATCGTCGAAGTCGACCCCCTCACAGGTGAGATGCTCGCAGAGCGTGATTCCGTGGTCATCTACCCCGCCCGCCACTTCGTCACCCCCAAGGAAAAGATGCAACTGGCCTTGGAGGACATCGAGGTCGAACTGGACGAACGCCTCGGGGAACTCAAGTCCAAGAACAAGCTTCTCGAAGCAGCCCGCCTCGAACAGCGCACCCGCTACGACCTCGAAATGATGCGCGAGACCGGCTTCTGCTCCGGCGTCGAGAACTATTCACGCCACCTCTCCCGTCGCTCCGCCGGTAGCGCCCCTTGGACCCTGCTCGACTACTTCCCCGAAGACTTTGTCCTCTTCATCGACGAGTCCCACATGACCCTCCCCCAACTCCACGGTATGTACAACGGCGATGTCTCCCGCAAGACCACGCTGGTCGACTTCGGGTTCCGCCTCCCTTCCGCCATCGACAACCGCCCCCTCAACTTCCGTGAATTCGAAGAACGCATCCGCCAAGTGGTCTTTGTCTCCGCTACGCCCGGCCCTTACGAGATGGAAGTGAGTCAGAAGGTGGCGGAGCAGATCATCCGCCCAACGGGTTTGCTTGACCCCACCATAGAGGTCCGTCCCACAGCAGGCCAGATAGACGACCTCATACAGCGCATTAAGGAGCGGGTGGAGGTCGGTGAGCGGGTTCTGGTAACCACCCTGACCAAACGCATGGCTGAAGAACTTGCCGATTACCTCCAGGAAATGGGAGTTCGCAACACCTACCTCCACTCCGAAATCAAGACCCTTGGCCGCAGCGAAATCCTCCGCGACCTGCGCTTGGGTGTGTACGATGTAGTGGTGGGAATCAACCTCTTGCGCGAGGGCTTGGACCTCCCCGAGGTCAGCTTGGTCGCCATTCTCGACGCCGACAAAGAAGGCTACCTCCGTTCCGATAGCTCTCTCATCCAGACCATCGGCCGCGCTGCCCGCCACGCCTCAGGCCATGTCGTCATGTACGCGGATAACATCACCGCCTCCATGCAACGTGCCATCGACGAGACCCAGCGTCGCCGTACCCTCCAGCACGAATACAACGAGACCAACGACATCATCCCCCAGAGCATCACCAAGGCAGTGCGCGACATCACCGAGCGGGTCAAGGCCGTGGCCGAGGAGCGGGGTGCCTATCGCACCGAGCGCAAGCAGATGTCCCGCGAAGACATGTTCCGCGTCATCAAGGACCTCGAATCCCAGATGAAATACTGCGCCCGCAACCTCGAGTTTGAAAAAGCCGCCCTGCTGCGTGATGAGGTGTACGAGTTAAGGCGTGTAATGGCCATCGACTACGCCGGCCCCGACGCTATGACTGAAGAAACTCCTAGGCAGAAGCCCCGCGCCCGTCTGCCTGAGGCCCCTCCGTCGGCCCCTGCAGAGGATGGCAGCATGCCGGAGTCAGCGGGGCCACCACAAAAAGCCCGCTCTCGTAACGGCTCCGACCGTACCTATGAACCTGCTTCAAGGTCGCGGGGTCGTTGGCGCAAAAGTTGACCCCATACGTCGACTTTCTGTAGAATCCGCACCACGAACCACCACCTTCCAGGGGGCGAGATGACTGTTACAGTGGATGGCGTCCGGGATGTCTTGAAGAACGTATACGACCCCGAAATCCCCATCAACGTGGTGGACTTGGGCCTTATCTACGCCATCGAGGTTGACGAGGGCAACGTCAAGGTCGACATGACCCTCACCTTCCCTGGCTGCGGCATGGGCCCCATGATCGCCCAGCAGGCCGAGTGGGCCATCTCCGAGCTGGACGGCGTTGAGGACGTAGAAGTCGAGATGGTCTTCGACCCACCTTGGAACCCGGAATACATTTCGGAAGACGGCAAGAAGCTGTTGGGGATCGATTAACATGACCACCCCCCAGGAAAAAGCCCGCCTCGAAGCCATCAAGCGAAGCTGGGAGCAGAAGCGGGCCATCACCCGCAACATGGGCAACATCAAGGCCAAGATCGGCGTCTACAGCGGTAAGGGAGGCGTCGGCAAGACAACCGTTGCCGTGAATCTGGCCACCACCTTGGCAGCCCAAGGCCACAAGGTCGGCCTGCTCGATGTCGACATCGACTGCCCCAACGTTGTAAAGGTGCTCGGAGTGACCGACAAGCCCGAGCAGGTGGACGGCCATCTCATCCCCGCCGAACGCTTTGGCGTCAAGTGCATCTCCATGGGCTTCTTCCAGGAAAACGAGGATGAGGCCATCATCTGGCGCGGCCCCATGATTCACAACGCCATCAACCAGTTCCTCCAGATGACCGATTGGGGCGATGCCGAGTACCTCATTATCGATCTCCCCCCCGGCACGTCCGATGCCCCTCTCACCGTAATGCAGACCATCCCAATGGACGGCTTCGTCGTGGTGGTCACCCCCCAAGAACTGGCACAGTTGGACGGGCGCCGCTGCATCCACATGATTCGCAAGCTCAAGCTGAAGGTGCTCGGAATCGTCGAGAATTACACTGGCGAAATGTTCGGCGAGGGCGCAGGCGTCTCTCTATCCGAGGAGTTAGACAGCCCGTTCCTGGGCACTATCTCGTTGCGTCCCGACTACCGCGATACCTCGAAGCCCACGGTCCTCAACTCCAGCGACGTGATGGGCGAATTCCAGCACATCGCCGATCAGTTGAAGGTATCCCTGTCCAGCGACGGCTGCTAGCTCCTCTGGTTCCCGGGATTGTCCTTAGACCATGGGGTTCCCTCATTGAATCGCAGTATAATCGTGCGTGCTGACCAGTTGCGAAGATCTCATTCCCGGCGATGCCGTTAGCCGGTTTGACCATCAGGAGAATGGCGATGGCGGAGGCTAAGCCCAAGACAAAACTCACCTATCGGGACTACTGCAAGACCCCGGACGATGAGCGCTGGGAGCTGCTGAACGGAGAGTTAGTCATGGCGCCATCGGCAAACACAGCCCACCAGATGATCTGTATCAGGCTTGCCTCATTGCTACACACCTTCGTGACGGGCGAAGGTTTGGGTCAAGCTTTTGTCGCTCCCTACGATGTCGTACTCTCGGAAACAAACGTCCTGCAGCCCGATATACTCTTCGTCTCAACTGACCGCCAAGAGATCATAACTGCCGCCAACATACAGGGCGCGCCCGATCTGGTCGTCGAGATACTGTCACCTTCCAGTGCGAGCCGCGACTGGAGGATCAAGCTGGACCTCTACGGCCAACATGGCGTGCAAGAGTATTGGGTGGTTGACCCTGATGCTCAGAGGGTATGGGTATTGGTTCGTAGTGAGGATCGGTTGATTGAGACCGGTCACTATAGCAGCGGCGACACTCTGACATCCACCGCGGTGACGGGCTTTTCCGTCAGCCTAGACCAAGTCTTCCAAGCGCCTCTCACCGCCATCTAGTCAGCGACCTGCTCCTCTTCCGTCGTCCTGCGTGAAGCCTGCCTGCCGCTCCGCCCGCCCTGTTCCCGGACGACCATGTGCTCAAGCTGCTGCACCTCTCGGCTCAACGCTTCCTTCGCATAAGGTGTGAGCTCGCCCATGCGTCGGAACTTCTTGTGGCGTCGGTCAACTAGCTTCTTTGTAGATAGCTTGCCCAGCTTCTCCAGTTCTTGCGCTACTGCCAGTTGCAGGTAGTGAGCGGCGCTCAGCAAGTCCTCGTGAGCTCCCCCCTCGGGTTCAGGTATCACCTGGTCAATCAGGCCTAGCTCCCGGCACTCCGTTGCCGTCAGCACCAAGGCATGGGCCGCTTCACGAGACCTGGCCGGCTCCCGGTGCCATCGCCAAGCCCCGGTATGCAGCGGCGCTGGAGAAAGGATGGCATACTGCTGCATCAGCATCGAATCGGCTAGCCCCAAAGCTAAAGCCCCTTCCCCTCCTCCCTCTCCCACTATGACCGAAACCACCGGGACAGGTGCCTCGGCCATCATTGACATCGTGGTAGCTACCGCGTTTCCGATTCCCTGCTCCTCCGACTCAAGACCGGGATGTGCCCCTTGCGTATCGACAAAGCTGACCACTGGCAAGTGGAACGAGGAAGCCAGCCCAATTAAGCGTTGCGCCTTCCTGAACCCCTTCGGATACATATGGTGGACCTCGTGGTCCAGTTGTATGTCCCTCTGCTGCCCGATCACCACTACCTTGTTCCCCCGCAAATAACCCAACCCCCCGACTACCGTCCGGTCATCACCACTGACCCTGTCGCCCTTGAGTTCGATGAAGTGGTCCACCACCGAACGAATATAGTCTCGGGCCGTGGGGCGGTCGATGCGTCGTAAGGCCCCCTCCGCTTCGGCGAGTTCGATGTCGGCAACCTCCGTGTCTGGTACAAGGGCCGGCTCCCCTTTTGCGCTCTTCCAATTGCTGTCACGGCTGGAGCGCTGTGGTCCCAGCACTTGAAGGATGGTAGAAATGCGCTCCTTCAGGTCTTCACGGTCCACCACGTCATCCAGCAGTCCGTGGTTCAAGTGCGCCTCCGCAGTGTGCGCATCAAGAGGCAGTGATTTCTTGGTAGCCTCCCTCAGCGCGCGCATGGGTGCCAGGCCGATGAGCGCCCCCGGCTCGGCCAGCATGATGTCAGCGAGGTTGGCGAAGCTGGCATAGGCTTGGCCCGTAGCAGGGTTCGCCAGCACCACTATTAAAGGCAGTCCCTTTTCTCGGAGATGCCTCACAGCCGTCGCTGTCTTGGCCATTTGCAGCAACGACAGGACCCCCTCCTGTATTCGGACCCCGCCGCCCGTGACGACGGCCACCAAGGGCCTGCCGCTCTTGGCCGCGGCCTCGAAGGCCAGAGTGACCTTCTCTCCCACTACGCTTCCCATGGTGCCGCCCATAAAGCCGAAATCCAGCACCACGATGGTTGCCTTGTTTCCGCCGACGTTGCAGTGTCCGGTCACCACGGCTTCCGTAAGTCCCGTACGGCGCTGGTCGTTGGGCACGCGCTCGTTCCCGCCTGCTTGGTCGGTGTTTTCGTCCTTCTCCTTGGCCTTTTTTCGCCCCTTCCGTCGTGCGGAGAAAGTCAGCGGCTCAAGGGAAGAGATCGTGCGGTTGGTCTCCCGAAAAGTGCCCCTGTCCGCGAGAAGGTCGATGCGTTCCCTTGCTGTCAAACTGTAATGGAAGCGGCATGTGGGACAGACACGGTGCTGCACATAAGCCTCTGACTCGCTGACACTTTCGCCGCACACCAAGCAGTGGTCGCGAGCAGTCGACAGATACACATGGTTCAGGCTGGTATTTCGCCTGAGAAAATGGACCAGCAGGTCTGGCAGGTTCCGCATCTAGGTGCCTACTTAGTGCGATGAGAAGTGCAACTGCATGGTACTACAAATCTTCCCCGCAATGACAGGTGAAACCCACCATGCGCCGTATTCCCACCAGAGCATTCATACAACGGTCGCTGCCGTGCGCCCCTCTTTTTCCAGGGTCTGTATCAGCTCCACTGCCTTGGAATGCCCAATCGACAATCTTCGCTGAAGCACGGAAGGCGATATGCGGGGCAGTTCTAACGAGAGCTCGCGCGCCCGGTCCAGCAGTTCGTCTGCGTCATCAAGCCCATAGACGTCGTCACCGCTTGCCGGCACTGAATCAAGCTCCACGTCGCCAGTCCAATCCGTCGGCATGATTGAAGGCAAAGGAGGCCCATTCTGCTCTTTCCAGAAGTCCACCAGCCTGTCTATCTCTTCATCATCCACCAGCGTTCCCTGCACCCGCCGCGGCTTGGGCGCCTCTTGCGACAGGAAGAGCATGTCGCCTTTCCCCAGCAACCTCTCCGCTCCTACACCATCAAGCACTACCCTTGAGTCCACCTGCGACGCCACAGCGAAGGCAGCGCGCGCAGGGATATTGGCCTTGATGAGTCCGGTTACCACGTTCACCGATGGACGCTGTGTTGCCAGGACTAAGTGCACCCCCGTAGCGCGACCTAACTGCGCAAGCCTCACCGCAGCCTGTTCTGATTCATAGGCCGCCACCATCATCATGTCAGCCAACTCATCGATAACCAGCACCAGAAATGGCATTCGCTCCGAGGCCTTGCGGTTGTACCCCTCGATATTGCGGACCCCCAACTCCTCCATGAGTTGGTAGCGCCTGAACATCTCAGCGACCATGGCCTTCAGAGCCGGCAATACCTCGTTCGCGTCGGTAATGACCGGGGCTACCAGATGTGGGATCCCGTTGAACGGCGTCAACTCCACCCGCTTGGGGTCCACCATGAGCAGGCGCAGTCGTTCCGGCGTATTGGTCAGCAGCATGGACGTGATTACCGTATTGATGCACACGCTCTTGCCCGAGCCCGTCGCGCCGGCAATCAACAGGTGAGGCAAGCTCTTCAGGTCCACTGCCACCGGCTCCCCGGCAGTGTCCTCACCCAAGGCAATGGGTAGTCCCCCCTTTTCCGCCAGCTTCCGGAACTTGGAGCTTTCCAGCACTGCGCGAATCGGCACTTTGCTGGGCGTAGGGTTCGGAAGCTCAATCCCCACTGCCGCCTCTCCCGGTATGGGCGCTTCGATTCTGATATGAGGCGTCCGCAGGGCAAGGGCAAGATCCTTCTCTCGGGCCAAAATGCTCTGCACCTTGACCCTGACCGAGTCCGAAGTAGGAAGACCCCCTTGCGCCCTAGCCTTGCTGTCCCGTCCTTTGGTAACCCATCCAGGCTCCAGCCCGAACTGTATCACCCGCGGGCCCACCTTCACGTTCTTGATGCTCACATCAATTCCATGATCGCTCAGGGTGGACACGATCTGATCTGACAGGTCTCTGGGAGGTGCCTGCTGGGTCACTGGCTCCGGCTTGGCCAGCAACTCGAAAGTGGGAAGGTGCCAGCCGAATATCTTGGGTGATGGCTTTCCGTTGGAGTGTACCGCCGCCGCTACAGCACCAGCAGTCTCTCCTTCCTCCTCTTCCTCTTTCAGAGGCGCAACTGCAGCCTCAACAGCTACTTCCTCATCCGCTCCACCGAACATCCGCCGCGCCATGTTACGCTGTGCTACCTTCAGCCGTAGCCACACCCGGTCAGGCTTGGGTATGCTGCGAGTAGCTCGCACTATGGCGGGTAAAGCTGTATCCCATAGCCAAAGGAAAATAGCCCTCAATGTGAGGAAGGCGTTCTTGGCCCCCTTCATGTATATCCCGCCCGCCAGACGTGGCGAAATAATCGGCGGCACTACTGCAAAGAAGACGATCACCTTCAGGACCCCTAGGGACTTCTGGGAGAGTGGTTCCCCGCCTAGGACGGTGCCCCAGTGGCCTCCAAGGGTAGCGTCTTCCAGCCACCAGCGGTCCAGAGTGAAGAGGGACAGGAGCCCGATGGCACCGAGACTGAAAAAGGCGGCCCCCACCCAGTCACGCCAGTAAGCGCCAATCCACAGAGTTCGGTAGCGCATTACCAGCATGAAGGCCAGAAGCCACAAGAGCGCAGGTATCCACGCAAACCCCATTCGGGTCCATGCCCACTCCAAGGCTCCTTCCCAGAGCAGGAACATCAGTGCAAGCGCCACCGTAATCGTGACAAGGAATGCCGGCAGAGAGAATAGATGCCTTTTCATCCGAGCAGTTGTATCGCTTTTCCAGAAATGCGCAATGGTGTATAGCCTCAGAGTGCCTCGGTCATCGCTACCACAATCATAGGCCGTCTGCCTGTTTCTTTGTAAACCACATCCCCAACCAGTTGGTCTAACTTTGCCTTCATATCAGCCCATAAATCAGGCTCTCCCAATGCCTTCTCCAACAGGCCGTCTACCTCAAGGCTCAGCTTCTCCGCAAGGCTGCCGATGTCACCAGGCTTGACCACACCGCGACATATGATCTGCGGCGTACCGGCCAACAGCCCCGTATAATCGTCTACCTGAATGGTGACCACCATCACGCCATCCCGGGACAGACGCCACCGTTCCCTTAGCACCGGGCTGTCCGCACTCCACAAAGTGTTCCTCTCCACGAACACATGGCCCGATGGCACAGAATCCACCATGTAAGCCCCATCCTCGCTGATTTCCAACACCTCCCCGTCTTCCATCACGAAGATGTCCTCTTCCGGAATCCCCACATCGTGGGCCAGAGAAGCATGTGCCAACAAATGGCGGTACTCCCCATGCACCGGAACGAAATACGTAGGCGAGGTGAGGTTGAGAACGAGCTTCAGCTCTTCCGCGCTCGCATGACCATGCACATGGACCAAGGCAACCCGGTCATAGACCACCCTAGCCCCCTGCCGGAACAGGTTGTCGATGATTCGACTCACGGATAGCTCATTTCCGGGGATAGGCGTAGCCGAAATCACCACAGTATCCCCCGGTACAATGCTTATCTCTCGGTGGTCCTGGTTGGCGATCCGAGCCAGCGCCGATGTCGGCTCGCCTTGGCTCCCCGTAGTCAATAGCACTACTCGGTCTTTATCCAGCCTCTCAGCTTCCTCCACCGAGACCAGAAGTCCTTCAGGAACGGAGAGGTAGCCCATCTGAATGCTCATGTTGACGTTGTCCACCATGCCGCGCCCGACGATTCCCACATGTCGCCCGCTGGCAACGGCGGCATTGAACACCTGCTGCATCCGGGAGATCAGGGATGCAAACGTGGCCACCAAAACGCGCCCCTGAGCCTCCGCGATAACGCGGTACAGCGCCTCTCCAACCACCTGTTCCGAAGGGGTATACCCCGGCAACTCCGCATACGTCGAGTCAGAGAACAGTAGCAGAATGCCGTCGTGGCACAGGCTGGCAAGGCTCCCTAAACTGGTCGGCATACCGTCTACCGGCGTGTGATCGATTTTGAAATCGCCCGTGTGCAGCACCGTCCCTAAGGGGGTCCGGAGCACGATGCCCATGGAATCAGGAATGCTGTGGCATACGCGGAAGAACTCGGCTTCGAAATTGCCCAACGATATGGGGCATCCGGGCTCTACGACTTCCAGTTGGCTGCCTTCAAGAAGGTGGCGTTGCCTCAGCTTTACCGTGATGAGGCCGTGGGCCAGCCTCGGGGCATACACCGGGACATTGAGACGGGGTAGAACATAGGGCAATGCCCCCGTGTGGTCTTCATGCCCATGGGTAATCAGTATGGCGCGAACCCGCTGGGCGTTCTCTACCAAGTACGTGATATCTGGGATGACCAAGTCGACCCCCGGCATATCTTCCTCCGGGAAGAGAACGCCGCAATCAATGACGACGATGTCGTCGCCATACTCAAGGGCCATCATGTTCTTGCCGATCTCCCCCAGACCGCCTAGGGGGACCACTCTGAGGGAGACAGGCACGCTAGAACATGCTCAACTGACGGTCGGGTGGATTGGTCGTGCTGGTGGGCGGAGGATCGGGCAAGGGTTCCTTTGCTTCTTCGATCGCTTGGGTAATCACATGGAAGTCCTGCTCTATGCTCTCTCTCAAGCTGCCTTGGTGAAGAGCCGCTGCGGGATGCAGAAGTGGAAGGATTCGCTGCCCATCCTTGATGCGCACCTTGCCCCTCACACGGCTGATGCTCTCTTTGGGGAAATACCTGTTCATAGCATAGCGGCCGAGGGTGACAATCAGGTCAGGCCGCAGCAACTCAATCTGACGGTCAAGGTATTTGGTGCAGGCAGCAACCTCTGTGGGCAGAGGATCGCGATTATTGGGCGGGCGACATTTGATTATGTTGGCGATGAAAACGTCTTCCCGCTTGAGACCAATGTTCGCCAGTAGTTCGTCGAGGAATCGTCCTGCGGGGCCAACAAAGGGACGTCCCTGCTGGTCTTCCTGGTAACCGGGGGCCTCCCCAATGAAAATCACCCTGGCATCGCTGGCTCCCTCTCCGGGCACCGCATGGTGGCGACCTTCACTCAGAGGGCAATCCGTGCAAGCGCGGACTCGTGCGTCAATCTCCTCCAAGCTGTTCATCCAGGACCAACCTCCCCTCTCCCGATGCGCTCTTCATGCCTGCTGCGCCTTACCCCCATCCTTAGTCCGTCCAAGGCCCACTTCGGATGGTGTTGGCACGGGTGTGAATGCTGCTAGCTGTCCTGGATGCCGTGCTCCTTGAGATAGTCAACTGCGTCCTGGATGGTGAGAATCCGGCCTGCATCTTGGTCGGATATTTCCAACTTGCTGTCGGAAGTGGAAAACTCCTCCTCAAAGGCCATGATTAGCTCCACCAAATCTAGGGAATCAGCACTCAGGTCCTCCACGAAAGAGGCTTCAGGTGTCGCTGCCTTCCCTTCGACGCCGAGCTTATCTACTACTATCGTTTGGACTCGCTCATATACTGTAGCGATTTCCGACCTCCGTTCCGGCCGGGTTATGGGGCTAGGCCACCATGGCTAAGGATCAACATCCTCCTGCTCCATTACCGCGCCCATTACTCCGTTTACAAATTTGCTGCTGGTCTCGCTGCCGAAGGCCTTTGCCAGTTCCACCGCTTCGTTTATTGCTGCCTTTGGTGGCACGTCATCCTCGAATTTCACCTCGTACAACGCCAGCCTCAGGATATTTCGGTCAATGCTGGCCAGATAGCGCACAGGCCAAGCAGGCGCAAGCACTCGTATCAGGTCGTCTATTTCTTCCTGATGTTCTATGACCCCGTTGATGAGTTGCAAGGCAAATGGCACAGCTTCCGATGGGAGATTTTCCTCTTGCTGAAGCCATCCTACCGAACAATCCACCGAATGTGACGACAAGTCAAGCTCATATAGGGCTTGTAGCGCAAGAGCCCGGGAGCGTCTTCGAAAATGGCCGGAACTCTCCGCCAGCATAGCTCCCAGCCTTCACTAGAGATTCGACGCCGGGTTTACTGTGTCGCCTTTTCGACTGAATCAAGGTCGGCAACGTTCAACGCAGTCGAACCCTTGGCTACTCGCTTCACCAGACCAGTCAGTACCTTGCCCGGTCCGAACTCGATGAACTGTGACACTCCGTACCTCGCCATCGTCTTCACCGACCTGCTCCACTGGACGCAACTGCATAGCTGGTTCATCAACTCGGTCTTGACATCGGCCGCTGTAGTTAGCGGAATGGAGGTCGCGTTGGCGATGATAGGCACTTGAGGGTCCCGCAGTTCCAGATTCTTCACTGTCTCGATGAGGCCTTCTTGCGCAGGATACATGAGGGTAGAGTGAAAGGCCCCGCCAACTGCCAAAGGTATCGTCTTCCTCGCACCGCGCATGGAAGCCAAATCCATGGCCTTGGCCACGAACAGACGGTCTCCGCTTATGACCAACTGGTCGTCAGAGTTGATGTTGGCGATTTCCACCCCGGTTTCCATGCAGATTTCTTCCATGATGCTCTCGTCGAGGCCGATGATGGCTGCCATTGTGCCTGCCCTCATGTCCGAGGCCTCTTGCATCAGCCGGCCCCGCTCCCTCACGAGCTTCAGGGCATCCCCCCAGTCCAAAGCCCCGGAAACTGCCAATGCAGTGTATTCGCCCAAGCTGTGCCCAGCCAGAGCGGCTGGTTGTGGGGGCGGCTCTGTCGCCTTCTCTCGCCATGCCTCCAAGCAGGCGAGGCTCACCGCCAGAATCGCAGGCTGCGAGAACTCCGTCCTCTCCAGTTCCTTGGCCGGACCCTGAAATATCAGGTCCGTGAGCGACATTCCCAGGATTTCGTTGGCCTCATCCAACAGCTTCCTGGCAGCAGGTGATGATTGATAGAGTTCCAAGCCCATTCCCACGTGTTGGGCCCCTTGGCCTGGAAACAGATACGCTGTCGTTGCCGTATCCTGACTGTCCGTAAGTACCTCCTCGTTGGCAATATTCGGGGTCAATAGCCCCGTGCATTACTGTTTGCTGTATGGGCCCCGCTGTCTGTTGTGGAGCCTGCTCTATCGGTCTGAAGCCCCGATCTGCCTTCCCTTGTAGGTGCCGCAGTTCATGCAGGCAGTATGGGAAAGCTTGGCTGACCTGCACTGTGGGCACCGGGAAAGATGCACGGGCTTGAGCTTATAGGCCACTGCCCGGCGCTTTTTGTATCCGCGTGTCAGTTTCTTGGTTGGTAGGGCTCCCATCAGTCTCTACTCCTGTCTAACCTTCAATAACTGCAGCAGTGGCGCCAGCCTGGGATCGATTACGTCGTCCATGCAGGTGCAGCCCTGCTGGTTCAGGTTGCCGCCGCAAACGGAACAAAGCCCCAAGCAGCCTTCGCTGCAAAGAGGCTTCATCGGGCCTACGGCGATGCGGTATTGGCGCACTGCCTCGGTCAGGTCCAGAATGTTGGCATCGTCAATAGTAAAAGCGCCCTCTTCATCGGGCACTTGAACGGGTTTGCCGGTATGCACATCGGCTACCGGATAATATTCCTCTTCAATAGACAACTCAAGGGGCTGGCTGAACGAAATAAGGCACCGGCTGCAAACGCTGGGCCCTGTTGTGCTCAGTTGGGCCGAAGCCCATATGCCTCTGTCAGTACGCATAAGCCGTAGGCGGCTGGCTCCGTTCAGGGAGTCCGAGTCCTCGGAGATTGAATAGACACGGGTAGCGCCTATCTGTTCCTTGAGCAATTGCGCCACGTTGTAACGCATCAAACAGTTGACCAGCCGTCAATTAACCGAGAAATTATAAGAGTTCGCTCAAGTGCTATGTCAAGGGGCATCGGCCCCGAAAGTGACAAGTCTGGGCGGTCCTGTCTAGGATTGGTCCCGCTCCGCCAATGCCTCTTGGATATACGATACGATTTCCTGGGTAGAAGCGCCCGGTCCGAACAGAGCACTGATGCCCTTTTGCAGCAAAGGCTCCCGGTCCTCCTCCGGTATGATGCCCCCCGCTACCACCAGCACGTCGCTCATCCCCCGTTCCGCCAAACCCTGCACTATTTGCGGAAAGAGTGTCATGTGCGCCCCCGACAAAACGCTCAGGCCGACCACATCCACATCCTCCTGAAGCGCCGCCTCCACAATCATCTGGGGCGTCTGCCGTATCCCGGTATATATGACCTCCATCCCCGCATCCCGTAGCGCGCGGGCGATTACCTTGGCCCCCCGGTCATGGCCGTCCAAGCCCGGCTTGGCCACCAATACTCGAATGGGTCTGACAGACTCAACCACTGGACGCCACTCCTCCCTTAGCTCCCCGCATTGTACATCCGCCCTAACCTGTCTTTCACAGCCCTAGGTATGACTCTCTCAGCCTTGGGATGGCGTCTGCACCAACTCCGTCAATATTCCATGGGCCGACCTTGGGTGCACAAATGCGATGATCCCCGAAAGCCCTTCCCTTGGCTCCAGATCAATCATCTGTAGCCCCTTCTGCCGCAACCCCTCAATGCTCTTCCCAACATCGTCCACATGCAACGCTAGGTGGTGCAGCCCCTCCCCTCGGCGCTCAATGAACTTTCCCACCGGCGTCTCTGGAGAAAGAGGCTGAAGCAATTCCAGCCTGGTCTCGCCTACAGCGATCAGGCAGGCCTTCACCCCTTGGTCAGCCAGTTCCTCGGCCTCGGCCAATGGCGCCCCGAACGTCTCATGGAAAAACGCCATGGCCTGCTCCAAGTCCTCCACGGCAATACCCACATGGTCTATGTAATCGACGGTGCAAGCAGGCGAATTCTGCATCCCCAAGTCCTCAGCTTGATAGTCTTCAGGACAATATCTGCCGCGCGATCACCAAGCGCTGCACCTCCGAAGTGCCCTCATATATGGTGGTCACCCGCGCATCCCGGAAATACCGTTCCACCGGCGACTCCTTGAAATACCCAACTCCCCCATGCACCTGCACCGCATTGGACGTCACCCTCACTGCCACCTCAGAAGCATACAGCTTGGCCATCGACGCCTCGTTGACGTATGGCAGTCCACTGTCTTTCAGCGTTGCCGCGTGCATCGAAGACACCCTAGCCGCGTATATCTCCGTCGCCATGTCAGCCAGCATGAACTGTATCGCTTGGTGCTGAGCAATGGGCCGTCCGAACGCCTCCCGCTGCTGTGCATACCGCAGCGACGCCTCATACGCCGCCTGCGCGATCCCCACGCACTGCGCAGCAATGATGATGCGGCTCGAGTCCAGAATATCCATCGCTTGATTGAACCCCCGCCCCTCTTCCCCCAAGCGGTCCGCTAGCCCCACCGGCGTATCCTGAAACACCAACTCCGTGGTCGGCGACCCACGCATGCCCATCTTTCCCCGCTGCGTGTTCACCTTGAACCTATCGGCACCCTCGTTCACCACGAACGTGCTGATTCCTCGCGACCGCAACGACCTGTCCTGGCTTGCAAACACCACCAGAAACCGCGCCATATCCCCATTCGTGATGAACATCTTGGAACCATTGAGGTAATACGTCTCTCCCCTGCGTTCCGCCGTCGTCTGCAAATTCGCCGCGTCCGATCCCCCGCCCGGCTCCGTCAACGCCCAAGCCCCGATGGCCTCGCCTCGCGCCATCGCCGGGATGAACCGCAGCTTCTGCTCCTCGTCCCCAAACTGGTAGATGGTCTGCGTAGCCAGCGACATATGCGCCACCAGACTCACGCTCGCCGCCGCATCCCCCCGCGCCACCTCCTCCTCCGCAATCGCCATCTGCCGGTACCCGCCACCGCTGCCTCCAAGCCCCGGGTCGACCCCGATTCCCGTCAGCCCCAAGGCCGCCATCCCACGCCACGCATCCCACGAGAACTCCTCCCGCTCATCCCATTCCCGCGCCCGCGGTGCCAGCTCCCGGTCCGCGAAATCCCGCACCGTCGCTTGCAGCATCCGCTCCTCTTCATTCAATAGCAGGTCGGTCACCACAGACCTCCTTCGACTACCCTCTCCATACTCCGTCATCCAGTGAAGTGGCGTCTTCTATTTCGCATTCGTTCATCCCGCGCATTCGAGGCACAGCCCACCATTGACGCAGGAACCGGATATCGCCACTCACCATCAGATCGCCAAAACCCCCTGGTACTCCCCAAACACCTTGCGAAGCACCTGGCATATCTCCCCCAACGTGCAGTGCGACTCCACACACTCCAAGATCGCTGGCAGCGTATTATCCGTCCCCCGCGCCACCTCCTCCAGCCTGTCCAGCGCCCGCTGCGACCTCTGCGAATCCCGCTCCCGCCTCAGCTTGGCCAGACCCTCCACCTGTTGCCTCTGCCCCTCCTCATCCACCTTCAGCAGCCCCTCCAGCGGAAGCGAGTCGTCCACGTAAGCATTCACCCCCACGATCGTCCGGTCCCCCGTCTCCACCTCTCGCTGGTGCTGGTATGCTGTCTCCGTGATTTCGCGCATCTGGTAGCCCGCCTCCAGCGCCAACACAGCCCCGCCCATGTCGTCGATGCGGTCCATGTACTCCAGTGCCTTGGCCTCCAATTCATTCGTCAGGCTCTCCACGTAATACGACCCGCCTAGCGGGTCGACCACATCCGCCACGCCGCTCTCATACGCCAGCAACTGCTGTGTGCGCAGCGACAGCATGGCCGACTCCTCCGTCGGCAGCGCCAGCGCCTCATCCCGCGAGTTTACATGCAGCGACTGCGTGCCCCCCAGCACCGCGGCCAGCGCTTGGATGGTACTCCGCACCACGTTGTTGTCCGGCTGCTGCGCCGTCAGGCTGACCCCCGCCGTCTGCGTATGGAACCGCAGTATCCACGATCGCGGGTCCTCCGCCTTGAACCTGTGACGCATGATCCGCGCCCACATCCGCCGCGCTGCCCGGAACTTGGCCACCTCTTCAAACAAGTTGTTCTGCGCCGCAAAAAAGAACGACAAACGCCCCGCGAACCGGTCCACATCCAGCCCAGCCTTCTGCGCCGCCTCCACATAAGCAATCGCATTCGACAGCGTGAACGCCAGCTCCTGCACCGCCGTCGCCCCAGCCTCCCTCATGTGGTACCCGCTTATGCTGATGGTGTTCCACTGCGGCACCGACTCCGCGCAATACTTGAACACATCCACCACCAGCCGCATCGACGGTCCCGGCGGGTACGCATACGTCCCCCGCGCGATGTACTCCTTCAGGATGTCGTTCTGCAGCGTCCCGTTCAGCGCCTGCTTTTCCACCCCCTGCGACCGTGCCGTGGCAATATACAGCGCCAGCAGCACCGAAGCCGTCGCGTTGATGGTCATGGAGGTGCTTACCTTGTCCAGCGGTATCCCGTCGAACAGCGTCTGCATGTCCACCAGACTGCTGATGGGCACCCCCACCTTCCCCACCTCACCCTGCGCCAGCGGATGGTCCGAGTCATACCCGATTTGCGTCGGCAAATCGAACGCCACCGAGAGCCCCGTCTGCCCCTGCTCCAGCAGATACCGGTACCGCAGGTTCGACTCTCGCGCGCTCGCATACCCCGAATACTGGCGCATCGTCCACACGCGCCCCCGGTACATGTTCGGCTGCACACCCCGCGTATACGGGTACTCCCCCGGATATCCCACATCCTCCCCGTAGTCCGCCCCGCGCTCCCCCAAGTCCTCCGGCCCATACACCGTATCCAGTTCCAGCCCCGAGTCCGACCGGAACCGCTCCCGCCTCGCAGAAAACCTCTTCAAGGCAGGCTCCAGAGTCTCCCTGAGCCAGTCGTCCTTCTCTCTACCGGGCATAACAGTCCCCCCCCCAAACCTGCCCCCTATTGTAGTCCACAACACCCAACACGCCACCCCCACCCCCCACCGTCATTCCTGAGGCAGGAACCCACGGCCTTAACCATCGCATAACCCACCCTCAAAAACCCGCTCACCAACCCCATGATTCCGGCGCAGCCGGAATCCAAAAACCACCTCCTAACAACCCCGCCCAAAACCACTCCCCGTCGTCCCGGCGCAGGCCGGAATCCAGAAACCTTCTCCAATCGCATTACCGCGTCCCCCCATCGTTCCTGCCTCCGCAGGCAGGAACCCACGTACCCAGACCCGCAACACCAATCACTTGTCCCTAAACCCAGTTAGCGACCCTCACCCCCGCGAAAATAACCCCAACCCCGCCGTTTCGCCCAGGGCGAGGTGGTGCGGTCAACCCAGTCTTCAAGCGATCGAGCGCGGGGATTGGGTTGACCGCACCACGAAGTCGAAGGGCCTATCCTGGTTTCGCTGAGGTCCGCGCCAAGCCCTACGTCCAAGGCGACGCCGACGAAGCCAGTCTCCAAGCCATCTGGGAGCAGTCCGTCTCCACCTGCCCAGTAGGCAACTCCCTAGCCCGCAACGTCACCATCACTCCCGAAATCTCCGTCCTCGACTGACCCGCAAACCCTCCATCGCAAACACGCGCCAGTCGGACGAATGTGCCCCTCCACGTCACACACCCGCTTCTCCAAGCAATCATGGTCCTTCCGCAACTAGACGAGCAGAGGATTTCACATGGCGTCCTAATCCACCTAACTGGACAAAATAAGAACCCTCATAGTGGGGTTCAGATTGGGCCTGCAATCGCGTTAGCCTCAACCTGAGATCCATCCACTATGAGAGCACCGCTTATGTACGTGCTGTGTCAAGAGGAGATGGCTTTGCTCCAAGAACCTGACTTGTTTGAATAAGTCGTTTTAGGGAACTGTGCAAGAGGTAGTATGGGCCTGCCTCAAGAATCCCCACGCTCAATTCGATATGGCAACCCCATCTCTCTTGCTCAAATGCCGTGTCCAAGTACCTCCCCAATGAAACTGCGGAATGGGCCAGTTACTGGTAGCACAGCTACGGTGTGAAAGAGGTTCTTGCGGAGTGAGCAAATGGTGGCGGTTACTTCGAAGGTCTCGAGGGTTCCTTGCCAGGCAATTATCTGATAGATTGGCTTCAACAACCAGCTTGCATATGGCGGACCATTTACAGAACGAAGGATACTAGGAAGAGTAAAGACGCAGCGGCGGCTGAGACGAGCAACTGCGTCCTAGTCCAAGAAACGTAGGCAGTGATGACATGGCAGGAAAACCTTGATGCTGGGCGGGACATAGTGCAGCGTCTATTGGATAAGCCCGGAGTTCCGTTTATCCAAGCTCTTATGCCCGAAATACCGGAAGAAAGCGGCATCTACTTGTGGTCGGATGTGACAGACCACGACCTATTCTACTGCGTAGGACTGACTGAAACCGGGCTACGCACCCGGATGCAGCGCCACTGGAATCAAGATGATGGTGGTATGTTGACGAAGCTCATGGAGGAACGTAGAGGGCGAGGCAAAACCGATCCCAAACGTAAGGAGGAAAGTAGGGAGTGGATCGCTGAACGGGTGGTCCTCCGCTGGCTGACTGAGGACGAACTCCGTGGCATAGGGCTTATGTGGGCCGAAAATTTCGTCATCGGCGTCCTCCGTCCCACGTACAACAGACAATGACTAACCTTCTAAGCAGCTTGGGAATAGCGTCCTCATAGGATAACGGAGAATAGGGCTTTGGAGATGTACGACGACTCACATCGCGGAGTACGATAAGCATGTGGCATATCTGGAATCTGGCTACTACCATGCGATAGGAACTCAAGCTGCCATACTCTATCTCTGCGTGGCCTTACCCCCTCCTACCCCTTGCAGTTCGCCTGCTGTGTGGGTGCCATAGATATACCAAGTAAGAAAAGTTAGACTGGTATCAACCCCCATCCCCAAGTTATCCCATTCCGCCATGGAATCTGGCCTCCAGGATCATCATGATGGAATCCTCATTTCAATGCCGCCTCCCGGCCAGCCGAGTTCGCCGCTCAATACAGCTACGCGACTCCCTCGGCTGGCCCGAAAGATAGTGGTTACGGTGCAAAGGTTCTCACCGATCGCTCCGTACCGCTACACCCCTCTCCATGGTGTGCGAGGCTGGCGGCCTAGGGCATCATCCTAGAGAGACCTTGACCGTTGACAAGTCCCCTTGATCAGAGCGGGGCTCTGCGCCGTAGTCAACCATCACTGTTTCCATGTCTCTCATCGCAACCTGAGCACCACCATGTGTTCCTCGTCCTCCTCTTCTTCATCGTCCTCCTCCTCATCGTCGTCGTCATCCTCATCGACCTCCACCTCTAGCTCAACTACATACTCGACCTCTGCAATTTGCAGGCCTTCGGCTGGTGCTAGGACGGCCGCCGAGTGGTCGTCGAAAACGAACGCCCTCCTGCCATCCTCCACCCTCTCGTCCTCAATTGAGAACACTTGTAGGATGTCGCAGACCAGTTCACTCACATGGTCCAACTCGTGCTCTTCGACAGCGTCCAGAAGTCGTTCCGCTGTGCTTTGCCTCTTTGTCATGTCATTCTCCTTCATTCTCATCGAATTGGTCGTTATCGGGCCCCGGCAACCGCTTGAGACGGACTTGATGGCCGATACTTCTGGCAGGACGAGGCCGGCGATTGGGTGTCTGACTGTTCTGACACCAGAGTTGTCAGCCTGTTGCCTTTAACTGCCTGCTCGGAACGTCACCCACGTCTGGGCACAGTAACCGACGAGGAAGACCACGGTGATGACTGGTCTGCTATCGTAGCCCGACCATGCCAGATGTGGGTCTATAGCGGGCAACAGAAAGGCCCATGCCATGGTCCAAGCCACGGCAAGCCCCAATCCGGCAAGGATGGGTGCAACAACGAAGTTTGCGAAGTTCATATCAGGTCTCCCTCAGCTTGTGAGCTGTGCTGCGATTTCAGCAGCCGATGCCGCCAGCCCCTGTTCAGGGGACGGCGGGGAGACCTGGAGTCATTCCAGTTGCGGCGTTAGCCCGGGCGTGAAGGCCCCGGCTATTTCTCGGACGGGAGAGGCGTGTTTGTCTTCAACAACGACAATGCCTGTCAGTCGGGGCGCAGTCGGAGCATGCGTCCATACTGTGCGCCAGGCCTGCATCAGTTCACGGGTTCTATGGAACAGGTCAGCAGCCGAACACCACACCGCCGCCCTTGATCTCCAGAGGCTGCTGATAAAGCACACCATCGCGAAAAGGATGACGATGCCCACCGCATTGCCCTGCACAAAGGCCACCAGGGCCAGAGCGTTCAGGAGGCCATTGCCTGCTAGTTCAGCCCCCGGCAATCCGGCGATGGTGGTCACCACGGCAAGGAGCACAAACCCCAGGATTACCGCTATAGGCAGCTTGACTAACACTGCAAGAGCGGCATCCGCCGTATTCCCCCAGAAAAAAGCCTTTTGCCTTCTGTTCGGAAAGGAAATCATTGCCTTTAAGCATACCATGGCAGCCCCAACCATGTCTCCATGCGAATGAAGTCTTGGCCAACTGGTTCCTGAACAGCCACGCACTCACTACTCCGTGGCAAGTGTACAGCATCCCAAGTTCGCTGCGACCAGACTGCCTCATATTGACATTCAGAGCTGGTCTGCCGCCGACCATAGCTCCGTTAAGCCCACCCGACCGGATTACCACTCAGGCAACTCCCATCCCCCCTGAACAACCATGACAAAAACCGCTTGCGCCACACCTCCCCCTTGCCCCATCCTTAAACCGTCGCCCCGCCTCCATCTCTCGAAAGGACGCCCATGGAAACCCAAGCCCGCCCCAAGCCTTGCGCTCCCTTCTCGCCTGTTTCCTCGCCGTCATTCGCACCCATTCGACACTTGTGTCAGCTACGGCCCAGCTACGACCATTCGACAAATTCGACACTTCTCAGATTCAAAACGCTTTTCCCAGCTACGGAAAGTGTCGAATTGTCGAACCCGGAAAAGCCCCCCAGCCCATTCATAAGACCGGGAGGCCAGAACGCCTGTGGCAGTACTCAAATCGTATCTATCTCAGCTACGGCACTGGCAGTACTGGCAGAACTTTCAGATACAAAAAAGCCCTTTTCAGCTACGAGGAGTCTGCCACTGCCAAGGTTCGTCCCCTCAACATGGCCCAAACTCGACCCCATGTCGAGCCTGCCCTCGACCCCAATCCGCGGCCCCGGATTCCCTTGGCTAAAGCCCCCCGAAGGACCCCGTCAAAAATGTCACAGTGTGACATTCCTCCAGCTACGAAAATGTCACAAATGTCTCAATTCCAAAAATCTGTGACATCTCCAGATACGAAAAAATGTCACACTTTTCTCGTATCTGGCCAGCTAGGAAAATGTCACAAATGTCACAACTTCCAGATACGAAAAAAATATTTTAGCTATAAACCGTGTGACATTGTGACGTTTCTGCATCCCCTACTCCTCCCGCGCCCATTCCCCCCATTTCTCCCACCCATCCAACCCTGTCCATCCTCATCCGCCACCCCTGCCCAAAATCGCCCCGCTCCCGCAACCCAGTGCCCCGGCATCAACTCGTGGTTGCTCCCTCCCAAGGCTTAATTGACTTGCCTTTTGGTGGTATGATATACACAGTGTCCATATACGTTTGCCTTCGGAGGTTGGTATAGCACGGCAATATAGGGTCAACGAGAGGATAACGGTCCCTCAAGTGATGGTCATCGGAGCCGATGGGGACCAGTTGGGTGTGATGCCCACCTCCCAAGCGCTTACCCTAGCCCGAGAGCGAAATCTCGACCTAGTGGAAGTCGCCCCAACCAATACGCCGCCGGTGTGCCGCATCCTCGACTACGGAAGACTGCGCTACCTCTCCGCCAAGAAGGAGCGCGACTCCAAGAAGGCCCAGAAAAACACGTCCCTCCGCGAAGTCCGTTTCCGCCCCAACATCGGCGACCACGACCTCTCGGCCAAGGTGCGGAAGATCAAGGAGTTGCTCGACGACGGCTCCAAGGTCAAGGTCTCCGTGTTCTTCCGGGGACGAGAGGTGACCCACCAGCAAATTGGGATGCAGCGCCTCAAGCAGATAGTGGACGACCTGCAGGAAGAGGCCAAGATGGAGCAGGCCCCCAGCTTCGAGCAGAGGCACCTCACCATCACCTTGGCCCCCCTCCCGCGCAGGGGCGAACGCAAGACAAGGGACTCGGCTTCTCCCGTCATTCCCGCGCAGGCGGGAACCGAAGGCCCGAATCGTATAACCCAGGGAGAAGAAGACCAAGATGCCGAAATTGAAGACGCACAAGGGGGCTCAGAAGCGGTTTCACGTGACGGGCACGGGCAAGATAATGCGCCGCAAGCGGATGAGCAGTCACAACCGTCTCAAGAAGCCCAAGAAAGTTCGTCGGCAGTTCGGGGCTAAGAAATACGCCCTCCACTCAGCCGACGTCCCTCGCATCAGCCGCCTCATACCTTCAGCCTTCTAAGGAAGGCCCATGGAGTTGACCCGTGACTAGGGCTCGCAGTGGAGTCACCAAGCACCGCCGCCACAAGAAGGTGTTGGATGCCGCCAAAGGCTACCAGCATTCCTCCAGTCGACAGTACAAGTGGGCCAAAGAGGCCCTCATCCACGCTTGGAGCCATGCCTACCGCGACCGGCGCAAGCGCAAGCGCGACTTCCGCAGCTTGTGGATTATTCGTATCGGTGCAGCTTCTCGCCAAAATGGCCTCACCTACAGCCAGCTCATGCACGGCCTCAAGCTCGCCGAGGTGGACCTCGACCGCAAGGTACTAGCCGACCTAGCAGTCAAGGAACCCGAAGCCTTCGCCGAGCTCGTCTCCGTAGCCCGCCAGCACCTAGGCGAATAACCCCCCAAAGTCAGGCCAACAAAATGAGGGCGCATCCCATTGGGATGCGCCCTTTAATCGGCTAGACGCTGAATGGACGGTTACGCCTAAGACCCCTTGCTGACACGGTTGTGGATCAGCGCACCCACTACAGGCACCCCGACCACTATGGCCACTCCCAGAATCAGTACGAATAGCTCCTCACCCTCTCGTCCCCATGACTTCGGCATCACATCGTGCCCTACCGCCAGCAGGATCATGAAGATGACCCCCAGCCCCCCTGCTATGATTGCTATGAACAGGGCAGCTAATGCAGGTAGCCAGATGCTCATCGGCAGCTTCATTCCAAGTCCTCCGTGTCCCAAGCTCTCGCGTCGGCGATAGCCGGATTCCGCACCTTCTCTCGTTCTCTCTGCCTCTCTTCTTCCCGGGCGGCCCAAGCAAAGAACACCGCAGCCAAGGCTACCACAAACACAATAAGCCCTGCCGTCTTCATAATCAAGCCGCCTACCTGTTGGTCCACTGCCGGGGAGATGCTCCACAACCGTGGCGCGTCCGCATACCAGTCATAAATGACGTTGTCCGCAAAGCTGATGATCCCGCCCACAATAGCAGGAAGCAGTGATATCAGGAACAGGTATAGCATCTGTCCGCCATAGGACAAGCGTGGCAACTCAGGAAGACGGCTCAGCACCGGCCACCACATCAGCAACCCAGCCGCCATGAAGCAGATGTGTTGGAATATATGCAGGTTGTGGTAAGCAAGGGCCGAGTTATAAACCGAAGGCAGGTGCCACACCATGATAATGCCGTTGAACACCGCCAAGCACATCAGTGGGTGCATCAGCACCTTGGCAACCCGCAACCGCATAGGCGAGGAGATGGCCGGTCGTATCAGCCAGTCAGGCAGACCCCAGAGGACCAGCGGAGGCATGATCCACAGCAGCAGCATGTGCTGGACCATGTGGGCACTGAATAGGTACCTGTCGCTCAGCTCGTGCAGTGGTGAGTTCAGCGCCAAATAAATGACGAACATCCCGGACGTGAAACACGCCGACTGCCTTATCGAGACCGCCTTCTCACCCCCCAGACGCTCCCGTAGGCTGCCTGCCCCATAGATGTAGGCGGCCTCGAGGACCAACACGCCTATCAGGGTAGATGGATGACCGGCCCAGTTGAGCCAAGAGAAATCAGGTGGCACGCTTCACGCTTCCGCTGTGGGATGCGAGTCTGGAGATACTGCTAACCCGTATGTGTTGGAGGCAGCACTAGCGATTTGCCGTCGATAGTGCCTTGATGGAGGCTGAGCATTGCCCCGGGTTGCTCAATGGTCGTCCTAGCGTGCTCGCTGCCCGCCTTGATTTGTTCCTGGGACTCTCGTGAGGGATTGACCAGCAGCGTGCCGAAGATGGCCAGCACGGCCACTACAACAGCCATCGCCAAAAGCACGCCGCCAAAAAAGAAGGTCGAGAAGAGGCGTGCGTCGTAGCGTAGGTGCATGTAGAACAGGGCAACCATGACGAACTTGGTGGCTGACAGGATGAAGAAGCAGGCAACGAACAGGGCGGGAACCATATCGATATAGAAGATTCCCACCTCAACGGCGGTAATGAACGACAGGGTGAGGGCTACCTTCACATAAGTGAGGGGAGTCGGGTGTCCACGCTCCCGAGTATGTTCTGCTTCACTCATCGCCAGCTATACCGTGCTAATACTTCCGCGATCATCCGTTAGCTTAGGCCGTCAGCCTAGGGCAACTCCGAGCAAGTAGACCACAGTGAAGATCACAATCCACACCACGTCGACGAAGTGCCAGTAGAGGGCCGCCATATCGACTTGGAGGCTATGCTCCGCTGTAAGGCCCTTACCCCACATGGAGTAGCCGAAGAGTGAGAGTAGCCACAGAACGCCAACAGTTACGTGGGCGCCGTGGAACCCCGTTAGGGTGAAGAAGGCAGACCCGAAGATGTTGGTCGTCGGGTTAAGACCTTCCTCCACGAAGGTGCGGAATTCGAATACCTGGAAACCAAGGAAGGTGGCTCCCAAAATGGCGGTACACATCACCCATATCCGGAAGCCCCTGATGTCGTTGCGGCTAATGGCTGAGTAGGCCAGCACCATGGACATACTGCTCATCAGCAGCACGAAGGTGCTTACCGAGGTGATGGGTATGCTGAAGATAGCTTCCCATTCCACCAACTCTCCACCAGGAACCGCTGGCAGCACACAGTCTCCAGCGCAAGGACCGACGGCGCTCCGGCCGCGGACTACCAAATAGGTGGCAATAAGTGAACCGAAGAACATGCACTCAGAGCCAAGGAAGGCCCAGATAGCAAGCTTGCGGTGGCTAAGACCTGTAGAGGTCTCCTCTTCGTGTTCGACGTGGTGGACTACTTCGCTCAATCCGCCGACTCCTGGGCGGGCCCTGCGTGCCCGTGGGCGTCGTGTTCATGTTCAACATGTCCATGGCCATGTTCATCGCCGTGGCCGTTGGGATCGTTGACCGGCTCGAAGGCCCACGAGTAGATACCCCAAACTGTGATCACCAGCCCTAGGACGGCTACAGGCCAGAAGGCGTAGAGCATTCCGTAGGCACCGATGAGCAAACCTATGGGCGGAATTATGGGCCAGTAGGAGAGATCAGGCATGTGTATGCCCCGGCGACGGGCCTCGCGCAGGCCGTCGTAATCGTCTTTCTGCTCGGGAGTCACTGACGTGGCCTCGCTTATGGCAGTGCGCCGGTCCTTGCCCTCGGCCATCAAATCAGCCTTGGTCTCCCAGTGGGGATCTATGCCTTGGACGGTTGGTATTTCGGCGAAATTGTAAATTGGCGGCGGAGAAGGTATGGCCCACTCCAAGGTTCGGCCATCCCACGGGTCGGGTGGTGCCTTGGGGCCGCGCCGCAAGCTGTTGATGTAGTTATACATGAAGACTAGGAGTCCCAGTCCGATGATGAATGAGCCTATGGTGGCCAGCAGATTGAGATCATCCCACCCTTGGTCGCGGGCATAGGTATAGATACGCCGTGGCATTCCGTCCATGCCGAGGTTGTGCATCGGACCGAAAGTTAAATTCATTCCGATGAACATGAGTGCGCACTGAAGCTTGCCCCAACCCTCGCTCATCATCCGGCCGGTCATCTTGGGAAACCAATAGTAGATGCCTGCGAATATGGCAAAGAGGCTTCCACCGAACAAGACATAGTGCAGGTGGGCCACAATGTAATATGTATCCTGCTGTTGAGGGTCGGCGCTAGCCGAGGCATGGCTGATTCCGCTGAGCCCGCCAATGATGAACATAAAGATAAAGCCCACAGCAAACCAGAGAGGTGTTGCCAGCCTGATAGAGCCACCCCACAGGGTGGCAATCCAGTTGAAGATTTTCACTCCCGTGGGCACTGCAATGGCCATAGTCGTCAGCGCGAACACCGTGTTGGCCGCCGCCCCAAGCCCTACGGTGAACATGTGGTGGCTCCACACGCCCCATCCCATGAATCCGATGACTATGCCTGAGAACACCACGAAGGAATACCCGAAGAGAGGCTTGCGGGCGAATGTGGGCAGTATCTCCGATACGATACCCATGGCAGGAAGTATCAGGATATACACCTCGGGGTGTCCAAAGAGCCAGAACAGGTGCTGCCACAATATCGGGCTTCCACCGGACTCAGGAACGAAGAAGTTCATGCCGAAGGCCCGGTCAAACACTAGGGCAATCAGGGCTACCGTAATGACGGGGAAGGCCAATACCAGTAGGAAAGATGTGACTAGGGTCATCCATACGAACAGGGGCATGCGCATGAGCGTCATGCCGGGAGCCCGCATGTTTATGATGGTGACTAGGAAGTTGAAAGCTGCTGCGAGCGACGAGACCCCTAGAAGCAGCAGTCCCACTGCCCAGAAATCGATCCCATGTCCTGCGTTGTAGGCCGTTTCGGTCAGGTTGGCGTAGCCAAACCAGCCAGCATCGGGTGCTCCACCTAGGAAGTAGCTGGTGTTGAGGAAGATGCTTCCCGAAAGGAACATCCAGTAGCTGAAGGCGTTGAGCCTTGGGAAGGCTACGTCCCTTGCCCCGATCATAAGGGGGATCATGTAGTTAAAGAAGGCAGCCCCCAGAGGCATGATCACCAAGAAGATCATGAGGGTGCCGTGCATGGTGAAGAACTGGTTGTAAAGGTCGGGGTCGATCAACGCCTGCTCTGGCTGGGCAAGCTGGACACGCATGGTCAGGGCTTCTGCACCGGCCACCAGCAGCCAGAAGAAAGCAGTGACTCCATAGAGGATACCGATGCGCTTGTGGTCTATGGTGGCAATCCAACCCAAGATCCCGTGATAGGTCGTAGGCCGGCGTATACCTCCTACCAAGGCCCCGCTAATCGTCTCGGTTATTGTGGCCATTGGTCGCCCCTATCGTCAGTTAGTTCCAAGCCAGCGTAAAGCCAGGAAGCGCGCAGAGAAGGGTATACCGCGCAATGGGTCATTGCAAGCTCCCCAGATACGCGGAGAGTTCCGCAATGTCAGCTAGGTCGAGAGGCTCCAGTTCCCCCGTGTATACAGGGGCATCACGGGTCATGATGTTGCCCGGCTTAATCTCGTCCGGGTCGGCGAGCCAGCGCTCTAGGTTTTGAGGAGTGTTCGTAAGCATGCCTGCTGCAAGGGTACTGCGGGAGCCGAAGTGGGTCAGGTCGGGGCCGATCTTACCGGCGGCGACAGGATTGCCGCTGATGGTGTGGCAAGCCACGCAGCCCTTGGAGAGGAAGAGCGCCTCTCCGCGCTTGGCTCCTTCCGTTTCGGGTGGGACCGCTTCAGCCAACTGGGCGTCTACCCACTCCTCAAAGGTGTTGGTGGGACAGCCGTTCTGCAGTGAAGGAGTGCTCGCCTCTACGAGCGGAGGCTGATGTTGACCCGCCACGCAGGGTATCTCCGGTGTGGGATGCACCATTACCATGAAGCGCATGTTGGCGTGGGATATGCCACAGAGTTCTGCGCATTGGCCTTGGAAGGTGCCCGCTTGGGATGCTTCCAGCCACATCTGATTCCCGCCTCCGGGGAAGATGTCTGTCTTGCCACCGAGTTTGGGCACCCAGAAGCTGTGGAGCACGTCAGAACTGTCCAGAAGGAAGTTGACCTTCTTGCCTGCGGGCATGTGCAATTCGTTGGCTGTCACCACGCCGCCATTGTCGGGATAGCGGAACTCCCACCACCACTGGTGCCCGATCACTTCCACGTTGATGCATTTCTCGGTGTCGCCGTTCTCGCACTCTTCTGGGGTGGTCTGGGTGTCCAGCAACACCATGATGGTGGGAACAGCGATGATTACCAAGACAATGGCCGGGGCGATAGTCCAGCTTATTTCCAGTGGGCGATGACCGTGCACCTGTTCGGGCATTCCCTGACCGCGCCTGCGCCGGTAACGTATGACGGTGTATATCAGGGCGCCTTCGACCACCACAAAGACAGCGACAGCCACCCAGAAGATGAACAAGAACAGGAAACGCTGATCGGCGGCGACAGGACCGGCGGCATCGAAGGTGGACTGGGGATGGCTGGGAGTGCAGGCGCCCACCAAGAGGAGCGCCAGAAGAGCCGATAGGGGCGCAATTATGCGCATGGGGCCCTTTGTCAAAAGGGAAGAGAGGCGGGTCATCAGCTACCTTGCCTGGTTACCAAAGAGGGATCTCCCGTTGTTCGCCCGCCTTCTTGGGGCGTAGAAGCTCCGTTCCATGCACAAAAGAATGTGCTTTTTTTCACAACGCAGCGACTCTAGCATAGCGCATATTGGGTGTCAACGACTTCAGAAGGCAACCAAGGCATCTATCATGACCCCCACGAAGAGCAAGGCTAGGTAGAGCAACGAATAGAGATACAAGGGCTTGGCGCCCCTGTCCCCGGAGCTTCGCCACAGCCGCCACGAGAGCCATAGCAGGACCAGTCCCAACGGTGCAGCAAAGATCAGGTAGACCAAGCCCACTTCCGGCAGGACGAAGAACATGACCGTCAGCGCGACTAGAAGAGCGGAATAAAGGAGAATGCTGCGGACCGTCTCCGGCACGCCCCGGACCACCGGCAGCATGGGGATACCTGCCCTCGCATAGTCGTCCTTTAGAAGTAGCGACAGGGCCCAGAAGTGTGGAGGCGTCCAGAAGAAGATGATGGCGAACAGGTAAACGGCTGGCAGTTCGAGACTCCCGGTCACGGCTGCCCAGCCTGCCATGGGAGGCACTGCACCTGCCGCTCCACCTATTACGATGTTCTGAGTGGTAGTGCGCTTCAGCCACTTGGTATACACCAACACGTAGAAGAGAGTGGCACTAAGAGTCAGAAGGGCGGTCAAGGGGTTGACGTAGTAAGTCAAAAGGCCGAAAGCGACTGCGTTGAGTACGAAGCCCTGAGTCATGGCCGCCCTTGGGCTGACCCGGTTGGTAGCCACTGGTCGCCGACTGGTGCGGCGCATCAGACCGTCGACGTCTCTATCAAGAGCGTGGTTTATGGAGTTGGCCCCACCAGCGGCCATGGCACCACATCCCAGTACCCAGAGGGTGATTCCCAAGGGGGGCGCCCCTTTGGCCGCCAAGAACAACCCACCTAACGCTGTGACCAGCAAAAGGAGGACAATAGGAGGCTTGGTCAGGGCAAGGTGGTCGGCCAGCAGCGAGCGCAGGTCCAGCGGTGCCCGGGGCGTTTCAGTCTGCACTTGGCAAGCCTCCCTGAGATCTCGCTTTCCATGGGCCGAGGTCCTGCGGGAACCAACCCGGCGTCAGCAGCACCAGCAGAGCCAAGTTCATCCACAAGGCGGTGGCAAGCGACAGGTGGATTACCTTGGCGGGGATGGCGAAGTCGAACCATATATTGGAGGCGCCAGCCACTATCTGGGCCACGAACAGGGCTCCACTGATAGCGGCTAATCCCAGTAACTGAGGGTACAGGTCCCGTGCCTGCCATGTCACCAGCAGCAGGCCCGCGAGAGGGACTATCAGCGCGACCGCGATCAGCCTGTGAACCATATGAGGGATGGAGACATGATCCCAGGGGGGCACAAAATCGCCACGGCACAGCGGCCAAGAGTCCCCGCATCCTTGGCCAGCACCGACCGTGTTCGCCACATAAGACCCAGCCATCAGCAAGGCGAAGGTGGATAGAGCGGCCGCGACGGCCCAACTGCCCAACATGGGGCGGTGTTGTACGTCTCCTGATTGCCCGCTCGAATATCGCTGCGATGTCCCCGATGCCGCGTATACCAAGAGAACGGCGGCGACCACGATCTGGGCCATGGCCAAGTGGCTCATCACCGACCAGCGAGGTAGCTCCGTCAGTACGGCAGCCCCGCCCAAGCCAGCTTGGGCCAGGATCAGCACAAATGACAGGATGGCAGGGAGAAGGACCCATTTCTGGTTGCGGTAGTGCTTCCATGCGAGGAGCACGATCCATGCCACCAGCAGGGCAGCGATGGCTGCCACGACGCGATGGGCCAGTTCGATGAAGGTGCCGGTGGAGACATCACCGCCGCAGAGAGGGCCCAGCACGGGTCCGGTTGGCACGCTGGGAGTTTCCACCGCCAAGCCCATCCACTCGGGGCAGTCGTGTCCCGACTCGGTGGCTCGAACTACTCCGCCCAAGGTCACCAAGCCGAACAGGAATACCAAGGTGACGAGCACGACAGTGCGGAATGACCGATTGGACGCTGCCCCTGCCTGCAGGGTCGCGTTAGGAGCGCTGTCGCCAGTAAGGGAGATGCTCACGCCGGGTACCAATGGTATGGCATTTCGCCATCAGACAACCAGTAGTCCAGTGCCCGGCCCATGTGCGTTAAGCCTTATACAGGCGGCGGGCGTTCTCGCCGAGGATAGCTTGTTTGTGGTCCTCTTGCAGGTCGCTGCGTTCGAGGATTTCGTCAATCTCTTCCATGCAGTTGTCCATGCTTATTTCATGGGGGAAGTCGCTGGCGAAGACGACCGACTGGTAGCCGATGCGGGTGATGGCGTAGGCCAGCGATTCCTCATTGCCTTCGCAGCCTACGAAGATTCTGCCTTCGTGGAAGTATTCCTCAGGGTCCTTGGCGATGTTCAGTCCGCCATACTCGCGCTCACGCCTGAGGCGGTCGATGCAAAGGGGTGCCCAAGCTGTGCCGCCCTCGAGGAAGGCTACCCGCAGATTGGGATAGGCATCGAGAACGCCATCGACCACCATGCCGGTGAAAGCGATGGCAAGCGGGAAGGGCATGCCGAGGGAGCGGGTCGCGGGGAAGACGGTAAAGGTGTTGAAGCCTAGGTCGTCATAGTTGCCGCCGTGGACGGCTAGGGCGCAATCGAGGCGTTCGGCCTCCTCGTAGATGGGCCAGTACTTGCGGTCGCTCACATGGCTGTTGAGTCCGTTGGAGGGAATCATGGCGGCGGTGAAGCCCAGTTCGTTCACCGCGCGGCGCAACTCCAGCACGGCGTTGGGGACATCCTGAAAGGGAATCAAGGCCGTGCCCTTGAGGCGTGGGCTGACGGATGTGAATTTCTGGTGCAGCCAGTTGTTGTAGGCGCGGGCGTAGGCGGTGGCCCACTCGGGATAAATGACCCGGCCATAAGCCAGCCCGGCAGTGGGATAGAGGACAGACCATTCGATGTTGGCCTTGTCCATGAATTGCAGCCACTTTGCGGCGTCGGCTGGCTGGAATGTTCCGGGCTGGCGGGCGGTGGAGGCCATGTTGGGGGTGTGGAACCTGTCCAAGCTGGGCAGTGGCCTCGTGGGAATCCCGATGTAGGGTTCCTCGTAGAACTCCTGGATGTCCGACTCAAGCTCAATCACATGTCCGTCAGCGTCGTAGTATGCCCTTGAAGTGCTCATATGGTGAGACCCCTCTCAACTTCGTTGGATCCCTCGAACACCCTGACTTCGGAACGCTCCGCGCTTAGTTCCAAATTATAGCAATTTTGTGGGTTGGTCCGGTGTTTAGCTGGCATAGACCTCGCGGCCGCCTACAACGGTGCGGTTTACGACCATTGCCCGCACTTGGGCGGGGGTGGAGTCCAATGGGTCGCGGTCCAAGCAGATGAAGTCGGCTGCTTTGCCTTCGGATAGGGAACCGAGGTTGTCCTGCTGTCCGTGCACCGTGGCTGAGCCGACGGTGTATGCCTTGAGGGCTTCGGCGATGGAGATGCGGTGCTGGGGGCCGAGCACCCCGGCGACCTCGGTTTCGCGGGTGGCGAAGCCGTAGACGTTGAGCCATGGGTCGTAATTGGTGACCGGGGAATCGGTGCCAGCACCGGTTATGGTGCCGGAATCGAGCCAAGCGCGGGAGGGAGTGCAGTCGGCAGCCCGCTGGTCGCCCCAATAGGTAAGCATGTTGCCTCCGAGGCTGTAGACGAGGGCGTGCTGGAGAGTGACGGCAATGCCCAAGTCGCGGGTGCGCTCGATGGCACCGGGCACCGGGGAGAAAGCGTGCTCCAAGGCGTGACCGCGGCCACCGACATGGGTCTCGAGGTCCACCTGCTCGAAGGCGTCGAGCACCATGTCCATGGAGGCGTCTCCAGCCACGTGGACGCCGATTTTCCAGCCCATGTTGTGGGCTGCGTGGAGCAGGGCCTTGAGGTTGTCGGTGGTGGTGAAGGGGATGCCCCGGAAGTCGGGATTGTTGGCGTAGGGTTGGTGGAGGTAGGCGGCTTCGACGCCTCCGTCCATCACGATTTTGAGGCCCCAGATGTCCAGCCATTCATTGCCGAAACCGCTGACGGGGCCGAGGCCGTCGACCCACTGGCGCTGTTCCTCGGGGGACATGCTGAGGTCGACGCGCCACATGAGGCTGACACGTATGGACTGCTCGCCGGGGATGACGGCTTGGAAATCGCGGATGTCGTTGGCGAGCAGGCCCGGCTCGCGGACGCCAGTGATGCCGACGCGGTTGTAGGCGGCGATGCCTGTGCGTATGGAATCCTGTCTCTGCTGGGCGGTGGGTTGGGGCAGTTGGCGCAGGATGGAGTTGTAGGCGGGTCGTTCGAGGAGCATGCCGGTGAGATGGCCGGAGGCGTCGCGGACGTATTCTCCGCCGGGCGGGTCCTCGCTGGTGTGGGCGATGCCGGCGCGCTGGAGGCCGAGGCTGTTGGTGACCACGACATGGCCGCCACGGGGCAGGTAGATGGGGTTGTTGGGGGCGACTTGGTCGAGTTCGGTGGCGGTGGGCATGCGCTTTTCGGCTAGGTTGGTCTCGTGCCAGAGGCTGGAGCAGACGAGCCACTCGCCACGCGGCATTTCGCGGGCCTGCTCGCCGACGGTCTCGAGGAGTTCGCCTATGGAACGGACGTCGGCAAGCTGGAGGGCGTCCCAGCCGAGGGTGGTGCGGAGGAAGTGGTTGTGGCAGTCGATGAGGCCGGGCATCACGATGGCGCCGCCGAGGTCGACGACGGTGGCGCTGGGGGACATCTGACGCATGGAGGCGTCGCTGCCCAAGCCGACGATGCGGCCGTTGCGGACGGACATGGCGGTAAGGCCACGTTCGAGACGGGGCTCGCCTTCCATGGTGATGATGCCGCTGGCGTTGACATAGGTGGTGTCGGGGTCGCGTGATTGTATGCGCTGCATTGTCTTCACCCGGTTGCGAGTTGGGGGCAGTCTATCATCCTTTGCTCAGCTTTCTACCATCTTTGTTCAGCTTGCTACTAGGGCCGTTTGATAATGGGAGGAGATTGGAAGTTGTTGGATTTCGTCGTGGGGCGTAACGGGATATTTGGGGTGAGGAACGGTCCTGCGCCAGATAGGGAGTGGAACTCGGTCCGTAGCTGTGGACGGGTGATTTGTATCTGGGAAGCGTTCCATTCGTTCCACTGCCGTAGCTGGCTCGTATTGGACCAAGTAGTTCCACGGGGGGAGGAGTGATGAGGTTGGCGGATTTCGTCGTGATGGGAGCGGAGGATGCTGGGCGGGCGGTGTCGACGGTCCAGATAGGGGGACGCGATACTCATGCTACACTTTTCGTATCTGAAGAAAGGCGATTCGTATCTGAAGAGGGTAGCATTTGTAGCATGGTCGTAGCTGGGCCATAGCTGACACATGTGTAGCATGAGTGTTGGATGGCGGGGAATTGGGGGGCGGGATAGAGTTGGCGGATTTCGTCGGGGCGTGGAGAGGGAGTCTTGGGCGGGCGGGGTCGTGGGGCCAGATAGGGGGCCATTCGACATTTCGACACTCTTCGTATCTGGAGAAAAGTTGTTTGTATCTGAGAGGTGTCGAATTTGTAGAGTGGTCGTAGCTGGGCCGTAGCTGACACATGTGTCGAATGGGTGATGGACCACGGGGATTTGGGGGGCGGGATAGAGTTGGCGGATTTCGTCGGGGCGTGGAGCGGGAGTTTTGGGCGGGCAGTGTCGCGGGGCCAGATAGGGGCGTGCGACGCTCTTCGTATCTGTAACGATTTTGTTCGTATCTGAGAGGCGTCGCATCCGTCGCATGGGCGTAGCTGCACCGTAGCTGACGATTGAGTCGCATGGGGGAGTTGGCGGGTGCGGGATGGAATTGGCGGATTTCGTCGGGTTGGGAATGATTGAGGCGCAGGGGTATGCAGGAACGGCGGCAAGGTGGGTGATGGTTTGGCCATCGGTACCGGCCTGTGTGGGGCGTGGGGGCGTGACAAAATCGAGTTGCCGTGCTCCGGCGCATTTCCCTATCATTGGCATCCTTCGGAGACGAGGGTGAAGAGAGGGTGCAGGGAGACCCCCTAGGTGCGGGTCTCTCAGTGCACGCTACAGTGAATAATAGAACAGGTGTTTGTACCCTGTCAACGGGAGAATGTCAGGGATGGAATGCGGGAGTTGGAGGCACGCTATAGCTGACCGGCGCTGTTGGCCCCGATGATGACCATGGCCACTCCTCCTACGCTGAGCAGGGTGCCCATGGCCAAGCCCCAATTGACGGCCTCGATTCTCTGCAGGAACACGTGGGAGAGGACCAAAACGATGAGGGGCGTTGCGGAATAGATGGGACTTACCACCGTGACGGGGGCTTGGCTCAAAGCGTAGAAGACAGCGATGTTGCCTATGGACTGAGATGCTCCTGCGAGGATGCAGATGATCAGGCCCCTCTTCCCGGGCTTCTTCGTGCTGCGCTTCAGCACCGGGTAGCTCATCATTCCCAGCATGAATGCGCCCATCAGGAATCCGAAGCACGACGCCAACAGCGGTTCGGTGAGGTCCGAGACTACATACTTGCTGATGACCTCCCTGCCGCCGAAACTGAAGGCTGCAACCACCGACAGGAGGAACCCCAGCCTGTTGGTGATGGCGGCTTGGCTACCTTCTCTCGTGCCTCCTATGATGACCAAGACAAGTCCAAGAACGATGACAGGCGTGCCCAAGGCAATGAGCAGACCGGGCCTCTCGTGGAGGAAGAAGATGGCGAGACCCATTGCGAAGAGGGGGCGCAGGGAATCTATGGGGGCGGTACGAGCTGCGCCGATCATGCTGATGGAGGTGTAGTTGAGGAGCCGTCCCAAGGGGTAGCCCATGACCGCCAACACGAAAAACCAGACATAGGCTATGGGTGTAAGTTCCCGCATCTCGGCGAAGTTGAAGATGAGGGCGAGAACGGTGGAGACGACTGCTCCGGTGCCAACGGCAAGGGTTGTGGCGACCGGGGATGAGACCGTTTGAGTCCCTACCCGGATGAGCACGGAGCCGATCCCAAATGTGAGGGAAGCGCCGAAGGCGAAGGCTACCGATAACAGCAAGCAGTAACCCCGGACGCAGGGAACCCGGATAAGGGAAAGTGTTGCCCGGCTCTATTGGCTATTGAAATCCAGACTGTCATGGGGAAAGCTATATCTTAACCGGAAGGTCAAGGGTGTAAGCACCAGACTGCTCTCATTGCATTTGAGGTGACCGATGGAAGCTGAAATCCTGATCGTTGGGGGTGGCATTGGCGGTGTTTCCACGGCATTTGCCCTAGCTCAGCATGGGCGTGACGTGGCGCTGCTTGAGCGAGGAGAGATTGCTTCAGAGGCATCGGGGGTTAACGCAGGGGGTATAGGGGCGCAGGGATGGGGCAACAAGCCAGGCCTTGAATCGTACCTGACGATGGGGAGCATCGACCTGTTCAAGACTCTCCAGTTGGATTTGGGATACGACATTGAGTTCCGCGAGTGCGGTGGCCTAGAGGCTGTCCACACAGAAGCGCAAATGGAATACGCCGAGCGGCGGGTGCGCGGCCTGAGGGAGCAGGGGTATACGGTGGAGATTCTGGGTCCGCGGCAGGCCGCGTCCATTGAACCCGCTATCAATCCCAAGCTGCCGGGGTTCATCTATGCGCCGTTAAGGGGGAAGGCGAACCCGGTGCTGGCGACGCATGCCTTTGCGGACGCAGCGGCGGAGGCTGGGGCCCGTATTCTCACGCACCACCATGTTGGCGCCATTAGGCACGACGGGACTTCCTACCGGGTGGAGACCCAACAGGGGGAGTTTGTTGCACCCATGCTGGTCATCGCGGCTGGGGCTTGGAGTGCGAATGTGGGGCGGATGCTGGGTCTGAGTGTGCCGATTGTTCCGGTGGTGGGCCAGATGTGGGCCACGGCGGCGTTGCCGCCGACGCTGTTCCATGTGCTGACGTCCACAGAGTCGAACCATTACTGGAGCCAGCATCCGGCGAGAGGGAACGACGTGCCGCCGAACCTGACGCACGAGCAGGGTGTGCGCGTCACGAGGCATTTGTATGGGGGGCAGACACGCAGAGGGGCGATCGCGTTTGGTGGGGACCGCCAAGTGGCGCTGGACAGCGCAGGCGAGCCTGCGCCCGATGCTGAGGGCGTTGAGGTGAACCGAGGGCATGCTGCGGAGGTGGTGCCGATGCTGTCGGGGATTCCGATTGAGCGTACTTGGGCGGGGCTGATGCCGTTCTCGATGGATGGCGGGGCAGTGATAGGGCGCATACCGCAAAGGGAGAACCTGTACATCGTGAGCGGACTGGCGAGTTCGGGGTTTGGGCGGGGGCCGATGGCGGGGAAGCTGTTGGCGGAGTACATACACACGGGGCAGATACCGCGGGTGTTAGGGGAGGCGGACCCGGGGCGGTGTGTGGGTGAACCTTAAGCCCCAATCGGCTTGACAATGTTGAGAGTGCTCACCAAGATTGCGGTGCTCCAAATCGTCAAGTGTGAACCCGAAGGAGACGAGCTTGACAACTCCTCAGTTGGTTGTTCCCAAAATCGTCAGTTTGAAAAACCACCAAGGAATAAATGAAAAGTGGCTTGAGGACCGACTAACAGAAAATCCGTCATTGCTTGGACTAGGGGAACTCGTAGTCCAAAGTAGGCAACGTCGTCAGCCAACCGGCGGCAAGCTCGACTTGCTACTGTACGATGCAGAAGGGTCAAGGCGTTATACGGTTGAGGTTCAGCTCGGAGCTACTGACGAGTCCCACATTATTCGCACGATTGAGTACTGGGATATTGAACGGCGCCGCTATCCTCAGTACGAGCACGTAGCAGTAATCGTCGCAGAGGACATCACAACGCGTTTCTTGAATGTGATTTCCCTGTTCAACGGAGCAATCCCCTTAATTGCGATTCAACTGAGAGGGGTTGAACTGAACGGAGCGTTCACACTGGTAGCTACCCAAGTCCTTGGGCTAGCGACTTGGGGTACTGAAGAAGAAGATGAAGGTGAGGTTGTAGACCGCTCCACCTGGCAACAGAAGGCGTATCAGGGCTCATTGCAGATTATGGATACACTGCACCAGATGACGGCTGCAATACAGCCAGGGCTATCCCTTCGATACACCAAGTACTACGTCGGATTACAATTGGGGGGAGCGGCGTGTAACTTTGTAATATTCCGTCCAAAGAAGGCCTATGTACTTACGGAGTTCAAGATTCAAGAAGACGAAGAGTTGACGGCGTGGCTAGATGAGACAGGATTGAGCATAGTTCCCTATGATACTAAGTTCGGGAAATATCGGTTAAGGATCCGACAAGAGGATATCGAGAAATACGATGACGCCATCCAACAACTTATCAAAAGAGCTCGGGATGCTTATCCTGGCCTCCCAAGCCCTCTAATCGTCGATGTGTAGCAGACAGTTAGTTAGGCTTTCTGTTGGGTTAGGCAAGGCCTAGAAGGGAGATGGGTACTCGGTGGGCATTTGTATGTAAGTTTGATGTACCCCGTCAGGCGGGGCGGGCGCCCCAGATGGAGCTGCCCAAGCGGACTACGGTGGCGCCTTCCTCGACGGCTACTTCGAAGTCGTGGCTCATGCCCATGGAGAGGCCCTCGACGGGGTAGTCGAAGACTTGGGATGAATTGAGGTTGTCGCGCATTTCGCGGAGCCAGCGGAAGTAGCGGCGTGCGCCGTCGGGGTCCGGGGTGAAGGGGGGGACTGCCATCAGGCCGATTACCTGCAGGTTGTTGCATGCGGAGATGGCGTGGGCCAAGTCGGTGAGCCTGTCGGGGTCGACGCCGGTCTTGGAAATCTCCGAGCCCATGTTGACTTCGACGTAGACCGGGACGCGCTTGCCCGTTTCGCCAGCCACAGTGTCGATGCGGTGGGCGAGGCGTTCGCTATCGACCGTGCCGATGATGTCGAAGAGTTGGAGGGCTTGGCGGACCTTGTTGGTCTGGAGATGGCCGATGAGGTGCCAAGTGGCGGACTGGCGCAGGTCGGACAAGTGGTCGAACTTGGCGGCGGCTTCCTGGACGTAGTTCTCGCCCACGTGCTGGAGACCAAGCTGGGTGGCGAGGGCGATGCGGTCGGGGTCGACGGTCTTGGAGGCCCCCATGAGGATGACCTCGGACGGATCACGGCCCGCACGAGAGGCGGCTGCTGCGATGCGCTGCAACAGCCCCTCGATGCGGGTTTGTATCGCGTCCTGCATCATGCAATTTCCGGTGACCTAAGCGCTCCGACTTAGGCCGGAACGCTCGCATCCTCCAAGGCAGCCAGGACTCTCTGGGGGCTCATGGGGGCGTGGTTCATGCGCACGCCGGTGGCCCCGTAGATGGCGTTGGCGATGGCGGGCAGGGGCGGGATGATTCCCACTTCGCCGACGCCGCGTATTCCCAAGTCGCCCTCTTGGGCGGGCTGTCCAACGAACACTGCGTCGATGGCGGGCAGGTCGAGGAAGGTGGGTATGCGGTAGTCGAGGAAGGTGGGGTTACGCAGCAGACCGTTCTGGAAGTCGTAGCCTTCCCACAGGGCCCAGCCCACACCTTGGGCTACGGAGCCCTGCATCTGGCCCTCGACCTCCACGGGGTTGACGGCTTGGCCGGGGTCTTGGAAGACGGTGTAGCGGACGACGTAGGTCTTGCCGGTCTCCTTGTCGACCTCGACCTCGGCGATTTGGACCCCGGTGCTGGTGACGGCAGCCAAGCCTCCGGCGACACCGGAGCCGAGGATGGAGCCGATGCCTTGGCCGACGTTGGTGCGGCAAAGCTCGCCGAGAGTCACCTTCTGTTCGGGGTTGTCCTCTACGTAGAAGGTGCGGTCAGCATAGCCGACAGCAGAGGAGTCGACTTGGAACCGGACTGCGGCCCTGTCCTTGAGTTGCTGCAGGGCGTCGTGGGCTGCGCGATAGACAGCAGTGCCGGTGACATAGGTGGTGCGGCTGCCCCAAGAGCCGTCGGTGAAGCCCACGGAGTCGGTGTCGCCGACGCTGGCGGAGATGTCCTCCACGTCGACGCCCAAGACCTCGGCGGCGATCTGGGACAGGCTGGTGCGGACACCGGTGAGGTCGACGGAGCCGATTACGAGGTTGAAGGTGCCGTCGCCGTTGACGGTCATGTGGGCACTGGAGACGCCTGCGCCCTCACGGCGCATGCCCATGGCCACGCCACGGCCGCGTCCTTCGGGAAGGGGGTCGGTCCAAGCGGGGTGCTCCTTGACCTCTTGCAGTATCTCCTTGAAGCCGCTGCTGGGGAGGGGCCGGCCGTCGGTCATGGGGTCGCCGTCGTTGGCGACGTTCATGATGCGGAAGTCGATGGCATCCATGCCGAGTTTCTCGGCCACCTCGTCAAGCACGGACTCCACGGTGAAGCCGCTGTTGGGCATACCGGGGGCGCGGTAGGCTTGAGTGCGAGGCTTGTTGGTGACCACCTCGAAGGCGTCGTATTTCAGGTTGGGGGTCTTGTAGGTGGAGAAGCCACCCACGAGGATGTTGTTCAGGGCCAAGCCTGCACCGGGGACGCAGCCGGCGTTCAGGATGAACTTGGCTTGGATGGCGGTGATCTCGCCGCTCTTCTTGGCCCCAACCTTCATGGTGGAATAGCTGTCGGGAGCGGGGCCCGTGGCTTGGAAGACCTCGGTGCGGTTGAGAATCATCTTCACGGGGCGGCGGGTCTTCATGGCGAGGAGAGCAGTGGGAAGTTCGGGGACGGTGTAGCCCTTACCGCCGAAACCGCCACCTATCTCCTGAGGGACCACCTTGACCTTGCTCTGGGGCAGGTTCAGCAGGGTGGCTGTCTGGGCCTTGAGACGGAAGGCGCCTTGGGTGGTGTTGTAGATGGTCAGATGGCCTTGATTGTCCATCTCGACGGTGCAGCCTTGGGGCTCGATGTAGCCTTGGTGGGCCATCTCTACGTGGAACTCGCGCTCCACGACAACGTCGGCGTCTTCAAAGCCCTTCTCAACATCACCCTTCTCGGAGTTGACGTGGAGGGAGACGTTGGTGGGATCGCTGGAGAGTCCGGCCAAACTGCGAGTGCGGAGCTCAGGGTGAAGGATGTGGGAGCCGGGTTCCATGCCCTCGAGGATGTCGCCGACGACAGGCAGGGGCTCGTATTCCACGTCCACCAAGTCCACGGCCTCTTCGGCGATCTGGGGAGTGGTGGCTGCGACGGCTGCCACGGGGTGGCCTTGGAAGAGGGCAGTGCCCTCAGCCAGCAGGTATTGGCGGAGGTACCTGGCTTCCATGGTGGTCTCGCCGCCGACGCTGGCACTGGCATGCTCCAGCTCGGGCAGGTCGTCGCCGGTTACTATCGCGACGACGCCGGGCAGGGCGAGGGCGCGGGACGTGTCGATTTTCTTGATCTTGGCGTGAGCGTGGGGGCTGCGCACCATCTTGGCGTGCAGGGTGCCCCTGAGGGTCAGGTCGGCCGCGAATACGGCCTTGCCGGTGACCCGCTCGTCGGAGTCAACGCGGGGGATGCCTTGGCCTATGACCTGAAAGCCGTTGCCGTGACCATTTCCTTGAGTCACTACTTCACCTCCTGCATCATCCTTGCGGCGGCGTGCACCGACCGCAGAATCTTGTCGTAGCCCGTGCACCGGCAGAGATTACCTGCTAGGTGCAGTCGTATTTCATGGTCAGTGGGTTCGGGTATGTTCTCCAGCAGGTGGAGGGTGGACATGATGAATCCGGGGGTGCAGAAGCCGCACTGGAAGCCGGCGTTGTCGATGTAGGCCTGCTGGATGGGGTGGAGCTTGTCGGGGCTGGCGAGGCCTTCGACGGTGGTGACCTTCTTGCCTTCCATCTCCATGCCAAGGGCGATGCAGGCGTCGATGCTTGCGCCATCGACGATGACGGTGCAGGCTCCGCAGTTGCCGTTGCTGCAACCTTCCTTGGTGCCCACCAACTGGAGTTCGTCGCGGAGGACCTCGAGGAGGGTCTGGCGGGGGTCCACGGCGACTTGGGCTGGGATTCCGTTTACTTCGAAGCTGAGAAGCTGCCTTCCTGGCATCAAGGCCTCCTTATAGTCGTGTCTAGCGTCCGCCGGCTATGGACGGGACGATGTCCACCTCGATGCCGTCTCCCACAGGAGTCAGGAGTCCTTGGAGGTAGATGATGTCGTCGCCGTTGATGAAGATATTGATGAAGGGGCGGACCTCTCCGAACTCGTCGATGAGTCTGTCCCGCAGGCCGGGGAACTGACTATCCAGATGGTTCAACGCCCCATCCAGCGTGCCATCCGACAGTTGCAATGCCCTATTGCCGTCCACGAAGGGTCGCAACTGGCTGGGAACGTTGAGAATCGCTGGCATGTCGGTTGGCCACCGGGAAGTTTTGGTCAGGCGCAAGTGTATCTGGACGGGATGAGCATTGCAACATGGGTTGGGGTTCTTGAAGGGGACGGCGCGGGTAGCGTGGGGGTCTAGGTGGACGACGAACCTTCGGGGTTGATTGAGGACAGGGCGATGTCGAGGAACTTGCGTAGTTCAGTGCCTGTCTGGGGGTCATGCAGTGCGATATCGAGGGCTGCCTTGAGGAGACCGAGAGGCGAGCCGCCGTCGTGGCGGCGGCCTTGGAGGACGCAGGCGTAGACGGGTTGCTCCTCCAGCAGGAGGGCGATGCCGTCGGTGAGTTGAATCTCGCCCTTGGCTCCGGGCGGCGTGTTACGCAGGGCCTCGAATATCCGGGGCATGAGGATGTAACGCCCGACGATGGCGAGGTTGGAGGGGGCTTCTTCAGGCGGGGGTTTTTCCACTAGACGGTTGACTCGGAATACGGCTTCGGCAACTTGGGTGCCGTCGATGACTCCGTACTGGCTGATCTGGTTGGTGGGGACTTCTTCAACGGCGAGGACGCAGCCGCCGTAGTGGTCGTATACGTCGAGGAGTTGACGGGTGGCGCTGCGGTGGTGGAGGACCATGTCGTCGGGAAGTACGGTGGCGAAGGGGTCGTCGCCGATGGCATCGGTGGCCATGAGGACGGCGTGGCCCAAGCCCAAGGGCTGGGGTTGCTCGACGAAGGAGAAGCGGGAGAGCTTGGGGATGGAGGCTAGGGCGTCGGCTTGGGGGCTGCCTGAGGAGGCGAGGGTCTGTTCGAGGTGCGGGTCGGGTTGGAAGAAGGATTCCAAGGCTCGCTTACCGGGGCTGACGACTAGGACTGTGTGTTCGATGCCAGCATCGGAGAGTTCCTCGGCGGCTAGCTGCACCAGCGGCTTGTCGAATACGGGCATTAGTTCCTTGGGCACTGACTTCGACAGGGGCAGCAGACGGGTGCCCAAGCCTCCGGCGGGTATGACGGCCTTGCGGACGGTCAAGTTGCCTCCGATGTCGGCTTTTTGTTGTGGCGCTATCTGAATGTTGCCATCTAGGGGCGGGTGAGTTTGCGCACGTCGCCGTTGGGTGAGCCGATGAGGACGATGTGGGCCATGCGGGGGAATACGCCGTTTTCGACGACTCCGGGTATGGCGTTGAGGGAGCGTTCCATCTCCCATGGGTCTTCTATGCCCTCGAATCGCACGTCCACCAGCAGGTTTTCGTGCTCGGTAATTATGGGGCCGGCTTGTCCCGGACTTCCGGGGCCCACCCTTAGTGTCGGCGTGCCTCCAAGACGCGTTATGCCGCTTTCCACTGCGTACATGGCAGACGGCAGCACCTCCAAGGGGACGGAGGCGGAGTGGCCCAGCTTGTCGACCAGCTTGGAGTCGTCGGCGATTACGATGAAGCAGCCGGCGTATGAGTCGACCATCTTTTCCAGCGTGAGGGCACCTCCATACCCCTTGATGAGGTCCAACTGGGGGTCTATTTCGTCAGCCCCGTCCACTGCTATGTCCACCTTGTCGACGTTTCTCAGGGAAGTCAGCGGGATTTGATTCTGGCGTGCCAGGGACTCGGCGGCGTAGGAAGTGGGGATGCCGGTGAATGAGGCCCCGTCCTCGCGGATACGGCGGCCCAGTTCCATGATGGCGTAGTAGGCGGTGGAACCGGTGCCCAGTCCGACCACCGCTCCGTCGGGGATCAGGCGTACTGCTTCGATGGCAGCCTGTTGCTTGGCTTGCTCTACTGGATCGGTCAGGCTCACTTCTTTCCTCAGCATCATTCTTTGGGGCCTCAGCATGATTCTTTTGGGCCTCAGCGTGGTTCTTTGGGGCAGGTGGGATTCTTTGTCGCCGCCCGGTCTACTGTGTTGGCTGGGAGGCCCAACCAATATACTATAGCCGCCGGAACACTATAGCCGTCGAGACGGGTAAGCTTCGGCGGGGCCATTTGACACCCGAATACCCCCGACTGATGATAAGAGTCAGCAATCGAGGGATCAGGAGGAACGCGATGAAAGCGGCAGTGCTCTATGAGTACAACCAGCCCTTGGTTATTGAAGAGGTCGAACTTGAAGACCCGAAGGCCGGAGAGGTCCATGTGAACATCGCGGCGGCTGGCGTCTGTCGCAGCGATTACCATTTCATGAAGGGCGAGGCGAGGATTGCCCTGCCCACGGTGTTGGGCCATGAGGGCTCGGCCATCGTGAAGCGAGTTGGCGAGGGCGTGACCTCGGTGAAACCGGGGGACCATGTGATTCTGTCCTTTGTGCCCGGCTGCGGTCGGTGCCACTTCTGCATCATCGGGCGTTCCAACCTCTGCGATGCCCACGCTGCCACGGGGCCCTATATGTATGACGGCAGCACCCGGCTGCACAAGGGCGAGCAGCGCATCAGCCACATGGGCAAGGTGGCCTGCTTTGCGGAGGAGGCAGTGGTGCCCGAAGCGGGTTGCGTCCCAGTGTCCAGCGACTTCCCCATGGACTGTGCCGCGCTGATTGGTTGCAGTGCTACCACCGGGATCGGAGCCGCCATCCTGACCGCGGCTGTGCAAGCAGGGTCAACGGTGGCGGTGGTGGGCTGCGGAGGCGTGGGGTTGAACGTGCTGCAGGGGGCGCGTCTGGCCAATGCGGGCCGGATTATTGCGGTGGACATCAACGAGGGGAAACTTGAATTCGCGATGAAGTTCGGCGCGACCCACGCGGTGAACGCTGCCGATGAGGACGCCGTGGCACGGGTGATGGAGATAACAGGGGGCTTGGGGGCCGATTACACCTTCGAGGTCTTCGGTTCGGCGCGAACGGTGGAGACGGCCTATGCCATGGCCCGCAAGGGAGGCACCGTGACGGTGGTGGGCATTGCGCCGATGGGCGAAGAGGCGTCGATCAATGCCGTTTCGCTTACACGAAACGAAAAAGTGCTGAAGGGCAGCTATTACGGGTCGGCCCGGCCCCCGGTAGAGTTCCCGCGGCTGGTGGAAATGTACCGCTCGGGGCAGATCGACCTGGACGGTCTGATCACCCGTCGCTACCGGCTGGACCAGATCAACGAAGCCTATGACGACTTGGACCGCGGTGACGTGGGCCGGGGCGTCATCACTTTTCAGTAAGGGCCAGTAATGGCCGGTAGAGGGCTGTCATGTCATCGCCTCTGCTGACGGGTTCTCCAGTAACGGTGAGGGTCCCGGCGACCAGTGCCAATATGGGGCCGGGTTACGACTGTCTGGGGATGGCGCTGGATATCTGGAACACCATCGAGGTGCGCACCTCCCCGAGTGGAGAGAGCAGGATTGCAATCGAGGGTGAGGGGGCTGGCGACCTCCCCGGTGATACGGGCAATCTGGTCTATCGCTCCATGGAAGCCCTGTGGCTGCGGGTGGGCATTGGGGCGCCCGCCGTGCAGGTCCGCTGCAACAACCAGATACCGCTGAAGCGGGGAATGGGCAGCAGTTCGGCGGCGATTGTGGGCGGGCTGGTGGCTGCAAACCATGTCGCTGGCTCGCCATTGACGCAGGATGACCTTCTGGAGTTGGCGACCGAGATAGAGGGCCACCCCGACAATGTGACCCCGGCCCTGCTTGGCGGCATGCAACTGGTGGCCAATCACCTAGGGAAACTAGTCACTTGTCCCATCTCTGTGCCTCAGGGTTTGACCGCCGTTGTGCTGGTCCCTGATGTGGCTATTGCGACTGAGGACGCACGGGCCGTGCTTCCGCAGGAAGTCAGCCGGGCCGATGCCGTCTTCAACATGGCGCGGACTGCCGCGCTTGTGAATGCAATGAGTTCTTCGCGCCTGCAGGACTTGGCGTGGGCTACGGATGACAAGCTGCACCAACCCTACCGACTGAAGCTGTTCCCTGCCATGGAGGCGATTTTCGTTGGGGCCATGCAGGGAGGAGCGCTTGGGGTATTCCTGTCGGGAAGCGGCTCGACCATTTTGGCGTTGACTCAAGGCAACGAGCAGGATGTGGCTGGAGGGATGCGTTCTGCGGCTACGCAGGCTGGGATCTCTGCCTATACCATGCTGACCCGCCCCTCCCCGCAGGGCGCCCACATAGTCTGATTACATGACCCCGGTTTCCGAGGAGGCTTGTGATGGCCAACTTGCGTTTGACCATGGCCTGTGGCCCCTACGACCGCACCGGGCCCTTCGCTATGGAAGGGTGCAACCGGACGGCATCGACCTGACCTACCTAGCCATACAGGACCCGCCGGAGATCTTTGCCCAGATGCTGCAGCACAAGGCATTCGACTTTGCCGAGATGTCCTGTTCCCACTACCTCACTAGGCGCAATAACTCCCCGGGCGAGGAATTTCCGTTTGTGGCCTTGCCGGTCTTTCCATCCAAGCTGTTCCGGCACGGGTTCATCTTCATCAATGCCAATTCGGGCATAACAACGGCCAAGGACTTGGAGGGCAAGCGGGTTGGCTTCCCGAGCATCGGGCAGACGGCGGTGGTGTGGATTCGGGGGATATTGCAGAACGAATATGGCGTCGACCTTGGGAGCGTTCACTGGCACCAAGGCGGCATGGACACGCCGGGCTACCAGAACCCCATCGACCACCAGACGGAGAAGGCGGGCCGGGTGTCGAACATCAACCCGACCAGACACTGAGTTCCATGCTGGATGCGGGCGAGTTGGATGCGGTGATCGGGGCTCGTGCGCCTACTTGCTTTGGCCGGAGTGCGCACATCCAGCGGCTATTCCCGGACTACCGGCAGGTGGAGAGGGACTACTACCGGAAGACAGGCGTCTTCCCGATTATGCATACGATGGTGGTGAGGGAGGACCTGTACCAAGCCTCGCGGTGGGTGGCTCACAGCGTGTACAAGGCAATGGAGGAGTCGAAGCGTTTGTGCTTGGAGGAGATGCAGTTCACGGGGGCGATGCGGTACATGTTGCCTTGGCTGTATGACGACTTGGACGAGATAGGCGGAGTGTTCGGCTCCAGCGATCCCTGGCCGTATGGGGTGGAGGCGAACTCGACTATCCTGAAGACGCTTCAGGGGTATCTGCAGCAGCAGGGGTTCATACAGGAGGCGAGGCCGCTGGAGGAGTTGTTCACGCCGATCGTGCAGGGGGGAAACTAGGAGCGCGTGTTAGCGTTCTAGTGGAACGGGGCATCTGTAGCGAGTCGCCGCCATTACTCGGCCGAGACCGACAGCCCATCGATGAATGTTAACCCCGGCAGCTTCTCGAGTTCCTGGGGCGCCATCTTCACCTTGCCGGAACGGCTGCCCGCTCCAAGGATGATGTAGTCCATCTCCAGCAGGCGCACGTCTGCGTAGACCGGCAACCCTCCGGCAGGGCCAATGCGGTAACTCCGCCGATCATCATTCCCGTCACTTCGCGGGTCTCGTCCGCTGTGGCGAACGACGCCCGTGACACCCCCATGAGCCCGCGCACTCGCTTGTTCACATCCAAGCGGTCGCATGCCCTCACGATCCCCGCGCAATAGGCCGCTGGCCCCCGCTTGCTGGCCACGATGATCGTGTTGGCGGAGTGGGGCAGGTCATACCCATACTGTTGGCAGAAGTCGGCGGTGTCGCCGTATTGTGGGTCGATGGCAATCCACTCCCAGCCTTCGATGCCCAGTTCGTCCAGCACCGACCGCACTCGCGCTTCAATTTCTTCAGGTGTACTCATTTGCCGTGTCTCTCGTAGGATTCAGGTGTTACGGGTGATGGTGTGGCGGAGGGAGTGGGATTCGAACCCACGGTACGCTTGCACGTACAACGGTTTTCAAGACCGCCGCCTTAAACCGCTCGGCCACCCCTCCGCTGGTGTGAAGAACTGGAAGCCTTCCAGTTACTAATGTACCACGCCTTTGCCGGTCTCACCTCTAGGGCTGAAAGCGGATGCTGTCCTCAGATAATGACCGTGTCGTCGATGGCCTCCAGAGCCCGTGCCCGGTCGTCGGTGGTGAGCGCAATCATGGCATAGCCGTCTTGGCGGTTGAGGATATGCATGCTCTGGATGTTGACGCCAGCTTTCTTCAGGTTGTCAGCTACGCCAGCCAATGCACCGGGCTGGTCACGAAGGCGTAACACTAGGGCATCGTCGCTCACGGCCTTGTATCCGGCTTGGTTGAGCGCCGATAGCGCATGGTCAGTGTTGTCTACAGTCAGTATGACGGCCCCGCGGTCTCCGGCTGCTTCGATGTTGATGCTTTCGACGTTGATTCCCTCCTCCGCCAGCACTCTAGTGATATCGGCAATCACTCCCACCTCGTTGTTGGCCATGATCACGATGCGGTCCAGTTGGGTCATCGGGTCTCTCCTTGGGTCGCCGAGTCCAGCCCCCGTGGTGAGGCTATGCAGTCATCGACGAGTTCGTCAATCATACGGCGGGTGACGTGAGGCATGGTGATGATGTGGGCGTCCTGGCCTTCGGGGGCGATCTGCCACTTGCGGAAGACCTCAGGGGCTGGTTTGGGAAAGACCACGGTCACAGAGTTGTGGTGGCGCCAAGCCTCTATCCCGCGCGCGTTGAACTGCTGCACCGCATATTCGGCGGTGTCGAGCATGCCTTCCACCACTTGGCGAATGCCTTCTTCTCCATAGCGCGTAAGGGCATACCAGAGCATGAGCGGCGCGAAACCGCTGCGGGAGCCCGACAGCGTGGTGTCGTGCACCCCCACATACTCCACCGCGCGGCTCACGCGCTCCACGTAGGCCCCGGCGTGTGAGCACGACTCCACAGGGCAGAGGCGCCCCCAGCAGCTTGTGGCCGCTTACGGAAATGCTATCGATGCCGGCATCAAAGCCGAAGAGCTGGGGCTCGGCGACGAAGGGAAGGATCATGCCGCTCAGCGCGGCATCGGCGTGGATGTAGGAACTGGTAACGGCAGAGTCTTGGAGGACGCGCTTGATGCGGCCTAGGTCGTCCACTGCTCCCCGCATGGTGGTGCCGATGTTTGCCATGATCACGGCGGGCACGTCGCGGTGCACGTTTATCATGTCGTGGAGGTCGCGGTAGTCTATCTCGCCATTTTCCTGGCGCTTGATCATGATGTAGCGGGCGTTCAGGACCCGGACGTTCTTCAGGACGCTGTAGTGGGTGTCCTCGGAGAAATAGAACATGGCGTTGGGGTACAGTTCACGTGCCAGATACAGCCCGTACATGTTCCCTTCAGTGCCGCCGGATGTCACGTAGCCCCAAGCCTCGTTCGGGTCGATACGCATCAAGCGGGCGAAATGAAAGATTACATCCCGCTCAATCTCATGGGTGTTGATCCAGTAGTTGCTCTCATGGAAGGGGTCGCCCACGTTGTTGAGCGAGTAGTCCAAAAAGGGGTAGAGGGGCGAATAGTCGAACCGCAGGTTGGTCGGATAGCCAACCTGATGCTCCCCGGCGGTGCGGACTTGGGATAACAGACGGTCAAGCTTGTCCTGTGTATGCGCTCCCCCTATCCCGTCATCCCGTTGTGTCCCGACCATCCGGTTACTCCTCCACCCGCGGGATTACGGCTCGCCGAAGCACTTGACCGCGTTTTCCCACATGATGTTGGGCAGCAGAGCGGCATCCAAGCCTTCCCAGTTCAGGACGAGGTCCACCGAGTCTGGGAAGCGGGTCTCGGGGTGGGGGTAGTCGGAGCTGTACATGAGAAGCTGGTCGCCAAGCATGTTGGATACCATGCTGACCATCTCTGGGCCTTCGTGCAGGACGATAGAGGCAAAGAACCTGCCTCCCGTTAGGTATTCCCTGATGGGCTGCTTGAGTTCGGGGACGTATCCCATGTATTCCACTTGGTCCTGCATTCGCGCCGCCCAGAAGGGCAGCCAGCCGAAACCGGATTCGAGTATGGAGAAGCGTATGGTGGGATAGCGGTCCATTGCACCGGAGCCTATGAAGGAGGCCACGGCCCTCATTGCGCCCCAAGGGTGGGATGCGGCCCTGCCGAGGAAGGGGTTCTGCCAGAGGTCACGGTAGCCCGGATAGCCCCCGGAGAAGGAGTGGTGCACCACGCAGAGCCCTTCCTCCTCCACGCCGGCCCAGACGGGGTTGAGGGAGGGGTGGTCGAGGGGGAAGTCCAACGGTAGGTTGAGCCATGTTCCCACGGCCCAGGAACTGCTGCCCCAAGTCTTGATCTCTTGGACGGAGTCCTCCACGAACCGGGCGTCCAAGGTGAGCAGTGCTTTGAGGCGGTGAGGGGACTTTTCGCAGAAATCGTTGAGGAACCTGTGGTTGGCCCGCATCAACTCCGCGTCCACTGCGGGGTTTTGATGTCCTCGAATGGCGCGGGGGACCAGCAATTGCACGTCCACGCCCTCTTCGTCCATGTCGCGGAGGCGGGTTTCCACGACCCATTCCGAGTCGGCTGCCGGTAGCTTGGTGCCCATGAACTTCTGGGTACGGCTGCGGGTCTGGGTCGTGGGGTTGGCTTCACCCAAGGTGCGCGGGGCGTCCTGTCCCCAGCCGCCTGCGGCCCCGCCGAAGTCATAGCGGTGGGTATAGGGTGGGTCGAAGGTCCCTCCTGAGGTGGTCTTCTTGATGGGGACCTTGAAGGCTTCCAGTTCCTGCCTCAACGCCGAGGGGAGGTACTGCTCCAGAGCCTCCGCCGATGCCGATACGTGGGTATCCGAGTCGTATACCTTGAACCCGTTTCGCATTCGCTGTCCCTCTGCTAGTACCTGCCTGTAGCAGGTTTGTGTGTTGAAATATAGGCGCGCGCCCCTGAGTTGTCTATGCTAAGCTGGCATGGCTGGACTTCCCAGACACGGAGGCTCTCCGATGGCTATAGATGCGACTCGCTCCTTTCCGGCACGCTCCCCTCTGGCAGGACTGGTGGATATGCAGCGCGGGACCATCAGCCGGGAGCTTTTTGTCGATGAGGAGATTTACCAGCAGGAACAGGAGCAGCTTTTCAGCCGCGCTTGGCTGTTCGTGGGGCATGAGAGCCAGATACCCAAGCCGGGTGACTATTTCGTTTCCTGCATGGGTGAGGAGTCGGTGATCCTTACCCGTGACAGGAACGGGCACGTTCATGTGTTCCTGAACACCTGCAGGCACCGGGGGATGAAGGTGTGCCGGTATGACGAGGGCAACGCGCCGGTGTTCACGTGTCCTTACCACGGGTGGAGCTATGCCACCGACGGGCAGCTTGTGGGTGTGCCGTATTTCAAGGAGGCTTATCACTCGGAGTTGGACCGGAGCCAGTGGGGGCTGATTGAGGTGCCTCAGATGGTGAACTACAAGGGCACCATCTGGGCCAACTGGGACCCGAAGGCCCCGTCTTTTCTGGACTACTTAGGAGACATGAAGCTCTATGTCGATGCCCTGCTGGACTCCCGTGATGGCAGCGAGGGCGGGTCGGAGATTATTGGGACGGTCTCCAAGTGGCAGTTTCCGTCGAACTGGAAGTTCGGGGCGGAGAACTTCCTTGGCGACCACTACCACGGCATCAGCCACCGCTCGGAGATACTGGTGGGTACGGGACCGGGCGGACCAGGGACCGAGAGGCACGGCGGGAGCAGCAGGGTGCCCAGAGGCAGGTTCCGGGGGAATGTGGGTTTCACCCGTCTGGGACATGGGTCGGGCGGCGGCCCGCCCCTTCCCGGCGGCACCAAGCAGTTCCCGGAGTTCCCCAGTCATCCGGAGATTGAGGAGTATTTCCGGCAGGTGGCGGAAGAGCGCCAGAAGCGTATCGGCGACAAGCTCTACGCGCCTGCTGCCACGGGCACGGTCTTTCCCAACATCTCCTTCCATTCGTGGTTCCCGCGTGGCATCGCCGTATGGCATCCCCGCGGGCCGCAGATGACCGAGGCTTGGCGGTGGTATTTGGTAGATGCGTCGGCGCCGGACTCGGTGAAGGAGTTGCTGCGCCACTACTACATGCGTTACGGCGGCCCCGCTGGCATGACCGAGCAGGACGACATGGAGAACTGGAATTATGCCACCGTGGCCAGTGCGGGCACCATCGCGCGGCGTCACGCTTACAACTACCAGATGGCGACGGGCCACGAGGAGCCGGTGGAGGGGCTGCGCGATGCTGTCTTCACCGAGTTCATGAGCGAGCAGAACCCCCGCTGGTACTTCAAGCGCTGGCTGGAGTTCATGGAGGCGGATAGCTGGGGGGAGATATTTCCGGTGGCGGGTTAGCTATGACAGACGGCGCTTTGACGCGCTGTGCTCCCTGATAGAATCATCACCGCAGTGCTCGTTTCCTGCGGTAGAAAACGTATCCTGCCAGCACCAGAAATCCCGCCAGCACCAATACGCTCAAACCACTTATGAGAGGCGTGGTGAGCCGGGTGCGCACTGGTGTGGGGTCAGGCGTCCATCCCTCGCCCAACTCAGTCAAATCAGCCCCAGCCTTCGACAGTTGGCGTGTCCGGCTGCAGAGGCTCACTTCTGAACCGTCGCGGGAGTAGACGAGGTATTCGACATCCTCAACGAAACTGAACCCACAACTCGCTCCCATACGAGCGGTCTCGAGGTGGGCCACTTCGTAGACGGAGCCCTTCCAGACGGTCGTGACAGCGAACTCAATCGTTATTGGGTCGGCGCTGCTCCAGCCACTGATCAATGAGGACGGCTCCCGTATGGAAACCACTCGGCCCGCGAAGACTTTGGCCGACTGATCGAGTTCCTCGGCAGGTGGACCAGGAACTATACAAGAGCAAGCATAGCTCCGTTGGGGGTGCATACTAGCCCAGAGAATCCCCAACATGGCGACCAAGGCTACTTGAAGCACTAGGTGGCCGGGGTTCGCGTACAAGGGGGACGCCGGCATGCTCTCAGTCGGCGGGCGCTTCCTCCACAGGCGTGCCCCAGCCGCCGCCGCCGGGGGTGCGGACGCTGAGGACGTCTCCGGGCACCACGTCGAGGGTCTCCTTGCCGGAGAGGCGGACTTCCTCGTAGCCGCTGCGTAGGAGGACGTTTTCGCCGTGATGGCCGGGGTGGCCGCCGTGGAGGCCGAAGGGGGGGCGCTTGCGTCGTTCGGAGAGGATGGTGACGCGGGCTGGGCTGAGGAATTCCACGTCGCGTTGCAGGCCGTCGCCTCCGCGATGGAGGCCGTCACCGCCGGTGCCACGGCGTATGGAGTATTCCTGCAGGCGCAGGGGGAAGGCGAACTCCAAGGCCTCGACGGGGGTGTTCATGGTGTTGGTCATATTGGTGTGGATGCCGGATATGCCGTCCTTGTCGGGGCGGGCGCCCATGCCGCCGGCAATGGTCTCGTAGTAGACGAAGGCCTTGTCGCGGACTGGGTCGTGGCCGCCGATGAGCAGGTTGTTCATGGTGCCCTGGCTGGCGGCGGGCATCATTTCGGGCAGGGCTTGGGCTAGAGCGCCCAGCAGCACATCGGTGATGCGCTGGGAGGTCTCCACGTTGCCACCGGCCACGCCTCGCTGGGGTTGGGGATGTACGAGGGTACCTTCGGGGGCTTTGATGGTGACGGGGCGGAGGCATCCTTGATTGGCGGGTATGTCGCCTGCGGTGATGCAGCGGACGGCGTAGAGGACGGCGGAGGTGGTGACGGCGAAGGGGGCGTTGATGCAGCCGGGGCGCTGGCCAGCGGTGCCCTCGAAATCAGCGGTCATGTGGTCGCCCTCGACGGTGAGGGTGACGGCGATGGGGATTAGCTGGTCAGTCTGGCCGTCGTCGTCCATGTAGTCGAGGAAGTGGTAGCTGCCGTCGGGTATGCGGCCGATGGCGGCGCGGGTGCGGCGCTCGGAGTAGTCGAGGATGGCGTCCATGTGCTCGCGGGTGGTCTCCATGCCGTAGCGCTCGGCGATTTCGCCCAAGCGGCGGGCGCCGACGCGGATGGAGGCAATCTGGGCAGCGAGGTCGCCCTTGCGCTCCTCGGCGGTGCGGGAGTTCCGGCAGATGAGTTCCACCACCTCGGCGTTGACCCGGCCACGGCGGACAATCCTGAGGGGCGGGATGATGGTCCCCTCTTGATATAGCTCGGTGGAGAGGGGGAGGGAGCCGGGGGTCATGCCGCCGACGTCGGCGTGATGGCCCCTGTTGGAGACGAAGCCAGCGAACTCCTGGTTGTCCTTGCTGCCGATGAAGACGGGGGCGACCATGGTGATGTCGGGGAGGTGAGTGCCGCCGAGGTAGGGGTCGTTGACAATGACGATGTCGCCTTGGGCCAGCGAACCGACGTGGCTGATGGCGGCTGCCACGGAGAAGGGCATGGCCCCGAGGTGGACGGGGATGTGGGCTGCTTGGGCGATCATGTCGCCGTCGGGGTCGAAGATCGCGCAGGAGAAGTCGAGGCGCTCCTTCATGTTGGGGGAGTAGGCGGTGCGCTGGAGGGCAACGCCCATCTCCTCGGCGACGGAGACGAACAGGTTCTTGAAGACTTCAAGGCTAATGGGGTCTACCAAGGAGCACCTCCAGGATCTGGGGACGAGTTGACCGGGGTGTGGCTTTGCGGGGGCAATGGTAGCACATGGCTGGATGTCACAATGTCACACGGGTTATAGCTAAAATATTTTTTCGTATCTGAGAATTGTGACATTTGTGACATTTTCCTAGCTGACCAGATACGGAAATGGTGTGACATTTTTTCGTATCTGAGAATGTCACAGATTTTTTGGACTTGTGACATTTGTGACAATTTCGTAGCTGGAGAAATGTCACACTGTGACATTTTGGGGGGTGGCCTCCTGAATCCTGATTTTTAGGGCAAGTGCATCCGCAAGAACCGCTTCGGGGGTCTGGCCGGACCCGGGAGGAGGTCTTGGGGGGGCGGGCACCATTGTGTTCTAGTGATTGTTCTGATGGTAATGGGGATGAAGGGAGGGTGTCAATGGATGAATGTCATGGCTTGGCTTCAGCCAGATAGCAATGAGAGGGGTGCGGTGGTGGGATTCTTGATGTGCAGGCACAATGTTGTGTACCGAGCAAGGAGATGAAGGTGGCTAGGTGCCTAACAATCTGCGTTTTGCTGGCCCTGTCCATATTGGTTGGGTGTGGTGGAGGCCCACGGATGACCGTTGACGAATACGCTATCGCCTGTGGAGCATTGCTGGATACCTTTGATAGACCACTTCCTGAGGGCTCGTCGGGCTTTCTTTTTGTGGAAGGGGTTTATTTGGAAATGGGAGAATGGAAGGAACCCCAAGAGCTCAAGGAGTTCCAATCGGCCATGATCATGAGCCTAGAGTCGTCGCTTGAAGCGATGCATGAGGGTTTCGGGGAACCCATGAATAAATTGTTGAGCAAGGGACTGGGGGTACGCCGTCCTCAAGTGCAAGCTGAGGCAGCGGCAGGCACGGCTGAAAGCGCACGGGCCTCAGCGGCGCGAAAGCTGAGGGGGTCTGCAAGGACAACCGCAATAGAACATCTCTCGCCAAGCACTCGCGCAACCCTAGAGGAGACGGGCTGCGTATCTCCAAGCTAAATCAAAGTTAGGGTCTACCACTCATCCGGCGTCGCACACGGATCCAGGTGGCCGCGCAGTTCGGCCCAAAAGGGAAAGGGGTGTTCCGGCGGGTCGGCGAACACCCTGTCGCCCGTGTGCAGGTCAACGACAGTGCGCGAGGCCAGCGGCTCTTGTAGTTGGCAGTAGATTACGGCTGCGCAGTCCAGCCCTTGGAAGACGGCCACTTGGTGCGTCACCTTGATTCCTACATGAGTGTCCGTCTCCCGTAACTGCGATACCGCCGCTCCTTGATGGCAGGAGTCGACAACAAACTCAATAACGTCCGGGGCAATCAGGGACGCGTCAAGCACCTCTGCGCCCCAACGCCAGCTCCCGCCGTTGACGGCGAGGAATATTACGACAGCGAGGGCGAGCAACAGGACTGCACCAGCGATTATTGCCGTAGCCCTCCGCATCGTCCAAACCCTTTCAGCATCCTTAAGACCAAGGCAGGATGGCGGGATGGCACGCGGTTAAGGGCGATGGGTTAACCCGTGGGTTCGGCGATGAGGTTGCCGTATGCGTCGACTTGGGCGGTCCAGCCGGGGGGGATGGAGGTGGTGGAGTCCATCTGGAGGACTACTGCGGGGCCGGTTATGACGTTGCCATTTCGCAGAAGGTCGCGCTGGTAGATGCCAGTGGGCAGGGGGCCCTGCTGGAAGACGACCTCGTTCTGGGCGACCCGGGCTGCGCTGGAGTCGCGTCCTTCTTGGCGGCCTGCTGCCTGCTCGGGCTTGTCCACGGGAATCAGCATCTTGAGGCGCAGGTTCACAACCTCCACAGGCTCCGACGGGTCGTTATAGCCGAAGCGCTGCTGGTGGGCGCGGTGGAAGGCGCGGGCCACGGCTTCGTTGAACCCGGCGCTGCGGGTGGGGCAGTTCACGGTCAATTCGTAGGACTGGCCGACATAACGGACATCGAGGAAGCGGCGGGTCACGAGGCGGTCTACCGGCAGGCCTTCATCGGCCATCTCGGCCGTGGCCGTGTCTTCCAAGACGGCGAACCCGGCGTCGAGGCGGTCCTTGGTCATGTCGCTGCCGCGCATCATGACGGTGCGGGAGTAGTCGCGGACGATATCGGCGATGCCCACGCCCAAGGCGGAGAGAATGCCGGGATGGGGAGGCACCAGCACACGGGGGATGCCCAACTCTTGGGCAAGCTCGCAGGCATGGGCTGGCCCGGCACCGCCAAAGGCCACTAGGGTGAAGCTGCGCGGGTCGTAGCCACGCTCCAGGGAGATGGTGCGGATGGCGCGCTCCATGGTGGCGTTGACGACGCGGACTACGCCCAAGGCTGCGGTGCGGGCGTCGCCGCCTAGACTCTGCCCCAACTGCGAGAGCAGGTCTTGGGCCCGATCGGAGTGCAGTTGCAGCTTGCCCGCTAGCGGCTGGTCTTGGGGCAGGCGGCCCAGAATCAGGTTGGCATCAGTGACGGTGACTTGGTCGCCTACGCCATAGCAGGCGGGACCGGGGTCGGCTCCTGCCGACTGGGGACCCACCACCAAGGCTCCGCCATCGTCCATGCGGGCGATGGAACCGCCACCGGCGCCCACGCTGTGAATCTCAATCATGGGGACGCCGATGGGGCACCCGGCGAGGCTGGAGGAGGTGGTCTCCTTGATGACGCCGGGGCAGAGGGACACGTCGGTGGAAGTGCCGCCCATGTCCAGTGTAATCACGTCGTCGTAACCGGCTTGTGAGGCTAGGTGGAATGCTCCAACGACGCCACCGGCAGGGCCACTGAGGATGGTGCGCACGGGCTGATTGGAAGCAAGCTGGGCGGTGATGCTGCCGCCGGAGGACTGCATGATGCGGAGGCCTGAGCCGAGGGCGTTTTCCAACTGGCTTATGTAGCGGGACATGAGGGGGCCGACGTAGGAGTTGACCACCACGGTGGAGGTGCGCTCGTACTCGCGGAACTCAGGCACCACTTGGCTGGAGACGGAGACGTAGGGGTTGGACTTGAGCCCTGCCAACGCCTCAGCGACCAGTTCTTCGTGCAAGGGGTTGAGGAAGGAGAAGAGGAGCACGACGGCGATGGCGTCGACTTGGGCGTCGTCGATAGTGGAGACCAGCTTGGCGAGGTCCTCCGGGCGCGGGGCAGTCACCACGGCACCGGCTTGGTCCACCCTTTCGGGGATGCCGAAGCGCAACTCGTCGGGCACCAAGGGCGGGGCCCGGTCGATGCTCAGGTCGTACAGATCGGCGCGATTCTGACGCCCGATTTCCAGCACATCCTCAAAGCCATGGGTCGTGACCAGTGCGGTGCGGCCTCCGCGGCGTTCCAGCAGCGCATTGGTGGCCACGGTGGAACCGTGGACGAAAGAGGCGTCGCCGACGGAGAGGTCGCTGACGCCTTGGAGGATGCCACGAGAGGGATCGCTGGGGGTGGATGGGAGCTTGTAGACTTCGAGACGCCCGTCCCTGAGGACTGCGAAATCGGTAAAGGTACCACCAACGTCGACGCCGACGACTGCAACACTCATAAGCTTGGCTCCTAGCTTGAGGACTTTAGCTGAAGGGTATGTTGGCGTCAACCAGAGGTGGGAGGTGCGTTCCTAGGAGGCGGTCCTAGGAGGCGGAGGTAGGAGACTATGTTTATACTGGTGGCAGAGGCATCTTGAGGGTGTGGAAATTTCATCATGGCAAGACAACCCGACCCAATAGCAGAATCAATTCCAGCGCCTGTCGTAGAGTACTGGGCGGACACTGACGACCTGTACGTCAGTAATGGCCGGGCGTTCGGCGAAGGTGAGACTATCGCAGAAAATGTGGTCATTTACTATGACCGCGAAGAACCAAACCAAGTGGTGGGAATCTGTATCGAGGCAGGGGCCTCCGCCATTCTCAAGCCGTTAGTGGATGCAGAACTGGCCAAGCGTGATGTATCGGAAGGGGATGCTTTGCTCGATTAGCGAGAGTCCACCGCTGCGCTGCTCCGTTGTACGGGCCGATGGGGGTTGTACGCGCCGATAGTTGACCGGCGCGATAGGCAATGTTGAAGGTGCGGAAGGAGTGGTGATATACTCACCTGAAATTTCACGGAATCGGCGCTCACATGAGAATTCCGATGAAGGTCGACTATGGTGTCCGGGCCTTGGTGGAATTGGCCCGCCGCCACGGGGAAGGCCCGGTGCAGACGGCGGAAATCGCCTCCAAGCAGGGTATACCGGAAGCCTACCTTGACCAGCTTCTGACCACACTCCACAAGTCCGGGTTCATCCGCAGCCGCCGCGGCCCCCAAGGCGGGCATGTTCTGGCGCGGGACCCGATGCAGATTGACTTGGACTCGGTGATGGCAACGCTGGAGGGGACCAACCCTCCGCTGGACTGCTTCAATGAGCCATCGGAATGCCAGCTTTCCAGCAACTGCGCCCAGATGGAGGTCTGGCGAGCGGTGGAGGAGGCGGTGCACCAAGTGCTGAGCACGACAACGGTGGGGGACTTGGCCAACCGTCAATACACTGGGCAATACACCGAGCAGCACACCGGTGTGGCGGTCAGCGAAAGGGCGCAGCGAGCGGGGCAAGGCGCATATTGACATGCAGCGGGCCCGATTCTAAGGTGCACCCGTATGAGTTGTAAGACCGATAACTGTTGCACCTGTCCCTACACATAGGGGCAGGCGCTACCGAGAAAACGTAGAACCTGCGCCCGCTAAGGATGGGACCGCGAGAGGCGCAGGTTTTTGTTTTGCCCTGAACGAGGGCGCATCAGGGATTCTGAACCGACGGGGAGCAAGGCTAGGAGGAGTTTGATGACGACCACCACACAGGCACAGGCACTGACTCTGACACCGGACCAAGTGAAGCGATATAGCAGGCACATCATCATGGGCCAGGTTGGCAGTGCGGGACAGCGCAAGCTGCTACAGGCCAAGGCCCTCATCGTCGGGGCCGGCGGCTTGGGTTCGCCATCGGCCATCTATCTGGGACTTGCCGGCGTGGGCACCATCGGCATCGTGGACTTCGATGACGTGGACATCTCGAATCTGCAGCGCCAGATACTTCACCAGAACAACGACGTGGGCAAGCCCAAGGCCAAGTCTGCCTTGGAGACCATCCGCAGCTACAACCCCGACGTGAACGTGGTGCTGCACGAGACCCGCCTTGAGGCCGAGAACGCGATGGATATCATCGGTCAGTATGACTTGGTGATAAACGGGGCCGATAACTTCGCCTCCCGCTATTTGGTCAACGACACCTGCTACCTGTTGGGCAAGCCCTTGGTGGACGGCAGCATCCTGATATTCGACGGGCAGGCTACCGTGTTCATACCGGGTTATGGCTGCTACCGCTGTTTGTTCCCGTCGCCGCCTCCTCCGGGCATGGTGCCAAACTGCGCGGAGGCGGGAGTGCTGGGAGCGCTCACGGGGCTGGTCGGCAGCATCCAAGCCACCGAGGCCCTGAAGTACTTCCTCGGCATCGGGGAGTCGCTGACGTCCCGGTTGCTGCTGATAGACGCCCTCACGATGCAGTTCCGCGAGGTAAAGCTGAGGCGAAACCCCAACTGCCCCCTTTGCGGCGACAACCCGACGGTAACTGAGCTAATCGACTATGAGGTGTTCTGCGGTCTGGCCCCCGACCAGCATCCCGGCAGCTAGAACCGACCTGTAAACCTCTGTAAAGGACACGACGTGGAACGTTCGGGCAATGGCTCGGGTCGGGTGAGCCCTCGCATCAAGCAGGGCATTCTGGGTGCCATCGGCGATACGCCACTGGTGGAGTTGCAGCGCCTCAGTCCGCACAGGGACGTGCACATCTATGCCAAGCTGGAGGGGCAGAATCCCACCGGCAGCGTCAAGGACCGCATCGCCAAGTTCATGATTGAGCAGGCCGAGGCGTCGGGCGCGATTCAGCCCGGCGACTGCCTGCTGGAACCCACCAGCGGCAACACCGGTATATCGCTAGCCCTAGTGTGCGGTCTCAAGGGTTACCGGCTGAAGGCCGTGATGCCGGAGAACGTCAGCCCCGAGCGGACCCAGCTTCTGGAGGCTTACGGGGCGGAGATCGTCTACAGCGACGGGGCCAAGGGCACCAACGGCTCGATCGAGGTCGCTCAAGAGATGGTGGCCGCCAGCAACGAATATTTCATGCCCTACCAGTACGGGAACGAGGGCAACCCTGGAGCCCATTACGAGGGCACCGGGCCGGAAATCATAGAGGCCTGCCCCGATGTGGACATGTTCGTGGCGGGCTTGGGCACCGGCGGGACCCTCATGGGCACGGGAAGGCGGCTCAAGGAATACAACCCGGATATCAGGGTCATCGCCGTGGCACCGGAACTGGATGACCGGATACAGGGACTGCGCAGCTTGGAGGAGGGGTTCATCCCGCCCATCCTCGACCTGTCCCTCCTGGACGCGCGCATCATGGTTCGCAGCATAGATGCCTTCCGTACCACCAAGGAATTGCTGAAGCGGGAGGGGATATTCGCTGGCATCTCCTCCGGGTCGGTGGTGTATGCGGCCATGCGGCAGGCAGAGCGCATGGAGCGGGGCAACATCGTATGCCTGCTGGCTGACGGCGGATGGAAGTACCTGAGCACCGGCCTGTGGACAAAGGACTATGACGACATCGATGCCGAGGGCAAAATCTGGTGGTAGAAAATATGGGGGGCACCTAGCTAGCCGCGGTCTGTTGCAACCCATATTTTGGGGATGGTATACTCCGTGCAGCGGTCCCCACCTCCTTTTGAAAGCGGGTCAAGAAACCCGCTTTCTTGTTGAATGAGGCCCACGGCCCCATCGCTTGGGAGGTGGAGAGGGCTAGGCGACAAAGGGGGCTAAGCGATGAAAAGCGATTTCCTCATAGCCCTGACGCAGTTGGTGGCGGAACGCCACCTGCCCCGGGAGGAGGTCCTGCAGGCCGTGGAAGCGGCCTTGGTGTCTGCCTTCAAGAAGGACAGCACCTCCATGGGACAGGACATATCGGTGAAGCTCAACCCCAATACCGGGGAGATGAGCGTTTTCGCCCTGAAGACGGTGGTTGAAGACGTAGAGGACCCCACGCGGGAAATCAGCCTCCAGCAGGCCAAGGCTTTCAACCCTGTCATTACCTTGGGGGAGGAGATATCGACTCCCGAGCAACTCCCGCACCAAGCCAGCCGCATTGCAGCCCAGACCGCCAAGCAGGTGGTGCTGCAGCGCCTGCGCGAGGCCGAGCGAGAGAAGACCTTCCAAGAGTTCCTGAGCCGCACCGACGACGTGGTTTCGGGCGTCCTGGACCAGATGGAGCCGGGACGGGTGTGGGTGATGGAGCTGGGGCGGGTGGAAGCCATCCTGCCCTTGGAAGAGCAGGTGCCCACCGAGCGCTACCGCAAGGGCCAGCGCCTCAAGGTGTATATCGTCGACGTGCGTCGCACCCCTCGCGGGCCTGAAATCGTCGTTTCCCGCACCCACAAGAACTTGCTGAAGAGGCTGTTCGAGGTGGAGGTGCCGGAGGTCTATAACGGCGTGGTGGAAATCAAGGAAATCGCCCGGGAGCCCGGCTTCCGCAGCAAGGTGGCAGTGTCGTCGAGGCAGGAGGGCGTGGACCCCGTCGGCTCCTGTATCGGCATGCGGGGCAACCGCATCCAGAGCATCGTCAATGAACTGCAGGGCGAGAAGATAGACATCGTCCGCTGGGATAAAGACCTCAAGACCTTTATCTCCAATGCCCTCAGCCCATCGGAAGTCGTGCAGGTTGAGGCCAACGCCGATGACCGCACCGCAGTGGTGGTGGTCCCCGAGAGGCATTTGTCTCTGGCCATTGGGAAAGAGGGCCAGAACGCCCGGCTGGCAGCCAAGCTGTCGGGCTGGCACCTAGACATCAAGAGCGTATCGGAGTGGGACGAAATCCGGGCCCAGCGCAAGGGCGAGGAGGAAGCCCGGAAGCTGGCCTTGGAAGAGGCCCAGCAGGCCGCAGCCGAAGCCGCGCTCACCGAAGCCGTGGCTACGCTGGAAGCGCCTCCTGTCGTGGAAGAAGAGGTGCAAGAGGAACCTCTGGAAGCGGTAGCCGTGGCCGTGGTCGAGTCGGGAGAGGACACTGCGCTGCGGCCTGAGGAGGAAGAGGCCGAACTTCTGCGCATGCTGGAGGCGGAAGAGGAAACCGTTGCCGAGGCGACCTCAGAGATTGAGGCTGTCCTGGAAACGGAAGCGCCTGAGGAGACTCCAATCCCGGTCGCCGCAGAAGAAGACATCCTCCTCGATGACCTGTTCGACGAGGAGGATGAAGAAGAGGACGAAGAGGATGACGATGCCCCCGAGGGCTCGGGGGATGACTCCATCTGGGACTCTCCCATCGTCAATCCCGATGCGGGGAAGATACGGTTCGCCGAGGACTTCGCCGATGAGTTCCGCGGCCGGGGCAGAAGGGGAGGCCGGCGAAAGCGGGGTGGCTACACCCCCAACCGGACAAGGGGCGCCGGGGCCGGGCAGAGCCGGCCAAGTTCTACTTCTACCTAGCTGAAATACGGGGAAGGGTCGCATGGCCAGACCTCGTCATGTGCCGCAGCGTAGCTGCTTCTCCTGTGGGCGTCGGGCCGACAAGCGCGAGTTGGTGCGGTTGGTTCGAACGGAGGCCGGCTCAGTGGAAGTCGACCCGGTCGGCAAGGTCTCAGGCAGGGGCGCATATCTGTGCCTCGAGCAGGTCTGCTGGGAAGAGGGGCTGAAGAAGACACGGCTGGATCGTGTGCTGAAGTGTTCCGTATCGCCGGAAACCCGGCAACGACTGCTGGCCTTTTCCAAGGAGAAGCTAGGACAGGAAGGAACAGCCCTAGAAGGAACGCAAGGAGAAACGCCGGGACCACCCCCCGGTTGGAGCGGTTGAATGACGCAGGAAGCGACAGGAACCATAGAAGAAGGCAGAAGAGGGGCTCGTTCTAGCGGAGGACGCCGTGGAGAAAGCCGCCGACAGCGATATCTCCTCTTGCCTCCGACGCTCTCGGTAAAGGAACTTGCGGAGAAGTCGGGCATCAGCCCCATCGACGTCATCAAGCAACTGATGCGCAACGGCATCATGGCCTCGATGAACAACGTCATTGACTTTGATGTAGCCCTGCTGGTCACCTCCGCTTTCGGAATACGGGCCCGTCCTGAATCTGCCCCTGAAGAAGCCGAGCCAGGCACATCGGACGATGCCGAGGAAGATCCCGCCCAACTGGAGCCCCGCCCGCCCGTAGTCACGATTCTGGGGCATGTCGACCACGGCAAGACCAGCCTTCTGGACGCCATCCGCGCCACCAAGGTGGTGGACTCCGAAGTGGGCCACATCACCCAGCGCATCGGTGCCTATCAGATTAACCACGATGACCAGAAAATCACCTTCCTCGACACGCCGGGCCATGAAGCCTTTACGGCGATTCGCGCTCGCGGAGCGCGGGTGACCGACATCGCCGTGCTCGTGGTGGCCGCCGACGATGGGGTAATGCCCCAGACACTGGAGGCGATTGACCACGCCAAGGCCGCCGAGGTCCCCATTGTGGCTGCCATCAACAAGATTGACCGCCCCGATGCCGACCAGGACCGGGTAAAGCGCCAACTGGCCGAGCAGAACATGCTCGTGGAAGATTGGGGCGGGGATGTCATCTCAGTCCCGGTATCGGCCACAACAGGTGAGGGCATACAGGACTTGGTGGAAAACCTTCTGCTGGTGGCCGAGCTTGCCGAACTCAAGGCCGACCCCCATCGCGCCGCCCGTGGCGTGATTATCGAGGCCAAGCTGGACCGCAATCGCGGCCCCTTGACCACCGTGCTGGTGCAGAGCGGGACACTGAACGTGGGTGACCACATCGTTGCCGGCACCGCCCGTGGGAGGGTGCGAGCACTGTCCGACGACACCGGCAAGCGTCTGAAGACGGTCGAACCAGCCCAGCCCGCCGAGGTGATGGGCTTTGGTTCCCTGCCCGATGCCGGAGACCTGTTCACCGTGGTCGCCAACGAGCGGGAAGCCCGCGCCCTGGCCGAGGACAGGCAGCGCTCCGAGGACGCACAACGCTCCCGGCCCAGAGTCATCGGTCCCGAGGATGTGCATACCGGGATCGCACTCAGTGAGGCCAAGGAACTCAACCTGATACTGAAAGCCGATGTGCAAGGCAGCGTCGAGGCCGCCAAAGCGTCCCTGGAAAAGCTGGATGAGGATGGGGCCAAGGTGCGCGTGCTGCATGCCGCCAGCGGCACCATCACCGAGAGCGATGTGCTGTTGGCCAGTGCCTCCAACGCCATGGTCGTGGGATTCGCCACCAACCCGGAACCCAGCGCGGAGCGGGTGGCCGACCGTGAGGGCGTCCAGATAAAGCGCTACGACATCATCTATCACATGATTGAGGACGTCGAAGTGGTCCTGAAGGGGATGCTGGAGCCGGTGCAGCGCGAAATCATCATCGGCCAGGCCGAGATCAGGGCAATCTTCTCCGCCAGCCGTGCAGGCAAGATTGCAGGCTGCATGGTTACTGAAGGTCGAATCACCCGGGGCGCCCGTGTGCGGGTGCTGCGTGAAGGAGAAGTTATCCACGAGGGAGGCATCACCAGCCTGCGCCACTTTCGCGAGGACGTCACCGAGATGGGGTCGGGCACGGAATGTGGCATCAGCTTGGGCAACTATGCCGACTTCGAGGAGGGCGACGTGATTCAGGCCTACCGGCGGGAACGCACGCGAAACGCATAGGACGCACGGGTGCTGGGCTCGGCCCGGCCTACCCGATTCCCATAGGGCCTCCAACACTAGCCCTTCAAGGCCACTTGTACCATGACCAGACGTAGCGAGCGAGTAAGCGAACTGTTGCGCCATGAGTTGTCCCAACTCATAGTGCGCGACCTCAAGGACCCCCGGCTGTCGGGGATCGTCTCCGTAACCGTGGTGGAGACCACCAACGACCTGAAAAAGGCCCGCGTGTCCGTCAGCGTGATGGGCTCTCCAGAGGTCCAGGAGTCCGCGATGAAGGGCATCAACTCGGCCTCGGGGTTTATGAGGCACGAACTGGGCAAGCGACTCTCCCTCAGGTATGTGCCCGACCTCTCCTTTGTGCTGGACCACTCTCTGGACCAAGCGGAACACATCTACCAGCTTCTGGACGGGCTGGCCCCGGATGCTCCGTCTTCCGACGCTCCCAGAGACGGCAACCCTGCGACCGGAGGGGCCCGGTGAGCACCTCCCCTCCGCCGCAAATAAACGGCTTCATCAACGTGAACAAGTCGCGTGGGGGCACGTCCATGGATGTGGTGCGCCGCGTGAAGCGACTGACCGGCCAGAAAAAGCGGGTGGGCCACGGCGGCACATTGGATCCGCAGGCCGAGGGTGTGCTGCCCGTCTGCTTCGGGCAAGCCACCAGACTCATGGAGCACCTTATCGACGGCGTCAAAGGCTATTTCATGAAGGTGACCCTGGGCACCACCACCTCCACCTACGATTCCGAGGGAGAGGTGACGGGGACCGGCGACTGGACCGGCGTGAGCCGGCAAGACGTGGAGAAGGCCGTTGCGCCATTCTGCGGTGTGATTATGCAGACGCCGCCCATGTACAGTGCTCTCAAGCACCAAGGCAAGCGTTTGTACGAACTCGCGCGGGCCGGGGTCGAGGTGGAACGGGAGCCCCGCCGGGTGGAGGTGCACGGCATAGAACTGGTGGAATTCTCCCCTCCCTATGTCAGTTTGCAGGTGGAGTGTGGGCGCGGGGTCTATATGCGCTCCTTGGCCCATGAACTGGGACAGGGTCTTGGCTGTGGCGGGTACCTTTCGGAACTGGTCCGCACCCGCTCAGGACGTTTCCATGTGGAAGAGGGCGTTACGCTGGACGAATTGGAAGAATCAGGCTGGGAACAGCACCTGCACCCTGTCGACTACGCCCTTCTGGACGCCAAGAGCACCATAGTTCCGAGGGCGGCCGAGCGCTTGATACGCCAAGGCAGGGAAGTGAGCTTGGGGTCGAACCTCTCCTATGCCGGTTACATGGAGCGGTATCGGGCCTATACCAGCGATGGGCGTTTCCTAGCGTTGCTGCGGTATAACAAGCCAGAAAACCTGTGGACTCCATCGCTGGTATTCCAGTTGGATACGGTATCCCCGTACTGTCCTGTGGCCAGCGGTTCCCAGCCGTAGCTGTTGCCTACCGGAAGTTGGTAATTGCTTGCGCAATATCCTTGACAAGTTTACATATCTACGTAGACTTGAAATCTAACCTGTAGTGGGAGGGCTGGTTGTGGAAGCCTATTGCTTCAAGTGTAGAGCAAAGCGTGAGATAAGTGGCCCTACTCAAGTGCAATTGAAAAACGGTAGGCCTGCGACTCAGGGCACTTGTCCCATCTGCGGGACCAAGGTGTTCCGCATAGGCAAAGCCTAGGCTCTCACTCGATTACGGCGGGAGGGCGAGCCTAGACGCCGGTCTTGGCCGCCTGTGGGACGCCTAGCTTCTGCAACAGCCTCTGCGGGTTCTCTCGCAAGATGCTGTGCATCTGTTGTTCCTCAATCCCTGCACCGAGTATGACCTTGCGAGCGAAATCGGGAGTCAACAGGTCTCCCGGTTCGTGCGTGTCTGAGTCCAGAACAGTGGTGGCCCCCGCCAGCCTTGCCATGTTCACAACGTGACCGTTGGCCAGGCTATGGCCTTTCCTTGCTGTCACCTCAAGATATGTCCCGTTTCTAGCCGCCAAGTAAGCGTCCTCTAGATCGAGCAACCCCGGGTGGGCCAGTATGTCCACGTGTTCCGATGCTATGGCCGCGTGATTCGTCCCCGGCTCCACTGGTTCGACGACGGTCTCGCCATGGACGATGACGACCCGTGCGCCCAATCGCTTGGAATCCTGCGCCACAAGGTCGATGTCCTCCTTGGGCACATGGGTGATTTCCACTCCCGGCAGGGCCAGAATGTCCCACCGCTGAGATGCCGCATGGCAGTCGTGGACCAAGGTTTTCACCACGTATTCCACGTTGCCGTAGCCCACGTGGTCGGTTATGGCCATTACCTCGTAACCAATGGCCCTCGCACGGCGGATGAGTTCGATGGGCGAAAGAACGCCGTCACTTAGAAACGTGTGTGTATGAAAATCAAACATAGCTAGAATATACGGCTGGCAGGCGTGTCCTAGCAAGACCACGCACGGTATTGACCCTGCAAGAGGCGTGTCCGGCCAAGACCACCCAGCAATGCGCGTCCATCGGCATCCGCTACGCTTCGTAGACCGTCTTGCCCCCGACGATCGTACGCAGCACGGGGATATCCTTGATGGTCATGGGGTCTATCTGTGTTGGGTCTTGGTCCAGCACCACCATGTCTGCCAGCTTGCCCGCCTCAATCGAGCCTTTGATGTCCTCCTCGAAAGAGGCATAGGCCCCGTGCATGGTGTAAATGCGCAGGGCTTCTTCCACTGACACGGCTTGGTTGGCCCCCCAGACGCGGCCGGTGCTGTCGGTGCGGGTCACGCAACTCTGGATTCCCAGCAGCGGCTCATAGGGTCCGGGAGGATAGTCGGTGGCCCCGGTGGCATTGATGCCGTAATCCAGGAACGAGCGCTGGGCAAACATCCACTCGACCCGGCTTTCGCCGTAGAAGGGCATCTTCTCGCCGTGGTAGTAGATGTAGGTGCAGAATGGGGTGGCCACGCACCCCAAGGCCTTGATGCGACTGAGCAGGTCGGGGTTCACCACCGTGCAGTGTTCCAGCCGATGCCGTGGGTCCTGCCTCGGGAAAGCATCCTGGGCCTTCTGGTAGGCGGAGAGTACGGCATCGATGGCGGAGTCGCCATTGGCATGGATGCACACTTGGAAGCCAGCTTGGTGCACCTGCATCACCCGCTCCTCGATTTCATCGGCGCTCATGGCGAGGATGCCGTGGTCGCAGGGGCTTCCGACATAAGGCTCTGAGAGGTAAGCGGTGCGCGCTGCTATCGCCCCGTCGGCCACCATCTTGATGCCCCCGACCCGCAGACGCTCGTCACCGAACCCGCTCCTCACGCCGGCATCCCGCAGGGCCTCAAAATGGTCGTGGTACATCAGCAGGTAGGCCCGCAGCGTCAAATCGCCGTTCCGCTGTCCCTGCTGGTAGGTCTCCAGTTCAATGTTCGATACCTTGGCGTCATGCACGCTGGTGAGCCCAACTTCATTCAACATCTCGCAGATGCGCCTGAGTCCTTGGAGGCGTATGTCGGGAGTCACCACGGGCAGGTGGTTGTATGTGATGGGTTCCACGGCCCGCTCATACATCACGCCGTTCAGATCCCCCGACTCGTCACGGCCAAACCGCCCTCCATGGGGATCGGGCGTATCCCGCGTGAACCCCGCCCGCTCCAGCCCAAGGCTGTTGGTGTAGTAGACGTGCCCGGCGCGGTGCGCCACCAGAATGGGGTGCTCGGTGCTGACGGCATCGAGATCATGGCGGTTCAGGAAGCGGTTCTCCTCCGTCTTGGTGTCGTCATACTTGAACCCCTGCACCCACTGGCCCGCGGGGACTCCCACCGTCTGTTGTCGCAGGGCATCCTGTACGTCCCGGATGCTTGGCAGGGCGCAGTCGGCGGCCATCACATGTCGTATGCCGCTGGTCAGCACGTGTATGTGCGCGTCAATGAACCCGGGCAGCACCGTCTTGCCCCCGATGTCCATGACCTCCGTATCCGGCCCAATCAGGTCGGCTAGGTTGTCGCCGTTGCCTATCGCTGCGAACGTGCCGTCCCGCACTGCTACCGACCGCGCCCGGGGGCGCTGCCGGTCAATGGTGATGACATTGGCGTTCTGCAGGACGAGGTCTGCTTTGATGGTGGAATCCGGCATATCTCCCTCCCGTTGGCTGTACTAGGAGTTTGGGCGTGTTAGGAGTCTGGGTTTCCTGGGAGCTTGGCTGCACTAGGAGCGTTCTCGTTCCAGATCAAGCACAATCGGGCAATTCAGGTGGACGTCCAATGTCCGCGGCAGGTCGATGGACATGGCAAGGCGCCATGTGACCGTGCTCACGGCGATGTGGTCCGGCGGGTCCGGCTCAATCTGCAAGCGGGCGTTGTAGGTCACGTTGGACCCCTCGGGCAACTGCAACCCCTCCAGAAAGACCACCCGGCTGTGGACATACGTCTGCTTCTTCTCCTCCGACACGCGCCTTGGCGCAGTTGGGGTCGGCATGACAGTGGCGGGGAGTCCGCCTCCGCCCACAATCATGGGACGCGACGAGGTGGGGGCATCCATGACGTAGCTGGCCGTCCATTCTTCGTGGCACAGCAGGTCGACCCACCCGCCGCGCACCGACACCTCGCGCCGGGCTTGCAAGTCCACGGTCACGGGTATCAAGCCGCCCAGCCTGTACGGCCGGTCGTCGAAAGTGAGGGTGACCTCCAAGGGGCGCAACAAGCTGCTGACTATGGCCTACCTCCTATGGGCTCGAGGACGGGGCGGGGGATGTAGGTGTGGCTGCCGGCGTCTGTACGGCTTCCGGCACGAGGTCTTCCCAATTGGGAGTCAGCAACTTGTTGGTCTTGGGAAGCACTACGGCTGACAGTACCGCAACAATGCTGAATCCCATGGACAGCAACACGGCGGCCTCGAACCCGACCCAGTCCATCACCAAGCCGCCAAAGAACGGGCCCAAGGCCATGCCCCATCCGTTGCCGAACATCTCCCAGCCATACACTGAACCGATGGGTGCGCTGCCGAAATACTGCCGGTTGATGATGGGGAACAGCGGCACCTCTCCGCCCATTCCTATCCCGAACAGGGCTGCAAACACAAAGAACGACCACGGGTCCTGGTTCACCAGTAGCAGCAGGCAGGGGAATACCTGCAACGAGAAGCACAGCACCATCATGCTCTTTGCCCCCATCCGGTCGGCCATGATGGGGACGAAGAACCGCGCCAGCATGCTGAACACCTGCATCACAGTGAAAATCGCCACTGCGGAGGTCCTGGAGACGCCTTGGTCGATGGCCCAAGGCAGCAGGAAAACGATGAAGATGTTGTGGCCCATGCACGCCCAGAAATGGATGCCTATAAGGTTCCAGAAAGCTCCGGTACGCCGCGCTTGCGCAAAGAACACTTGGCTGCGCACCTTGGTCTGGGCATCTCTCTGTGATGGAACAACGGGCTCATCGGGAGCGGCCCCATAGGGCCGCATCTTTGCCTTGGACGGGTCGTCGAAATAGAAGGGGATCATGATGAAAAGGAAAACCCCGCCGATGACGCCCGGAAGTATGAAAGTCCAGCTCAATCCAAAGGCACTGAAGAGAATGGCCACCACGGGCAGAAGAAGTATCGTGCCCAAGCTCTGGATGGCCTGCATGCCCCCTATCGCTGCTCCCAGATTGGTCCTGAACCAAGTGGTGACGCTGGAGACCAGAGGCACTTGGAACACGGTCATTGCTATGCCGAGAAGGAATCCGAAGTACAGATAGAACTGCCAGATCTCGGTCATGTAGCCAGTCAGCACCATTCCGAGAACGAAAAGGGCAGCCCCCAGAATCAGGAGACGGCGGAGCCCATACCGCTCTCCCATCCAACCCATTATCGGCGAGGCGAATGCCGAAATAACCCATTGGATACTGTATCCAATAGCGATCCACGCATAGCCCCAGCCAAAGCCGTCAACGGGGTCTTGCAGGTGGTCCAACAATACGGCGGTAGCGAAGCGGAAGGAGCTGCTGATGGTCCACATAATGGTGGCCAACACCACTATGACCCAAGCATAGTGGATGTTCATAGAGCCTAGATGCAGGTAGTCGTCCTGCACCCGAAAAAGGGACCCCAGCATTTCCCAACCTTGTAGGGGCGACTTGCCCTTCGGGGGCGATTGGGCAACAGCACATCGTAACGGATTGGGGCCAAGGCTTCAATGACGCCCCAAGTATTGAATGAGACCTAGTACCTGTCAGCCAAGCAAACTTAGATACTTGTACGCTGAACCTGTGTTCAGCAGCACCGTCGTCCCCTCCGGGTCCAACTGCCCCGCAGCCAGCAGCTTCCGCGCCGCCACCAGCGTGGCAGCCCCTTCCGGGCAGGCGAACACCCCCTCTGCCGCCGCCATCTCCTTCATGGCGTCCACCATCTCCGGGTCGGAGACGGTAAGCGCGGTGCCCCCTGCTTCCCGTATCGCCTGCAGCACGATGTAGTCCGCAAAGGGATGGGGCACCCGGAGCCCGTCGGCGATGGTATGGGGGTTGGGCCAAGCCTGCGACGCGTCCGTCCCCGACTCGTAAGCATGCACCACTGGCTGGCATCCCTCGGCCTGAACGGCAATGAACCGTGGCAGCTTGCCCTCCACCCAGCCCAGTTCCAGAAGCTCGTGGTAGCCCTTCCACATGCCTATGATTCCGGTGCCCCCTCCCGTGGGGTAGATGATGGCCTCGGGCATGCGCCATCCCAGTTGCAGCGCAATCTCCAGTCCCATCGTCTTCTTGCCCTCGGCCCGGTAGGGCTCCTGCATCGTCGAGAGGTCGAACATCCCCTCCTCGGCAGCCCTTGCCCGCGATAGCACACCGGCATCGCCGATATGCCCATCCACCAAGTTCAATTCCGACCCCAGCGTAATGCACTCCAGCTTGTTGCCATCCGGTGCGTCCTGCGGCATGTACACATGGGCCTCAATCCCGCCACGGGCGGCATAGGCTGCCATGGCCCCGGCCGCATTGCCCGCCGAAGGCATGATGAGCCGTGTCAGCCCGACCTCCTTGGCCTTGGACACCGCGGCCGCCAGCCCCCTAGCCTTGAATGTCCCTGTCGGGTTCAGTCCCTCATCCTTGATGTACAGGCTTGGCATGCCCAGCGATTGCCCCAACCGCTGCGCATGCAATAGCGGCGTCCCACCCTCTCCCAAGGTGATGATGTCCTCCGGGGTCGATGCCGGCAGCAACTCCGAAAAGCTCCACATCCCGGCCTGCCGCCCCTCAATCGCTCCCTTGTCCACCTCCCGCCTCAGCCGTGGCAGGTCATACCGCACCAGCAACACCTTGTTGCATGCCGTGCAGGTGCGGATGGGCTTGTTGTGAGGGTACACCGCCCCACACACGCTGCATTCCAGATGGTCGATATAGCTGAACATCTATGTGACCCGCCTATGGAGAGAATAGCTGGTATGGAGCAGTGCTAACGGTTGGCCCAATCGCCTTGCTGTCTAGTCGCCTCACTCTAGTCGGAAGTGAACGCCGCCACCATCTCCAACCTGTGAGCGATGCGGTCCTTGGCGCACTCCAAGTCGTACTGCCCCTGTAGGCCCATCCAGAAGGCAGCCGAATTTCCGAAAAAGCGCGACAACAGCAGAGCGGTCTCCGCCGTGATGGCCCTCTCACCCCGCACGATGGCATGGATACGCCGCGGGTCCACACCGATTGCCTTGGCCAACCGGTATTGGGTCACATTCATCGGGTGGAGGAACTCTTCCTCAAGGATTTCGCCGGGGTGGATGGGAGGCAGTTCTCCTGATACTTGCATGATTCTCACCAACTCCTTTCTCCAGCCCTAATGGTAGTCCACGATCTCGACCATATGGGCGTCACCTTCCCTCCATACGAAGCAGATGCGCCACTGATTGTTGATTCGAATGCTGTACTGCCCTGCGCGACCACCAACAAGAGCCTCCAAACGGTTGCCGGGCGGGACGCGGAGGTCGTTCAGGTCTTGGGCGTTGTTCAGAATCATTAGTTTGCGTTGGGCTTGTCTTTGAAGATCCTGGGAAAACTTGGCGACCCGTTGGCGCTCTGCAACTGCTTGGGTATCCCGGTCACGGTAACTTGCAATCACTTTGTTATAGTAGCACGATGCGCTATTAGTGTCTACCGCCAATAGAGGCGGTACGGGGCCAAGCAATGGACCTGAGCTATCGGGAAGCCATTCAAGAGCGGCGAAGCTGCCGCCCCAGCAACATGCACAAAACAATCACGAAACCGAACGCATACAGCGTGGCATACCCCAGTTGGAACCCCTGAAGCACCCCTATCATCATCGCGAAGGCTATCAGCCCCACCGATAGAAGGAAAGCAGCAATGATGGCAGGCAGTTGTCCCAGCGAAGGCTTGGCAATAAAGAACGCTATCGCCCCAAAGAACAGACCCAGCGGTATCAACAGGACGGGTAGCTCCGCATCCAAAAAACCCGCGCCTCTGCTTATGTGCTGACCCGTGAACACCAGAACTGCGGCCGTTGCCGAGGCCGCGACGGAATACACAATGCTCACTATGCCTCCCGCCACCCCTAGCGACGCCATCGCCGCAACCCAGATGCCGGCGGTGAGCGCCAGACCTGCCCCGGAGATGGCAGCATGGTCTACAAGCCATACGAACTCAGACAAACCAAGGCCCACCCACACGCCTGCCGTTGCCAGAGCGACGACGACCGCGACAAACATATTGCGGGGCAGATGTTGGCGGCGTGATGGTCTGGAAAGCGCCAATACCATCAGAGTCCCGGACACGCCGGAGACCGACAGCGTTATCGCTGCCATCCAAAGAGTCCCGTTCCCGAACAGCGTTTTCAGCTTGTTCCCCAGCGAGAAATCAATGGGTGCCAGATTGCCTACCGTGACTCCTATCCACTCTCCCTCCGGGTCTCCAACGACTACCCCCTGTAGCCCGGCCGCGACCACCACGTTCCCGCTGCCCTCGTGGTACACCAAGGTGTTCAGCCCTACAGGCGGGTCGTCATAGCCCACGCAGTCGAGAAAGCAGTCGTCATCCGGCCCTCTCGTGACCACTTGGCGGAATCGTTGGTTGGCCGCATCGTTCAAATGCGACGCTGAATACACCACCTCCCTCGCCCCATCCGTCATCCGTACAATCTCTTGGCCTTCAACGGCATACATACCCCGTGGCGTGTCCACCCACGTCATGCCCCATTCCATTGCCCTGCTGTCCGTTATTTCGATGTCCAGCGGTGTCCACGTCAGACCGCCGTCATCGCTCACATGTGGGTCCGCCAGATTCGCAATGAGTCTCCCATCGGCCATCGTCCCGATCCCCCACTGCGGCTCCGCTATATCCACGGGCGTGGACGATACGGTGGCCAGCATGGCGACCGCGCCCGTCAGCAGCCCCAGCCGCATCCGCAGGCTATGGCCCCTTGCAGGCCTGCTGCGCCACACCCAGAACGCAATTGCCAGACCAATCGGGATGACCAGCGAGTCCGTCGGGTCAATCGGGCCTCCGACATCCCCTCCCCTAGCCAGCCAGAGGCCGCGGATTATCCAGTCACGTACCCACTGCAGGGAGTTGAACGCTGCATAAAGCAGGGGCAGCCCTAGGTACGCCAGCAGCAGGGCGCATCTCTCTGCATGGGGCTTCCCCAGCGTGATGAACGACAGCCCGAGAGCGAAAAGCGGAGGAGCGAATACCACCCACGCCAAGTCGCTCAGCTTCCCGGTCGCCCACGAACCCTGCCACGCCGACTTCAGTACCAGATCGTTCAGCAGCAAAACGGCCACCGCTGACACGGTGACCGGGTGGGTCAGGGCCGACACGCATCGCTGTCGGAAACTATTACCCGATTGCATCATCCCCAATATACGTCATCCGGGCAACGCCGCCATATACGCAGGCAGGCGTTGCCCGATCCCGAATCCGCCGTTGACCCTTATCACCTAATTCCCGTACATTCCCCTAGGCCCGTCAGTTTTGACTCAGGTGCTATGGAGGCAAGCATGAAATACGACGTTATCGTGGTCGGAGCCGGCTCCGCAGGCTGCCCCTTGGCCGCCCGCCTCTCCGAGGACCCCAACCTGTCGGTACTGCTCCTCGAGGCTGGTCCCCACTACCCCGATTTCCAGCACCTCACCGACGACCTCAAGTACGGTGAGACCCGCGATGCCGAGGCCGAGGGCGCGGCCCACAACTGGGCCATGCGGGGAATCATCAACCCCGTCCAAGGCGAAATCCACGTCGCCGAGGGCAAGGTGGTCGGCGGTTCCGGGGCCATCAACGGCCAAGTCTTCCTCCGTGGCCTGCCCGACGACTACGACGACTGGGCCGCCCGCGGCAACGACCAGTGGAGCTACCTCAACGTCCTACCCTTCCTCCGTCGGCTGGAGTCCGACCAGGACATCCGCGACGACTTCCACGGCGCCGACGGCCCCATGCCCGTGCTGCGCCGGCCCGATGAGCCCTCCCTGCCCATCCAAGCCGCCTTCCGGCAGGCTTGCCTCGGTGCGGGCTACCCTGAAGTAGCCGACATGAACGGCCCCGGCCCCTACGGCCTCAGCTACATCCCCATGAACAATCCCGAGGGCATCCGCATGAGCACCGCCCTCACCCACCTCAACCCAATCCAGCACCGTATGAACCTGACCATCCGCGGCAACGTGCAAGCCCGCCGCATCGTGTTCGACGGCAAGAAAGCCGTGGGCGTGGAGGTGGAAAGCAACGGCGAGGTGTTCACCGTCGAGGGCGAGCAGATCGTCCTCAGCGCGGGTGGAATCCGTTCGCCCCACCTGCTGATGCTCTCAGGCGTCGGCCCCGCCGACCACTTGCGCGAGGTGGGCATCCCCGTAGTCCACGATTCGCCTGGTGTGGGCCAGAACCTGAAGAACCACCCCTCGGCCAGCGCCGCCCTGCGGGTCAAGCCCGGTGTTGCCCTGCACCTCGACATCACCAAGTCCCGCTTCGCCCTGCGCTACACCGCCACCAACTCCGGCACCCCCAACGACATCATGGTGATGACCAACTCCGTCTTCCAGACCCTCAGTGGTGACACCATGGCCGAGGGCACCTTCCGCATAGCCTGCGCCTTGGAAATGCCCGCCAGCGTGGGCGAGGTGCGCATCGTCTCCTCCGACCCCAACGTCCAGCCCTGGTTCAACTACCACTACCTCGAGGACCCATGGGACCGCGAGCGTCTGCGTGAGGGTCTCCGCTTCGTCCGCAGGCTGGTGGACCACCCAGCCTACCAGGAAATCGTGGACCAGTGGCTCAACCCCACCGAGGACGAACTGGCCGACGACGACAAGCTCGACGCCTATCTCCTCCGCACCTGTGGCACCTCCCGCCACTACTCCTGCAGCTGCCGCATGGGCCCCGACTCCGACCCCACAGCCGTAGCCGACCAGTACTGCCGAGTCCGTGGCGTGGAGAATTTGCGCGTAGCCGACACCTCCGTCCTCCCCCAAATCACGCGGGCGAACACCAACGCCACCGCAATTTTGGTGGGCGAGCGGTTGGCGGATTGGATTAAGGAAGGGAAATAGAAGTGAGGCGGGACACTAACGAATACTGTGAGCTACGAGCGTTCTGTGTCTTGAGAATCAAGCAGACGCTGGAGTTTGACGGATAAGCTCGGAACGTCATTTTGCACGATGTCCCAGATCACGTCATCGTCAATTCCCAAATAGGCGTGGGCGATACGATTTCGAGACCCAATTAACTGTCTCCATTCAATATCGGGAGAGGCTCCCCTGACCTCGCTTGGCACGTGAGTAGCTGCTTCCCCAATTAGCTCGATATTGCGAAGGACAGCATCATAAGTACGTCCATCGGCAACGAAGTCGTCTCGGTCTAGCCCGCTCGTGTAAGACAGAACCCTATGGGCAAAGTCGATCATATCCCGTATGTATAGCCGCCATTCTCGCCCTTCCTGATGAGAATCACACATCCCGCGCCTCCCGCTCCACGTAAGGGCGAAACTCCTTGCGCAGCCCCTTGTCCGTCACCAAGTCGACTGGACGGGACAACAAATCCTCCAAGTAGAACTGAAGACCGAAGTACGATTTCGATGTAGCCGGGCCATTGAAACGCACCAGGATGTCTACGTCGCTCTTCTCCGTGGCTTGGTCGCGAGCGAACGAGCCGAACAGGGCGAGGCTGACCACGTTGAACCTGTCGGCGAGCACTGGCTTGTGCTCGCGAAGCAGGTTGAGGACGTCATCACAGGTCAGGCGTGTCATTTGTCCCCCGTTACGACCCCCGCGACTCCATCCTCTTCAAAATATCCCGGATCTCCGTAAGCAGCCCGGTCACATCCGCCGCACCACTCCCTTGCGGCGTCGCAGCCCTGCCCTGCGTCTCAGGCTCCAACACCTGCTGCCGCTGGCGCAGGATCGCGTCCCGGAACTGCACGGCATCCACCACCCCAATGAGGTTGCTCTCGCTGCCCGCGTTCGGGCCTCCCCCCTGTCCCGCAGTCTCCACTCTCAGTCCACGCAGGTTGTAGTGACGCATCAGCGGGCCGTCGTGTAGACGCACATCGGTGATGCGGTTCAAGGGGATGGTGGCCTCGGAGCGTGTGAACACGCCCTTGCGTATCTCCAAGGCGTTGGTGGTGAGGCGGGCCGAGATGCGTGCCATGAACTCACGCCCGTACCACACGCTGAGCACCAGCCAGAAGGGTATCACCAAGATTCCTGCGACCGATATCACTAGGTAGATGGTCACCAGCCAGCGGCCGTAGGACACATACCTGTGGTCGAACTCGGCTTCAAGCACGGTATCGCCCGTAACCGTGGACTGTTCCATTCCGCACCTCCAGTTTCCTGACGGAATGATACCCTACCTGCTCCCCTCCACGTGCACCGTTACGATGTCCACGCTGTGGTATTTCTGGTGCCGCACCGACGATGCGTAATGGCGCAACAAGCGGAAGGAGATTTCCCTGCCGTCTGGGATGTCTGCAGGCTCGGACAAATGGGCCAACTGGTCTTCCAGATTCTCGCCTTCAGCAGCCGAGACGAACTCCAACTCAGCCCCGGACCCCTGATTGCGCGCGCTGACCACCAGCCTGCGCTTCCCGTCCGCCGCCTCCTCCGCGCCATCCGCCGCCAGCAGGCTGGCGATGGTCTCCTCGCCAACCAGTACCAAGCGGTTCGCCGCAGGGGCCCCCCAGCCCAAGCGGGTAGCGAACGTGCGCAAGAACTCTTCCAGCTTGGGCAGCGTCTCATCATCAAGCGGCACCTGCAGCCGCCGGCGCCTTGGCGACGTCAACTCCATGAACACCATCATCACAATGGCGACAATCGCCCCGGAGGTCATCCCGTTGCCCAGCAACACTGCGAGGAATCCATCCCCCAGCAAGTCGGGATAAATCCACTGGTTCTGGAACCCGGCCCCCACCCAGAAGGATATGCCCGCAACGGCCGCCTTCCGGTGGTCGACCCCGTCATGGATTACTATCTTCATCCCCTGCACGAAAAGCAGCCCCAGCAGCACGGTCACATACGCCCCCGCCACAGGCCCGGGTATTGCAATCAGCAGGGCTGTGACCTTGGGGAAGAACGCCAGCACGAAGAAAAAGACGCCGATTACCACTCCCACTCGTCGCGCCCCGATACCCGTGATTTCCGCAAGGGCCACGCTCGAGGAATAGGTCGTGTTCGGCAGGGTTCCGAGAATACCCGACAGCAGGTTGCCCATGCCGTCGGCGTTCAGGGCTCCCTGCACCACCCGGAAGTCCGTAGCCCGCGGCCTCCTCTGGGATACCCGCTGGATGGCCACGCCGTCCCCCACGGTCTCAATTGCCCCCACCAACGTCACCACCACGAAGGCCGGAAGCAGTGCCCAGAACTCCACCCCCGGCGTCACGTCAAACCCAGGCCACGAACTTATGGGCACTCCGACCCAAGGGGCGTCCAGCACCCGGTCTATCTCATAGAGGCCGAAGGGGGCTCCCACCGCGCACCCCACAACTATCCCGATCACCGGCGACCACAACCTCCAAGCAGGAGGCCCCCGCAGCACCAGTACCGCCACGACCACCAGCGTGGCCAAGGCAGCCGCTGGCCCTGCCATTTCCGGCGCGTCCTCCGGCACCTCCTCCAAGGTGCCGAATACGATGGGCATGACCGTGGCCGCAATCAGCATAATCACGGTGCCCGAAACCACGGGCGTGAATATCCGTCGTAACAGTGATAAGCGCGCTGCCAGGAGGAATTGGAACAGAGACGAAATCACCACAAGGCTGGCCATGGTCGCCGGCCCGCCCTCTTTCAAGGCCGCAACGCATACAGCAATGAAGGCCCCCGAGGTCCCCATTATCAGGATGTGCCCCGACCCAATCCGTCCGAACCGGACCGCCTGCATGAACGTGGTTATGCCGCTGACCACAAGTGCGGCAAAAGCCGCCCACGAGAGATAACTGTCCGAACCGTCGGCAATGCGCACCACGATTACCACGGTCAGCACGATAGGGGCCACGGTGACCAAGGCGGCTTGGGCGCCCGCCCCGATAGTTACCGCAGGCGGGGGACGGTCATTTGGCTCAAAGCGGACGTTCTCGTTTATTGCGTCGCCAGCCACCAATCACACCTCATGTTGGTACTCGGAAGAATGCTGGTATAGGACACCACGGCGAGTCGGGGCTTGGGTGCAGTTGGTAGATGCTTGGGCCAATTGATACGTATAATCAACCACTACCTCGGAATTCTATAATACCCGCTCTTCCCGATGTCAATCGAATAAGGCCAAGGGCTAGTCATCTAAGCCCAAGTGCCAGTCATCGGGCTTCCGGCGTCCCGGAAGAGGTCCACGGGCATGGAGTCTCCCCACTCCTCTCTTATAATTCACGCTGGATATGAAAAACGTCATTCGTTACAATCGTCAGCAACCCTCCTCGGACTCTCCCCGGTTGCCCCTCCCTCCTTGCCCGCGGAGCGAACTACGGTTTTTGGGGTGTTGTCATGAAGATGCTCACGCTGCTGGTCGCGCTTGTCCTCCTAGTCGCCCTGGGCTGTTCCGGCGGCCTTTCCGAGTCCGATGTCCGGCAGATGATCCAAGAGTCCGCCGCCTCCGGCCCCCAAGGCGAACCAGGTGAGCCCGGCCCTGCTGGCCCCCAAGGCCCCAAGGGAGACCAAGGCGACCCAGGGCCCGCTGGGGCTCAAGGCACCCAAGGCGATGCTGGCGCCCCCGGTCTCCAAGGCGAACCCGGCGAGCCCGGCCCCCAAGGTGCCAAAGGAGACACCGGAGCCCCCGGTTCCCAAGGCCCACAGGGTGCAACCGGCGAGGTCGGCCCCCAAGGCCCCGCAGGTGAAAGCGGCCAAGCTATCGTACCACCCGGAGATGTGAGAGAAGAACAGGTGCTCCGCCTGCTGTACTGGCAGGCCCCTACCATACTCAACGCATATCTTTCGGGAGGCTTCAAAGACCGGGATGCCGCAGCTGTAACCCTCGAGCCCTTGGCGAAATACGATCCCCTCGGCAACCTAGTCCCCACACTAGCCAGGGAAATACCCACGGTGGCCAACGGCGGTGTCGCCGCCGACCTCACCTCCATCACATGGGCCCTCAAAGAGGGACTCAGATGGTCTAACGGGACGCCTGTGACCGCAGCCGACGTGGTCTTCACTTGGCGCTATTGCGTGCACGAAGACACGGGCTGCTCGGGGGGAGGCGCCTTCCACGGCATCGTCTCCGTAACCGCCTTGGACGACCGCACCGTGCGCATCGACTTCGATGCGCCCAGGGCCTATCCCTACACTGCCTTCGTTAGCACCGGCACGCCTATCATCAGCGAGGCCCAATTCGGCGACTGCATTGGCGCGGCTGCTGTCCAATGCCATGCTCAGAACAACGCCCCGCTGGGCACGGGCCCCTATCGCATCACCACCTTCTCGGCCAACGAACACGCGGTATACGAGCGGAACCCCTACTACCACGGTGCCCCCGCCTACTTCGACCGCGTCGTGATTAGTGGCGCACCCAGTGCAGAGGAGGCGGCTCGCAGGGTCCTTGAGGTGAGAGACGCCGACTATGCTTGGAACCTGCAGATTGATCCCGAAACGCTCAGCCAAATGGAGGTCGATGGTCAGGGCGTCGTCGTTTCCGGCTTCGCCAGCTTGGTCGAGCGCATCGTTCTCAACCTGACCAACCCCGACCCCGGCTTGGATGACGACCGCTCCGAATACCTGAGCGGCAATAACCCCCATCCCATACTGAGCTTCAAGCCCATCCGCCAAGCCATGTCCATGTCCATCGACCGGCGCGTCATATCCGAGCAACTTTACGGCTTCGGCGGAGAGCCCACATGCAACTTCATCACTGGCCCCGTCCTCTACGTTTCAACCGCCAACGACGATTGCTTGGCACAGGATATCGAGGGCGCAATTCAGCTGCTTGATGACAACGGAGTGGTAGACGACGACGGCGATGGCATCCGTGAATACCAAGGACTCCCCCTCCGTCTCACCTTGCAGACCTCCATCAACTCCGTCCGCCAAGCCACCCAGGAACTGGTACGCGACTGGTGGCGTCAGATTGGCATAGAGACCGAACTGGTGCAGCACGATGGCAGCCTCTTCTTCGGCGGTGACCCAGTGGAAGACGCTGCCGCCACATATCGGCGCTTCTTCGCCGATGCCCAGATGTTCGCTAGTGGCGCCGGTATTGATCCCGAAGGATATCTCTCCGGGTCCCTGTGCCGCGAGATTCCCACTCGCGATAACTACTGGGCTGGCGGGAACATCTCCAGGGCTTGCAACGAAGAATACGACGAGGTATTCGAGCAGCTAGCCCAAAGCCGGCCCGGACCCGAACGTGCCGACCTAATCAAGCAGTTGAACGATATCTGGGTGCAGGACTACTACGAGATTCCCTTGGTCAACCGCGGCTACGTCTCCGCTCACCACGATACCCTGCTCGGCGTCTTCATCAACGGTTGGGACAGCGAGCTTTGGAACATCGGTGAATGGAGACGCCGGTAGGTGACGCTACAGGCCGCTGGCCCACTTGGCCAGCGGCCTGTCCGCTGCCGTAATCTCTTCCACCGACGTGTAGTAGTAGTCCTGCCACCCATCCCGTGGCAGCCCGGTAAATATCATCAGGTTCAACGGGTATTCGGCACTGTCCGACAGTTGCCGGAAGTCATCCCGGAACAAAAACGTCGGCTTCCCCAACGCGATAGCCATTCCCAGTTCCACCATCACCCCTTCATCAGGCGGCACACCGTTGACGACGGCAAAAATCCCATCGGCATTCCTCACGTCCTCGAAATCGGCCTGCCCAATCTGGTAGGCCCAACCCGGCTGCGAGAAGTCCACTTGGTTATTACGTGCAAAGGGCTCCCACACCTCCAGCCCAAGCCCTTCCAGTGCGGCCACCAGCAAGGGCAGCAGCATCGTCTTCTGCTGCGTGGAAAACCCGTAGGGGTTCGCCAGATATATCGTCTTAGCCATCGTGTTCTTCCTCTGTCATCGCTGAACATCCCGTCCCGGGCATCCCCCGCGTCCTGTGTGGCCACACAGAGTATCACGCTAGTGACCCATGACATTTTCCCGTTGCCCTCAACCTCACCTGCTGCTAACCTCAACTTAGGAAGCAGGTAGGGGACTGACCACTCAGGGGCGCCCCTGCCTTTCGTTTTCGTCCCCGCTTCCCAGAGGACACCATGATAAGAAAATACATCAGGACGCGACAATCCGATTTTGTCACACCCACGCGCCCGACTCGGCTCGGCACAGGCAGTCAAATCTGCCCGACGCCTAACGCTATGCCTGTATTTGTTTACGCTTTTTCACGCCACCGCCGCGACGAAATCCTCCAACCCCAATCTCACCCCCAACCCCCCGCCGTCCAACACCCATTCGACACATGTGTCAGCTACGACTCAGCTACGACCACTCTACAAATTCGACACCGCTCAGATACAAATCACTTTTCCCCAGATACGAGGAGTGTCGAATGCCCCTATCTGCGTGTCGACGCCAATCCACCCAACATTCCCCCTTCCAAGTACGACGAAATCCGCCAGTACCGTTCAGCCGCCGGAATCTCCTCCCATGAGACTGAATCGTCAGCTACGGCCCAGCTACGACCATGAGACGAATGAGACGCCTCTCAGATACGAAACAAATCGCTACAGCTACGAAGAGCGTCTCACGCCCTATCTGGCACGTGACTGCGCCCAACCCGGATTCCCGCCCCATCGGCACCAACCAAAGGTACGAAACACGACCACCCGGCCACCGACTATCGTCTCCGCCCACTCGGAGGGAGCATTACCGCGCATGTCCCCGCATCGCGCCCCGGCCAACAATCGAGGGTCCCTGCGATGGTGACATCCCGGCCTTCCCCGCCAACCCCCTCGTTGCTACAATACCCTTTGGACAATGTCTACCCCACCCGTGCACGGGAGAAAGGCGCGAGCCATGAAACTCTTGCAATTCGATGAGCTTACCTATCCCTATGTTCCCGAAATCGGTTGGGAGACCAGGTTCAGCAACCGCTTCTGTGACCCCAAGCTGGTGCATCAGACCTACATGGAGCACATGGAGCAGTGGGCCTGCAGCGAGGACCAAGGCTTCGATGGCATCATGACCAACGAGCACCACTTCACCGCCTTCAACATCCAGCCCGCCTGCAACATCACCACCACTGCCGTCACCATGCTCACCAAGGAAATCAAGGTCGGCGTGATAGGCAACGTCATTCCCCTACGCCACCCCATACGCACCGCCGAGGAGTTCGCCATGATGGACTGCCTCTCCGGCGGACGTTTCATCGGCGGCATAGTCAGGGGCATCCCCGCGGAATACGTCTCCTACAACGTCGACCCCTTCACCAGCCGCGAAAGGCTCAAGGAGAGCTTCGACATCATTTTCAAGTGCCTCACTGAGGAGGAGTTTGATTATGATGGCAAGTACTACCAGCTTACCAAGGTCTCCATCTGGCCCCGCCCCATCCAGAACCCCATCCCCTTCTGGATGCCCACGGGTTCCCTCGAAAGCATCGAGTTCTGCGCCGAGCGCAGGATAGTCGGCTGCCAAGTCTGGTTCCCTACAGAGATGTTCCGCGACTGCTTCGACACCTACCGGCAGGTAGCCCAGGAGAAATACGGCTGGAACCCGGCCTTCAGCACCTTCACCGGGTCCCGGTTCATCCACGTCGCTGAGACCAACGAACAGGCCATCGAGGAAGCCAAGCCCGCCCTCGACTACATGTTCGGGCCTCAAGGCTTCTCCCGCCCGCTGAACGCCCCTACCGCCTTGCCCGGACACCAGACCGACAGGTCCTTCTCCCACCGCACCCTCACGTCCGACGCTGGCCCCGATGCCCTCTCCAACGACATCCCCTTCGATGAGAGGCGTCGCAAGGGCGTCATGGTGTGCGGCGACCCCGACTACGTGACCGAGTGGCTGAAGAACGACGCCGAGGTAGCGGGCTACGGCAACCTGCTGTGCATGTTCCGTTGTGGCAACATGTCCCACGACAAGGTCATGCGCTCTAAGGAGATGTTCGCCAAGTACTGCCTGCCCGAACTTCAGAAACTCAACATAGACCAGCCCGGCACCGAGGCCCCCATACCCAGGTTGCCTTCCCAGACCCCCGTGGCCGCATAAGGCCCTTCTACTGCGTAAGGAGATCGAATAAGTGACCCTTCCCCTCTTCGACAACTCAAACTACAAGCTGACCAGCGACTCCGAGGAGGTCGTCGGCAGGACGGTCCAGCGGGATAACGGCCAGATTACCGCGATATGGCATATGCGCGTGCCCCAAGCCGGCCCCGACGGCATACCCTTCAAGGTCATCTTTGCCGGGCCCAACTTTGAGCAGCGGGGCAGTGCCTTCCGCCTCCATCTCGCCACCAATGACAACTCTCCAGTGGGAGATACCGCCGAGATTAAGCTGGAAACGGCCTTGGCCTCCGGTGACGACCACAAGGTGCTGTTCGAGGGCAGCTACGGCCAGTTCACCAGCATACCCAACCAGAACGCCTTCGATGCAGCCGTCGCCCTCCAGCAACGGGCCGAGGTCGGGAAGGACCACGCCATCCGCCTCCTCGTCTCCGTCCCCGAGGGAACGCCCGAGCCGGATCTGGCCGCCGAAGGCTCCTACTTCGAGTTCGAAGTCTACAAAATTTGGATGAACATATCCGCCTGACGCCGGTGCTGTCTCTGGCACCGTCATGGCAGGGCTTTGAGGTCATTCCATGGTCACAAGTGGCTACGCAGGGTTCGGTTCGCAGTTCAGCCGGGAAAGCGCCACCGTAGGAGGCATCACCGTCTTCTACCTGAAAGGGGTGCGCGGTGAGCCCCTGCTGTACCTCCACGGCCTCGGCGGGTGGGGAGCATGGGAACGCCACATCTTCAGCCTCGCCTTGAACTACTGTCCCTATGTCCCTCAGCTTCCGGGCTGGCGTGACGGGCGTGTGCCCGAGCGGGTCAAGTCGGTGAAGGACTACGCCGACCTCATGGTCGATCTCCTCGATACCCTCTCCATCCCCTCCTGCGTGCTTGTTGGCCATTCCATAGGCGGCTGGATTGCTCAGTACATCGCCGTCGACCACCCCTCCCGCGTGTCCAACCTCGTTCTGGTCGACGCCATGGGTGTAAGCGTGCCTGACCGCCCTGCCGCCGACCTTGTGAATATCGATCGGGAGACCTTCTACGGAGCGGCCTTCACCAAGATGGAGACCATCCGCGTAGCAGGCGACTTCGGCGACACCCCGGAAAGCATGCAGAATAACGAGGAATTCGAGAGCCAGTGGAAGGGCCGCGAGGTCCTCACAACGCTGGCCGGAGCCGACCCCAGTGATCCTGATCTCACCAAGCGGCTGGGAGACATCAAAATTCCGACCCTCATCATGTGGGGTCGCGACGACGAATTGGTGCCCCTCCGCCACGGCGAGGTGCTTGCCGACGCCATACCCAACTCCACTCTCGCCATCGTCGAAAGCGACGAACGGCAAACAGCGGGCCACTCCCCAATGCGCTACCGCGTCGAGACCTTCAACCTAGTGGTGCGCAACTTCCTTATTGGTGGCCAGGAAGCCCCGCCCGAGGGCATGGTCACCATGGTCAAGGGCTAGGTACGGGAAGTTCTATTCGCCGTAGCCAGACCACCTGATAAGGAGTACAAGCATTGGGAACCTTCTCATGGCCCATGACAATCGCCAGCTTGGATGGCGGAGAGTCTCAGACCGTAGATGCCACAGTCGATACAGGTGCTTTCTTCACGATGTTGCCCGGTAGCATGCTACGACAAATGGGCCTTGAGCCTGAGGACACAGTCGAACTGGAATTGGCTGATAGGCGGACTGTCGAGAGGCAAGTCGGCCATGCGCGGGTAACCTTGAACCCTCATGCCGCTGGCAACGGAGATGTCACAGCCAGATCGGTCATTACCTTGGTGCTCTTCGGAGACGATTCCGATCCCATCTTGTTGGGGGCATATACGCTTGAAGGACTCCTCCTCGCCGTCGACCCCGTTCAACAGACGCTGATCCCGGCCCACCTCATCATGTACTAACACTGGAAACAACGCTCCCGCCCAACTGCGGCAACAGGTCATCTACCACACCCTCAAAGCGTGCAGCTTGCGTGGACTGCAGATTGAAATCCAGCGGGGTGATGGACACCCGGTTGTTGCGCAGGGCCCACACATCGGTGTCCTCGCCCTCGTCACGGTGCATCGGCTTGTTCCGGGTAATCCAGTAATACTTCCGACGCCCGTCGTCGCCCTCACGCACGTTCTCGCTGTAACTCTTGCCAGCTAGCCGGCATAGCTGAATGTCCTTGATACTCTCCATGGGGTCATTCGGCACGTTCACATTGAGCAGGAAAGGCCCTGCCACCTCCCGCTCCTGCAGGCGTCCCACCAAGACCCCGAGAATCGTGGCTGCCACGTCGAACCGCGTATTCTTCACCGCTGCCACCGACACTGCGACCGAGGCGAACCCCCGCATGTAACCGTGCAGCGCGGCTCCCACAGTGCCCGATACGAATATATCGCTGGCAAGATTCGAACCCATGTTGATCCCCGACACGACCAAGTCCACCGGCCCAACGAGCTTCTCCAATGCCAGCACGCAGCTATCTCCGGGAGTGCCCTCCACGGCGAAGGCCCGCACGGCGTTACCGCCCTCTTCCACTTGGGGAGCACACTCCGTGGCCCGGATTGGGACGTGTAGCGTCAGAGAGGGGCCAACGCCGCTCTGTTCACGGTCAGGGGCAGCCACAAATACCTCGCCATAAGGGCGCACGGCCTCTACCGCAGCCCACAGGCCCGGCGAGTTGATGCCGTCGTCGTTGGTTACCAGAATCTTCAAATCTGGCCCCTCTCCTCTGTCCCTAGATCCCCCACGAGGGGCGGTATTCCCCGAACACGTTCCGAAACACGCCCATCATCTCTCTCAAGGTCGCATACTCCCGCACCGCCTCAATGATAGGCGGCATCAGGTTCTGCTGGCCCCGCGCCGCGGACTCCAAGTCCGCCAGCCTCTGCTTGACGGCGTGGTTGTCCCGCGTGCGTCGCACCTCGTTGAGCCGTCGCACCTGATGCTCCTCGCCCTCTCGGTCCATCTCCAGTATCGGGATTTCCAGCGAGTCTCCCGACATATAGTCGTTGACCCCAACCACGATGCGCCGGTTGCGGTCCAGTTCCTGCTGGTACTGGTAGGCGGCCAAGGCGATCTCCCGTTGCAGGAACCCCGACTCCAACGCTTTCACCGTGCCCCCCACATCCTCCACCCGGCGGAAGTAGTCGTATGCTCCGTCAGCCAGTTGCCGAGTGAGCGTCTCAAGAAAATAGCTGCCACCCAACGGGTCCACCGTATCGGTGATCCCGGTCTCATGCGCAATGATCTGCTGTGTGCGCAGTGCCGTAAGAGCCGCCTTCTCCGATGGCAGAGCCCATGCTTCATCAGCCGAGTTGGTGTGCAGCGACTGCGCGCCACCCAGCACCGCAGCTAACGCCTGCAGACCCACCCTCACCGTGTTGTTCTCCGGCTGCTGCGCCGTTAGGGCCGCCCCTGAAGTCTGCGCATGGGTGCGCAGCCACCATGACCGCGGGTCCTGCGCTCCGAAAGTATCCCGCATCTCCGTGGCCCAAACCTTCCGGGCAGCACGGAACTTGGCTATCTCCTCAAAGAAGTCGTTGCAGACATTGAAAAAGAAACTGAGCCGGGGCGCGAAGTCGTCCACCTTCAGCCCTCGCTCCAAGCACCAGCGGACATACTCGAAACCGTCGCCAAGCGTGAAGGCCAATTCCTGGACGGCAGTGGAGCCGGCCTCCCGTATGTGATACCCGCTGATGCTGATGGGGTTCCAACGCGGCAGGCACTTGGTGGCATATTCCACGGTATCCACCACCAAGCGCATCGAAGGCTCAGGCGGGAAGATGTACTCGTTCTGGGCGATGTATTCCTTCAGGATGTCGTTCTGGATCGTACCGCCCAGCTTCTCTTGGGCGACTCCCTGCTTCTCGGCTGCCACGATGTACATCGCCCAAATGATGGCCGCGGGGGCGTTGATGGTCATGGAGGTCGTGACTTGGTCCAGTGGGATGCCGTCGAACAACACCTCCATGTCTGCCAGCGACGAGACCGCCACCCCACACTTGCCGAACTCCCCCTCAGCTGGCCCGTCGTCGGTGTCGTAGCCATACAGGGTGGGCATGTCGAAGGCAACGCTCAAGCCCGTCTGCCCGTTCTCCAGCAGGTACTTGAAACGCTGGTTGGTCTCCTCGGCCGTGCCGTACCCAGCGAACATCCGCATGGTCCACAGCCGGCCCCGGTATCCCGTACCATGGACTCCCCGCGTATAGGGGAACTCGCCGGGTAGCCCGACTTCCTCTAGGTAGTCCGAGTCCTCAAGGTTGCCGGGGGTGTACACCGGATCGATGGGGATGTTGGAAGGTGTGCTGAAAAGCGCGTCGCGCACAGGCTGCGACGCCGTCCTCTCTCGCCACTCTGATTCCGCGTTATGCAGGCGCTCCATCTCCTCAGGCGAGGGCACTGGAAACACCTCCTTCGTGAGGCGCGGCCCTCTAGCGGGGCCGCTCTTATTGGCGAGTCTAACAATGGCCCCTAGAAGCGTCAATTTGAGGTGGACTTGTCACACGTCCATGCTGTGAGAACCAGGCATGGCTCAGCCAAGTTCTTTCATCCTGCCTTGACATAAAACAGGGCGCGGAATGGAATAGTTGAAGTCAATAACTAGCCTCCGTTACTACGTCTTGTAGGCGTGTGACTGGGTGCCGCGGTCGGAAGTTCAAGTGGAACACGAACACCAGATAATGACCCCCGACGACATGCGGCGCTCTCTGACTCGCATCGCCTATGAGGTGCTGGAGCGCAACCGCGGGTTGTCTGACTTGGTGCTGGTCGGCATCCAAAGGCGCGGCTTTCCTCTCGCTGACCGGCTGGCCTCAAACTTGGTCCAACTGGAAGGCGTAGCTGTCCCGGTCGGCGCCCTTGATATCAACCTCTACCGCGATGATCTTCAGGAGCGGGCCCAACCTCTGGTGCGTCCGACTCAAATGCCCTTTCGCATCGCCGACAAGAAAGTGGTGCTGGTCGACGATGTCCTGTTTACCGGACGCACCATTCGGGCTGCCTTGGACGCCTTGATGGACTTCGGGCGCCCCGGTCAGGTGCAACTGGCGATTTTGGTGGACCGCGGGCATCAGGAACTGCCCATCAGGGCCGACTATGTGGGGCGCACATTTTCCACCGAATGGGACGACATGGTGAAGGTGCGTCTAATGGAGGTTGACGATCTGGATGAGGTGGTGGTGAGCAAGCGAATCTTGGGGCTTCCGATTCTTACAGAGGACGTGGAGAGCGAGGCAGGCCATGGCGACGACTGCTAGGACCACAGAACCCGCAGTCGTGGAGGGTGTGCCCGATGTGGGACGTCTGCCTGCACGCCAGCACGTTCTGGATTTGGATGACTTCACCGCCGAAGAAATCGAGCAGGTGCTCCAGACTACCGAGGCGATGAAGGAGGTCTTGCGCCGGGACATCAAGAAAGTGCCTCCGCTGCGCGGCAAGGTCGTCATGACCCTCTTCTACGAGGCCAGCACCCGCACCCGCATCTCCTTCGAGGAAGCGGGCAAAGTGCTAAGCGCCGAGGTCATCAATATGTCAGGCTCCGGCAGCAGCGTTGAGAAGGGGGAGTCCCTTCTCAACACAGCCCTCACGCTCCAAGCCATGGGTGCAGACATTATCGTGATGCGCCATCCTCATTCCGGTGCCCCTAACTTCGTGGCCCGGTCCCTCCAGAGCGTAAGCATCATCAATGCTGGCGACGGGCTGCACGCCCACCCCACCCAAGCCCTCCTCGACCTCTACACCATCAAGGAGAAGCTGGGCCGCATCGCTGGCCTGAAGATTGTCATCGTGGGAGACGTCCTCCACAGCCGGGTCGCCCGCTCCAACCTGTGGGGTATGACCGCCATGGGAGCGCACGTCACCCTCTGCGGCCCGACGACGCTTTTGCCGCAGGAGATGCTGCGCCCGGGAACCGGCTCACGAGGACTGTTGCCAAAGGTGGAAGTCGATACCGACTTGGATAGAGCCCTTGAGGGGGCGGACGTGGTGATGGCCCTGCGCCTGCAAGAGGAGCGTCAGGAAGCCGGGTTCCTCCCCAGCCTGCGCGAATACACCCGGCGCTGGCAGGTGACCCCAAAGCGTCTGGAGGCTGCCCAGCCCCACCTGCTGGTGATGCACCCGGGCCCTCTGAACGAGGGTATCGAGCTTGCCACTGGCTTGGCCCACGGCGCCCGCTCCGCCATCGAGGAGCAGGTGTCCAACGGCGTAGCAGTGCGCATGGCCCTGCTCTACATGCTGGCCGCGCCCAAGGCGTGAGGTCAGCGTCTCATTTGCCGGACCAGAATACTCGGGAGGGACTTGTGTCGCAAAAGCCGCTGCTGATTCATGGCGCCCGGATCATTGACCCATCACGGGGCGTCGACACGGTCGGCGACTTGGTGATCCGCAACGGCCTCATCGCGGCCGTTGGCTATATCCCCGCTGACGACCTTCCACAGTACTGCGACACAATGGATGCCCGCGGGCTGGTGGCCTGCCCCGGATTTATCGACATCCACTGCCACCTGCGCGAACCGGGCTACGAGCACAAGGAGACCATCGCCACCGGCACCCGAGCGGCAGCCCGTGGAGGCTTCACCACCCTGTGCGCCATGCCCAACACCATGCCCGCCATCGACAACGCCTCAGTGGTGGAATGGGTCCAGCGCAAAGCAGCCGCCGAGGGCGTTGTGCACGTTCTGCCGGTCGGTTGCATCAGCAAGGGACGCAAGGGCCGTGAACTCGCGGAGATGGAGGAGTTGGCTGAGGCTGGCGTGGTCGCCTTCACCGACGATGGCAGTCCCGTTCAAGACGCCACTCTGATGCGCCTTGCCTTGTCCTACAGTTGCGACTTGGGTCGGCCTGTCATGGAGCATTGCCAAGACCTGCATCTCTCGGGCCACGGCGTGATGAACGAGGGCTGGACCGCAACCCGCCTCGGCCTTGCCGGAATCCCCGCAGCCGCCGAAGAGGTAATGGCCGCTCGCGACATTGCCCTGGCCCGCCTCACGGGAGGTCGTCTGCACCTAGCCCACGTCAGTACCGCAGGCACCGTCGAACTCGTTCGCCGAGCCAAAGACGAGGGCCTCCGCGTCACCGCAGAAGTCTGCCCCCACCACCTCGTCCTCACCGACCACTGGGTCATGGGCGGCGATTCTCCCTTGGTCCCGTCGGTCGAGCACTACGACACCCGCACCAAGGTCTACCCGCCTCTCCGCGAGTCCCACGACACGGAGGCCCTGCTGGAGGGTCTCATCGACGGCACCATCGACTGCATCGCCACCGACCACGCCCCCCACGACTTCGCCTCAAAAATGTGCACCTACCAAGATGCCGAATTCGGCATCTCCGTCCTCGAAACGGCCCTAGGCTCCCTGATGGGTCTCGTCCACCGTGGCGACATCGCCCTCCCCCTTCTGATTCAGCGCCTCACCCTAGGCCCCGCCCAAGTCCTTGGAGGCGACCTCACCAAATACGCCACCCTCGCCCCCAACACCCCCGCCGACATCACCCTCATCGACCCAGACCACGAGTGGGTCGTCGACACCGAGCACTTCGCCTCCAAAGGCAAGAACACCCCCTTCCACGGCGCCAGCTTTAGGGGTAAGGTAGTAGGTACGATGGTGGGGGGCGAGTTCCGCCACCTCAGTGAAGAGCACGAGGCCAGCATCAATGGACGAAATCAAGATTTGGGAGATCGATAGCTCAAAGGCAAGGCCAATACCGGCGGGCGGATTAGAGTCCGAGAGAACATTAGAGGAAACGCTAGTCCATAACCCCGACTTGCTCATGCCAGGACTCCGGCTGATTGGTAGGCAGACGCCCACAGAGGGCGGGCCCCTGGACCTTATTGGCGTAGACGACGACGGCAAGTTGGTGGTGTTTGAACTAAAGAAAGAGGCACCGTCACGGGATGCCGTAGCCCAGATTATAGACTATGCGTCCTACCTCAACTCCCTTGACGATGATACCCTCGCCCATCTTGTCGCAAGGCACTCCGGTCAGCGAGGCATCGAGAGAATTGACGACTTCGTGGGATGGTATGGCGAGAACACTAACGGTGACAGCCTAGAATCCCTCAGACCCGTGCGGATGGTACTCGTGGGTTTGGGCGTCGACCACGCTACCGAGCGGATGGTAAGTTTTCTGTCTAACACTGGTCACATGGACATATCACTTCTTACCTTTTATGGGTTCCGGCAGGATGGGAGAACTCTGCTAGCAAGGCAAGCACCCAGTAGTAGGGACAGAAGGCGGAGACTGAGTAGAGACGAAAGGAGAACACGAATCGTTGACCGAGCCAAGGAGCATGGTGTATACGACCTTCTCCTTTGAAGCGGTGAAATTGTTTCAGATCTCTTGGAACAACCCTCGCGAGCGTCCTGGAAGGTACGGCATCGCTTTGGGCCTACGAAGGCATGCCGCGACGGGTAGGGCCAGACGTAGCTACTATGCGCGCGTTGATCCGCAGCCGGGTGGGGTCGGGATCGTCTTCTTCCCGCGAGCCATCGAGCTTTGTGAGGATGAGTTCCGCCAGCCCATGAAGGACATCTCTTTCCACACATGGCCCGGCAACCGCGAGCATGACCCGCTGGGCATCCCCGGCACCGAAATCCAGTTCAGATTGACCGCGGATGATTGGGAGAAACACAAGGAAGCGTTGACCGCTCTCGCTCGTTCTGTGCACGAAGCTTTGCAAGAAAGGAATCAGGGCGGCTCGTCTTCTGAATTGGATTCCGACGATGACGAAGATGATGAAGGCGAATAATCCCACATCCCACCCCACCCCATGACCACCACCTCCCACCTAGTCCTCCAAGACGGCTCCATATTTTCCGGCCAGTCTTTCGGCGCACCTACTGAAGCCTTTGGCGAGGTCGTCTTCAGCACCGGTATGACCGGCTACCAAGAGATGCTGACCGACCCATCCTTTGCCGGGCAGATCGTAGTCCTCACCTATCCCTTGGCTGGCAACTACGGCATCAATGCCCAAGACATCGAGTCAGAGCGGATACAGGTGGCGGGCCTCGTCGTGCGCGAGCATTGCCTCACACCCAGCCACGGTGCCAGCACCATGACCCTCCACGAATACTTGGCCTCGCAGGGCATACCAGGTATATGGGATGTGGACACGCGCGCCCTCACGCGTCGCCTGCGGACCCAAGGCGTCATGATGGGCAGCCTCGGCTCCAGCGAACCAGAGGAAGCCCTCTCCAAGATCCATGAAGGGCCCCACTACGGCGACACGGATTTCGTGGCGAGCATTACCACGAGCGAGGTTTACCAGTGGGGAGATGAGAACGGCCCGAAGTCAGGTCCTCGCATCGTGGTCACTGACTGTGGGCTGAAATACAACATCCTGCGCAATCTGGAACGTCGTGGCTGCCAAGTAATCGCGGTGCCGGCAGCCACCAGTGCTGATGACATCCTTGCACTCAACCCCTCGGGTGTTGTGGTCTCTCCGGGGCCTGGTGATCCTGCCTTGCTGGAGTACGCCGTGGACGAATGTCGCAAGCTGGTGGGACGCGTCCCGGTACTGGGCATCTGCTTGGGGCACCAGCTATTGGCCCGCGCCCTTGGCGCCAGCACCTTCAAGCTCAAATTCGGCCACCGTGGTGCCAATCATCCCGTGCAGGACTTGGCTTCGGGAAGGGTGTACATTACCGCCCAGAATCACGGCTACGCGGTGGATGTCGACTCGGTGACTGGCGGTCTGCAAGTCACCCAGATAAACATCAACGACGGCACGGTCGAGGGCCTCAGCCACCGCGACTACCCTCTTCTCACCATTCAGTACCACTCCGAGGCTTCCCCCGGCCCCCTCGACAACGAGCACATGTTTGACCGCTTTTTGGAGATGGTCCACAGTGCCTGATTCAACCTCCTCCAACGTACCAAGCAAGGTCCTTGTCATCGGCTCCGGCCCCATCGTCATCGGACAGGCGGCCGAGTTCGACTATGCCGGGACTCAAGCTTGCAAGGCCCTCCGTGAGGAAGGCGTCACCACGGTGCTGGTGAACTCCAATCCTGCCACTATCATGACCGACCCCGGCATCGCCGACATCGTCTACATCGAGCCACTCAACGTGGAGGTCGTGGAGCGGATCATAGCCCAAGAGAGGCCCGAGGGCCTGCTCCCGACCCTAGGCGGACAGACCGGCTTGAACCTAGCCGTAGACCTAGCCCAAGCGGGTGTCCTCGATCACCACAAGGTCCGCCTTCTTGGTACCCCGTTGCGTGCCATTGAAGACGCCGAAGACCGCGACCGCTTTCGCCGTCTGCTGGCCGACATGGGCGAGCCCGTGCTGCCCAGCGACTGCGTCTCCTCCATGGAAGAAGCCCAACACGCTTTGGCCGAATTGGGCCTGCCCTTGGTGGTGCGCCCCGCCTATACCCTCGGCGGAACTGGCGGCGGCGTGGCCCGCACCATCGATGAGTTCGAGGTCATCGTACGTCGCGGTCTTGAGGCCAGCCCCGTCAGCCAAGTGCTTTTGGAGCGCTCTCTCGTTGGCTGGAAGGAAATTGAATACGAGGTCATGCGCGACGGGGCCGACAACTGCATCACCGTCTGCAACATGGAGAACCTGGATCCCCTTGGCGTTCATACCGGGGACAGCATCGTTGTGGCCCCCAGCCAGACCCTTCCCGACAAAGAGTACCAGATGCTCCGGTCCGCCAGCCTGCGCATAATCCGGGCTCTAGGCGTCGAGGGCGGTTGCAACGTCCAGTTCGCTCTCGCTCCCCACCCGATAGTGCGGGACTCCCTGCCAAAGGTGGATGAAGAGTTAGCTCCCTACTACGTCATCGAAGTAAACCCTCGGGTCAGCCGCAGCTCGGCCTTGGCCAGCAAGGCCACCGGCTATCCTATAGCCCGCGTGGCAGCCAAGATAGCCGTGGGCCGTACCCTCGACCAGATTACCAACGCCGTTACCCAGCAGACTATGGCAGCCTTCGAACCTGCCCTCGACTACTGTGTTGTCAAGATACCCCGCTGGCCCTTCGACAAATTCCCAACGGGAGACCGCACCGTCACAACCCAGATGAAGGCTACCGGCGAGGTCATGGCCATTGACCGCTCCTTCGAAGCAGCCCTCCAGAAAGCCGTGCGTTCCCTCGAAATCGGCGGGCACTCCCTGCTGTGGGAGAATACCGATGAAGGGCATGACGGCCTCGCTCCCACCGACCAGCGTCTATGGGGCCTGATGGCAGCTCTGCGCCAAGGCGATGACGTGGTATCCATCGCCCAACACACGGGCGTTGACCCTTGGTTCCTCCACGCTCTCGCCCGTATTGAGGGCATGGAGCGTCGCCTGCTGAGCCGCCGCCTCACGCCCGAACTCATGCGGGAAGCCAAGCGCCTCGGCTTCTGCGACCGGCAGATCGGCGCGTTGTCAGACATCGATCCGGAACGAGTGCGCAGCCTGCGCCGCCAATGGAATATCAGACCGGTCTACAAGATGGTGGACACCTGTGCCGCCGAGTTCGAGGCTGCTACTCCTTACTACTACTCCACTTATGAGGAGGAGAACGAGGCCCCACCCTTGGAAGGGGCGAGAGCCTTGGTTGTTGGCAGCGGGCCCATACGCATCGGCCAAGGCATCGAGTTCGACTACTGCAGCGTTCATGCTGCATGGGCCCTGCAGGAACAGGGCGTGAAGAGCATCTTGGTGAACTCCAACCCCGAGACGGTATCCACCGATTTCGATACCAGCGATCGACTCTACTTTGAGCCGTTGGACGACGAGGCAATCCGTGACCTGTTGGACAACGAAGGTGTCGGCGGAGAAGTCCCGCCCTCCATCGTGCAGTTTGGCGGCCAGACCGCTATCGACCTGTCCCAAGGCCTCTCAAAGGCCCGACTGCCTGTCCTCGGCTCCAGTGCCGACACCATCGACCGTGCCTCCGACCGCAACAAATTCGAAGCCTTCCTTAACCGGCTGGGCCTGCCACGCCCTCCCGGGTCAGCCGTTACCTCCGTGGAAGAGGCACTGCGTGTGGCCCAAGACGTGGGATACCCAGTGGTGGTGCGCCCCAGCTATGTGCTGGGCGGACGTGCCATGGAAATCGTGGAGAGCGCCTCGGAGCTAATCCGCTACCTGACTATGGCTACCGAGGTGGGCCAGGGCCGCCCGATACTGGTGGATAGATATCTCGAGGGCAAGGAAGTCGAAGTCGACGGCATCTGCGATGGCGAGCAAGTGTTGGTTCCCGGCATCATGGAGCATATCGAGCGGGCCGGTGTACATTCCGGCGACTCCATGGCCATCTATCCTGGCCTGAACCTGACCGAGGAAGAGGTCGACACCATAGTCGACTACACCACCCGAGTAGGACTGGGCTTGGGAGTGCAGGGCCTCTTCAATGTGCAATTGGTAATCTTGGGAGGGGCCCCTTATCGCAGTCCCCGGTCACCCGATGCCAACGGCAGTTCAACCGAACCCCAAGTGTATATTCTGGAAGTCAATCCGCGGGCCAGCCGCACCATTCCCTTCATATCCAAGGTCACGGGACTGCCGGTGGCATCGATAGGCACCAAGATTATGCTGGGCAGAACGCTGGCAGAGCTTGGCTACAAGGGCGGACTCTGGAAACGCCAAAGGGTGGTCGGCATCAAGGCCCCCGTGTTCTCCATGTCCAAGCTGACAGGAGTGGACTGGTTCCTCGGCCCGGAGATGAAGTCCACTGGCGAGGTCATGGGCATCGACCACACCTTTGGAGCAGCATTGAGCAAAGTGCTCACTGCCGCCTCCCTCAGCCTGAAGCCGGAAAGACCGGTCCTGCTATCCATCGCCGACCGGGATAAAGCCGAGGCAGTGCCCTTGGTTCGAGGCCTTGCTGAGGCCGGTACACCCATATACGCCACCGAAGGCACAGCGGCCATGGTGCGAGCCCTTGGCTGCGAGGTGTCCAGTGTCCCCCTGAAACTGGGAGAAGGGCACCCGGACGTCGTGGATGTGATTGAGCAGGGCGAGGTGCAAGCCATTATCAACACCATTTCCCACCACGCCTCGGTGTTACGGGACGGGTTTGAGATTCGCCGCGCTGCCGCCGAGCGGCGCGTACCCTGCTTTACCTCTCTGGACACAGCGCGAGCGGCCGTTGAAAGCCTTACCATGGGGCATGCATACTACAGCGTCAAGCCAGTGACGGCTTACATCGGCGGTCCATGATTCACTTAGCGCCCGTAGGCCTCCACGACACCATGTGTGGCACCAGTTCCGGGGCGCCCTTGATACGGTAGCTCCCTTCCACTTCCACCAGCATCCGCTCCAGTGCCAACTCAAGCTCACGCATCTTGGGATCGCCCGGCTGTACGTAAAGCCGTCGCGCCGCCTGCTCCAGTGCCTGTTCCGGTGTCGAATAACTGCGAGGAGAGTTGGGGGTGAGAGGCTCCGACTCGAAGGGTATTCCCAGTTCGTTCATTACGTCCAACAACTGGGGTAGTCCCGGCAGAGAGAGGCGCTTCTCACCGTGGACCATCTCCCAGAGTTCGAAGGTCTCTGACTGTGGCGAGAAAGGGTACAGCACAACGCGCACCATCTTGCGGGCATGGGCGTCCATCTTCTCCACAAAGCCCGCGATGTCCCGTACGACATAGGCCACATGAGTGCTGATAACCACATCGGCAGGCTCTACCTCAGCGTCCTCCCACTTGGATTGAACGATGGTGAGGTTCTTGATGCCGTGGGCCGAGGTGAGTTGCAGCAGGACGGCGCACATGCTGGGAGAAGGCTCGACAGCCACCACTTGCTGACAGCGCAGAGCCAAGGGCAGAGCATGTCGTCCGCCACCCGCTCCCACATCCATCAAGGTGTCCGTGGGCTCCAGGTCGCGTCCCAGTGGGCCGATTAGCTGGTCATCGGACCGGCGAGGGTCGGCAGCAAAGTTTGCCGCGAAAGGCGCCCAATGGTCCGCGGGTGGAGGCTCCATCCCCCTTCGTGCATCCGACTGGGCGTGCTCCTCTTCCACCATCTTACGCCATAGTTCGCTCGGCAGCATTGCTCCCATCCTTCCCGCCGCTTGAGTTCATTAATAATATTTGTCTATTCCCCCGTGCCCCAGCTGTTTGCCCTTTTCGGTCGCCCTGAGAAAACTTCTCAAGCGCGTTTCAAACACCTCCGGTCGTGATCTCCCCGCTTCAATATACGCCACCCTGATGCGACGATATGCCTCCGAGAAGCCTTGGTAGTTCTTCCATGCCTGCTCATTCTCCATGATGGCGAGCAAGATGTCCTCGGGAAACACGAACTCTTCCCTGAGGACATCTTGGATCGAGTCCTGAATCGACGGGTGCAACAGTCCCTTGGCGGCCAGCCAGCGCAGCCTCTCCTTATTCTGTTGGGAGTACCCACTGCCGGGCTTTCTGGGAGTGAACCGCTGCGCTGCCCTGACGTCATCCAGTTTCTTGATAATGCTGTCAATCCAGCCAAAGCACAGTGCTTCCTCCACGGCATCGTTGTAGACGATGCACGGCTCTCCCGACACTTTGTTTGGGTAAACCAGCCAGATCTCCTGAGCAGTGTCGAAGTTAGCCTCCAGCCACTCCCGCCAGAGATTCCTGTCACTGACATAGAGGGTCTGCCCGATGTCCATGTGAAATGCTTCCCTGCCCCGGGGGGTCGTAGAGGCACTAGATGTCTACTTCCAACCCAATGCCTCGCTTGGTGGCTTCATCATAGGCGAGTTTGGCGGCCACGATGTCCACCACGCCGATGCCGAAATGCTTCACGTAGATGTTCTCGCTGGGGCTGGTCCGCCCGGGACTCATTCCCGCCACCACGTGGGGCAGAGTGAGCACCTGCTCCCAAGTGATGGCCCCGTCATTAACCGCCTCCAGTAGTTCGCCCGCTTCATACGGGGCCTGCTCAATCGAATCAACAATAATGTGGGCCGCCCGCATAACGCTCGTCCGGTCCACTTCCTGCGCGTCCACAGTTACGGGGCCCGCACTGACCAAGAGGGCGCCTTCCTTCAACCATGAGCCGTCCAGCACGGGATCCTTGGTGACAGTGAGGCAGACGACAACGTCGCTGCCCTCGACAGCCTCGCGGTTAGTTTCAACGGCACGGACGGGCTGTCCCAACGAGCGACTCATCTCCTCGGCAAAAGCGTTACGGGGGTCGGGACGGCGGCTGAACGCCTTGATTTCGTCAAAGCGACGGGCTCGCGTAGACGCCAGCACTTGAGTGTGAGCTTGGTAGCCCGTTCCGATCATGCCCAGCACCTTGACGTCGGGGTTGGCAAGCAAGCGCACTGCCACGCCGGTAGTAGCCCCGGTGCGCAGGGCTCCAAGCCAGTTAGCATGGATGAACGCTACCAAGCGGCCGGTGGAGGCGTCATAGAGAGTGACGTGGTACTGCTGCTTGCCCTGTACTGTCGTATAGGTCTTCGAGCCGTAAAGTCCAAGGTATGTGAGCCCACCACCCATCAAAGCAAGCTGGCTGTCCCCTATGATGACGTTTCGACGCTCCGCAAGAACGGCCTCTCCACGGGCATAGTGTCTGTGCATCTCCTCCACGGCGTCCATCATGGCGTCCATGGTCACGGCTTCTCGCACTTGGGGGTCGGTCAGCAGCAGTGCCATTCTGCACCTCTCTTGAGAGTGTTAAGTCTTGACTACGTAGTCCCCTGCTCCAAGGGAGCGTTGGGACTGCCATAATGCATCACGTCCTGTGGCGCACATGTCCTGCAAGCAACAGGACTCACATGCCGGCGATGTCTTGCGACAAGCCTCCTTCGCATGTCGGTCCAGCAGTGCATGGTATTCGTTGTACAGGGCCGCATCTAGAGGTAACTCTTGATGGAATAGCTGCTGATAACCCGCATAGGTTGTCGTATTCGGGGTGATGCCCAGACGGCCCAGTATGCGCTTGGTGTAGGAGTCGATCACGAAGAAGGGGTGCTCGCCGGCGTAGAGAACGATGTCGTCTGCGGTCTCGTCTCCAATCCCGTATATCGAAAGCAACTCAGCACGTAGTTCTGTCCCGTCTTGCGAGAGCATCCCTGCCAAGTCGCCGTCATGGCGTTCCCAAAGGTGCGAGATGAACGCCTTGAGCTTTCTGGCTTTGGAGTTGAAGTAGCCTGAAGGTCGTATTATTTCCGCCAAGAGCCCCTCTTCAACATCCCTCAGAGATTCAACCGACCAGCAGTCAGACGCTTTCAATCGAGCTAGTGCCTTCTCCACATTGCCCCACGCCGCAGACTGGGTCAGGATGGCCCCCAATACCACCTCTAGTTGGCTCTCGGCGGGCCACCAGTGCTGCGGGCCGTACTCTTCGTACAGACGTCGATAAACCTCCATGAGGTAAACGTAGTGGTCGTTCACGGTGGACAAGGTTAGAGTCGCACCTCCAGCGGCTCGGCCAATAGGACATCGTTCAGGGAAACCGTGCAGGTGTACGCATAGGCCTCCACACCACTATCGACCGCCTGCCGCAGTGCTTGTCCAAAGGCGGGGTCCGCGTCGTCGTGAGGCCGGAAGAACTTGGCGTCATCTCGCTGTATCACAAACAATACGGCAGCGCGATAGCCTTCGGCTATAGCGTCCATCAGGCTGAAGACGTGCTTGCGCCCGCGGGTGGTCGGGGCGTCCGGAAATAGTCCTGCTCCTCCCTCCACTAGGGTGACTGACTTGGTCTCCACGAAACACGCCCCTCTCGGACCCCGGAGGAGTATATCCAAACGGCTCTCTCCGTACGTAACTTCAGTATGACACTCGTCGTATTCGGCGAATCGAGGCAGAGCGCCTTCCGAAAAAGCTCTGTGTACGATGCGATTCGGCAGCTGGGCATCAGCGGAAACAAGAGTATGGCCAATATCGACCAAGGCTAAGTCGTAGGCTGTCTTGCGGTGGTCACCTTGGGCAGGACGCAGCCAGCAGACGTTGCCAACCGCCAGCAACTCCCGCATCCGGCCAGAGTTGGCGACATGCACCAAGGTCTCTACGCCATTCAGGTTTACGATCGCGGCGAAACGGTTGAGGCGCCTCAAGAAGCGGGCCGGGACCAGTTCCTCATCCGCCCTTGTAGGGGCGGCGGGTGAAGTGAGGCTCACCATCATTGAACGCAGTTGTACAACCTAGGCGTCGGTGGTCCCCTCAGCTACGGGCCCAGGGGCGGGCCGCCGTTGCCTGCGGTCGCCCCTTCCTCTGCCATGAGTGCGACGCTGGTGTACCTTTCGCATCTCGTCTTCCAAGAGTTGGAAGTCCTTCTTGGGTAGAAGGTGCAGGTTGCCTTGGAATGCCAGTGGCCATTCCTCGGGTATCCATTTCTTCAAGTAGTCCAGCCGGGGCGCGATGTAGTGCGCTTCCATATAGTCGTCCACTGCGAGTACACAATCGGGCTGGATATCGAACTTGTAAGCCCACTCAGTGTTGTCCTCCACATGCCAAGGCAGGTCTTGGGCCTCGACACACTGGGAAGTGACTGTAGCAGTGGCTGTAAAGCAGCGTTGGTGGGAAACATAGAAAAGCACACGGTCTCCCGGGCCTACTCTTTGTACCTTGCGGCCCTGCTGACCCTTCAACCCTTGAAAGGCGAAATTCTTCTGACGGGTGATGGCGAAGTTCTCCGGAGAGAGCACCACCATCCAGTAGTTTCTGGCCATGAGGTTGCCTCTGGATGACTATCTCGCTGTGATTCTAGCATGTCGCGGCGATTGTCACACCCAGACCTAGGTTGAAGCCTTAGCTAATACTGGCTAGAATGCGCCCGTTACGATATCCGACGACTAGGAGCGTTTTTTGCTAACTACCGTAATCGGAAACCATCCAAAGTTATCGCCTACTTCCGACGGGCCGAACATACGGCGCACCATCTCCCAGATGGACACCGGCGCTGCCAGTCAGGAGGACTTGCAGGAAGTGATCCGGGAGGTTACGTCCGATGTCATTCGAGAGCAGATAGATGCTGGCATCGACCTGCCCACTGATGGCCAGATTGCTTGGGAGGACGGACAGACTCCCTTTGCCCGCGGCCTGAAGGGTTTCGAAATCACCGGACTGATCCGGTATTTTGATACCAATACCTACTACAGGCAGCCCGTGCCTAGGGGAAAGATCGAGTGGACGGAGCCCATCTCGGTGCACTGGTATGAGTATGCCAGTGCGCAAAGCACCCGTCCCGTCAAGGCCGTAATCACTGGCCCCTACAGCATGGCCTCCCTCTCCGAACTGGGTTGCTACGATGAGCTCGGGCCGCTGGTGATGGACCTAGCCCACGCGCTAAACAAGGAGGCCCTTGCCCTGCAGGATGCAGGCGCTCCCTTCATCCAGTTCAATGAGCCCTGCATCCTAGCTGCCAAGCAGGACATCGGGCTGCTTGAGCAGGCTTCTGAAGTGGTTACCGCAGGCCTAACTACGAAGACTGGAATCTGCACTTTCTTCAAAGATGTGGCGGGTATCGAGAAACAGTTCTTTGGGCTACCATTCCAAGTGTTCGGACTGGATTTCGTCATGGGCAGCAAGAACTATGACGTGCTGCAGCACCTGCCTGATGGCAAGGAGCTGGCGGTGGGTATCATGGATGCACGCAACACCAAGATGGAGACTGTGGATGAACTAGTGGACAATGTCCGCCGAGTCTCCCAACACGTATCCCTAGACAAACTCTACCTGAGTCCCAGCGCAGGACTGGAGTTCCTGCCCCGTGTCACAGCCAAGGAAAAGCTGGTCCGCTTGGTGGAAGGCGCCAAGCAGGCCCAGGAGGTATTGTCATGACCCAAGGACTTCTCACCACCGCCGTTGGCAGCTATCCGAAGCCGGACTATATCCTCCGGGCCCGGAACCAGGTTGCCCAGGGGCGCATGGAGACCGACGAGCTCCACAAACTGGAGGAGCAGGCTACCGAGCACTGGGTACGCGTCCAAGAAGAGTTGGGCATGGATGTGCTGGTGGATGGGGAGATGTACCGTGGCGACATGGTTACTTACTTCTCTGAGCACATGGAAGGGTTCCGCATAAGCGGCTTGGTGCGTTCCTACGGCAACCGGTATTACCGGAAGCCCATCGCGGTTGGCCCAGTGGGGCGGAAGTCGCCCATTTCGCTGGACTGGTGGAAGTATTCGCAGAGTCTTACCGAAAGGCCGATGAAGGGGATGCTCACCGGGCCCTACACTATGGCTGACTGGTCGTTCAACGAGTACTACCCGACGTTCGCCGACTTGGTCATGGAGATGGCTCGAGTGGTGCACGAGGAGGCTATGGACCTGCAGCGGGCTGGGGCCAAGTACATCCAAGTGGATGAGCCTGCTGTCTCCACGCGTCCTTGAAGAAATGGAGCTGGCGTCGTGGGCCTTGGGCGTTGTCACCGATGGGCTGGATGCCTTCACCATCACGCATGTGTGCTATGGCGACTTCTCCGCCGTCTATGACGAGTTGGTGAACATGCCGGTGGACATGTTCGATCTGGAGACGGCCAACAGCAATTACGACCTGTTGGACATCTTCCGGGACCACCCCTTGCCGGAGTCGAAGTACCTCTCCATGGGTGTCAGCGACTCACACACCCACTTGGTGGAACCGGTGGAGGATATCAAGGCTGGGATCCGTCGAGCCTTGGAGTATCTGCCGCCTCACAGGCTGTTCATCGCTCCTGATTGCGGCTTGAAGACACGCAAGGAAGATGAGGCCATCGGGAAGCTGCGCAACCAGCAGCAGGCGGTGAGTGAACTGAAGGCTGAACTGGGGATCGATTAGCGCCCCAATGCCTGTTCGTCCCTCCCTTGGCGAGCCAGGGGACGAGTCGTTAACCTGGACTGAAACAGAGCACGGGAAACCCCGTGCTCTGTTATTATTTGGCTGGCAAAACCGGTTTCGAATCCGACCACATATTGAGGGTATGAACATGACCACCACCCAACCGAAGCGCTACCACACTGGGAACCACTGGGGCATCTTTGATGTCGAGGTGGAGGACGGAAGGGTGGTGGGTACACGTCCCTTTGGGCGGGATGCCCGTCCGAGCCCGCTGGCGGATGCGGTGCCGAGCGCGGTCCACTCCAAGGCACGTATTGCGCATCCGATGGTGCGACAGGGATGGCTGGAGCAGGGGCATCGGAGCGACACGTCCAAGCGGGGCGTGGAGCCGATGGTGCAGGTGTCTTGGGAGCAGGCGCTGGACTTGTTGGCAGGTGAGTTGCAGCGGGTCAAAGATACTTATGGGAATGAGGCCTTCTACGCGCCGTCCGGGTGGGGTAGCGCGGGTGTTTTTCATAGTTCCGAGGGGCAGCTTACCCGTTTCTTCAACTGCTATGGCGGGCGTGTGGGGTATGTGACCAACTATTCATTTGGTGCTGCCAGCGTGATCCTGCCGCGGGTGATTGGGAGCTTGGAGCCGGTTACCGGGCCCGGGACTTCGTGGCCGGTGATTGCGGAGAATACGAAGCTGATGGTTGTGTTTGGCGGGTTGTCGCCCAAGAACGCGCAGGTCACCAAGGATGGCTTGGGGAGCCAT